>JAJFIA010000016.1 GCA_021775255.1 Roseovarius sp.
GACCTCCGCCCGCGCCGCCCTCGCCGAGATGCTCAAAACCGACGCCGGCCTCGACCCCTTGGGCGCCATGGCCTCACGCCACAAAGACATCACCTCAGAACTCGCAACCCTCCCCAAACAAGGCTAAAATCGCCGCGATGCCGGACGAACCGGCAAACCCGCAAAACACCTTGATCAGAGGCGCGTCATCCGCCACCGCCTGCATCCCGGCCGGCTCGGCAGAGGGCAGGAAGTGGCGTAGATGCAGCATCTTTCCTTCCACCGCCAAAGCCGCGCCCATGCCCAATATCAGGCCCAAAAGAAGGATCACGATCCGCCTCATTGCGCCGGCACCAGTCTGAGATCGGCCTCAACCAGATCATCGCGCGCCCCGCGCACAAAGCGAAACGCCTCCAGATCATATCCCCAACTGGCCTGATTCAGGCTCAGCCAACCGGTCAGCGCGGTAAAAGCCACCGCCTCAAAGCGCAAAGTCACGCCGCCACCCGCGCTGTTGGCAAGCTCGGTCACATCCTGACGCAGCCCCGCCTCAACCAGGCTCTGCTCAATGCCGCTGATGCCCAAAGGCGGGCCCTGATCCGCGCTATCCGTGCCCAGCAAGGCCCCCTGCGCCAGATATTCCCCGGCCCGCGCCGCCACCCATTCCTCGATCAGCCGCGCCTCATCCACCTGCGCCCGCGCCGCATTGCGCGCCTCGGACAGCGGCAAAATCAGCCCAAACACCGCCGCCAGCGGCAAGGCCACCCCGGTAAGCAGCGCCAAAAGCCAGCGCTCGCGGCGGCTCAGACCTGCCAGAAAATCAATAATCCGCGCGCTCATTGGCCTGATCCCCCGCCTGAAGCCCGGTTTGAGACCAGCGCCAAAGACGCCTCAACCCCCTCATTTTCCCGCGCGGTGGATTGCGCCACGCTGAGCTCAACCCCCGCGCCGCGCAACGCCGCGACCAGTTGATCAAGGGCAGCAAAATCGCGGGCCTTGAGATCAATCACCAGCCCGCTTCCGGCCTGATAGCTCACCGCCAGAACCTGCGCGCCGCTATCCGCCAGAACCTCGCCCGCGCGGCGAAAGACATCCATCGGCCGCGCCTTCATGCCCGCCTGTTCGGCCGCCGCCCGGCGCTGTTCAATCAGTTGTGACACCTGCGCGCGCATGTCCAGAATTGGCCCGGCGGGAATCATAGTCTCGCGCAATATCCGCTCGGCCCCCTTGCGCTGAGCCAAGGCCTGCGCGCGGAGTTCATAGGTCTCGCGCGCCATTGCTCCGGCCCAAAGCCCAAGCGCCAGAACCGCCATCCCCACCGGCCATGCCAGCGGCCTGAGCGCCCGGTGCAAATCGCGGCTTTCCGCCCCGGGATCGCGCGTCAGATCCTGCACCAACTCACCATGGGCAAAGATTTTGGCACCGTATCTGCCCGGATCATCCGAGATTTCCAATTTGTGGCTTTTGAGCAGGGCTTCCACCCCCGCATCCTCCGCGCCCAACAGCAAAACCGCCTTTGGTTTTGCCGTCAAAACCGCCAATTGCAGCAAGGCCAGCGCCAGCGCAGGCTCGGCGGTAAAGCCGTCATCCACGCCCAGGCGCGCGCGAACCTGCCCCTCCGCCATCTCAATCGTCCAGATTTCCGGCGCCCAGGGCAAGGCCATGTAATCGGGCAGAACCGCGCGGCAGGCCGGGGTCAGTTTCTCAAGCCATTTCTGCCGCTCGGCCGGGTCCACGGCCAGCGCCCGGCTCCATGGCAGCTTGCCTGCGCCCAAAACCTGGGGCCGCAGCTCAAAATCCAGCGCATTGCGGCCAAACAAATCCGCCATCTGACGCCGCGCAACCACCTCACGCGCCCGCCCCTTGAGACCGGGTGGCAAATCAGGCGCAAGTACCGTCACCTGCGCCCCCGGCACCAGCGCCACATAAGGCCCTTGCGGCAACGGCCCTTCCCCGCCCAGATGATAAAGCGGCAGCCTCGCCGCCTCAGCCGCAACGCGGCCCTGATATTTCCTGTGATACCCCATCAATAAAGCCCGATCCGCCGGATTATTTCACTGCGCCCGGTCAGTCTGTCGCGTGCAATCACCAGCCGCCGCCGCAGCACCGTATCATTGAGCCGGGCGGTAAAGCGCGCCTCAAACCACGCGCTGCTCACCCCAAGGCCGCCATTGGGAATGCGCGCCGTCTGAAGAACCGCCGCCGGAATCGCCCGCCCCAGACGGGTGTTGTAATCTGCCATATCCACAAAATACGCTTTATTGCGCTCGGCAATCAACCGGTCAATATTGCCGGCAGTCGCCGCCGGATAAATTGCCGCAAGAATCGCGCGGGGGGCGGTATTCACATTTACCGACACCCCCACCGGACCGGCCCAGACATAGGGTAATAACCGGGTGTAAATTTCGGATGTCATGCCATTCACCAGCCGCAGCTCGGAGATATCATCAAGCGGCCGCAACGCCGGGCGCACCGGCAGATCACGATCATTATAGGCCGCCATATCCCCCGTTGCCGAAGGCTGGGTAAAAGCCGTAACCTCCCGCGCCAGCACAACCGGCAGATCGAGGCTGCGCAGCAGATGTTCAAACGCCTGTACCGCCGATCCGTCACTCGGGACACTCAGGGAATTGACATTGAACAACCCCTGCAAATCGCGCATCTCACCGGTCACCGTTCCGCGATCCACCTCGGCATCAATCGGGTTTACCGCCCAGCTTTCCGACAGGTAATCCACAGTCTGATCGCGCATCCAATCGCCGCGCAGCACCGGTTCAACCAAGAGCTCCGCCGCGTCAAGATAGAGCATTGCCTGCGCCGAGCCTTGCAGATAACTGATCCGGGTGCGGCTGTTTTCCGCCCTGAGCATCAGACCTGCCGCAATCGCCGCAATCGCCGCCACCAATATCAGCGCATTGAGCAAGGCGATGCCATGCTCCCTGCCTGCGCTGCCCCGGCGCGTCATAACCGCACCAAAATGCGCAAAGGGCCATAGATCTCGGACTCAAGTTCAAGCTCAACCGCCTCGGGCAAGGGCGGATCAAAAGCCCGGCCTTGGGTGCCGAATTCCTCAACCCATCCTGCCTCCTTGCCGGCATAAGAAAGCACCCGCAGCGCCAAAATCCCCGGCAGCATTTCAACCTCGGGTGCCTGAGCCCGGTCCGCGCCCGGGCGCAATACCGGCCAGACCTGCCGCGTCAGGCGGGCATTTTCCCGGTCAAGCCGCCAGATCACCCGCGAAAACCCCGCCGCCTGCACATCGGGCAGAACCGGCTGCCCGGATAGGGTAAATTCCAGCGTGCCGTCCTGTGCCGACAAATCAATGAACGCGCGCGCGGGCTGCTCCGCGCCGGGCGGCCAGAACACCCGGCTGTCGGCGGATTTCAGATCATTGCGCAGCATGGTCAGGGCCCGCGTCATGTTCGCGGTTGCCTCATCCACCGCGCTCAGCCGCCCCTCTGCGCGCATCGCCCCGCTCAGGGCCTGCAACCCCATTACCGCAACCAGCGCAAAAAGCATCATCACAATCACCAGCTCAAGCAAGCTGATCCCGGCCTCATGGGGCGGGGCTGCACGGGGCGGGGCCGCTCGGGGGGATTCCGCGAGGCTCATTGGCTGATGTCCTTGTTCACAATCACCACATAACGCGCACCCGGCTGACCTTCGGCGCGTGCCGTCACCGTCGCCTCGACAAAGCCCGCGCGGGTTTCTTTTTCCTCGACCTGAATCCGCCAGTTATACGGGCCGTATTCCACGCTTTGTGGCAAAGCACGGCCATCAAGCGCCCCCATCAGCCGCAATTCCTCGGCCCGGTTCAGCGCCACCTGAGCGGCGAATAATCGCGCCGCCTCACCGCCGATATTGCGCTGGGCATGATCCACGGCCCTGAGCGCCGCGATGGTGCCAACCGCCAGCACAAACACCGCGATCACCAGCTCCAGCAAGGTAATGCCGGATTCGGCAGTCAATCGCCCGCGCATGTCATCCCCTCCCAGCCCGAGCCGCTGCAGCGGGTGACGGATTTGGCCGCGATAAAGCTTACTTCAAAGGGCGTCACCTGACCGTCAGGCAGAAAGATCAGATCGGGCGTGGGGGTTGCGCCCCCCTGCCCCAACGCGATGGTTTTGCCCTGAAACCGCACCTCGCCGCGAAACTGCTGCGCCGCGCCGACAGGCAGCCATTGCGCGGGCCCGTCATCAGAGGGCTTCAACACCTGCCACTGACCGGGGCCAAGAAACATCGCCCGCGCCTGATGGCTGAGAATTGCCGCTTCGCGCAGGCGGGCGTAGGCGGCAGAAAACCGCGCCGCATCGCTTTGCGAGGTCGCCCCGCTGCGCCCCACCGATAATACCGCGGTGATCGACATCACTGCAATCACCGCCACCACGATCACCATTTCGATCAGGGAAAACCCCTGATCCGAATGAATTATTCCTCGCCCCATGAACCAATATCCGCGTTCAGGCCCTCACCGCCCGAAACCCCATCCGCGCCCAGGGTGAAAATATCAAACTCATCATGCACACCGGGCTGAAGATATTGATAATCCTGCCCCCAGGGATCCTTTGGCAAACGGTCAATATAGCCGTTCTGCGCCCAGTTCTGCGCCAGCGGCTCCACGCTTGGGGCCGTGATCAGCGCCTGCAAGCCCTGCTCGGTGGTCGGATAGCGAAAATTATCCAGCTTATATAGGTTTACAGCACTCTGCAGCACCGCCAGATCCGATACCGCCCGGCTCACCCGCGC
Organism: Roseovarius sp.; assembly: GCA_021775255.1. Classification (GTDB taxonomy): domain Bacteria; phylum Pseudomonadota; class Alphaproteobacteria; order Rhodobacterales; family Rhodobacteraceae; genus Roseovarius. Next base: position 4,726 of record JAJFIA010000016.1, read on the forward strand.
CTGATCGGGGCGGTTGATGACGCGCGGCATGATCACCAGTGCCAGGATCGACATGATCACCACAACAACCATCAGCTCCAACAGCGAAAACCCGGCCTCGGACCGCTGTTGCCGGGAAGGTATGTAATGCGGTAAAACCACAGATGACATCTTTGTTTGCATCCTGAAATAACTTTCCCGTTGTTACGCTAAAACCAAAAAACAACCATTTCACGCTGCTTAAAATGAGCTTTTGCCACTTGGATAATTCTATGGAATCATACCCCATGGATAAATCCTTTTCAATCAACCCGTTCAACTTAAATCCACAGCTTCATGCATTGAAAATGCGATGACCGGGACAATGATACTTGCATTCATGGTGATCCTTTCCGGCGGGGCGGCTGGCTCATTTCTGGCCCTGGTGGCCGATCGTTTGCCCCATGGCGAGGATATCATCCGCAAGCCATCGCAATGCCGCCTTTGTCAGGCACCGGTGGCATGGCGTGACAAGCTGCCGGTGCTGTCCTATCTCTGGCTCGGCGGGCGTTGCCGCTCTTGCCACGGGGATATTCCAAAGCGGCTTTTCTATGCCGAGGCGGCCGGGATGGTTTTGGCCAGTCTGGCGGTGTTGGTCGCGGCCAGCCCGTTGCAAATGCTGCTCGGGGCGCTGTTGCTTTGGTGCCTTTTGGGGCTTGTCTTGTGTGATTTCGCGGATTTCAGGCTGCCGGATTTCCTGACATTGGCGCTGTTTCTCATTGCACTGGCGCTGGCGATTGAAAACCCGGATAGCAACCTGCAGGACGCCCTGATCGGAGCCGCGGCAGGCGCGGGTTCATTCCTGATCATCAAACTGGGATACAAAGCCCTGCGCGGGCGGGATGGCATAGGCATGGGCGATGTCAAACTGATGGCCGGTATTGGCGCGGCTGTTGGCATATTTGCCCTGCCGGTCACCGCCCTAATAGCGGCGCTTGGCGCGGTGTTCGTCACCGCAATGCAAGGCTGGTCAGGCACCGCGCGGATAAAATCCACCACCGCCATTCCCTTTGGGGCCTATCTTTCAATGGCGGCGGGGTTTGTCTGGTTGACAATGGCTTTGATCTGAAGGCAACATGAACGCCCAAAAAGCGCGGGCGGCAGGTTACCCCGCCGCCCACTACGTACCATGAGAGCACATTACTCAAAACTCTATGGCACGATCCAGTCACTGACAACCCGGTAGCCCACCCGTTCTTCCGGTGCCAGTTCAGCTATGTAGGCGCCCTTCGAGGCAAATCTTTGCCCCGGGCCAAGCCCCAATTCCGGGTGGGTGCCCGGGTTCAGCTCATTTTCAGCCTCGTGTTCGATGATCTCCATCAGGTAATCGCGCTGAAAATCGGTGATCGAATGCAGCAGGCCGTATTGCAGCATGGTCAGCGCATAATAGGTTTGCAGTTGCAGCCTTGGATGCGTCACATCGAGCCGCCGGGAATGCATCCACGCGCGGATACGGTATTTGCGCGGATGGTAATGATCGGGCTTGTCATAGGGCCAGATGATCCGCGTGCGTGCGATCATATCCGCAGGCAGCGCAGCCACGGCCGCATCCTTGCTGGCCGAAGGCAGATAAATCTGCGCCGCCTTCGGGTTGGCCTTTGCCAATACATCCATGGCCGCCACCGGATCATCGGGCCAGATCACCAGCGTTTCGGCATCGCCATATTTGGCCAAAGCCGCGCTTAATCCCTCCGAACCCTGATAGCTGACGGTTTCAATTTCCGTGCCTTCCAGCTGATATTCCGCCGCCGCGCTCAGCGCCTTTGCCGGGCGGGTGCCGCGCAGGCCCGTGCCATGAAGCTGCACAATCCGCGCGGGTGGTGTATCGGCACCGCCCAGATACATCACCAGCGCTTCGGCCTCTAACGCCAGCCCCCGATTGAAGAAAATCGAATAGCCATAACGGTTATCGCCGGGGTTGGGCAGCTCGGTATTGGGCAATACACATGGCAGGTGTTTGTCATTGCAGAACTTTCCGATCTCGTCCCATGGCCCGTTCACCAAGCCGCTCACGGTGGCATAGACCGGCTGCTCCTTGTAATAAGTCTCAAGCTGATCACGCCATGTGCTCGGCGCGCCCTCAAGTTGCCAGACATGCAGCTTCCAATAGCGATAGGCCGGAATAAACTCCGAGCGGTAGCCCGGCGAGAATGTGGGGTTGCGGGTATCGCCCTCGGTATCCTTGTTCATCCAGGTGAAAAACAGATTGAGCGTATCCATCATTGCTTTGATTTCGGCAGGATCAGCATCGGGGCCAATGATCGTTGCCAGATGGATGTCTTTCGCGTCCACGCCGGGATCAATCCTGTCGGAAAGGCCCTTGAGGAATGCCGTCAGGTTGGCAACATCGGTGTCTGTCAGATCATAGCGCGGCATGATCGGATCAAGCGGGCGGCCGGCGGCATCATCGCCTTTGCGCAGGGCGCGCGCCAGCAAGGGCTCGTTATAGGCGGGCCTGATCCGGGGCTGGCGCACCCGCGCCCAGAAACCGGGCGGCTGCACCTCCTGATACAGTTCCTTGAACATGCGATTGCGGTTGGCGGTGCGTTTTTCAAACAGTACCGGGCCGGTGATCGGCGGCACGTAATTGCCGCCCTCCGAGGTGCCATAACCACTGGGACGGTGGCAGTTGACGCAGGAAAACTGCGCGCCTGAAATTTCAACGTCCCCCTGGGTTCTGCCCTTGATGGGCAGGCCATTGGCGCCAATGCCCTCCCAATAGAGCCGCCGGCCCAATTCCGCATCCCCTTGGGCATTTGCCATCAGGGGCACAATCACCAGGCCCGCGCATATCAAGAATACACGCCAGCCCAGCCGCAAAGCTGAGAAATGCATCAGTCCGCAGCCCCGTTGATGATGTCTGTATATTCATCCGCCAGCTCTGCCGACGACAGCAGCCCCTCGATCCGCAACCAACCCGCATCCGGGCCTTCGCGCAGGAAGGTCAGCGGCCGGTGATACATCTTGTTGTCGCCTTTATAAATCGCGTCAAACGCGCGCACGACCGCGAAAATATCATCAAACTGGCCGGTCAGCATGACCCAGTTATCGCTGGCATCATGCAGCTTGGCATAATCGCTGAGCCGGCTCGGGGTGTCATATTCGGGATCGATTGAGATCGAAACCATCAGGTAATGATCCTCAATCTTTGCCAGATCTTCCTGGGTCTGGGCAAAGGTGGCGCTCATCACCGGGCAGATCGTGGCACAACTGGTGAAGATGAAATTCAGCAGGACCGGGCCGTCATATTGCATCAGCTCGGCGAAATTCACCTTTTTGCCATGGGCATCGCGCAGGGTGACATCGGGCATCACATAGGGGTTGAAGCTGCGTTTGTAATGAAAGCCGTCGGGGCGCATGGCGCCTTCAACGCTGTTGGCCTCGTCCATGCCGATATGGTCGGGCATGCGCATCGCCATCTTCATCATGCTCTCAGAAGGATCATGACCATCGGTATGGCCGGCCTCCTCCGTATGGTCTGTTCCATGGGCTGTGGCGAAACCCGCCAGCGCAAGGCAAAGCGCAACAGCGGGCAAGGTGAGTAATGTCAAATTCCGGGGCATCTTGAATCTCCATCGGGATCGAATGAGTAATGTAGTGAAGAATGGAATGGCACCGGCGAAACTTGCCCGCCGGTGCCTTTGTCAAGTCTGGTATCAGTGAACCGACCAGATAGCCGTGTCATGGTGCAGCGCATCAAACTGATACATCCGCAACCGGCGTGCCGGTTCGTAACTGAAGTTTACGATCACCTTATGCTCGCCCGCGCCGTTGACGCTGTTGACATAACTGTCAACCGGCTCCATCAGGCCGCCCGTCGCACTATAGGGGTGGTCGCCCGCATTATTGGGGTTGCCCGCACGACCGCGCATATACTTGTAACCCTGAGCAGATTCATAAGATGCATATGGCGTGGCAGGTGGCTCTTCCAGACGTGTCGCAACCGGGATGGGAATTGCACCCTGGCCCGCGACGTGGATCCAGAAATAGTTCCGGCCGAAGGTAAACAGAGGCCCGGCACCACCGATGGCCAGCGTGTTGTGGAAGGTATTTTCCCACCCGCGCAAACCACCGAAGTCAACCAGCACATAGGCGTGCAGGTAAAAGTCGCCATTCAGCAACTGAACCGTCACCTGATCACCACGGTTTGACCACATCTCATCGGTCAACGCGACCTGCGCATCCCCATCATGACCTTTGACCTGCCCGTAGATCGTATTGTTGATGAACAACAGGGTCATGTCCGCATCATCGGCCATTTCATAGCCGGTGGGCAGTTGGTTGCGGTTCTGCCAGTCGTAAAAGGCCTGACGGATCAACGGCATCAAATGATCGACTTTACGCGCGGTACGATGTTTGCCGTAACCATGGCCATCCGCAATCTCTTTGAACATCCGCCACATGCGCTTGGCAGGTGCCGTATCGCCGATCATCGAGATAGCAGCCAGCTTGGCCTCTTCACTTTCACGCGGATTTGCGCCAAAGGTGTCAATCTCTGCCTGATTGCGCCGCAGGAATGGCCCGACAGGTGATGTCACGTTCTCGGTCACCTGAACCCGTGGCGGGTGAACGCGCCAGCCCCAGTGATAGGTCAGGTTCCACATGCGTGCCGGCGGCATCTTCATGTTGAGCGTATACATCAGGCCCTCTTCCATCGGGAAGAAAGTCTGATCCAGCCCGACATTCGGAATGCGTGGTTTTCTGGTGCCGCCTGCAGTCAGGTCAGGCCCGCCGACATCCGTCAGGTTCAGCTCATCCTGATCATCATAGACCATCATATAGGGCGCAAAATCCTCATGGCCGCGGTTAAGGATCTTGACGTTATATTTGATCGTCCATTCCTCATAATCCACAACGCTCGGATCAATATAGGCCGTGTCGGATTCGATATGGCTATCGTACCAGATCTGGTTGATCGTGACCGATTTGGTAACCGGATCCACCGCTTTCTCTTTCAGACCGCCCAGATAGTGCAGCAAGGGAAAACCTTCGTATTCGCGATCCCTGAGCCGACCCTTCAGGTCATTGCCTTCGATGATGTCCACCGCGTGCTGCGCCAGACGCCTTGCTTTTTGCGTATTGACACGGCGCGGATATTCAAAGCAATGACGAGACCCACGAAAGTTCCGGCAAATGCGGTGCGGGCGTGACATCGCTTCAAGCTCGTCCATGATCCAATCGAGATCATCCGTGGGCGACGTTTTGTCAATCTGCGTGATGACAGGATCATCATGCAGATTATACGGATTTTCCGGCGTTGAAGGCAGTGTGTTTGGGATAGGAGTACCCCGGCATGTTTTGACATCCTCATACACCGTATCCAACAGGTTTGTCGGATTGGGGCCGAAACTGTCACCTGGCGGGTGGATCGCCACGCCGTCAGCGGTATTCAGAATCGTTGTCATCCCGTCGGGATGCTCTCTCGATTCAAAAGGCGGCCGCGGCTGTTGGCCAGAATTGAACATATCAATGCAAAACTGGTTGATACCTGACAGGCCCTGCGCCGAAGCAGTACCCCCGCCAAACAGCGCCACGGCTGGCAAGGCCATCACCGCAGCTATTTTTAAAGTTCTACGAAACATTTTCATAGTCTCCGTTCTAAATGTTGAGCTGTTCCCCGGTGCGCCCGGGGGCCAGAATCTCAGACTTCGCGGTTATGGTTTTGAGTGTCGTTCCTGTTGAACACACGCGGCCCGGCGCGGCGCATCTTGCCGTCAGCGGGCATGGGTTGCGGCATCACCCAACTGATACGGCTTGCCGCATCATCGGGCTGGATCCCGTAGGGGAACGCCCCCCAAAGGCCAACGCTGCCATTGCCATAAAACACCACATCGACATTGCGCTTGCCCGGCTGGGTACTATGCCCCATGCGGTACATCCGGAAAGCAAGATCCGAGCAATGCCCCTTCGAGCCTGTCAGAAATTGCCAGCCATCGCGCGCGCCCATGTCCTTGGCGAATTCTGCCAAACGCTCGGGGGTGTCATGCGTGGGGTCACGGGTGATCGAATAGACCTGCACTTCGCGCCCGACCTTGCTGCCAAGCTCGGCCACAACATCGCCCACAAAGCGGGTGATCGGGAAATGCGCTTCATCACGAATGCTCATGAAATGCATCATCACGATCTTGTTTTCGATAAAGCCCTCGTAGAAGGACATGCCAAGCCCGTCCTGATTGACCATCATCACATTCGGGAAGGCATCGCGTTGCGCTATGTCGATAAGCCCGCCGCTGTCGACCGGCGTGCAAAGCACCGCCGCATCATTGGGGCCGCGCGTTGCAGCCACTGCCCGCAATTCAGCGGCCTTTTGAGCGGCTGTACGTTCAGCAGCGGCACGTTCGGCCGAACTGCCCGCTGTGCTGGTAAACCCAACCGCCGCGGCAACCGGTAATCCGGTCAGAAATTGACGTCTGTTAGTCATAATATTCTCCTCTCTTATTCAGAGATTTTCTTGACGGTTTGGATTAATCACCCTGACCCGGCTCAACGATATCCCAACGGATCATCATCGCGTGGTCTTCGTGCACAACATTGTGACAATGCATCACATGCTTGCCGAAGAAATCACGCCAGCGGCCAAAGAACACCACTTCGTCATTCGGCCCCAGTGAAACCACATCCTTGCGCGCGTGCAGAATATCATCCTCAGCGATCGCACGACCGTTGACTTCGAGTATCCTGAACTCTTCAAAATGGGTGTGTACCGGATGTGCCCAGTTGGCGCCCTCGTTGCGGAAGGTCCAGATCTCGGCAGAGCCCTGCTCGATCTTGGCATCCACACGGTTGGGATCCATCAGGCGACCGTTTATTGTCCAAAGGCCGTTGTCATAGTCGAACACAAACAGACGCTTGCGCCGTACTTCCGACATCCGTATTTTTGGCAGTTTGCGCATCTTCGCCGGAATTTTCGACGGGTCAGCAACCTGGCCACCAGTTGGCCGGAATTCCAAGACCTCCATCAGATCGTCGCCCGAAAGCGTATAGCCCGTGGGCCCCGCGCCATCTTCGCGGCTTTCCAGCCGGTTCATGATCTGCACCTTGTCGCCATCATCATATTTTGAGAAATCAAGGATAACATCGTGGCGTTGTGCCACCCACAGCTCAAGCGAAGGCTTGGTCAGGGGGATCGGCAACAGGTTGCCATCTGTCGACATTACAGTGAAATCATCAAAATATGGGTCATCGCCATTACCCGGGACAACCCGGATGATCAGCGAATACAACCGCGACGGGCCGCCATTAAGGAAACGGAAGCGATATTTACGGCGCTCCACATCCATGAATGGTTGGATCGTACGATTCACCGTGATTTTATCACCAACCATGCCTTGCGTGGTATACTCACGGCGCATCGGCTGGAAATCATCCAGTGTGCCCTGACTGTTACCCACATCTTCCGGGTCCTTAGGCTCAGGCGACGGTGTGAAGAAATCCCACACAACCTGACCTTCGGCACTGAACATCACATCGTGGATCATCAGTGGCACGTCATAATCGCCGGATGGCATGTTATAGGCCAGCGGATGAGGATCGTTTTCGTCGCCGGAATCGCGTTTATCAAACAGCAGATAAAAACCCGACAGGCCCGCATAGACATTGGTCGCGGTGAAATCGAGCCGGTGATCGTGATACCAAAGCGTGTTCATGATCTCGCGGTTGTTTGGCCCCCATCCGTTGGGAGAACCCGCCGGGAAATTGGCATAATGGTGATCCCAGAATTCGCCAGGGTTGAAGAAATCCTGCGGGATGCCATCTGATTCAGATGCGGTGTGGGCATTGTGCAGGTGGATCGTGGGCGAGGGCAGCGGGAAGCTGGCATGACCTGATCCGACCGGCGGCAGCATGTTATTGCGGCGCAGGAATACCGGATCGCCATAGTTGGAATGGTATGTCTCACCGGGGGTAATGCCGTTGAAACCCCAGTGCCACGATCCGACATCCGGATCCCCATCGCGGCCAATCACATTTTCCGCGCCGTCGCCATAGGGCGGCTGCCAGTGATATTTCCAGCGAAATTCGCTGATCACTTCTTCGTAGTGATTAACCGGTGGAAAATCATCAAACCGCTGATGCCGCGCCGGCTCAATCGGCGGATCAAACGTGGCCGGATCAACCGGCTGCGCAATCGGCATGATGTTCAGAGGGGCCGTAAACGGCTCAACATAGGGGCTTGGGGAAGCCTTGATGCTTGGCTCAAAGTTATCCGGGAAAACCAGCCCCGATTGTGTCGGATCATCGCCCCACTGGTCGATGATATCCTGATCGACAAACTGCGCCCCGGCCTGCGTTGCGGCCACGGTGGCCCCCGCAGTTCCAAGACCCAGCTTAAGTGCGTCTCTTCGTTTCATGCTTATTCCTCCAGCAGATTAAGCTTATGAATATGTGAAAATCCCAACCACGACAGACATGCCACAGCCAGCCCTGCGGCACGGGTGCCACAAGAAAGAAAGGCCGCAAACGGCCCCAAATGAATCAGCCGGGCTAAAACCCGCCTGAATGTTTTCGGGTTAACCCCGAGGATATGAAAGAACAGGCCGGAAGAATGAGTAATGTATGGCCCACGCGGATCAGTAACCCGCGAATTTTGTTCAAATGATCAGGGATTTACACCCCATGCCCCACCAAATCGCCGACGTGACATTACCTTGGTACTCATACAGTTGCGCCAAAACACGCGCGTAATATTTACGCCCCAATTCACAGCATAAAAAACTACTCACATCAACAGTAACATTTCCGTGATATTATGGTGAGTGGTATTTCTTATGAGGAATTAATTTTTATTTTGAATCCTATTATATTGATAAATATATATTATTCCTGTTGAATTCCATTTTAACTGTTAAAAAATAAATCTTCAGCTCACCTTAAAATTACACCTATAGCGGTAGTTTGGTCTATTTTATTACATGACTAAATTGAGGTTTGGCTTCATTTTTGGCAGCGCTCACAATTCGGTCACGTAACCGTGAGCGTAAAATCAACCCACAAGCGATTGATTCTACCGGCATCGCAGGCCGCAAGCGCCCCGGATTTATCCGTTTGTGTTAATTGTCACATTAATTGTCTGGGGCCGACCGCTGCGTAAAATCTCAACGGCGAATTCATCTGAGGCTTTCAGAATGCTCTCGGCATTTTCCAGGGTTTCGGGATCCGCCACCGAATGGCCATTGACCCGCAAGATCAGATCCCCGCGCCGCAGCCCGATCAGATCATAAAGCTGGCCCTCGCGCACCCACAGGATCTCGGGGTATTTAGCCCCGCTGCCGCCGCGCGGCACCACCATCCTGATCGAGCCTGCCCGCCCCAGCACCCGGCGCATATCCCGGCCCTTGAAGGCCGTAAGCGGAACATCCGCCTGCAACGGCTCCAGCGGCCCGGTGCTCATGATCCGCGCCACCGTTTCCGCAGTGGATTGGGCAAAGCCAATGACCTCACGCTGATCCCCCCGCGTGATCCAGACCCCTTGCGCATCAATTTCCTCGACGGTTTCCCCGCCGGGCAGCGCATCGCCTATTCCCACAAGCGTATCGCCCTGCGATGAGCCGACGATCGCCCAGGGCTTTTCAGTGCCCGCAAGCAGACCCACCAGATTATATTTCACGCTGGCCTTGGGGGCGGCTGTCACCACCGGCTCATCCGGCACATAGGTGCCAAACACCGGCGGCCAGTCATCCATGTCAGTTTCCGCCGCCTCGGCATTGGCCTCGGCCTGGCTGGTATCCACCTCGACGGGCCGGGCCTGACGCAGCTCGGACGAGGTGAGCGTCAAAAACAAATGCCCGCCACCATAGCCCAGCGCGCCAGCAGCCAGAAGGCACAGCAATCCCACGCCAAATCCCACGCCGCGCGCCATCTCAGCGCCCGCCCCGGACATCTGGATATGTAACCATTGAGCGCAATATCGCGGCCTCCTGAATCAGCGGCTAATGCCACTCATATAAAATACAGTCCTGTCAGATCAATTTTCAATCTTTGCCGCAGCAGCGCCCCCGGATCAACCCGGATTAGAATGCGATTGCGCATCATATCGAAAAAATCGGAGCAATTACAGCCAGTTTACCACTGTCCCGGCCTCATCACGGGGCCGGGCAAGATAGAGCTGCGCGTGAAAATACCCTTCGCTTTCAAGCCCATCGGTTTCATGGTCCCGGGCGCGGGCATTGGCAATCGCGCGCGCCTGTTCATCGGCATCGGCAAAGCGGCGGTGGCGAAACGGCGGCACATCCAGAACCTCAACCACCATCCCCCGGCTTTGCATCACCTCGATCGCCTCGGCCGTGTCATTGCCACGGATCGGCGCGGTAATCACCCACGGATGGCGCTTTGCGGCATCCAGCACCCGCGCCAAAGCCCCCGGCAGCATATGCGCCACGCTGCCGCATTCCACGATCAGATCACATTCCGCCAGCCAGCGTTGCAGGCTTTCGCTTGCCGCATTGGCCTGCAAATCCTCGGCGAAAGCGGCATCAAATATGCCCACATCACAGCCATAGCTCAGCGCCCTGTCGGCGATGTCAAGCCCGGCAAAGCTGTCCTTCATGTCACGGCGCCTGTGGCTGCCATACCACTTGGCATCGGCGGCAATCACCTTTGCTGCGCTGGCCTGATCAAACCATGTGTCGCGGTAACGGCCAAGCACATCATCCAGCGTCATATCATGGCGCATCAGCGCCGCAGCAATGCCATAGCCGCTGGCAAAATCCATCACATTGACCGCCTCAAGCCCGCGCAACCGCGCCAGCGCATCGCGGGTTTTGCGAAATCCGGCCACCGCATGATGCGCGGTGCGAAACCCGGCGTGATCCATCGCCCGGAAATAGGCGCTGCAATCTTCCAGATTGTAAATATCGTCAAATATGGTGACAATCTTTTGCTTATCACTGCCCTGATTTTCAATCATCTTATTTACTTTCAATAGGTTACACCCTTAATGGCTGTGTGTCCCAACTTTAACTGCCCCGTGCCATCACCCGGCACAAGCGTAAATATCAGCCCCGCCCTATACCACCTAAATGCCGCGATTGTGAACAATATCACGGATCCTCACACATTTCTGTGCGCTCTTCTGAACGTGAAGCGCAAGTGAGGATTTTCCCCTTATCTTTGTTATCAATGCCATTTGTCCGAATGCCCTGTCCGAATGCCCTGAATGAGTCGCCGTGGAAGAGTTGCCACGAGTTATACCGAAGGAAAAGCCATGCCCGCCATTGCCCATGCCACCGTAAACCGCCCCGGCCTGTCATATGCCGCATATGGTGCCGCCTTCGCCTGGGTTGCGGTGATCATCTATGCCTCTTCCAATTCCATCGTGACATTGCTGGTTGATATAGGCCGGGCCAACCGGGTGGACGGCTGGCGCAACGCGATCACATTCTGCAATCTGCTGTTTTGGGGCTCGCTGATTTCACTGGTGCCCATGGTTCTGCTGTTCTGGCGCGACTGGACATTCACCAACCTGCGCAAGCTCACCGGCCGCGATTGGGGCATGCTGACGGTCTCGGCTTTCCTGTCATCCGCGCTCACGCCGGGGCTGTTTTTCTATGCGCTTGAGCACACCACCGTCACCAATGTTGTGATGTTTGGCCGGATCGAGCCGCCGCTTTTCCTGCTGGCAACCTGGCTGTTTTTGAAAGAAGAGCTGAACCCGTGGGCGATGATGGCCGGGCTTATCGCTTTGGTGGGGGCGGTTCTGATCATCGGCATGCGCTCGGAAAACGCGCTTTACAAATTCGGCAAGGGGGAAATGGCCACGATTGCCGCGACGGTTTCCTTCATTGCCTCGACTTTGGTGGCGCGGGTGGGGCTTCAGGGGGTGCCGCTGGGCATTTTTTCAATCTACCGGACGATCCTGGGCACGATCATTTATTTCTTTCTGGCGATGTATCTGTTCGGGCGCCATCATTTTCAGGATTTGTTTGAGCCGGTGGTGCTGAAATGGGTGTGGATCTATGCGATTGTTGTGATCATCATCGGGCAATTCGCCTGGAACCTGGGGCTGAAATACGCCCGCTCGGGGGATGTCTCACTGGCCACCTCGTTTTCACCGCTGGCCGCGATTGTCATTGCCATGTGGCTTTTGGGCGAAAATCCCGGCCCCGGGTTGATCCCCGGTGGGCTGATCATTCTGGTTGCCATTGCCGTGGGCCATTGTGGCCGCAGGCGTCAGAAAATCGCGGCCTGCAACGCTGATAAAGACGCGCTCGAGCATGAAAGCAATATCAATTTCAAAGGTGCCTGAGCCGGCAGTAATCGCACAGAACCGTGACAATCCCCCCCTTATCCTGACACAATATTTCCACCGCATTACCCTTATGTGATCAGACGTGCACAGGCTTTACATTGCCCTGCTGATCAGGATGCGCCACAAGGGCACAGCCCCAAACACGCAGGAGCCACACAAATGAGCCACGCCACAACCCAGCCCCCGGCGGGCATGTCAAAGGCCCTCATGGGGGCCGGTTTTGTCTGGCTGGCGGTGCTGGTCTATGCCTCGTCAAATTCCATTGTCTCCCTTTTGGCAGAGATTGGCCGCGAACACCCGGTGATGGGCCGCAATGCCATATCACTGTGCAACCTTTTGTTTCTGGGCTCGCTATTGTCTCTCATCCCGATGGTTTTTATGTTCCACAAAGACTGGAACCGCGAGAATCTCAGCAAGCTCAACCGCAAAGACTGGGGCATTCTCACCCTGTCGGCCGGGCTTTCCTCCGCCCTCACACCGGCATTGTTTTTCATCGCACTGGATTACACCAGCGTCACCAATGTGGTGTTGATCGGCCGGATTGAACCGCCGCTTTTCTTGTTGGCCACCCTGTTCATTCTGAAAGAAAAGCTTGACCCCTGGGCCTTTGCCGCCGGGTTGATTGCGCTTGTCGGAGCGATTGTGATCATTGCACTCAAAGGCGGCAATACGGCCTTCAGCTTTGGCAAGGGCGAGATAGCAGCAGCAGTTGCCACGCTTTCTTTCATCGCCTCAACGATTGTCTCGCGCATTGGCCTCAAAGGCATCCCGCTTGGTATCTTTTCGATCTACCGCACGGTGCTGGGCACAATTATCTATTATTTTCTGGCGATCTATCTTTACGGTGCAGACCATTTTCAGGATCTGTTTGCAGGTGAACTTTGGACATGGGTCTGGGTATACGCAATCATTGTCATCATCATCGGGCAGTTTTCGTGGAATCTGGGCCTGAAATATGCCCGATCCGGTGATGTCTCTCTGGCAACATCCTTCTCGCCTCTGGCGGCTTTGGTCATTGCCATGCTGCTCTTGGGTGAAAACCCCGGTCCCGGTCTGATCCCCGGCGGGCTGATCATTCTGCTGGCCATCGGCGTGGGCCAAATGGGCCGCATCCGGGCCAAGCGGGCCGAGAACGTGGTTGAAGAGCCTCCGATGGATGATCTGCAAACCGAAGATGTGCTTGAGCAAGAAGGCCGGATCAATTTCAAAGGCGCCTGATCCCCTGCCTCAGGTGGCGATCATGTAAAACTTCCGCAATGTCTCGGTGATCTCCCAGATCAGCTTTGTGCCTTTGGCGATGAAAAACGTATCCCCCGCCGTAAATGTCTCGGATCGGCCATCGGCATGCGTCAGAGTCAAAGCGCCCGAGATCACCGTCATCATTTCATGCACCGGGTAGGCGTCAATCACTTCGCGGCTGGGGGCGCATTCCCACACACCCGATAGGATTGAGTCGTCATCGGTGGCAAAATGGGTGTGGTTCAGCTCGCTCTTGTCCTTGCTGGTGAATGCCTCAGGCGGACACATATCCGAAGGCTGCATGTTCGCCGGATCAGGGCTCAGTCTAAAATCAATGTCAGTCATGGCTACACCTCTCAAGTTTATCCAGCTACGCGGCTGTTTCCGCCCATTCCCAGGGCCGTACATATTTGCCAAGAACATCCCCCACCTGTTCCTGCGTCACATCGCCGGTCTTTGAAATCCTGGCCACAAGCCCGCGTTTCTTGCTGTCGATCACTTCGCTCACCACAGCGGCAACACCGGCCTCTTGCAATGCTTCATTATAAACCCGGGTGATTGCCCGTTTGCGCAGATCGGGCTTGAACACCTTGCCAACCGCGGTTTTCGGCAATTCGTCCAGCACCTCGATATATTTCGGGATTGCCGCGCGCTCATGTACATGAACCTTGCATTGGGCAAGCAGCATCTCAGCCGTGGCAGTGCCGCCCTCGACCAATTCCACATAGGCACAGGGGATCTCACCGGCATGGGCATCAGGCTGCCCGATCGCGCCGGCCATGGCCACATCCGGATGCGTCATCAGCGCCTCTTCAATATCAGCCGGATCAATATTATGCCCGCCCCGGATGATCAGATCCTTGGCGCGGCCGGTGATCCACAGATAGCCATCCTTGTCAATCCGCCCCAAATCGCCGGTGCGCAGATATTTCTCATCATAATACAGATCACGGTTCTTGGCCGCTTCGGTATAGGTATTGCCCGCATAAACCCCCGGGTTATCAATACAAATCTCACCCACCTCATCTACCGCAGATTGCACCGGGCCATCGGGCGTATTGCGATAAATCCGCACATCCGTATAGGGAAACGGCACCCCGACCGAGCCAACCTTCTTCTCACCATCCGGCGGGTTGCAGGATACAAGGCAGGTGGCCTCGGTCAGGCCGTAGCCTTCGATTATCGCCATGCCTGTGCTGCGTTCAAACCGCTTGAACAGCTCCAACGGCATCGGAGCCGAGCCGGAAAAGGCATTACGGACGGTTGAGAGATCGGCATCCACCGGTCTTTGCATCAACGCCGAAGCGGCGGTTGGCACGGTGATGATAAATGTGATCTTCCACCGCTCGCACAGCTTCCAGAAATTATCAAATACCCCCTCGCCGCGATAGCCCGCAGGTGTGGGAAACACCACATGCGCGCCGGATTTGATCATTGCCATCAGGATCACATGACAGGCAAACACATGAAACAAAGGCAGCGGACACATCACATTATCAAGCTCGGTAAACAGCAATGTATTACCGACCCAGCCATTATATATCATCCCCGAATACTGGTGCTGTGCCACCTTGGGCATGCCGGTGGTGCCACCGGTATGGAAATAGGCCGCTACCCGGTCGCCTTCGCTGTCGGAGAAATCAAGCGTGGTGCTGTGCCGCGCCATTTCCTTGTTGTAATTCAGCACATCCGCATGATGCCCTGTCGGTGTTTTCGGCCGCACAAACGGCACGATCCATTTCTTGGGCGGAGCAAGATAGTGATTGAGATCAACCTCAAGCACGGTATTCACCCCCGGCGCATGGCGCACCGCCTCGGCGGTTTTCTGGGCAATATCCGTCTTGGGGAAAGATTTCAGCGTGACCACAACCTTGGCCCCGGTCTCGCGCAGGATGGCGCTGATCTGCTCGGGTTCCAGCAGCGGATTGATCGGGTTCACGATCCCCGCCACCATGCCGCCAATCAGCGCTGTTGCGGTCTCAAGGCAATTCGGCAGGATCAGCGCCACCACATCCTTTTCCCCCACCCGCAATGAGCGAAAAAGATTGGCCGCCTGGCATATCTGATCATGAAACTGCTGCCAGCTCAGGGTTTGCGCCCGATCACCGGGGCCCGACATCAGTTGATAACTGACCGCCGGCCGGTTGGGAAACTTCCGGGTTGTCTGCGCCAGCATCTGATACAGCGTCTCAGGCCGCGGGCGCGCCGCCCAGGGCATATCATTCTGAATATCAAGCACATCCTGACGGGTTGCAAATTTCATTGGTTATCCTCCCGAATCCGCACTCATTGGCGCGGTTTTTATTATTTTTACCAGTCTGATACGGTTTGTCCCCTCACGCAAGTTTTACGCGGCGTTTTTCGCGCTTTAATCCGCGCAGGCATCATAACCTTTGGCCATATCAAGCAATAAAGCCGGATAAAGCCCTGCTCCGGGCGGAATATCAATCCCCAGCGGGTCCAATATGCCGGTTTTCGCGCCTTGCGGGAAAATCGCCTGCATCAGCCGGGGGTCGGTTTGCGGCCCGCTCAACAAACATGTCAGCCCCCCCTGCGCTGTGAATTCACGCAATTCGGCGATCCGCGCCGGGCCGGGCATGCTTGCATCACTGTCTGAAACCGCCCCCGATGCAGGCATATCAAAACGGGCTTCAAAATACTGGTAGGCATCATGGTAAACCAGATATTTGAGCCCCCGCAGAGGGGCCAAAACCCCCTCAATCTCGCGCCTGACCTGATCCAGTTCCGCCACGCCCTGAGCCGCATTGTCCGCATAGATACCCGCATGTTCAGGGTCCAGCGCGGATAACTCATTGGCAATCAGCCGCAGCCAGATCTGGCCATTGGCCGGGTCAAGCCAGGCGTGTGGGTCAACGCCGTCGTGATCATGATTGTGGTCGTGATCCTCAGCCGAGTGATCCTCTTCCCCAAACTGCGCCCCCTGACGTAATGGATACACGATCGTCGCATCCGCCTCCAGCAACGCCACCTGCGCCGCATCTCCCGCCAGTTTCTCAACTGCACCTTGCAACCACGGCGTCAGTCCGGGGCCCATCCAGATCACCAGATTCGCCCGCGCAAGTGCCGCCGCCTCGGACGGGTGCAGCGCATATTCATGGGGCGATGCGCCGGGGCGCATGATCAGCTCGGGCGTGCCCACGCCCTGCATCACCCGCGCCACCAGCGAATGCACCGGCGCAATATCAGTGGCCACCTCTGGCCCCTTCGCGGCCAGAACCGATGGCACAAGACAGGCCCAGCACAAAAATATTGACAGACGCATGTGATTTTCCTTCATTTTGTCACGCAGACGGGCTTGATAAATGTTACCTTATAACATATCAACCCCAAAAACATCGGATCAGCCCGCCCATGGACAACATCGCCTTTGCTTCCCACGATCATCGCGCCTGCATCAAAACCGGGATTGAGGCGGTTGCCAAATACTGCGCCGCGCAAAAACTGCAATTCACCCCGTTGCGCCGCCGGGCGCTGGAAATCCTGCTGCATGAGCACCGCGCCATGGGGGCCTATGACGTGCTCGATCACCTGCGCCGCGACGGGCTTGGCTCGCAACCGCCGGTGGCGTATCGCGCATTGGATTTTTTGGTCAGCCACGGCTTTGCCCACAAGATCGAGCGGCTCAATGCCTTCATCGCTTGCGCCCGGCCGGGGCAGGATCACACCCCCGCCTTCCTGATCTGCCGTATTTGCGATGCGGTGGCCGAGGCCCAACTTGAGCCGTCACGCGGCATGTTGGGCCGGGCGGCCGAAGAAACCGGATTCACCATCGAACAGGCGGTGACCGAGGCCATTGGCCTATGCCCCAACTGCGCGAAAGACATCCAATAATGCGCCTGATCGAAACCCATGAGATGGACATCCGGCTGGGCCAAACCCCGGTTCTCAGCCAGATCAACCTGCATGTAGACCGGGGTGAGATCATCACCATTGTCGGCCCCAACGGTTCGGGCAAATCCACTTTGCTACGCGCCATCATCGGGGCCGTCCCCGCCAGCAATGGCCGCATTGTCCGCGCGCCAAATCTGCGCATCGGCTATGTGCCGCAAAAGCTGCATATTGATCCCACATTGCCCATCACCGTGCGGCGTTTCCTCAGCCTGCCGCGCCGTCATAGCGCCCCGGAAACCACCCAGGCCCTGCATCAGGCCGGCCTGCCCGACCTTGCAAACCGCCAGATGTCAGACCTTTCCGGTGGGCAGTTTCAGCGCGTCCTGCTGGCCCGCGCCCTGATGGAAAAACCCGACCTTCTGATTTTGGACGAGGCCACTCAGGGCCTGGATCAGCCCGGCTCCGCCGCGTTTTACCACCGCATCGAAGAGGTCCGCCAGACGCTTGATTGCGCCGTTTTGATGGTCAGCCATGAATTGCATGTGGTGATGAGCGCCTCTGATCGGGTGATCTGCCTCAACCATCATATCTGCTGTGAGGGCAAGCCCGAAACCGTGGCCTCAGCCCCGGAATACCGGGCGATATTCGGCTCGGGCACCGGCGGCGCCTTGGCAATTTACCGCCATGATCACGACCATGAGCATGATGATACCTGCACCCATGAGGCCCATGATGCTTGATGATTTCATCCTCCGCGCCGCTTTGGCCGGCCTTGGCGTGGCCCTGGCCGCCGCCCCTCTCGGGGCCTTCGTGGTCTGGCGGCGCATGGCCTATTTCGGCGATGCCACGGCGCATGCCTCGATCCTTGGGGTGGCGCTGGCGCTGGGCTTTTCCCTGTCAATTTTCGGCGGTGCTTTAATCGTAGCTCTGGTAATGGCCCTGACCGTCTCAACCCTCACCGGGCGCGGCTATGCCATGGACACAATGCTGGGCGTCATGGCGCATTCGGCGCTGGCCTTCGGGCTGGTGGCGGTGTCGTTCATATCCGGTGTGCGGATTGATCTGATGGCCTATCTCTTTGGGGACATCCTGTCGGTTGGCATATCCGATCTTGCGGTGATCTGGGGCGGGGCCGCTTTGGTGCTGGCGCTTCTGGCCTGGCGCTGGCAGGCGCTTTTGACCGCCACCATAAGCCCCGATCTGGCCACTGCAAGCGGCATCAACCCCCGGCGCGAGCAACTGGTGCTGACGCTTTCGCTGGCCCTTGTCGTGGCCGTGGCGATCAAGGTCGTGGGCGTGCTGCTGATTGCCGCGATGCTGATCATCCCCGCCGCTGCCGCCCGGCCCCTTGCGCGCACACCCGAGCGCATGGCCCTGATTGCGGCCCTGATCGGCATGCTCTCGGCGCTTGGCGGATTGCTTGCGTCCTTCCGGCTCGATACCCCAACCGGCCCCACCATTGTCTGCATCGCCACCGGCCTCTTTGCCCTGACCAATCTTGCCGCTCATATGCAGGGCATCCGGCCCCGCTCACCCGCGTCCCGGACTTGATCCGGGACCTCCCGGTCAGGTCAGAGGCCCCGGGTCAGGCTAGGGGCGGATTGCAGATTTTTGCCGGGGCTGAATTTCCACTTGACTGTTTTAGTCGGATTATGGATATGTAACCAAGTAATTTACTCAGATATAATGAGGTCACCCCGTGAAATACCGCATGAAACCCTTCACATCCCTGCGTCTTATGGTTTGTGCGCTTGCCGCAATAGCCACCCCGGCCCTGGCGCAGGAGGTCAATGTCTATTCCAGCCGCCACTATGATTCCGACGACGCGCTTTATGCCGAATTCACCGCCGAAACCGGCATCACCGTCAACCGGATCGAGGCCAAGGCCGATGAGCTGATTGCCCGAATGGCCGCCGAAGGGGCAAACAGCCCGGCGGATGTGTTCATCGCGGTTGACGTGGGCCGCATGACCCGCGCCGAAGAGGCCGGCGTGCTGCAACCCTTCAAATCCGACCTGATCGAATCGCGCATCCCCGATCACATGCAACACCCTGACAATCTGTGGTTCGGCATCTCACAGCGGGCGCGGCTGATTTTCTATTCCAAAGACCGTGTCAAAAATCCGCCGCAAACCTATGAAGAGCTGGCCGATCCGAAATGGAAAGGCGCGATCTGCATCCGTTCTTCCTCGAATGTCTATAACCAGTCGCTGCTGGCATCGCTGATCGAAAGTGATGGCGAGGCCGCCGCCCGCGACTGGGCCGCAGGGGTTGTTGCCAACATGGCGCGCGCACCGCAAGGCGGCGATACCGATCAGCTACGCGGCCTTGTCTCGGGCGAATGTGACGTGGCGGTGGCCAATCATTATTATTTCCTGCGCGGCTTCAGCGATGAGGTGGATGGACTCACCCCCGGCATCGACGGAATCGGCTGGGTCTGGCCCAATCAGGAGGGCCGCGGCGCGCATCTCAATCTTGCTACCGCTGCGATGGCCGCACATGCGCCACACCCCGATGCGGCCCTGGCATTGCTGGAATTCTTCACCGGTGATTTTGCCCAGAAGGAATTTGCCCGGCAAAACAATGAATATACCGCCGTGCCCGGCGTTGGCGATGATGCCAGCACCGCGCGTCTTGGTGATTTCAAAGCCGACACCACCACCGACATGGCCAGCTACAGCCGCAATTCAGCCGCGGCGCAGGCTATCTTCAATCAGGTGGGCTGGAACTGATCCGTTTCGGTTATTGTTGAAAGGCCCTGGCGGAATTTCGTGTTTTGCCGGGGCCTCACAGGATGGATGATCATACCACAACATCCATTTCGTCCTGCGCACCAACGCCAAACACCCGTTTGTAGCGGGCAATCTCATCCGCAGGCCCCATGGCTTTGCGCGGATTGTCGGAAAGTTTGACGGTGGGGCGGCCTTCGGCGGAAACCGCCTTGCAGACCAGTGAAAACGGCGCCAGGCTATCGTTCGGGGTGAGGCCGCGAAAATCATTGGTAAGCAACGTACCCCAGCCAAATGAAATGCGGGCGCGTCCGTGAAATTGGCTTTGCAGCTCAATTATCTTTTCCTCTACAAGCCCGTCAGAGAAAATTATCAGCTTCTGCGTCGGATCTTCGCCGTGCGATTTCCACCAATTTATCGCGCGCTCGGCCCCCATGGCGGGATCGCCGGAATCGATCCGCATCCCGGTCCAGCCTGCCAGCCAGTCGGGGGCGTTTTTGAGAAAACCTTCCGTGCCATAGGTATCGGGCAGGATGATGCGCAGATTGCCGGAATGTTCCTCTTGCCAATCAGATAGCACCTCATAGGGGGCGCGCGCCAGATCGGCATCATTATTGGTCAGGGCGGCATAGATCATCGGCAGCTCATGGGCATTGGTGCCAATCGCCTCAACATCGCGGTTCTTGGCGATAAGGCAGTTCGAGGTGCCGACAAATTTCTCGCCCAGCCCCTCGCCCATGGCCCGCACGCACCAATCCTGCCAGAGATAGGAATGCCGCCGACGGGTGCCGAAATCAGCGATGCGAAGGCCGGGCACATCGCGCAGCCGCTCAACCTTTTGCCAAAGCTTGGTCATGGCGCGGGCATAGAGAATTTGCAGCTCGAACTTTTCCATCCGGTTCAGCACCGCGCGCGAGCGCAGCTCCATCAGCACCGCAAGCGCGGGGATTTCCCAAAGCATGACCTCGGGCCATTTGCCTTCGAATGTCAGCTCATACTGGCCATCGTGTTTTTCAAGGTGATAGGGCGGCAGCGAGAGATTTTCAAACCAGTCCATGAATTCGGGGGTGAACATCTGACGCTGGCCATAGAATGTGTTGCCGCGCATCCAGGTGCTTTCGCCACGGGTAAGCGAGAGCGACCGGATATGATCCAACTGCTCGCGCAGCTCGCCCTCATCCACCAGATCCGCCAGCCGGATGGATGTTGTCCGGTTGATCAATGAAAACGTGACCTGCGTAACCGGATGGTTGCGCAAAATGGATTGGCACATCAACAGCTTGTAAAAATCCGTGTCAATCAGCGACCGCACGATCGGATCGATCTTCCATTTGTGGTTATAGACGCGGGTGGCGATATCGACCATGGGGCGGCTCCGGTATGGGGACAGCCCGGTTAAAGCAAAGGGGGGCCGGGGTGACAAGGGTGAGTTGATACCCCCTGCCACCGCCGACCAGGATGTGAAAATGCTTCTCTAGGTCTTGGGTTTGATATTCTGATTAAACCTGAACCGGTTTTCAGGGTCGTATTTTGTCTTTATCTCAACCAGTCGCTGATAATTTTCCCCAAAGGTCGCCCGTGTCAGGGCATCATTGTCCTCGCCGTGGCCGGGAAAATTAAGATAAGCCCGGCCTTTTTGGCCAAATGGCTCCGCGCCACTCCAACCATCACGCGACCAGGCCATGTTGACCTCATCTTCGCTTGCATCTTTCCAGACGCCATCAAGCGAATACATCCAACCCATTGATCTGTCGCCAAAGGCGGTTGCATCTGCAGCAACCTTCGCCGTGGCCCCACCGAAGTTCCAAAGGGATGATATTGAGTTATCAGAAGGCGCTGCCATGGCATTTTTCATCGCCATCTCAATCATTTCATCCGGTAAATCAGCCAAATAACGTGCCTTCCAATAGCACCTGTAGTCACCCGCGGGCATTAATGTGTCAAATAGCTGCTGAACGTCGCAAAAATTCATCCGACCGGAAAAATCGACCACCATATCCCCAAGGTCACTTAAGGGTTTAAGCAGGGCCTCACCTTCAGCCGCGTCTCCATTGTAAACGCAGGCCAATGTGTAAACCCGTTTACCCCAATATTCTTCTGGAAAATCCTCGCCCCCGGCGGTGGAAAATTCGCAAAGTGAGCTGACACGATCCCCGTGTTTGGCAAGAAATTCACGCCAGGCACGGATCGGGCCGGGGCCATCTTCCACCGCATAAATCGGAGCGGCAAACATCACCTCGGGACCGAAGGGATGCAGTGCAAACTCAAATTGCACCACCACGCCAAAATTTCCGCCCCCTCCTTTAAGTGCCCATAGCAGATCGGGATTTTCATTCGCGCTGGTATGCACGACATTGCCCTTTGCGGTAACCACATCGGCCGCAATCAGGTTATCAATCGAAAGCCCATGCTGCGCACGCAACCAGCCAATGCCCCCCGAAAGCGTCAGGCCCGCCACACCTGTGTCCGAGATCAACCCACCCGGCGTGGCCAGACCATGCGCCTGCGTGGCACCATCCACATCGCGCCACAAAGCGCCGCCTTGTACCTTGGCCACACGGGCTTTGGGATCCACCTCAACCCCGCGCATTTGGGTCAGGTCGATCATCACGCCGCCTTCACACACCGCATGGCCCGCCACATTATGGCCTCCGGCGCGGATGGCGATGGGCAAATTCTGACTGTGTGCCAGCTTGACAGCGGCAACCACATCACTTGTATCCCCGCATCGGATGATGATCGCAGGCTGCCGGTCTATCATCGCGTTCCAGACCGCCCGCGCCTCATCAAATCCGGTATCGCCCGGCGTGTAAGCCTCGCCGCAAAAGCCGCTGCTCATTTTGTTTAGTTCTGTTTTCAAATCGTTCATTTTGCCACTCCTAATTCTGTGCTGAGCAGGCACTAAGGTAAAAGCAAAAATCATAAGAGTGGCAATCGCGCCGGTCTCAGGGCATAATGGACAAATGACTACGGCAAATCTGACATAAACGTGCTGAAATGGACATCTTAAAACCATGACCAAACAAAACAAGCCCCTGATCACCCTCTTGGCCGCCCCGGAGACATCTGCATCTGTGCTATACGGACTCTATGATGTGTTGCTGTCCACAGGGGCCGTTTTTAACGATATGATATCCGGCAAACCGGGAAATGAGCTGTTGGATGTGCGCATCATTTCTGCGGACGGGAAGCCATTCCATTGCATCGGGAACATCCCGGTTGAGCCGCATATGGGCCTGGGTGCAAATGAGGTGCCCGACGCGGTAGTTGTTTGCGATATGTACACGTCGATTTATGATGTCCCGAAAGGCCGCTACCCGCGCGAGGTGGGCTGGTTGCAACATGTGCACAACCAGGGCGCGCTTGTAACGTCAGTTTGCTCTGGATCGCTTTTGTTGGCAGAAGTCGGGTTGTTGAATGGCCGTCAGGCGACGGCACATTGGGCTTACCGAGATATGTTTCAAAGGCATTATCCCAAGATTGAGTTTCGCAATGAATCTATTCTGTGCCTGACCGAGGAAAGCAAACGGGTCGTAACCGCTGGCGGCGTAAGCGCCTGGCATGACCTGGCGATTTATCTGATCGCGCATTTTTGCGGGTACCAGCATGCGATTGAAACGGCCAAGGTTTTCCTGATCAGCGGGCATTCCGAAGGGCAATCGCCCTATTCGGTGATGACGCGCCCGATGGAATCAAACGATGGCCCGATCTCGGATTGTCAGGTCTGGATTGCTGATAACTATCCGGCGTCCAATCCGGTTGAGAAAATGGTTGCACGTTCGGGGCTTAACCCGCGTACTTTCTCGCGCCGGTTCAGGGCGGCAACGGGATATGCACCTATTGAGTATGTCCAGGCATTGAGGGTTGAGGAGGCCAAGCAGATTTTGGAAACCGACAAAAGCTCAATCGACGAGGTGAGCGAGGCCGTGGGCTATGACGATCCCGCGTCCTTCCGGCGGCTTTTTAACCGCAATGTCGGGATATCCCCTGCGGCTTACCGCAAAAAATTCCAGCGAATTTCGCAAATTGCCCGTGCTGAAGGGCCTTCAACTGTTAAAATCAAGGCATAGGGCGTTTCCAGCCCAGATTTGGAACCTGAGCTGGAAACCGGTGCTTTAGTTTACCGCTTTGGCGTCAACCACGTCTTTTTCAACCGTGTCGCGGCTGGCGATTTCGATCTGGCGGGGTTTGAGTGCTTCGGGCACTTCGCGCACCAGATCAATATGCAGCATGCCGTCGGCATGAGCCGCCCCCATGACACGCACATGATCGGCAAGCTGGAATTTGCGTTCAAACGCGCGGGTGGCGATGCCGCGATGCAGATAGATCTTATCGTTGCCTTCGTCTTCGGCTTTGCGGGCCGAGACAATAAGCGCGCCTTCCTTCACCTCAACCGAAAGATCGGCATCAGAAAAGCCCGCAACGGCGATCGAGATGCGATAGGCATCATCGGCGGTTTTTTCAATGTTATAGGGCGGGTATGTGGGCTGGCTGATATCACTCGACAGAACACGGTCCATCATGTCTGCGATTTGGTCGAAACCAACGGTGGCCCGGTAAAGCGGAGCCATGTCAAAATTGCGCATTGGGTTATCCTCCTATTTGAGCAACAACATTTGTGTGCCTTCCCGAATGGGACAGGCGTGAGCCATCCGGCCCGAATTCACGGCACCGGATACGGCTAATTTGGGCATGTTAAATCGGTTTTCAAGGGGTTTTTCAGGGTTTGGCGAATTTTGCACCCGAGGCATTGCCGCCCTCGCCAACCTTGACGCGGCGTATTTCGCCGGGCTGTGAGGCGACTTTGGGCATAGCGCGCAGATCGCGTTTCAGGCGCGCCACCAGCGCGGGCAATTCCATGCCATAAGCCCGATGGGTTTTGCTGCCCATGTTGCCGCCGCTGATCAGCGATAATATCCGCGCGCGACCGGCCTCGCGCACGAAAACCGGCGCGCCGGAAGAGCCAAATGTGATATTGCAATCAAACGCCATCAGCGATTGCCCCCGCCAGAGCACGCCGCAATCACGCTGCCACGAAAGCGCATCATTACGCCCGCGCCCATAGGATACAACCGACACCCGTTGCCCCTTATCCGCGCCGGAATGCAGCGCAAACGGGCTGGCAACGGCGCTGGGGATGGGGGTTTCAAGTTGTAGCAAAGCCGCATCATAACGCACGGTATCAGAGCTGAATGGCAGGTTTGGGTCATATTGCGGGTGGATGGCAAAGTGGGCAATGGCCCGTTCGGCAATCGCCTTGCCATCGCGCAGCCCGGCGCGAAAACTCAGATCCGCAGCAGGGGCGGGGGTTTTGTCCCGGCCATAAACGCAATGCGCCGCCGTCAGCACCAGATCAGGCGCGATCAGGGCACCGGTGCAATACCCGCCCTGGCCGATCTCAACCCGGCCCACGGCCTCCCATCCGAACAGATCATCACGATTGGTCAGGCGGATCAGGCCGCTGCCCTCGGCAAATACCGGGCCTGCAAGGATCAGCGACAGGAATGCAGCGGTGAAATGGCTCCGGATGCGCATCACGGTTTGGCGAATTTTGCCCCAATGTCACGGCGCAAACCTGATGAGAATATCTCAGGCGCGGGATCCTGATAGGCACCAGCCCCCGAGGCAAGCGCCTGTTTCAACGTCTCAAGCGGCTCTTCCAGCCGGGTGCCCAGGGATACCTTGCGCCCGTCCACTTCGGCCATGGCAGATACCACCGAAACGATCCGTGGCTCATCCTCTTCAAAGCTGAATACCGGCGCACCGGAGGCCCCGAAATCAACATCACATGACATCACCAGAACCCCATGTTGCCTTGCAATGACATCACAGTCTTTCTGCAATGATGGCGCATCATTGCGGCCCCGCGCATAGCTGACAACGCCGATATGCTGGCCTTTGAGCGGGCTGCGATCAATTTTGAACGGGGTTACCCCGGTTTTGAGGATCGGCTGATCAAGCTCAAGCAGTGCCAGATCATTGCGCACCCGCTCGGCCGCTGTATCGGCCTCATAGACATATTCAGGATGCACCACCGCGCGCCTCACCCAGCGATAAGCCGAGGCCCGGCCATTGCGCCAGCCCGCCAGAAATTCAATCTTTCTGTGGTCAATTCGGGTTTTCGTGGCCTGATCAAACAGGCAATGCGCCGCTGTCAGCACCAGTTTGGGCGCGATCAAAGTACCGGTGCATGATCCACGCCCGCCAATATCAAGCCTGCCCACCGCCTCCCAGCCGTGGCCATCGTCAAACGTATCAAGCCGCCGCAGATTTCGATCGGTATCCTGTGCCGATAAAGCCGTGGCAATAACGAAGGGAATCACAAGGAAGATTATGCGCAAGGGGATATCTCCGGTGACATTTGATCCGCTGCAAACTGGCGTTAAATTACGGCGAAAGTAAGGCGGTTAAGGCCTGCGGAACTGCCCGTGGCGCGGGGCCGCCCGTTGCCCAATCCAGAAGCTCAACCGTATGGACCATGGGGATATCCGTGCCCTGCCCGATCTGCATCATGCAGCCGATATTGCCTGCGGCGATAATATCGGGGGATTTCGCCTCCAATGTCATGATTTTGCGTGATTTCAACTGTTCCGAGATTTCCGGCTGCATCAGGTTATAGGTGCCCGCCGAGCCACAGCACAGATGGCTGTCGGCGGGCTCCACCACCGTGAACCCCGCTTTTTTAAGCAAATCCTTGGGATATGTCTTGATCTGCTGCCCATGTTGCAGGGAGCACGCCGCATGATAGGCAATCGTCAGGCCCTTATCGGCCCCCTGCGGCATATCAAGCTGCATCAGAAGTTCGGATATATCCATCGTCAGATCCGAGATTTGCGCAGCATCATCGGCCTCGGGGCTATCGCGGAACATGTGGCCGTAATCCTTGACGGTGGTGCCACAGCCCGAGGTGTTGATCACGATGGCATCCAGGCCCCCACCGTTGATCTCATCCATCCAGGCATGGATATTGCGGGCGGCAAAGCCGTGGCTTTCATGCAGTTTGCCCATGTGATGCGTCAGCGCGCCACAGCACCCCGCACCCCTAGCCACCACCACCTCGCACCCCAGACGGGTAAGCAGGCGGATGGTGGCATCGTTGATATCGGTATTCAGCGCCTTTTGCGCGCAGCCGGTCATCAGGGCCACCCGTTTGATGCGTTTGCCTTTCGCCGGGAAAACCTGCGGCTCATCATTGCGGCTAACCGGCGGCACCTGTTTCGGGGCCATTTTCAGCATCGCCCGCAGGCGCGGATCAGGCAACAGCCTGGCAAAGGGCCGGGCCATCTTGGCGCCCAGCAATGCCAGCCGGAAGCGCCCCGGATAGGGCAGGATTTTCGCCAGTATCCAGCGCAAGGCGCGATCTGTGAAAGGCCGCTTGTAAGTGTCTTCGATATAGGCGCGGGCATGATCAATCAGATGCATGTAATGCACGCCCGAAGGGCAGGTCGTCATGCAGGCAAGGCACGACAGGCACCTGTCAATATGTTTGACGGTTCTGGCATCGGGCACACGGTCATTTTCCAGCATGTCCTTGATCAGGTATATCCGCCCTCTTGGGCTGTCCAATTCATCACCCAGCACCTGATAGGTGGGGCAGGTTGCGGTGCAAAAACCGCAATGCACACAGGCGCGCAATATCTCATTCGAGCGCGCAATGCCGGGGTTTTTCAACTGCTCAGCGGTGAATTCGGTTTTCATGCGGCAGGCTCCATCAGGCCCGGATTAAGGATCTGGCGCGGGTCAAACTGTTGCCTCAGCCCGGCATGGAGCATGGCAATCGCCGGGCTCAGACGCGGGAAAGCCCCGTTTGACGCCTCCCCCCGGATCAGGGTGGCGTGGCCCGCATTACCCGCCATCGCGCGGGTTATATCGCCCGCAGAGAGGGGTGAATTTTCCGAGGATAACACCCAGATCAGCCCGCCCCCCCAATCATACAAAGCCTCAGTGCCCGGTAGCCCGGCCATGATCCCCGGCGCATCACCGGGCTTGACTGACAGTCGCCAGACATCCCCCACCCGGCCATGAAACGGGGCAACATCGCGCACCCATTGCCAGCCGGCGGTGGTTTTAACCGGGTCGGTTTCAACGGTGAAATCGCCAAAGCCGGCCAGCAGTTTCTGCAACTGCCCGGCGCGGTATGCCACAGAATCCTCAAACCCTTCTATGCGGATCATGGTGACAGGATCGCCATCCAGACCCTTTTGCACATGCGCCGCCCCCGTGACCTCATAGGGCGATGACAGGGCCATGCTTAGGGCCTCGATCGCGCGCATATCCTCAAGCCCTTCCAGCAGCAAAACACCCGTCGCTCGGGATTTGGGCAAGACCTTGAGCGAGACCTCCGTCAACACCCCCAAGGTGCCAAAACTGCCCGCCATCAGCTTGACCAGATCATAGCCGGTGACGTTTTTCATCACCCGGCCGCCGTTCTTTATCGCCCGGCCCATGCCATCGACAAACCGCACGCCAAGCAGGTGATCCCGCGCAGCACCCACCTGTATCCGGCGCGGGCCGGATATATTGGCGGCAATCACCCCGCCAATGGTCGGCGTGCCGGATGAACCCAAAAGCCCGCGATGATCCATCGGCTCAAACGCAAGCCGCTGCCCTTCGGCGTCAAGCGCTGTTTCAATCTCGGCCAAAGGCGTGCCCGCACCCGCCACCATGGTCAGGGCACCCGGCTCGTAAAGCGAGATACCACTCAGGCCCGAGGTGCTTAATCTCGTGCCATTCACCGGCCTGCCAAAGGGCCGTGTACCACCGCCCTGAATGCGCAGCGGGGCCTCGGCATCCGCGATGATCCCAGCTAACTCGGACTCGCTCTTTGGTATAAAGGCTCTCACAAGTATTGTTTCCCGAGTTTATAGCAGAGTTGATCCATCTCACGTATTAACTCGTGAATAGTTCTCCCATCCATCGTATCTGGTATCAGGCCCAAAAATTGATCTCCATTTGCGAGCTCAAAATCTGTAATCGCATCCTTCAAACCATATGATAAAGTCCCAGCGTTTATACAGAGTTGTTCAATAACCTCTACATCAGCAATTCTTTGACGTTCAAAATGTTTGAAAATTGTAAAGCCGATAACGCCAATAATAATCAGGGCAATTAAATTGAAGCTTCGTTTTGATTTCATCAAATTCTCCGCGATTCACTTGATACCAAAGGAAATACCTTGGCCGGATTAAGCAACCATTCACGATCAAACACATCCTTTACCGCCATCTGAATATCCAGATCATCCGCCGCATACTGATCCATCATCAGATCACGCTTTTCCACGCCAACGCCGTGTTCGCCGGTCAGACAGCCGCCAACCTCCACACACAGCCGCAGAATATCGGCGCCAAAAGCCTCGCACAGTTCCAGATCGCCAGGCTTGTTGGCATCATAAAGGATCAGCGGGTGCATATTGCCGTCGCCCGCGTGAAACACATTGCCCACATCCAGCCCGTATTGGCGGCTCATCTCGCCGATGCGTTTCAAAACAAAGGGCAGTTGGCTGACCGGGATGGTGCCATCAAGGCACATGTAATCATTGATCTGCCCCATCGCGCCAAAGGCCGATTTGCGCCCCAGCCAGATTTTGGCGCTTTCCTCGGGCGAGGCACTTTCGCGCAACTCAACCGGATCATGCCGCCGGGCAATCTCAAGGATAATCTCAAGCTGCTCGTCAATCTCGGCCGCACTGCCCTCAACCTCGATGATCAGCAGCGCCTCGCAATCGGGGTATCCGGCATGGGCAAAAGCCTCGGTCGCGCGGATGCAGGGCCGGTCCATGAATTCAATCGCCACCGGCAGAACACCGGCCTTGATGATATCGCTGACACAGGCCCCCGCCACCTCATTACTGTCAAATCCGATCAGCACGGGCCGCGCGCCTTCAGGCGAGCGCAGGATGCGCAACGTGGCCTCGGTAACCACGCCAAGCTGCCCCTCTGAGCCACAGATCAGCCCCAGAAGATCAAGCCCTTCGGCATCAAGGTAAGGCCCGCCGATTTCCGTGATAGTGCCATCCATCAACACCATGGTCACACCCATCAGGTTATTGGTGGTCACGCCGTATTTCAGGCAATGCGCCCCGCCGGAATTCATCGCAATATTGCCGGCAATGGCACAGGCAAGCTGACTTGAGGGATCAGGGGCGTAGAAAAAACCGTTTTCCTCAACCGCGCCGGTGACAGAAAGGTTGGTGCGCCCCGACTGCACCCTGATAAAGCGGTTGTCATAATCGGTTTCCAGCACATCATTAAGCCGCGCCACCCCCAAAATCACACTGTCGGCCGTGGGCAAAGCCCCGCCCGCCAGCGAGGTGCCCGCGCCGCGCGGTACCACCGGCACGCCCATCTGATGACAGATGCGCAATGCATCCGATACTTCCTGTGTTGATCTGGGCAATACCACAGCAAGCGGCACGCATTTATAGGCCGTCAGCGCATCACATTCATAAGCGCGGGTTTCCGAGGTTTCGGATATAATGGCATCTTTCGGCATAACTTGTTGTAATTTAGCAATTAATTCAGGCTTCCGGGAAAATATTTCCGGGTCTGGTATGGGCATTTCCATCAGGGCACCTTTATCAATGCCTGCGCCACAATTCCGCTGTTGGAACCCGCGCAGTAACGATTGGTAATAAAATATAACCAATTCTAACCTCTGGCAAGCCCAATGTCATCCACATTCCGGCGGTTATGCACAGTTTACCGAAAATGCCAATGTCCAAAGCGGCCCGGAAATTGCTGTGTCGGCTTTTTTCACTAAATGAAATTTTGATGTTTCCCCCCTGCCCCAATATCGGTTAAGCTGTTACAAAAAATAAAGAAAGCGAGAGGCAGATGAGCAGAACCCTTCGCGCATTGATGCTGGTTTTACTGGCCGCGGCCTGTGGCAGCCGTGGCGATAACGGCCCTGCGCCCAGTAACCTTGAACATGCCTGCGCCATCCTGGATGAGCGCCCTGGATTTCGCCGGGCCTTCGCCGCATCCGAGCGCCGCTGGGGCGTGCCGGTGCCGGTGCAAATGGCCATCATCTATCAGGAAAGCAAATTTATCAGCGATGCCCGCACCCCGTTTCGCTATACCCTGGGCGTGATCCCCATGGGCCGCCAAAGCTCGGCTTACGGCTATTCTCAGGCGCTGGATGGGACATGGGATGAATACCGCGACGATACCGGAAACCGCCGCGCCCGGCGCGACAATATCAATGACGCCGCCGATTTCATGGGCTGGTATATGGCGGAAAGTTCTGAAAAACTGGGCATTTCCCTTTCGGATACCCGCTCGCAATATCTTGCCTATCACGAGGGCCGCACCGGCTTCAAACGCGGCACATATACTGGCAAACCATGGCTTATGCGGATCACCGATGAGGTTGCATCGCGGGCGCTGGACTATAACTTTCAGTTACAGGAATGCGGTGGCAAGCAGAGGTTTGGCAATACCCTTCTCTGAGCAGATCCATCTTAATTCTCGCGGTGGATCACAGCACCTTTCGGCAGGGTGAACAACCCTTCATCAAACTGCCCGCCTTTGGTCAGATCCCCCAGCACAACACTGGTACGCCCGCCATTGTCATCATTGATCACCCAGCGGCTCAGGCGCACCGGATTATCGGTAAAGACCAGATCAATACTGCCATATTCCGTATGTTTCGGGTCTTGCGCCCGCACCGTGGTATAGGTGCCATCGCCGTAATGCCCGGTCACCATTTTCGCCTGGTTCAGATTTACCCGCCGCGCCAGTATCACCGAAAGCGGGGTGCGAAACAGCGGATAGGCATCCGGGCGCTGATTGGATTTGGCATCCACAATCGCCACCGATGTGCCATCGGCAATCACCAGCGTCTGTTCGGGCGGGTCATACTCAAACCGCACCTTTCCGGGCCGTTGGATATATAGCCGCCCGGTGCTTTTGCTGCCGTCGTCATTGATCTGGGTGAATTGCGTCTCAGCGGTCTTGATCCCGTTGAGATATTTGGAAAGCACCGGCAGCGGGATTTTCTCCGCCGCAGCAGGCAGGGCCATCACCGCAAGTAATGCAGGGGCCATGAGGAAACGAAACATATTCATGCTTTCTTATCTAAACACTCGCGGCAGGAATTACATCCTGCCTGTTTGGTTAAATATGCACATGAAGCCCGGTCAGGCAATAACATGCGGGTTGATATACTATATCAACGGGTCACATACGCCGGGCGAGATTCCAAGTCCGGTCAAAAAAGATATGTCTGCAAATCGCGTTTGTCGGCTTCGATATCAACCTGCATGTTATCCTTGCCCGGAATCAAGGGCGAAGCCCGCCGGGCAGAGCCCGACCGCCCCATGGGCGGGCTCTTTTGCGATGTTGAGCATCCTATAGAGTGCGGGAAGATATGGCACCATATAAATGCCCGTCAAAACTGTTGCACATGCCCACCCGCGGTCGGGCACTGCCCGGCTTGATCAACGGCGGTAATGCCCCGCACTGAGGGCCAACTGGGTTTTGTGGGCATTCTTGAATTTTGGTGTTCGGCCAAGGCACGGCCTTTAGAACAAGGCGGTAACACTCACTCCTCCGGCACCAATATCTCGCGCTTGCCCACATGGTTGGCGGCGCTGACAACACTCTCATCTTCCATCTGCTCCACCAGACGCGCGGCCTTGTTATAGCCGATTGCCAGTTTACGCTGAATATAAGAGGTGCTGCATTTGCGATCCGTCAGCACAATTTGCACCGCCTGATCATAAAGTGCGTCCTCGCCATCGGTGTTGCCGCCAAGGCCCAGCACCGCGTCAATATTGCCCGCCTTGTCCTCGGGCGGGCCGGCCACCACATGGCTCACATATTCCGGCGGACCATTGGCCTTGAGATTATTCACCACCTCTTCGACCTCTTCATCGCTGACAAAGGGCCCATGACAGCGGGTGATCTTGCCGCCGCCCGCCATATAAAGCATATCGCCCATGCCCAGCAGTTGCTCGGCGCCCATCTCGCCCAGAATGGTGCGGCTGTCGATTTTCGAGGTTACCTGAAAGCTGATCCTGGTGGGAAAGTTGGCCTTGATCGTGCCGGTGATCACATCCACCGAGGGCCGCTGCGTGGCCATGATCAGGTGAATGCCCGAGGCCCGCGCCATCTGCGCCAGCCGCTGAATACAGGCCTCGATCTCTTTGCCCGCGACCATCATCAGGTCCGCCATCTCATCGACGACCACCACGATATAGGGCATCCGCTCGGGTGCGAATTCTTCGGTTTCAAACACCGGCTCGCCGGTGGCATCGTCGAAACCGGTCTGCACCGTGCGGCTGAACATCTCGCCTTTGGCCAGGGTCTCATCCACCCGGCCATTATAGCCGTCAATGTTGCGCACCCCCATTTTTGACATCTTGCGGTAGCGCTCTTCCATCTCGCCCACGACCCATTTGAGGGCCACAACCGCCTTCTTGGGATCGGTCACAACCGGGCTGAGAAGATGCGGAATCCCGTCATACACGCTCAGTTCCAGCATCTTTGGGTCAATCATGATCATCCGGCATTCATCCGGGGTGAGCTTATATAAAAGGCTCAGGATCATCGTGTTGATCGCCACCGATTTGCCCGATCCGGTTGTCCCGGCAATCAGCAAATGCGGCATCCTGGCAAGGTTCACGATCATCGCGTCGCCGCCAATATCCTTGCCCAGCGCTATGGGAAGCTGCTGATGGCCATCGCCAAAGCCGCGGTTCGCCAGAATCTCGCGCAGCATCACCTTCTCGCGGTGCTCATTGGGCAATTCAATCCCGATGACCGACCGCCCCGGCACCGTCGATACCCTTGCGCTCAGCGCCGACATCGAGCGCGCAATATCATCCGACAGCCCGATCACCCGGCTCGCCTTCAGGCCCGGCGCGGGCTCCAGCTCATACATCGTCACAACCGGGCCGGGGCGCACGCTCACGATATCGCCCTTGACGCCGTAATCATCCAGCACCGCCTCCAGCATCCGGGCGTTTTGCTCCAGAGCCTCATCGCTCAGATTATGCCGCTCGATCGCCACCGTATTGGCCAGCAAACTCAAGGGCGGCAGCTCGTATGCGGGTCTCTGCTTATCCTCAAACTGCAGGCCGGGCTGCGCCTCGGCGATTGCCCTTTGCGACGGCTGCACCGGTTTGCGCGGCGTATGCTGCACCACCGAGCGCGGTGCGGATGTGGGAATATGCAAAGCCTCGGCAGGCTCCGGCTCAACCGCGAATTCAGGCTCAGACACTTGCTCCAGCACCTCATCTTGCGGCTCAACTGCTGTCAATGGCGGCTCGGGCGGCAATTCGGCACCGCGCGCAGGGTTGAACACCAAAGGCTCAGGCCCCCGGCCCCGGCCCTTGGTCAGCGACGTATCCTCAATTACAGGTTTTGCCCTGCCGCGCGATTTGATCGCCTCACTGATGCGCGCCGAAATCCGTTCCGGACCGGGCGGCAATTCGCCCCTGTCCGGTGCTTCCCGTTCAACCAGTTCAGGCTCGGGCCCGGGCTGCCTGCGAATAAGCGAGGGCATGCGCGACAACAACCCGCCGGTTTTCACCGGTGCTTCCTCAACCACGTCCTCAACCACATCTTCGATCACCGGTTCAAGCGGCCGTGAGACCAGCGGCTCGGCCATGGCCCGGCGCGCCCGTGGCGCATCCGCCTCCCGCGCCAGCCGCTCGCGGCGTTCCGCATTGCGCGCCTGAAGCGCACCCGCGCCCTTCACAGCGCCAGCAGTACCCTTCCCAAGCAAAGCCATGATCCCCGCATAGGTCATGATCACACCGATGAGCATGAACCGCACCAGCCGCATCAGTTCGGCCCGGTTGAAGCCCAGCACAAACGCGCCGAAAAGCAGCATCAGTGCCCCCAACAGCAGCGAAATCAGCTTGATCCCAAGCGTCGCACTCATCGGCACAATGCCCAGAAGCGCCCCCAGCGCCATATCGCCGAACAGGCCACCCAGGCCAAAACTATGGGTGGCATTCCAGGCCTCTCCCGGCATCAATGCCGAGGCATAAAGCGCCAGAACCGCAATCCAGATGGGGGCAAAAATAAGCCGCCCGATGGCGCGTTCCTGCCCCTTATGCAGCAAAAACCGCAGGCCCCAGACCCCCGGCACAATCGCCAGCCCCCAGGCGCCCCAGCCAATAATCATGAACAAAGGTGCGGCAACCGAGGCACCAATGGCGCCCAACCAGTTCTTGATCGGCGCATCCGTGGCCGACATCCAGCTTGGATCATCGGGGCTGTAGGATGCGATCAGCATCATTGCCATCACCCCCAGCGCCAGCAATCCAAGCCCCAGCAATTCCTTGCCGCGCTTTTCAATCGCCTGCGCCACTTTACTATCCAATAACGGGTCTCTTGCCCTTGTCTGAAATGCCATTTTTACCTCACCCTCACTTTGAATCTCATGCGAACAAACAGCCCCTGAGCTTGATCAGCCCTTCCGCCATCTCCTCAAACGGGGCGACCATCGCCACCCGGATATATCCCTTACCGGGGTTCACGCCCCCGGCCTTGTGGCCCAGATAGGCCCCCGGCAGCACCATCACGCCGGTCTCCTGCCACAGTTTGATCGTCGCGGCCTCGCCATCCTCTACGGGCAACCACAGGAAAAATCCGGCCTCAGGGCTGTGATAGCCCGGCAGATTGCCCATGATCTCATCGGCGCGGGCGTATTTTTGTGCATAAAGCGCCCGGTTTTCCACCACATGCGCCTCATCCTCCCACACCGCTTTGGCGGCATGTTGCAAAGGCATCGGCAGGGGTGATCCGGCATAATTGCGCAATTCCTTAATGCGCCTAATGCTCTCCGGCCCCCCCGCCACAAAGCCCGAGCGCAACCCCGGCAGGTTTGAGCGCTTTGACAGCGAATGAAAGCTCAGAACCCGTTCTGGATCCGCGCCCAGATCCCTTGCCACCTCAAGCACACCGGTTGGCGGCGCATCGCGGTAAATCTCGGCATAACATTCATCGGCAAAAATCCTGAAATCATATTTTTCCGCCAAACCGATCAACCCGGCCCAATAATCCCGGCGCGCCACCGCCCCTTGCGGATTGGAGGGCGAGCACAGATAAACCACCGCCGTGCGGTTCAGGATATCCTCGCTCAACCCATTGAAATCAGGCAAATATCCTGTGTCCCGCGTGGCATTCATGAACACCGGCTCGGCCCCCACCGATAGTGCCGCCACCATGTAAACCTGATAAAACGGATTCGGGATCAGCACCACAGATTGGCCATTCTTGCGCCCATTCTTGTATTCGGGGCAAAGCGCCATCATCGCATTATAAAGCCCCTCGCGGGTACCATTCAATGCCATCACATTCGCGTCCGGGTCCAGCGTCACAGCATAACGCCGCTCTACCCAATCACAGATCGCGGCCCTGAGCCCCGGCATCCCCTCATTCACCGGATACGTGCCAAAGCCATCCGCGTGCCGGGCAATAATATCCATGATCCACGGCGGAAAATCATGCCCCGGCTCGCCAATGGTCATGCGCATCGCCTCGCCGCCGGGCTGATAGCTGTCAAGCAGGCTCCGCAGACGCGGAAACGCATAGGCCGGAAGGTTCGAAAACCGCTCGGGAAACATCTGTTACTGCCTCAATTTCGGGATCATTTACGCCCCGCTTTGTTTGAATTTACCCGCCCCCCGGCCTCAGGTCCATCAAAAACCACCTAAATCGCGATTATTGTGGTATTTTTAGCAGCCACGCCCTATGCGAGGCAGCCTGTAAGGGCTGACGAGCAGGCCCCCTTACGCAGCGTCGAACGTGACAAAATCCGCCCCTCCCGGCATCATAAACGCCACCAACCCGGAGCAAACCATGACATCCTACCCCCACCTTCTCGCGCCGCTCGATCTTGGCCACATAACCCTGCCCAACCGGGTGCTGATGGGCTCGATGCATACCGGCCTTGAAGAAACCAAAGACTGGAACCGCGTTGCCGAGTTTTACGCCACCCGTGCGCGCGGCGGCGTGGGCCTGATTGTCACCGGCGGCATGGCCCCAAATGCCGAGGGCGGCGTTTTCCCCGGTGCGGCGGGGCTTTTTACCGATGAAGATATCGCCAATCACCGGGTTGTCACCACCGCCGTACACAAGGCGCAAGGCCGCATCGCCATGCAAATCCTGCATGCCGGCCGCTATGCCTATTCACCGAACTGCGTCTCGGCCTCGCCGATCAAATCGCCCATTTCGCCCTTCCCGCCAAAAGAGCTGGATGAGGACGGCATTGAAAAGCAGATCAACGATATCGTCACCGCCGCCACCCGCGCGCAGGAAGCGGGTTATGACGGGGCCGAGATCATGGGCTCCGAGGGCTATTTTATCAATCAGTTCCTGGTGCGCCACACCAACAAACGCGAGGACCGCTGGGGCGGGTCTTATGAAAACCGCATGCGCCTCGCCATTGAAGTGGTCAAACGCGCCCGCGCCGCCGTGGGTGCCGATTTCATCCTGATCTACCGCCTCAGCATGATTGATCTGGTGCCCGATGGCTCGACCTTCGACGAGGTCATTGAGCTTGCCCAAGCGGTGGAACGCGCCGGTGCCACGCTCATCAACACCGGCATCGGCTGGCACGAGGCGCGCATCCCGACCATTGCCACTTCCGTCCCGCGCGCCGCCTTTGCCTGGGTCACGCAAAAGCTGATGGGCAAGGTGGGTATCCCGGTGATCACCTCCAACCGCATCAACACGCCGGGTGTGGCCGAGAATGTCCTTGCCTCAGGGGCCGCCGATATGGTCAGCATGGCGCGCCCGTTCCTGGCCGATCCGGATATCATAGCCAAGGCCGTCGCTGGCAAACCCGATACAATTGCGCCCTGCATTGCCTGCAATCAGGCCTGCCTTGACCACACTTTCAGTGGCAAAATGACATCCTGTCTGGTCAATCCGCAAGCCTGCCATGAAACCACGCTGCGCATCACGCCTGCTGACACCCCCAAAACCATCGCCATCATCGGCGCGGGGCCTGCGGGGCTTTCCACCGCCATGACAGCCGCCCATCGCGGCCATCACGTCACCCTTTATGAGCGCGCGAATGAGATCGGCGGACAGCTCAACATGGCCCGTGTGATCCCCGGCAAAGAAGAATTCAACGGGCTGGTGCACTGGTACGCCACGATGATGCAGCACCCCAACATCAGCCTCAAACTGGGCACCGAGGCCAAAGCCGCCGATCTCACCGGCTATGACGAGGTGATCATCGCCACCGGCGTCATCCCCCGCGCGCCCGATATTCCCGGCTCTGACCTGCCAAATGTGCTGAGCTATATAGATGTGTTGCGCCATAACGCCCCGGTGGGCGCGCGCGTGGCCATCATCGGCGCTGGTGGCATCGGCTTTGACGTGGCCGAATTTCTGGTGCAGGCGGGCGATAGCCCCACAGAAAACCTGGATGAATGGAAAGCCGAATGGGGCATTGGCGATCCATCAAAAACCCCCGGCGGGCTGGCCGCAAATGGCCCACAGCCCGAGCCACCCGCCCGCGCCGTTACCCTGTTGCAACGCAAGCCCGAGCGTGTCGGCAAGCGGCTTGGCAAAACCACCGGCTGGATTCACCGCGCCACGTTGAAAATGAAAGAGGTGACAATGCTCAGCGGCGTCAATTATGAGCGTATCGACGCCCGGGGCCTGCATATCAGCTTTGGTGAAGCACTTGAAAACCC
Organism: Roseovarius sp.; assembly: GCA_021775255.1. Classification (GTDB taxonomy): domain Bacteria; phylum Pseudomonadota; class Alphaproteobacteria; order Rhodobacterales; family Rhodobacteraceae; genus Roseovarius. The sequence goes on from JAJFIA010000016.1 coordinate 43,468, forward strand.
TCAGATAATTGCCGCCGACAGCATCGTGCTCTGCGCCGGGCAACTGCCGCAGCGCACCCTTGCCGAGGCGCTCATGGGCATCGGCATCACGCCCCATATCATAGGTGGCGCGGATGTTGCGGCGGAGTTGGATGCCAAACGCGCGATTGATCAGGGCACGCGGCTGGCCGCCGAATTATAGATCCCCAACCGCCCCTTGATCCGCTTCAATCGGATGTCTGCGGCGTTTGGTTTGCACATATAAAGCCGACAGCGGGCTTTGGCGTTCTGGTGATCCGCCCGCAAGCGGGCACGAAGCCTGAAACAGCCTGTCTGAGACTTTGAATAATGTGGTTAATTGACATTGGAAACATTTGTTTCCATGTTTCCTTATTATGAACGATCCTCAAGAATACCCTGATATTGTACTGCGCGCGCCGCTGTTATGCCGCAGTTGTGCCCGAATTTCCCGTGAAAACCGAGTTAAGTAAAAATGTATGTAAAGGTATAATAAATGGATCGCCTTACCGAAATGGAGGCCTTTGCCACAGTTGTTGATCAAGGTGGCTTTACCGATGCAGCCCGCAAGATGGGCATCTCGAAATCCGCTATATCCAAGCATGTGTCATCGCTTGAGGCCCGGCTTGGCGCGCGGCTTCTGAACCGTACAACAAGGCGTGTCTCACCCACCGAAATTGGCCTTGCCTATTATGACCGCGCCCTGCGTGTCCTGAATGACGCGGGCGAGGCCGATGCGCTTGTCAGCTCGATGCAATCCGATCCGTCAGGCCTGTTGCGCATCTCTGTGGCCACCGATTTCGGTGTCAATCATCTCAGCCCGGTTTTGGGTGAATTTCTTGAGGAATACCCCGATATTTCCGTCAACATGGTGCTGGATAACCGCTTTGTCGAGCTGATCTCCGAAGGCTTTGACATGGCCATCCGTGTGGGTGATCTGGAAGACAGCTCCATGCGCGCGCGCAAACTGACCGATACCACCAAACGCATGGTGGCAAGCCCGGACTACCTTAACAAAAATGGCCGTCCCAGCAAGATTGACGATCTCAACGGCCATAAATTGCTGCATTATTCCAATCAATCCAATGGCTCGGTGTGGAAAATCACCGCCCCCTCGGGCGAAAAACGTCAGATTCGCACCGCCGGCGGGTTTTCGGTCAATGACGGGCAATCGCTACTGAACGCCGCCATATCCGGCCTTGGCATCGCCTATCTGCCCAGTTTCCTTTATGCGAAATCCATGAAACTGGGCCAGATCGTTGATGTCATCCCCGATCTGCCGGTTGAGACCCACGGCATCTATGCGGTCTACCCGCCCGGGCGTTTCACCCAGCCCAAAGTCCGTGCCTTTGTTGATTTTCTGGCCCGGGTTTTTGCCAATAAAGGGCCGGCAAACTGGTAGGGTTGCCGCGAAAATCCCCTCACCGCAGGCGCAGCGCAACATTGCATAAACGCCTGCCCGTGGGATGGCGCAACAACATTTGAGCTCTGCCCCTTTATCGCGGCTTATCACATCCGCCCTCTGAACGATGCGCCACCCTCACCAAAGCGCCAGCCCGCCCGAACGGGCAGGCGCTGCCCGGCGGCACGACGCGCCTTGATTCCGGGCCGGGCACCCAATCACAAGCCGCGCGATTGCCAGACCGCAGGATGGCGACCCGACAGGTGTTAGGTCCACTTTATCCCCGCCAAATCCGAAAAACCTCAAACCTGAGTGCTTTCCTCACCAAATCGCCAGCCCGTCCGGGCGGTCTGGCAATCGCGCGGCG
>JAJFIA010000017.1 GCA_021775255.1 Roseovarius sp.
CAAGGTGCCGGGTATAACCAAGCCGGTGCCGGAGTAGGGGCGCTCACAACAGGGTCCGGCAATATTTTGATAGGGCGAGATGTGCTTGCCAGCGCGCCCACAGCCGCCAACGAACTCAATATTGGTAACACGATTTACGGCGATCTCACTGGTAAGCGCATCGGTATTGGTGCGGTGCCTGCGGCGGGGGTTGCATTTGATGTGACCGGCGATGTTCAGATTACGGGACGTTACCGCGATATTTCTGACCGTCGTTTGAAGAAAGATATTGTGCCGCTGGATATGGAAGATGTTGTTGGCAAGCTTTCGCAAGTTGATACGTATAGTTTCCGTATGAAATCCGACCCGGACGGTGCGATTGAGTATGGTGTTATGGCGCAGGACGTAGAGAAAATCTTCCCGCATATGGTACATACCGCGTCGGATGAAAGGGGCACGAAATCTGTTTCTTATAATGGATTTATCGCGCCGCTGATCGAGGCTTCTAAATTGCTCAAAGCCGAGAACGAAGATTTGCGCGCCGAGATGACGGCGATGAAAACCGAGCGTGAAGATATTTTCGCGGCCCTCACCGAATTGAAAGACAGCAACGAAAAACTGGCGCAGGATGTCAGCGGCATGAAAGCGCACACGGGTTACGGCATTGATAAAGCGTCCATGGGATGGATGGCGTTGCTGACGATGATTTTGGGCGGTTCTGTTGTGTTCTTTGTTATGGGCGGGCTACGCCGCCGTAAGAGAGGCGAAGGATGATGAGAGTGTTAAAGAAAAACACACCAACACGTCATCCCCGCGATCCGCGTAGCGGATTAAGACGGCGGGGATCCATAAGAGGCAGTACGCATGGCGTACTGACATTACCGGATCCCGTTCGTTTATGTTCAGCAGCTTCGCTGCTTCACCAACGGGATGACGGTGAAAAGTGTCAGGAGGTGCGGATAGGATGATGACAATGGGCATTGGACATTTTGTTGTTGTTTTTGTGACTGTGCTGACGCTTAGTCTGATGTCAGGCAGGGCCTATGCGGATTGCCTCACGCCGCCGGGCGTGGCGGGCGAAGTCGTGTATAATAGCAGCAGCCATGTCGCGCAGTATTGCAACGACAACGGCTGGGTATCGATGGGGCCTGTGCCGGGTGCTGGCGGCGCGGGCTGTTCTAATCCTGACGGCGTAGAAGGCGAGATGGTTTATAATACAATGGGTTCTGTGGTGCAGTATTGCGATGGCGCGGCGTGGCAGGGTGTTGGCAAATGAAGATAAACATGATGAAAAAAAGGAGAGTCTTTTCAATGGACAAGGTGAGAGTTTTTCTTTTCCTTCTTTTGGCTTTTGTACTTCTTGCCGGTGCGCCGGGTAGGGCGATGGCGTCTTGTGTTACGCCAGCCGGGGAAGCCGGGTATCTGGAATATTTTTCTGCCTCCGAACAGATTTTTAAATATTGCGATGGTACTGACTGGGTAAACTGGGGTGATGGCGGCGCAGCCGGTCTGTGGATGCAGGGCGCGGGCGATATTATTTATTATAACTCCGGCGCGCATAATGTCGGGATTGGGATAACGAACCCAACGGCAGCACTCGAAGTTGCAGCAGATGCCGATACCTTCAAGATAGGTCGTGCGAGCGGCTCCGGCCCATGGACTTTTGAGCCGCAAAGTGCAGCTGTCGGGCATTTGCAGATCAAAGGCGTCTTTGATGGTTTCTCCATCTATACGGACACTGATAATATTCAGGACGGCACGCCGGCCTTCCGTATTTTCTCTCATGACGTTCCCGGTGGTGGTGCTCTGGATGAGTTGTTCAGAATAACGAATACAGGCAGTGTCGGTATCAGTAATATTGATGGTCTTGCTCCCACGCCGGACGCAGCGCTGGATATTCAGACTGATTATACCGGCGGCAATATGAGCATCAGTTCCAAAGCCGGTATTGCCGTGACCAGTGACACGGACTTTATGGGTATGGCGCTGCTCGATCGGGACGGCAATGTGGGAACGCTTAATGACCGTGACGGCATGATCTATTGGGGTGATGATGCTGCCGATAGTTTACGCTTTGTTTATGCGCCGGGTTCTGCTGCGATTCAGGAAAAAATGCGGATACTTTCGACGGGTGAAGTCGGAATTGGAACAAATGCCCCGGCCACAATCCTTGATATGGCCGGGGCCCTTACACTACGTGGCATGGCAGCGCCGGCCTTATCCCCCCTGAATGAGGGCCGCATATATTTTGATTCAACATCCGATACGTTTAAAGTTTCTGAAAATAACGGTGCCTATACCGATCTTCTCGGCGGTGCCGGTGCCAGCGCGATCAACGACCTCACCGATGCGGCGACGAATTACACGAGCAATAATATCTTCCTTGGGCAGGGCTCCGGAGCCGTGAACACGGGTGCGAACAATGTTGCCTTGGGTGAAAATGCTCTGGCAGCCAACGTAGGGGGAGGAAGCAACACGGCGATCGGGTCTGGTGCCCTTCAGTCTAATGTGTGGGGGATTAACAACGTAGCGATGGGAGCTTCGACTCTTGGGAATAACACGGGGAGCTATAACATAGCGATCGGGGTTGCAGCTCTTCTGAATAATACAATGGGGAGTAGCAACACAGCCTTCGGGTATATGACAGGCGGAAAAATCCCAGGCACGTTCGGCGATATGGATGGCAACGCGCTGTTCGGTTACCGCGCCGGGTACACTCTGAACGGTGGTGCGGCCGGGCTTGGCGCAAATTACAATACCTTGATGGGGTATCAGGCGGCGCAGAATGTCACACTGGGTGATGATAATACTGTGATCGGCACGGATGCAGCCGTGACCCTGACGACGGGTCTTCGCAATATCGTGATCGGCCATGATGCGGATGTGAGCGCCGCAGGTGCAAACGACGAACTCAATATCGGGAATGTGATCAAAGGTGATTTGACCCAAGCTGGGATTGTTTATATCAGCAATAATGGCGGGTTGGTTGTCTCCAAAGGGCTGGCAGGTAGCGAGCCTGTGGCGAGTGTCGCTCTGAACGGGATGATCCGTTACAACTCCACGACCAACAAACTCCGCGCGATTGAAAACGGGGCGTGGACGGATATGATTGGTGCGGCTGGCGGCGGCGCCATCAACGACCTCTCCGATGCTTTCACGAATTACACCAGCTCCAACATGTTCTTCGGGACAAATGTGGGTGCTACGACGACCAGCGGCACACTTAACGTTGCGATGGGTATGCAGGCCATGGCCTCAAACACGACAGGTCAAAGAAATACATTCCTTGGCTACAAGGCGGGTCAAAAAAATACAACAGGTAGCTATAACATCGCTGTGGGGGCAAATGCTCTCCTGAACAACACAATAGGAGCCCAAAATATAGCGATCGGGCAGCAGGCCTTCTACCTGAATACGGCAGGGGTCAATAACATCGTCATCGGAAGTAACGCCCTTGATGCCAGCGGTGATACCGATGATAACGTTGTAATCGGTAAGCAGGCCATGGGCGTGTATACCGGCGTTGCCAGTTCGGGCGGTAATATATCTCTGGGTACGGCTTCGCTGGATTCTCTGACATCGGGTTTAGAAAACGTAGCGATAGGAAATCGTGCCGGTGCGACGAGTATTGACGGGAACAACAACGTCTTCATCGGCGGGTATGTCGGTTCCGGCACAGATGCCGGCGATCGTAATATTCTGATCGGGGATAGTATTAATGTGACGGTTGCCAATGCCAGTGATGAAATCAATATCGGTAATGCAATATACGGTTCAATGGGCACCTCGACCAGTAAGGGTACCGGTGATGCGGCTATAACGATTGACGGTGTTTTGACCGTTGATAGTTGTGTCGGTTGTGGCGGTGGCGGCGCGATCAACGACCTCTCCGATGCGGCGACGAATTACACCAGCGGCAATATGTTCCTCGGCAATAATTCCGGAGGATCAAATACAGGCGCAGCTAACGTTGCTCTCGGACCGGAGGCCTTGGCTGCCAACACAACTGGCTATGGAAACACAGCGACCGGGTATTCGGCGCTTGCTGCCAACACGGCGGGAGGCTTCAACACGGCGATTGGCTATCAAGCGCTCGCTACGCTGACAGGCAACATGGCGGCCAATACGGCGATTGGTTATCAAGCGCTCGTTTCAAATACTAGTGGATTCAACAACACGGCGATTGGTTATCAAGCGCTTGGTCTAGGCGTAGGGTCGAATAACAACTTGGCGGTTGGTCATCAAGCGCTTTTAAGTACGACGGGGATAAATAACACGGCGATTGGCGCTGGGGCCGGATTTTTTAATACAAGCGGGAACGGTAATCTTTTTATCGGAGCGCTTACTGGTGGTCCCACGCCGACGACAAGCGGTTACCTCAATATTGGCGGCGTAATATACGGCGATATGGCCAGTACTGAAGTCATCCTAGCTGCACCGTCCGCAGCGCCAGTAGATGGTGACCTCGGGAATGGCGCGGTAACATTCTGGGTTGATGCCACAAATAACGAGATTGAGCTAAAAGCCAAAGACTCCGCCGGTGATGTGATTAATGTCACAGTTGGCGGCGGTGGCGTTAGCGCGATCAACGACCTCTCCGATGCGGCGACGAATTACACGAGCAATAATATGTTCCTGGGGCATGTGGCCGCGTCTCTTACGACCGGTACGAATAATACGACGCTGGGCGATTCTGCCGGGGTTGGTGTGACAAGTGGTGCTGATAACGTATTCCTCGGTTATAACACGGGCGCAGCCATGACGACGGGCGGCAATGCCGTTCTTATTGGTTCCGGCGCAGGGGATGTGAATACGGCGGCATGGAGCGTCTTTGTTGGTAAAGATGCCGGTGGCGCCAATACCACAGGGCAATGGAACACCTTTGTCGGGCAAGAGGCCGGGAATGTCAATATTACAGGAGCAAACAACTCCTATTTTGGAGCTTCTGCCGGATTAAATGCTACTGGCGGAGGTAACTCCTATTTTGGTGCTCTAGCCGGTAAGTCCAGTACAAGTGGTGCTGACAATTCTTTCTTTGGCTCTTTCGCAGGTCAAAATAATGCGGGTGGTATTGAAAACACGTATCTCGGTGGAGCGGCCGGGCAAAACGCATCGGGAAGTCGTAACGTTGCAGTCGGTATGAATACTTACACTATAGCGAGTGCATCGGGTAATGATAATATTCTGATCGGGCATAATATTGAGCCGCCGTTGGCAACAACGAGCAGCTGGCTCAATATCGGTAACGTGATTAAAGGTGATCTGACGCAGGCGGGGATACTATATATCAGCAATAATGGCGGGTTTGTAGTCTCCAAAGGCACCACGGCGCAGGCTCCGGCGCAGAGCGTCGCGCTGAACGGTATGATCCGCTACGACTCCACCACGAACAAA
>JAJFIA010000018.1 GCA_021775255.1 Roseovarius sp.
TCGGCCGGGCCGCAGCGGGGTGGGCTGGTGGCGCGGGTGGGCGTCAATAACGCGGCGATCCTGGATGCGGTTGCCGCGATGGAAAGCCATGTGGCCGAGCCGCTTGATCTGCGTCAGCTTGCGGCTATTGCGGGCCTGTCAAGGCGGCAATTAAACCGGTTGTTCAACGAAAAAATGGGCCGCTCGACGATGGGATATTACCGCGATCTGAGGTTGGACAAGGCGCAGAACCTGCTGCGAAATTCGCCTCTTTCACTGACTGAAATCGCCCTTGCAACCGGCTTTGCCAATTCATCGCATTTCTCGGATCTATATTCCCGGACATATGGCCATCCGCCCTCAACAGGCCGGTGATAGCTTGCGTTTCATCCGGATTGCGGCGTTGGTTTTCGCGATTCGGAGGAGTCCAATAAGAAAATAGCCGGAAAACTTAGCGATAGGCTTCTTATAAATATATACCCCAAACATGAATTGGGTATTCAGGTGGAAATTTATATGTATACATGATGTATACTATAAGGATTCGCCCATGGCTGTGGATAAAAAAACCCGTTGCGCAGAAGATTTACGCACTCGTATTCTCACCCTTGATATTGCCCCCGGCAGTGATCTGGATGAGGCGGAGCTTTGCACCGAATATGGCCTGTCGCGCACCCCCATGCGCGAGATTTTTCAAAGGCTGGGGGGCGAAGGCTATCTCAGGCTTGAGCAAAATCGCGGGGCCAGGGTTTCTTCGATGGATCTGCCCGTTATGCGGATGTTTTTCCAGACCGCTTTGTTGATTTATTCCAGCATCACCCGTCTGGCCGCCGAGAACCGGCGCAATGATCAGATCGGGCCGTTGCGGCAAATTCAGACCGGATTCAAAGCCGCGATTGATGCCGGTGAGGCGGGCAATGCGGCGATGCTGAACCACCGGTTTCATGAGCAGATCGGCGAGATGGCCCATAACCCCTATCTGTTGCCAAGCCTCAGGCGGATGCTGATTGATCACACAAGGCTTAGTCAGGTGTTTTACCGCCCGTTGTCTGAGCAGGATCAGCAGCGCATTCAAATGGCCTGCGATCAGCATGATGAAATGATTACCGCCATCGAGCGGCAGGAGCCAATCCGGGCGGTAGATCTGGCGCTGGCGCATTGGGATCTGTCGCGCGACCGGCTGGAGAAATTTGTCACCCCTGATCCGCTGCCGCTTGAGGAGGGCATAAGATATGGCGGTTGATGCTGTCGGCACTGCCCGCCGGGGCCGGGGGGCGCGCAAAGCGGCGCGTCAGGCGCGTGATTTCACGATGCTGCCCGCGCTCAGGCGGAACCTGCCGCTGACCGAGCCGATGGATGCGGATCAGATCGAGCGGATTGATGCGGCTTCAATGCATATTCTGGAAAATATCGGGGTGGTTTTCCGTGATGTCATTGCGCTTGAGGACTGGTGCCGCGCCGGGGCCAAAGTCAAAGGTGACACGGTTTATCTGGATCGGCATCTGGTGCGCGAACTGATCAGAACCATCCCTGAAACCTTTACCTATCACGCCCGCAACCCGGCCAATAACCTGCCATTTGGCCGCGATCATGCGATTTTCGTGCCAATGACCGGCGCGCCGTTCCTGCGTGATCTGGATGATGTGCGGCGCAATCCGATGCTTGCTGATCTGGCGAATTTTCACAAGCTCAGCCATATGCTGCCTGCGATGCATTCCTCGGCGCATCACATCGTGGAACCCTATGATCACCCCATAAGTCAGCGGCATTTGCGCATCACATACAGCTCGATAAAACATTCCGACAAGACATTCATGGGCATGACCACAAGCCCGAAGAACGCCGAGGACGTGATGGAGATGTGCGCCATTCTCTTTGGTGAGGATTTTCTGGAAAACCACGCGGTCTGCACAGGTAACTGCAACGGCAACAGCCCGCTTGTCTGGGATGAAACCATGCTCGGGGCGATGCGCGCCTTCAACAAGCGCAATCAGCCGGTTCTGTGCTCGCCTTTCGTGTTGGGCGGGGCCAATACGCCCGCCTCAGTGGCCCCCACCGTGGCACAACTGAATGCCGAGGCGCTGAGCGCGCTGGCCTACACACAGGTGGTGCGCAAGGGGTGCCCGGCGATTTACGGCCATTACCTGAGCACTGTCAGCATGAAGTCGGGCGCACCGATGGCAGGCACGCCCGAGATCAGCCTGATGAACCTGATGATCGGACAGATGGCGCGGTTTTACGGCGTGCCGTGGCGCTCATCAAACACCCTTGGCGGGGCCAAGACCTTTGACGCGCAGGCGGGGTATGAGAGCGCCACCACATTGATGGCGCTGCAAATGGCCGGGACCAATTACATGTGGCACTCGGCCGGCTGGAACGAGGCCGGGATGCATTGCTCGATGGCCAAATTCGTGGTCGATGCCGAGCAATGCGCCATGGCCTACCGCATGGCCGAGGGCATCCGCTGGGATGATTTTGACGAGGCCTTGGCGGCAGTGGCAGATGTTGGTCCCGGTGGGCATTACCTGGGTCATCCGCACACATTGGAAAATTTCCAGCGGGCGTTTTTCATGCCCGAGCTGTTTGACAACAACTCGATCGAGCAATGGCAGGCAGAGGGCGGGATTGAGGTGGGTGAGAGGGCCTTGATCTATACCCGCAACCTGCTGAATGACTATATTGAACCGAAACTCGACGCAGGCGTGAACGACGCGCTGCTGGAATATATCGCTCGGCGCGAGCGGGAAATTCCGGCGGCAGACGCGCTAAATCAGGAATATTGAGCATGAGGCGCAGCCTGCCAAATCTCGATTTGTCTGATCCGGGTTTTTCAACCCCGGGGGCCTGCAATGCGGGCGCGCGTATGGCGGTGATGGATCGTGATGGATTGGGCCTAAAGGCCGGGCTGCGCGGGCGAGCCCGTGCGGTGGCGGTGGATCACGGGGCCGATGGGATCAGGTGCAAAGCGGTAGCACCGGGCTGGATTGATACGCCCCTGAACGAGGATTTCATTGAAAGCATGGAGGATCCGGCAATGTTTCAATATCAGATCGGGGGCATCCACCCGGTCAGGCGCACCTGCAGGCCCGATGAGGTGGCCCGGCTGATCTGCTTGCTCGCCACGGATGAGGCAGGCTTTGTCACCGGGCAAATTCATACCATTGATGGCGGTCGTACTGCCCGGTTGGCTCTACCATGAAAATTAGAAACCTGCCAGTTGATCCGGGTATGTCGGGATGGCATGCAATCCTGCCTGATCCGCCCCCGGCGGAATTGCTGGAGCAAAACATCACAGCCGACTGGCTGGTGATCGGCGGTGGCTTTGCCGGACTGGCAGCAACGCGGCGACTCATGCAACTGCATCCCAATGCGCGGATCGTGCTGCTGGAGGCGCGGCGCTTTGCCGAGGGGCCGGCGGGGCGCAATTCGGGCTTCATGATAGATTTGCCGCATCATCTGGTGTCTGATGCCTATGGCGGTGCTATGGAGCATGATCTGGCCGTGATCCGCGCCAATCGGGTCGGTATTGGCTTTGCTGCTGAAATGGCACAGGAATTTGGCTTCAGCGATGAGGTGTTTGCCCAATCCGGCAAGATCAACGCCGCCGCCGGGGCGAGGGGCCATCAGCTCAATCTCGATTATGCCCGCCATCTGGGCCAGTTGGGTGAGGCGCATGAGCATTTGGATGCCACCCAAATGCACGCGATGACCGGGACGGATTTTTATTGCGGCGGGCTGTATACGCCCGGGGCGGCGATCATACAGCCTGCGGCATTCATCCGCGGGGTGGCTGCGGCGCTGCGTTCTGCCCGTGTATCACTATTTGAAAACACCCCGGTTGTGGAGATGTCCCGCAACCAGGACTGGACCGCAAAAACACCCAAGGGGGCCGTGACCGCGCCCAGGGTGATCCTGGCGGTAAATGGCCATGCCCAAAGCTTTGGCCATTTCAAAAGGCGCTTGCTGCATGTGTTCACCTATGCCTCGATGACCCGTGATCTGAATGCGCAGGAATGCCGTTTGCTGGGCGGCGTGCCCCGTTGGGGCGTGACCCCTGCCGATCCGATGGGCACGACGGTGCGGCGCATCTCGGGCACGGGCGGCGACAGGATCATTATCCGCAACCGCTTTACCTGTGATCCCTCGATGCAGGTGAGCGCCCGGCGGCTGGCCAATGTGGGGCGGAGCCATGACAAGGCCTTTGCCGCGCGTTTCCCAATGCTCAAGGGGGTTGAAATGGCCTATCGCTGGGGCGGGCGGCTGTGCCTGAGCCGCAATGACGTGCCCGCCTTTGGCGAGATTGACAAGGGGCTTTTTTCGGCCTGCTGCCAGAACGGGCTGGGCACGGCCAAAGGCACGTTGCACGGCAGGCTGGCGGCAGATCTGGCCTCGGGGGAAAAATCGGATGCGCTGACCGAGGTGCTGGCGCAGCCCGGCCCGGTGCGCCTGCCGCCGCGCCCCTTGACCGCAATAGGGGCCAATGCGGTGATGCGCTGGGGCGAATTCAAGGCGGGCCGGGAAATCTAGCGGCTCATCGGGCCCTTACGTGCCCGCTTCGCGAGGCCGCCACGCAAGGGGCGGATGAGCGGCCGGCTCAGCCCGATGCAAGATCGCGCAGGATCGGGCAATCGGGCCGGTGATCCCCGGCGCAGGTATCCACCAGATTGGTCAGGGTCTCCTGCATCGTCCGAAGCTGGCTGATTTTCCCCTCAATCTGGCGCAGATGTTCCTGCGCCAGTTTTTTCACATCGGCACTGGCGCGGGTTTCATCCTCGTAAAGCGCCAACAGCTTGCGGCAATCCTCGATGGAAAACCCAAGCGCGCGGGCACGGCCCAGAAATGCCAGTTTATGGAAACCCGGCTCATCAAATTTGCGGTAGCCATTGGCATCGCGATGTGGCCGGATCAGGCCGATATCCTCGTAATAGCGGATGGTTTTTGCCGGCATCCCGGTGCGTTTGGCAATTTCTCCGATATTCATCATGCGGCTCCTTTTTCCATTACCGGCCGAACCCGCTTCAGACGCAGCGCATTACTGAGCACAAAGACCGATGACAGCGCCATCGCCCCCGCCGCCAGCATCGGCGACAGCATCATGCCGGTCAGCGGATAAAGCACCCCCGCCGCCACCGGGATAAGTGCTGCATTATAGGCAAAGGCCCAAAACAGGTTCTGCCGGATGTTGCGCATGGTTTGCTGCGACAGATGCAGCGCATTCAACGCACCCGCCAGATCGCCCGACATCAGCACCACATCCGCCGCCTCGATCGCCACATCGGTGCCGGTGCCCACCGCCAGCCCGATATCTGCCTCGGCCAGGGCAGGCGCATCATTGATGCCGTCGCCGACAAAGGCCACCGGGCCAAATTTGTCGCGCAGATCCTTGATTGCCTGAGCCTTGCCCTCGGGCAGAACCTCGGCTTCCACGTGGTCTATGCCCAGCTCATGCGCGATGACACGGGCCGTGGCCTTAGTGTCACCGGTGATCATGGCCACGCTCAGGCCCTTGGCATGCAGCGCTTCAATCACCGCCCGGCTTGTGGGCTTGACCGGATCGGACACTGCCAGAACCATCGCCAGCCTGCCATCAATGGCGGCAAAGACCGGGGTTTGACCCTTGTTTGCCATCTCGGCGATTGTGCCGGTGAATTCTTCGGTGGCAATATCTTCCCGCACCATCAGGCGTTCGGCCCCGACCAACAGGGTTTTGCCCTGCACCTTGGCGCTTAAGCCAAAGCCCGCAATGGCCTGAAAATCCGTGACTTCGGGCAAGATCAAACCCTCGACAGCGGCCTCAATCGCGCGGGCGATGGGATGTTCCGATTTGGCTTCAACTGCCGCCACCATCGGCAAGATCTCATCTTTCTCAAACCCGTCTGCCAGCCTGATCAGCGTCACGGATGGGCGGCCTTCGGTCAGGGTGCCGGTTTTGTCAAAGGCCACGATGCGGGCCTCATCAAGCTGTTGCAGCGCCTCACCCTTGCGGAACAAAACGCCCATTTCCGCCGCCCGACCGGTGCCCACCATGATCGAGGTGGGCGTGGCCAGCCCCATGGCACAGGGGCAGGCGATGATCAGCACCGATACCCCGGCAATCAGGGCAAATGTCAGCGCCGGATCAGGGCCGAAAATCAGCCATGCCACCACGCTGAGCAAAGCCAGCGCAATCACCACAGGCACGAAGATACGCACCACCCGGTCGGCCAGCGCCTGTATCGGCAGCTTGGCCCCCTGCGCCTGCTCAACCATCGCAATGATCCGCGCCAGAACCGTGTCATGGCCCACGCGCAATACCCTGAAAGTGAGCGCACCCTGACCATTGACCGTGCCGCCCACCACCTCGGAGCCGATGGATTTCAGCACCGGCACCGGCTCGCCCGAGATCATGCTTTCATCGACATATGACTGGCCATCGGTGATTTCCCCGTCTACCGGGATGCGCTCGCCGGGGCGGATATGCACGATATCGCCCATGACCACCTCGTCAATCGAGATATTGACAACCTCGCCCCCGCGCTCAACCCGTGCGGTTTCGGGTTGCAGGCTGATGAGTTTCTGAATGGCGGCCCCGGTGCGGCCCTTGGCGCGGGCCTCAAGCCAGCGGCCCAGCAGGATGAGCGTGACGATAACCGCCGCTGCCTCGAAATATACTGCGGCTGTGCCCTCGGGCAGCAGCCCTGGGAAAAACAGCGATATGGTTGAGAATATCCAGGCGGCAGAGGTGCCCAGCGCCACCAGTGAATTCATGTCCGGCGCGCGTTTCAACAGGGCCGGAATGCCCCGGCTGAAAAACGCCCGGCCGGGCCAGACCAACACAATACTTGTCAGGATGAATTGCAGCATCCACGAGGCCTGTTGCCCGATGGCGGCGGCGATCAGCGCCCGCGCACCGGGGATGAAATGGCTGCTCATCTCAAGGATGAACACCGGTAATGTCAGCAAGGCGGCAATCACGAACCTGCGGCGCGTGGCGGCAATTTCCTGCTGTCGCCGATCCGCCAGATCATCCGACAGCTCACCGACAGGCCGGGCAGGATAGCCCGCCCCTGTCAGGGCGCGCGCCAGTTCCCCCGCATCTGTCACACCTGCCAGAATGCGGATTTGCGCGGTTTCATTGGCCAGATTGACCGACGCGCCCAAAACGCCCGGAATCCGGTGCAGTACATCCTCGGCGCGGCCCACACAGGAGGCGCAGGTCATATTGCCGACGCTCAGCGTGATCTGCTCTTCGCGCGCCGGATAGCCTGCGGATTTCAAGGCCTCGGTGATCGGCGCCATATCCGTATTGGCAAATTCCAACTGCCCGGTCCCGGCGGCAAAATTCACCGCGATATTGCTGGCCCCCGGCACCTCTTTGAGCGCGCGTTCGGCACGCCCGGCGCACCCGGCGCAAGACATGCCGTCAATTTCAAATCTGTAGGTTCGCGCGGTGGTCATGATCATCCCTTTCAAGGCATCCGCGCCCTAGATAGGGGTTACAGTAACTGGAAGGTCAAGATAAAATGCCGATTTTTTTACCAGCAGGGCATTGGATAGCCCCCGGATGTCAGGCACAATGGGCAAAAGCGCGGATAAAGGGCAGACATGAGCGATCTGGAACAAAAAATAACACAGGGGATAGCGCAGAGAATAGCACAGGGGCGCGGCGATGAACCGGCTGATCTGGTGCTGCGCGGCGGGCAGATATTTGATCTGGTCACCGGCGACATGCTACTGGGCGATGTGGCGATTTGTGGCGATACCATCGTGGGCATATGCGCGCAGTATGAAGCGCGGCAAGTGATTGACGTAAGCGGCCTAACCCTTGTGCCGGGCTTCATTGACACGCATCTGCATATCGAAAGCTCGCTGGTGACGCCCTATGAATTTGACCGCTGCGTTACCCCGCGCGGGATTACCACGGCCATCTGTGACCCTCATGAGATTGCCAATGTTGTGGGGGCCCTGGGCATTCGCTATTTCCAGCGCGCCAGTGAACACACGGTGATGGATATCCGGGTGCAGCTTTCCTCATGCGTGCCCTCCACCGATATGGAAACATCGGGCGCGCGGATCGAGGCGGCGGATCTGGCGGGGTTGATGGGGCACCCTTCGGGCATCGGGCTGGCCGAATTCATGAATTACCCCGGTGTGATCCATCGTGATCCCGGCGCCATGGCCAAGCTGAAACTGTTTGAGGGCGGTCATGTGGATGGCCATTGCCCGCAACTGACAGGCCGTGATCTCAATGCCTATATTGCCGCCGGTATCCGCACCGAACATGAGGCGACCACCGCCGAAGAGGCCCGCGAAAAGCTGCAAAAGGGTATGCGGGTGCTGATCCGTGAAGGCTCGGTCAGCAAGGATTTGCACGCGCTTCAGCCGTTATTGGACGAGCGCACAGCGCCTTATATGTGCCTGTGCACCGATGACCGCAATCCGCTGGACATCTCGGAACACGGTCATCTGGATTACATGATCCGCACGCTGATTGCCCTTGGCACGCCGCCACTAGCGGCATATCGCGCAGCATCCCTGTCGGCGGCCGAGGCCTTTGGCCTGAAAGATCGCGGCCTGATCGCGCCGGGCAAACGCGCCGATATTGTCGCCCTTGGATCACTTGAGGATTGCGATGCGCGTCTGGTGCTGTGCGGCGGCGTGGTGGCGGATGAAGCCGCCTTTGCGGCGCGCGGCAATGTTGCGCCGGTGGGGCGTGGATCCATGTCTGCGCCAAAGGTGACGGCGGCTGATTTTCGCAACACGGGCAACCGCGAGGCGACCGATGTGATCGGCATCATCGAAGGCAAGATCATCACCGAACACCTGCACGAAGATATTGCCATTATTGATGGCGACAAACACCCCGATACCAGCCGTGATCTGGTGCGTATCTCGGTGATTGAACGGCACGGCATCAACGGCAATATCGCCACAGGTTTCGTGCGCGGTTTTGGCCTTGAGCGCGGCGCGATTGCCGGAACGGTGTGCCATGACCACCATAATATTGCCTGTGTGGGTGTGGATTATGACGACATGGCGCTGGCCGCCAACCGATTGAGCGCGCTTGAGGGCGGTTTTGTGGTGGCAGCGGGCGGCAAAATACTGGCGGAACTGGCGCTGCCTGTTGCCGGGCTGATGAGCCTTGAGAGCTTTGAGCATGTGCGCGACAGGCTGGTTGAGCTGCGCAATGCAGCGCGGGAATTGGGGGTGACGCTGGAAGAGCCGTTTTTGCAACTGGCATTTCTGGCGCTGCCGGTTATCCCGGCGCTCAAGATCACCGACCGGGGGCTGGTGGATGTGGTGAAGTTTGAGATTATCGCCTGAGCCCGGAGATGAGCGGAACAATTTTCCCGAATTTGATGTAATACCGCGGCGACATTAAGATTTTACTGGCGAAATGCGGATATTTTCCCCATAAATGATGCGTGACAATGGCTGACCCCGGCATAAGCAAAAATGCATCCGGGACACGGACAGCGACACATCAAATTTTCAGGGAGAAAATGATGAACATCAAACCGGACCCGACATTCCATGCCTCGGCGAAACTGGCAATGGAAGCCCCCGTTGAAAAGCTGGCCT
The DNA here is from genome assembly GCA_021775255.1 of Roseovarius sp. GTDB lineage: Bacteria > Pseudomonadota > Alphaproteobacteria > Rhodobacterales > Rhodobacteraceae > Roseovarius. The sequence continues at coordinate 9,541 of JAJFIA010000018.1, forward strand.
TTACTCTGATGCTCAGCCCCGATGGCACGCAGCCCGATGGGTTGGCAGTGGTTGACGTTGACCCTAAATCAAAAACTTACGGTCAGATCGTGCATAGCCTGTTCATGCCCAATACCGGCGATGAGTTTCATCATTTCGGCTGGAACGCCTGCTCATCGGCCCTGTCGCCGCTCACTGGCCACGCCTTTCTCGAACGGCGCTATCTGATCATTCCGGGCATCCGCTCATCGCGGATCTACATCATCGACGTGAAAGAGCCGCTCAAGGCGAAGATTCACAAGATCATCGAGCCCGAAGAGCTGATGGCCAAAACCGGCTATTCGCGCCCGCATACCATTCACTGCGGCCCCGAGGGGATTTATGTCAGTACGCTGGGTGGCGGTGGCAAAGACGGCACCGATGGACCGCCGGGCATATTCATCATGGATTGCGAAACCTTTGAAATTCTCGGCCGTTATGAAATGGATCGCGGCGTGCAGGACAAGCAATATGATTTCTGGTGGAATCTGCCGCGCAATTACATGGTCAGTTCCGAATGGGGCCTGCCGCCGCAGTTTGAAAACGGCATTGTGGCAGAGGATTTGCTGAGCAACAAATACGGCCACAGCATTCATTTCTGGGACCTGCGTGCGCGCAAGAACATGCAGACGATTGATCTGGGTGAAAATCATCAGATGGCGCTGGAAATCCGCCCGGCGCATGATCCGGCCAAGGAATACGGCTTTTGCGGCGTGGTGGTGGATACCACCAATCTGCAAGGCTCGATCTTTACTTGGTGGCGTGACGATGATGGCACATGGCAGGCCAGGAAAGTGATCACCATTGATCCGGTGCCTGCTGACCCTGATGATCTGCCACCTTTGCTGAAAGGCTTCTCGGCGGTGCCGCCGCTGGTGACTGATATCGACCTGAGCCTGGATGACAAATACCTGTATGTGGCCTGCTGGGGCCTGGGCGAGATGCACCAATATGATGTCAGTGACCCGATGAACCCGACGCTGGCGGGCAAGGTCGAGCTGGGCGGGATTGTGGCCAATCACAAACCCCCCAATGGCAAGGATTTTGCCTATGGCCCGCAGATGGTCGAGGTTAGCCGCGATGGCAGGCGTGTCTACTGGACCAACTCGCTTTATTCCACTTGGGATGATCAGTTTTACCCCGGTGATGAAGGCGGGCAGATGGTGATGGCGGATGTGGGTGAAAACGGCGGACTGACGCTGAACAAGGATTTCTATGTCGACTTCCCAAAAGGCTACCGCAGCCACCAGATCAGGCTGGAGGGCGGCGATTGTTCGACCGACAGTTTCTGCTATCCCAACGTCTGATCCTTGGGTGATCTGACAACAACGGCAGCCCTTTGGTGGGCCGTTGTGGGGGCGGGCATCTATCACGGGCTGAACCCCGGCATGGGCTGGCCGCTGGCCGTGTCTGCGGCGCTGATGGAAAAGCGCCGGTCGGCCCTGTGGGGCGCGTTGGCAGCGCTGGCCTTGGGTCATTTTCTGGCGATGCTGGCAATTCTGTTGCCGTTCTCAATCCTCACCACACTGGTTGAATGGCAAAGCGAAATTCGCATCACTGCCGGTTTGCTGGTGATCGCGCTCGGAATTTACCTGCTGATCACCCGCAGACATCCCAGATTTCTGGCACGGGTGCCGCCCTCGCGTCTGGCGCTGTGGTCGTTTCTGGCGGCGATGGCGCATGGCGCGGGTCTGATGTTGGTGCCGATCTATCTGGGCATTTGCGGTCAATCCGGCGTTGATGCCGGACACGGCGCGGCGGGTATGCTCATGGCCGGAAATGCAGGCACCGCGCTTCTTGTGGCCATTGTTCATACGCTGGCCATGGCATTGGCGGGGTCTGTTCTGGCCGGGTTGATGTATTTCTGGTTGGGGCTGAAATTTCTCACAAAGGCGTGGTTCAACCTTGATGTCGTCTGGGCGCTGAGCCTGATTGTTGTTGGCGCGATTGGGGTTGCTACGGCTGTGATTTAAGGGGTGAGCGGCTCACACGCCGATATAGCGGCCCGCCACCGCATCGCTCAAATCCGTAAATGCCCCATCCCAGACGCTTTCACCACGCTGCAATATCACCGCCCTGTCTGCCACCTGCGCAAGCTCGCTGAGGGATTTGTCAACCAGCAGTATGGCCATCCCTGTATCGCGTTTCAATTTGCGAATCGCGGCCCAAATCTCCTGCCGCACAAGCGGGGCAAGCCCTTCCGTGGCCTCATCCAAGATCAGCAGGCGCGGATTTGTCATCAAGGCGCGGCCAATCGCCAGCATCTGCTGCTCGCCGCCTGAAAGGATTGCCGCCATTTGATTTTGCCGCTCTGCCAACTGTGGAAAAAGCCTTGTCACGCGGGCAAAATCCCATTCTCCGGGGCGCGCGGCAGCGGTCAGATTTTCCAGCACACTGAGATTGGCAAAGCATCTGCGCCCTTCCGGCACCAAGCCGATGCCCAAACGGGCGATTTTGAATGAGGGCAGGCGGGCAATATCAAGGCCATCAAAAGAAATCTGCCCGCCGGTTGCCCGCACCATGCCGCAGATGGTTTTGATGGTAGTGGTTTTGCCCATCCCGTTGCGCCCCATCAGCGCCAGAACCTGCCCCGGCTCAAGTGACAAAGACACATCAAACAGCGCCTGGCTGGCCCCATATCGCGCGCTCATATGCCTGAGATCGAGCAGGCTCATGCCCCTTCCCCCAGATAGGCAGTGCGCACCTCCTCATTGGCGCGGATATCCTCCACCGTACCGGTGGCAATGACCCGGCCATAGACCAGCACGCTCAGCCGGTCCGCCAGGGCAAAAACCGCATCCATATCATGTTCAACCAGCAATATGGGCGCTTGTGCGCGCAACTGATCCAGAAATCCGGTCATGCGTTTGGAGCCTTCCGCGCCCATGCCCGCCATCGGCTCGTCCATCACAAAGGCTTTGGGATTGAGCGTCAGCGCCACGGCCACCTCAAGCAAACGGCGCTGCCCGTGCGATAGCTCAGACGCGCGAATGGCGGCATGATCCTCCAGCCCCACACGCATTAGCGCGCTCATGGCCCTATCGCGCAATCCGGTGTTTTTCAGCGCTGCGCGAAAAAGCCCCGGCCCCTTGCCGCCCGCCGCCAATGCGCCGAGGGTGACGTTTTGCAAAACCGTATCTTCCATCGCCAGCTCCGACACCTGAAATGTCCGCGCCAGCCCGGCCTGCGCCCGCGCGCTGGTTCTGAGCGATGTGACATCACGGCCCAGAAACTCGACCCGCCCGGCATCGGGTTTCAGCCCGCCGCAAATCTGCTTGATCAGGGTGGATTTCCCGGCCCCGTTCGGGCCGATGACAGCATGGATTTCACCGGGCCGCAGATCAAGGCTGACATCGTCGCAGGCCTTCACCGCCCCGAAGGTTTTGCTGATGTTGTGGACGCTCAGAACCGGCTCAGTCATGCGCCACCTGCCGTCCCGCCAAAAAGCCGATAATGCCGCCCCGGGCAAAAAGCACGACCAGCAACAGCAATACGCCAAGATAGATGTGCCAATAGTCCGACAGCCCGCCAAGAAAATGCTCAAGCATGATGAAAGCGGCAGCCCCCGCCACCGGCCCATAAAGCCGCCCGACACCACCGAGAATGAGGAACACCATGATCTCGCCGCTGGTTTGCCAGCTAAACATGCTGGGGCTGACAAAGCGATTTAGATCGGCAAAAAGCGCGCCCGCAAGGCCGGTGATCATGCCCGAGATGACAAAAGCCGTGAGGCGCAGACGGTACGGGCTAAGCCCCACCGCCTCGACCCGCGCAGGCGTTTGCCGGGCGGCGTTGAGCGCAAGGCCAAAAGGCGATTTCGCCAGTTTCGCGCTGAAAAGCAGCGCCAGCGCCAGAAGCGTGTAACAAATGCCGAAGAAATGGATCGGCAACAGTGTGTTAAGCCCCGGAAAACCGTTGCGGATATAGATCGAAAGCCCGTCTTCGCCGCCATAGGCAGGCCAGCTTATGGCGAAGAAAAACAGCATCTGGCCAAAGGCCAGCGTGATCATGATGAAATAGACGCCCGAGGTGCGCAAGGAAAGCGCGCCGATGATCAGCGCCGCCAGCCCCGAGGCAATAACGCCCGTGATCCAGATGACCGGCATGGATTTGCTGCCCTCGATCAACAGCGGCCACTGCATAATGGGCTCAAAGTTCTGCGCATGGCTTGCCAGAATGCCCATGGCATAGCCGCCAATGCCGAAAAACGCCGCATGGCCCAGGCTGACCAGCCCGCCAAGGCCCAGCGCTATATTGAGGCCAACACCGGCCAGGGCGAATATCGCCACCTTGGTGGCAAGGGTGATTGTATACGGCGCGTCATTGGCCATCGCCCAAAGCGGCACCGTGGCGAGGGCCAGCAGGAGAATGGTGTTGATCAGGTTTTCGCGGTTCATGTGGCGGCCCCGAATAATCCCTGCGGCCGCCAGATCAGCACCACCGCCATCAGCACATAGATCAGCATCGAGGCCAGCGCCGATCCGGTGGCGCTGGCGGCGGAATTATCCATGAAAAGGCGCAAAAACGCGGGCATGGCGATGCCCCCCAGCGTGTTGGTCAGCCCTACCATTAGCGCGCCGATCAGTGCGCCTTTGATTGATCCAATGCCGCCGATGACAATGACCACGAAGGCCAGGATCATCACCGGCTCGCCCATGCCGACCTGCACCGATTGAATGGCCCCCACAAGTGCGCCTGCCAGCCCAGCCAAGGCGGCACCAAGGGCAAAAACAATGGTGTAGAGCTTTGATATGTTAACGCCGAGGGCGGCAATCATCTCACGGTCAGATTCGCCCGCGCGGATGCGGATGCCAAGGCGCGTGCGCGAGATCAGAAGGAAAAGCCCGCCCGCGATGCATAGGCCGATAAGGGTGATCACCAGCCGGTAAAGCGGATATTTGATGCCGCCCGGCAGGGTAACCGGCCCGGACAGGTAATCAGGAATATCCAGATAGAGCGGGAATGAGCCGAACATCCAGCGCGTACCTTCCGAGAAAATCAGGATCAGCGCAAAGGTGGCCAGCACCTGATCAAGATGATCACGGATGTATAACCGCCGGATCACCAGCAATTCCACCAGTGCCCCGGCGGCGGCGGCGGCGGCAAGGGCGGCAATCAACGCCAGCAGGAACGATCCGGTCATCCCCGCGACGGCAGCGGCGGCAAAGGCCCCCACCATATAAAGCGCACCATGGGCCAGATTGATCAACCCCATGACGCCAAACACCAGCGTCAGCCCCGCCGCCATCAAAAACAGCATGATCCCGAACTGAAGCCCGTTGAGGACCTGCTCAATGAATAAAATGACGGTCATGTATCTTGTGCATCACGTCCCGGACCTGATCCGGGACCTCTTGGTCGGTCGAGACGCCCCGGCGCGAAGGCCGGGGCAACGTGGCGCTGGCTTACATCTTGCACTCATCGACATAGACGTTGCTTTGATCGGAAAGTGCCACACCAATGATCTTGTTGGTGTAAACATCGCCCTCTTTGATCACTTCACGCACATAAATGTCCTGAATGGGGTGATGATTGGCCGAGAAGCTGAATTTGCCGCGAACGCTATCAAAATCAGCCGCTTCCAGCGCCGCGCGGAAGGCATCGGCATCATTTATATCGGCCTTTTTCATCGCGCTCAGCAGCAGGTTGGCGGTGTCAAACCCCTGTGAGGCATAAAGCGAGGGCAAGCGGCCATATTCGGCCTGAAAGCTCGCGACAAAGGCCGCATTGGCAGGATTGTCGATGTCCTTGTTCCATTGGCTGGTGTTTTTCACCCCCATCGCAGCGTCACCCACCGCTTGCAGGATACCCTGATCAAAGCTGAAGGCGGGGCCTACCACGGGCAGGTCAATGCCGCTATCGGCATATTGCTTGAGAAAGGATATGCCCATGCCGCCGGGCAGGAAGAAAAAGATGCTGTCAGCGCCTGAAGCGCGGATTTGCGCCAGCTCGCTGGCGTAATCCTTTTGCCCAAGCTGGGTGAACACCTCACCCGCCAGATCGCCCTTGTACATGCGTTTGAACCCGGTCAGCGCGTCTTGCCCCGCAGGGTAATTCGGTGCCAGAATGAAGATGTTTTCAAAGCCCGCCGTGTTGGCATAACCGCCTGCCGCCTCATGCAGGTTATCGTTTTGCCAGGCGACGTTGAAATAATTCGGGTTACATCCCTTACCTGCCAAAGCCGAAGGGCCGGCGTTTGGCGAAAGGTAAAACTTGCCCTGCGCCGTGGCCGAAGGCACCACCGCCATCGCCAGATTTGACCAGATGATGCCGGTAAGCACATCCACATCATCCGATTGAATCATCCTGTCGGCCAGTTGCACTGCAATCTCGGGCTTGCGCTGATCATCCTCAACGATAACCTCAAGATTTGCATCCCCGGCCTGTTTGACCGCCAGCATAAAGCCGTCACGCACGTCAATGCCAAGCCCCGCGCCACCGCCCGAAAGCGTGGTGATCATGCCGACTTTGACCTTGTCGCCTTGTGCTATCGCCGCCGTGCTCGCAAGGGCTATCCCCGCCACCGTGATTATTGTTTTGAAGTTCATTATTCTCTCCCAAATTGGTTTTTTACAGGCTTAGAACGCCTTGAATGTCAGCGTTGTTTCGGTGCGCTCGATGCCCTGGACATCAAGCAGGTGATCATTGATGAATTTGCCCACATCCTCACCCTCGGGGATGTAAAGCTTGAGCAAAAGATCAAACGGGCCGGATGTGGAATACAGCTCGGAATGGATCTCGCGGCGGGCTATTTCCTCGGCCACCGCATAAGATGTGCCCGGCTTGCAGCGGATATTTATGAAAACACAGCGCATTTCATTCCCTTTTCCCATGGGCGGGGTTCTGATTTCGGTTTTAAACCACGCCAATCATCCCGGCATACCATTTGAAGGCCATTATCACACCACGAAGAACAGCCGAATTACCCACGCTAAGAATGACATAGATCATGAATATCGGAAACCAGATCGAAAAGGCAACCATCGCACAGTAGGTGGCCGCGCCCTTGAACCCTTCAATGGATGAGCCCTTTCCGCCTAATGTCAGTTTTTCGGCAACCCAATCCCCAAGTGTTGAGGGGTAATGCATGACCAGGGTGAAGGTTCCCACCATCGCATGCAGCAATGTTGGCAGCAAGGTTGTGCCCAAAACAATCACAAGCCAGATGTAATTGCCGCGCATGGCAGGATCAGTCAGATCATTGAACAGGCCGGGAAGATCAACAATCGAAGTGCCGTCCGGGTAACGCACGACATGCAGCCATGTAATAAGAGCAATCCCAAGGATGATGAGTATCAGGATACCACAGGCAAAAGCCTTCATCGCATTGGCCCATGGCTCACCCGAAAGGCCCTGACGGATATAAAATCGCGCCAGACCGATTGAAACATAATCGGCAAAGGTATTCAGCAAGGGAATCGCCCCCATGAACAGGATCAGATACCTGACCGAGGGGTTGGGCAATATTTCATGCACCTGATCGCTGAAAATGATCACCCCTGAAAGCGCAAAGAGAAGCAGAAGCAGATAAAACAGCCACCAGACCGGATTGCGCGCCGTTCTGAATTGCAGATAGTCAATCGCGACAGCCCCGGCAACAGCCGCCGAAAAAGCCACAACACCCGCGCTTGCTCCGGCAACGGCAATGGCCACGGCAAAGGCCACGGACATGGCGATTGAACCGGCAATGACACCGGTAACCGCCACCGCAACTGCGCCCGCAAAGGCCCCGATGAAGGCAAAGGCAACAGCAAACTGCCCCGATCCGGCAAAAACGATTGTCCCGGCCACAGCGCCAATTACCGTGATCGCACCCGCGCCCGTCCCGGCCACGGCCCAGGCCACGGCATAGGCAAAAACACCGGCCACAGCGCCGATCATCTCGATCGGCAAACCAAGCTGCCGCGCGCCATATGGCCCACCAAACAAAACCCCGGTAGCCACAACAAACAAGATCAGACGCCAGCCGGGATTGCCAACTATCAGCCACGCCAGCACAAATATCGTCATCAGCCAAAGGCCCGCATAGGTGCGTTGTTCTGCCGTTCCGGCGGCGGCAATCTCACTGCCGCCCAGCACGATAGGGGTGCCCATGATCCATTGTACGGCCATGGACATGAATGGATAAGCCACCGCCATCAGCATGGATAGATGCAACAGATCATGACTGAAAGCGATCCGGCGCGGCGACAGATTACGCGATTGCTCAACATCCGACAGGCTCCAATCGGCCCAATCCAGAATTTCCCCCATTGTCCGCGAATAATTGCGCCAGGGCTGGGATTCCCTCAGACAGCCGATAATCTCGGCCCGGTATTCAGTGTCGTCCCAAATCGTGGTGACGCCCAAGAGTTTGGAAATAAGCAAGAAAATTATAAAAAATCCAACAATGCCCCAGGTCAGTGTCAGTAATATCGTAAATAAAATACCCATGTTATCCGTTACCCAAGTTTGGCTTATCATACGGTCAGAGTCTGGCGTGGCAAGCGGGTTAACAATAGCCCGGCTGCATTCTTGGTGGCAAATCAGGCCCGACCGGTCAGGCAGTCATATGTCGCGCCCTTGATCCACGCTCTATCGCAGCGGCATGCAACCGGTCAATATTCAACTCATAGCGGATTTCCTCAAGCAGGCGCAGCTCACTTTCGGCCAGTTTGCCATCGGCGACGGCCACGTCACAAGCCAGTGCATAAGCGGTTTCGAAAAGCCGCTCGGGCAGGTTTTCACGGATCAGGCCAAACAGCGCGTCCAGCCCGTCTTCGACACTGAAAAGATCAAACACGGTTTGCGCCATGACATGCATCCGGTCCAGATCATACCCGGCAAAAACCGGCAGGTTATTCACGGCACTTTCAATCTTGACCAGTTCCGAGGTGCGGATATTTTCATCTGACGCCGAGATTGCGATCATCACCGCAACCAAACAGTCTTGCGGGCTAAGCGGGTGCGGGATTGGATCAGACATCTTTTGTTCCTTCATGGCAGCGTTGTTGCAGGGCAGAATATTGACTGTCACCGCCTTGGGCAATAGGTAGCAGCAATCCGGCGATAAGAAATACACCGGCCTTTTTGGAGTTCCCCCGATGTCAGATCTGCGCGATGCTGCCCTGCACTCAAAAGCCTGGCCTTTTGAAGAGGCCCGCCGGGTGCTCAAACGCTTTGCCAAATCGCCGCCGGAAAAGGGCTATGTACTATTTGAAACCGGTTATGGCCCCTCGGGCCTGCCGCATATCGGCACCTTTGGCGAGGTTGCCCGCACCACCATGGTCAAACGCGCGTTTGAACTGATCAGCGACATCCCCACCAAACTGATCTGTTTTTCCGATGATATGGACGGAATGCGCAAGGTGCCGGGCAATGTGCCCAATTCAGAGGCGCTGAATGATTACCTGCAACTGCCGCTTACCTCGGTGCCTGATCCGTTTGGCACGCATGATAGCTTTGGTGCGCATAACAATGCCATGCTGCGGCGGTTTCTGGATACCTTTGGCTTTGAGTATGAGTTTATCTCGGCCACAGAATTCTACCGCTCCGGCAAGTTTGACGAGGTGTTGCTGCGTGCCACCCGTGAGTATGACAAGCTGATGGCGGTGATGCTGAAATCCTTGCGTGAAGAGCGCCGCCAGACCTATTCGATCTTCCTGCCGCTGCACCCCGAAACCGGCCGGGTTCTCTATGTGCCGATCAAAGAGGTCAACCCCCGCGACGGCACCATCCGTTTTGATGATGAAGACGGCCGGGAATGGACGCTGCCGGTCACGGGCGGCAATGTAAAGCTGCAATGGAAGCCCGATTTTGGCGCCCGCTGGGCCGCTTTGGGCGTGGATTTTGAGATGTACGGCAAGGATCACTCCACCAATACGCCGATCTATGACAGCATCTGCCGCATCCTCGGCCACCGCGCGCCCGAGCATTTTACCTATGAGCTTTTCCTCGATGAAAATGGCCAGAAAATCTCCAAAACCTCGGGCAATGGTGTGTCGATTGATGAATGGCTGAGCTATGCATCAACCGAAAGCCTGTTCTATTTCATGTACCAAAAACCCAAAACCGCCAAGCGGATGCATTTTGACGTGATCCCCAAGGCGGTGGACGAATATCACCAGCAGTTGCGCGCCTATCCCGGGCAGGATCTGAAGGCGCAGCTCAATAATCCGGTCTGGCATATTCATGGCGGTGATGTTGGGACAAGCAAAATGCTGGTGCCGTTCTCGATGCTGCTCAATCTCGCCTCGGTGGCCAGCGCGGAAGACAAGGATCAGCTATGGGGCTTCATCCAGCGTTATGCGCCCGAGGCCACGCCGGAAAACAACCCGGATATGGATCAGGCTGCCGGATTTGCCCTGCGCTATTACAATGATTTCGTGAAGCCCAACCGCAAATTTCGCGCGCCCGGTGATCTGGAGCGTGAGGCGCTGACAGATCTGCGTGATCAGCTTGCCCGCTGGCAGGGTGAGGCCGAGGCCGAGGCGCTGCAAAGCCTTGTATTTGCCTGTGGGCGCGAGCGGTTTGATCCTCTGCGCGATTGGTTCACGGCACTTTACGAGGTGCTTTTAGGTGCCTCCCAGGGCCCGCGTTTTGGCGGCTTCATCGCGCTTTACGGTGTGGATGAAACCGTGCAGCTCATAGATGATGCATTGCAGGGCAAATTGGGAAACACCTGAGCAGTCAGGCATTTTCGAGCGTAACCCTCACTTCGGGTGGTATGCATGGCAACATCCGGCCCTGAAATCATAAGGCCGGGCCGGGACAGATCGCTTATTGCTTTGGCATGGATGAAACCCCAACCTGCGCCGGGCGCAGGATACGGTCATGCAGCATGAAACCTTCTGTCGAGACCTGAATGATCTCACCGGCGTTGGTACCGGGCAAGGGGGCCTCGAACATCGCTTCATGCTCAAGCGGGTCAAATATATCGCCGATCTGGGGCGAGATCACTTTCATCCCATGTTTGGCAAAGACACTCAGCAGTTCCCGCATGGTGATCTCGATCCCTTCGATCAGGGCCCTTGACGCCTCGCGCTGTTCATCGGTCACCGATTCAACCGCGCGTTTGAGGTTGTCATAAACCGGCAGCATATCCCGGGCCAGTTTCGAGCCGCCGTAATCTTCCGCCTCACGCCGCTCGCGCGCGGCGCGTTTGCGGGTGTTTTCCGCATCGGCCAGCGCGCGCATGAATTTATCCTGAAACGCATCACGTTCAGCCCTGAGCGCATCAATTTCGGCGGCTTCATCGCTGATCTCGGTCATTTCCGGCTCCAGCTCGTCAGCAACGGCCTGATCAATGTCGTCCAGAAATTCTTCTTTCGGCTCTGCCATGTCTTTCAATCCTCAACTCCGCCGGATCAGCTCCGTTCGGAAATCATTTTACCTACCAACTGCGCCGTGTAATCCACGATCGGCACAATCCGCCCATAATTCAGGCGGGTGGGCCCGATGACCCCGACCGCGCCAATGATCTTACGATCAGAGTTCATATAGGGAGAGACCACCAAAGAGCTACCCGAAAGTGAAAAAAGTTTGTTTTCAGAGCCAATAAAAATGCGCACTCCTTCGCCTTCATCGGCTAATTCCAGGAAATCGGCAATATCGCGCTTGCGTTCCAGATCATCAAACAGGTTTCGGATACGCTCAAGATCGGCTTCCCCGGTTTCCGAATCAAGCAGGTTTGAGCGGCCCCGCACGATCAGGCGCTCGTGATTTTCGCCCTCGCCCTCCCAGACGGCAAGGCCGCTTTCAACCATATCGCGGGCAAGCTGATCAATCTCCTGACGCCGGGCCGAGATTTGCCGGGCGATCACGGTTTGCAGATCCGACAGGGTTTTGCCTTCGATCAGGGCATTGAGAAAATTCGCAGCCTCGCGCATCGAGCTTGGGGTTTGCCCTGGTGGCGGGGTAAAAATCCGGTTTTCCACATGGCCATCGCCAAATACCAAAACCACCAAAGCGCGGTCATGGCCCAGGCTGACAAATTCGATATGTTTGATCGGGGCCTCATGTTTGGGCGCCAATACCAATGAGGCACCATGGGTGACACCGGACAAGGCCGAACCAATACGATCAAGCACGCCCGAGACATCAAGCATGTCCGGCCCCAAGGTCGCGTCAATCTTTTGCCGGTCATCCGAATTGAGATCCCCCACTTCCAGCAAACCGTCAACAAACATCCTGAGGCCCTCTTGCGTGGGAATACGGCCGGCGCTGATGTGAGGGCTGTCAAGCAGGCCAAGATATTCAAGATCCTGCATGACATTGCGGATGGTGGCAGCGCTTACCTTTTCGCTCATGTCGCGCGTGAGGGTGCGCGAGCCAACCGGATCCCCGCTGGCGAGATAGCCCTCAACAACGCGGCGAAACACCTCGCGCGAGCGGGCGTTCATTTCATCTAGAAGTTTGCCGGTATCTGTCATGATCCACCAATGATGCCTGTGGCACGTCACTAAAGGCTGTTGCGCGGCAAAGGTCAATCGGGGTTGCGCTTTGATACCGCTCGACTGTATCCCCGGTGGCAGCAATTATGAGGATTAAATCATGCGCCCGTCATCAAGAGAGTTAAACCAGATGCGCCCGGTTTCAATAGAAACGGGTGTGACAAAACACGCCGAAGGGTCGTGCATGATCCGGGTGGGGGACACCCATGTTTTATGCACCGCCTCGATCGAGCCACGGGTGCCGCCCTTCATCAAGGGCTCGGGCCTTGGCTGGGTCACGGCGGAATATGGCATGCTGCCGCGCTCGACCACATCACGCATGCGGCGCGAGGCGACGGCGGGCAAGCAGGGCGGGCGCACCGTTGAAATTCAGCGGCTGATTGGCCGGTCCCTGCGCGCGGGCATTGACCGGGTAGCGCTGGGCGAACGGCAGATCACGGTGGATTGCGATGTGATTCAGGCCGATGGCGGCACCCGCTGCGCGGCGATTACCGGTGGCTGGGTGGCGCTGCGGCTGGCGGTGAACAAGTTAATGAAAACCGGCGATGTGGTGAGCGATCCGATGATTGATCCGGTCGCAGCGGTCTCATGCGGGATTTATGCCGGGCAGCCGGTGCTGGATCTGGATTACCCCGAAGACAGCGAGGCGGGGGTGGATGGCAATTTCATCATGACCGGTTCAAAACGCCTGATCGAGGTGCAGATGTCAGCCGAAGGATCAACCTATAGCCGGGCTGAGATGAATGAATTGATGGATCTGGCCGAATACGGCGTGGCTGAATTGGTGGCGCTGCAAATGGCGGCTGTCAGTGCGTAAATTTACCGGCGATAAATTGGTGATTGCCACCCATAATGCGGGGAAACTGGCCGAGATTGCCGGGCTTCTGACGCCTTTTGGGGTGAAAATTGTGGGGGCCGCTGAGATGGGCCTTGCGGAGCCCGATGAGACGGAATCCACCTTTGCGGGCAACGCCCGGATCAAGGCCCATGCGGCGGCCAAGGCCACGGGGATGCCTGCGTTATCTGATGATTCAGGTATTGAAATCAAAGACTTGGGTAATGCGCCTGGGGTGTATACGGCGGATTGGGCAGAAACCGGTCAGGGCCGGGATTTTGCCATGGCCATGGGCAAGGTACACGACAAATTGCTGACTTCTGGGGCAGCAAAACCGTGGAAAGCCCGGTTTTGCTGTACGCTTGTGCTGGCGTGGCCCGATGCGCATGACGAGGTTTTTGCCGGCGTGGTTAACGGGCGCATAGCCTGGCCGATGCGCGGCACTGAGGGCCATGGGTATGACCCGATTTTTGTGCCCGATGGGTATGATATTACCTTCGCGGAAATGGCAACACCCGAGAAAAACCGCATCAGCCACCGCGCCGATGCCTTTGCCAGGCTTGTGACGGGTTGTTTTGCCTGAGGATTGGAAACAGGGCGGTTTCGGCCTTTATATCCACTGGCCGTTTTGTCAGGCCAAATGCCCCTATTGCGATTTCAACAGCCATGTATCGCGCGAGATTGATCAATCCAGATGGCTTAACGCCTATTTAACCGAGATTAACAGATATGCCGAAATGTTGCCCGGCCGGGTGTTGAATTCGGTGTATTTTGGCGGTGGCACCCCAAGCCTGATGCGGCCTGAACTGGTGGCGGCAATGCTGGAACGTATCCGGCAAAAATGGCCTCAGGCCAATGATCTTGAGATAACACTTGAGGCCAACCCCGGTTCGGTCGAAGCGGGGCGGTTTCAGGGCTATGCCGAGGCTGGTGTTTCACGGATTTCCATGGGGTTTCAGGCGCTCAATGACGCGGATTTGCGGCGTCTGGGGCGCATTCATACGGTGGATGAGGCGTGCGCCGCCTATGATATTGCCCGCAAATATTTTGACCGGGTGAGTTTTGATCTGATCTATGCGCGGCAGGATCAGAGCCTTGAGAATTGGCGAAGTGAGCTGCGCGAAGCGCTGGAAATGGCGGCTGATCATCTCTCGCTTTATCAACTGTCGATTGAGCAGGGCACAGCCTTTGGCGATCGGTATGCCCATGGTCGGCTACGCGGGCTGCCGGGGGATGATCTGAGCGCCGATATGTATCAGGCAACGCAGGAGATTTGCGATTTGGCCGGATTACCGGCTTATGAAGTGTCAAATCACGCCAGACCAGGGGCGGAATCGCGCCATAACCTGATTTACTGGCGCTATGGCGATTATATCGGCATCGGCCCCGGCGCGCATGGGCGGATTACAACTGATAGGCGCTTTGCCAGTGTTGCCTGGTCTTCGCCCGAACGTTGGTTAAGCGCCGTTGATCAGGGAACGGGGGATAAATCGATTGAGGCGGTTGCACCACAGGATCAGGCCAATGAATACCTGATGATGGGCCTGCGTATCGGCGAAGGGATTGACCGGGCGCGATTTGAAAAACTGGCCGGGCGGGAAATGCGGGCGGAATCCTTGAGCCATCTGGAAGAGATCGGGATGATTCACCCGCCCAAGGCGCGGATCAGGGTGACAGAACAGGGCCGGATGGTGTTGAATGCGGTGATCAAAGAGCTGTTGGTGGATTAAAAATGCGGATTTTCTGGGCTTTATTTGGATTGCTCAGCCTTTCTTTGGGCGTCATCGGTATCATCGTACCTTTATTGCCAACTGTACCGTTCATTTTACTGGCCGCGTTTTTCTTTGCCCGCTCGTCTGAGCGCCTGCATGGCTGGCTGTTGGAGCATCCCAGATTCGGCCCGATGATTGACGATTGGAACACCCGCGGGGCGATAAATCCGAGGGTCAAACGCATATCAACCCTGTCGGTGACCGCGGTTTTTGCGCTGTCATATGTGATGGGGCTCAAACCGCTTATCCTGATCATTCAGGCGGTGACGCTCAGCGCGGTTATGGTGTTTGTCTGGACCCGGCCTAATGGCTGAGAATACGACACAGATCATCAAGCTGATCCAGCGTATCATATTGAATTGAAAGCATTCCGCCCTTCTCGCCGGGCTTGTGATCCACCAGAACTTTCATCCCCAGTTGCGCCGAAAGGTCGCCCTCAAGCGCCTTTGTATCGGCGTCTTTCAGATGCACTTTCGGCGACCTGGCGGGTTTGGGTTTGACACCGGATTTCGCCAGTTTTTCAGTTTCACGCACCGACAGGCCCTGTTTGACAACCAGTCGCGCAAGCGATAGCGGCACCTCTGACGTGATCAGCGCGCGGGCATGGCCAGAGGTCAGCTTACCCTCACGCAAAAACGCCAGAACCTCGGGCGGCAATGTCAAAAGGCGCACGGAATTGGCGATATGACTGCGACTTTTGCCCAGAACTTCCGATAGTTTTTCCTGCGTATGGCCGAATTTCTCCATCAACTGGCTATAGCCCGCGGCCTCTTCCACCGGGTTGAGATCGGCGCGCTGGATGTTTTCGATTATCGCAACTTCCAGAACCTCGGTATCGTTGAAATCGCGCACGATCACCGGAATTTCGTGCAGCTTCGCCATCTGGGCCGCGCGCCAGCGGCGTTCACCGGCGACAATCTCATAGCCATCCTTTTGCCTTGGCGACGCGCGGACAATCAGAGGTTGCAGGATGCCTTTCTCACGGATCGACGCGCTGAGATCGGCAAGTTTTTCCTTGTCAAAACTGCGGCGCGGCTGATCGGGGTTGGGATTAACCTTTTCAATCGGCACCAACAGATCGGCACTGTTTGCGCTGGTGCCGGTCCGGATTGGCGCATCGCTCACATCGGCCATGAGCGCAGAAAGCCCGCGCCCGAGGCCTCGTTTAGCCGTGTTTTTTGCCATTTTTTGGCTCCTTCATTGATCAGGCCGTGACCCGCGCCTGATTTTTGATCAATTCCCGCGCCAGATCACGGTAGGCTTCCGCGCCCTTTGAGCGGCTATCATATTCCAGCACCGACATAGCATATGACGGGGCTTCGCTGACGCGGACATTTCGGGGGATGCGGGTTTTGAAAACCAGAACCCCAAGGTTTTCGCGGGCATCCTGTTCGACCATGCCGGACAGGTTATTGCGGGCGTCAAACATTGTCAGAACCACGCCCTCAAGCCGCAATTCCGGGTTGGCGCTCTGGCGCACCTCACGGATTGTCAGCATCAGTTGCGACAGGCCCTCAAGCGCGAAAAATTCGCTTTGCAGCGGCATCAGAACCGAATTGGCCGCAACCATGGCATTGATCGTCAGAAGGTTGAGCGACGGCGGGCAATCAATCAGAATGAAATCAAACCCGAAATTTTGCATCGCACTTTGCCGCAACGCCTTGCGCAGAAGGAAGCTTCTGTTTTTATTTGATAAAAGCTCCATATCGGCCGAGCTCAGATCAACCGTGGAAGGGATAATCGACAGGTTTTTGGTATTGGTTTTCTGGATAATTTCGACAAGCTCCACCTCTTCCAGAATCAAATCATAGCTGGTGAGTTCACGCGCATCCGCATCAATCCCCAGGCCGGTTGAGGCATTGCCCTGAGGATCAAGATCAACGATCAGAACCTTCCGCCCGATCTCGGCCAGTGCGGCCGCAAGGTTGATCGCGGTGGTGGTTTTGCCAACCCCGCCTTTTTGATTGGCAACCGCGATGATCTTTGGGCCGTGCGCGGGCTTGATTTCAGACACGGGTGATTCCTTGGATTTTGAAAATGACAGAGCCGGATTCTGTTGTACTTGTAGCAAGCTGATGTTGAAAGCGCCACTTGCTTTGCGCGTCTTTCAGCTCCATTTGCCAGTTTTCGCCTTTCATGAAAAATGCCGTACCCCTTGGCGCAAGATGGAGATCGGCAAAATCAAGCAGGGTTGAGAGCGGCGCCAGCGCCCGAGCCGACAGAATTTCTGCTTTCAGGGGTGGAATTTTCTCAATCCGGTCGTTGATAACCGTGGCCTTGAGGCCAAGTTCACGGATCACGTTGCGCAGAAAGGTAGATTTGCGCAGATCGCTTTCCACCAGGGTTATTTTGGCCGGTGAGCCTGACTCCATCGCCATTATGGCAATCACCAAGCCGGGAAACCCCCCACCCGAGCCAAGATCGGCCCAATGTGGGGTATTATCGGGGGCAAGCTCAAAAATCTGAGCGGAATCAATGATATGGCGCTGCCAAAGGTCTTGAATTGATGCCTTGGACACCAGGTTGATCGTACTATTCCACTTCCGCAACATTTCTGCGTATTGCTCAAGCCGCGCGATTGTTTCACGTGAAACATTGAGCGCGGGGCTGTTCATGCGGATTTTGTCCTTGCATGGACCTTCAGATTTGAGAGCAGCAGGGTGAGTGCCGCAGGTGTCATGCCATCAATCCGCGCGGCCTGCGCCAGATTGGCGGGGCGGGCGGCATCGAGTTTTGATTTCATCTCATTTGAAAGGCTCTTGATGCTTTGATAATCGAAATCCGCTGGAATTTCATGGGCTTCATCGCGGCGCATCATTTCAACATCACGCGCCTGCCTGTCGATATAATTGGCATATAGCGCGTCTTTTTCCAGTTGTGCGCGGGCTTCAATATCAATCAAGACAAAATCCGGGTCGAGCGGTAAAATCTTATTGAAATCCACCTCGGGGAAAGCAAGCAACTGATAAGCTGTACGACGAGAGCCGTCCTGCCTGACTTTCAGGCCCAGATCAGAAAGCTCATTTGGGGTAAAGCTTTTATCCTGTAGCAGGGCAAGGCCTTTTGAAAGGTGGTCCATCTTTCGGGTAAAGGCCCTTGCGCGGGGCTCCCCCACACATCCGATGGCAATGCCCTTCTGAGTCAGGCGCTGATCGGCGTTATCGGCCCGCAAAGACAGGCGGAATTCAGCGCGCGAAGTAAACATCCGGTAAGGCTCGGTCACGCCGCGGGTAATGAGATCATCAACCATCACGCCGATATAGCTATCGGATCGGCTAAAGATCACAGGGGGGCGGTTTTGGCAGGCAAGGGCCGCGTTCAGACCGGCCACGAGGCCTTGCGCCGCCGCCTCTTCATAACCGGTTGTACCATTGATCTGGCCCGCCAGATATAGCCCCGAAACCGATTTCAACGCCAGCGTAGCATCCAGCGCGCGGGGATCGACATAATCATATTCAATCGCATATCCGGGCTGTAATATCTCAGCCTTTTCAAGGCCTTCGATGGAATGCACATAGTCACGCTGCACCTCTTCCGGCAAGGATGTCGAAATCCCGTTGGGGTATATCACATCATCCGAGAGGCTTTCAGGCTCAAGGAAAATCTGATGCGAGGATTTATCGGCAAAGCGCACGATCTTGTCTTCGATAGATGGGCAATAACGCGGGCCGATACCGTCAATATGCCCGCCATACATGGCCGAGCGTGAAAGGTTTTCGCGGATAATATTATGGGTCTGTTCGTTAGTGTGGGTGATGCCACAGGCGATTTGGCGTGCTTGGGGCTTATCTGACAGGAATGAAAACAGCGCGGGATCATCATCACCGGGTTGGTTATCCAGAGCATCCCAATTGATGGTTTTACCGTTCAAACGCGGAGGTGTTCCGGTTTTGAGACGGCCCAGGCTGAGATCAAAGCTATCTAGCCGTTCTGCCAGCTTTATCGAGGGTTTATCCCCCATACGGCCGCCGGGGCGCGATACGTCACCAATATGAATAACGCCGCGCAGAAAAGTGCCGGTGGTCAGAATCACAGCGTTGGCCGTTATTTCGCTGCCGTCATCAAGGATTACGCCGGTGACAACACCGCCGGACATCATGAAATCACAGGCCTCGCCTTCAATAATGCTGAGATTGGCACAATTTTCCATCTCTGCCAGCATGGTTTCGCGGTATATTTTACGGTCAGCCTGCGCCCGGGGGCCTTGTACGGCAGGGCCTTTGCGGCGGTTGAGCAGGCGAAACTGAATGCCTGCGCGATCAGCGACACGGCCCATGACGCCATCCATCGCATCAACCTCACGCACCAGATGACCTTTGCCAAGGCCGCCAATGGCCGGGTTGCACGACATCACCCCAATGCCCGAGCGGCGCAATGTCAGCAGGGCTGTACGCGCACCCATGCGGGCAGAGGCGTGTGCCGCCTCGGCCCCGGCATGGCCGCCGCCAATAACCACAACATCAAAATCCAAATGTTTCACGTGAAACAATCCTTACTTGCCGATACAGAAGCTTGCGAAAATCTCGTCCAGCACCTGCTCAATGTCTACCCGTCCGACCAGAGAATCAAGGGCACGGATCGCCGTGTGCAATTCTTCAGCGGTAACATCGGCGGTTGCCTCATGACCTGGCAGCAGATCAAGCGCCGCATCAAGCGCCATAACCCCGCGCTGCATGGCCTGTTTGTGGCGTAGCCGGGTGGCAATGCCAGCACCGGAAGCGCGGGTTTTCAGGGTGCTGGTAATCCGGTCAATAAGCCCGGTAACACCATGGCCGGTTAGCCCTGATATGGCATTGGTTTTATCCGCCAGAGTATCGGCTTTGGCCGTCAGAATGATGTCATCCGGTTGCCGGGGCAAATCAGGCACATTGCCGTTTTCCACCAGAAAGACCCGCAGATCGGCCTGCATTGCGCGGGCGCGGGCGCGGTCGATCCCAATGATCTCAACCGCGTCCTGAGTGGTGCGTAAACCGGCGGTATCCAGCAGGGTGACAGGCAGCCCGGCAAGATCCATCCTCACCTCGATCACATCGCGGGTTGTACCGGCAAATTCCGAGGTAATAGCCGCATCACGGCCTGCTAAACTATTGAGAAGAGTGGATTTTCCGACATTAGGCGCGCCAATTATGGCCACTTCGAACCCTGTGCGGATGCGTTCGGCATGGGCCACGCCCTTGATCTCGGCTCCCAGGGCATCAAGCACGGTTTTGACCAGATCGGAAACCTCGGGGGTGACGTCAACCGGCACGTCCTCATCGGCAAAATCAATCGTTGCCTCAAGCAGGGCCGCAGCCCGGATCAGGTTTTGACGCCAGCCCTCGGCACGTTTGCCAAGATCCCCGGAAAGAACACGCAGGGCCTGCCGCCTCTGGGCCTCGGTTTCCGCATCAATCAGATCAGCAAGGCCTTCGACCTGCGTCAGATCAAGGCACCCGTTTTCAAGCGCACGGCGGGTGAATTCGCCGGGCTCGGCCGGGCGCAGGCCGGGCAGGCCGGAAAGCACATCCAACAGCGCCGAAACAACGGCAATGCTGCCATGGGTCTGCAGCTCAACCACGTCATCACCGGTAAAACTGCGGGGCGCGGGGAAGCAGAGGATCAGCGCCTTGTCGATGCGAAGGCCAGAGCCATCATGCAAAACCCTGAGCGAGGCCTTGCGCGGGGCCGGTACATCGCCACAAAGCATCCGGACAGCATCAAACGCCTGAGGCCCCGACATGCGGATCACCGCAACGCCGGCTTTGCCTTGCGCTGTTGAAAGGGCATAGATGGTATCCATGAGGGCACCCCGGTCAGGTGTTCATTGAATCGAAGAATTCCGCATTGGTTTTGGTTTGCTTCAGCTTCGACATCAGGAATTCAATCGCATCGGTCGTACCCATCGGATTGAGAATGCGGCGCAGCACAAAGGTTTTTTGCAGGTCAACCTTGTCTGTCAGCAGGTCTTCCTTGCGGGTGCCGGATTTCAGAATATCCACTGCCGGGAACACCCGCTTATCGGCAATCTTGCGATCAAGCACAATTTCCGAGTTGCCGGTGCCTTTGAATTCTTCAAAAATCACCTCGTCCATGCGGCTGCCGGTATCAATCAGCGCGGTGGAGACGATGGTGAGCGAGCCGCCTTCTTCGATGTTACGCGCCGCCCCGAAAAAGCGTTTCGGGCGTTGCAGTGCGTTGGCATCCACACCGCCGGTCAGAACCTTGCCGGATGAGGGCACAACCGTGTTATAGGCCCGGCCCAGGCGGGTGATGGAATCAAGCAAGATGACAACATCGCGTTTATGCTCGACCAGGCGCTTGGCCTTCTCGATGACCATTTCAGCCACGGCAACGTGACGGGTTGCGGGCTCATCAAAGGTGGAGCTGACAACCTCGCCTTTGACCGAGCGCTGCATATCCGTCACCTCTTCGGGGCGCTCGTCAATCAAGAGAACGATAAGATAGCATTCAGGGTGATTGGCGGCGATGCTGGCGGCGATATTTTGCAGGATCACGGTTTTACCGGTGCGCGGCGGGGCCACGATCAGGCTTCGCTGGCCTTTGCCGATGGGCGCCACCAGATCAATGATGCGGGCGGTTTTATCCTTGATCGTCGGGTCTTCTATTTCCATCGTCAGGCGCTGATCCGGATAGAGCGGCGTGAGGTTATCAAAGGCGATCTTGTGTTTGGCCTTATCAGGATCCTCAAAATTGATCAGGGTAACCGAGGTCAGGGCAAAATAGCGTTCATTATCATCAGGCTGCTGCATCTGGCCTTCGATTGTATCGCCGGTGCGCAGCGAATATTGGCGGATGATGTCAGGCGAGACATAAATATCATCCGGGCCGGGCAGGTAATTCGCCTCGGGTGAGCGCAGAAAGCCAAAGCCATCCTGCAAAACTTCCAGAACGCCATCACCGTAAACTGTCCAGCCCTCTTCGGCGCGCTCTTTCAGGATCGAGAACATCATCTCGCCCTTACGCATGGTCGAGGCGTTTTCAATCTCAAGATCTTCGGCAAGCGCCAGAAGGTCTTTGGGTTTCTGGGCCTTGAGATCAGCCAGATTCAGGCGCTCTTCGGTCATTTATAAATACCTATCTAAACGGCCTCTTTGGCGCGTATTTCATTTTGGAATGGAAAAACAGCGGTCCCGAACGGGCGCTTGGCAGGCTTTTAAAGTGCGGCGCGCGATGAGTCAATCATGCGTCAGAAACGCACCACCACTGAAACCACGATGATGATCAGCAAAACCGTGGGCACCTCGTTCATCAAACGGTATTGGCGGCCGGTGATCTTATTCTCACCGCGGGCAAAATCCTTGCGCCGCCGCGCCAGCCAGTGATGCATTTCCGTCATCGCCAGAATTGACGCGCCCTTGGTATAGGGCCAGATCGCCGACCAATCGACAATCCCCGGCGTAAAGACCAGCATGAGGCCAAAAATCCAGGTGGCAATCATTGCCGGGTTCATGATCACCCGCAGGAGTTTATATTCCATGATCCGGAAAATTTCATCGCGGCTGTCGCCCGGCTCGGATTGTTCGGCATGATAGACATAAAGCCGGGGCAGATAGAACATGCCCGCCATCCAGGCAATCACCGAGATGATATGCAGGGCCTTTGTCCAGGGGTAGAAATCAATTAGAAAATCAAACATCAATATTATCCCGATCTCATGGCCTCACTTTCTATAAATAATAATAAAGATAAGAAAAAGATGATGTTTTTGTAGGGACGGAAGATTCTGTGGATTAACTGGTTATGAACAGGGTTGCTAACAAGAAAAAATGGCTATGGATAAATATGTGGATAATTAGGTATGACAAATGGTAACAAAGATTAATACAATTATTTCAATGACTTGTATTGATAATAATCTGAAACCAATCATTGGATAAATCAGGGATAATAGAGATGAAAATCATGACTTACCATTGCAAGAACTTTTCCATTTCCACAACGGGAGAGCGGTTTGATTATCGCGCGAGAATACCGGTTTATACCGATCCTTCCATCCGGAATGGATTTTTCGCCAATCTGTTCGTAAACAACCCGCAGTTTTGTGCATGAGTTATCCACATGTCTGATGATCTGATCCTCGCTTCTGCGTCGGAAATTCGGCAACGGCTCTTGCGCAATGCAGGGGTGAAATTTGCCGTTGAAGTGGCGCGGGTGGACGAAGAAGGGCTGCGGCGGGCGCTTGAGGCCGATGCGGCTTCCCCGCGTGAAATTGCCGATGCACTGGCGGAAATGAAAGCGTTGAAAATCAGCGGCAAACACCCCGGCGCGATGGTAATCGGCTGTGATCAGGTGCTGGATTTCGAGGGCGGGATTCTGGCCAAGCCGCAAACACCCCATGAGGCACAAGATCAACTGCGCCGGATGCGCGGCAAGCGCCATGATCTGATCTCGGCGGTGGTTATTTGCGAGGCGGGCAGGGCCGTTTGGCGGCATGTGGGAAGTGTGAGAATGACGATGAAGAATGTCAGTGACGCCTATTTGCAGGGGTATATCGCGCGGAATTGGGATAGCATCCGGCATTCCGTTGGGGCGTATAAGCTGGAGGAAGAAGGCGTGCGATTGTTTGAGCGCGTGGACGGCGATTATTTTACGGTTCTGGGGCTGCCATTACTGGGGCTTTTGTCATACCTTGAGCAAAGAGGGGTATTGCAACAATGAATGAGACTAAAATTCCACTGGCCGGGGTCATCGGATCACCGGTTGCGCATTCAAAATCGCCGCAACTGCATGGGCATTGGTTAAAGGTTCACAATCTGCCGGGGTATTATATTCCGATGGATGTGAGCACTGACAATCTGGCGGATGTGATCAAAACATTGCCCAGAATGGGGTTTGTCGGCGTCAATATCACGGTGCCGCATAAAGAGCGGGTGATTGATATTGCCGATCAGGTCACCGACCGGGCAACGCTGATTGGCGCGGCGAATACGCTGATTTTTCGCAAGGATGGCAAAATTCATGCGGATAATACGGATGGCTATGGGTTTATTCAGAACCTGAAACAAAACGCGCCTGACTGGGATCCGAAAGCCGGGCCTGCGGCGGTGCTGGGCGCGGGCGGTGCGGCGCGGGCGGTTATTGTATCCTTGCTGGATGCCGGTGCGCCGGAAATTCAGGTGGCGAACCGGACCAGGGTAAGGGCCGAGGCGCTGCGCGCGGAATTTGGCAATCGCGTGCGTGTGGTTGATTGGGTGCAGGCCGGAAATATGATCGAGGATGCGGCGACGGTGGTGAACACCACATCGCTGGGCATGGTCGGCAAGCCCGCGCTGCGGGTGCCGCTTGACGGGCTGCAAAAGGGCGCATTGGTAACCGATCTGGTTTATGCGCCGTTGAAAACGCCTTTGTTGCAGGAAGCCGAAGATATGGGATGCATGACGGTGGATGGCCTTGGCATGTTGCTGCATCAGGCAGTACCGGCGTTTGAACGCTGGTTCGGGGTGCGCCCGGAGGTGGATGAGGCGACGCGGGCAGCGGTTTTAGAGTGATGTTCAAGCTGGGCCTGACCGGATCCATTGGCATGGGCAAATCCACCACCGCATTGATGTTTGCCGATCAGGGCTGTGCCCTGTGGGATGCGGATGCTGCTGTTCACCGGCTTTATGCCAAGGGCGGCGCGGCGGTGGGGCCGATAGCAAAGGTTTTTCCCGAAGCGGTTCAGGAGGGTGCGGTTTCCCGCGACCGGCTGAAGGAATTGATCGCGGCAGACCGTAATGTGTTACCGCAGGTTGAGGCGATTGTGCATCCTTTGGTGGCGCAGGACCGGCAGGAATTTCTGCAAAGCACAAAAGCCGATATTGCGGTTCTGGATATTCCGCTTTTGTTTGAAACCGGCGGTGACAGGCAGATGGATGCGGTGGCCTGTGTCACGGCCTCGCCGGATGTGCAGAAGGCGCGGGTTCTGGAACGGGGATATATGACAGAGGCGCAATTTGCCGCCATAGTGGACAAACAAATGCCGGATTGGGAAAAGCGGGCGAAATCGGATTATATCATTGAAACGGACACATATGATCATGCCCGCGCGCAGGTTGCAGCGGTGATTGCCGATATCAGGGGGAAAATTGATGCGTGAGATCGTTCTGGATACCGAAACCACCGGGCTTGACCCGGCGCAGGGCGACCGGATTGTTGAAATAGGCGGGGTGGAATTGCTCAATCACATGCCCACCGGCAAAACCTATCACCAATATATCAACCCCGAGCGCACCATGCCGCAAGAGGCGTTCGCAGTGCATGGGCTGGACGATGATTTTCTGCGCGATAAGCCGGTTTTTGCCAAAATCGCGCAGGAGTTTCTGGATTTCATCGGCGAGGCGACGCTGGTGATTCATAATGCCTCGTTCGATATGAAATTTCTTAATGCCGAGCTGGGCTGGCTGAAACTTCCAAAGCTGCCGATGGAGCGGGCGCTTGATACGCTGGCGATTGCCAGAAAGAAATTTCCCGGCGCGCCTGCGTCACTGGATGCGCTGTGTCGGCGATTTGAGATCACCAGTTTTGAGCGTGAATTGCACGGGGCCTTGCTTGATTCCGAGATATTGGCCGAGGTTTATCTTGAGCTGATCGGCGGGCGGCAGCCGGATTTCGGGCTGGGCACATCGGGAGGGCAATCCAATGATAAGGACGGTCAGGACTGGCGCGCGATGCCCCGGCCTGTGGCTTTGCCGGGGCGCCTGACGGAGGCCGAGCGCGCCGCCCATGCGGCCATGATTGAGGCCATGGGTGACGCAGCCTTGTGGAAGAAATTTTAAGCGTCGAGCTTTTTGTCTTTATCGGCTTCGGCCTGACGGCGGGCCAGTTCATTGCGATAAAGCGCCATGAAATCAATGGTTTCAAGGTTGAGCGGCGGGAAGCCACCATCATGGGTTATATCGCTGATGATGCGGCGCGCGAAGGGGAAAATCATCCGCGGGCATTCGATCATCAAAAACGGGTGCAACTGATCATCGGGGATGCCTTCAACGTGAAACACGCCGACATATTCCATCTCAAGCACAAACAACGAGGCATCATCTTCCTTGTTTTTGGAATGGATATTGATCTTGAGCGCCACTTCATACTGATGCTCGGTTGCACGTTTCTTGGCGTCAAGATTGACGTTCACGGTTACATCCGGCTGCACCTCGCCGCCGGTACCTTTTTGCGCCAGGACATTTTCAAAGGAAAGATCGCGGATGAACTGTGTCAGGGTGTTCATCTTGACCTGTGCAGGTTTCGCTTCGGCGCCGTTTTCGTTTTCAGCCATGGGGAGTGCTCCAGATTATATCGTTAATTTGGGCAAAGCCTTAGCAGGCTGAACCGGCGGCCTCAATGCCTTGTCCAGCCGGAGGGCTTGTTTTGATCCGGTTTATCGGGGTCAACCTCATGGAATTCAACGTCGATGATATCCGGGTCTTGCGGTCGCGGGCCGCCCATATCAAAAGATTGCACCTGAACACGCTTGCGCAGGTAATTGAAAATGGCCTTGCGCAGGGGCGGCAGGAGCAAAGTAAAACCAATCGCATCGGTGAAAAACCCCGGCGTCAGCAACAAGGCCCCGGCAAGCAAAATCATCGCGCCATGGGCCAAGGGTTCGGTTGGATCATCAAGCCGGGAAAAGGAATTGCGCAAATTGCCCATCGCCATCAATCCCTGCGAACGCACCAGCCAGGTGCCGATGATGGCGGTCAGAATGACGATGGCCAATGTCGGCCACAGGCCAATGGCACCGCCCACCTGAATGAACAGGCCAATCTCGATCAGCGGGACGGCAAGAAATGCGATAAACAGCCACATGTGCGGCGCTCCTTTCATTTTCAGCGCATGGTGGACTTGAATGCGCTGACCCCCTACATAAGTGGCAGGAAACAATCTTACCATGCCCTGCGCATTAAATTGAGGTGCCTGATGAATTCGCCAATGTTACAACTTCTGGTGCTGGCCGGCATCGCGGTTTTTCTGATTATACGGTTGAAAAACGTGCTTGGCACCCGCGACGGGTTTGAAGCGCCGCCACAGCCGAAACCGGGGCCTGCGCTTTCGCGCCGCCGGGGGCTTGAGATGATTGAGGGCGGGCCGGACCGCGATATAACCGATCACATTGGCGAAGATACCGAAGCCGCCGCTGCGCTTGCTGAGATGAAACGCGCCGAGCCGGGGTTTAACCTCACGGAATTTCTTGGCGGGGCCAAAGGGGCCTATGAAATGATCCTGATGGCATTCGAGCGCGGCAAAATGGGAGAGATCACGCCATTTCTGTCAAGCGATGTGTTTGAGGCGTTTTCGCAGGTGGTGGATGATCGCGAAGCCAAGGGCCTGAGCGTTGAAGCGGATTTTGTTGGCGTGCGCGAAGTAACCCTGATGGATGCCCGGTTTGATCAAGCCAATGGGCGGGCCGAAATTGACATTAAATTCATTGGTGAGCTGACATCGGTTGTGCGTGACAAAGACGGCAAGATTATCGAAGGCGCACGGGATCAGGCCAAACGTCAGAAAGATATCTGGACGTTCGAGCGGATCATGGGATCAGACGATCCTAATTGGCGGCTCGTCGCAACCGGCGAATGATGCGGGCGCTGTGGCTGCTGATTTGCCTCGGGGCAGCGGCTGTGGCGCAGGCGCAGACAGGTTTCGAGCCGGATGAGATCAGCCACAGAATTTTGCATTTCGAGGATCTGAAAGGCTGGGCGCAGGATGATCAGTCCGAGGCGCTTGAGGTGTTTTTGAATACCTGCCCGGATATGGCTGATCCGGATTGGCAGGCGCTTTGTGCGCTGGCACAGCAACGGCCCGATGCCCGCAGCTTTTTCCGCCTGTTTTTCCGTCCGGTTTTGATTGAGAACGGCAGCAACGCGCTGTTCACCGGTTATTTCGAGCCTGAATTGCAAGGCGCCATGCAGCCCGATGCGCGCTATCGCTATCCGATCTACCGCGAGCCGGAGATTGCCAAGGTTTCCAATCCCTGGCTGACAAGGCGTGAGATCGAGACCGGGGATTATATGCCGGGCAAGGGGCTTGAAATTGCCTGGGTTGATGATCCGGTTGAGCTGTTTTTCCTGCAAATTCAAGGGTCTGGCCGGGTTAAACTGCCCGGTGGTGAAGTGATCCGGGTGGGGTATGGCGGCTCGAACGGGCATGAATACCGCTCGATCGGGGTCGAGCTGGTGCGGCGCGGGATATATAAGGCCAGTCAGGTTTCAGCCGAGGTAATCAAGAACTGGGTCCGGCGTAACCCGGCCGAGGGCAAGGAGCTTATGTTTCACAATCCCGGCTATGTGTTTTTTCGCAAGCTCAAGGATTTGCCGGGTGATAAAGGGCCGCTTGGGGCGATGAACCGATCCGTCACGGCGCTGCGTACGGTGGCGGTTGATCCGGCATTTGTGCCATTGGGCGCGCCGGTCTGGATTGAGAAAGACGGCGAAATCCCGATGCGCCGTTTGATGATGGCGCAAGATACCGGATCGGCCATCAAGGGCCCGCAACGGGCGGATATATTCTTTGGCACCGGTGATGCGGCGGGCAAGGCGGCGGGCAAGCTGCGCGATGGCGGGCGGATGGTTGTGCTGCTGCCGATTCAGCGCGCCTATGCGATGCTGGAAGAGATTGCGCCGTGAAACGCCGGGGGCTGCGGCCGGATGAGCTGGAATTATGGCGCAAGGTGGCGCAGACCACGAAGCGGCTGAAGCCAGAGCGGAATGCGCCAAAACCCCAGGTGTTGAAACCGGCGCTGAAACCCGCGCCGGTGGATCAGCAAGCACCCCCGATTGCACCATTTCAGATTGGCGCGGGCAACCGGAATGCCCCGGCCCATGATGTTTTGCCAGGCCTGTCCGAGCGTTTGGCGACGGCCCCGGTCAAGATGGATAAAAAGGCGCATCAGCGGCTGAAGCGCGGCAAGCTGAGCCCCGAGGCGCGGATTGATCTGCACGGCATGACGATGGATCAGGCGCATCCCGTGCTGACCCGGTTTATCCTGCAAAGCCATGCCCGCGGGCTCAGGCTGGTGCTGGTGATAACCGGCAAGGGCAAGGACCGCGATGATGGTGGGCCGATCCCGCTGCGCAAAGGCGTGTTGCGCCATAATGTGCCGGGGTGGCTATCGGCGGCCCCATTGGGGCAGGTGGTGTTGCAGGTGTCGCCGGCGCATCTCAAACACGGCGGCGGCGGGGCGTATTATGTTTACCTGCGGCGGCTAAGATAAAGGCACCACATGTCCCGGACTTGATCCGGGACATGTGGTGAGATGCAACTTGGGTCGGACGTGATTGACGCCGATGGTTATTATCATGGCGGGATATTTAACAGAATGCCACGCCACGCCCCGGCCTTCGCGCCGGGGCCTCTACGTTGGCCGGGAGGTCCCGGCTCGGAGGCCGGGACGTGGGGTGAGATGCAGCAAAGGCCGTGCGCGATTGACGCCGATGGCCATCATCACCGTGGCAAAGATGAAATAGCCCGCGATAAGGATATATTGCGTCTCGATCCCCAGCCCCAGATCAATGCCATAGCCGGTGATGCCCGGCCCGATGGCCGAGCCAAGCACCATCACCGCCACAGCCATTGCCTTGATCGCGCCAAGGTTTCTGGTGCCATAAAACTCGGCCCAGAACGCCATGGGCAGGGTGGTGTTGAATCCGGTCGTGAGCGCCAGAAAGAAAAACCCAAGCAGCAATGTGGGGGTGCCGCTGGCATAGGCGAAGGCCAGAAATGCCGCCACCATCGGCAATTGAAACCAGGGGATCAGCCGCCCGGTGCCCAGCCTGTCAAGCGCCCAGCCCGAGGCTATCATCGCCCCGATGCTGATGATTGTGTAGAACGGGAACATCGCCACCAGATCCACATGCGCGATGGATTTCACCTCGGCGAAATGCACCTGATGAAAGAAAAACGCGGTGTTGAACGCGCCGGGGCCAAGCAGGGCCGGAACCATGAACCAGAACAGCCAGTGATGAAGCGTCTCTGAGCGGGTCCAGTGGCGGGCCTGCATGCCCATGGACTGATCGGAATGGGTCATGGATTGCGGCGTGCGTTCCTGCCTGAGCAGGCCGATCAGGGTTGGAATGCCGAGAAAGGCCACCAACGCCGCCCCGACCCAGAGCATACGCCAGTCATAAAGCGCCATCAGGGAGACAAAAATCAGCGGCAGGAGCGCCTCGCCAAAGGAAAACCCCAATGATGCCACCGACAAAGCCTTGCCGCGTGTGGCAATGAACCAGCGTGACATGGCAACGGCGGCGATATGGGTCGACATCCCCTGCCCGCTGAAACGCAGGGCAAAGATCACCAGCGGCAGCGCCCAGACCGCATGATTGAATGCCATCGAGAGGCAGGCAAACATCAGCATCCCCAAAACCACCCAGCCCAAAGCGCGGGCGCGAAACCTGTCGGTCAGCCCGCCGGCCCAGACCATCACAATCGCCGAGGCGGTGGTGCCAAGGGTATAGATGCCGCCCCATTCGCCGTGGCTGAGGCCATATTCAGCGCGGATTTCTCCGGCAAAGATCGAGATGAAGAAGGTCTGCCCAAAGCTGCTGAGGAAGGTCAGCAAAGCCCCGGCGAACAGCCAGCGGGCGTTGGTGCGAAGGAAAGAGAGCGTGGTCATATCGCTTGTGTCACCTGAAACAGCCGGGAAAGAAAGAGGAACAATCCATCAGGATACATCAATGGCAATGAAAGCGGGCGCAGAAACGGGGAATCAGCCGTAATGCGCACATGATAACTGGCGTCAGCGCGCTATTTTATCGTTCCAGATCCAGTCAAACACCGTGATTTCGCCTTCATACGCCTCCAATCGCTGCTCAATCGCAAACCCATCCACCTCGCCGTGCATGATTGTGGTCACCTTGCTGCCAACCTGCCATTCGCCACGCCCCAGCGTGCGGCGCTCGATAATCTCCACTTTGGCCGAGGCCGGATCCCCCTTGGTAATCTCCCACCTTTCCACCAGCGCATTTTGCGTGATCAGCCCGTTTTCCAAATCTTCAACCCGCCCGGTATCATTCTCAACCTGCATCACAATCCGGCCCGTAGCCGGATCAATTTCCCAATCCTTGCTGCTGCTGCCGTCTTCCAGTGTGCGGTATTGCCGTTTTTCCATATCAGCGGGCGGATCAAAGGGTATTTCATCGCCCCGCGTCACTGTGCGC
The DNA here is from genome assembly GCA_021775255.1 of Roseovarius sp. Taxonomy (GTDB): domain Bacteria; phylum Pseudomonadota; class Alphaproteobacteria; order Rhodobacterales; family Rhodobacteraceae; genus Roseovarius. The sequence goes on from JAJFIA010000018.1 coordinate 40,724, forward strand.
CACGGCATGATCAATTCCCCCGCGCTCAGCGTAAGGTTGAAATCATTGGCTTCAGGCCAGCAATAGGGCCAGTAGGAATTTGAAATCACCAGCCTCAGCCGATGATCCTCGGGCAGGTTATACGCCGTCTGATCCAGCGTTATTTCCACCTCAAACGCCTCACCGGGTACCAGATCACGCGCCTTCTCAAACCCATCCCGATGCCGCAGGTTCAAAAGCCCTAGGGTGATCAGCGCCGATGACCCATCCGGGCGCAGATCACACAGCCGCACGATCATCTGCGCCCGCGTGGCACTTGAGGCCAGCCTCAACCGCAGCTTTGGCGCACCAAGAATATCGCGCGCCCCGGCCTGTGGCGGCGCATCAAAACAGGCCGATATCGTATCATCATAGATCTGATTGCCCGGCAATTCCCCAGGCCAGGCACCGGTCGGGAAAAATTCGCCACAGCCCCGGCCACATGCCAGATTTGTCTCCGTCACCACTGCAAACGCCTCAGCCCTGCCCATGGTGCCGTTGCCCAGCGGCAAAACCTCGTGGCTGATGCCCTCATCCAGCGCATTTTGCTGCGCCACCCAGCGCCCCGGCCGGAAATCCAATGATGCATCCGGCGTGATGCTGTCCATCAAATAGGCGCGGTAGGCGGGATCATTCTCAACCCCGGTATCTTTGCCCTTGAGCCAGTGATCCCACCAGCGTAACGCCTCCCCGAGATAATCAATCTTTGGCCCTATGGTGCTGATATTAGGGTATTTATGGCTCCACGGTCCGGCAATCCCCTTGACCGGGCCGGGCAGATTTTCAACCATTGCCGCCATCGCGTTGCGGTAGCCGTCATGCAACCCCCCCATCACCAGAACCGGGGCCTTTATGGCGGCATAATCCTCACAGATCGAGCCATGCTTCCAATAATCATCCCGCGTCGGGTGCCGCATCCAGAAATCTGCCAGATTCGGCGTGTTTTCCAGCCGGTTCAGCCATATTTCGCGCCATCTGTTATTCCCCATCAGCGCCGGGTCAGGCGGCATTGAAAACCACGACATCACCGTCGCCGCCCAGCCGATATTCTCGCCAAGCTGTATCCCGCCCTTATAGTGAATATCGTCGTGATAGCGGTCTGCCGTGGTGCCGATGGAAATCACCGCTTTCAACGCCTCGGGCGCCCGCGCCGCCAGTTGCACGCCGTTGAATCCACCCCATGAAATCCCCTGAATGCCGACATTGCCATCGCACCAGCTCTGCGCGGCAATCCAGTTGATGATATCCACCCCGTCACGCAGCTCCTGTTCGGAATATTCATCATCAAACAGGCCTTCGCTTTCGCCACAGCCGCGCCTGTCCACCCGCAGGCAAATATATCCGGCGCGGGCAAAATGCAGGTGCATCCCATGATCGCGCGCCGCCGTGCCATCGGATTTGCGGTAGGGCAGATATTCAAGGATCGCAGGCAGCGGCTCCTTGCCCTGCGGCATCCACACCCGCGCCGAAGCCCGTGTGCCATCGGGCAGATCAATGCCCATATCCGGGTGAATGATCATTCGCTCAGATCTTTCAACTCATAAATCAGATTGAGCGCCTGTTTCGGGCTCAGCTCATCGGGCAAAATCTCCGCCAGCCGGTCCTCAACCCGAGACGCCCTCACCGCCACCACCGGCGCAGGCGTGGCCGAAAACAAAGGCAGATCATCAATAATCGCGGCCTTCGCCGTGCCGCCCTCGCGCTCGCCCTTTTCCAGCGCATCCAGCACCACCCGCGCGCGGGCAACAACCGCCTCGGGCAGCCCGGCAAGCCTGGCCACCTGCACGCCGTAAGACCGGTCGGCGGCCCCTTTATGCACCTCATGCAGGAAGATCACCTCGCCGTCATGCTCGCGTACGGTCACTGTGGCATTCTCCACCCGTTCCAGCTTGTCTGACAGTGCTGTCATCTCATGATAATGGGTTGCAAACAACGCCCGGCAGCCATTGACATCATGCAGATGCTCCAGCGTGGCCCAGGCGATGGAAAGCCCGTCATAAGTGGCGGTGCCGCGGCCGATTTCGTCCAATATAACAAGGGCATGGTCATCCGCCTGATTTAAAATCGCGGCGGTTTCCACCATCTCAACCATGAAGGTCGACCGCCCCCGCGCCAGATCATCCGAGGCCCCGACCCGGCTGAAAAGCTGGCTCACCATACCGATATGCGCGGCCAGCGCGGGCACGAAACTGCCGATCTGTGCCAGCACCGCAATCAGCGCATTTTGCCGCAGATAGGTTGATTTACCCGACATATTCGGCCCCGTAAGAAGCCAGATATCAATGCCCTGCCCAAGGTCGCTGTCATTGGCAATGAAGGGCGCGCCACCTGCAGCTCTTAATGCCTGTTCCACCACCGGATGCCGCCCGCCTTCAATCCGCAAAGCCCGGCTTGCATCCACCTTTGGCCGGCACCAATCCTTAGCCGTCGCCAAATCGGCCAGCGCCGCCGTCAAATCCAGTTCCGCCAGCGCGCCTGCCGCCTGCCACAGCTTATCCGCCTGCTCTAAAATTGCCGCGCGCAGGCTCTCAAAAATCCGCAGTTCAATCTCAATCGCCCGGCCCCCGGCATTGAGAATGGCGCTTTCCATCTCGCTCAGCTCCACCGTGGTAAACCGCACCTGATTGGCCGTGGTCTGCCGGTGTCTGAACCGGGCGTTCAGCGGCTCTGACAGCATCTTGTCGGCGTGAATGCTTGTCACCTCAATAAAATATCCCAGCACATTGTTATGTTTGACCTTGAGCGATTGTATCCCCGCCTCCCGCGCATAATCGGCCTGCATCCCGGCAATCACGCCCCGGCCCTCATCACGCAGGCGGCGGCATTCATCCAATTCCCTGTCATGGCCGGTGGCAATAAATCCGCCCTCGCGCGCCAGCATCGGCGGCTCGGCCAGCAGCGTCAGGTCCAGCAATTCCAGCAGGTCATCATGGCCCAAAAGCCCCCCGGTGGCTTCGGCCAAAAGCCCGGGCAGCTCCTGCCCTTCCAGCATTCCTGCAATCCTTCTTGCCTGTTGCAACGCATTGCGAATTGCTGTCAAATCCCGTGGCCCGCCGCGATTGAGGCTAAGCCGTGAAAGTGCCCGATCAAGATCAGGCACCCGCCGCAGATCATCGCGCAAGCCCTGACAAAGCCGCGCATTTTCCACCATGAAATCCACCGCCTCAAGCCGCGCGCTGATCACCGGCAATTCCCGGCTCGGGCCGGACAGGCGCTGTTCCAAAAGCCGCCCGCCGCCCGCCGTCACCGTCCGGTCAATCGCTGCCAGCAAAGACCCCGCGCGCCCGCCCGAAAGCGCGTGGGTCAGTTCAAGATTACGCCTTGTCGCAGCGTCGATTTGCATCGCTTTTGCATGGTCCTCACGCTCGGGCGCCCTGAGCAAAGGCAACTGCCCCTTCTGGGTGATCTCAAGATACTCAACGATGGCCCCCATTGCCGCCACTTCGGGCCGTGAAAATTGCCCAAATGCCTCCAATGTGCCCACGCTGAACAGCGCACAAAGACGCGCCTCACCGCCGGTACTGTCAAATGCCGACCGCCCCAGCGGGCTTAGGGCTGCGCCGCTTTCCTCAATTATATCAGTAACTTCCGCCTCATCCCCTTCGGCAATCACAACCTCACTTGGCCTGAGCCGCGCCAGTTCCGGCCCCAGCCTGACCAGCGCTATCGGCATCACCTGAAACGCGCCGGTTGAAATATCCACCCAGGCCAAAGCACTCGCCCCACGCACCTGCGCAAACGCCGCCAGATAATTATGCTTTCGCGCATCCAGCAGGCTGTCTTCGGTCAATGTGCCAGGGGTGACCAGCCGCACAACCTCGCGTTTCACAACCGCCTTGTAGCCGCGCTTTTTGGCCTCGGCGGGGTCTTCCATCTGTTCGCAGACGGCAACGCGAAACCCCTTGCGGATGAGTGTCTGAAAATAGCCCTCGGCGGCGCGTACCGGCACGCCGCACATGGCGATATCCTCGCCCATATGCTTGCCACGTTTGGTAAGTGCGATATCCAGCGCCTCGGCGGCGGCCACTGCATCGTCAAAAAACATCTCGTAAAAATCGCCCATCCGGTAGAACAGCAACGCATCCTTATGCTGCGCCTTGATCTCCAGATATTGCGCCATCATCGGCGTTACGGCTGATTTCACGGATGTCACGAAATACACTCCCCGGCTTCCCCGAACCCTACAAACCAATCGCCCCCGGCGAAAGCCAAAAACATCTGTTTCGGTTGAGCCTTTGCCAAAGGCCCGCTAAAGGTTGAATTCCCAGGGATCAAGCCAAAGGCACCCGCTATGACCAAACATAAATACACCCGCGAAGAGGCACTGGCCTTTCATCTCAAGCCAACCCCCGGCAAGTTTGAGATTTCCGCGACCGTGCCCATGACCACGCAGCGCGATCTGTCTTTGGCCTATTCCCCCGGTGTGGCCGTTCCCTGTGAGGCCATCGCCGAGAACCCCGAATGCGCCTATGATTACACCAACAAGGGCAATCTGGTGGCGGTCATCTCAAACGGTACCGCCGTTCTGGGCCTTGGTAATCTGGGCGCGCTTGGATCGAAGCCGGTGATGGAGGGCAAGGCGGTGCTGTTCAAGCGGTTTGCCGATGTCAATGCCGTCGATATCGAGCTGGATACAGAAGACCCGGATGCCTTTATCAACGCCGTGCGCCTGATGGGGCCGACCTTTGGCGGCATCAATCTGGAAGACATCAAAGCGCCCGAATGTTTCATCATCGAGCAAAAGCTCAAAGAGGTGATGGACATCCCGGTATTTCACGATGATCAGCACGGCACGGCGGTGATCTGTGCCGCCGGCCTGATCAATGCTTTGCACATTTCCGGCAAGAAAATCGAAGATGTGCGCATTGTTCTGAATGGTGCGGGGGCGGCGGGCATTGCTTGCATTGAATTGCTCAAATCCATGGGTGCGCGGTATGACAACTGCATCGTCTGCGATACCAAGGGCGTGATTTATCAGGGCCGCAAGGAGGGCATGAACCAGTGGAAATCGGCCCACGCGGCCAACACCAAACTGCGCACACTTGAGGAGGCCATGAAGGGGGCCGACGTGTTTCTGGGCGTCAGCGCCAAGGGGGCCGTGACCCCTGAAATGGTGGCTTCCATGGCCCCCAACCCGGTGATTTTCGCCATGGCCAACCCCGACCCCGAGATCACCCCGGAAGAGGCCCATGCCGTGCGCGAAGATGCCATCGTCGCCACCGGGCGCTCAGACTATCCCAATCAGGTCAATAATGTTCTGGGCTTCCCCTATCTTTTCCGGGGCGCTTTGGATGTCCACGCCCGCGCCATCAATGACGAGATGAAGATCGCCTGCGCCCATGCGCTTGCCAGCCTTGCCCGCGCGGATGTGCCCGAAGAAGTCGATATGGCTTATGGCCGCAAGCTCACCTTTGGCCGTGATTATATCATCCCCGCGCCGTTCGATCCGCGCCTGATCCATACCATCCCCCCCGCCGTTGCGCGTGCCGGCATGGATACCGGCGTGGCGCGCCGCCCGATTGTCGATATGGAGGCCTACGAGGCCGCGCTGAAATCGCGGATGGACCCGACCGCCAGCATCCTGCGCTCATTGAATGCCCGCGCCCGCAATGCTCAGGCCCGGATGATCTTTGCCGAGGGCGATGATCCGCGCGTTTTGCGCGCCGCCGTGCAATATCAGCGCGCCGGTTTTGGCCACGCTTTGGTGGTGGGCCGCGAGGCCGATGTGAAAGCCAAGCTCGCGCAGGCGGGCCTTGCCGATGCGGTGCCTGAGCTTGAGGTGGTCAACGCCGCCAATTCCGCGCATCTCGAGGCATACAAGGATTTTCTTTACACCCGGTTGCAACGCAAGGGCTTTGATCTCAAGGACATCCACAAACTCGCGGCGCGTGACCGGCATGTGTTTGCCGCCCTGATGCTGGCGCATGGCCATGGCGAAGGGCTTGTCACCGGGGCCACCCGAAAATCTGCCAATGTGCTTGAGCTGATCAACCATGTGTTTGACGCCGACGCCGCCCATGGTTCCGTGGGGATCACGGCGCTTTTGCACAAGGGCCGGGTGGTGCTGATTGCCGATACTTTGGTGCATGAATGGCCCGATGAGGAAGACCTCGCCAACATCGCCGAGCGCGCAGCCGGGGTCGCCCGTCATCTGGCGCTTGAGCCTCGGGTCGCGTTTGTTTCATTCTCGACCTTCGGCTATCCGCGCTCCGAGCGGGCCGAAAAAATGCACGGCGCGCCCCGCGTTCTTGAGGCCCGTGGCGTGGATTTTGAATTTGAGGGCGAGATGACGGTGGATGTGGCCCTGAATACCGGTGCGCAGGCCGCCTACCCATTTCAGCGCCTCACGGCCCCGGCCAATATTCTGGTGGTTCCGGCGCGGCATTCGGCATCCATTTCGGTCAAACTGATGCAGGAAATGGCCGGGGCAACGGTGATCGGGCCTATTTTGTCGGGCGTTGATAAACCGATCCAGATTTGCGGCACCAATTCCACCGCCAATGATATTCTTAACATGGCCATTCTGGCGGCGTGTAAGGTTGGGTGAGGCTCTCCACACATCAAGATAAAGAACCGTCCCGCCCGGCGGTAACGTCGGGCCGCGCCTGACCCTCCCCATGGGAGGGCGCGTTTTCAACGTTGCAAATCCAACCACCGTTTCAATAGATTAAACCCCATTGCCAACAAATATTGAAGCTGCGCCCACCCAGGGTCAGGCGCGGCCCTAATCTCCATTGATACCCCCCATCACAAATCCTGAATTGACGCCTCCGGCAAAACCCATAGAGTGCCAGAGGCGCGATAAACGGACGCCAGAAATGCAAAAACAAACGCCGCTCTTCACGCCGGTCCTGATTGCCGGCTGTGCGATCATGCTGATCTCATTCGCCATCCGGGCGTCATTTGGTGTGTTCCAGATCCCGATTGCCGATGAATTCGGCTGGCTGCGTTCGGAATTTTCCATGGCCATCGCCATTCAGAACCTGTTCTGGGGCATTGGTCAGCCGCTGTTTGGCGCGCTGGCCGAGAAAATAGGCGACCGCAAGGCGATCATCATCGGCGCGCTCTTTTATGCCGCCGGTCTGATCCTGACCTCGGGGGCCACAACCCCCGGCACCATGCAGTTTTACGAAGTTCTCGTGGGTTTTGGCATCGCCGGCACCGGCTTTGGCGTGATTCTGGCCGTTGTTGGCCGTGCCAGCTCGGATGAGAACCGCTCGATGAGCCTGGCGATTGCTACCGCCGCAGGCTCGGGCGGGCAGGTGGTTGGCGCGCCTGTCGCGCAATATCTTCTGGGCTTCATGGGCTGGCAGATGGTTTTTGTCGTCTTTGCCGCGGTTATCATCGCCAGCCTCGTTATGCTGCCCCTGATGCGCGCGCCGGTGGTTGCGAACAAAGCCGAGCTGGAAGAAAGCATGCGCCATATCCTTGGCAAGGCCCTGCGCGATCCCTCCTTCACCCTGATATTCCTTGGCTTTTTCAGTTGCGGCTATCAGCTTGCCTTCATGACAGCGCATTTTCCCGCTTTGGTTACTGAAATGTGCGGGCCCATTTCGCCCGGCGGGGTGCTGCACGGCATCGGCATTACCTCGACCTCGGCGCTGGGCGCGGCGGCAATCTCCCTGATCGGGCTGGCTAATATTGCGGGCACGCTCACGGCTGGATGGCTGGGCAATCGCTATCCAAAAAAATACCTGCTCGCGGGCATCTATACCGGCCGCACACTCATTGCCGCTGCCTTCATCATGCTGCCGATCACCCCCGCAACCGTGCTTTTGTTTTCTGTTGGCATGGGTGCTTTGTGGCTGGCCACGGTGCCGCTTACCTCCGGGCTGATCGCGCATCTTTATGGGCTGCGCTATATGGGCACGCTTTACGGCATCGTGTTTTTCTCGCACCAGCTTGGCAGCTTCATGGGTGTCTGGCTGGGGGGCCGGATGTATGACATCTACGGTGATTATACCGCCGTCTGGTGGATTGGTGTTGGTGTCGGGGCCTTCAGCGCCATCGTGCATCTGCCGGTCAAAGAAAACCGCCCGCCTGTGGCACTGTCCCGGGCCTGATCCTGACCGGCACATTTTTCACTGGCGGTTAGCCTCATGTTAGCGCTAAGCTTATCCCTGACACCTGGGGAAAACCATGCCTGACATCTGTGCGCCACTGATCTTTGACGGCCATAATGACGTTCTGCTCAAGCTCTATAATGCGGGTGGGCCAGAGGCGATTACCGAATTCGCCAGCGGCCAGCACGGCCAGATTGATCTGCCCCGCGCGCGCAAGGGCGGCTTTGGTGGCGGGTTCTTTGCGATTTATGTGCCCTCCCCGTCGGAAGGCGATGACCACAACACCGAGATGCAAAAGCCGCGCTATGATCTGCCTTTTCCCCCCGCCATTCCGGTTGAAAAAGCCTTGCCCGTGGTCCTGCAGCAGGCTGCCATTTTGCTAAGGATGCAGGCGGCGGGCCACGTCCGCATCTGCCTGAGCACCGATGATATCCGCGCCGCGTTTCATGAGGGGCGCATCGCCGCGATCATGCATATCGAAGGGGCCGAGGGCATCGACGCCGATCTCAATAATCTTGATGTGCTTTATGCCGCCGGCCTGCGCTCGCTTGGCCCGGTGTGGTCACGGCCCACGATCTTTGGCGAGGGCGTGCCGTTTCGCTATCCATCGGATGGCAATATCGGCGGCGGCCTCACGGATGCGGGTAAAAACCTGATCCGGCGCTGCAATGATCTGGGCATCATGGTGGATCTGTCGCATCTCAACGAGGCAGGCTTCTGGGACGTGGCAAAGATCAGCACAGCGCCCCTGGTCGCCACCCATTCCAACGCCTATGCGCTGTGTTCTCACGCCCGCAACCTCACCGATCCGCAGCTTGAGGCCATCGCCGCAAGTGATGGTATGGTCGGGCTGAATTTCGCCACGGCTTTCCTGCGCAAGGATGGCCAGATGCGCCCCGATGTGCCGTTTGAAACCATGCTCGCCCATCTTGATCACCTGATGGACAAGCTTGGCGAAGACCGCGTCGGGCTTGGCTCGGATTTCGACGGCGCGATGGTGCCCGAGGCAATCGGCGATGTCGCCGGATTGGGAAAACTGAGAAATTCGATGATAAGCCATGGCTATTCTGAAAGTTTGATGCATAAACTATGCAATGAAAACTGGCTGCGCGTATTGGCCAGAACATGGGGCGAACAGGCAAAGACCTGAAAAGCGACAAAAAAACCAGAGGAGAGGAAGACAAAATGAAACCGTTTAAGAATCTTATGGCCAGCGCGGTGCTGGGCATGGCACTGGCCGCCCCCGGCGCGCAGGTGCTGGCGGAAACACCGGCCAATATGCTGGTGATCGCCAACCGGATTGATGACATTACCACGCTTGACCCGGCGCAATCCTTTGAATTTGCCGGCTCTGATGCCAGCCGCAATCTCTATAGCAACCTTGTAAATTTTGACCCCAACGATCTGGGCGCAGGATATAAGCCTGATCTGGCGACAAGCTGGGATGTCTCGGAAGATGGCCAGACCATCACCTTCCACATGCGCCCCGGCGTCAAATTCCAGTCGGGCAATCCGGTTACGGCGAAAGACGCCGAATTCAGCCTGCGCCGCGCGGTGATCCTCAATAAAACCCCGGCGTTCATCCTGACGCAATTCGGCTTTACCCCGGAAAACGTGGGCGAAACCATTGTGGCCACCGATGACAACACGCTGGTGATCAAAACCGATAAACGCTATGCCACGTCTTTCGTACTCAACTGCATGACCGCCACGATCGGCGGCATCGTCGACATGAAAACCGTGATGCAGCATGAGGCCGATGGCGACATGGGCAATGAATGGCTGCGCACCAATACCGCCGGTTCCGGGCCTTATTCGCTGGCAGACTGGAAGCCAAATGAGAGCATTACACTGGTATCCAACCCGAATTATTACGCGGGCGAGCCGGCGATGAAACGGGTTGTCGTGCGCCATATTCAGGAAAGCGCCACCCAGCGCCTTCTGCTTGAAAAAGGCGATGTTGATATTGCCCGCAATCTGACACCTGACGATGTTGCCGGTTTTGACGGTGTCGATGACATCAAGATCGCAAGTGAATTACGCGGCCGTCTGATGTATGTCTCGTTGAACCAGAAACACCCGGCGCTTTCCAACCCGAAAGTGGTTGAGGCATTCAAATATCTGATTGATTACGAGGGCATGGCAAACAGCTTCCTCAAAGGTCAGTACAAGGTGCATCAGGCCTTCCTGCCGCGTACCTATCTGGGCGAAATTTCCGATACACCGTATTCGTTCAATATCGAAAAGGCCCGTGCACTGCTGGCCGAGGCCGGATATGCCGACGGGTTTGATGTCAAAATCTTTGTCCGTGATGCACAGGAACGCATTGATATTTCCACCTCCCTGCAAAACACCCTTGCACAGGTTGGCATCAAGGCCGAACTGATCGTCGGCACCGGCAAACAGACCCTTGGCGTGTACCGCGCGCGTGAGCATGACATCTATGTTGGCGCATGGGGCCCGGATTATCCTGATCCCAACACCAACGCAGGCACATTCGCCTATAACCCCGATAACTCGGACGAGGCTCAGGCCACCGGTTTGCTGGCATGGCGCAATGCATGGGGCATCCCCGAGATGTCAAACGAAACCCTTGCTGCCGTGGTTGAGCCTGACCGCGCCAAACGCGCCAAAATGTATGAGGCGCTGCAACGCGAGCACCAAAAGGTATCGCCCTTTGCCATCATGTTCCAGAAGGTTGAACAAAACGGCCTGCGTTCGAATGTTCAGGGCTTCTCGATGGGTGGCGCGATTACCGCTGCATCATACTGGTCAGTTACCAAATAATGTCCACGGTTTCGGACACAATAAAGGGGCGGCGCAGGTCGCCCCTTCCACGCATTGCCCTGACAACCGGCAAGACCCTGCTATCCATCGCGATTACCATGCTGGGGCTACTGTTTGTCACGTTTTTCATTGGCCGGGTGATGCCGCTTGATCCGGTTCTGGCCGTGGTCGGCGAACGCGCCACCAAAGAGGTTTACGACGCTGCCTATATCAAGCTTGGCCTTGATAAACCGCTGATCGTGCAGTTTTACAATTATGTGATTTCCGTCATTCAGGGCGATTTCGGCCAATCCCTGCGCACCGGTTTCCCGGTCGCGGAAGAGATCAAACGCCGGTTTCCCGCCACCCTTGAGCTGGCCACGCTTGGCACATTGATCGGCGTCTTCATCGGCGTGCCCCTTGGGGTGCTTGCGGCGGTGAAGCGCGGCACATGGATAGATCAGGCGGCGCGCGTTCTGGCCCTTATCGGCTATTCGATGCCGGTTTTCTGGCTCGGGATGATCGCGCTGGTGATCTTTTATTCCAAACTCGGCTGGGTCGCGGGATCAGGGCGGCTTGATATTTTCTATGTCGACATCGTGCCGCGGGTCACCGGCATGATCCTGATCGATTCCATCCTCGACGCCAACTGGGATATTTTCCGCAACGCCATTTCGCATATCATCCTGCCCGCAAGCCTTCTGGGCTATTACTCGCTGGCCTATATAAGCCGCATGACGCGCTCGTTCATGCTTGAACAACTGAGTTCCGAATATATTACCACCGCCCGCGTCAAGGGCCTGCCGGAACGCACGGTGATCTGGCGGCACGCTTTTGGCAATATCAAGGTGCAACTGATCACCGTCATCGCGCTCAGTTACGCGGGGCTTCTCGAAGGCTCGGTCCTGACCGAGATCATCTTCTCCTGGCCCGGCATCGGATCGTATATCACCACCTCGCTTTTATCGGCGGACATGAACGCGGTGATGGGCGGCACCATCGTGGTTGGCCTGGTATTCGTGCTGCTGAATATCTTTTCCGATCTTTTGTATAAATTCTTCGATCCGAGGGCAAAATGAGTATCATAAGCGCGCCAAATCAAGGCCTGCGCGCCTGGTTGATGACAGATACGCCCACCTCGCGGCGGCATGCGCAACTGGCGGCCCTTTATAGTGCCTGGCTCAGCCTGCGCAGCAATACCATGGCAATGCTCGGCCTTTGCATCCTGATCCTGCTGCTTCTGGTCGCGGTATTCGCGCCGCTGCTGGCCCCGATGGATCCGCTGGCGCAGGATCTGGCCGGCCGCCTTGCCGCCCCCGGTGAGGGCGGTCATTGGCTGGGCACCGATACCCTTGGCCGCGACATCCTCAGCCGGGTGATCTATGGCTCGCGCATCACGCTTTATATCGTCACCCTGGTGGCGCTGATCGCGCCGGTTGCCGGGCTTTTGGTGGGCACGATCGCGGGCTATACCGGCGGCATTGTGGATGCGGTGCTGATGCGGATCACCGATATTTTCCTCGCTTTCCCCCGGTTGGTTCTGGCGCTGGCCTTTGTTGCGGCGCTGGGCGCAGGCATTGAAAACGCGGTGCTGGCGATTTCATTGACCGCCTGGCCGCCCTATGCCCGCATTTCCCGCGCCGAAACCCTGACCATCCGCAATTCCGATTTCATCGCGGCGGTGAAACTGCAGGGCGCGGGGCCGTTGCGCATCATCACCAAACATATCTGGCCCCTGTGCATTTCCTCGCTGATCGTTCGGGTCACGCTGGATATGGCCGGGGTGATCCTTGCCGCTGCCGGCCTTGGCTTTCTTGGCCTCGGCGCGCAGCCGCCCAGCCCCGAATGGGGCGCGATGATCTCGGAGGGGCGCAAGGTGATCCTTGATCACTGGTGGGTCGCCACCGTGCCGGGCCTTGCCATTTTCACAGTCTCCCTGGCCTTCAACCTTCTGGGTGACGGCTTGCGCGATGTGCTGGACCCCAAGGAGGGCAAATCAGGATGAGCAACCTGTTGGACGTTGAAAACCTGACCGTCACCTTCCCCACCCGCTCGGGCGATTTTGATGCGGTGCGCGGGCTGTCATTCACTTTGGGCAAAGAGCGCCTTGGCATCGTTGGCGAAAGTGGCTCGGGCAAATCCATGACCGGCCGCGCCATCCTGCGCCTCATCCGCCCGCCCGGGCGCATCACCGCCGACCGGATGGATTTGCACGGTCAGGATCTTCTGTCGTTGAGCGAGAATGAGATGAATTCCGTGCGCGGCCAGAAAATTTCAATGATCATGCAGGATCCGAAATTCTCGCTCAACCCGGTGATGCGCATCTCGGAACAAATCATCGAGATTTACCGCTTTCATACAGGTGCCAGCAAAAAAGCCGCCTGGGACAAGGCGATTGAAATGCTCAATGCCGTTTCCATCCGTGATCCCGAGCGGGTGATGCGCGCCTACCCGCACGAGATGTCGGGCGGCATGGGGCAGCGGATCATGATCGCCATGATGCTGATCACCGAGCCGGAAATTCTGATTGCCGATGAACCCACCTCTGCGCTGGATGTGTCGGTGCAAACTTCCGTCCTCACCATCATCGACAGGCTGGTCAAAGAACGCGGCATGGGGCTGATTTTCATCTCCCATGACCTCAATCTCGTGGCCAGCTTCTGTGACAGGGTGCTGATCATGTATGCCGGGCGCATCGTTGAAACCTGTGCGGCGGATAAACTGCACGAGGCCACCCACCCTTATACACGGGGCCTTCTCAATTCCCTGCCCCGGATTGACGCGCCGCAATCGCGGCTTGAGGCCCTGGTGCGTGATCCCGCATGGTCCACCGCGCCCAGCGTGAGCGCCCGCCAATGAGTGAGCTTGAATTTGATCACCTCAACGTCTGGTTCGGCGAAAATGAAGACCGCGTGGATGCGGTCAAAAACGCCGGATTCACCGTGCCTTCGGGTGCCAGTTTCGGCCTTGTCGGTGAAAGCGGCTCGGGCAAATCCACCATCCTGCGCGCGCTTGTCGGGCTGGTGCCCACATGGTCCGGCACGATGAAAGTTGCGGGTGTGCCCATGGGCAAAAAACGCCCGCGCGGGTTTTATAAAGATGTGCAGATGGTGTTTCAGGATCCCTATGCCTCGCTGCATCCGCGCCATTCGGTGGATCAGGTGCTCAGCGAAACCCTTAAATTGCACGGGTTTGACGATATCGAGGATCGTATCAAACAGCTTCTTGCCGATGTCGGCCTTGGCCCCGCCTTTCGATTTCGCTATCCGCATCAATTATCCGGTGGTCAGCGGCAGCGCGTTGCCATCGCCCGCGCTCTGGCCCCTGAGCCGTCTGTTCTGTTGCTGGACGAGCCGACATCGGCGCTGGATGTGTCGGTACAGGCCGAGGTGCTCAACCTGCTGGCCGATCTGCGTGAAAAACAACATCTGACCTATCTCATGGTCTCGCATAACCTTGCCGTTGTCGCCCATATGTGCGAGCGCGTCGCGGTGATGCAAAACGGCGAAATAGTCGAGGTGATGAGCGTTCACGAGATGCGCGCGATGAACCCGGCGCATCCCTATACAAAACACCTGCTTGAAAGCTCGATGGGATATAAGCCCAACGCCTAATACGTCAGCGCAAATGCCGCCTCATCGCCCCATAGCTGATGCACCCTCGCATCGCGGCCACAGGCCTTGCGATAACGTTTATAGGCGCTTGATTGCCGCTTTGGCCCAAACCGGGTCAGCACCAGCCCGGTGCCTTTGTAATAATCCTGATGGTAATCTTCAGCCTTGTAAAACGCCTGTTCGGGCAGGATCGGTGTGACAATCTTCTGCCCAAGCGCGTCTTGCGCCTGCTGCAAGACCTTCTGGGCAATTTTCTTGTCCGTAGGGTTTGAATAAAATACCGCTGTGCGATAGCTGTCGCCACGATCGCAAAACTGCCCGCCCGCATCCGTCGGATCGACCGACCGGAAAAACAGTGCCAATAGTTTTTCTACCGAAACTATTGCCGGGTCATAGGTAATCTGCACCGCCTCATAATGGCCGGTGCCGCCCCGGCCCACATCCTTGTAGGTGGGGTTTTCCAGATCCCCGCCGGTATAGCCGGATATGACTTCCTCAACCCCCGGGACAGATTCGAAATCTGATTCGACACACCAAAAACAGCCCCCCGCCACGGTTAATGTTTCCGCGTCTGCCCGCCCGCACCGGATGCCAATGCCCACGATAATTAATGCCGCCAACAGCATTGCCTTGAAATGTCTCATATCCAGGATCATGATCTGCACTCCTCTCGGATATGCATTCTGCCGGATGAACATCGCCTAGCCAAGAGGGTGAGGCGGGATGTCACGCAGCGGTGAAACATTTTGAAAACGCGCCAAATGTCGGTGATCAGGCCGGCAGCCTGGTATTTTGTGTAAAATACCCAGATAGCTTGTACAAATTGTACAAGTTTTTCAGCGCTTTAATCGCCTGTCCCGCGCTGCCAGCAATTTGAGCCGCAAAGCCTGCAACTGAATGAATCCCGCCGCGTCTTTCTGGTCATACGCGCCCGCGTCATCCTCAAATGTCACATGCGCTTCGGAATAAAGTGAGTGTTCCGACCACCGTCCAACCGTGCGCGCAAGCCCCTTGTAAAGCTTTAACCGCACCGTGCCAGACACATGATCTTGTGATTTATCTATAGCCGCCTGCAACATCTCGCGTTCGGGGCTGTACCAGAAACCATTATAGATCAGCTCGGCATATTGCGGCATCAGTTGATCCTTGAGGTGCATGGCACCGCGATCCATTGTAATGCTTTCCATGCCGCGATGCGCTTCCAGCAAAATTGTCCCGCCGGGGGTTTCGTAAATCCCGCGCGATTTCATGCCCACAAAGCGCCCCTCCACCAGATCAAGCCGCCCGATCCCGTGCTTGCCGCCCAATTCATTCAGCTTTGTCAATACGTTTGCAGGGCTGAGCGCCTCACCATTGATGCTGACGGCGTCGCCTTTTTCAAACCCGATCTCAACATATTCCGGTTCATTCGGCGCATCCTCGGGGTTCACCGTGCGCTGATACACATAGTCCGGGGCCGCCTTTGCCGGGTCTTCCAGAACCTTGCCTTCAGAGGATGTATGCAGCAGGTTCGCATCCACCGAAAACGGCGCTTCCCCGCGTTTGTCCGTGGCAATAGGTATCTGGTTTTTCTCAGCAAAATCAATAAGTTTTGTACGGCTGGTCAGATCCCATTCGCGCCAGGGTGCAATCACTTTGATGTCGGGATTAAGCGCATAAGCCGCCAGTTCAAACCGCACCTGATCATTGCCTTTGCCCGTCGCCCCATGCGCCACCGCATCGGCCCCGGTCATTTCCGCGATCTCGACCAGACGTTTGGAAATCAAAGGCCGGGCGATTGACGTGCCCAGTAGATACAGCCCTTCATACACCGCATTTGCCCGGAACATCGGGAACACGAAATCGCGGACAAATTCTTCGCGCACATCTTCGATGAAGATATTTTCCGGTTTGATTCCAAGCAGTTCCGCCTTCTTGCGCGCGGGCTCCAACTCCTCGCCCTGGCCCAGATCAGCAGTGAAAGTGACCACCTCACAGCCATATTCGGTCTGCAGCCATTTCAGGATGATCGAGGTATCAAGCCCACCGGAATAGGCGAGTACAACTTTTTTCGGGGCGGACATATTCATTTCCTTCATGACGAATATTTCCCGGCGCTTAACGGGTTTTCAGGGCCGATGCAACGCCCTTGAAGCCGCCACAAATTGTTCGGATCTCCTATGGGAAGGGTTATTCAGAATAGGATGAAATGCGTGCCCAATTCTGGAGTCAAGCGGCTGCATGTGCTGTTAGCGCAGATATAAATTCAGCCTTGGATGATTGATAACATTGAATGATTTCCTGCAGGTCAACCTGATCCTGCTGGCCATTTCCCGCAGCCGTTTCACCGGCCTGACAGCGGCTTGAAAATTCGGCAAATCCCAGATTCAAAGCACTGCCCTTGAGAAAATGCAGTTGCGTTTCCAAATCCCCATCGGCCCCGGGTTTGCCCAGATCCGCAATCGCCTCATCAACCTCTTCGAGGAAAATCTCAACCACTTCGCCAAAATCTTCCGCGCCGATCTCATCACGCAATTCTGCTACTTTATCCCAGTTGATCATGCGCCTTGCTCCTGCATCTTTGGCATAGATTACACATTATGATTAACCAACTGCCTGGGATCCCAGAAAATTCTACGGACAATTTTAGGGTTCATTCCATGTTAATCAGGGGTGGTCTAACTCATTTCAGTTGAACAGATTGGAATCCCATCGTGCGCGTCAAGGCACAACCCGAATGCAACCCAATTCCCAAAACGGGTGTTATCCGGCGGGTGTTGGTTGTTGATGACAGCCGCCTGCAAAGGCGTATCCTGACGGCTTCACTGAAGCGGTTGGGCTATGAAATATCCGAGGCATCATCGGGGGCTGAAGCGCTTGAAAAATGCCGTGCTACACCGCCTGATCTGGTGATCAGTGACTGGATGATGCCAGGCATGACCGGCCCGGAATTTTGCAGTGAATTCCGTAAGATGCAACGTGACAGCTATGGGTATTTTATCCTGCTCACCTCAAAAAGCGAGAAGGGCGATATTGCCCATGGGCTGGATGCCGGTGCTGATGATTTCCTGACCAAACCGGTCAATGCCGCCGAATTGCGCGCCAGAATTGCCGCGGGTGAGCGCATCCTGATGATGGAGCGGGAACTGACCGATAAGAACCGCCTGATCAATTCCACGCTGGAGGAATTGCAGCGGCTTTATGATTCGCTTGATAATGATCTGATTGAGGCCAAGAAGCTGCAACAATCACTGGTCAGCGACAGGCACCGCGATTTTGGCAACGCCGATGTGTCGATGCTGCTGCAATCAAGCGGCCATGTGGGCGGTGATCTGGTGGGCATGTTCCCGATCAGCGATGCCCAGATCGGGCTTTACGGCCTTGATGTTTCGGGCCACGGTATCAGCTCGGCCCTGATGACGGCGCGGCTGGCCGGGTATCTTAGCGCCGCGGCCCCGGATCAGAACGTGGCGCTGCAGCGCATGGAGGATGGCAGTTTTGCACCGCGGCACCCTTCTGAAACCATCGCAATTCTCAACAGCCTTATCCTGAATGAGATGGAGACAGAGCTGTATTTTACTCTGCTGCTGGCGATTGTTGATCTGGAAAGCGGCAAGGTTGTCATGGCGCAGGCGGGGCACCCCTATCCGGCGTTGCAACGCGCCAACGGGACGGTTGAAATGGTCGGGCGGGGCGGCTTGCCCGTTGGCCTGATCGAGGGTGCGGAATATGAGCAGTTTGAGATCAAGATGGCCCCCGGTGACCGGCTGATGATCCATTCCGACGGTGTTGTTGAATGCGCGGATATGCACGATAACCTGCTGGATGATGTGGGCCTTGCCCGTATATTGGCCGAGCTGCGCCAGACCCGTGGGCTGGCCTGCCTGGAATCCCTGGTCTGGAAGCTCACGGATTTTGCCGGGGATCGCGATTTTGCCGATGATGTTTCAGCCGTGTTGCTGGAATTCAAGCCAAGCCCGATTCTCGGTTGATAAGATACCGGCTGATAAAATAACGATCACCGGAGTTTGACAGCTCTTTTGCCGCCAGTTCAGGGCTGGCCCATAGGGGCGTATGCCCGGCTTCGGAGGGCGGGCCAAGGGGGCGCACCGGGAACGCCATATAAATCAGGCAAATCTTTTCCGCCCAAAGATCGTATTCCGGCATATAGGTAAACCGCCGGTAGGCACCCAGGCGTCGCGGTGCGGATACCCGCCAGCCGGTTTCCTCGAACACCTCACGGTGCAGCGCCTGCAAGGGGGATTCGCCCGGATCAATGCCGCCGCCGGGCAGTTGCAGCTCGGGCTCCGGCTCGGCCTGATGGGTTAGCAGCAGATGGCCGCCCCGCGGCAGGATTGCATAGATCCCGGGGCGAATTTTATAGCGCTTATCGGCGTGTGGTATCTCGTCAAATCGTCTCATCGCGCGCGCTTCCCCTTGGACGCTGGCTTGCCCTGCTTATATACACGCGATATGCCAAGTTCTGGCTGGTAAGGAAACCCCATGACATTAGGCCAAAAAATCGCCTGGGACGATACGATTTTACCGTTTCAACTGGACGCTGCGGATATACGCGGGCGGATTGCCCGGCTTGACGGCGTGCTTGAAGGTATTTTGCGGCAGCATGACTATCCGCCGCAGGTTGAGGCGCTGGTGGCGGAAATGGCGCTGTTGACGGCGCTGATCGGCCAGACCATCAAACTGCGCTGGAAACTGTCATTGCAGGTGCAATCCAAAGGTGCTGTGCGAATGATTGCCACCGATTATTATGGCCCCCAGAAAGAGGGCGATCCGGCGCGCATCCGCGCCTATGCCAGCTATGATGCGGATCGTCTGACCAAGGCGCGCCCGTTTGATCAGCTTGGCGAGGGCTATTTTGCCGTGCTGATTGATCAGGGCAAAGGCACCGAACCTTATCAGGGCATCACCCCGATTGCGGGCGCAAGCCTTGCCGCCTGCGCCGAGGCCTATTTTGCCCAGTCCGAACAGCTTCCAACCCGGTTTGCCCTGAGTTTCGGCAAATCAACCGAAGCAGGCGGGGTTGAGCATTGGCGCGCCGGCGGGATGATGTTGCAACACATGCCCAAAGCCTCGCCTTTTGCCACCGGCGGCGGATCGGGCGAGGGCGGATTGCTTGGCGCGTCAGACCTCATAGAGGGCGAAGATGAAGAGAACTGGACCCGGGCAAATCTTTTGCTGGATACGGTTGAAGAGCTTGAGCTGATCGGCCCGTCAGTGCCGCCAACGGATTTGCTGGTGCGGCTGTTTCATGAAGAGGGGCCGCGCGCGTTTGAGCCACAGGCGGTTCGGTTTGGCTGTAGCTGTTCGGAAGATAAGGTGCGGCAAAGCCTGTCGATCTATTCGGCCCGTGATATTGCCCATATGACAACGCCCGAGGGGCAGGTCACCGCCGATTGCCAGTTTTGCGGCGCGCATTACACGCTGGATCCCGCGACCCTTGGGTTTGAAGCCAAAGCAGGGCCGGATGACTCGCAGAGTTGATCTTTTCCCAAAGATTGCTGCCGCCCTCAAAAGGCCCGGCGCGCCCTCGTCTGATTATGATCTCAATCGGGATATTGCCCTGCCGCCGGGGCGAAAATTGCGGCCTGCGGCGGTGTTGATCCCGATCATCTGCGAGGGTGATCAGGCGCGCGTCATCCTGACGAAACGCGCCTCGGCGCTCAAGCATCATCCGGGGCAGATTGCCTTTCCCGGCGGCAAGATGGATCAGGGCGACAGGGATATTATCGCCACCGCGCTGCGCGAAACGTCTGAAGAGATTGGCCTTGAGTCGGCCAATGTCGAGGTTCTGGGGCAGATGCCGACCCATGAAACCGTCACGGGTTTTGATGTGACGCCCATCGTGGCGCGGGTAATGCAGCCGTTCAATACAACACCCGAAAAAGGCGAGGTTGATGAGGTGTTTGAAGTGCCGCTTTGCCATCTGCTGACTCCTGCAAATTATCTCATTGAGGCGCGCCACTGGCAGGGGAAATTGCGTTCTTACTATACTGTGCCTTACGGCCCCTATTATATCTGGGGGGCAACGGCGCGGATTTTGCGGTCGTTTGCGGATATTGTGGGGCGGGCATGAAAATAACCGGTAACTGGATCAGGCAACCCGCAACTCAGGCGGTTTGCCAGGCTTTGCATGGGGCCGGATATCAGGCGCTTTTTGTCGGCGGTTGCGTGCGCAATGCTTTGCTGGGCCTGCCGGTGAATGATATTGATATCGCCACAGATGCCCTGCCGGATCAGGTGATGCGATTGGCGGATGCGGCGGGCCTCAAGGCCATTCCCACCGGCGCGGATCACGGTACAATAACGGTTGTCTCAGGGCATGTGCCGCATGAGATCACAACCTTCCGCGAAGATGTGGAAACCCACGGACGCCATGCCACAGTGGCCTATTGTGGGGATATGAAAAGCGATGCCCGCCGCCGCGATTTCACCATGAATGCGCTTTATGCCAGCGCCGATGGCACGGTGCTTGATCCGTTGGGCGGGCTGGACGATCTGCGGGCAAGGCGGATCAGGTTCATTGAGGACGCAGGCCAGCGTATCCGCGAGGATTATCTGCGGATTTTGCGGTTTTTCCGGTTTCATGCCTGGTATGGCGATGCGGCTGGGGGGCTGGATGCCGATGGGCTTGCGGCGGTGGCGGCGCATGTTGACGGGCTGCATAGCCTCTCGCGCGAGCGGGTTGGCGCGGAAATGCTGAAACTTCTGGGGGCGGCTGATCCCGCGCCCGCTGTGGCGGCAATGCGCAGCACCGGGGTTTTGGCCGTGGTTTTGAACGGCGCGGATGACCGGGCGCTTGGCCTGTTGGTGCATCTGGAAGGGCTGGAGAATGTGGCAGCAAGCCCGCTTCGCCGTTTGGCGGCGCTGGGCGGCGAGGATGTGGCGGCACGCCTGCGGTTAAGCAAACAACAGGCGAAACAGCTTGATCTGCTGCGCTCGGAGATTGGCCAAACCACCGGCGCGGCGGAATTGGCCTATCGCCATGGCGTTGAAACCGGCATGGATATTATGCTGCTGCGGGCGGCGGTATTTGAGGCCCCACTGGCGCAAAACCTGTCTGCTGAGCTGGATAAGGGCGCTGCGGCCGTGTTTCCGGTTGAAGCGCGTGATCTGATGCCGGATCATGAAGGCCCGGCGCTGGGGGCACGTCTGAAAAAACTCGAAAGCCGCTGGATTGCATCCGGATTTACCCTGAGCAAACGCGATTTGCTAACAGGAACGCCGGGCGCATGACCGAATACACCATCAACCGGCTGGGCCATCTGGGCGATGGCATAGCTGACGGCCCGCTTTATGCGCCGCAAACATTGCCCGGTGAGGTGATTACCGGAATACCTGAGGGCGAGGCGCTCAGGGATGTCAAAATCATCACCCCCTCGCCTGATCGTGTGCGCCCGCCGTGCCGGCATTTTCGTGCCTGTGGCGGGTGCCAGATGCAACATGCCTCGGATGGGTTTCTGGCGCAATGGAAGATTGATATTGTGAAGGCGGCACTGGCCGCGCATGGCATTGAGGCGGAATTTCTGCCCATCGCCATATCGCCGCCCCGCTCGCGCCGCCGGGCGACATTTACCGCGCGGCGCAGCAAAAAAGGCGCGATGGCCGGGTTTCACGCCAGGGGCTCAAACGTGATTGTTGAGATATGCGAATGTCATTTGCTGCATCCCGGTCTTATGGCGGCGCTGCCCTTGGCCAAAGATCTGGCCATTGCTGGGGCCAGCCGCAAGCACCCTATTGATGTGGCGGTGACGATTTCGGATAATGGCCTGGATGTGCTGGCAAGCGGCGGCAAGCCGCTTGACGGGCCATTGCGCATTGCCCTTGCCGCCCAGGCGGAAAAACACCGGCTGGCGCGGCTTTGCTGGGAAGATGAGGTGGTATCATACCGCGCTGCCCCCGAACAGATATTTGGCACCGCCCGTGTCACCCCGCCGCCGGGTAGTTTTTTGCAGGCTACTTTGGAGGGCCAGACGGCCTTGCAGGCGGATGTGAAGCGCATCATGACGGGGGCGAAACATGTGGTTGATCTCTATGCCGGTTGCGGCACGTTTGCGCTTGATCTGGCACAGCACAGCGCGGTCCATGCGGTTGAGGGCAGTGCCGCGATGATGGCCGCGCTTGATGCGGGATGGCGCAATACCCAGAGGCTCAAGCCGGTTACCCATGAGGTACGGGATTTGCATCAAAACCCGTTATTGCCGGATGAGCTGGTTAAATATGATGCCGTGGTGATTGATCCGCCGCGCGTGGGGGCCGAGGCGCAGATAGCGCAGATATGTGCAGCCCAAATCCCGAAAATCGCCTATGTATCATGTCATCCAACCAGCTTTGCGCGCGATGCCAAAACGCTGGTTGAGGGTGGTTATCGGCTTGAACATCTGCGGGTTGTGGATCAGTTTCGCTGGTCTGCGCATGTGGAGCTGGTGGCGAATTTTTGCATCACTTCCGGGTGAATTTGAAATTAACACTATCTCAATGCGAAGAATTTAACGTAGAATTATCTAAAAACGGGGCAGTGGTATTCGCAATGCAGATATTGAAGATGGTTGCTATGACAGTGCTGGCTTTTGGCCTGACCGCCTGTAGCAGTTCAAAATTCAAAACCTATGACGGCCCCGAGGTAACGCGGGTGATTGTCAACAAGGGCAACCGTGCGATGTTTTTGATGCATGGTGACGAGGTGCTGAAACATTATGTGGTTGATCTTGGCTTTGAACCGCAGGGCCACAAGGAGGCCGAGGGCGATGGCCGTACCCCGGAAGGCGAATACCTGATTGACCGGCGCAATCCCAATAGCAGCTTTCATTTATCTATCGGGATTGATTACCCCAATGAGCAGGACGTTGCCAAAGCCAAGGCTGTGGGGTTGGATCCTGGGGGCGATATTTTCATCCATGGCGGGCCGACACGGCCTTTTGGCCCCGATTGGACAGCGGGCTGCATTTCCGTGACCAATGATGAGATGGAAGATGTCTATGCGATGGTGAATGACGGCACGCCGGTGTTGATCACCCCTTAAAGCGTTTCGCCTTAAACCGGAGGCAGGGTTAAGGCGAAACGCCATGCAACATATCAGTGTTTCGCGCGTTTCGCGACAAACCCGTTATTCAGGTTTATCGCGAAAAGCTTTAATCCCCCATCACCAGGGTCCACCAGATTTTACCGTTATCTTCCTGTAGCCAGTCAAAGCCCATATTGCGCGCGTCGGGCGACAGAATAACCCAGCGGGTTGAAGGCTCATCCATCCAGGCAGCCAGGGTTTCAAGCTCGGTTTCATATGTCTCTGAGATGTTTTCACCCACAAGCCTGCCTTCATATCCAACCCGCTGAACCCGATCAATCGGCGATGAACCGTCCGAGCCAAAATGCCAGGGCCGGTTTTGTACCGACATATCCCGCGAATGGGTGGCGGCGGCAGCGTTCAGCTTGGCATTGAGCGCAACCGGGCCCTGCCCGGCGGCCTGACGCAGCGAATTGACCGAATCAAGCATGCGAAACTGTATGTTGGATTTGCTTCCCGCCCGGATGTTATAGACGCGCGGTAAAGGCTTTCCATCGGGGCCAATTTGCGGTGCCGGCGTCGTACAGGCAGATAAAACCAACATTGCAGACACTAAAAAGCTGATGATTCGCATAATTTTATTGACCTGACTGAATATCCTGATGTCGCTCTCTATAGGGTCAAAGCAGATGAATCAAACCCACATCCGCATTGTTTTGCCGATTTACGATTGTTTGATTTGCGAATGAGGCTTTCTCGTCATATATAACGCTGATGAGAATGAATTTCATGTTTGGAGCTATCAATGCCCGTTATATCGAAAACTAACTGGAATCGTCGCGCTTTTATCGCCGGTTCTGCTGCTGTCCTTGGAACGCCAGCGCTGGCTGTTGAACCAGCGGGTTCAAGCTCGATCGAGATGGAGCAGGAGATTTCGGAATCTGTGCGCCATAACAGTTCCAGTTTTCGGGCGCTGGATTGGCAGCCCTATTTCAGCGATCTTAAAAATGGCGCTATTCTTGTGGATATATCTTCAAGGGTGCTGCATTACTGGGCAGAGGATGGTGTAACTTATAAACTGTTCCCCTCCAGCGTTCCCATGTCTGAGGATCTGACCCGCCGCGGCCGGACCAAGGTTGTGCGCAAGGTTGTTGGCCCAAGCTGGAGCCCAACACCGGCAATGCGCAAAAGAAATCCTGAATGGCCGGCTTATGTTCCACCCGGCCCGGATAATCCTCTGGGCACCCATGCGCTTTATCTCGGCTGGAAATATTATCGCATTCACGGCACCCATGACACACGCAAGATTGGCCGTCGGTCGTCAAATGGCTGCATCGGGCTTTATAATGAGCATATCCAGAATTTGTTCCCCCGCGCCGTGGTTGGCACGCAGGTTTTGCTGATTTAGCGGCTCATTGGATTCAAAAATATTAAAGGCGGCGGTGTTTTCCATCGCCTTTTTATTTGCCTGCGGAAATTTTGCGGGCCTATATCCAGCCTTCAAGGTTTTTCGCAATGATGCCGCTTAGCGCATTGATATGCGCAGGATCATCGTTCAGGCAGGGAATATAGGTGAATTCCTTGCCGCCCGCCGCTTCAAAGCTTTCCCTGATCTCTTCATTGATTTCTTCCAGTGTCTCGATGCAATCGGCGGAAAAGGCCGGGGCGATGACGGCGATGTTTGTCTTGCCTTCCTCGCGCGCCAAACGCGCCACCTCATTGACGGTATAGGGCTTGAGCCATTCTTCGGGGCCAAAGACCGATTGGAATGTGGTGGTGATCCGGCTGTCTTCCCAGCCCAGCCTTTCCTTCAGCAGCCGCGTGGTTTTCTGGCATTGGCAATGATAGGGATCGCCCTGCATCAGATAACGCTGCGGCATGCCGTGATAGGAACAGACCAGCAGATCGGGCTTCTTTTTGGCGGCACCATAGGCGCGCTCAACCGATTGCGCCAGCGCGTCGATATAGGCCGGTTCTTCGAAATAAGACGGCACCACGCGGGCCGATGGCTGCCATGTTTCGCGCATCAAAGCGCGAAAGAACTGATCGTTCGCAGTGGCTGTGGTGGCCCCGGCATAATGCGGGTAAAGCGGGAAAAACAGGATTTTCCGGCATCCGGCTTTAGTCATCTCGCGAACCTTGTCCATGGTGGAGGGATTGCCATAGCGCATGCAAAAATCAACCATCACCTGATCGCCAAACCGTTCTTGCATTTGCGTGGCAATCGCCGTGGTCTGATCGCGGGTAATCGTCAACAAAGGGCTTTCATCTAGGTCATTATTCCAGATGGATTTATAGGCCGCACCGCTGGTGAAGGGCCGTTTGCTGAGGATGATGAGCTGCAACAGCGGCTGCCATTTCCAGCGCGGATAATCCACAACCCGCCGGTCTGACAGAAATTCGTTCAGATAGCGGCGCATCGGCCAATAACCGGTGCCATCTGGTGTGCCCAGATTTGCCAGAAGAATGCCGGTTTTTGCGGGTTTGATGCTGGGATGTTCCATAAAGGGTGCTTTCTTGAGGGTCATTGCTGACATATCGGAAATGGGCCTCGCGTCAATCTTTGAGCGGAGCCTCATGGGTGCCAAGCGCCTCGGCCAGCCGGGTTGCGGCGGATCCGGGCCTCAGTGGCTTTGGCTGGCTGTCATCAGGCGACCAGCCGGTCAGGATAATCAGCTCAAACGTGGCGTTTATCCGCGCGCTGCCGCCAAATGCCTGTGTGTAAATCTCTCTGGCCCGTGTCATCAGGGCGCGCCGCGTCA
Source organism: Roseovarius sp. (assembly GCA_021775255.1). Lineage (GTDB taxonomy): Bacteria > Pseudomonadota > Alphaproteobacteria > Rhodobacterales > Rhodobacteraceae > Roseovarius. The sequence continues at coordinate 66,948 of JAJFIA010000018.1, forward strand.
TCTTGCGCGGGCGGTGTGTCAGGGCGTTGGCCTCTCCCATGGCGCGCAGATCATGCATCAGGTGCAGGGGGGATTCGTAGCTGACCTTAAGCGCAAAGCTATCAGCCACCGGCAAGGCAAGCCCGGCGCGTTGCAGCAGGGCGCCAAGATCACGGATTTCCCCCATGGGGGCGATGCGCGGCGATAGCCCGCCCATGATTTCCGCCTCGGCCTCGGCCAACGACGCGCGCAGCTCATGCAGGGTTTCGCCGCCAAAGAAAACCGCGAGCAACAGCCCGTCCGGCCTGAGCGCCCGGCGTGCCTGTATCAACTGACCCACCGGATCATTGGCCCAATGCAGCGCCATGGCATGCACGATCAGGTCAAACCCGGCCTCGGGCAGGTCAAGCACGTCATCATCCGCCCGGCATGTGGCCTGAGGGAAGGCATTTTGCCAGAAATCGGGGAAACCGGTGATGATGGCCACATCCTTAAAGGATTTGTTAACCATTTCGAGCCGATCCTTGATCTCATCGGCGGCGGCCTCGTGCAAAAACAGCGCGGGCGCACGGCTGGCGCGTTTGCGGTTGCGGATCAGGGCCGCGGTATCGGTTAAACTATTCATGGCGGGGACAATAAAGCGATGGCAAGCGGGTTACAAACGGCGTTGCACCTGATTTACCCGCCGCGCTGTACAATTTGCGGCGATCAGGTGGAAAGTGATTTTGGCCTTTGCGGCCCCTGCTGGCGCGATACCCCGTTCATTTCGGGGCTGGTTTGTGATGCCTGCGGCGTGCCCTTGCCCGGTGAGGAAGATGCGGCGCAGGTGGTGCATTGCGACGATTGCATGCGAATCGCCCGGCCCTGGCAGCGCGGGCGGGCGGCGCTGTTGTACAAGGATAATGGCCGTCGCCTGGTGCTGGCGCTGAAGCGTGGCGACCGGCAGGATGTGGTGCGGCCCGCCGCGTTGTGGATGGCCCGCGCGGCGAAACCCCTGCTTACGGATAACACGCTGATTGCGCCGGTGCCGCTGCATTGGGTGCGGATGCTCAGACGGCGGTTCAATCAGGCGGCCTTGCTGGCAAAGGCGGTGGCGGATGAGGCTGGATTGGCTTGTTGCCCTGATTTGTTGATCCGCCAGCGCCGGACCAGATCGCTTGAGGGGCTTGGCTTTGATGCGCGTCATCAAACGCTGGATGGCGCTATCAAGGCCCATCCCAAGCGCCGCCACCGGATGGCGGGGCGGCATGTGCTGATTGTGGATGATGTCATGACCTCGGGGGCGACATTTTCCGCCGCCGCACAGGCGTGTTTTGCATCAGGTGCCAAGGATGTGAGCATTCTGGCACTGGCGCGCGTGGCAAAGGATGCTTAAGTTCCCCGCAGAATAAGTTTGTTGGGAACAACACAAATGAAGCAAGTTGAGATTTACACATCGCCGCTTTGTGGCTTTTGCCATGCGGCCAAGCGCCTTCTGAAACAAAAGGGCGTGAATTTTTCCGAAGTGAATATACTTGCCAATCCCGGGCGCAAGCCCGAGATGATCCAGCGTGCGCATGGCAGGCACACGGTGCCGCAGATATTTGTGGGCGACAGGCATGTGGGCGGCTGTGATGAGCTTTATGCGCTGGAGCGGGCGGGGAAACTGGATTCTCTGCTGGCGGCATAAACAGTGAAAACCGCGCTTGTTCAGCTTAATTCAGGCGATGACCCGGTTGAAAACCTGCCGGTGACAATGGCGTGGATTGCCAAGGCAGCGGGCGCGGGCGCGGGGTTTGTCCTGACCCCGGAGGTGACAAATTGCGTGTCTTCCAGCCGCGAAAGGCAGCGCGAGGTGCTGGTGCCTGAAGAACAGGATCAAACCCTCAAAGCCTTGCGGGCGCAGGCTGCTGATCAGGAAATCTGGCTGCTGATTGGCTCATTGGCGCTGAAAACCGATGACGCGGACGGGCGCTTTGCCAATCGCTCGTTCCTGATTTCGCCCAAGGGCGGGATCACCGCGCGTTACGATAAAATCCATATGTTTGACGTGGCGGTTTCAGAAACGGAAACCTACCGTGAATCTGCGGGTTACCGGCCCGGAGACAGGGCCGTTTTGGCCAATGGCTCCTGTGCGCTGGGCCTGACGATCTGTTATGACGTCCGGTTTCCGCATCTTTACCGGCAGTTGGCGCAGGCCGGGGCGGAATGCCTGACGGTGCCGTCGGCCTTTTCCACGGTTACGGGGGCCGCGCATTGGGAAACATTGCTGCGGGCACGGGCGATTGAAAACGGCTGTTATGTGCTGGCCCCGGCGCAGACCGGCACGCACAGCGCTGCAAAGGGAAAGCCGCGCGAAACCTACGGGCATTCCATGGCGATTGGCCCTTGGGGTGATGTTCTGGCAGATGCCGGAACCGCGCCCGGTGTGATATACGTTGATCTGGACCCCCATGAGGTGGCACAAGCACGAAAGCGCATTCCGGCGCTGCGGCATGACAGGCAGTTTGAATGAGTGACAGCAGCAACTCTTTGGCGGTGATGCTTTTCAGCGAGATCATGACCAATGATCAGATGATTCGAAACCGCCTGAGCCGGGTGTTGCCCAAGGGCATGGAGATCTCGCATTTTTCCGTACTCAATCATCTGGCGGGGCTTGGGGATGAGCGCAGCCCGGCGCAACTGGCGAAAAATTTCCATGTGACCCGCGCAGCGATGACCAACACGCTAAGCAAACTGGAATGGGCCGGTTATGTGCATATCCGCCCCGATTGGGATGATGCGCGGGGCAAGCGGGTGTCAATCAGCCCCGCAGGAAGCCGGGCGCGCGATGTGGCGCTGGCGGCGATTACGCCGATGATTTCCGAAATGGTCAGTGATCTGGGCGAAGATAAGGTCAAGGCGGTTCTGCCGGTGCTGCGCGATCTGCGGGTGCGGCTGGAGCCGGATGGCTAAGACGTTAAGCAAGCTGCAACCCTTCGGCATTTTTTGCAAAACCTGTGCGTATTCAAAGGCTTCTTAAGGTTTTATGCTTGCCGTTACGTAGTTCACGCTCAGGTCTTTGGGTGACAAAGACCACGACCACGCCACCGGATTGAACACAAAACCCTTGCGATCCACCGGATCAAGCCCGGCCTCCTGCAGCAGTTTATAAAGCTCATCAGGGGTGATGAATTTGCGCCATTCATGGGTGCCTTTGGGCAGCCAGCGCATGATATATTCCGCGCCGATGATGGCGGCGGCAAAGCTTTTGGCGCTGCGGTTGAGGGTCGAGCAAACCTGCAATCCGCCGGGCTTCAAAAGCTGCGCGCAGGTGGTCAGAAAATCCTGCGGATCAGCAACATGCTCAACCACTTCCATGTTGAGCACCACGTCAAACTGCTCCCCTGCGGCGGCAAGCGCCTCGGCGCTGGTATGGCGGTAATCAATCTTCAGGCCGGACAGATCGGCATGAACCTCAGCCACCGGAATATTGCCCGCGGCGGCATCGGCCCCCACCACATCGGCCCCAAGCCGCGCCATCGGCTCGCTCAGAAGGCCACCACCACAGCCGATATCAAGCAGACGCAGGCCCTTGAAGGGCAAAACCTTGCCCAGATCACGCTCATATTCGGCGGCGATCTGCGCGGTGATATAATCCAGACGACACGGGTTAAGCATGTGCAGCGGCTTGAATTTGCCGTTGGGATCCCACCATTCGGCGGCCATTGCCTCAAACTTGGCAACCTCGGCGGGATCAATAGTTGTCCGGGCGGCTTGCATTTTGCTCTCCATATGCTCAACTGGTGTTGCCCAGTATATAGGATGATCATGGATAAATACGCAGGCCAAAAGAGCGCAGTCCAGTATCTTTTTCCCCCGGTCGAGCCGTTTGCCCGGCAGATGATTGATGTGGGGGACGGGCATCAGGTGTATATGGAGCAATCCGGCAACCCCAAGGGCAGGGCCGTGATCGTGCTGCACGGCGGCCCCGGTGGCGGCTGTAGCCCGGCGATGCGGCGGTATTTTGATCCTGAGCTCTATCACATCATCCTGTTTGACCAGCGCGGTTGTGGCCGCTCGACGCCAAATGCCAGCATTGAGGCCAATACCACCTGGCATCTGGTGGCGGATATTGAGCGCATCCGGGAGCTGCTGGGAATTGAGCAATGGATCATCTTCGGCGGAAGCTGGGGGGCGACATTGGCATTGATTTATGCCCAGACGCATCCCGATAGGGTGCTGCATCTGGTGCTGCGCGGCGTGTTCACCATGACACAGGCCGAATTGAAATGGTTCTATGGCGGTGGTGCCGGGCAATTCTGGCCCGAAACATGGGCGCGTTTTCAAGAGCTTATCCCGGTGGATGAGCGGGGTGATATGATTGCCGCCTATAACAAGCGGCTGTTTTCCGGCAATAAGCCAGAAGAAACAACCCACGCCAAAGCCTGGTCCACATGGGAAAACGCCTTGGCCTCGGTGCGCTCAACCGGCAGGGGCGGCGACAGCCCGGCCGAATATGCCCGCGCCTTTGCCCGGCTGGAAAACCATTATTTCAGGAATGGCGGATTTCTGGACCATGACGGCCAAATCCTTGATCAAATGGGGAAAATCAAACATATCCCCGGCACGATCGTGCAGGGGCGCTATGACATGATCTGTCCGCCCGCCACCGCCTATCATCTGGCCGAGGCCTGGGGCAATGCCGATCTGCGGATGATCCCGGTCGCCGGGCACGCCCTGTCCGAGCCGGGGATCAGTGCCGAGCTGGTGCGGATTATGGGTGGGTTGGTGTGATTTATCCTTATCGCATGATAAACTGTTAAACATTTTCTTGTATTTTTATCAGTACTATATACTAGATATAGAAATTATTTTAAAAACCTTGACTCAGGGGAAATAGTCGAGTCCTTCAATCTTGTATGATTCGTTTTCATATGTTATATATTACCCATACCGGCTAGTGGGTGACTGCTAGTTCGAGGGCCGTTAGTGGGGAGACCTGCGGCGGCCCTCGCTGTTTGGAGGGAGTGTTAGTTTGAAAGTTGGCGTTTATGTCGATGGATTCAACCTATATTATCGTGCTTTGCGCGGAACAGATTTTAAATGGCTCGACGTTTCAAAGTTGAGCGCGGAAATTCTTGATCAAGATGACAGTATTGAATTCGTTAGATACTTTACTGCGGCGGTAAGCCCAAGAGCGGGCGATTCAGGCGCGCCTGAACGACAAGAAGCTTATTTGCGCGCCTTGAGGACTATTCCAAATTTAACTATCCACAATGGGCGTTTTTTGCCAAAAACAAAACATCGCCCCTTAGTTGAAGACCCTACCAAGTTTGTAGAAATTCATGATACGGAAGAGAAAGGGTCAGATGTAAATCTGGCCTCCCACCTGCTCAATGATGCGTTTAGAGATCGTTTTGATGCCGCTTTGGTTATCTCACAAGATACTGATCTATGTGAGCCATTGAGGATGGTAAAACATGATTTAAAGAAAGTCGTTGGAATTGTTTGGATGGAAAACAACAACCCGGGTAAACGACATAAGAAAGTATCGGATTTTATACGGCATGCGAATGTATCGATTTTGCGCCGCTCGCAATTTTCTGATCCTGTTATTGGCAAAGGTGGTATGAAAATAAAAAAACCTGTTACGTGGTAGCTCTTGCAGACTCGCCCAAGCGCGCGTATATGCATCATAACAGCGGCGCTTTCGGGTCCACACCGAAGGCTCCACCGGAAATTTTGACGGGCCGCGCGCCCGTTTTTTTGTGCCTGACAGGAACCGATGACCAACGACCTGATTGCCAAAGCTGCGATTGACCGCCGGATGGCCGGGATCATCGCCCCTGTCATCGAAGACATGGGGTTTGAGCTGGTGCGGGTGCGGCTGATGAGCGGTAAGCATGAGACATTGCAGATCATGGCCGAGCGCCCCGAGGGCGGGATTGATGTGGATGAATGCGCGCAAATCTCGAACGCGATCAGCGCGATTCTGGATGTGGAAGACCCGATTGCCGAGGCGTACGCGCTTGAGGTATCAAGCCCCGGCATTGACCGGCCACTGACCCGGCTGAAGGATTTCGAGACGTTTGAAGGCTATGAGGCCAAGCTGGAAACCGCCGATCTGATTGACGGGCGCAAGCGCTTCAAGGGGGTGCTTGCCGGGGTTGAGGGGCAAGATGTGCTGATCAACATCGAAGAGGGCACGATTGGTTTGAATTTCGACTGGCTGGTTGAGGCCAAGCTGGTGCTGACGGACGAGTTGATCAAAGACATGCTGAAGGCGCGCAAGGATGCGGGCGAGTTTGACGAAGACAAATACGATACAATAGAGACAGAAACCGGTTCTGAGGAGGACTGAGACCATGGCAATTACATCCGCCAACCAGCTTGAGCTGCTGCAAACCGCCGAGGCTGTGGCCCGCGAAAAGATGATCGACCCGGCGTTGGTGATCGAGGCGATGGAAGAAAGCCTCGCCCGCGCTGCGAAATCGCGCTACGGGGCCGAGATGGATATTCGTGTATCCATTGACCGCAAGACCGGCAGGGCCACGTTCACCCGGGTGCGTACCGTGGTTGAGGATGATGAGCTTGAGAATTATCAGGCGGAATTCACCATGGAACAGGCCAAACAATATATGGATGATCCATCGGTGGGCGATACCTTTGTGGAAGAGGTGCCGCCGGTTGAAATGGGCCGTATCGCCGCGCAATCGGCCAAGCAGGTGATCCTGCAGCGGGTGCGCGAAGCCGAACGTGACCGTCAGTTTGAAGAGTTCAAGGATCGCGCCGGCACCATCATCAACGGTCAGGTCAAGCGCGAGGAATACGGCAATGTCATCGTTGATGTGGGCCGGGGCGAGGCGATTTTGCGCCGCAACGAGAAAATTGGCCGCGAAAGCTATCGCCCCAACGATCGTATTCGCTGCTATATCAAGGAAGTGCGCCGTGAGGCCCGCGGCCCGCAGATTTTCCTCAGCCGGACCGCGCCGGAATTCATGTCCGAGCTGTTCAAGATGGAAGTGCCCGAGATTTACGATGGCATCATCGAGATCAAGGCCGTGGCGCGTGATCCCGGCAGCCGGGCGAAGATTGCGGTAATCTCTTACGATAGCTCGATTGATCCGGTGGGGGCCTGCGTTGGGATGCGCGGCAGCCGGGTGCAGGCTGTGGTGAATGAATTGCAGGGCGAAAAGATTGATATCATCCCCTGGAACGAGGATCAGCCGACATTCCTGGTAAACGCTTTGCAACCGGCAGAGGTTTCCAAGGTGGTTCTGGATGAAGAGGCCGAGCGCATCGAGGTGGTTGTGCCCGAAGAACAGCTCAGCCTTGCGATTGGGCGGCGGGGGCAGAATGTGCGCCTTGCGAGCCAGTTGACCGGGCTTGATATTGACATCATGACCGAGGCCGAGGATTCCGTGCGGCGCCAGAAGCAATTCGAAGAATGCACCAAGCTTTTCATGGAAGCGCTTGATCTGGATGAGTTTTTTGCGCAGCTTCTGGTGTCGGAAGGCTTTACCAATCTTGAAGAAGTGGCCTATGTTGAGCTTGATGAGCTGCTGGTTATCGACGGTGTTGACGAAGATACCGCCGGTGAATTGCAGGCGCGTGCGCGGGATGTTCTGGAGGCGCGGGCCAAGGAAGCGCTGGATAAGGCGCGCGAACTGGGTGTTGAAGACAGCCTTGTTGCCTTTGAGGGCCTGACACCGCCGATGATTTTGGCGCTGGCCGAAGATGGGGTGAAATCGCTGGATGATTTCGCCACCTGCGCCGATTGGGAGCTGGCCGGCGGCTGGACCACCGTTGACGGTGAGCGCGTCAAGGATGACGGCATATTGGAGCCATATGATGTCTCGCTTGAGGAAGCGCAGAACATGGTCATGACCGCGCGGATTGCGCTGGGCTGGGTTGATCCGGCGGATTTGGAGACGGATGAGGAAGAGCCCGCAGAAGACGATGACGCCACTGAGCAGGAGGCTGAGGCCTGATTTTTCAGGCCTCGGAGCTTGAACATGGGGCGCGGCGGGCAACCCAAAGACCGAAGTCAGGGTCCGGAGCGCAAATGCATTGCCACAGGCGAGGTGCATCCGAAACATCGGTTGATCCGCTTTGTGGTGGGCCCGGATGGGCAGATCGTGCCGGATCTGGCAGAAAAATTGCCGGGCCGGGGAATTTGGGTTTTGGCCGATAAGGCCGCCTTGCAAAAGGCCGCAGCGAAGGGCCTGTTTGCCCGCGCGGCAAAGCAGCCGGTGAAGGTGCCTGAGGGGCTGGTGAGCATGGTCGAGACGCTATTGGCGCAGCGGGTTGTCACCCTTCTGAGCCTTGCCCGCAAGGGCGGCGGCGCGGTTGCCGGCTATGAGAAAGTGAAAAGTGCCCTGGGCCGGGATGAGGCGGATGTGCTAATTCAGGCCTGCGATGGCTCGGAACGGGGCAAATCGAAGCTAAGTACGCCATATGGCGGATTTTTTATAGGTTGGCTGACAGCATCCGAGCTGGGCCAGGCTTTTGGGCGACAAACAACCATTCATGCGGCACTGGGTGCTGGCGGTTTGTCGCAACGTGTTGTAGAGGAAGCGGCAAGGCTGAAAGGCCTGCGCGACTCGAGCGGCGGGAAATCCCGCCCGGAAGGAAAGTAGACCAGATGAGCGACAACGACGGTAAAAAGACATTAGGCGTAAGCGGCCCCCATTCGGGGAACGTGAAGCAAAGCTTCAGCCATGGCCGGACCAAGAATGTCGTGGTGGAAACCAAGCGCAAGCGCATTGTCAAGCCAACACAGGGCGCGGCAACGGGCGGCGGCGCACGCAAACCTGTGTCACCGGGCAGTGCCGCCAAACGGCCTGCCGGGATTTCCGACGCGGAGCATGATCGGCGCCTGAAAGCGGTTCGGGCTGCGAAAGAGCGTGAAACGGAAGAAGCTGCCAAGCGCGAGGCCGATGAGAAGGAGCGCGAAGTCACCCGTCAGCGCCGCCGTGAAGAGGCCGAAGCGAAAGAACGCGAGGAGGTGGAACGTGCCGAGCAGGCCATAGCCAAGGAAGCGGCCGAGGAACGCAAACGCGCCGAAACCGAGGAAGCTGCCAGGCAGGCCGCCGCCGTTGCGGCCGCTCCACAGCCCGAGGCCAAACCGCAGGCGGATCGTGGCTCACCTGGCAAGCCGGTTCATGCGCAAGCCCCGCGCAAGCAAGACCGCGAGCGCGAGCAAGATGAGCGCCGTGGCAAGGGCCGCGATGACAATGATGGCCGCCGTTCAGGCAAGCTGACGCTTAATCAGGCCTTGACGGGCGGTGAGGGCGGGCGGCAAAAATCAATGGCCGCGATGAAGCGCAAGCAGGAACGCGCCCGGCAAAAGGCCATGGGTGTTGCAGCGCCGCGCGAAAAGGTCATACGCGATGTGCAACTGCCTGAAACCATTGTTGTTTCCGAACTGGCCAACCGCATGGCCGAGCGGGTGGGTGATGTTGTCAAGGCGTTGATGAATAACGGCCTGATGATGACCCAGAACCAATCAATCGACGCCGATACCGCCGAACTGATCATCGAAGAATTTGGCCATAATGTTGTGCGGGTGTCGGATTCGGATGTGGAAGATGTGATTGATCACGTCGAGGATAAACCTGAAGACCTGAAAGACCGCCCGCCGGTCATTACCATCATGGGCCATGTCGATCACGGTAAAACCTCGCTTCTGGATGCGATCCGCAAGGCCAAGGTTGCTGCCGGTGAGGCCGGGGGGATCACCCAGCATATTGGCGCCTATCAGGTGACAACCGATAGCGGCGCGGTGCTGAGCTTTCTCGATACACCCGGCCACGCGGCCTTTACCAGCATGCGCTCGCGCGGGGCGCAGGTAACGGATATCGTGATTTTGGTGGTGGCCGCCGATGACGCGGTGATGCCGCAGACGATTGAGGCGATCAACCACGCCAAAGCTGCCAAAGTGCCGATGATCGTGGCGATCAACAAGATCGACAAACCCGAGGCCAACCCTAACAAAGTGCGCACTGATCTGCTTCAGCATGAGGTGATTGTTGAGAAGATGTCGGGCGAGGTGCAGGATGTCGAGGTCTCTGCCGTGACCGGACAGGGCCTTGATGAACTGCTTGAGGCCATCGCCCTTCAGGCGGAAATACTTGAATTGAAGGCCAATCCGACCCGCGCCGCCGAAGGTGCCGTTATCGAGGCACAGCTTGATGTGGGCCGGGGCCCCGTGGCCACGGTTCTGGTCAAGAACGGCACCCTGCGCCAGGGCGATATTTTTGTTGTTGGCGAACAGTTTGGCAAGGTCCGCGCCTTGATCAATGACCGGGGTGAGCGGGTGCAGGAAGCCGGGCCATCGGTGCCGGTTGAGGTTCTGGGCCTGAATGGCACGCCCGAGGCCGGTGATGTGCTGAATGTGGTGGATACCGAAGCGCAGGCGCGTGAGATTGCCGAATACCGCGAAAAAGCCGCCAAAGACCGGCGCGCTGCGGCGGGGGCTGCGACATCACTGGAACAGTTGATGACGCAGGCCAAGGAAAGCGAAAGCCTGTCCGAGATGCCGATTGTTGTGAAAGCAGATGTGCAGGGCTCGGCCGAGGCGATCATTCAGGCGATGGAAAAGATCGGCAATGAAGAGGTTCGCGTACGGGTGTTGCATTCCGGCGTGGGCGCGATCACCGAATCCGATATTGGCCTTGCCGAAGCATCGGGCGCGCCGGTGTTTGGCTTTAACGTGCGGGCGAATGCGCCGGCGCGCAACAGCGCCAACCAAAAAGGTGTGGAAATCCGCTATTATTCAGTGATCTACGATCTGGTGGATGATGTAAAAGCCGCCGCTTCGGGGCTGCTGAGCGCGGAAATTCGCGAAAACTTCATCGGCTATGCCAAAATTCAGGAAGTGTTCAAGGTGACCGGCGTTGGCAAGGTGGCCGGCTGTCTGGTGACCGAAGGCGTGGCGCGGCGCTCGGCCGGGGTGCGGCTGTTGCGCGATGACGTGGTGATCCATGAGGGCACATTGAAAACATTGAAGCGCTTCAAGGATGAAGTGCCCGAGGTGCAATCCGGTCAGGAATGCGGTATGGCGTTTGAAAATTACGATGATATTCGCGCGGGCGATGTGATCGAGATTTTCGAGCGCGAGGAAGTGACCCGCACGCTAGAGTGAGTTCATTAAAGCGTTTCGCGATAAACCTGAATAACGGGTTTGTCGCGAAACGCGCGAAACACTGATATGTTACATGGCGTTTCGCCTTAACCCTGTCTCAGGTTTAAGGCGAAACGCTTTAACTTCAATGTTCTTTTTAAGTCGCGCCACTGCTTTACCCATATTTATATGGTAATGGGTGGATGTGTGCATTCATGATTACCTGAAATTCGATGAATTACGCCAGATCATTTTCCGGGTAAGGTATTCAGGGCTTATCGCACCTGTCTTGATCACGCGCTGTGTTTACCAGCGGCGCATCAGTTTCTTCAGAAACGGCTTTGCCATCATCCAGGGCTTCGATCGAATAAGACACGGACATATTCGACCTTCCTGACGGCGATGCGGAAACCACGTTTTTGGCGTAGGAAAGGTAACGACAAAGCCTGCCATAAAGCGTTTCGCTTTAAACCTGAGACAGGGTCAAGGCGAAACGCAGTGCGAATCATCAGCATTGCGCCAAACCGGTGATTCAGATTTTTCTTGAGACGCATTAAATGGCTTTGTCGGAAATTTCTATGCCGAAAATTCTAGTTTCGTGAGGGGAATATACCCTGCAATGCGACACAAAATTTAATCGTCAGATATGGATCCTGGATTGAGAATGGCTGACTACCGCCAGTATTGCCAATCATCTCAGGATCCATGACCCTGTTTGCCGGTCCGTTATGATATATCGGGTCACCACCGACTACATCTGCGGCAAGAAAGTCAGTCCCGGGGCCAGTTTTATCAGCGATTGAGTTTGTCGCATTAACAGGATGGTTGTGCGATGGCATGTTTTGCACTGACAGCGTAGTTTGTACCGCACCGCCACGTTGCCCTAAACGAAATTGCGGCAATCCAGGTCCAGTCCCATCGCCGATTGGGTTTCGGCCGCGCAGGTCCGGTAACGCAAAAGTTGTTCTGCCGTCCCCGCCATAGGTTGTTCCATAAAGCGAAAAAAGCGCAGTATTTTGCGAAATTGCCAAAAGCTGCCCTTCGGCACCTGTCCAGCCGCGCGGACAAAAGTTAAACCCAAACATAGCAATCGTGCCTATAAACGGGTCTGATTGTGCGGCAGCGGTTTTTGGTGTCGCGAAGGTAAATAAACCCAGTATTCCAAAGATCATCAAAAGGTGCTTAATAGTCCATATCGTTTTCATTTTACGGGCCTTCCGTTTAATTGATTTGATGTTTAATGGGCGGTTAGTTCGAGAATGTTTAATATAATTTTTAACAATTTATTCCGCTCTTCAAGTCGAATTGAAGTGTATTTATTCCCCCCTGGGCTTTAGAATTGCAACATCAAAAGAGCCTGCAACTGAAATCATAACGTGTCAAGATTTTCCGTTGTTCGCAATTCTTATATGATTGACTCCTGCTCGTTGGGGGACTTCCATGCAAGGGCTGTAAGAGCATATCAGTGTTGTAAGTTTTTTTACCAAGCTACATTTTATTCATCGTTTTGGTACGTGCCCCAGGTATTTACGGCTACCTCATGTAAGCATATGCGCTTGAACCAAGATGATTGGATCTTATTGAAAACAATAAATAATCTATCATAAGTTGTATTACAAATCCAAAATACCGCACCAATTAGCTTGTGCTACACAATGGCTTGACCTTACTGTTGGTTAACGCTTTGCTGTGGTGAGGATTATGATCAAATCATCCAGAATATCATTTAGAAAACTCCTGATAGCAATCGCTGGTATGTTAACTCCAGTTGCGGGGCAGGCCTGCGATTATGGATTTTGTTGGGGTGCTGTTGGGTTTGGCCCGGATGGCGTTGCTGGATATTCAGTCATGCAGTCAACCTCGCAGAACGCAGAAAAATTGGCCCAGGAAGCGTGCGGCGGGAAGTGCGCCACATTGGAAGTTTTTAACGATTCCTGCGCAGCTATTGCATCGACCCAAAGCGGCTTGAGCGTGTTGGGCTTTGGCAATACAAGGTCTGAAGCTGCAGATCAGGTACAAGACACCTGCAGTGACACAGAACAAAATTGTGTTATTCGGGCTTCAGTTTGCTCGCGAAAATTCTAACAACCTGAATCTCTGGCCGATCCGGTGTACGGAATATCAACGCGTAATTATTCAACTATAAACGCCTCTGTTTCCATCTGAAACAAACACCCATGCCGTCTGATTCTATTGCCGTTCCCATCCACGGTTCTTGCAAGATGGAAAAGTTGTTTCTGGAAAGATGCTGGCTTCTTGATTTAGAAAAATGAGGAGTCCCCACCCCTTCGGCAACAGCACATAAACCTGAGCATTCGCCCGAAATGCGATGTGGGCTTTTACCCCCGGTGCAATTCGGCTAAAGCCCTTCTGAACTCTGGTACTCAAGCATCTGACGGGTGATAGGCGCATGAAATTCACAATCTCCTGGCTAAAAGACCATCTCGATACCACAGCGGGCGTGGATGAGATATGCGATGCCCTCACCGATCTGGGGCTTGAAGTGGAGGGCATTGAAAACCCCGCCGCGCGGCTCTCGGAATTTACCATCGGCAAGGTGACAAGCGCCGAAAAACACCCCGATGCCGACCGCCTGAAGGTTTGTCAGGTGCAAACCGATGCGGGCAATCTGCAAATAATCTGTGGCGCGCCCAATGCCCGCGCGGGTATCACCGCCGTCATTGCCAAGCCCGGCGTTTATGTGCCCGGCATTGATACCACCATCGGCATTGGCAAGATTCGCGGCATTGAAAGCCATGGCATGATGTGTTCCGAGCGCGAGATGGAGCTGTCGGACGAGCATGACGGCATCATCGAGCTGCCCTCGGGCGAAGTGGGTGAAAAATTCACCGATTGGCTGGCGGAAAATGACCCCACAAAGGTTGATCCGGTGATTGAAATTGCCATCACCCCCAACCGCCCGGATGCTTTGGGCGTGCGCGGAATTGCCCTTGATCTGGCGGCGCGCGGGCTTGGCACGATGAAACCGGCGCCCGAGGCGGAAATCAAGGGCGCGTTCCCCTCGCCCATCACGGTGACGATTGAGGCGGATGCGGCCCATCATGGCTGTGAGATTTTCGCCGGTCGTTTGATCCGTGGCGTCAAGAACGGCCCCGGCCCCGAGTGGCTGCAAACCCGGCTGCGCGCCATTGGGTTACGCCCCATATCGGCGCTGGTCGATATCACCAATTTCTTTACCTATGATCGCAACCGCCCCTTGCATGTGTTTGATGCGGGCAAGATCGCGGGGGATTTGCGGTTGCATCGCACCAAGGGCGGCGAGGCCTTCACCGGGCTGGATGAGAAGGATTATATTCTCGGCCCCGGTCAGGTGGTTATTTCCGACGATAACGGCGTTGAAAGCATCGGCGGCATCATGGGTGGAATGGCCACCGGCTGCACTGATGAGACCACAGATGTGTTTCTTGAGGCCGCCTATTGGGATCATATCCAGATTGCGATGACAGGCCGCGCTTTGAAAATAAATTCCGATGCGCGCTACCGCAATGAACGCGGCATTGATCCGGCGTTCAACATGCAAGCTATTGATCTAGCTACACAAATGATCCTTGATCTCTGTGGCGGTACGCCGTCGGAATTGATTGTTGCCGGGCGGGTGCCGGATGTGTCACGCGCCTACAGGCTTGATCCGGCGCGGGTGCAATCGCTGGTTGGCATGGACATCCCCGAGGCCGAGCAACGCAAGACGCTCACGGCGCTGGGCTTTCGTCTTGAGGGCGATATGGCGCATGTGCCCACATGGCGGCCCGATATTCAGGGCGAGGCCGATCTGGTTGAGGAAATTGCCCGCATTGCCTCGCTCACCAAATTGCAGGGCCGCCCGTTGAAGCGGGTGCAGCCCGGCGTGCCCAAGCCGATCCTGTCACCGATGCAAAAACGCGCGCAGATCGCCCGGCGATGCGCGGCGGCGCTGGGATATGATGAAAGCGTGACCTACAGCTTTATTGATCATGCCAGCGCCAAGCTTTTTGGCGGCGGGGATGATGCCACCATGCTGGCCAATCCGATCAGTTCCGAGATGAGCCACATGCGCCCGGCGCTGCTGCCGGGCCTCATGCAGGCCGCAGCCCGCAATCAGGCGCGCGGTCAGATGGATCAGGCGTTGTTTGAGCTTGGCCCCGCTTTTCATGGCGGCGAGCCCGGCGAGCAGCATGTTCTGCTGAGCGGGCTGTTGATTGGCCGCACCGGTCCCAAGGATGTGCACGGCGCGGCACGTACGGTTGATGTTTTTGATGTCAAAGCCGATGCCGAGGCTGTTCTTGCCGCCATCGGCGCACCGGCGAAAACGCAAATCCTGCGCGGCGGGCGCGAGTGGTGGCATCCCGGCCGACACGGGCGCATTTGCCTTGGGCCGAAGAAAATGCTGGCGGTATTTGGCGAATTGCATCCGCGCATCGTTGCGGCCTTTGGCATCAAAGGCCCCACCATGGGCTTTACCATCTGGCCCGAAGAAGTGCCGGTGCCGCGTAAATCAGGGGCCAATAAAGGCGCACCCCTGCTGAATGATCTGCAGGCGGTCGAGCGCGATTTTGCCTTTGTGGTTGATGCGGAAGTTGAGGCGTTAACGCTTGTGAATGCCGCCATCGGGGCCGACAAAGCCCTGATTGAAAACGTGCGGGTATTTGATGAATTCATCGGTGGCCCTCTTGGGGAGGGCAAGAAATCCCTTGCCATCACCGTGCGATTGCAACCCACCGAGGCCACCTTGAAAGATGCCGATATCGAAGCCATCAGCGCCCGCATCATCGACCAGGTGAGCAAGGCCACCGGCGGCGTGCTAAGAAGCTAATTCATGCTCTGGCCCCCTTCAGGCCCTTTCGTCTGATGGCTCATCATCCATGATTTCAGCATCCAGAACCTCATCTTCCGGGGATGCAGCATCTTTATCGTCCTCAAGCGCACCGACGATCAGCGGCAGCATGGCAACGCCCGTAGGGGTTGTTATTGCTGGTGTAGGCGGCGCAACCCATGACAGCGTGTCAAACGCATGGCAGTTTTCACAAGCCGGAACCCAATGGGCATGAATATGATGGCAATTTTCACATACCCATTGCGGCCCGCGAGGCGCATCAAGCGCGCGCGCCAGCCAGCCCCTGACAACCGCATCCGGGCTGCCCTCGCCGCGCTCGACCGCGGCCATGATGGTAAGGGTGCGCGCATCCGGGTCTTTCTCAACCAGATCGCCCAATGCCCGCCGGGCCGCCGGGAAATCCTCGGCGGCGATTTGCAGCTCGGCTTCCAGCAATTTGGATTCGCGATCCTCGGGGTGCAGTTTCAACAATCTGGCAAAGCGTTTGAGGCGCTCTTTGGGTGTCTCTTCGGGTTCAATCAGGGCAAAGGCAGCAGCCAGATCGGGATGCGGACGCGCCTGCCACGCCTTGGTCAGAACCCGGGCAGCATTGCGTTTTGATCCCTTCTCAAGATAGCTGCGCGCCGCAAGGGCCGCCGCCGGAATAAGATCTGGCGACAGGCGATTTGCTTCAATCGCCTCCTCGCGCGCCTTGATGTCATTGCCCTCATCCAGCACCTCGCGCGCTTCGGACAAGGCCAGCACCGCATCGCGGCGTTTATGCACATCGCGCGGCAATGAGCCATATCTGAGCTTGGCACCCAGGGTTTGCCGCGCCCCGGCCCAATCTTCGGCCTTGGCTTGCAGTTGCAGCAATGTATCCTGAATTTCCTCATGTTTGGGCTTGAGGGAAAACGCGGTTTCCGCCAATTTCAAAGCGGTTTCATCATCGCCATCATGCAGCCGCTGATTAAGGATGCCACGAACCCCGACAAAACGGGTTTTATCGTTCTTGAGCAGGCGCTTATACACCTCCTCGGCTTTCTTCCGGTCGCCTGCCATCTCGGCCGCCTGCGCGGTGATCAGATTGGTCAGGGCCGGTTTGCGCAGGTATTTTTCCGCCCGGTTGACCTTGGCCATGGCCTCATTGCCTTCGCCCGAGGCCAGCGCCAGCATCGAATCCGCCAGCGCGCGGTAACCCTTTTGCTGGCGGTTCTTGTCAAAATACCGCGACAGGGCGGTTTCATCGCCATTGATGAATTTCAGGATCGCAATGATCAAAGAGGACAATTTCAAAAACAGCCAGAGCGCCAGCACCAGAAGGATCAGCGCAATCACCGCCTTCATCGGCGTGAGGTTGAATTCCTGGCCTGCCATGACGATGCGCACCCCGCCATCGAGCTCAAGCAAATAGCCCGCGCCAAGGGTGGCCCCGGCAATCAGGGCAATGAACACAACGATTTTTATGACTGACCAAAGCATTATCTGCGCCCCTCAGGTTTCAATTCATATCTCCGCCCAACTGTTCGGCGGCGGCCAAAGCCTCGAGCCTGCGGGCCACATCGCCAGCCCAGTCAGAAAGCTCAACCCGGGCCACTTCGGGCAGGGTTTGCAACTCGGCCAGGGCATCATTCAGGCGGTCATCGCGGGTTGCCGCCTCAATCCGCGACAGGATCGCGTCCGGGTCATTGCCCGATTTTGGCTCTAATGAGCGCGCGCCCAACTGATCGCGCAAAAAGGCGGTAAAGCCGCCCGATCCGGTTTCAGGCTTGGCTCTGCGCACCGCAGATAGTGCTGCCCGCGCCGCATCGGGAAAGCTTTCCTGTAACTGGGTCAGCGAGGCCACACCGCCAGCGGCAACAGATTCAAGCGCCGCCGGGATAGTCACGCCGGTTTCTTCAAGATCCGCAAGCGCCGGGGCAAAGCCCGCGCCGCTATCAAGCGCCGTGCGCACCCGCGTCAATGCCGCCCGGCGCAGGGTGGCGCGGGCATCGGCATTGGCAATCTTGTCCTGCTCGGCTGCGCGTGCTGTCATCGCTTCAAGCTGGGTTTGCTGATCCGCAAGGGCCGTGCGCAAGGCGGCAATATCGGCAGTGGTTGCCGCGTCCGGGGTTTGGCTGGTGGCCGGGCGATTTTCCAGTGCCGTCAGGCGGGCCGCAAGCGCGCCTATCTGGTTGTCGATGGTCTCCAGCCTTTCCGACACGCCGGAAATGGCTGTGGTGGTATTGGCCAGTGCGGCCTCAATGCTGCTTTGATCAGGGGCGGAAAGGCCCGCCACATCGCTTTTCAAGGCATTCAAGGCCGCGTCTTGTTGCTCCAGCCTTTGTTCAATAGCCGCGATATTACCGTTGGGTCTGGGCTGTATGAACATCGCGGCGCCAAAGCCGATGGCCGCCGCCGCCGCCCCGCCCAGAAGCATCGGCATGATACCGGATTTTGCCGGTGCGGGATCTGAATTTTGGGGCAGGGGCACCAGATCGGCGCGCGCGGGTTTATCCTCTGACGCGGGCCCATGCGTTTCTGGTTTTGCTTTTGGCGCTGGTTTATCGGCTTTTGGTGTATCGTTTTTTGCGGGCTTGTCAGCGGCCCCGGCCTCAGTTGCGGCCTTTGTTTCTTTCACAATCGCCGCCGTGGCTGCCGTGGCCGCAGGTGCCGCCGCCGCCGGTTTTTCAGCCGCCGGCTTGCGGGCCGGGGTTTTGCGGGCCGCCGGTTTCTTTACCGGCGGTTTTTTAGCCGCTGGTTTGGCTGCTGGTTTGGCTGCGGGCTTTTTCACAGGTTTCGTGACAGGCTTTTCACCCGGATTTGCCGCTGCATCTTGTGTAACTTTTGTCGTTCTCGCCACTTTGGACCACCTTTTGCCGAATCCCGGCCTCTCAGAACATCAATGCAACCTTACTGTGCCGGGGTATCACCCTCAAGCGCGTTCGCCTGTATCAGCGCGGCTTTGATCGCCTCCACCATGCCCGCCGCATCCGGGGCGTCGGCCACAATGACGCCCTGAAGCCTGGCATCATCCACAGCTTTGGCCACGGCCGGGCTCATCGCCACCACAAATTTGGGCGCATCCCCCTCAAACCCAACAGATATAAGGCGCGCCGTACGGGGGGAAAAAAGCGGAATAATCACCGGCGCTTCCCGTTGCAAAAGCGCAAGTGCCGCCGCATTCAGAGGCTGCGCCACCTGCCGGTAGAGCACCGCTTCGGTTGTTTCAATGCCGCCCGCTGTCAGACGCGCGGCAATATTACCCACCCCATGTTCGCCGCGAATATGCAGGCACGGGCCTTTAACCCCATCCGCCAGCATCCGCGCCACCAGCCGATCCGCATCGCCGCTGCAGGATGTGGCATCAAGCCCTTCGGCCCTGGCCAGGGCGGCGGTGGCATCGCCCACGGTGTAACAGGGAATATCGCGGCGGCGGCTTTTGCGGGCAAATGCCTGCACCCCGTTTCGCGAGGTAAAGATCAGTGCCGCAATGCCCTCAGGTGCAGGCTGCGTACCGCAAGGCTCAATCCGCATCAGGGGTGACAACACCATTGGCACCTCACAGCCCAACACCGACCGCAGCTTATCGGCAAAACGCTGCGCGGCTGGCTCGGGCCGGGTGATCAGAATGGTGGGCGGCATATCTCACCAAAGAGTTGTTTCATCTGCCCCTTGGGTGTTACCTGCGTCCTGAGCATCACGCAACGGGCAGACCGATGAATAAAACGCTGACAATCCTGGGTTTGGAAAGCAGTTGTGACGACACAGCCGCAGCGATTGTGCGTATGCGCCCCGGCCATGCGCCCGAAATCCTGTCGTCGGTGGTTTATGGGCAAGAGGAATTGCATACCGTTTTTGGCGGGGTTGTGCCCGAGATTGCCGCCCGCGCCCATGCGGAAAAACTTGATATCTGCGTGGTTGAGGCCCTGGCCCAGGCGGGTGTTGATCTGCGCGGGCTTGATGCCATCGCTGTCACCGCCGGGCCGGGGCTTATTGGCGGGGTGATGTCGGGGGTGATGTGCGCCAAGGGGCTGGCGGCGGGTACGGGGCTGCCGTTCATCGGCGTCAATCATCTGGCGGGGCACGCATTGACGCCTCGCCTGACGGATGCGCTGCCTTATCCTTATCTCATGCTGCTGGTTTCGGGTGGGCATTGCCAGCTTATCATCGTGCGCGGGCATGATGATTTCACCCGTCTGGGCGGCACTATTGATGACGCCCCCGGCGAAGCGTTTGACAAAACCGCGCGGCTGCTGGGCCTGTCACAGCCCGGCGGGCCAGCGGTTGAGCATGAAGCGGCGCAGGGCGATGCCAACCGTTTCGGATTTCCCCGGCCTTTGCTGGACAGACCGGGCTGTGACATGTCGTTCTCTGGCCTTAAAACCGCGCTGCTCAGGGCGCGCGATCAGGTGATGGATGAGCGCGGCGGGCTGCGGCACAAGGACCGCGCCGATCTGTGCGCCGGGTTTCAGGCGGCCGTTACGGATGTTCTGGCCGAGAAAACCCGCCGGGCCTTGGCGCTTTATCTGGATGAAAACCCGCCTGCACCAAATCTTGCCGTGGCCGGAGGTGTGGCCGCCAATACGGCAATCCGCGCCGGGCTTGAAAGCGTGGCCCGTGATATGAACGCAGGCTTTACCGCGCCGCCCTTGGCACTTTGCACCGATAATGCCGCGATGATTGCCTATGTGGGTATTGAGAAACTCAAAGCCGGGCAGGTGGATGACATGACGCTTGCCGCCCGCCCGCGCTGGCCGCTGGACCTGCACAGCCCGGCGATGCTGGGCAGTGGCAAAAAGGGGGCCAAGGCATGATCTGGGTATATGGCGCAGGCGCATTTGGCACGGCATTGGCGATTTCACTGGCGCAAAACGGCCCGGTCACGCTTTGGGCGCGGGATGCTGATCACGCGCGGGAGATGGCCAAAACCCGCGTGAACAACCGGCGTTTGCCCGGAGTTACGCTGCCCGAGGCGATCCGCATTACCGCAACGCTCAGGCCCCGCGCGCCGGGGGATATTTGCCTGCTGACCATCCCCACCCAGAAACTGCGCGATTTTCTGCAAGCCCACGCCAGCGCGCTGGTTGGATGCACTCTTGTCGCCTGTTGCAAGGGGATTGAGCAAGATACCGGTTTTGGCCCGACCGGGATCATCGCTGATGTGAACCCCTCTGCCACGGCGGCAATGCTTACCGGCCCCAGCTTTGCCGCGGATATTGCGCGCGGCCTGCCCACGGCTTTGACGCTGGCCTGTAATGATGCGGCCAGGGGCAAGGCGCTGCAACGGGCGCTCACCACCCCTAATCTGCGGATGTACCGCACCACCGATACCACCGGGGCCGAGCTTGGCGGGGCCTTGAAAAACGTCATGGCGATTGCCTGCGGGGCCGCCATGGGCGCGGGTCTGGGCGAAAGCGCGCGGGCGGCTTTGATTACCCGCGGCTTTGCCGAGATGTCACGCATGGCGGTGCATCTGGGGGCTGATCCCGAGACGCTGCATGGCCTTTCAGGCTTTGGCGATCTGATCCTTACCTGCACCTCGGATCAGTCGCGCAATTACCGCTTTGGCCTCAGCCTTGGCCGGGGTCAGCCATTTGACACAGGCGTGACGGTTGAAGGGGTTGCCACCGCGCGCGCGGTGCTGGCCAAATCCGGTGATATGACGTTAGATATGCCCATTACCGCGGCTGTTGTCGCGCTGATTGATGATAAATTGCGTGTGGGTGAGGCATTGGATATGCTGCTTTCACGCCCGTTAAAGGAAGAATGATGCTGATTGCCCTGATTGCCCATGACAAACCCGGCGCGCTGCCGACCCGCCTTGAAACCCGTGAGGCCCATGTGGCCTATCTCAAAAGCACCGGCGTGGTTGCGCAGGCCGGGCCGTTTCTGGATGAGAGCGGCAATATGTGCGGCTCATTGGTTGTTCTTGAGGTGGCGGATATGGCGGCGGCCGAGGCCTGGGCCGCCAATGATCCCTATGCCAAAGCCGGGCTTTTTGCCGATATTCAGCTAACCCAATGGAAAAAGGTGATCTGAAACGTGTCCAATCAAAATGAATTCATCCAGCCTCCCGAACGTGTTATGCTTTGCAAACACTGCCTCGTGCGGCTGAATGAATACGCGTATTCCGTTGGATTGGACACGCTATGATGCAGTACTGGCTGTTCAAATCCGAGCCTTCGACCTGGAGCTGGGAGAATCAGCAGGCCAAAGGCGATGCGGGCGAAGAGTGGGACGGCGTGCGCAATTATCAGGCGCGCAATTTCATGCGGCAGATGGCGCTGGGCGACCGGGGGTTTTTCTATCACAGCCAGAAGGAAAAGGCGATTGTCGGCATTGTTGAGGTGATGGCCCTGGCGCATCCCGACAGCACCACCGATGATCCGCGCTGGGAATGCGTGGATATCAAGGCGGTTTGCCCGGTGAAAATGCCGGTCACGCTGGAGATGATCAAGGCCGATCCCCGGTTGGCCGAGATGGTTCTGGTACGCAATTCCCGGCTTTCTGTGCAACCGGTCAAGCCTGCGGAATGGAACATCATCTGTGATATGGCGGGCGTTACGGATATTTGATTTCAGGAGATTTTTGAATGGAATTTCTGAATGTGATTGTTGCGGCCGCCGCCTCTTATGCGTTTGGTGCTATCTGGTACATGATGCTTGCCAAGCCGTGGATGCAGGCCGCCGGAATTGAGGTTGGTGATGATGGCAAACCGGCAAATAATAACATGATGCCCTATATCATCGCCTTTCTTATGGCCGTCATCGTCGCCGGGATGATGCGGCATGTGTTTGAACTAAGCGGCATTGACAGTTTTTCCAAAGGCCTTGTTGCGGGCTTCGGTATCGGGCTTTTTCTGGCCAGCCCGTGGTTGGTCACCTGCTATGCCTTTGGCGGGCGTCCCTTTCGTCTGACATTAATAGACGCCGGATATGCCACGTTTGGATGCGCCATTATCGGGGCTGTCCTGACATTATTCTGAGAGCAAAATTCTGAGAGAAAAAACAAACGGAGGGCCCATGGCAATACGCCAGAACCCTCCGCTTCCCCACGTGCTCCCTACGCACCACACGTGTAATTTGAGATAGGTTCCGGCCATACTGGCCTGTTGAAATGACATTAGACGCAAAAGCCCAATCAAGGCAAATGGCAAGTAATTAGAATGGGCTTGAAATAAGCAACATATGCTTAAGGAATGGCGTGGGTTGCACCCACCCTACGTAAAAACGCCCGCTGAAATCAGCGGGCGTTTCATGAAATCATTCGGGCGGGTAACTTAGCCGTAAACCTTTTCTTTGCCAAAATGCTTGGTCAGCATGTAATACACCACCGCACGATATTTATTGCGCTCGGAACGGCCATAGGTATCCAGCGCCTTGTTGATCGCTTCCATCAGTTGCGGGCCGTCTGCCAGGCCAAGCTTCTTGATCAGGAAATTGTTTTTGACGGTTTCCAGCTCATCCGCCTGAGTGGCCGCCACGGTTGAGGCATCGGCATTGTAAATTGCCGGGCCGCAGCCGATTGTCACTTTGGTCAGCAGATCCATATCCGCCTGCATACCGCATTTGTTTTTCAAATCATTCGCATATTGTGCGATCAGATCATCACGCTTTCCCATAAAATACTCCCATCTGGCCAAGTTCACTGCCGGTTTTACAAATAAATTCAGCTTCTGAATAAAGCTGGGCGCAGGATAAAGCCAGAAGCGGTGCACACAAAGGGAAAAATTCCGTCGCTCTCCCCCTTACGCAGTTTCGCGCATGAAAACGCTCTCCGGCCAAAACCAAAGGGCGTTAAATCATCTGATTGTTTACCGGATCAGTAGCGGTAATGCTCGGGCTTGAAAGGGCCGTCCGGGCTGACGCCGATATAGGCCGCCTGCTCATCGCTCAATTTGCTCAGCTTCACGCCGATCCGGTCAAGATGCAGCCGCGCCACTTTCTCATCAAGATGCTTGGGCAGGATATAGACCTTGTTTTCATACTCATCGCCCTTGGTCCACAGCTCGATTTGGGCCAGAACCTGATTGGTGAACGAGGCCGACATCACAAAACTCGGGTGCCCTGTGGCATTGCCAAGGTTGAGCAAGCGCCCCTCGGAAAGCAGAATGATCCGCGCGCCCGAGGGCATCTCGATCATATCCACCTGTTCCTTGATGTTGGTCCATTTGAGGTTTTTCAGGCTGGCCACCTGTATTTCATTATCAAAATGCCCAATATTGCCGACAATCGCCATATCTTTCATGGCGCGCATATGGTCGATCCGGATCACATCCTTGTTGCCGGTGGTGGTGATGAAAATATCGGTGCTTTCCACCACATCATCCAGCGTTACAACTTCAAACCCGTCCATCGCGGCCTGCAATGCGCATATGGGATCAATCTCGGCCACCTTCACCCGTGCCCCGGCCCCGCTCAAAGACGCGGCCGAGCCTTTGCCAACATCGCCATACCCCATCACAAGGGCGACCTTGCCGGCCATCATCGTATCAGTGGCGCGGCGAATACCATCCACAAGCGATTCCTTGCAGCCGTATTTGTTGTCAAACTTGGATTTGGTCACCGAGTCGTTCACATTGATCGCCGGGAAGGGCAGGTGGCCCTTTTCCATCAACTGATACAGGCGGTGAACGCCGGTGGTTGTTTCCTCACTGACACCCTGAATCATATGCCGCTGACGCACAAACCAGCCGGGGCTTTGCTTCAGCCGCTTGCGGATCTGGGCAAAAAGCGCCACTTCCTCTTCCGAGCCGGGGGTCTCTATCAGGTCGGTCTCGCCTTCCTCGACCCGCGCGCCGATCAGGATATACATGGTGGCATCGCCGCCATCATCGAGGATCATGTTACATCCGCCTTCCTCAAAGTGGAAAATTCGGTCGGCGTAATCCCAGTATTCCTCAAGCGTCTCGCCCTTGATGGCAAACACCGGAATGCCCGCCTCGGCAATCACCGCTGCCGCGTGATCCTGGGTGGAAAAGATGTTGCATGAAGCCCAACGCACTTCAGCCCCCAAAGCCATCAGCGTTTCAATCAGACAGGCGGTTTGAATGGTCATATGCAATGACCCGGCAATCCGCGCGCCTTTAAGCGGCTGGCTCTCGCCATATTCTTCGCGCAGGGCCATCAGCCCCGGCATTTCGGTTTCGGCAATATCCAGTTCTTTTCGGCCATAACCAGCGAGGCTGATGTCCTTGACGATGTAATCCTTGGTCATCCGGGTGACTCCTTCACGAAAACAGATTTGTGAAGGCAGATAACACCGGTGGCGCGCCACGGCAATGCGCGATTATTCCAAGTTGCAAATGGCCCGGACCGATGAATAAAACGCTGCGTTTTCAGCCAGTTACACCATCATCATTTATAGCCACAACCGAATTCCAGTGCAGCCCGGTTGCCACAATACAGCTTACTCCGTTGGGCCGGGTGATGAAAACCGTAAAACTGCCGGTACTGTCCGAGCTCCAGATCTCCAGCAACTGCTGCGGGCTTTGCAAGCCGCCCCCGGTCATTTCTTCAGCATATTCTGTTGTCAGCTTCTCAATCAATTCGGTCCTTGGCAGGCATTGCACGGTTTGCGCATGAACAGGCGGTGCAAGTGCTGCCGCACCAAATACAAGCGCTGTGCAGATAAGACGTTTAAACATTGTATTGCTCCTCATTCAAGGGCCGCAATATGGGTTCAGACCTCTGCGCCCTATGGTTTCAACTCCTGTAAATATGGGAGCATCGGGCGCGCCCTGCGATTAAACTCAAGACACATTGATGTGTAGGCGGCGTGTGAGCGGTGGATTAACTTTGTGCGCCCTGAATCTCAGTGACTTCAAACCAATCCGTACCGGTGGCCACGATACAAGACAGCCCCTCAGGGGTTGTCAGTATAACGGTGAATGTTCCGGTTTCCTTCGACGCCCAAACTTCAACAATCGTCTGCGCGGTTTGTGTGGCCTGCAATCCGCCCCCTGTAAGTTCTTCTGAATACCGGGTTTTAAGGCGCTCAACCACCTGTTCGCGCTTGGCACAGCCCAACGCCTGCGCGGGGAGTGAGGGGAACATAAGCCCGATAAATAGCCCAAATGCCAAAACCTGTCTGATCATGATGACGCGCCTCAAATCTGCCTATATGATCCGAGGGGCACACATGGCTGGAGGAAGCACTTGTGCCCCCCGGTTTCTTCATGTGTCAGGTGAAAATCATTATAACACCTGTCTGGCAGCAGGTATTGGCATGAATCCTGCGCCTGAATTGTGGCAATTTCAAGGCAAAGACCGCAGACCGGCGATTTATGCGTTTGACCTGGACCCTAAATGCAATAGAGAACCACCATGCCAAAGCACACCACTTTAAGCTTCACCAGCCCCACCGCGCGGCTGCATTACCTGATTTTGATGGGCCTGTTTCGGCTGGCCTTCACCCGGGGGCTTTATGGCCGCTTTGCCCGGGGCCTTGCGCGGTTATTCAGCCATAAAAACGCAGTATTTTTGCGCTCGGCCAACAGCCCACCGTTCAAAATATACCTGGGTGACGGATATTGGACCCGCTTTGCCCTCTACCACACAGAATATGAGCCGGAAGTGGCGCGCGCCCTGCAGGCCGCACAATCCCATTGTGATATGTTTTGTGATCTGGGGGCCAATAAAGGCTACTGGACGGTTCGCGCCTCGGCCCATTTCAGCCGTGTTTTAGCGGTTGAAGCCTCCGCCGATACCTACGCCCAGCTCGTTGAAAACGCAGGCGCTTTGCGAAATGTCACCCTGAAACAGGCGGCGATCTTTTCCCGCTCTGGCCAGGAAATGACCTTTATCAATGTCCACAACAGCCATGCCTCGGCCCGTCTGGCACAAGACGGGGCCGCAAACCCGGATGATCATACAGAAACCATAACCACGATCACGATTGATGATCTGATCCCATCCGGTACCGCCGCCCTGATCAAGCTTGATGTCGAAGGCGCTGAAGTGGCGGCGCTGGAGGGGGGCGCGCGGGCTTTGCGTGACGGCTCGGTCATCTTGTATGAAGATCACGGTGCCGATACCGATTGCGCCCCAAGCGCATATCTTCTGGCGCAGCCGGGTATGCGGATTTATGCCATCGAAGCACAACTCCGCAACCTCACCTCGCTTGCCGCTGTCCGTAAGGTCAAATCCGATCCTTTCAAGGGGTATAATTTCATGGCGGCACATGAGGATTCCCCGCTTTTACAGGCCATACTGATAGATTTTGCAAACCCCTGAGCTTGCGGTTATCTCTACCCTCTGAACGCATCAGGAGGCCGCAATGCCCAAACCCCGCGCCTGGCAGAAAATGCTTTCCGGCCGCAGACTTGATCTGCTGGATCCCACGCCGATGGATATCGAGATCGAGGATATCGCCCATGGCCTTTCATTCGTGGCCCGCTGGAATGGTCAGACAAAGGGCGATTACGCCTATTCGGTGGCCGAGCATTCGCTTCTGGTTGAGCGGCTATTTGCCCGCCTTGCCCCCGGCGCACCCGCCAAATGGCGGTTGGCCGCGCTTTTGCATGACGCACCGGAATATGTCATTGGCGATATGATTTCTCCGGTCAAGGCCGCCGTTGGCATAGGTTATGAAGAGCTGGATGCCCGCCTGACTGCCGCCATCCACCTGCGCTTTGGCTTGCCTGCCACCATCCCCGCGATCATCAAGCGTCAGATCAAGAAAGCCGATAAAATCAGCGCCTGGATGGAGGCCACACGCATCGCCGGTTTTGACCCGGCCGAGGCCAACAGGTTTTTCGGCAAACCTGACCGGACGGTGATTGCAGGCCTCGACATCCGCCTGCGCTCCCCGGTGGAGGCTCGTAATGAATATACCGCCCGGCATCACCACCTGCTGGCGGAATTATCATAACCCCCTGCCTTTCATTTTTCCAAAAATACTCAAATAAATCCGGGCGAAACGCTTTACCGGTCTCCGAATCTGAGGCGTGAGGGGAGGGGTGGGAATCTTCGGTTTCGGGCGATGTCGTCGATGAAGTCGGCATCGAAGGGCTGGTTTAGGTTGGCGCCGTCGAAGGGGAAGCTCTGGTCGGGGATGCGGGGGTATTGGC
>JAJFIA010000019.1 GCA_021775255.1 Roseovarius sp.
TGACAGGCCCGCAATAGCCGCAAGCTGACGCAGATCAAGCGGCTCGGCCACATGGCTTTCCATCGCGGCAACCGCATCCAGGATCGCCGCGTTATTGACGCCCACCCGCGCCACCAGCCCACCCCGCTGCGGCCCGGCCGAGGGGCGGATTTCGGTATGCATGAACCAGTCGCTCACCAGCCGGGCAAAGGCCGCACCCTGATGGCTTGAGATCAGCGCGTGCATCAGATCAAGCGGCGCGGTTCCCCCGGCACAGGTCACCCTGTCGCGGTCAATCACGTAAAGTGTGCGCTCGATCATCAGATGCGGCGAGATTTCGGCCAAAGCTTCGGCATGTTCCCAATGCACGGTCATCCTGCGCCCGGCCATCAACCCGGCCTGCGCCAGAATAACCGGCCCGCCCGAAACACCGCCCAGTTGTACGCCTGCGCGCCCCATCCGCGCCAGCCAGGCCATCACCCGCCGGTTATTGAAGGTGGACGGATCGCCACCCGCCACGACAAAAAGATAATCGAGCTTGAGATCATCGCCTGCTCTGGCCTGAGGTATAACCACCGCATCACCGGAACTTGCAATCGGGCCTCCATCCACGCTGATCGTGATCATTTCATAAAGCCGGTGCCGCCCCAGCAGATTGGCCGCCCGCAAAGGCTCGACCGTCGCGGCATAAGACATTACCGCAAACCCCTCAATCGGCAGGATACCAATGCGGCGTGTTTTAGGTAATGTACCAAAATCGTCCATTTTTGACATGTACCTGGCTATTTTGGGAAAGTCGATTCGCCCCTTTGCGCCGATGCTGAAACGACTCAGATATCGGAGAGAATTATTCATGCGCTATTCCGCGTTCAAGATTTTCACTCAGGGGCTAACCGGCAACAAAGGCTGGAAGCCGGTCTGGCGCGAGCCTGAGCCGAAACCCGAATATGACATCGTCATCGTTGGCGGCGGCGGTCATGGGCTAAGCACCGCCTATTATCTGGCCAAGGAATATGGGCTGCGCAATATCGCCGTGGTTGAAAAGGGTTGGATCGGATCGGGCAATGTCGGGCGCAACACCACGATCATCCGCTCGAATTACCTGCTGCCGGGCAATCAGCCGTTTTACGAGCTGTCGATGAAGCTGTGGGAAAACCTTGAGCAGGATTTCAATTATAACGCCATGGTCAGCCAGCGTTCGATCCTCAATCTGTATCATTCCGATGCTCAGCGCGATGCCTTTGTGCGCCGCGCAAATGGCATGATCCTTTCAGGCGCCGATGCCGAGATCGCGGGTGCCGATCAGCTCCGTGCCGAGCTGCCGTTTCTGGATTATGACAATGCGCGCTTTCCGATCAAAGGCGGGCTGTTTCAGCGCCGGGGCGGCACCGTGCGCCATGACGCGGTGGCCTGGGGATACGCGCGCGGGGCCGATAGCCGAGGCGTTGACATATTGCAAAATTGCGAGGTCACCGGCTTTGACATCGAGAACGGGGTTTGTCGCGGTGTTGAAACCTCAAGCGGGGCCATTCGTGCCCGCAAGGTGGCGGTCTGCGTGGCCGGCTCATCCGGCCGGGTCATGGCGCAGGCGGGCATGCGCCTGCCGATTGAAACCCATGTGTTGCAGGCCTTCGTGACCGAGGGGTTAAAGCCGGTGCTGCCCGGTGTCATCACCTTTGGCGCGGGGCATTTTTACGTGAGCCAGTCCGACAAGGGCGGGCTGGTGTTTGGCGGTGATATCGACGGCTATAACAGCTATGCGCAACGCGGTAACCTGCCGGTGGTCGAGGACGTGGCCGAAGGCGGCATGGCGATCATGCCGATGATCGGCCGGGCGCGGCTCTTGCGCTCCTGGGGGGGTGTGATGGACATGTCGATGGATGGCTCGCCCTTCATCGACAAGACCCATATTGACGGGCTCTATTTCAACGGGGGCTGGTGTTATGGTGGCTTCAAGGCAACGCCCGCGAGCGGCTATTGCTATGCGCATCTGCTGGCCAAAGATGTGCCGCACCCGGTAGCCACCGAGATGCGCCTCGACCGGTTCCAGACCGGCCATATGATTGACGAAAAAGGGCAGGGCAATCAGCCCAACCTGCATTGAGGAAGAACGGGATATGATCATCAACCATCCGCTTCTCGGCCCCCGCGATGCTGCCGAATTTGTCTATCTGGGCGATGCCTGCCTGATCGACCGGCCAGACTGGCAGGCGGAAGATGCCGCCGGAAAATTCCATGAATACGGGTACTTGCGCGATAATCCCGCCGGGCTTCATCAAGAGCTTTGGTATCATGAGCAGGGCGATCGGTCGTGGCTTGTCGTCACCCGCGACACGCTTACCCATGCGATCAGCAAGGTTGAGCTGGCCCGCGATGTGGCCCGGGCACGGGGGCGAGGCAGTTGACGCAAGCGAACCGATTGAAGGGCGGACAGATTGACCGCGACACCACGCTGAATTTCACCTTCAACGGCAGGAATATGCAGGGCCATCCCGGTGATACCCTGGCCTCGGCGCTGCTGGCCAATGGCCAGCGCCTTGTGGGCCGGTCGTTCAAATATCACCGTCCGCGCGGTATTCTGACCGCCGGATCGGAAGAGCCGAACGCTTTGGTGCAGCTCCGCACGGGCGCGCATCTTGAGCCCAACACCCGCGCCACAATGGCCGAGCTTTATGACGGGCTGACGGCGACAAGTCAAAATCATCGCGGATCGCTTGAGTTTGACCTGATGGCGGTAGCCGATTTGCTTTCGCCTTTCCTCTCGGCCGGGTTTTATTACAAAACCTTCATGTGGCCCAAATCGTTCTGGGAGAAGGTTTACGAGCCTGCCATTCGCAAATCCGCCGGGCTTGGCAGCCTGTCAATGCTTGAAGACCCCGATATCTATGACAAAGGCTTCCTGCATTGTGATCTGCTGATTATCGGCGCCGGGCCTGCGGGGCTGAGTGCCGCTTTGACTGCCGGGCGCGCGGGTGCGCGGGTGATCCTGGCGGATGAGGATTTTGCCACTGGCGGGCGTCTGAATGCCGAGACAATGGACGTGGACGGCATGGCCGGGGCCGATTGGGCCGCGCAGGTCGTGGCGGAACTTAACACGATGGATAACGTGCACCTGATGACCCGCACCACGGTCTACGGCGCCTATGATCACGGTATTTACGGCGCGCTTGAGCGTTGCACCGATCATCTGGCAACATCCGGCGGCAAGCCCCGGCAAATCCTGTGGCGGATCTATTCGCGCCGCGCGGTTCTGGCGGCAGGCGCCACCGAGCGCCCGATCGCCTTTGGCAACAATGACCGCCCCGGCATCATGCTGGCGGGGGCCGTGCGCACATATGTCAATCGTTTTGGCGTGACGCCGGGCCATGAACTGGCGGTGTTTACCAATAATGACGATGGCTGGCGCAGTGCCGCTGATCTGGCGGCCAAGGGCGTGAGCGTCAAAGCCATCATCGACACCCGCGATGCCCCTGCCGTTATGGATGTGCCCGGCGCGCGGCATATCCGCAATGCGGCTGTGGTGAATACGGTGGGGCGCAAGGGCCTGAGATCCATCACCCTCACAGATGATCAGGTGATTGATGTGGATTGTCTGGCGGTGTCCGGCGGCTGGAGCCCGAATTTGCATCTCACATGTCACCAACGCGGCCGCCCGGTATGGGATGAGGGCCTTTGCGCCTTTGTTCCGGGCCGTGATTTGCCGCCGGGAATGGCCGTGGCGGGGGCCGCGAATGGCGCGATGACGCTGGCCACTGCTTTGAGTGAAGGCCGCGATATGGCCAATGCGCAGATCAAAGAACTTGGTTTCAAGGCCTCGCGCAAAGCCGCACCCAAGGCCGAAGATGAGCCACAAGAATGCGCGGCCTTCTGGCATGTGCGCCAAAGCAAATCCCGCGCCTGGCTGGATCTTCAAAACGATGTCACCGTCAAGGATGTGAAACAATCCTACCGCGAGGGCTTTCGCTCGGTCGAGCATCTCAAACGCTATACCACCCTTGGCATGGCCACCGATCAGGGCAAAACCGCCAATATCCCGGCACTGGCGATCATGGCGGAATGCACCGGCAAGAGCATACCGGAAACCGGCACGACCATCTTCCGCCCGCCCTATACGCCGATCCCGCTGGGCGCGCTTGGCGGGCGCGCGCGCGGCAAGGATTTCCGCCCTACCCGCCTGACGCCAAGCCATGAATGGGCCAAGAATAACGGCGCCACCTTCGTTGAGGTTGGCAACTGGCTCAGGGCGCAATGGTTTGCCCGCCCCGGCGAACAGGGCTGGCGGGATAGCGTGGATCGCGAGGTGGTAATGACGCGGCGCTCGGTAGGGATTTGTGATGTGACAACCCTGGGCAAGATCGACATTCAGGGCCGCGATGCCGCTGAATTTCTCAACAAGGTCTATGCCAACGCCTTTGGCAAACTGGCCGTGGGCAAGGTGCGCTATGGGCTGATGCTGCGCGAGGATGGCATCTGTTATGACGATGGCACCGCCGCGCGCCTATCGGACAATCATTTTGTCATGACAACCACCACCGCCAACGCCGTTCTGGTGTTTCGCAGGCTGGAATTTGCCCGGCAATGCCTGTGGCCGGATATGGATGTGCATCTGATTTCCACCACCGATGGCTGGGCGCAGTTTGCCGTGGCCGGGCCAAATGCGCGCAATCTTTTGCGCAAAATCGTGGACGCCAACCACGACATTTCAAACGAGGCGTTTCCCTTCATGGCTTGCGGTGAGATCAGCGTCTGCGGCGGCACGCCGGCGCGGCTGTTTCGCATCTCATTTTCCGGTGAGCTGGCCTATGAGGTGGCTGTGCCCGCGCGCTATGGCAATGCGATGATGGGCGTGCTGATGCAGGCGGGCAAGGAATTTGACGCCGTCCCTTACGGCACCGAAGCCCTTGGCGTGATGCGGATTGAAAAGGGCCACGCGGCGGGCAATGAACTCAACGGTCAGACCACGGCGCTGAACCTGGGGCTTGGTGGCATGGTGTCGAAGAAAAAAGACAGCATTGGCAGCATTCTTTCGGAACGCCCCGAGATGAACCGTGAAGATGCCATCCGTCTGGTTGGTTTTCAGCCGGTGAACAAGGCCGACAAACTCACCGCCGGGGCGCATTTCATCAACAGGGGCGACGCGGCCAATATGGCAAATGATCAGGGCTGGATGACCTCGGTGGCCTATAGCCCGAACCTTGGCCATTCCATCGGGCTGGGTTTCATCAAACAAGGCCACACGCGCAAAGGCGAGATCGTGCGCGCCGTCAGCCCGATCCATGGCACCGAAGTTGAGGTTGAAATTGTCCCGGCCCATTTCATTGATCCTGAGGGGGAGCGCCTGCGTGTCTGATTATCATCTCATCTCTGCCCCGCCGCTTGCCTTGTATGACCAAAGCTTTGAGGGCGTCAGTTTGATTGCCCCCGCTGATTTCGCGGTGGTATCCATTGCCCTGCCGCTGGGCGGTGAAGCGGCGGCGCTAAAGGCGATCAAATCCGCTTTTGGCAAGGCCCTGCCGGATGTGGGTAAATCGGTGCTGTCCAAAAGCGTGCGGCTGGTACGCATGAGCCTTGATCAGGGTTTTGTGATTTTCAGCCATGCCACCCCTGATGCCGAATCGTTCGTGGCCAAAAAGCTCAAAGATGCCGCCTATACCACCGATCAGACCGATGTCTGGACCGGGCTGATCCTGTCCGGCCCCAAAGCCCGCACCGTGCTTGAGCGCATCTGCCCGATTGACCTGCACGGCCAGGCCTTTGCCGTAAATGACACGGCCCGCACCACGATGGAGCATCTTGGCACGTTGATCATCCGCACCGGCGACGATGAATTTCTGCTGATGTCTGCCAGCTCATCCGCGCATTCATTTTTGCATGCAATCGAGATCTCAATCAGGAATATCGCCTGATAATGCGCCTTTGCCAACCGGGCCTAAAGATCTGACCAGCAGGGATATTTATCCTTTTCCGCCCATGTGGCGGCATGAACAGCGCGTGCAATCGCCCTTGCCATGCAGGTGGCGGCAACATGTCCAAGCATCACAAGATCATCGGCAGGTGCCTGCCCGGTTGAAACCGCAAAGATCAGATCTCCGTCAAACGGCGTGTGCGACGGGATCAGCGCGCGGGCAATGCCGTCATGGGCTGCCGTTGCCAGCCTTGTGCATTGCGCCTGTGTCAGCGCCGCATCGGTGGCGACAATGCCAATGGTGGTATTGGCATGGGGGGCAAGCTTTGTGGCAGGCATTTGCATATCCGGGTAGGCTGGCGCGGGCCCAAGCCCGCCAAATTCAGCGCCCAGCTCAAACGGTGCCGCCCAGAAATGCGGGCCATCCCCCACCGTGGCTGACCCAAGCGCATTCACCGCCACCAGCGCTGCAACCGTGTGGCCCGAGGGCAGGATGATGGACGCCGAGCCAAGCCCGCCCTTGAGATTGGCCGTGGTCGCCCCGGTGCCCGCGCCAATGCTGCCCAGCGTAAAATCCTGCGCCCGATTGGCCAAGGCCTGCTGACCAAGGGCTTTATAGGGGTTCTCATCCCAGTTCTTTGCACCGCCATTGGCCAGATCAAACAGAATGGCACCGGGAACAATCGGCACGCGGTGATCGCCCACGGCAAAGCCCCGGCCCATCGCGCGCAGCCCGTCCATCACGCCTGAGGCCGCATCAAGGCCAAAGGCCGATCCGCCCGACAGCACCAAGGCATCCACCTGCTCAACGATTTTGTCGGGGGCCAGCAGATCGGTTTCACGGGTGCCGGGCGCGCCGCCCATGATGTGAACGCCCGCGGTAAAGGGCGCATCGGCAATCAGCACTGTCACACCGGTTTTGATCACAGCATCCGAGGCATTGCCCACCAACAGACCGGGCACATCGGTGATCAGGTTACGGGGTCCGGGTTTAATGCGCATGTCGTAAAATCCTGATCTCTGTCGTAAAACACCTTGCCAGATTTTCAGGAATCAGCAAGAAAGACCTGCAGCCGGGGCGATGGCGTCGCCCGCCCGGATGGGGTATGGCGCAAAATTCAAAACCTCCTGAACGCCGGGATCTTTCTTTTTAAGGAGGGTCGAAATGACTTCACGTCCTGAAATGTACCGCCTGCATAATGGTGAAAAGGCCCCGCTGCCTTTTGCCCCGTCTGAATATGAAGCGCGCCTCAAGGGCCTGCGCAAGATCATGGAAGAAACCGGCGTGTACGCCGCTGTTTTCACCTCGATGCACAATATCGCCTATTACAGCGGCTTTCTTTATTGCTCGTTCGGGCGGCCTTATGGGTTGGTTGTCACCGCCACTGAAAGCGTGACCATCTCGGCGGGCATTGACGCGGGCCAGCCCTGGCGCCGCTGTCATGGCGATAACATCACCTATACCGACTGGCAGCGCGATAATTACTGGCGGGCGATCCTTACAGTCACCGGCGCGGGCAAAGTGATCGGCTATGAGGGCGATCACCTGACGCTGGTGCAGCGCGACAAGATGGAGGATTTCCTCAAACCCGCCATCATGGTTGATCTGGCCCCGGCCACAATGCGCCAACGCATGCATAAAAGCCCTGCCGAGATTGCCCTGATCCGGCAATGTACCAAGGTGGCCGATGTGGGCGGCTATGCCATCCGCGAGGCGGTAAAGGCCGGCACCCGCGAAATAGATGTGGCCATGGCCGGCCGTGACGCGATGGAGCTTGAAATTGCGCGGGTGTTTCCCGATGCCGAATACCGCGATACCTGGGTCTGGTTCCAGTCTGGCCTCAATACCGACGGCGCACATAACCCGGTCACGGCGCGGGAATTGCAACATGGCGACATCCTCAGCCTGAATGCTTTTCCGATGATCTCAGCCTATTATGTGGCGCTTGAACGCACGATGTTTGTGGGTGAGGCTGATCCGGCCAGCCTGAAGATATGGCAGGCCAATGTCGCGGCGCATGAATATGGCATGTCGCTGCTCAAACCCGGCGTAAGCTGTGCCGAGGTGACCCACAAGATCAATGATTTCCTGGCTGAGCGCCAGTTGCTGCAATACCGGACCTTTGGCTATGGCCATTCATTCGGGGTGCTGTCGCATTACTATGGCCGCGAGGCCGGGCTGGAACTGCGTGAAGATATCGACACGGTGCTTGAGCCTGGCATGGTCATCTCGATGGAGCCGATGCTGACCCTGCCCGAGGGTCAGCCCGGCGCGGGCGGCTACCGCGAGCATGATATTCTGGTGATCACCGAGGATGGCCATGAAAACATCACCGGCTATCCTTACGGGCCTGAATTTAATGTGGTTGGGTAAAGCCGGATATTGCAGGCGTGGCTGGTAACTTGCCGCAAGATCATCGCAATCATATGCTCTAACTGATCCTCCGGAACACCGGAAATCCGGTTTTCCAGCCCCAGCAAAACAATGCCATGAACCGAGGAAAACAAGGCGCGGGTCATCAGGCCCGCCTCAGGCCCGGACATATCTGGAAAGCATTCGCGCACCGGCCCGGCAATAAAGCCAAACAGGCGTTCAAGCTCGGCCATGTACCATTGCGGCACATCCATATCCTTGGTCATGCGCACATCAAACAGCGTGCGCCAGAGTTTGGGATTGCTTGCGGCAAACTCAAGATAGGCACAGGACATGGCAATCAGCCGCTCGGTGGGGGGCAGGGCCTTTTTGTCCACAAGGCTTTGCGCCACGGCATGGCCAAGGCGCGCAAACGTCCGGCCATTAACGGCGATGATGATGTCGTGCAAATCGTCAAAGACGTTATAGATCGCCCCCACGGCACAATCGGCGCGTTTGGCCAGATCACGGGCTTTGATGGCGCTTATCCCATCCTCACGGATGCGGGTTTCGGCAATGTCGATCAGCTTTTCCCGAAGCGCGCCGCGACGCTTTTCAACCTTGCCCGTCATTGGCCCTCGCCCTCTCTGAACTATGTTCAAAGGTATAGCGAAGCAGGCGACAAAACCCAAGCCCCGGCAAAGGGGCTTGGGGTAATGGGTCAGACCATGGCGAAAATACGCGCAGGGCCGCCGGTGCCGCCGCGATGCTTGGGTGCGCCGATAATAACCGAGGCCCCCGCCGCAGGCAGCTTATCGAGATTGGCCAGGCATTCGATGCCAAAGCGCCCGGCGGGCAGCCAGGCATAATGGGTAGCAAAATCGGCTGATTTGCCGTGATCGAGTGACAATGTATCAACCCCAATGGATTGCGCGCCGGTTTCCAGAAGCATCTGCGCTGCCTCCACATGGAAGCCGGGGAAATGCATCACATTGTCCTTGGCATTGCGAAATCCATCGCCTTCGGCCTTGCCTGACCATCCTGAATGCATCGCCACACAGGCGTTATCGGGAATGTCACCATTGGCGGCGACCCAGGCCTTGATGTCATCGGGCGTAACCTGCGCATCGGCATCCTCAGCCGCACGCGCGGCAATATCAATGATGCACAACGGCGCAACAAGGCTGCTGACGGGGATCTGTTCAACCGTGGCCCCATCGGCCGAGAAATGATACGGCGCGTCAATATGGGTGCCGGTATGTTCATTGAGGTCCATGGTCATCAGGTTGAAGCCATTATCGGCGAAGTTGAATTTTTGTTTCAGCTCGATCCCCGGCGCGCCAAAATACGTGGGGAAACCGGCATGCAGGTCATGGGTCAGATCCTCAACATGGCTTTGTCCGGCAGCCAGAGCAGGCGGGGCCATAGCCGTTCCAAGTGCTGCCGCCGCACCGACCGCCGCCGAGGTTGTGAAAAATTCCCGCCGTGACAGCATCTTGTTTTTTACGGCATTCATCACACATGCATCACACATAGTTTTCTCCCATTCAATTTTGATTGTAGACTGGGAAAAGGTAACACGGGTTCCGAAAGATGCGAGAAAAATCTTGAGCCTGTCCGGTTGGTGGCATGAAATGGCAGAAAAAGGCGGGTTTGATGGTCTATATTAAATGGGGATTGCGGGTGCTGATCTTATTGATCGTCGGGGCGTTCCTGCATTATACCCTGCCGCAGCATGATGTGGCGCGTATCACCGACACCTATTCGCGCATATCGCCGATCAAATATCCTATATTCTGGTCAAATGAGGCTGCGGGCGGCACAACCGCGCGGGGCCGCGATGTTTTCATGATTGAAACCTTTGGCACCAACGACAAGCCGATGATCTACCGCAATGAAGATACCGATTGGGGCTGGCCGCCCTATTTCAAGTTCGATACCGCGAACCTGCAGGCGGATGCCTCGAATCTGGTGTCTACAGCCGCCGATCCGCAATGGGTGATGGTGCGGCATTACGGCTGGCGCAGTAAGCTTTTGTCAATCTATCCAAATGCCATTTCGATCTGGCCGGTAGAAGGCCCCGATGTGCGGATCATTCCGTGGTTCAAGATTGCCTTCCTGACAGTTCTGGCCGGGCTCTATTGGGGCATCCGCGTGCGCTGGATCAGGTTCCGCGAGAGGCGGATCAAGCCGGTCTACGACGAATGGACAGATGGCTGGGGGTGAGGCCCGAAAAAGAAACGCTCCGGGGGAGCGTTTCCGGGCCGAACGGGCGGAGCGCCAGGCCTGCTCATCCGCCCTTACAGGCGGCCTCGCTTCACCGTTTGCCGTAATACAGGCCCACCACATGCTCGGCCTCGGCAAAGAACAGCCAGCGTGATGTGGCAATCCCCGCCAGATGGCTCAGCACGGCCAGCGCCGCCAGAGCATGACCAAACGGCAGCAAAATCAACAGCACAGGCAGGGCATAGCCAAGCACAAATGCTATCACCCGCAGTTTGATGGCATGCTTGCGCCCAACCTGATAGACCAGTTCACGCAGCAGATAATTTGTGCCGGTATGCGGCGGCTCAAAGGCACGCACCCTGCCGATTTTACCCAGCCCGGTGGCCGTGGCCATATCTGTGCCGCTTTGCATCAAAGCCAGATCGCCGCGTGTCCACCAGATCAGTTGAATAATTGCGGCGATGGGCAGCAAAACCTGCGCCTCAGTGATCTGACCGGCAAGCAATGCGCCGCCTGAGATTGAGATCGCCAGCAAAAGCGCCGGTGTCAGGATGCTGTTCCAGCGCGGCACGGTTTTAAGCTGGGCATAAATCATCGACGTGGCATAAACTGTCAACACCGATAACACCGCGCCAATCCAGCCCAGAACCATGATGCGTATATCAAAGAAAATCAGCAATCCGGCATAGGCCCCCATGACCAGCAAAGCCGCGACCGCCGCCACGCCTTCGCGGCTGAGCCAGCTTGAGCGCCATTGACTGAAGGCTTTCATCGCGCGTTCAGGATGACCAAGGTGGAAGGTGGAGGCCAAAAGCCCGCCAACCGCCAGCAGATAGGCCACGGCAAAGAAGGCAAATGCGACCCAGCCGGTGACATCCGGCAGACCAAATCCAAGCCATGCCAGAAGGCCAAACCCGAGGCCCGAGCAGGTTGTGAAAATGATAACTGAAGGGGACGGATGCATTATATTTTCTCCAGCGCTTTATCGAGCCAACCCAGGAAGCCCTTGGGCTCTTGCACCACCGGCTCAAGGAAAGGCGCCAGAATATCAATCTGGTCGATCTCATCTTTGGGCCGCGGGGGCAGGTATTTGTTCACGGGGTTAGTGCCCTGCTCGGGCATCAGATCCATGCCGCCCCGCTCGGCAGTAAGCTGTGAGACATGGCTTTCAGGATCGTTGAAATCGCCAAAATGCCGGGCCCCTGCCGGGCAGGTGCGCACGCAGGCGGGAACACGGTCAATTTCGGGCAGGTTTTCATTATAAATCCGGTCCACACAAAGGGTGCATTTCTTCATCACGCCCTCTGCGGCGTCCATCTCACGCGCCCCATAAGGACAGGCCCAGGCACAAAGGCCACAGCCGATGCAATCTGATTCGTTGACCAGAACAATGCCGTCTTCAGCGCGCTTATAGCTCGCCCCGGTGGGGCAGACGGTCACACAAGGCGCGTCTTCGCAATGCAGGCAGGATTTGGGAAAATGCACGAGCTGCGCAGCGCCAACCTCGGGCTGCACCTCGTAGCTGTGTACCCGGTTGAGGAATGTGCCTGACGGGTTGGCACCGTATGGGTCCTGATCCGACAGCGGCGCGCCATAGTTTTCGGTATTCCAGCCTTTACAGGAGATCACGCAGGCATGACAGCCGACGCAAGTATCAAGATCAATCACAAGACCAAGCTTGCGGGTGGTCGTCTCGGGAAGCATTGTCATTTTGATCTCCGATGAAGGACTGTGCTGCAAAAGTTTTGAACTAAACTTTTGGCAAAACTTTTTTTAAAAGTTTTGGTAGCGATCATTTGCCAACCTTCCATTTCAATTCATCCGGCCCTTGCCCAACCGGCGATTTGATCCGGTCGAATGCAGGTTGGCATTCATCCGGTGCATTGGTTCTTTCAATCTTGACCCGCAAATCAAACCACGCCGCCTGACCGGTAATCGGATCAGAGTTTGACCATCTCATCCCATCGCCTTTGGGCGGCAGCAGTTCATGAATGAGGTGATTGAGCAGAAAGCCTTTGCTGGCTTCGGGGGCATCCTCAGACAATGCCCATGTGCCTTTGCGTTTGCCAATCGCATTCCATGTCCAGATGGTGTTTTCATTCAAGGCCGCCATATGGGCGACCGGCACGGTTATTGTCCCATGAATGGATGAGACCTTAGCCCAATCGCCATCGGTAAAGCCATTTGCCTCCCAGATTTTGGTGGGCACATAAAGCGGGTTGCGCCCGTGCAACTGCCGCAGCCATGCGTTTTGTGTGCCCCATGAATGATACATCGCCATCGGTCGTTGCGTGAGCGCGTGAACGGGATATTCATCCAAATCCACCTGGGCATCTTCAAGCGGTGCGTACCAGATCGGCAGCGGGTCCATGGTGGTTTTGATCTGATCGCGCAGATGATCGGGCGGTTGTCGATCCCCGTGGCCTTCGGCAGCGAGCTGAAACCGGCGCATTGGCTCGGAATAGAGCTGAAACAGATAGGGCTGCGGGCTGTCATAGATGCCGGTTTTTACCGCCCATTCCTGATAGGCAGTGTTCCATGGCTTGTAATAGCTGGCATTCTCAGGGATGTGATGCACGGCAAAGCCGCCGTTTTCGATATAGCGCTCAAGCTGATCCGGATTGACCTCACCACGGCCAAATTCTGTGCCATCGCCGCGAAAGCCCGCCAAGGGGCCAATGCCGGGGCGGCGTTCATGATTGACGATGTAATCGGCGTAATCAGCCCATTTGGCTTTGCCATCCTCATCGGTAAATCCGGGCAGGTTCAAACGGTTGGCCAGATCAATCAAGACGGATTGGAAGCCGCGCACATCGCGGTCAGGCTCGATCACCGGCCAGCGGATCGCGTCGGCGGCACCGTCGGCCTCGCAAATCGGGCGATCCAGCAGGCTGATGCAATCATGGCGCTCCAGATAGGTGGTATCGGGCAGGATCAGATCGGCATAGGCGACCATTTCCGATGAATAGGCATCGGAATAGATGATATGCGGGATGACATAATCACCATTTTCATCTTTATCGGTCAGCATCTCCATCACGCCGCCGGTATTCATCGACGAATTCCACGACATGTTGGCCATATACATGAACAGCGTGTCGATTTTATAAGGATCCCCCGCATGGGCGTTTGAGATCACCATATGCATCAACCCGTGGCTGGACATCGGGTTTTCCCAGGTAAACGCCTTGTCGATCCGCGCCGGGCTACCGTCATCCTTGAGTGCCAGATCATCCGGCCCCCGCACAAAACCCAGATGCGGACCGTTTAGCGCGCTGTCGGGATTCACCCCAAAATGCGGTTTGGGATGCGCCTCGACCGGTTTGGGATAGGGCGGCTTGAACCGAAAACCGCCGGGCACTTCGACACTGCCCAGAATGATTTGCAGGATATGCAGGGCGCGGCAGGTCTGAAAGCCATTTGAGTGCGCACTGACACCGCGCATGGAGTGGAAGCTCACCGGGCGGCCAATCATTTTTTTATGCTTTTCGCCGCGAAAATCTATCCATGCGATATCAAGCTCAATCGCTTCATCAAATGCCACGCGCGCCAGCTCGGACGCGATGGCGCGGATTTTTCCGGGCTTGATGCCGCAACGCTCAGATACGGCCTCGGGCGCGTATTGCGCATCAAGATAGCGCTCGGCCATCAGGTGCATGACAGGGCGATGGGTGATACCGTCGTGGCGATAAGTGGCATGCAAATCCGGGCGCACACCGGGCTTATCAAACGCCGTGAGCTTACCGGTTTTGCGGTCAATCACCTGTGGTTTGCCGTCTTTGTTGCGCAAAAACAAGCCAAATTCGGGCGAGCTTTCATCGCCGTTCAACAAAACCGGCGCGTTGGTGTAGCGCGCCAGATAATCCAGATCAATTTTGCCGGCCTTCATCAGCTCATGAACAAGCGACAGGATAAACAGCCCGTCGGTGCCCGGTGTGATCCCCACCCAATCATCCGCCACGGCATTATAGCCCGAGCGGATAGGATTAACCCCAATGACCCGCGCGCCCCGCGCTTTGATCTTGCCCAGCCCCATTTTGATCGGGTTGCTGTCGTGATCCTCGGCCACGCCAAACAGCATGAAAAGCTTGGTATGATCCCAATCGGGCTGACCAAATTCCCAGAATGAGCCGCCCATGGTGTAAATGCCGCCCGCCGCCATGTTGACCGAGCAAAACCCGCCATGGGCCGCGTAATTTTGCGTGCCAAAGTTCTGCGCCCAAAAGCTGGTGAAGGATTGTGACTGATCGCGACCGGTGAAAAACGCGAGCTTTTCAGGGTTTTCATGGCGAATCGGGCCAAGCCAGCCGGTGGCGATATCCAGCGCCTCATCCAAGCTTATTTCCTCAAATTCGCCCGAGCCACGCGGGCCAACCCGTTTAAGCGGCGCGCGCAAACGCGACGGCGCATTGACCTGCATGATGCCCGCAGAGCCCTTGGCACAAAGCACACCCTTGTTGACCGGATGATCGCGGTTGCCTTCGATATAAGCCACCTTGCCATCCTTCATATGCACATTGATGCCACAGCGGCAGGCACACATGTAACAGGTGGTTTGGCGTATCTCATCCGAGACCTTCGGTGAGGTCTCAATCTTTGGCTGGTGATGGGTCATGAATTCTTCCCTGTCTTCGCTCGGTGCAGGTTAGGACAGATTTCACGCCCCTGCGACCGTTTTCTTGTTTAACTGGGTTTGGTGGAAAATTATTCCGTTCAGCCATATCAGATACGACTATTTTTTTGTTAAATTGCTGGCCTGAAGCAGGGTAACGGCGATCATCTGAGTGACATCTTCCGCTGAACACCCGCGCGACAGATCATTGGCGGGCTTTGCCAGCCCCTGCAGGATCGGGCCTATGGCGGCATACCCGCCCAGTCTTTGGGTCATTTTATAGCCGATATTGCCCGCATCAAGATTGGGGAAAATCAGCACATTGGCCTGCCCCGCCACCTCTGATCCCGGTGCTTTGCCTGCTCCGACAACGGGCACAAAAGCCGCGTCAAACTGTAATTCTCCATCAATTTGCAGATCAGGATGCGCGGCGCGCAGCTTTGCTGTGGCCTCAGACACCTTGGTCACATTGCCATGGGCGGCGCTGCCTTTGGTCGAGAAAGACAGCATGGCGATCTTTGGCTCTTGTCGCAGCAACGCCCGGCATGAGATGGCAGAGGCACTGGCAATCGCCACCAGATCATCCGCCGTGGGATCAATCACTAGCCCGCAATCGGAATAGAGCATGGCGCGTGCATGAGGCGTGGCATTTTCCGGCGGATACATCAGGAAAAAGCTGGAAACCATCGGGGCATCCGGCGCTTTGCCAATCACCTGAAGGGCGGCGCGCACCACATCTGGCGTGGCGGCGACAGCGCCGCCAACCGTGCCTGCGGCATGGCCCATCCGCACCAGCATGGCGGCATAGATCAGCGGGGTTTGCACAGCTTTGCGGGCAGTATCCGCATTCACACCTTTATGGCGGCGCAGGTCATGAAAGGCGGTTGAAAGCTCATCACTCAAGGGCGATGTGGCGGGATCGTGAATGGT
Source organism: Roseovarius sp. (assembly GCA_021775255.1). GTDB lineage: Bacteria > Pseudomonadota > Alphaproteobacteria > Rhodobacterales > Rhodobacteraceae > Roseovarius. The sequence continues at coordinate 16,006 of JAJFIA010000019.1, forward strand.
TATGCCACCGCCCTCAGCGGCATCCTGCGCTTCAAGCCCCGCGCGGATGTCATTGGCATCGCCGATTAAGATCACATCGGCAATCCCGGCATGACGCGCGGCCAGCGCCCCCGCGATAATGCGGGGATCCTGGCCTTCGCTTAGGGCAACAACCGGGCGCGTGGCCGGGGGCTGGGAGAGCAGCAGATCAAGCGGTGTGAGTGTCATCTGCTGCGCTCCCATCAACCCTCAGACTTTCTGCGGGCGCATATCCGCGGCGCTGATACCGGCCACGGCAACCGGCGCTTTCATCGCGTCACGGCGGAAGGGTTCGCCCAGTTCCTGATTGATCATCGCCTCGATCAGGGTGGTTTTGCCGGCCATCTGATCCTTGATCGCCTGATCAAGCGCGGCGGTCAGCTCGTCCATGGTGCGGGCAATAACGCCATGCAGCCCGCAGGCCTGTGCGATGCCCGCATAGGATACCTGCTCATCCAGTTCGGTGCCGACAAAGTTATCGGCATACCAAAGGGTCGAGTTGCGCTTTTCCGCGCCCCATTGGTAGTTGCGGAAAACGATCTGCGTCACGGCGGGCCATTCCTCGCGGCCTATTGCTGTGAGTTCTGTCACGGCAATCCCGAACGCGCCGTCACCGGAAAACCCCACAACCGGCACATCGGGGCAGCCAATCTTGGCGCCAATCACCGCGGGCAGGCCATAGCCGCAAGGGCCAAACAGGCCCGGCGCCAGGTATTTGCGGCCCTCTTCAAATGAAGGATAGGCATTGCCGATGGCGCAGTTGTTGCCAATGTCCGAGCTGATGATCGCATTCTTGGGCAGTGCGGCCTGAATGGCACGCCACGCCTTGCGCGGGCTGAGCCAGTCAGGCTTGGCCCCTCTGGCGCGCTCGTTCCAGGTGGTGCCGGGATCATCCTCTTCGTGATCCATCGAGGTCAGTTCCTGCGCCCATGAAGATTTTGTTTTGGCAATCAAGGCTTTGCGCTCTTCACGGCCCGCATCACCGGCCGTATCTGACAACCCGTCCATGATCGAATTGGCCACTTTTTTGGCATCGCCAATGATCCCGACAGTGACCTTTTTGGTCAGACCAATGCGATCAGGGTTTATATCAACCTGAATGATCTTGGCCTGCGTGGGCCAGTAATCAATGCCGTAGCCGGGCAATGTTGAAAACGGATTAAGCCGCGTGCCAAGGGCCAGCACCACATCGGCTTTTGAGATCAGCTCCATCCCCGCCTTTGAGCCGTTATAGCCAAGTGGCCCGGCAAACATAGGGTGCGAACCGGGGAAGGCATCATTATGCTGATAGCCCACGCATACAGGCGCATCAAGGCGTTCTGCCAGCTTGATCGTGTCGCCAATCGCGCCGCCCAAAACCACGCCGGCCCCATTGAGGATCACCGGGAATTTTGCGTTCGACAGCAGCTCGGCCGCCTGTTTGAGGGCTTCTTCGCCGCCCGAGGGGCGTTCAAACTCGACAATCTGCGGAAGCTCGATGTCAATCACCTGTGTCCAGAAATCGCGCGGCACGTTGATCTGCGCCGGGGCAGAGGCGCGTTTGGCCTGTAAAATAACCCGGTTCAGGACTTCGGCCATGCGGGTCGGATCACGCACCTCTTCCTGATAGGCGACGCAATCTGCGAACATGTTCATCTGTTCGATTTCCTGAAAGCCGCCCTGGCCGATGGTTTTATTGGCCGCCTGCGGCGTCACCAGCAGCACCGGCGAGTGATTCCAATAGGCGGTTTTCACGGCGGTGACAAAGTTCGAGATGCCCGGCCCGTTTTGCGCGATCATCATCGACATTTTGCCAGTGGCGCGGGTGAAACCATCGGCCATCATCCCGCCCGAGCCTTCATGGGCGCAATCCCAGAAGGTGATTCCGGCCTTGGTGAAGATATCCGAAATCGGCATCATGGCTGAGCCGATAATGCCAAAAGCCTGATCAATTCCATGCATTTGCAGGGTTTTTACAAACGCCTCTTCGGTTGTCATTTTCATCTGAGGGCTCCTGAGATAATATGTGATCGGGTTACCCCCCGACGGGCTGAGGCTGTTTTAGGAGGCTGTGCGAGTCGGGAATAGGGCCAGTTACCCGCGCGAACTAGACCAGTTTCGCTGCCTGTTTTATTTCATCCGCCAGCAGCGAAATTCCGGGGGCAATGCGGCTGGTGGCAACCGAGGAATAAGCCAGCCGGTAATAATTGCGCGGTGGATTCCTGCCGTGAAAGAAAGACAGTGCCGGTTCGATTAAAATGCTTTTGCGACGCAGGGCCGGATCAAGCGCCTTGGTGTCCACGCCGTCAGGGGCGCGCATCCAGAAGGACGAGCCGCCAAACACTCCGCGCCCGGCAATGGTGAGGCCGTGATCCACCAGGGCCTGTTCCATGACCTTACGGCGTTCGGCAAATATCTGGCCCATGCGGCGGATCTGGCTGTCGTAATGGCCCAGCGATAGAAAATACGCCGCCGTGCGCTGCATATGCCCCGGAGGATGTCGGTAGAGGCTGGTGCGCAGGGCGCGTAATTCACGAATAAAGGGTTTGGAACCAACAATATAGCCCAATCTCAGCCCCGGAAAGATCGACTTGGAAAAACTGCCGACATAAATCACCCGGCCATCGGTATCGAGGGATTTGAGCGCCGGCAAGGGCGCGCTGAGGAATGAAAGCTCAAACTCGTAATCATCCTCGACGATCAGCGCATCCATGGCCCGCGCCTTGGCCAGAAGGGCCTTGCGGCGCCCCAGTGGCATGGTGGCACCGGTGGGGGCCTGATGGCTGGGGGTGGTGAAAATCACATCCGCCTTATCCGGCAGGGCCTCGGGCGGCAGGCCGTCGCGATCCACGTCTATCGGCTGAACGCGGCAGCGCGATTGCTCAAGAATCGTGCGCAGGGAATAGTAGCAGGGGTTTTCAACAGCGGCGATCCGACGCTGGGTCAACAGCACTTGGGCGGTCATCCACAGGGCGTTCTGCGCGCCCAATGTTACAAGAATCTCATCGGGTTGCGCGAGGATGCCGCGCCTTGGAAGGGTGTGACGGGCGATAAATTCGATCAGTTGCGGATCGTCCTGATCAAAGTAATCCGTGGTCAGCGATTGAAAATCCTTCTGCCCCAGCGCCCGCAAGGCGCATTGCCGCCAGTTGGTGTGATCAAACAAAACCGGATCGGTCTGACCATAGATGAACGGATAACGGTAGGCCGACCAGTCCTGCGGTTTTTCCGGCACTTCAGCGCCGGAAAACCGGCGGCCAAGGGCGCGGGCCCAGTCGATGCTGTCGCGGGCCGGTTCAGCGGGGGTAAATTCAGGAGGTTCTGGTGCATTATCAGAGACATAGTAACCGGATCGACCCTTGGATGACAGGTAATCATTGGCCAGTAATTCGGTATAGGCGAGGGTCACGGTGATGCGGCTGACGCCAAGATGATCCGCCAGTTTGCGCGAGGAAGGCAGCTTTTCACCCTTGCGAAACCGGCCCGACAGGATGCCCTGCGCAACCATCTGTTGTATCTGCAACTGAAGGGTGCCTTGCGCTTCGGAATTAAGGAAAAAGGTTTCAACGGAAATTGCCATATATCCTGTCTAGACTGGACTTATTCAAAGTGCAATCTGGTATGCTTCACAGCTGCGTCGTTTCGTACAAATCATACACTAAGTGCGGGAAGCTTGTGCAAGACATCCTGAGCGCCGTGCCCTGGTAGCATCCCGGTCAAAACCCGCGAAATCGCGGTGCCCGGAGTGACGCGCAGTCGGAGTATTAATATCCAATTAGCGCCGGGGAGGCGGGCGGCTGTTGCAGGTTTTTGTTGCGCCAGGTCCAAACATTTCTAAAGCTGCTGCATGGGCCGAAGGGGGCAAAAAATGATCGCTGTGATATTTGAAGTAACCATCTCGGAGGGGCGCAAGGATGACTATCTCGATATTGCCGCCAACCTGCGGCCCCTGTTGGAGGAGGTTGAGGGGTTTATCAGTGTTGAGCGGTTCCAGAGCCTGAGCGACCCGGCGAAGCTTCTGAGCCTGTCATTGTTTGAGGATGAAGCCGCGGTGCAGCGCTGGCGGGCATTATCGGCCCATCGCAAGGCGCAGGCAAAGGGGCGCGGCGGCGTGTTTGCCGATTACCGGCTGCGGGTGGCGCATGTGATCCGCGATTATGGCATGACGGACCGGGCTGAGGCGCCAAAAGACAGCCGGCAGGCGCATGCGCCATAAGCGGAGTGGCGGCAGGCATGTGCGGCCTGACACCGCTTGCGCGCTGGCAAATACCGGATTTTCATGGCAGATTGATCAATGCCACCCGACTTGACATTATAAGGCAACCGAAAAAAAGCAACAGAGCAGGATCAAGCCCTTGGCAAGAATAATCACATTACCGATTATCCTGCTGATCCTGACACTTGGGTTCTGGGCCAGCAGCAATTTTCAGGAAATTGCCGCCGGGGTTGCCATTTTCCTTTTCGGAATGCTGATGATGGAAGACGGATTCCGCATGTTCAGCGGCGGTTTTCTGGAAAATATTCTGGAAAAAACCACCGGGTCAATCACCAGATCGCTCAGTTTCGGGATCATTTCGACGTCGATCATGCAATCAAGTTCACTGGTATCGGTGATCGTCATATCCTTTATCAGCGCCGGGCTTATCTCACTTGCGGCCGGGGTCGGGATCATCTTCGGGGCCAATATCGGCACCACAACCGGGGCCTGGCTGGTGGCGGGGTTTGGTCTCAAGGTCAAGATTTCGGCCTATGCCATGCCGATGCTGGCGGTCAGTATCGTGCTGGTATTCCAGCGCTCGAAATATCTGCGCGGGGCCGGGTATGTGCTGGCGGGGCTTGGGTTTTTGTTCCTTGGTATCCACCACATGAAAGAAGGCTTCGAGGCCTTCCGGGATCAATTTGATCTGACCCGCTTTGCCATGACCGGGTTTTGGGGGTTGATTGTCTATACCCTGATCGGAGCGGCGGCGACAGTTGTCATGCAATCGAGCCATGCAACGCTTGTGCTGATCATCACGGCACTGGCCGCTTCGCAAATATCTTATGAGAATGCGCTTGCGCTGGCGATCGGGGCCAATATCGGCACGACCGTTACGGCGATCATCGGCTCCCTGACGGCCAATTTTCAGGGCAGGCGGCTGGCGCTGGCGCATCTGATTTTCAATCTGGTCACCGCCGGCGTTGCCCTCATTTTCATGAGTCAGATCCTGGTGGTGGTCGACTGGATCAGCAGGAATTTAGGCATATCCGAAACTGATTTCACCTTGAAGCTGGCGGTGTTTCATACGGTTTTCAATGTGCTCGGGGTGGCGATCATGCTGCCGATGATGAAAAAGCTGATCAATTTTCTGGAGCGCGTGATTGCCGAGCCAGTACCGGATTTGAGCAAACCGAAATACCTTTCCAAGGCGGTGGATGAATTTCCGCAGACCATTCAGGTTGCCATGCGCAAAGAGGTTTGGCACCTTTATGAAAACGCGATTGAGCTGATCGTGCACGGGCTTAATCTGCACCGGCATGATCTGTTTGCCTCGCAGGATGTGGCGGCATTGGTTGAGGCCAGCACCGCCCCGGTTGAAATTGATATAAACGAGCGTTACGAGCAGCGGATCAAGGTGCTTTATGCCGCGATTGTCGAATTCGCGACCCGGGCCGGATCAAAGGATCTGCCACGGGAAGTGGTGGAAAATGTCTATGCGTTGCGCGATGCCGCCGGGCAGGTTGTGCACGCGGTCAAGGCAATAAAGCACCTGCGCCGCAATGCCACCGCTTTTACACAAAGGCCGCATGGCGTTATCACCGGTCTTTACAATGATCTGCGCACCGAGATTGCCCGCATTCTGGTTGAGATCCGCAAACTGGAACAGGCCGATCCGGAAGACCGCAGCAGCCTGTGGCTTGACCAGGAGATGGTTCAGGTTGAGACTGATCAAAAGAGCGCCAGTTCCCGCATTGAAGCGCTAATCCGTGACAATCGCCTGACTGCGAAAGACGCGACCTCATATCTGAACGATTCAGCCTATGCCTATGCCGCGATGCATGATCTGATCAATGCCGCGCGCACCTATTATGGCGAGACCGAGAGCGCCATGGCCGAGGTTGAAAGGATTCTGGCTTTGGATGAGGATGAAATCAGGGGCGCTTCATCGGGAAATGCCGCTTTGACTGAATAATGCACATTGTCACAAAGATGAAATACCGGGGGGTTATCCGGCACTTCAGAGCAAAACCGGAGACTGTCTGATGGGAATATCCAAGAGTATCGAAAAACTGGACGAATATAACCGCCGCCTGGAATCCGGTGAGGCTGAGAAGATCAAACCAAAACATGTGGAAAAGATCATCCATAAGCTGATGGCCAAAAAGCAAGGGCTGGCGGATGAGCTTTCCCAGGCAATAAAAGAATCGAAAAAAGAGCGCCTCAAGCACAAGCTTGAGATAGCCAACGAACAGATAGAGCGGGCGCAATGGCTGCTGGAGAAAATCAGGGCCGATTGAAAGGCCGGTTTGCCCGGCTTTCATTATTTTGGCGGTTCACCAGGCTCATATCGGCTTGGCTTTGGGTTTTGGGGCCAGCGCCCGCAACGGCTTGCGTACCGCTTCGCGCAGGCCGGGGCCGCCGGGGGCCTGTACCCGTTTGGTGGCCTCGACCATCAAAACGCCACCAACCACAACAACTGAAAGCTTGCCGCCCAGGCGCTCCCACATGTCCGCGGTTTTGCGCCAGAAACGCCGGTGCGAGGGGTGCTGGTGCAAGGCCATGGCATGGCGGACAGGCATGAAATTGTGTAATTTCAACTGGCTTTCAAGCTGCCCCTGAGAATAGGGTCGGCCAAAGCCGAACGGTGTTTTATCGCTGCGTGACCAAAGCCCGGCGCGGTTGGGCACCACAAACAAAGCCGAGCCACCGGGGCCAAGCACGCGCCAGCATTCTTCCAGCAGGGCCGAGGGCTGTTCGCTGGTCTCAAGCCCGTGCATGACCAGCAGTTTATCCACATGGCCGGTTTCAACAGGCCAGAAAATTTCTTCGCACAGCACCGAGATGTTTGGCAAATCCGAAGGCCAGCGGATCACCCCTTGCGGCCCCGGCATCAGGGCAATCACCCGCCGCGCATCGGTAAGATAGGGCCGCAAAAACGGCACCGCAAAGCCAAAGCCCACCACCGTCTGCCCCTTGGCCTCGGGCCAGATTTTGGCTATCTCGGCGCGCAGGGTTTTTTGCGCCGCGCGGCCAAGATCGCTGCGGTAATAGAAATTTCTCAGCTCCTGCACGTCAAGATGCATTGCAGACGGGCCTTTCTTGGGTCACTCTGAGGGTAATATTAAAACGTTTCGCCTTGTTTTAGGAATAGAAACATGGCGAAACGCTGCGCAACCAATAAATGTTTAGGGCGTTTCATGATCAATTCGCAACCCAAATTGATCACGAAACGCTTTAACCGGCAAACAGGAAAATACCATGGCTTTGCAACTTCTTACCATTCCCTGCCTGTCGGATAACTATGCCTATCTGCTGCATGATCCGGCCAGCGGTGAGACCGCAGCCGTGGATGTGCCCGAGGCCGGGCCGATGATCAAAGCCCTTGAAAACAAGGGCTGGACCCTGAGCCATATCCTTTTGACGCATCACCATTGGGATCATATTGAGGGGCTTGAAAAGCTGCTTGCCGCCGCCCCGGCGCAGGTGGTTGGCGCAATGGCCGATGCCGGACGTCTGCCACCGCTGGATATAGCGGTATCTGAGGGGGAGAGTTTTATTTTCGGGGGGGAGGAATGCCATGTTATTGATGTGTCGGGGCATACGGTGGGCCATGTCGCCTATCACTTTCCTTTGAGCAAAATTGTTTTAACCGGTGACAGCCTGATGGCGCTGGGATGCGGGCGGGTGTTTGAGGGCACATTCCCGCAGATGTGGGCAAGCCTGTGCAAGCTTGCGGCGCTGCCTGAGGATACGATTGTGTGCTCGGGCCATGAATATACCCAGGCAAATGCAAAATTCGCTTTAACGGTTGATCCGGGTAATTTAGCCCTTATATCAAGGGCTAAGACGGTAGATGCGGCGCGCGCCAAGGGGCTTCCGACGGTGCCTTCAACCCTGAAAGAGGAGCTGGAAACCAACCCGTTTTTGCGCGCTGGCAATGCGAAAATTCAGGCAAATCTGGGCATGTCAGGCGCTGATCCGGGGGAAGTTTTTGCCGAAATTCGCCGCCGGAAGGACCGGTTTTAAGGCATGTAACAGGAATATAATCTCATCACATCCGGGAAATTTTCAGGGATTTTGACAAAAAAACCTTGAAGCGGCGGATTTATCGACCAAACTTTAATACTATGGGGCCATGCTGATGATATAACGGCCCTCAGCAGAAGGAGCATCAACGTGCCTTCATTTTCAACCACGCTGGAACAGGCGATTCACGCGGCGCTGGCGCTTGCCAATGCCCGTCAACATGAATTTGCAACGCTGGAGCATCTGCTGCTGGCGCTGCTGGATGAGCCTGACGCGCACCGCGTGCTGAAGGCGTGTTCGGTGGATACCGAGGATTTGCGCGGTGCGCTGGTGGATTTCATTGATGATGATCTGGCCAATCTGATCACGGATATTGAGGGCTCGGAAGCGGTGCCGACGGCGGCTTTTCAACGGGTGATTCAACGCGCGGCGATCCATGTGCAATCGTCGGGCCGGACCGAGGTGACGGGCGCGAATGTGCTGGTGGCAATCTTTGCCGAGCGTGAATCAAATGCCGCCTATTTTCTGCAACAGCAGGATATGACGCGCTATGATGCGGTGAATTTCATCGCCCACGGCGTGGCCAAGAACCCGACATTTGGCGAATCGCGGCCGGTTACGGGGGCGCATGACGCTGAGGATGAAAACACCGGTGAAGGCCTGCGATCTGATGCGGTTGAGGCCGGGGAATCGGCGCTGGCGAAATACTGCGTTGATCTGAATGAAAAATCCCGCGCAGGCGATATTGATCCGTTGATTGGCCGTAATTCCGAGGTGGAGCGCTGCATTCAGGTTCTGTGCCGCAGACGCAAGAACAATCCTTTGCTGGTGGGCGATCCCGGCGTTGGGAAAACTGCCATTGCTGAAGGGCTGGCACATAGGATCGTCAAGGGCGAGACGCCTGAAATCCTTGCTAAATCAACGATCTATTCGCTTGATATGGGCGCGCTTCTGGCCGGTACCCGCTATCGCGGGGATTTTGAAGAGCGGCTGAAAGCGGTTGTGACGGAGATGGAAAATCACCCCGACGCCGTATTGTTCATAGATGAGATTCATACGGTGATTGGTGCCGGGGCCACATCGGGCGGGGCGATGGATGCCTCCAACCTGCTCAAACCGGCGTTGCAGGGCGGCAAACTGCGCTGCATGGGATCGACCACTTTCAAGGAGTTTCGCCAGCATTTTGAGAAGGACCGCGCGCTTTCACGCCGGTTCCAGAAGATTGATGTGGTGGAACCGACGGTGGAAGATACGGTAAAAATCCTGCAGGGGCTGAAGCCCTATTTTGAAGAGCATCACAGCGTGAAATACACCAATGACGCCATTAAAAGCGCGGTTGATCTGAGCGCGCGCTATATCAATGACCGCAAATTGCCCGACAAGGCGATTGATGTGATTGATGAGGCCGGTGCGGCGCAGCATCTGGTGATTGCATCAAAACGGCGCAAGAGTATCGGCACCAAAGAGATTGAAGAGGTGGTGGCAAAAATCGCGCGTATTCCGCCGAAGAATGTCTCAAAAGACGATGCAGAGGTGCTCAGGGATCTTGAGAGATCGCTCAAGCGGGTGGTGTTTGGCCAAGATCCGGCGATTGAGGCGCTAAGCTCGGCCATAAAACTGTCGCGCGCCGGGCTGCGCGAGCCGGAAAAACCGATCGGGAATTACCTGTTTGCCGGGCCAACCGGCGTGGGCAAAACCGAGGTGGCAAAACAGCTTGCGGATAATCTGGGGGTTGAGCTGCTCAGGTTTGATATGTCGGAATATATGGAGAAACACGCGGTTTCCCGGCTGATTGGCGCGCCGCCCGGCTATGTTGGTTTTGATCAGGGCGGGCTTCTGACGGACGGGGTGGATCAGCATCCGCATTGTGTGCTGCTGCTGGATGAGATCGAAAAGGCGCATCCGGATGTGTTCAATATCCTGTTGCAGGTAATGGATCACGGCAGCCTGACGGATCACAATGGCCGCAACGTGGATTTCCGCAATGTGGTCTTGATCATGACCTCGAATGCGGGTGCCTCTGAGATGGCCAAATCCGCCATCGGCTTTGGCCGCGAGCGCCGCGAAGGCGAAGATACCGCCGCGATCGAGCGTACGTTTACACCGGAATTTCGCAACCGGCTGGATGCGGTGATTTCCTTTGCGCCGCTGCACAAGGACGTGATCATGCAGGTGGTTGAGAAATTTGTGCTACAGCTTGAGGCGCAGTTGATGGACCGGAATGTCACGATTGAGCTGAGCATGCCTGCCGCCGAATGGATTGCCAACAAGGGCTATGATGACAAGATGGGCGCGCGCCCGCTGGGCCGGGTGATTCAGGAGTATATCAAAAAGCCATTGGCAGAAGAGCTGTTGTTTGGCGAACTTGCCAAGGGCGGCATTGTCAAGGTGGGCATCAAGGATGGCAAGATTGCGCTTGAGATGGAAGGGCCACAAAAGCCGCGCATCATGGGCAAGAAAAAGCCGCCGCTGCTGACAGCGGATTAAGGCCAAATGGCAAGCCGCAGATATGAGCATGGTCTGGCTCTTGAGTACGGGAATTACTGAATACCGTGATATTCAGACCGGCGGGAGCAGGCGATTGACCGTTTGATCATTTCTCGGTGAATTTTAGCTCAATCCGCCGGTTTTGCGCCCGGGCTTCGGGGGTGTCGGCGATATTGACCGGCTGAAATTCGCCAAAACCATTGGCCGAAAGCCGGGCCGGTGGCATGCCCAGATCATCAATCATGTAGCGCACCACCGAAAGCGCACGGGCCTGGCTCAGCTCCCAGTTATCGGCAAATTTCCCGCCGGATATCGGCACAGTATCGGTGTGGCCATCCACCTGAAGTACCCAATCAATATTGGCGGGGATATCGCCCATAATGTTCTGCAGAATACCGGCCACTTTCGCGATTTGCTGTTTGCCGCTGTCTGACAGCTCTGCCCGCCCCGGCGCAAACAGAACCTCGGACGAGAACACGAACCTGTCACCAACAATCCGCACCCCTTCCTGCGTGCCCAGAACATCGCGCAGCCGCCCGAAAAAATCAGACCGGTATTTTTGCAGATCCACTGTCTGGGCCTCCAGAAGGGCGCTTTTTTCCTCTTCCAGTTTGCGGCGTTTGCGCTCTTCTGCTGCCGCGCGGGCCAGCGCTATATTGAGGTTTTTGCCTAAAGATTGCAGTTGCACATCCGCCGCCGCATCGCGGGCCTCGGCATCGTCCAGAAGCCCCTGAAGCCCGGATAGTTGCTGCCGCAACGCCGCGACCTGCTGATTGAGGAGCGCCTGCTGCTTTTGCGCATCCGTGGCAAGCGCGGCCTGACCTGCCAGTTCTTCACGGGCCTGTGCCAGCAAGGCCGCACGCTCTTCTGCCCGGCTGAGCTGCGCCTCTGCGGTTTTCTCAGCCGCCAGTTTTGCCGCCAGCGCCGCCGCCAATTGTTTGCGTATCTGATCGGCGTCCAGAGCCTGCGCCGATACCGCTTCTTTTGCCGCCACTGCCGCGGCAAGCTCTTTTTGCAGCCGGGCAATCTCGGCGTCTTTTTCCCCAAGGCCGGATTGCGTTTGATCCAGCGCCTGCCGCGCGGTATCACGGGCCAGCAGGGCCGCGGCAAGCTGAACATCGAGATCCTCGCTGGCGGATTGAGCGGCGGCCAGCATGGCCAGGGTTTCCTCGGCTTTGCGGCGCTCTTCTTCCAAAGACAGGGTCATCGCGGTCAATTCGGCATCGGCATTTTTGAGCCTTTCGCGCAGGGCCTTTGCGGCTGCGGCCTCGGCCAGACGGGTTTTTTCTTCTTCGCTGAGCCGGGTTTCAAGATCGGCAAGCTGTTGCGTGAGATCGGTCTGCGCCTGTTCGGCATCGGCGTTTTTGTTTCGCAGATCGGCGACAAGCGCATCCAGCGCCTGACGCCGGGCGGCGGCAAGGCGGGCGGCTTCGGCCTGAGCGTCGACCTCATCGCGCAGGCCCGCAAGTGCCAGTTGCATCGCGTCTTTTTCGGATATGAGATCGGCGCGCGCGCCTTCAAGATCGGCGATCCGGCCGAGATTATTATCGCGCTCGGCCAGCAGCGCTGTGACCTGTTCTTCAAAACTGGCAATCCTTGTATCGGCTTCATCAATGGTGGCGGTCAACGTGCCGACCTGGGCCGTGAGATCGGCGCTGCGATCCCGCTCCAGCCCGAGGGCTTCGGACAAAGCGGAGACATCCGACGAGAGTTTGTCAAGTTCGCTGGCCTGTTCATCCAATTCACGGGCCTGTTCATCGAGTACAGTTTCCTGGCCACTGATGGTATCGCGCAGAACATACTGAACCACCATGAAGATGGTCAGCAAGAACATCAGCACCAGCAAAAGCCCGGTCATGGCATCGACAAAGCCAGGCCAGATCGAAGCCTGAAACCGTGTTCCCGTGCGCCGCGACAGGGCCATGGCTTAGCCGTTCCCCGAGGCGGGCGGGGTTTTCGGGGCCGGGGCAGCGCGGCCGCCCAACTGATTGCGAACCTGCACAATCGCCTTGGTCAGATTTGCCAGATCCGAGCGCAATTCGGTTACCGTTTCCTGCCGTCCGGCGCTGAGCTCTTCGAGGATACGCAGCATCTGCACATCAATCGAGCGCAGGCGCATCCGGCTTTCGGCATCCATGCCATCGCCTGAACTTTCTTCAGCCGCCTCGCTGAGTTGTGCAATCAGTTGTTCCTGCCCCTGTGCCACCCTTTCCAGCGTTGCATCAAGCGGCTTGGGTTTGGCCATCTGATCCGACAGGGATTTGACCGACACCAGCAAAGCATTGAGTTTTTCACGGCCTTCATCATCAGCATCGGAACTGTTTTGGGACATGACCATCTGCATCTGCATGGCTTCCATCTGCTCGGCCATGTAATCCATGACCCGCACCAGCGCATCCTGATCAGCGCCGCCATCGCCATCGCCGGAGGCAAGGCCAATGCGGGTGATGGTTGACATCCATTCTTCCAGCTCGCGGTAGAACCGGTTTTGCCCGTGGGAGGCAAAAAGCTCGAGCAGGCCAACGATCAGCGAGCCGGCAAGCCCCAGAAGGGATGAGGCAAAGGCCACGCCCATGCCGCCAAGCTGTGATTCCAGCCCCGACATCAGCCGGGCAAAAACCGCCTGCCCGGATTCGCCCTCTTGCGGCGCCAGAGCGCGGATGGTTTCAACTACCGCCGGCACGGTTGTGGCTAGGCCATAGAATGTGCCCAGAAGGCCAAGAAAAATCAACAGGTTAACGATATACCGTGTGATTTCACGGGCTTCATCTATGCGCTGCGCCACGGAATCCAGAATCGAACGGGCCGAGGAGGAGGCAATCTGCATGCGGGTATCGCGCGCCCTGAGCAAGGTGGCCAGAGGGGCCAGAAGCGAGGGCACCGCGACCATCTCATGACCGGGATTTTGCGCCGCAAATCCGGTGATCCAGCGGATAGAGCCAATCAGCGTGATCACCTGCCAGAAACAGGCCAACACACCGATGGCAAAGACAAAGACGATAAAGCCATTGAGCCATGGATTGGCTTCAAACACCGGTAAAACCCGGGGCAATGCGACAAACACCCCAAGGCCCGCAAGCCCCAGCGAAAACAGCATCATAACGATCTGCCGGAAGGGATGGGAAAAATGTGGCTCGGCCTCGCGGTCCGGCTGGCGCATGTGGACGCTCCTGACTCTCATTCTGATTGGCATACCCTACGACTATTTCGCGGTTGTTGCCAAGGGATTACGCTTTTAGCTGCCGCACACGCCGGGCCAGCCAGTTCAGATCGGGATCTTCAATGCCCAGCTCATCAAGATGAGAGGCGGTGTTATAGAGATATTCGGTGTTGGGGCCGCGCCCGCCAACCGCATGTGCGATGATCCCGGCCTGTTCATCCAGCGACAGGCCGCCGCAATATTGCACATGATCGGGATCAATCACATAAGTCACTGCTTCAACCTGCCGGCCATCCGTCAGGTCAATTATCAGAAGTTTTTCAAGATAGGCCGAGGAGATCAGCTCGCGTTCGCGCAGATATGCGAGGGTTTCATCCTGCTGCGCGGTGGCAACGGCCAGGGCCACGCCACAGCATTGCGTACCCGCAGCCTCATCAAGTGCCAGAACGAGGCCGGGGTTTTCATCAGATCCGCGGTGGTGAATGGAGCGCATGCAAAAGCTGCGGTGATAGTTGGGCAGGGTGGCGATGACGCGCTCCTGCACGTCAAAGCCGGGATTCCACAAAAGCGATCCATAGCCAAAAACCCACATTGTCATTGTCACACATCCTTGCCCTTTGCGCCTGTTAACACTATCGCCATGAGGTAGGAAAGAGGGATCATCGTGAAGTTTTTGCTCAAACTCATTTTAATCGCGGCGGCGCTTTGGGCGGGCTATTGGTTTGTCGGGGCGAGGGGATCAAAAGCCGGGTTTGAGGCGTGGTTTCAGGAGCAGCGCAGCCGGGGCATGACGGCAGAATATTCCGATTTTTCAGTGCAGGGGTTTCCCAACCGGTTTGATGCCGGGTTCAGCGATATACATCTGGCGGATCCGCGCCGGGGGATAGCATGGCAAGCCCCGTTTTTTCAGATACTTGCGCTGAGTTATCAGCCCAATCATCTGATTGCCGTCTGGCCGGATACGCAGGTTCTGACAATCCCGGATGACCGGTTTGAAATTGCCAGCGAAGATATGCGCGCCAGTCTGAAGTTTGAGGCCAGCACGCGGCTGGGGCTAGGCCGGGCGGTTTTTACGGTGCAGGAGCTGATTGTGGTGCCAACCCGGCAGGCGATTGAACCCACATCGGTTGAAAAGATCGCCCTCGCAGTTGAGCATATTGCGGGGACGCGGGCGGAGTACCGGCTGGGGCTTGAGGCGGTTGGGATTGCGCCCGCAGCCGCCCTTGTGGTGACGTTTGATCCGGAACAAACCCTGCCCAAACAGGTGAGCGAGATCAGCGCCGATTTGCGCGTAAGGTTTGACAAGCCATGGGACAGGAAACTGGCAGAAAACGCGCTGCCCCAACCGCAGCATGTTGAAATTACCAAGGTTGAGGCCCGATGGGGGCGGTTGCACCTGAAGGCAAGCGGGGAGCTGGAGATTGACCCTGCGGGGATTGCCACGGGTGAGATCATTATCAGGGCGCGAAACTGGCGGGATATTATTGCGCTGGCGGTCTCAAGCGGGGCGATTACCAAAGAGGTGGCGGCACCAGTGGAAAACGCCATTGGCCTGATGGCGCAGGCGGAAAATGATCCCGAGGCGGTGGATATTCCGCTCAGGTTTGAGCAGGGGTACTGGTTTGCCGGGCCGGTATCCTTAGGCCCCGCGCCGGAGTTTGTTTTGCATTAGCGGCAATAGGGGCCGCCCCGGTGCCGCGCCACATCGAAGTGGAAATGATTACGGTGATAGCTGTCGGATTTTGGCCCCAACACGGTGCCGAACGGGCCGCAGGCGGATTTGTGGATGCGTTTCAAGCTACGGCCTTTTGATCCGCGCCCCCAATCCTTGAGCACAGACATTTCCGAGCCATCGCGCATCTGAAACGCGGATATATCAATGGCGTTGCCCTTGGCATGTTCGGAAATTTTTGCCCCCTTGCGGCTGTTGCGGGTGCGGCAGGCGTAATGCGATGCCACCTTCAGGCGCACAACCCCGCCGCCCTTGCCGCGGACAGCGGGCGTGAGGCCGTTATCTATCCATGATTTCAGGGTTCTAGCCGTGGTGCAATTCATCACCGAGCTTTGGCTGAGTGCCACATTGCTGATCGAGGTGACGCGCACGGCATCGTTGATACCGCAGCCCGACAGCTTGCCCGGCACCCGGCCGATTACTTCGCCCTGAATCGAGCTGTCGCCACATACCGCGCCTTTGGCCTGCAGGCGGAGGGCTTTGCGGGCGGCGCGGCGTTCGTCGCGGGTCAGGCGGGGTTTGGGGCGGGGCTGATCCTGAACAACCGGCTCAACCTGAGCAACAGCGGGCCGCGAGAATATGGGCCGGGCAACCGGGCGGAGCGACACAAACGGCGCGGTGTGGGATGGAACGACCGGCGCAAATGCCACGCGCTCGGATCCGGGCCGGGCCTTGGGGCGCAGGGAAATATAGGGCGCATCGGCCAGTGCCAGATTGGCCATCAGGGCCAGGGCTATGATCACCGTCCAGCGCATCAATCGTGTTTGATCCGGCCAAAATCCGGGGCGTCGGTATCTTGCCCCGCCTCGATGATGCCGCGACGGATGGCGCGGGTGCGGGTGAAATAGGCGTGCAGATGATCGCCGTCACCGGCGCGAATGGCGCGTTGCAGATCGAAAAGTTCCTCGGTGAAGCGGCCCAGAATTTCAAGCGTAGCCTCGCGATTGTTCAGAAACACATCACGCCACATGGTGGGATCAGAGGCGGCAATGCGGGTGAAATCGCGAAAGCCCGCCGCCGAATATTTGATCACTTCAGTATCAGTCACCCGGCGCAGATCATCGGCCACGCCGACCATTGTGTAGGCAATCAGATGCGGCGCGTGGCTGGTAACGGCGAGGACAAGATCGTGATGTTCGGCCTCCATCTCATCGGTAAGGGCGCCCATGCCCTGCCAGAGTTTTGTCAGCCGCTCAACGGCGGTGCGGTCGCAGCCCTCGGGCGGCACGATCAGGGTCCAGCGGTTTTCAAACAGCTCGGCAAAGCCGGATTTTGGCCCGGAATGCTCGGTTCCGGCCAGCGGATGCGCGGGCACGAAATGCACGTCTTTGGGCAAAAGCGGCGTGATCGCCTCAATCACAGCGCGCTTGACTGATCCCACATCGCTGAGCGTGGCAACGGGTTTGAGCGCCGGGGCAATATCACGCATGACGCTTTCCATTGCGCCCACCGGCACGCAAAGCACCACCAGATCAGCACCTTCCACGGCCTCGGCAGCACTGTCGCAGACCCGGTCACACAGGCCAATGTCACGGGCAATCTTGCGGGTTTCGGCCGAGCGGGCAAAGCCCGTGACCTCGCCTGCAAGCCCCGCGCGTTTCATCGCCCAGAACATCGACGAGGCAATCAGGCCAAGGCCGATCAGCGCCACACGGTCATAGATCACGCTCATGCCCGGCCCTCCATGAAGGCACCAACGGCGTGGGCCACCCGGCGGCAGGCGGGCTCATCTCCGATGGTGATGCGCAGGCAGTTGGGCAGGTTATAGCCGGCAACCGGGCGCACGATCAGGCCTTCGGCATTCAGATGCTCGAAACAGGCCTCGGCCTCGGCCCGGTCGGCAAACCGCGCCAGAATGAAATTGGCCAGCGAGGTATCGGAAATCACCCCGTGCCCGGCCAGAGCCTCGGCCAGCCAGGTGCGCAGGCGGGCGTTTTCAGCCCGGCATTTATCCACCCAATCGGTATCATGCAGGGCGGCCTCGGCTGTGATCAAAGCGGCGTGGCTGAGATTGAAAGGCCCGCGAATGCGGTTCAGGATGTCGATCACATTGGCCGGGCCATAGCCCCAGCCGACGCGCAAACCGCCAAGGCCGTAAAGCTTGGAAAATGTCCGCGTCATCACCACGTTATCATGGGCCTCGACAAGGGCCGCGCCGCCATCATAGCCCTCGACATATTCGGCATAGGCCCCGTCAATCACCAATAGCGCCTGACCAGGCAGGTTTTTAGCCAGACGCGCCAGATCGGCCTCGCAGATCATCGTGCCGGTGGGGTTGTTGGGGTTGGCGATAAACACCAGTTTCGTGCGTTTGTTGCAGGCCGCAAGGATGGCATCCACATCGGTCACGCGCTCGCGCTCGGGCACCTCAACGGGCGTGGCCCCATTGGCCAAAGCCGAGATGCGGTACATGGCAAAGCCGTGTTCGGTATGGATCACCTCATCGCCCGGCCCCGCGAAGGCCTGACAGAGGAAGGCGATGATCTCATCGCTGCCGGCCCCGCAAATGATCCTGCTGGCATCCAGCCCATGCGCCTTAGCAAGGGCCATGCGCAGGGCAAGGTGATCGGACGAGGGGTAGCGGTGCAGGCTGAATGCGGCCTTCTCAAATGCGGATTTGGCGGCATCGCTGGCCCCGAGGGGATTTTCGTTCGAGCTGAGCTTGATGACATTGGCCACGCCCTCAACATGCGCCGCACCCCCCTGATAGGGCTTGATCTGCATGATCCCGGGTTGGGGGGTGATTTTGGTCATGACTGGTTACTCCTATGGGCGGTTCTAGCGGGGTGGCAAAGCCTTGGCCAGAGGCAATGAAAAGGCCGCGGCGGTTTCCCGTCGCGGCCTCAAAGTGTTTTGTGAAAAACCAGCCGCACAGGATTTCTCAAAACGCCCACAATGCTGATAGGTAATGCAGCGTTTCGGCAATTCTCTATTCGGAGATGGGTGCCGAAACGCTTTAGGCAGAAATATGATATTTCTTAGTTCTGCGCGTAGAATTCGATAACGAGATGCGGCTCCATCATCACCGCATAAGGCACATCGCCAAGCCCCGGCGTGCGGACAAATGTGGCTTTCATCTTGGAATGATCGGCGTCGATGTAATCGGGCACGTCACGCTCGGCCAGTTGCGTGGCCTCGATCAGAACGGCCATCTGTTTTGAACGGTCGCGCACTTCGATCACGTCGCCCTCTTTCACCCGGTAGGAGGGGATATTGACCTTCTCGCCGTTCACCCGCACATGGCCGTGGTTCACGAACTGACGCGCGGCAAACATCGTGGCGACGAATTTGGCACGGTAAACAACCGCGTCAATCCGGCGCTCGAGCAGGCCAATGAGGTTTTCACCGGTGTCGCCTTTGACACGCTCGGCCTCGGCATAGATGCGTTTGAATTGCTTTTCGGTCAGATCGCCGTAATAGCCTTTCAGCTTTTGCTTGGCGCGCAGTTGCAGGCCAAAGTCGCTGAGCTTGCCCTTGCGGCGCTGGCCGTGCTGACCGGGGCCATAATCGCGGCGATTGATCGGGGATTTCGGACGGCCCCAGATGTTTTCACCCATGCGGCGGTCAATTTTGTATTTGGCAGACGTGCGTTTGGTCACGGCTGTTCTCCTTCTAACGATATGAAGGGCGTTGTCCTCTGGATTGCTCCCGACAGGCATCCCCTTGCGGGGGCCACCAACACCAATGAAGGCGCACCTATACAGGCGAATTTGGCGGAGTCAACAGCTTGCATCGGCTGCGAATGCACGATCATTGAAATAAGTGCGATCTGGTATAGGATGAAACGCATATCATATGGGGAGTTGCGATGATGAATATTCCCGACAGTTTGGCAGATGCGGCACGTCAGGCGGTACTTGGAAAGGTGCGGTTTGATCAGGGGCGAAATGCCCGTGCCAAAATCGGCTTTGTGCTGATCCCCAATGAACAGACCATTGAGGATGACATGATCCGGCACATGCCCGCCGGGGTGGGCGCGTATTTCAGCCGGGCGGTGATGCCGCGTGAAATATCCACGGAAAGCCTGGCGCAGTTGGGCGGCTCGCTGAGTGCGGCGGCGGCGCGGATTTTGCCCGATGACGGGCTGGATGTGATTGCCTTTGCCTGCACCTCGGGCACCGTGGCGGTGGGCGAGGAGAAATCCTGTGCCGAGCTGGCCAAAGGCCATCCGGGGGCCAAAACCACCACCCTTGCCGGCGCAGTGCGCAAGGCGTTAGCGGCGGTTGGGGCGAAGAAGATCGTACTGGGCTCGCCTTATATTCCTGAGCTCAACGCCAATGTGGCGCGGTATCTGGAAAATGCCGGGTTTGAGGTGCTGGCCAGCCACGGGATGGGCCTGAATTATGATACCGAGATGATCCGGGTGGCACCGGAATACCTGATTGACTATGCAAGCGCGATTGACCGGCCTGACGCGGATGCGGTTTTGCTGAGCTGTGGCGCGCTTCGCAGTATTGATGTGATCGACGAGATCGAGCAGGCGCTTGGCAAACCAGCGATTTGCAGCAATCAGGCGATGCTGTGGGATTGTCTCAGGCTTGCGGGTATTGATGACCGGCTGCCGCGGTTGGGGAGGCTTTTGCGGGAGTATTAACAACGCTCCCGGCTCTGATCATGGTGGAGGGGCTTTGTTTACAGGGCTGGCGATCGGTGGGGTGCGATAACTAACGATAAAACAAAACCTCAGGTATCCTTGATATAAATCAAAGAAAATGGCGATGCAGCCACTTAATCTTAGAGACGTCTGCAGAGGAGATGAACAATGACTTTCAGTTTTCGCATATTTCCTGCCCTAATCTTTTCCGTGATATCTATCAACCTACCTGAGGTGGTTTATGCCGGTGCGGGCCATTCCGCTGACACTGACCATGATATGGGTATTCAGATGATGGACCAGATGCGCGAGCAGCATGGTGGCCATGAGCATGAACATGATTTTGAGGCGATGGAGAAACTATCTCCTGAGGAACTTGAGAGGATGGTCGCGCTGATGCAGGATATGGGACTTGTTGTTCAGAGTATGGACCCCGCCCGAGGCCGAAATCTGTTTGTTGAAACCGGATGTGTTGTTTGCCACTCGGTGAATAATGTCGGAGGAGAGATCGGACCGAGCCTTAATGCCGCCGATATGCCCTCGCCGATGAATGCCTTTGAGTTTGCGGCGCGTATGTGGCGCGGGGCGTCGGCAATGACAACCATGCAGGAAGATTTATTTGGCGATGTTATATCTCTGTCAGGGGAGGATTTGGCTGATCTTATTGCCTTTGCTCATGATGCCGAGGAGCAGGAAAAGCTAAACCAAAATCAAATCCCGGAGAAATACAGGAAATTACTTGCCGAGTAGGCAAGGATGCCAGATCAGTTTGCAATATTTGAAATGGATATCCGAAAATGAGTAAGTCGCAAAAGCCAAGGCGAAAATGGCGTATGATGTTGGGCGGTGTTATTGCTCTGGTTGTGCTGATGATGTGGCTGGCTTCGGTTTATCGCGGCAACTGGCCAACGGAATTCAAGAGCAATGGTGAGCGCATTTATTTTACGGCAACAAGCGCTTCAGGGCTTGCGATAAATGCCCGTGGGGGAAATATGGGCATGGGCATGATGGCCAGCGGCGGCTGCGTTACCTGCCATGGCACAAACCGTCAGGGGGGACTTTTATTGCCCCGGTTCTGGATTTCCGCGCCGCCGTTAACCTTTGTAGCGTTGTTCGGGGAGCATGAGGAAGATGGCCACGGAGACCATGAGGGGTATAGCGATGAAACCCTTGGGCGGGCGATTACACAAGGTATTGAGCCCGATGGCGGCAGACTTGACCGGATCATGCCAAGATGGGGCATGTCCCCGGTGGACCTAGCGGATCTGATAGAATTTCTGAAAACACCGGTTGCCGGGTCTTTCTGAACTGGGCAGCATTTCTTGCCACGCCCGGTTTTATCTGAATTTCTGTCTTGGCGGACCCTAATGCGCCTCGGCCCAGTTTTTGCCGTGACCGGCATCAACAATCAGCGGCACGTCAAGATGCACCGCCGGGTGGGCGGCACCTTGCATGATGTCGCGGGCGGCGGCTGTGACGGCGTCCACGGCGCTTTCATCAACCTCGAAAATCAGTTCGTCATGCACCTGTAGCAACATCCGGCACGGCAGGTTTTCTATTGCCGCGGGCATGCGGATCATGGCGCGGCGGATGATGTCGGCGGCGGTGCCTTGTATCGGCGCGTTAATGGCGGCGCGTTTGGCAAATCCGGCGCGGGGGCCTTTGGCGGCTATCTCGGGCGTGTGGATTTTGCGGCCAAAGAGGGTTTGCACATGCCCGTGTTCACGCGCGAAATTCACCGTGTCGTCCATATAGGTCTTGATGCCGGGGAAGCGTTCAAAATAGCGGTCGATGAAGCCCTGAGCCTCGGCGCGCGGAATGCGCAGATTGCGGGCAAGGCCAAAGCCGGAAATGCCGTAGATCACCCCGAAATTGATCGCCTTGGCTTTGCGGCGAATCTCGGGCGTCATCTCATCCAAGGGCACGCCGAACATCTCGGATGCGGTCATGGCGTGGATATCAAGCCCATCGCGGAAGGCCTGTTTCAGGGCGTCAATTTGGGCCACATGTGCCAGAATGCGCAGCTCGATCTGGGAATAGTCCAGACTTACCAACAAATTGCCGGGCTCGGCAACAAAGGCCTCGCGGATGCGGCGGCCTTCCTCGGTGCGCACCGGGATGTTTTGCAGATTGGGATCGGTCGAGGCCAGCCGCCCTGTGCTCGCCCCCGATTGCACATAAGAGGTATGAACCCGGCCGGTTTCAGGGTTGATGTGATCCTGCAATGCGTCGGTATAGGTGGATTTCAGCTTTGCCAGTTGCCGCCAATCAAGCACGCGGCCGGGTAATTCATGCTCGGTGGCCAGATCCTCAAGCACATCGGCGCCGGTGGCATAGGCGCCGGTCTTGCCCGTTTTGCCACCGGGCAGGGCCATTTCGTCAAACAGAATTTCACCAAGCTGTTTGGGGCTGCCCACGTTGAAGCTGTGGCCGGCAAGGGCATGAATTTCCGCTTCCAGCCCGGCCATTTTTTGAGCAAAGGCGTTGGACATGCGGCTGAGGGTTTCACGGTCAACCATGATACCGTTCATTTCCATTTGCGCCAGCACCGGCACCAAAGGCCGCTCGAGCGTTTCATAAACGGTGGTCACTTGCGCGCGGTGCAAAAGGGGCTTGAAAATCTGCCACAGGCGTAATGTTATATCGGCGTCTTCTGCGGCGTATTTGACGGCATCCCCTAAAGGCACCCGGTCAAAGGTGATGGCGGATTTGCCGGTACCCAGAAGCGATTTGATCGGAATGGGCGTGTGATTGAGATAGCGCTGGCTTAGGGCATCCATGCCGTGATTATGCAGGCCCGCGTGCAGCACATATGACATCAGCATGGTATCATCAATCGGGGCCACATCAATGCCGCGCCGGGCGAAAATCTTGGCGTCATATTTCATGTTCTGACCGATTTTGAGGATGCTGGCATCTTCAAGAATGGGCTTGAGGGCGCTGAGCACCTGATCCACGGGCATTTGCCCATCGGCCAGTTTATCCGAGCCAAAAAGATCGTCGGCGTTGCCGTCTTTATGGGTGAGCGGGATATAGCAGGCCTCACCGGCGTCGACGCAAAGTGAGATGCCAACCAGATCGGCGCGCATTTCATCGAGTGAGGTGGTTTCGGTATCCACCGCCACAACCCCGCGCGCGGTGATACGTCTGATCCATTTATCAAGCGCGGGCATATCGCTGATGTGCTCGTATTTATCGGGGTCGATGGCGGGCTGATCGGGGGCCTCTTCAGCCCCTTGCGCGGCTGCCTCGGCAATGACCGGCGGCTCTACCCCTAGCTGATCGGCAAGGCGTTTGCTTAGCGTGCGAAATTCCATCTCGGCAAGGAAGGCCATCAGGGTTTCGGGATCGGGATCATGCACCTCAAGATCGTCCAAAGTGAAATCCAGAGGTGTGGCACAATCAAGCTCAACCAACTGCCGCGACAGCCGGATCTGATCGGCTTTGTCGAGCAATGTCTGGCGGCGCTTGGGTTGGCTGATCTCACCGGCGCGCGCCAGCAATGTATCAAGATCGCCGTATTCATTGATCAGCAAAGCGGCGGTTTTCACGCCAATGCCGGGCGCGCCGGGCACGTTATCCACGCTGTCACCGGCCAGCGCCTGCACATCGACCACGCGCTCGGGGCCCACGCCGAATTTTTCCTCAACGCCCTCTTCGTCTATGCGGCGGTTTTTCATCGCGTCGAACATCTCGACCCCGCCGCCGACAAGCTGCATCAGATCCTTGTCGCTTGAAACAATCGTCACCCGCCCACCCGCATCGCGCGCCTGGCAGGCCAGCGTGGCGATAATATCATCGGCCTCATAGCCCTCAATCTCATGGCAGGCGATGTTGAAGGCGCGGGTGGCCTCGCGCGTGAGCGGCATTTGCGGGCGCAGGTCTTCGGGCATGGCCTCGCGGTTGGCTTTGTATTCGGGGTATAGATCGTTGCGAAACGTGTGGCTGCCCTTGTCAAAGATCACTGCAACATGGGTGGGGGCGTCATGGCCGGAATTATCAGAGATATAACGCTGCAACATGTTGCAAAAGCCGCTGACCGCGCCGATGGGCAGGCCGTCGGATTTGCGCGTCAAAGGTGGCAGGGCGTGATAGGCGCGGAAAATGAAGGCCGAGCCGTCGATCAGATGCAAATGGCAGCCTTTGCCGAATGATGTGGTCATGAATGCCCCCCGCAGATGTTGCATGAATGGTGTGCCACGAAGCGCCGCCGGGTGCCAGCGGCTTTGGCAGAATTTGGACAAATCGGTGGGTTTAAGCTATTATGCGGCTCAGCAACTAAAGGATACAGGATGATCTGGGTAAAACGCATTGGCGCTGTGCTGCTGCTGGCAGTTGTCGGATTTCTGGTTTGGTCATGGCTGGCCGGGCCGATACGGGCAAAACGCGATATAGCAGAGTTTGCCGGGGCGATGCAGGACTGCACCGTACTGGATCAGGATTATAAAAATGCCCTGAACGGCGTAACCATGAACCGCGCGGTTGAAGGGCCCGAAGGGGAAACCTGCAAGGTCAGAATGGATATCTACGGCCCTCAGTACATGTATTGCAAATTTCCGATGCAGATCATGCCCGATCTGGCCGCGTCCTTTGCCGCCGGCTCCAAAAATATCGGATTCTTTGGTGGTTTCAGCCTTGTCATCGACACAAATAGCGATGACCCGCTCTATCTGGCCATGAACAGCCCGGCCTGTGAATTGATGAATCGCTAAACCCGGACCGCCTTGAATTCAAGGCCCTTACCCTTTCATTTTTCCTTAAATACTCCCGCCGGAGGCATTTATCTGTAATCCCGCGGCCCCGCAGCTCAGACTTCCCCTTCAAAATCCTTATGCACCAGTTTGCAATCGCAATAGGGGCATTCGACCCAGCCCTTCTCAGCAGGGATTTGCAGCCATACGCGGGGGTGGCCCAATGCGCCCTCGCCGCCATCGCATGAGACACGGTATTTATCAACGATCTTAACTTCAGGGGCTTGGGTTGTCATCGCGGGCCGTTCCCTTTTGGAAAAAATTGAATTAGGCCCCGAATATGGCCGATCCGGCCCGCAGGAGCAAGAGGACCATGGACAAGAATGCCATCGAAATCAGGGGGCTGACGAAAACCTATAAGGCGGGGCGCGGCAGCCCCGAAAAACCGGCGCTCAGGGGGATTGATCTGGATATCCCCATGGGCGCGGTTTTTGGCCTGCTTGGCCCCAATGGCGCGGGTAAATCGACCTTGATCAATATCCTTGCCGGGCTGGTGATCAAAACCGCCGGGCAGGTGACAATCTGGGGCTTTGATCAGGATGTGAATCCACGGCAGGCGCGGGCCTCGATCGGGGTGATGCCGCAGGAGCTTAATCTTGATCCGTTTTTCACCCCGCGCGGCGCATTGGAAGTGCAGGCAGGGCTTTACGGCGTGCCAAAGTCACAGCGCCGCAGTGATGAGATTTTGCGGCTCATCGGGCTGGAGGACAAGGCGCAGGCCTATGCGCGCACGCTATCGGGCGGGATGCGGCGGCGGCTTTTGCTGGGCAAGGCGCTGGTGCATATGCCGCATGTTCTGGTGCTGGACGAGCCCACGGCAGGGGTGGATATTGAGCTCAGAGAAATGCTGTGGGAAAATATTCGGCGGCTGAATGCCCAGGGCATGACCATCATCCTGACAACGCATTACCTGGAGGAAGCCGAAGAGATGTGCGACGAAATAGCCATCATCAACCACGGCAATCTGGTGGCGCGCGACAGTACGGCTAATCTGCTGGGGCAACTGGATACAAAAACCATGATCATTCATCCGGATGAACCCATAAACACCTTGCCGGAATGCGAGGGCATTGAGGTGATCACCCGCCCCGGAGGAGAATTGGCGATCACCTATCAATCAGGGGCAACTCCGGCCGAGGCGGTGCTGGATGCGGTCCACCGGGCGGGCATTCGCATTCGCGATGTCAAAACCGAACAGGCGGATTTGCAGGATGTGTTTCTGGAGTTGACCCGAAGCCGTTAAGGCAGATTTCATTATCCCGCAATCATAGTCTCACATATGAAGTGCAAAACAGCCAAACCGCTTTCATTTTTCCAAAAATACTCATCCTTGCCATCACTTCAGCGCAGCATCCGGCCTAAATCGCGCCCCCCCAGAATATGCATGTGAAAATGCGGCACTTCCTGCACGCCATCCTTTCCGGTATTGGCAATCGCGCGGTAGCCATTGCCGCCCATCCCCGGGCCTATATCCATCAGGCGGCAGATCTCGCCGATGGTGCGGGTGAAATCAACAATCTCGGCCTCTGATGCCGCATTGGCAAAGTGATCGTAACACACATATGGCCCCTTGGGGATGATCAGCACATGCACCGGCGCCTGGGGTTCAATATCGTTGAAGGCAAGGCAATGCTCGGTTTCCAGCACCGTATTATTGGGGATCTCGCCACGCAGGATTTTGGCGAATATGTTCTGGTCGTCATAGCTATAGGTCATGATGTGCTCTCAATCTTTGAACAGGTGATCAACCTGGCCTATTTGCCGGGCCATATCGAGTGAAATATCAAGAAATTGCGCCATTTGCCCGGCGTAAACATCAGGATTGCCGGACTGGCGCAGGATAAAGTGATGATCAAAGCCTGCATCGCGGATTGCCTCGCTTTCAAAGCTGATGTCGCCGCGAATGGTGGGCAGCAGGCGCTCAAGGGTCTCGGCGGGGGTTTGCTCGCCGGCAAGGCCGGTGCGGATGGCATGGCCGCGCAGGTAGTCATCGGAAAAATCGCATTGGATTTCCAGAAGCTTGGTGGTTGAGCGGTCGGCGCAGAAATCCTGCAACAGCTCAAGATTGCCGGGGTCGATGCAGACAACCAACCGATCGGATTTGCAATAATCAAACAGCATCCGCATCAGCGAACGGCGGTGGCGCGTGCGTTTGCCCAAAGAGCCTTCGATGCCGCCAAGATCAGGCAGATTGGCGTTTTCTTCATTAAACAGATAGTCCATCGCCGGCAGGTCGGTGATGTTGCGGATACGTTCAACCAGCCGCTTGGCCACATGCCATTTCTTGCAAATCACGATCATCAGCTCGCGGTCGTGGCCCAGGGTGCTTTCGGTTTCCCAAAAACGGTTGGCAAAGCGCCGCCCGACACGGCCACGTTCGGTGAGAAATTTGAACAGGTTGCGGCCTTCGTTGGAAATTTGGAACGTGGCCCTGTCATCGGCATAAAGCGCCCCAAGGCGGGCTTTCAACTCATGCGCTTCCGGGCTGATCTTGCGGGCAAAAAGATAATCCTGACTGAGCAGCAGATCATAGTGATCATTATAAAACGTCACCGGCATGCCGTAATCGGAAAACATCAGAAAGGTAAGCGTGCGGGTGCGAATCTCATTCCCGGGAATGATATGGCGCACGAGGGTTTGGAAAAACGTCTCATCGGGGATCCAGGTGGTGCGGAAAAACCGCATCACATCGCGGCGCGTTCTGGTGAAATCCAGAATCCACTCAATCGTGCGGCGGCGCAGGCACCACCATTGGCTGCCGATCATGACCTGAATATCAGGGGGGATTTTGCGGGTCAGGCCAAGCTTGCGTTGCAGGTTGAAGGCCGCATAAAACAGCCGCTTGTGTTTGCGTTCATTGAAATAGTGCCGGTAGATCAGCCGCTCTTCCTTCAGCCCGGTCTTGATCCAGTTGCTGTTAAAGAAATCAAAGCTTTCGATATAATCCACATCCTCGGCATCCAGAAGCTCATGCGCGTAATGCGCCGATTTGATCGCGGCGCAATCGCCTGAGAGCATGTAAAAATGCGTGGCGTTGGGGAAGGCCTGAACTGCGGCCTCAACCGCATTCAGGGTGGCCTGCACAAGGCTCCATTCACCCCAGCCGCATTTCAGGCGTTTGCGCGCGAAGGTCACATTGGGATTATTGCCAAGCGCCGATTGGATTTTGCGGTAATCCGCCGGGTTGGCACGGGCATCGAAATGGATCGAGATGTAATCATTCACAGCCGTCAGCATATTGGCCTGCCCAATGATGGCGTCCGGGTCTTTATGGCACAAAAGGATATATGCGATTTTTGCCATTGCTGCTGTTTTTACCCGATGCGATTACCTGTCATAATGTTGTATTCCTGAAGTTGCGCTGAATAAACAGGCTTTCTTTGGATTTTTTTACCGGCTAGAAAGCTTTCAGCCCGATGAGTGGGTTGAAAAGGCTTAAGAGGTGATTGTTTTGGGGTTTCCTGGCACCTGGATGACGGAAAGTGAAAGCGTTGTGTATCGCGTGGTGCCGAAATGCGCCTGCTCGACCATTGGTCAGATCATGTATTATTCCGACTATGGTGAATTTTTTGACGGCGATATTCATGACGACAAGGATCATTTGCATAAATGGGCCCGCGATGACAGTCAGCCGTTGATCGCCGCCAATGTGAAGGCGCATAAATCCTATGCTTTCACCTGTGTGCGCAATCCCTACACCCGTATCCTCAGCTCATTTTTCGATAAAATCTGCGGTATTCAGCGCAATGGCAAACGCTATCGTGGCAAGCTGGTGCCGCTGCTTATTCAGAAATACGGCATTGAGGTGGGCGGCGAGGATGGCAAGCAGGAGTTTGACCAGATCCAGAGCTTTCGGCGGTTCTTATTGTTCGCCCGCGATACCATCCGCTGGCGCCGCCCGATGGAGCCGGATATCCACTGGTCGGCGCAGGCGGGGCATGTATCAACCTTCATTTCCAGTGGCGGCAGCTATGACAAGATCGTCTGGACCGAGAAATTCAATGAGGGCATGCAGGATGTGCTGGATGCGATTGATCTGCCGCATTCGGTAAGCCTTGCGGATATTCCGCGTTTCAACGAATCCGAGGGCCACGGACCCAAGCGCGCCCATCCGGTTGAGGATTATTTTGACGATCTGTCGCGGCATCTGGTTTATGAGGCCTACAAGCGCGATTTTGAGCTGTTCAAATATGATTTCCACGATCCCGCCAACAAAATGCCGGTGGGGGAAATTGATCTGGATGAGATCCACGCCAAGCTGGGCGAATAGGGGTTTACCCCGGTTTTCGCCAGGCCTCGGATTTGCGCAATATCCGGCGCGAGGCCAGAGCATGCAGAATGCGCGCGGCGGCGTTGGTGTAGAAAATCATCATCCCCATGGCCGCAGCGGGGGCGATATCGCCCGCATCATCCATGTTGAGCACCGCCACCGAAGCCAACGCCGTATCGGTGGAATACAAGAACACCACAGCCGAAACCGTGGTCATGGCGTTGACAAAAAGATAGATTGAGATGTTGAGGATCGCGGGCATCGAGACCGGCACGGTGACCTGGCGAAAGAGTTTGTGAAACGGCTGTTTCAATGAGGCCGAGACGCTTTCAAACTCGGTATCCATCTGTTTCAGCGCGGTGACGGCCGTGAGGTGCGACACCGTATAGAAATGCGTCACGGTTGAGACCACAAGGATGATCATCGTGCCGTAGATGAAATTCAGCGGGTTGGCCGGGTTGTTGAAGAAGAAAATATACGAGAGCCCCAAAACCATGCCGGGGATCGCCATCGGCAGCATCGCCAGCATCTGAAACAGCGCGCGGCCACGGGTGAAACCTTTGGTTTTTTCAACCATGTAAGCACCGAGAAACACCACCGTTGTGCCGATAACGGCGGTGAGGACCGCCAGCAAAAGCGAGTTTTGATAAGAGGCCCAGCCGCCGCCATCCATCCGGTCAAAATTGTAGTTATTCAAAGACAGGCTCAGATCATAGGGCCAGAATTTGACCAAGGCTGCGAACTGACAGACCGCGATGATGCCGACAAGGAAGATCGAGACAAATGCGGCATAGATGAAAAATATCCGGTCGAATTTGCGGTCGGGTTTGGGGGTAAAGACCACCGAGCGGGCCGACAAAAGCGCCACCTGTTTCTTCTGCACCCGGCGGTCGATGCCAAAGGCCAGAATCGCGGGCACCAGAAGCACCACCGACACCACCGCGCCCATTTCAAAGTTTTGCTGGCCGATCACTTGTTTGTAGATGTCCACCGCCAGCATGTTGAACTGTCCGCCGATCACCTTGGGCAGGCCGAAATCGGTGATCACCAGATTGAACACCACGAAAGACGCCGAGAAAAGCCCGTAGCGCGCGCCGGGGATTGTCACCGTCCAGAAGGTTTTCCAGCGGCTGGCCTTCAATGATTGCGCCGCCTCATATAGCCGCGCATCAGAGATGGATAAAGCCGTTGAGATGATGATCATCGCGTGCGGGAAGGTAAAGAACACCGAACCGATGACAATGCCGATGGGGCCATAGATGCTGTGCCCCATGAGAAATTCCTTGAGCATCCCCTGATTGCCAAAGAGATAGACCAGGGCGATGCCGGGCAGCAGCGACGGCACCAGAATCGGCAGCATGGCCACCACGCGAAACAGGCCTTTGAAACGCATGCAACTGCGCGCCAGGGCATAGGCGAACCAGAAGGCGAGGCTGACGGTGATCACGGTGGAGATGGCCGCGATGATCATGGAATTCTGGATCGACTGGAACAGGGCAGGCGTTGAAAAATAGGTTTTGAAATTCGAGAACCCGGTTTCCTTTTTCGGGCGGATCACCAGACGGCGGAATTCATTGCTGGTATATTCGGCCCATTCGGTGCCGGTATGGCGCTCGGAATTGGCCAGATAGGTGGCGTCCGGCGTGGTGCCCCGAAAGCGGTACATCACCGGCGAGCGGAAGCTGAAATCGGGGAACAGTTTGGTCAGGCCCAGCCGCCCGTTTGAGCCGGTCGAGAGCTTGCGCGCGTCAAATGCCTCAACCTGATCATTGAGCGCGGCAAGGGTTTGCGGCGGTGTGGGATAATTGCCGTTCTCATCGCTGACCTGAACTTCAAAGCTTGTAAGATCAAACAGATAGGTGGAGAAGGATTTCGACAGCATCGCATATAGCGGCAGTGCCAGCGCCACGATCAGATAAAGCGCGATCACCCCCATGAAGGCGCGCTGGGTCCAGTCATCACGGCCCAGCTTCGGCTTGACATAGGGGCGGGGGATGTCGGCGGCGGAGGCCATCAGGCATGGCCCTTCGCGGCGAAAACCCTGAGGCTTTCCGGCGGCAGATCAATTGTGAGGGAGGCACCTGTATCAAGGCTCAGACGGCGCACCGCGTTGATGGAAAAATGCGTCATCAGAAGGGCATCACCAAGGGCCTGCCCCTGCAATTCGGCGCGCCAGAAGGTGCCGAGGAATTCCATGTTGGTAATCGTCACCTCAAACCCGTTCGCGCCGGGGGCCTTGCCGCCGGGCTCAAGCGGGATGATGTCTTCGGGGCGGATGGCCACGATAACGGCGCTGCCTTCGGGGAAATCATGGGGGGCGCATTGCAGGTTTTGGCCGCCGATGCGCACCGAGCCATCCGCGCCCATATTGGCGGCAATCTGGTTCATATCGCCAATGAAATCCGCCACGAACAGGCTGGCGGGATTGCGGTAAATTTCCTGCGGGGTGCCGACCTGCTCAATGGTGCCGTGATTCATCACCACGATGCGGTCGGCCATGGATAATGCCTCTTCCTGATCATGGGTGACCATCACGGTGGTAATGCCAAGCTTGCGTTGCAGCTCTTTCACCTCATGGCGCAGGAACACCCGTACCTTGGCATCGAGCGCCGAAAGCGGCTCATCCAGCAGCAAAAGGCCGGGATCGGTGGCGATGGCGCGGGCCAGAGCGATGCGTTGCTGTTGCCCGCCGGAAAGCTGCGCGGGATATTTCTTGCCCTGATCGGGCAGGCCGACAAGCTCCAGAAGCTCGGCCACGCGGGCGGCAATATCGGGTTTGGAACGGCCTTCGTTTTCAAGGCCATAAGCGATGTTGCGTTCGATGGTGAGATTGGGAAAGAGCGCGTAGGATTGGAACACAATGCCAAAATCGCGCATTGAGGGCGGCAGGTTTGACACGTCTTTACCGGCCTGTTCCACATGGCCCGAGGTTTGCAGATCAAGCCCGGCAATGGCGCGCAGAAGTGTGGTTTTGCCACAGCCCGAGGGGCCGAGAAAACACAGGAATTCGCCCTCCATCACCTCAAGCGAGATATCCTCAAGCGCGACAAATTCACCGAATTTTTTCCACAGGTCTTTGATGATCAGATATGGCGTGTCAGATGCATCCAGCATGGCTTTCCCCCTTCCATGTTCTTATAAACCAAGGGCCGCGACATGCGGCCCCCGGCTATATCTTCAAGTCAAGATCCGCGCCTTATTTCGGGTCGGATTTCCCGTCATACCGGCTGGCCCATTCCGCAAGGATATCAGCGCGGTTGTTGGCGGCGAATTCGAAATCATTGTCGATCATCGCGTCCAGAAGACCTTCGGGGAAATACTCAACCGCCTTGGCAACGCCGGGATAGGCAACAACCGCATAGCCCGCGTTATACATCTCGTTGGCTTTTTTGGTGATGGTCCAGTCAACCAGCGTCTGCGCATCCGAAAGGTTATCGGTGCCGGCGACAATGGCACTTGCTTCCATATCCCAGCCGACGCCTTCGGTGGGCACGATGATATCAATCGGCGCACCGGCGGCCTTGGATTTGGCCCCGCGGAAGGCAAAGGATATGCCAATGGTGGTTTCACCCGCAGCCGCAAGTTTGCAAGGGGCCGAGCCGGAATGGGTATAGCGCGAGATGTTGTTATGCAGCGCATCCATGAATTCCCAGCCGCCTTCTTCGCCAAATATCTGCAACCAGCTTGACACATCCAGAAAGCCGGTGCCGGATGAATTGGGGTTCGGCATGATGACATGACCCTCGTAAACCGGATCGGTCAGGTCTTTCCAGCTTGCGGGCGCGGGCACGCCGTTTTTCTCACCTTCAACCGTGTTGTAGCACACGGCGGCCACCCAAGCATCCATGCCTGTCCAATAAGGCGGGTTTGAACTGTCAACGAATTTGGGATCAAGGTTTTCAACACCGGCGGGCGCATAGGCCTCAAGCATGCCTTCGCCTTTGAACAGCAGCAGTGATGTCGCGGCGAGGCCCCAGATCACATCGGCCTGCGGGTTGTCTCTTTCCGCCAGCAATTTGGCGGTGACGATGCCGGTACTGTCACGCACCCAGTTGATCGTGATATCGGGGTGATCCTCGTTAAAGGCGGCGGCGTATTTGGTCAGGTCTTCCGCCTCAATCGCGGTATAGACCGTCAGCTCACCGGCGATTGCGTTTGAGGCAAGCCCCAGCGCCAGCGCGGATGTGGCCATCAGTTTGGTGAAAGTTTTCATTATTTATCTCCCTGTTGCAAAGTCGTGTTCCAAAGTGTTTGTCCTGTCGGCGGAGTTGATTGCCACCGAGTTTGCCTGTATTTGCCCTGATGATCCAGAACTTCCCCAAAATGACCATATGGTCATAGTATTTGACCAAATGCTAGCAGCCGCCCTATGATTCAGTCAATCATAATAAGGTCGTTACATTTGAAAGTTTCAAAGCGGCAGGCCAAGCTTGTTGAAATCGTTAGGAAAAATGAAAAGGTCTCGGTTGAGGATCTGGCTGCGAGTCTGGATGCATCGCGCGAAACGATTCGCCGGGATCTGACGGAGCTGGGCAAGACCGGCAAGATACAGAAGGTTCACGGCGGGGCGACTATGCCCAAGGTATTTGGCGAAGGCTCGTTTCAGGAACGTCTGTCGATGAATGTGGGTGCCAAGGTCGCGATTGCGCGCAAGGCGGCGGAGTTTGTGCAGCCGCATGAGACATTGTTCATCAACACCGGCTCGACCACCTATTATCTCGCTGAAGCGCTGGCGCAGAAATCCAGCCTGACGATTGTTACCAATTCAGCCGAGAATGCGCGGCTTGTTTCATCGCCGAAATCTGGCAATCACACATTCCTGCTGGGCGGGGAATATATCGCGGGCAATAGGCAGACACTTGGCTCGATGGTGACGGCGCAGGTGGGGGCCTTCCGGGCGCATCATTGCGTGCTGACCATCGGCGCGCTTGATTGCCAGAGCGGGCTGATGGAGTTTGGCCCTGAAGAGGCCGAGCTGGCGACGGCGATGGCGGATCAGGCCGAGGCGCTGACGGTGCTGGCGGACCGGTCCAAATTCAACGCGCTGGCCTCGTTCAGGGTGTGCCCTTTGGGCCGCATTACCCGGCTTATTTGTGATACATTGCCATCCCGCGATATTACCGATGAAATCAGGGATCATGGCGGCAAGATCATCCTTGCGGATTAGGATTCAGTCACCCGGATCGTAAAATTCGGCGCATTATTTCAACCGTTCAGGAAATCTGCCGTTTATTGAGCAGGCAAAGGGCCGCGCCTGACCCTGGGTGGGCGCAGCTTCGGTATTCTTTGGCAATGGGATTTAACCTATTGAAACAGCAATGAAATTTGCGCCGTTGCAAACGCGCCCTCCCATGGGGAGGGTCAGGCGCGGCCCGACGTTACCGCCGGGCGGGACGGTTCTTTGCATGAAATGTTGGCGATCAGGAATGAAGGGGGTTTCAGTGACACCGCACAAGCCTCAGCTTTTGCCTTTCCACGGCACCAATATGCGCTCGGCCTTGCGCATCAATATGTCGATGCCATAGCCGATGATGCCGATCAGGATGATGCCCATGATGACAATATCGGTAAGCTGAAACCGCGAGGCGACCATGATCATCATGCCGGCCCCCTTTTCGGCCGCGACCAGTTCGGCAGCAACAACCGTGCCCTAGCAAACCCCCATCGCCACCCGCGCGCCGGTAAATATTTCCGGCAGGGAATTGGGCATGATCACATAACGCATGAGCTGCCACCTGGACGCCCCCAGCGAATAGGCGGCATGGACTTTGGTGATATTCACGCCCGACACCCCGGCACGGGCGGCGATGGTCATGATCCAAAGCGCCGCCAGGAACCAAAGGATGATCTTGCCACCCTCGCCGATCCCGGCCCAGATGATAATCAGCGGGATCAAGGCCAGCGGCGGCACCGGGCGCATAAACTCGACGATGGGATCAAACCAGCCGCGAAACCAGTTCGACAGCCCCATGGCATAGCCCAGCGGGATACCCACCAGAGCACCAAAGAAAAAGCCAATGACAACCCGCACCAGGGACCAGAAAAGATGCTGCCAGAGGGTAAAGTTCTGATAGCCATTCTGGGCGATATCAATGGTGCGTTTGAACACGGCCTCGGGCGAGGGCAGCCAGACCGGCTCCATCTGCCAACCGGCATAGGGGATGAAATTGAGCGTGCCCTTGGCGGTCATGCGCACGGTGCCATCGGCCACTTTGACCTCGGTTTCGGGTGCAATGGGTTTGCCATTGATCGCTGTAATCGTCATCCCGTCATCGCGGCCAAGCGTATCGTTCTTATCCACCCGGATCAGTTTTGAGCGCCAGGCGCCGACGCTCATGCTGTCGTTTTTGGCAAAGCCATCGCCCGGCTCGATCTCGGGATTTGTAACCTCCTGACCGAAATTATAGACCCGCACGGCAACCGTGGCCTGATCGGACTGATCGCCATTCGAGGCGGTGTAGGTGAATGAGGTATCGCCGAAAAACGGCCCCGGCGCATGCACCGGCACAAGGATCGAGCCGGTAAACGCGCCCCAGATCAAAAACACCGCGGCCACGGAGACAACCGAGGCCACGCGATTGGGTGTAACCGCGCTTTCATCGCCGAAGGTTACGGTTTTCAGCGAGGTGTAATCATGCGATGGGCGCATCATGCGGGCCGAGTATTTCACAGCCGCAAAGGCAGTGATGAAAATAACGATATAGATGATCAGAATAATCATGCCACATCCTCCGCCCGGCCCATGATCTCTTCTTCCATATCCCAGATCATGGTAAGGATTTCTTCGCGGGTCGAGGCGTAATCGGGGTGCTTCTTGATCTCGCGCAGATCGGCCCCCACGCCCAGATTGGCAAAGGGCAGACGGTATTCCTTGTGGATGCGCCCCGGCCTTGGGGCCATCACCAAAAGGCGCTCACCCAGCAAAAGCGCCTCTTCCACCGAATGGGTGATCAGGATGATGGTTTTGCCGGTTTCTTTCCACAGCTTGAGCACCAGCCCTTGCATCTTTTCGCGGGTCAGCGCGTCCAGAGCGCCCAGGGGTTCGTCCATCAGGATCACGTCCGGATCATTGGCCAGACAACGCGCCAGAGCCACCCGTTGCTGCATGCCGCCGGATAGTTCGTAAATCGCTTTGTCCTTGAAATCGCCAAGGCCGGTGACATCCAGAAGATGCTCGACCACATCGTTATATTTCGATGCGGGCTCGCCTTTCATGCGCGGGCCAAAGCTTACGTTGTCGCGCACGCTCATCCATTCAAACAGCGCCCCTTGCTGAAACACCATGCCGCGATCAGCGCCGGGGCCAATCACGCGGGTTTCGCCCAAAGTGATGCTGCCTTCGGTGGGGGCGAGAAAGCCTGCGATGATGTTCAGCAAAGTGGTTTTGCCACAGCCCGAGGGGCCAAGAACCGCCATCAGCTCGCCGGATTTGATCTCAAGCGATATGCCCTCAAGCGCCTGCACATGGGTGCCGTTCGGCAGATCAAAACGCATCGAGACATTTTCAATGGATAGCGTTGACATGGGCGATCTCTGGTAAAACCGCGATTGTAACCGGCGTTTTTGATTTTACATTTGCATGGTTTTTCTGATTTCGCATGGGTTCACATGAAAACATTCATATTTCCGGTGTTTTAGAAATTAATGGAAATTAGTTTTGAAAAGTTAGCATCTAGTGTTAATATTCCCAGACAGAATTATCAATTATGTGACCTCGCAGATACATGAAAAGAGCCACCCGATGCCACGCAAGAACCTGAGCCTGAAATGGTTGGAAGTGTTTTCAACTTTTGGCGCAATCCGGCTCGGTTCAGGCGGTGGCGAAGGATATCGGATTGTCCGTCAGTACCGTATCGCACCACTTGCGCAGCCTTGAGGATTGCCTTGGTGTCAGCCTGCTGGATCACACGCAGCGGCCCATGGTTCTGACCCCGGCGGGCACGGTATTCCTGCGGTATATCGACGAGGCCCTGCGCCTGATCCGGCGGGCAGATCACGCTGCACCGGTTTCCGGGCAAGGAATTTTCCCGCACGTTATCGCTTTTCGCCACGGATGTGTATGCCCAACCGGTTGTTGACATGGTTCTCAAAACCATGCGGCACCTGTTGCAACAACGGGTTGTTGAGCCGGTTATCATCGAAAAGCCCTGGCTGAAGGACAGCTTTTATCTGCTGCCCGATCAAAAGATCAGCGCGAGCGCATAACCGAAAACTAAAGCGTTTCGCCTTAAACCTGAGACAGGGTTAAGGCGAAACGCCATGTAACATATCAGTGTTTCGCGCGTTTCGCGACAAACCCGTTATTCAGGTTTATCGCGAAACGCTTTAGTTTCGATAAATTCTGAACAAGCGATCAGTGGATTGACCCTCTCGCCAGAGTTGCGGCTTTTATGGCGGATGAGGAAGTGATCTGAAGTGAAGAGCATGTCGATGACATTGAACACCATACCGGGGCGGGCTGCCGCATGGCTGTGACGCCGCTTAAATCCGTGATTGCCCGGCCGCCATCGGAAAATGCCGATCTGCGCGATACGGTTGCCATCATGCTGGCCGCGATTGAGCTGGGTGGTGAGGCGGCCGCGCGGCGCTATGCCAGTCAGTTTGACAACTGGCAAGGTGAGATTGTTTTAAGCGCCGGGGCGCGCGCCAAGGCCGTGGCGCGGGTGCCGCAGGAATTGCAGGCGGATATCCGTTTTGCGCAAAACAATATTCAGCGTTTTGCCGAGGCGCAAAAGGCCACGCTTAGCGAGTGCGAGATCGAGCTGCTGCCCGGTCATTGGGCCGGGCAAAGGCAGATCCCGGCAAATGCGGCCGGGTGTTACGTGCCCGGCGGGCATTGATTTGATCGCCGGGCCGTCGGATAGTCTGGTGATTGCCGATGCCACGGCGGATCCTGAGATTATCGCCTGGGATCTGGTGGGGCAGGTCAAAGGCCATGCGCGCTCGGCCGAGATCAGGCTGGAGAAGTTTGGCTGAGAGGTGTTTCTGCCATGACCTTGCCCAATACAGCCAACAGATGATCGGCATCTTGAACCGTGAAACACAAAGGCGGGCGGATTTTTAGGACGTTGGCGTGCGGCCCGTCCGAGCCGATCAGGATGCGGTGATCGCGCAGGCGGTTGATGATATAACTGGCGGCCTGCGTGGCGGGGGTGCCATCGGGATTGACAAGCTCAACACCCAAAAACAGCCCCACACCGCGCGCCTCGATTATCAGCGGGTGCTGCTTTTGCAGGGCTTGCAACCCCGCCAGCAGGCGCGCACCAACAGTTTCAGCATTCTGCGCCAGCCCCTCGCGTTCCAGCACATCCAGAACGGCGAGGCCAGCGGCACAGGAAACATTTGAGCCGCCGAAGGTTGAGAAAAATTCCATGCCGGTGTTGAATGCCGCAGCAATCTCGCTTGTGGTGATCACGATGCCCAAAGGGTGGCCGTTGCCCGCGGGTTTGCCCAGCACAACGATGTCGGGCGAGGCATCCTGGTATTCAAACGCCCATGCGCAGGTGCCAAGCCGCCCAAGGCTGGTTTGCACCTCATCGGCGATGTTCAGACCACCCTGCGCTTTGACATGGGCATAGACAGATTTGAGGTAGCCCGGCGGCGGGATGATCTGACCGCCAACGCAGGGAAAGGATTCGGCAATGAAACAGGCAACGGGGGCATCAAGCCCGTCAAGCATTTGTTTGACGTCGGTTGCGTATTGCGCCCCGGCCTGGGCACCCCGGTAGCGCCCGTTGGGATCGGGCAGATCGGCCACATGCACCCAATCGCGCTGCCCCTGCCCACCGGGGCGGGCGAATTTATAATGGCTGAGGTCAATGCAGGTCTGGGTGATACCGTGATAGCCGTGTTCCTGCACCAGCACATCCTGCGCGCCGGTGAATTGCCGGGCAAGGCGCAGGGCCACCTCATTGGCCTCGGATCCGGAATTGACAAAAAAGCAGGTATCAAGGTGCTTGGGCAGGCGGCTTGTGAGGGCCTCGGCATAATCTGCCAGCCCCGGGTTGAGATAGCGCGTGTTGGTATTGAGGCGCTCAAGCTGCCGGGTGACGGCGCGGACAACATCGGGGTGGCAATGGCCCACATGCGGCACGTTGTTGAAGGCGTCAATATAACACCGGCCATCGGTGTCAAACAAGAACTGCTTCCAGCCGCGCAGCATATGCAGGGGCGTGTCATAGGTCAGTGACAGGTTGGGGGTGATATGCGCCCGGCGGCGGGCGGCGATCTGGCCCGCGTCCTCAGCGGCATAACCGGCCTTGTCATCGGCAATGTTCAGAAGCGCCGCCGGGTTGGGGAATACATCGCGCCAGGCAGCAAGCTCATCAGGGAAGGCCACGCCGATCCAGTCAAGGTTATCGCCGGTGTCTACGCCCAGTTGCAGATGCAGATGCGGCGGCCAGCCGCCGTTTTCATGTTCCGCGCCCAATTCGGCAAATGTCTCACCGGGGGTCAGGGTCTGGCCCACATGCAGCGCCTGGGTGCAGGCCCTGGAAAGATGGCCGTAAAGCGTGCGGAATTTAGCGCCACACCCCGGAATTTCATGCTCAAGAATGATCCAGCCGCCATAGCCCAGATGCTCACCCCGCCACTGAGAGCACAGCACTTTGGCCTGCATTGGCACGCTGATCGGGGTGCCTGCCGGGGCAAACACATCAATCCCCATATGGATGCTGCGGCGCGGGCTTGCGCGGTGGCGGCCGCGCTGGAACATCGGCTCGGAATAGATCAGGCGCGGCTCGGTATAGCGCCCGATGCCGATCTGATCCGCCCCAAGGTGGGCATTGGTCAGGGCGGTCATCCGGGGGATCTCGGTGTTGAACGGATCAAGCGGGGCCTGCGCGCCTGCGGGGGTATAATCCAGCACCGGCGCAGTGCCAAGATCAAACGCAAACATCGGCGCGAAAGTGCCACGGGTCTGATCGAGAAATCCCCGTACCCGGTGGCCCACACGCCCCGGCCCAAGCCCCGCCGCGCGGCGCAGGCAGGCGCGGATATAGCCGGGGTCATATAGATCAAGAGTATCCAGAAGCTGCCAGGCAGGGGTTTCGGAAATCACCACATAGGGATCATCGGGGCGCTCAAGCTTCATCAATGCCGAGTTGATCACACTGATGGCCAACCGCATCAGAACCAGAGGCCAAAGCGCCTCAACCTCGTCTTCCGACAAGGGGCGCGTTTCGGTGTAGCCGCGCAGGAAATGCCCGAGGTTTTCAACCGGCGTGTCAGTCTCCAGCACCAGATAGGCCCCGGCAATGGCCACATCGGCCAGAACAGGGCCATAAACCGCATCGCCAAAATCAATCAGCCCGGTGACATGGGAAGGCCCTGCGGCATCGGTGCTGACCAGAATATTGTGATCATTCAGATCATTGTGCAAAGCCTGATGCGGCAGGCGTTGCAGCAATGGCTGACCTGTCTTTTTATATTCTGCAAGGATGGCTGTTAGTGTGTTGCGCCGGGTCTCATCCTCAATCAGTGCCAGATGATCACCGATCCAATCCGCCGCAGTCAGATCCCATTTCAGGGGCCGCTCCAGCCCCGGATGGACAAAACCTTCAAGCGCCAGATCAAGCTGCGCAAGCTCGGTGCCGATGTCGTGCAGCAGGGGGGGCGTGATGGGCTTTGTTGCCGCCAGAGTTTGCCCCGGCAGGTGGCTGATC
Source organism: Roseovarius sp. (assembly GCA_021775255.1). GTDB lineage: Bacteria > Pseudomonadota > Alphaproteobacteria > Rhodobacterales > Rhodobacteraceae > Roseovarius. The sequence continues at coordinate 56,887 of JAJFIA010000019.1, forward strand.
ATCCATGCCAGATGCGGCGTGCCACCCTGATCGTGCAGCGTGGCGGTGGCCGCGCCGGATTGTGATTTGATGACATGCGGCACCGGCGGGGTTTTATGCCCGCGCAGATGTTCGAGCATCATGATTTGCAGATCGGTATCTGCCCGGTCACGCCCGGCATTCATGATTTTCAGCACGCCATCATAGGCACCGGAGACCCTGAAATTCAGATCATATTCGCCGGGCAGCGGATCAAATTTCAGGCCCGCGCCCCAAAATTCAGTGGCCGCTCTGAGCAGAGCCTCATTCATCCTATCGCCTCGCCAATATCTCTTGCCCACATGTGAGATATTTAACCGCGCTGGTGCAACCCCCGATCTTGGAGGGGATGGAAATATCATGAGAAATTTAAGTGTTAAGCCCTGAGTAACACCTGATCTGTTAGGCTTGTTTTTGGGTGAGATACAAAGGTGGTGAGTTATGAGTGCGCAAAGCAATTTGGCGCCGGTTATTATCAAGCGGAAAAAGATCGTTGCCGGCGGCCACCATGGCGGGGCCTGGAAGGTGGCTTATGCCGACTTCGTGACCGCGATGATGGCGTTTTTCCTGTTGATGTGGCTGCTGAACGCAACAACCGAGCAGCAACGCAAAGGTGTGGCGGATTATTTCAGCCCGACCATTGCGATCAACCGTGTTTCAGGCGGGGGCGATGGCAGTTTTGGCGGCGATAGCGTGTTTTCCGAAGATACCCTGCCGCAAAATGGCACCGGGGCCACCAATCAGCGGCCCACAGAGGGGCGTGAGGCGCGCGGTGAGATGGGCCTGACAGAGGTTGAAGGCGCAAGCCTGACGGCGGGGCAGGAGCAGGCCGAGCTGGAAAAACTTGATGATCTGCTATCCGGGCGCGCTGGCGAAAGCATGGTTTCAAAGGAAATGCAGCGGCACATCCTGACCCGGGTCACTGATGAAGGGCTGATCATTGAGCTGTTTGATCTGGAAGATGCGCAATTATTTATCAAAGGCACGGATACGCCCACCCCGTTACTGAAGGATCTGGCGGATCTTCTTTCTGAAGTGGGGGCGCTTGTCAGCAATGCCATCGCGGTTGAGGGCCATACCCGATCTGAGCCGATCGTGCTGGCGATCAATCCGGTATGGGATCTGTCCTCGAGCCGGGCCAACCGGATGCGGCTTTTGTTGCAGGCGGGCGGGTTGATCCCGCAACGTATGCGCCGGGTAACCGGGCATGCGGATCGTGAGCGGGTTGTGGATAATCCGATGGCAATGCGCAATAACCGGCTTGAGGTGATTTTGCTGCGATCGGATCAATAAGGGGAAATAGAACGCATTTTATTTGTTAGGGCGATGTTAAAGGGTCGCGTCTAAAGCTGTGTCCTGAATTATCCAGATACAGCAGAAAGGCGTATCCATGACAATTTCCTCCGCGTTGAATGCCTCTGTGGCCGGGCTTGGTGCCAATGCCACCCGCCTTGCGGCAATTTCCGACAATATCGCGAACTCTTCCACATTTGGCTATAGGCGGGTCGAGACCGATTTTCAGTCTTTGGTGATCTCCGGTAATGGCGGCAGCTATACGGCGGGCGGCGTGCGCGCCTCGACCCAGCGGCTGATTGATGAAAGCGGCGGTCTGGTTTCAACCTCAAACGCCACTGATCTGGCGGTTCGCGGCCGGGGATTTTTGCCGGTCGCACTGGCCAGTGAGGTTGCCGCGGGCAATGGCACGCCTCAGATGTTGCTGACCACGACAGGCTCGTTCCGGCCGGATGCCAATGGCATTTTACGCACTGAATCTGGCCTGGTTTTGATGGGTATACCTGCTGATCCTGACGGAACCGTGCCGGCATTCCCGCGTGATTCCAATGGCGGGCTTCAACCGGTACAGATAAATACAACCCAACTGATCGGTGTGCCGACAACTGAGATGAGCCTTGGGGTAAACCTGCCGGCAACCGAAACTGTTGCCGGGGCTTCGGGCGATCCGTTCAACCTTTCGATCGAGTATTTTGACAATCTTGGCATATCCGAGAATGTCGGCGTTACATTTACCCCGACAGTGCCGGGCGTTGGTTCCTCAAATGAATGGACCATGACGCTGACGGATTCAGCATCTGGCGGCGCTGTGATTGGCGAATACACCCTGACATTTGACAATTCACAACCAACCGGCGGATCGCTCCTGAGTGTGGCAACCGTATCCGGCGGGGCGTATAATCCGGCGACCGGCTCGGTTATCGTCAATGTCAGCGGGGGACCGATGGAAGTTTCCATTGGCGAGATCGGGGCCTCCAATGGTCTGACCCAATTATCTGACAGCTTTGCGCCGCTCTCGATTTCCAAAAACGGCTCGCCGGTTGGCAATATGGTCTCGGCCGAGGTTGATGCCAACGGGTTTGTGCATGCGATATTTGATACCGGGGTCACGCAGGTGATCTTCCAGGTGCCTTTGGTCGATCTGCCCAACCCCAACGGCATGTTATCCCTTGATCAGCAAACCTATATCCCCACACCGGAAAGCGGAACCTTCTTCTTATGGGATGCGGGTGACGGGCCAACCGGCGAGGTTGCCGCTTTCGCGCGCGAACAATCAACCACCGATGTGGCTGGTGAGCTGACCGACATGATCCAGACCCAGCGGGCCTATTCCTCGAACGCCAAGGTCATTCAAACGGTAAGTGAAATGCTGCAGGAAACCACCAATATCATCCGTTGATATAGGCTGACCCTGCGCCTTTCGTGACATCCTGTTAAGCGAGTAAATCCAGCATGAGCATCTCAGCAGCACTGTCCAACGCCCTAAGCGGTTTGACCGCAAGTTCACGTGCCGCTGGGGTGGTTTCGTCCAATCTGGCAAATGTGTTGACCGAAGGCTATGCCCCGCGCGCGCTTGAGATCGTGTCACAAACCGGTGGCCCGCGCACCGGTGTGACGATTGTTAGCATTACCCGCAACATTGATCAGGCCCTGCTTGGCGACCGGCGGCTGGCCGATAGCGCGGTGGCCTATTCCGATACGCTGCTGCGCTTTACCGGGCAGTTGGAACAAGCCGTGGGCACGCCGGATGATCCGGCGTCCCTGTCGGGGCGGGTTGCGGCGTTTGAAAACAGTCTGATTACCGCAGCCAGCCGCCCCGAGGCAAATGACCGGTTGCAGGCTTCAGTTTCGCGCGCCGGTGAGCTGGCGGCGACATTATCCAACATATCGGATGAAATTCAAAACCGCCGCACCGAAGCGGATTCTGAGATCAACCGGGCGGTCGAAACCATCAATACAAACCTTGAACAAATCCATGAGCTTAATATTCAGATTGTTCGGGCAAAGGATGGCAGCGCCTCACTGGCCTCGCTGCAAGACAGCCGTCAATCGGCGATTGATCGTTTGTCTGAATTCATTCCCATCCGGCAGGTGCCCCGCGATGGCGGTGCGGTGGCCCTGTTTACCCCTGGCGGTGCGATCCTTCTGGATAGTAACCCTGCAACGCTTGGTTTTACCCCGACACCGGTTGTGACCCCGCAAATGACCTTGGGCAACAGCCTGTTATCCGGCCTTCAGATCAACGGCGTGGATGTCAATTTTTCAGGCGGGAACAATATGATCGGCGGTGGTCGGCTCGCAGCCTTGTTTGAGGTCCGTGATGATCTGGGCGTAGAGGCCCAGACACAGGTGGATGCCCTGGCCCGCGATCTGATTGAGCGGTTTCAGCAACCCGGGCTTGACCCAAGCCGTGCGCCGGGCGATCCGGGATTGTTTACCGATACGGGCGCCTTATTCAGCCCGGCCAATGAAGTGGGCATTGCCGCGCGGATTGCTTTGAATGCTGCTGTGGATCCCATTCAGGGGGGCGAGGTCAGACGCCTGCGCGATGGCCTCGGGGCTGTCCTTCCCGGCCCGGTCGGCGAGGCCGGATTATTGCAACAACTACAAGGTGCCCTGACCCAGACACAAAGCCTGTCATCAGGGGGGCTTGGCGTGGTCGCACGATCACTTTCGGGGCATATTGGCAGTTTTTCATCCCTGATCGGACAAGACCGGCTGACCAAGGAGCAAGGGCTCAGTTTCACGACGTCAACTCAGGATGCGCTGAAGGCGCTTGAGCTTCAGGGCGGCGTTGATTCCGATGCCGAGCTGCAACATCTGTTGCTGATCGAGCAAAGCTTTGGGGCCAATGCCCGGATGATCCAGACCATCGACAACATGATGCAAACCATATTGGGAATTTAACACATGAACCTGACATCCCTCGGAGACCTGGCCCATAGTTTTGTACAGCGCAGGCATGGCATACAGTTGCAACAGCAAATGAACCGTCTGACCCAGGAACTTTCCAGTGGTGAAGCGGCTGATCTAACCAGGCACCTTGGCGGCCGGTTCGATTTTCTTGCCGATATCGAACGCGATCTGCAGATATTTGACAGCTACCGACTGTCGGCCAATGAAGCGCAAAACTCGGCCTTTTTCATGCAAAATGCCCTTGAGCAGCTACAGACGATGGCCGGGAATCTGAGCAACACAGCCTTGCTTGTGGGTACCGCTGCGGATTCCGGCAGCCTTGTATCCGTTGCCGCCGAAGGTCAGGGTGGGCTGGATTCTGCTGTTGCATTCCTCAATACGAATGTCGCGGGGCGGGCGATGTTTTCCGGCACGGATATAGGCAATATTCCCCTGATCCCGTCGGAGGATATCCTTATTGCCGTGCGCGCGGCGCTGGTTGGCGCGGCCTCAGTAACTGATGTGACTACGGCGCTCGACAGCTTCTTTGATACACCGGGCGGAGGATTTGAAACGATTGTATATCAGGGCGGCCTGGCAAATCTTGCGCCTTATCAGCTTGGCGATGGCGAATCGGTCGCCCTGGATTTGCGGGCCGATGATCCGGCATTTCGTGAGGTTTTGAAAAACACAGCCATGGCAGCGGTTTTGAACGATACCAGCCTGGCGATAACGGATGGTGACCGGCATGAACTGGCCGCGTTGGCCGGTCAGGGCCTGTTAAGCGGCCAGGACCAGATCACCGGCATTCGCGCCAATCTGGGCTTTGCCGAAAGCCGGATTGATCAATCGCTTTCGCGCATCGAAGCCGGGGTCGCCAGCCTCTCGATCGCCCGGCGCGATCTGGTTTCGGTTGATCCGTTTGAAACCGCAACCGAGCTTGAAAATGTACAGTTTCAGCTGGAAAGCATCTACACACTTACCGCTCGAACCTCGCGGCTCACATTGTTGAATTTCCTGTCATGACCCTGAAAGCAAACCACTTCTTCCTATGCTTTATGATTGCTGTCGGGCTGGCTGCCATCCCGGTCTCGGCAAGTCCGGTCCGGATCAAGGATCTGGTTGAGTTTGATGGCGTGCGTGGCAATGATCTGGTGGGATATGGCCTTGTTGTTGGCCTTAACGGCACCGGCGATGGCCTGCGCAACGCGCCATTCACCGAAGAGATCATGTCAAATATTCTTGAGCGTCTTGGCGTCAATGTAACCGGCGAGCAATTCCGCCCGAAAAATGTGGCCGCTGTGTTTGTTACCGCCACCATGCCCGCATTTTCCCGCGCCGGGGGTAAGATTGATGTGACAGTCTCGGCCATTGGGGATGCAAAAAGCCTGCTGGGCGGCACCCTTGTGATGACTCCGTTAAATGCCGCTGATGGGCAGATTTATGCGGTATCCCAGGGGACAATCATTGCCGGTGGGGCCTCTGCCACAGGCGATGGCGGTGGCGTGGTTCAGGGTGTGCCCACATCCGGTGTGATCCCGTCAGGGGCGTATATTGAACGTGAGGTGGATTTTGATTTCTCGGCCCTTACGGACATGCGTCTGGCCCTGCGGGAACCGGATTTCACCACCGCGAGCAGGATTGAAGCCGCGATAAACGGCACCTTTGGCCGTGTCGTGGCCGTGATGCAGGATTCGGGTACAATCCAGCTTGATCTCACCCGCACTCAGCTACGCTCACCGGCCCATGTTATCATGCAGGTTGAGAATATCATGGTTGAGCCGGAGCGTAAGGCACGGGTTGTTGTTGATCAGCGCTCGGGCACCATTGTGATGGGGGATGATGTGAGAATTTCCAGAGTGGCCGTATCGCAGGGCAACCTGACACTGAGGGTTCAGGAAGCGCCATTAGTCAGCCAGCCCAACCCGTTTGCCGATGGAGAAACCGTTATCGTGCCCCGAACCCAGGCTTCGATAAATGAAGAGCCGGGTATTGGCCTGGCGGAAGTGCCGCCCGGCACATCTCTATCAGAGGTCATTGCCGGCCTGAACGCGCTGGGTGTTTCGCCGCGCGACATGATCGACATTCTCAAAAGCATCAAAGCCGCTGGTGCCTTGCATGCTGAATTTGTTGTTCGGTAAAGGGTTTCGGGATCAAGGTGAGATACCACTTGAACCCGAAACCCATGTAACATTCATATGCCGAGCAGGTTTCTGCATTTTGCCGTGATTCAATGATATGTTGAAACGCAACAGGATCGCCGCCGAAGTGGTGAAGTTTGATTTATTCGGCAGCATCCGCATCCATATCCTGAATGAGCCGTGTCTCCAAAAGCTGACCATTACGATAAAGGATCGGATAGGCCACTGCCGAGATATGTGAGTTCACATCACTCAGTGAACGCAGAGTTTCCAGATGCGCATCGCTGGTTTCAAAGCTCTCTACCCGACCTTCCTGCAATCGCCTGAGATGGCGTTTTCGGCTTCTGCGTTCGATATGTTTGATCTCTGTTTTTTCCATCACCAAAAGCCGGGCACTTTCCAGATCATCTGAGATCAGCACATTTGAGGCCAGTTTGAGATTGGCCATTACCGCCTCATGCAACCGCACCAGTTCTGATAATCCCTCAGAGGAAAACCGCATGTTTTTATCGCGCTTTTCAGTTGCGATCGCTGTAAGACGTTTTGAAATCACATCCCCCGCTGTTTCAAGACGGATGGCATATTCCATCAATCCCCTGACAATTTTTGCTTCGGATTTTGTATAGTTTTCCATTGGCATCGACGCAACATATGAGCGGATCTCAGACAGGGCGGCATTAACCGGCTGATCTTGTTCATGCACCATCCTGATCAGAGATTTATCGCCGGTTTTATAAATTTCGGGGACCGGGAGGAACATGCGCTCTATCATATCATTCATCCGCAGCAGTTCCCGCTTGAGGCTGGCAATGGCCAATTGCGGGTGATTCAGCACGGTTTCATCCAGCGCACTGACTTGCTCAAGCTCGGCATTTACACCACTTGCTTTTGACGTGGCTGGAAACAAGGCAGCTATCGGGGCTTCCAGCATCCGGTTGAATGGCAGCACCAGAAGAACCAGTGTCAGGTTGAAGGCGATATGGGCATAAACCAGCGATTGCCCGGCGCTGACCAGAATCAGATGATCGGGGTGCGCCAATTTATTGATCCCCAACAGCATTACAAATGCCCAACTGCCGCGCAGGATCAGATTGGCAAACGGGATGCGCCGCGCCTGCTGGGGCATGTCACGTGTGTGCCAGAGCGGAATGATGGCGCTGCCCAGATTAGCACCAAGCAGCAGGGATAAGGCCGCTGCGAAAGGGATCGCACCGATATGTGTCAGGGTAACGCACATCAAAATCGCAGCCACGCTGGAATGCATCACAAAAGCCAGCACCGCGCCCACCAGAAATGCAGTGATAAAATCACGGGCCAGATAGCTGGATATCGCCGGTAAAAAGGCGCTATCCCGAATCGGATCCATCGCAGCGCGCAAAAACTGTAATGAAATAAGGATAAAGGCAATGCCCATCAGGATGCGCCCCATCTGCCGCAATCTGCGATTCTCAACCTTGACAAACAACCAGCCGCCGATGGTCAGCAAAACCGGCACCAGCCAATCAAGCCTGAAGGAAAGCACCTGAATGACCAGAGCTGATCCGAGATCCCCGCCCAAAACAATCGCCAATCCGGCGGGAAAAGCCAGATACCCGCTGGCGGCAAAACCTGTGACCAGCAATGTAACTGCCGCTGAACTTTGCAAAACGATTGATAACATCACCCCGGTCAGGCTTGAGCCAATCAAATTGTCTTTTTCTGTCAGCAGCCGTTTGAACGACGCGCCAAAACTGCGCTCGATCCCGGTGCGCACCATGCGGACCGCAAACAAAAGCAGCATCGTGGCCCCGGCCAGAGAAATCAGAAAGCTGAGAATAACCATGGCCTATCCATTCACCAATTCAAGAATTGCGGCGTGAAGCGCGGGCGTGGCCGCCGTGACCACATGCGCCGTGCCGGATTTCAGGGTCAGGGGATTGCCTTGCCAGTCGGTTATCACACCGCCCGCCGCCTCGATCACCACCGAAAGCGCAAGGTAATCATAAGGGTGCAGATCATAATCCACCACCGCATCGGCATAGCCCATCGCGACCAAAGCATGCGGATAACAGTCATGGCCCTGCCGCCGGGTTTGCCCCGCCCGCATCAGCCGTCCGAATATTTCCGGGTGGCCGCGGTAAATCTTGTCGCTGTCATTTACGTATAGAATCGCCCGGTTCAGCGCGGTTTGATCCGAGCAGTGAATATCCTGCCCGTTCATCACCGCGCCCGCGTCTTTTTGACCGATGATGAGTTCATCAAGCGCAGGCATGCCGATCACGCCAATATCGGCAATCCCGTGGCTGGTATGGCTGAGCAAAAAGCCAAACAATGGATGCCCGGACAGAAATGAGCGGGTGCCGTCGATGGGGTCAATGATCCACATCTGATCTTTATCCGGCCCCTCAACCCCGTGTTCTTCGCCAAAAATACCATCCCCGGGGCAGTGTTCATTCAGGTAATCCCTGACCAGAGTTTCAACCCCGCGATCGGCCTGGGTTACCGGGCTTTCATCGGGTTTGAACTCCACCCCAAGCTGCCCCCGGAAAAAGCCGCGCGCGGCACCCATGGCGATTTTGGCAATTTCAATTGCGTGGTTTCTGGTTTGATTATTGTGCTGCAACATGGTGCTTCTCATCCTCTGGAACATCCACCCGGATACCCCATTCATTCAACTTATGTGCCAACGCCACATCCGGCGGTGCATCGCTTGTCAGAATATCAACAGATCCCGGCTCAAACCCGCGATGCGGGGCTGTCTGGTTGTATTTGCTATGATCCATGGCCATCAATGTGAGTGCCGAATTATCCGATACAACCGATGCCAGATCGGCCTCGGCGGTATTGGAGAACAAAAACCCATGCTTGGAATTCAGGGCATCAGCGCTCAGCACAGCGACATCATAGGAATAGCGCCGCGCCTGTTGTTCCGTGACAAAGCCGAACGCGCCGCGCTCATTGCTGTGCATCTCACCACCCAGCAAAAACACCCGGTTGTTATTGTGCCCCACCAACACCTGCGCCACGCCCAGCGAATTGGTGGCAACGGTCAGATGATGGCGCACCCGCAGTTCCTCGGCAACAAAGGCGGTGGTGCTGGCGACATCCAGAAACAGCGTCATCCCATCGGAAACTGAGCGCAGAACCACCCGGGCAATCCGGCGTTTTGCGTCTGCGTGCCGGGCAATCCGCCGGTAAAAGCTGGGATCAGACCGGGCCCCCACAATATAGGCGCCGCCATGCACCCGCGCCACCGAGCCGGCCTTGGAAAGCGCCTTGATCGTGCGCCGCACGGTTTCTTCCGATACATCCAGCGCCAGCGCCAGCTCGGAATTGCGCGCAAACCCGCCCGCCCGGCGCATCGCATCCAGCAATTCCAATTCCCGATGTGAGGTTTTTTCTGCCATTTGCCTGCAAATACTCGTTTTCAGGGGTGGAAATCATAAAACCCACAGATATTCCAGTGATATTTTGGGGTTATGACCGATATTGCATCAAATTTCCGTGAAACCGGGCAATATTGGTTAAAAAGCCACAAAAAACGCCGCCGGGAAAACCCGGCGGCATTCAATCTGTCCCTCATAGACGGATTTTTTTATTTGGCCAAAGCGGCCTGTGCCTGATTCACGATCGCGGTGAAGGCGGCGGGCTCATGCACGGCGAGATCGGCGAGAACCTTGCGATCCACCTCAACCCCGGCAAGATTGAGGCCATTGATGAAGCGCGAATATGTCAGGGCCTCATCATGGGTGCGAACGGCGGCATTGATACGCTGAATCCACAGGGCGCGGAAATTGCGCTTGCGCACTTTGCGGTCGCGGGTGGCGTATTGGTTGGCTTTGTCCACCGCTTGTGCGGCAACTTTGAAGGTATTGCTGCGGCGGCCATAATAGCCTTTGGCAGCTTTGATTACTTTTTTGTGACGGGCGTGGGTTACGACACCACTTTTAACACGTGACATATCTCAAATCTCCTTAGCGCGAATAGGGCATCATAGGCTTGATGATACCTTCATCAGCCTTGCTCAGCGTGGTTGTTCCACGCGCATTGCGAAGGAATTTGTTGCTGCGTTTGATCATGCCGTGGCGTTTGCCGGCCTGAGCCGCCACCACGCGGCCCGAGGCCGTCACTTTGAACCGCTTTTTGCAGCTCGATTTCGTTTTCATCTTAGGCATTTCCGGCTCCTTTAAGATCGGTAGAGTTAGCGCGACTCGGCATGCCAAACTGGCCGGACGCGCACTAAGACGCGCCGTATACGCGGGCTTGGGCGATTTCGCAAGCGAAGAATCGCGGCCAAGGGGCCACTATCCGATGAAACGGGCAATCACCTCGATCAGCAGATCGGGAAAACCAAGAATGCTGTATTTGTCGGGGTTTTGGCTAACCGCCCAATAAATCAAGCCGCCCCCGATCATGAGGGTAAGGAAGGCAATCTTCGGCGCGCGACGCTCGGCAAAGGCCGAGACAATCGAAGGTAGTGAAAAAACCCCGATGAGGGCCCCGATAACAAGCGTCAGATCTGGATCCATTTGACACTCCAAATAATTACAATTTGTATTTATCTGGTCAGTCTAGCCTTATTCCCCCGGATAAATCAAACTTTCCTGACAGGGTGCCACGCGCAGGATGTTGGTGCTGCCCGGAACATTGAAAGGCACACCGGCGGTGACAACGATCTGATCCTGTTCGGTGGCATAGCCATGGGCGACGGCGGCGCGGGCAGCGTTGATCACCGCCATTTTGAACCGGTCGAGCCGCTCGGTCATCACACAGTTCACCCCCCAGCTCAGCGCCAGCCGCCGGGCGGTATTGCGTTCGCTGGAAAGCGCCAGGATCGGCACGCGCGGGCGCTCGCGGGCAACGAGGGCTGCGGTGGTGCCCGATTGGGAAAAACAACAGATCGCCCTGATGTCGGTTGTCTCGGCAATTTCACGCGCGGCAGCGACAATGCCGTCGGCCACGGTTGAGCGCGTGGCCCGGCGCGAGGCCTCGATCAGTTCGGTATAGGTATCATCGCCCTCAACCTCGCGGGCGACGTTATCCATGGTTGTCACCGCCTCGATCGGATAGTCGCCCGCGGCGGATTCGGCCGAGAGCATGATCGCATCGGCGCCTTCGTAAATTGCCGTGGCCACATCAGAGACCTCGGCGCGGGTGGGCATGGGGCTTGTCACCATTGATTCAAGCATCTGTGTTGCCACGATCACCGGTTTGGCCGCCGCCCGGCAATCACGTACAAGGCGCTTTTGGATCGGCGGCACATTCTGCACCGGCAGTTCCACCCCAAGATCGCCGCGTGCCACCATGATGCCATCGGATTCCTCGAGAATGGCGGCGAATTTCGCCACCGCGTTTGGCTTTTCGATCTTTGACATGATCGCCGCGCGGCCCTTGCTGAGCGTGCGGGCCTCAACCACATCCTCGGGCCGCTGTACAAAGCTGAGCGCCAGCCAATCGACCCCAAGTTCGCAGGCGAATTCCAGATCGTTGCGGTCTTTTTCCGATAATGCCGCCAGTGGCAGCTCGACATCGGGCACATTCACCCCCTTGCGGTTTGAGATTATGCCGCCGGTTATGACCTGGCAATCGGCGAAATCCTTGCCGCAATCCAGAACCTTAAGGCGGATTTTACCATCATTCACTAGCAGCGAAGCCCCTGGCCTGAGGGCTGCAAATATTTCAGGGTGGGGCAGGTTCACACGGGTTGCATCGCCCTCGGTCTTGTCCAGATCAAGGCGGAAGCCGGCACCGGGGGGCAGCTCTTCCTCGCCTTTGGCAAATACGCCGACGCGCAGTTTTGGCCCCTGAAGATCGGCCAGAATGGCAATCGGGCTGTTGAGGTCGGCCTCAATCTGGCGGATGATCCGGTGTTTTTCGGCGATACTTTCATGGCTGCCATGGCTCATGTTGAGGCGAAACACATCCGCGCCGGCCTCGTGCAATGCGCGGATGGTTTTGTAATCCTCGGATGCCGGCCCCAGAGTGGCGACGATTTTGACATTGCGTTCACGTTTCATGGCTGTGCTTTCCGGCTAATCATTCTGTTGGTCAATATACATGAGCGCGTTAACGCTAACAAACCTTATTATCCAATTCACATTCCGGGGCAACTGTCCTAGGAGGAGGTATAAGAGGACTATTACAAACTCATGACATACCACCCCTTTGAAATTGAAGGTGCCGAGCGCCCCGCGCGGTGGCTAATAACCTGTGATCACGCCTGCAATACGGTGCCGGATTTCGTGAATGGCGGCGATCTGGGCGTTGCCGCCGAGGATATGGCGCGCCACATCGCCTATGACGTGGGCGCGGCGGGGGTTGCCCGCGAGCTGGCGCGGCTGTTGGACGGGCCTGCGATTTACACGAATTTTTCACGGCTGGTGATTGACCCCAACCGCGGCGAGGATGATCCGACCCTGCTGATGAAGCTTTATGACGGCACGATCATTCCCGGCAATCGCCACGCGGATGCAGCAGAGCTTGAGCGCCGTCTTAACCGCTGTCACCGGCCCTATCACACGGCCCTGGCCGCACTGGCCGCACGGCGCGAGGATACGGTTATTTTGGCGGTTCACAGTTTTACCCGTCAGCTTCGTGGCGGCGCGCCCCGGCCCTGGCATCTGGGCCTGCTTTATGCGGCGGATGAACGCCTGTCGCGGCCGATGCTGATGCGGCTGGAGCAGGAGCCGGATATCTGTGTGGGGGCAAATCAGCCCTATGGCGGCCACCTGCCGGGCGATTCGATTGCCCGCCATGCGATTGCCTATGAGCGGCCCAATATCCTGCTGGAATTGCGCAATGACCTGATTGAAAACGAGGCGCAACAAACCGGCTGGGCCACTCGCCTTGCGCCCATGCTGATTGAGGCCGCAAAAGCGGCTGGTGTTTGAAATCGTGCATTTTCCCCGGCGCGATAAGCCCTGCGGCCTGTTGCCGCTGGTTCTTGCAGGGCTGCATCCGCCCCCCCACATTGAGCTTGAAACATTCTTTGAGGGGATATTGCAATGACACAGGAAACTCTCACATCCTTCTTCGGCTGGATGGCGGTTCTGAATATTGCCTTTTTATCCATCAGCATGTTGTTGATCATGGCGCTAAAGGATTGGGCTGCAAATCTTCATTCACGCCTGTTCAGGGTCGAGTCCGCTGATGTGCATCAATTGATGTATGAGTGGCTTGGTTATTACAAGGCTGCAACATTTTTGCTTTCGGTTGTGCCTTATTTTGCGCTGCGGCTGATCTGACCCCCGTGTTGCGATAGTGTTGTACCCCCGCCGCCGGGCTGTTAGGTTTTTGCCACAGCCTGTTTTGCAATCCGGAGAAACACATAAAATGGACGATCAGACCCGCATTGAAATTGAAGCCGCCGCGTTTCGGCGTCTGCGCGAGCACCTGATGGAAAAGCGCACCGATGTGCAGAATATTGACATGATGAACCTCGCCGGTTTTTGCCGCAACTGCCTGTCGCGCTGGTATCAGGAGGCCGCCAATGAGCACGGCATCGAGATGGATAAAAATGCCGCACGCGAAGCCTATTACGGCATGACAATGGACGAGTGGAAAGCCAAATATCAGACCGGTGCCAGCGATGAAAAGCAGGCCTCTTTCAAGGTGGCTTTTGCCGAGAATGTGGGCGAAGGTGACTGAAATCAGGTAGGGCGGTGGGTTGCACCCACCCTACCGGCATCTTCACGGTTGTGCGTTCATCGAGTAAACTTGCCATATGAGCCAGCGGAATTTCATCGCCAAAGGGGCCGCCAGTTATCAGGTGGATTATGACGGCCCCCCCAAAGATTTTCATTTCCTGCTATTGCCCAACCTGACCATGCTGGCCTTCAGTGCCGCGGTCGAGCCTTTACGGGTGGCCAATCAGGTAAGCGGCAAGGCGCTTTATCGCTGGTTTGTCATGACGGAAGGCGGGGTGCCGGTGCGCTGTTCAAACGGCATCCTGGTCACCCCGGATAGCGGATTGGAAGATGTGCCAAAATCGGCCCTTGCCTTTATCTGCGGCGGGACCGAGCCCAAGGACAGCATCAGCCCCCGTGCCATTCAGTGGGTCAGCCGCCAGCGAGCGTTTGGCTGCAAGGTTGGTGGCATCTGCACCGGGGCATTCGCGCTGGCCCGTGCCGGGCTGCTTGGGGGGCGAAGATTTACGCTGCATTGGGAAAATCAGCCGGCCTTTGCCGAGCATTTCATCGGGCTTGAACCAACCACCAGTCTTTATGAAAACGATGGCGGATTGATGACCTGCGGCGGTGGTAGTGCCGCCACGGATATGATGCTGGATATGATCGAGACGGATCACGGCAAGGACCTGGCCAATGTGGTGGCGGATATGTGCATTCACGCGCGCGCAAGCAATCGTGAGGCACCGCAGAAATCGCCCTTGTCGGTGGCGCTGGGCAGTCGTAACAGGCATCTGATCAGCGCCTTGCAGCAGATGAATGATAATCTGGAAACACCGCTTGAGATGGCGCAGATCGCCCAAGGGGCGAATATATCACGGCGGCAGTTGGAACGGTTGTTCAGGCGTTATGTAGCGGTGACACCGGCTCAGTTTTACCTTGACCTGAGGATCTCGCGCGCCCACGCGCTCCTGAATGAAACGGCGCTATCCATTGCCGAAATTGCCGCTGCCACCGGTTTCAACAGCACATCGCAACTGGCCTTGCGATTTCGCAAGAGATTTGGCCAACCACCCGGAGCGTTTCGCAAAAGCTGGACAATAGAAAAACGGTAAGCCGGGCTTAAGCCCGGCCTACGCCATAAATCAAATCGCCGTTTTCAGGCTTTCTTCCAGATATATTTCACGCAGGCGTTTGGCCACAGGCCCCGGCGTGCCATCACCAAGGGGCGTGCCGTCTATTTCAACCACTGGCATCACGAAGGTCGAGGCCGAGGTGACAAAGGCCTCATCGGCCTGTTTCGCCTCGTCAATGCTGAAGCTGCGCTCTTCCACTTCCATCTGCGCCTCGCGGGCATAGCGCAAAACGGCGGCCCGGGTGATGCCGTGCAGGATGTCGTTGGACAATTCCCGGGTGATGATCCTGCCATTCTTGACGATATAGGCGTTGTTGCTGGTGCCCTCGGTAACTTTGCCATCCTCCACCAGCCAGGCATCATCACACCCCGCCGCCTTGGCCATCATCTTGCCCATCGACGGATACAGAAGCTGCACCGTTTTGATATCGCGGCGGCCCCAGCGGATGTCGTCGATCGAAATCACCTTGATGCCTTTTCCCGCCGCCGGATTATTGGCGAGGTTGGGCTTGGATTGGGTAAACATCACCAGCGTCGGTTTGGTGGCCTCGGGATCTGGAAATACGAAATCCCGGTCACCATCCGATCCGCGGGTGACCTGCAGATAGATCAACCCATTCTCGATCTCATTCAGGCGCACCAGCTCGCGGTGAATGCCCAGCAGCTCATCCATGTCGCAAGGCGGGCTCATATCCAGCTCGCGCAAGGAGCGCAGAAGCCGCCCGGCATGGCCGTCAAAAGAAATCAGCTTGCCGTCCAGCACGGTCGTCACCTCATACACCCCGTCCGACATCAGGAATCCGCGATCAAAAATCGAGATTTTGGCCTCATGTTCAGGCAAATATTCGCCGTTCACGTAAACAGTGCGCATGTCTTTATCCCCATAATTCCGGCGCGGGCGGATACACCCCAGCCGCGTCAAATTTCAAAGCGTTGTCTCTGTCTTCCGCCAGCAAAAGCGGGCCGTCAAGGTCTGTTATCATCGCACCTTGCGCCACCAGCGTCGCCGGGGCCATCGCCAATGACGACCCGATCATGCAGCCGACCATCACCCGGAAGCCTTCTGTCAGCGCGGCCTTACGCAGCTCTAATGCCTCGGTTAGACCACCGGTTTTATCGAGCTTGATGTTGATCACATCATATTTGCCCTTAAGCCCGGCAAGGCTGGCGCGGTCATGACAGCTTTCATCGGCACAAACCGGCACCGGCCGCTCAATCCCGATCAGCGCGTCATCCTCACCCGCCGGCAAAGGCTGTTCCACAAGCGCCACCCCGAGACGCACAAGATGTGGGGCAAGATCAGCGTAAACATCCGCGCTCCAGCCCTCATTGGCATCCACGATAATGGTCGATTTTGGCGCCCCCGCGCGCACCGCCTCAAGCCGGGGCATGTCATCAGGCGTGCCCAGCTTGATCTTGAGAATCGGGCGAAAGGCGTTTTTTGCGGCCTGAGCCTGCATGTTTGAAGGCGTATCCAGAGATAGCGTATAGGCGGTAATTTCCGGGCCCGGCTTGGGCAGTCCGGCCAGTTCCCATGCCCGGCACCCCGCCTTTTTGGCCTCCAGATCCCACAGCGCACAATCCAGCGCATTGCGCGCCGCCCCGGCAGGCATGGTATAAAGCCCGGCACGATCAACCGGGGGTTTGACACTTTCGATCTGCGCGGTGACGCCTTCCAGCGTCTCACCGTAGCGCGCATAAGGCACACATTCGCCCCAGCCTTCATGCCCTGCATCGCTTATCCGAACGGTCAGCACTTTTGCCTCGGTCCGCGATCCGCGCGAAATGGTAAATACCTGCGCCAGCTTGAACACATCGCGTGTCACGGAAATATGCACGAAACAGCCCCTTTCATTTTTCCCTAAATACTCCCGCCGGAGGCATCCCAAAGCAAGCCAAAAGCGCAGCCATCGGTTAAATTGCCGCCAACGCTTCCACCAGCTTACCCGCCCCAAATCGGTAGGGATCTGTGGCTTTCACCCCCATACGGGCCTCAACCTCCGCCAGATAATCGCGCGCGCGGGCCTCATCCATATGCTGGGTATTGACAGAAATGCCAACCACCTGACAGGCCGGATTGGCCACCTGCGCCAGCGGCAGGGCTGTGTCGCGCAACCGTTCAAGCGTCGGCAGCGCAAAGCCCGGAAGCCCGCGCATATGATCACGGGTCGGCTCATGTGCCAGGATCAGCACATCGGGCTGCCCGCCATGGATCAGCGCCATGGTTACTCCGGAATAGGATATATGAAACAGGCTGCCCTGCCCCTCGATCAGATCCCAGTGATCGGCATCATTATCGGGCGTGAGATATTCCACCGATCCGGCCATGAAATCGGCAATTACCGCATCCAGCGGCACACCGTGGCCGGTGATCAGAATGCCGGTCTGACCGGTGGCACGAAACGTGGCCTTCAGCCCGCGCTTATGCATCTCGGCTTCCATCGCCATGGCGGTGTACATCTTGCCAACCGAGCAATCCGTGCCCACGGCGAGACAGCGCTTGCCCGTGCGTTTCACCCCATTGGCAATCGGATAGCCATCGGTCGGCACACGCACATCATGCAAAGTGCCGCCAAAGGTCTGCGCGGCGGCCACCAGATCGCCCTCATCGCGCAGCAGGTTATGCAGACCCGAGGCAATATCAAACCCCATCTCAAGCGCCTTGATCAGCACTTCTTTCCATTGGGATGAGATGTATCCGCCCCGGTTGGCCACGCCGATGACCAGCGTTTTGGCACCGGCGGCTTTGGCCTCGGCCAATGTCATGTCAGTGAGGTTCAGATCCGCGCCACAGCCCGGCAGACGGAACTGACCAAGGGCAAATTCAGGCCGCCAGTCACGGATGCCAATGGCCACTTTCGCCGCCAGCATGTCGGGCGCATCGCCCAGAAACAAAAGATAGGGTGTCTCAATCATCGCGTATGTCCTTGCCGTGAATCACATTTTGCGCAATTTTAACCGGATTTATTGCCAAATTCTGTCATAATCGCGCCAATAATCAATAATGATGCAAGAAGCTTCGATACATATGCGTATTTTTCGAAGAAGCTTAATCCTGTTTGTCTGCCGCTGCGCTGCTTATTTCATCGGCCAGCGCCTCGGCCTGCAACATCCCTGGCTGCCCCATCCCGATCACACCGGTCGCTTGCACTTCGCCGGTATCTTCCGCCGCCGCCGATCTGACCCGGCGCGCCACAGCAATCAGGGCAACACCAACCCCGATTACTGCCAGCATGATCTGCAGGCCGCGCCCATCCATCAGGGCAATGGTATTGGGGCCAAGCAACATGCCGAACACCTGCCCAAGCTGGAGCAAGAACACCATGGTCCCGCTGGCTGGCACCACCTGACCGGGGCTTAGCTGATCATTGGCATGTGCCGCCAGAATTGAATAAACCGGCAGGGTGGATGCCGCAATTACCGCAAACCCCATCACGATCCGCGAAGGCGTTGTATCCACCACCATCCAGAATGCCGCCAGCGCCGAAACCACGCCCAGCGCGATCACCACATGACGCCGGTCTGTATTGTCCGAAATCCAGCCCAGCGGATACTGCACAAAGGCCGCTGCAAGCATTGCCACCACCAGCGCACCGGAAGCCTGAGCATTGCTGAACCCCTGCTGCAATGCGTAAAGTGGCAAACTGATAAACCAGGCTGAAACGCCAGCACTCATCAGCACGATCCCCAAAACTGCCATCGGGGTTATTTTGTAAAGCTTCCGCACCGGCATACGCTCGGGCGCGGTAAATTCCGGTGCCTTGTTTGCCGACAATAACAGCGGCACAATCGCAAGTGAGATCAGGATCGAAACAATGCCAAACAGCAGGTTACCGCTTGGATCTGGCAAGCCGACAATGGCCGTGCCCAGCGCCGGCCCTGCCATCTGGATCACAAAATAAACCGACAGAACCTGCGCCCTGATCCGGTTTGCCGATTTGGCATTCAGCCAGCTTTCAGTAATCACATACAAGCCGGGAAAGCACACACCCGCGAGAAACCGCATCGCGCTCCAGCTATACGGGTCGGCTGTTAACAAATGGATGATGGCCGAAACGGAAACCACCGAGGCCAGTGCAGAAAACACCCGGATATGGCCCACCTTTTCCACCAGACGTGGTGCCATGATGGTGCCCGCCAATGCGCCAAGCGGGTAACAGGTCTGCATGACCGAAATGGTGAAATCGCTGAACCCCAGATCACTGCCGCGGATGGTCAGCAATGTCACCAGAAGCCCGTTGGCCACCATCAGCATCAGCATACCCAAAAACAGGGCCCAGTTTTCGCGCAATGCTTGTTTCATGTCAGGGCCTTCGGATGATACGTGGCAGATAATTCATGCCTGTTGCTGCCATTTTCTTACACAACGCATGGATTCTATGGGCATTACGCAGCTATTTCCGACAGATAGGTCGCATTCTGGCAATGCTGCATCTGCAAAATCACCTTGCGCTTGGTAGCGTAATTTAATACCGGTTGCCGCGATAATTTTGCAATTTCCTTACCGAAAGGCCCCACAGATATGAGCTTCCGCCTTCAGCCTCCCGCCCCCGCACGCCCCAATCGCTGCCAGTTGTTTGGCCCCGGGTCGAACTTCAAATTGCTTCCCAAGATGGCGGCCAGTGCGGCGGATGTTATCAATATTGATCTGGAAGATTCCGTGGCCCCAACCGACAAGGACGCGGCCCGCGCCAACGCGATTGAGGCGATCAATTCAATCGACTGGGGCAAGAAATACCTGTCGGTGCGGATCAACGGGCTGGATAGCCCGTGGTGGTATCGTGATGTGGTTGATCTGCTGGAAGAGGGCGGTGAGCGGCTGGATCAGATCATGATCCCCAAGGTGGGTTGTGCGGCCGATGTTTACGCGGTGGATGCGCTTGTCACCTCGATCGAGGCCGCCACCGGGCGCAAAAAGCGCATCAGTTTCGAGGTGATTATTGAGAGCGCAGCAGGCATCGCCCATGTGGAAGAGATTGCCGCGTCATCGCCCCGGCTGCAGGCGATGAGCCTTGGTGCTGCGGATTTTGCCGCCTCCATGGGCATGGCCACCACCGGCATCGGCGGCACGCAGGAAAATTACTATATGTTGCAGGATGGCCAGAAACACTGGTCCGATCCCTGGCATTGGGCCACGGCGGCGATTGTCTCGGCCTGCCGCACCCATGGGATACTGCCGGTTGACGGCCCGTTTGGGGATTTTTCTGATGATGAAGGGTTCAGGGCGCAGGCGCGGCGGGTGGCCACATTAGGCATGGTCGGCAAATGGGCGATCCACCCCAAGCAGATTGCTTTGGCCAATGAGGTGTTCACGCCATCTGATGCGGCTGTCGCCGAGGCGCGCGAGATCCTTGCCGCGATGGAAGCGGCCAAGGCCAAGGGCGAAGGGGCCACGGTTTACAAGGGGCGTCTGGTGGATATTGCCAGCATCAAACAGGCCGAGGTGATCGTGCGTCAGGCGGAAATGTTTGCGGAGTGAAAGTAAGGTGGGGTTCGAGCCGACTCGGAAACGCTCCGGAGGAGCGTTTCAGGCAAGAACGGCGTCAGCCTGGGAAACCCACCCTACACTTTCTTCAACCGGGTGATCAGCCGCGCGCTGCGCCTTATTGAGGTGGCCAGCGCGCCTATTGCCACAACCCATAAGGCAATCTGTAAAACACCAACCTCCCCGCCCCAGAGCGGTTGCAGAATGGCCACCAGGACCGCCAATGTGATCACCGCCATGCGGTGAGGTTTGGCCATCGGGCCGCAAAAATCATTCTCGCCGGTGGTGGCGCGGCCCAACTCGCGGATATAGGCGGTGGTGAGTGCGGCAGCGGCAGCAGCCCAGCCTAAAGCAGGCTGGCCCAGGCCCATGCCAAGCCCTACCAGTATCAGCACATCCGACACCCGGTCGGGGGCCTCGTTCCAAAACGCCCCATCGGGCGCGGATTTGCCTGCTTCCACCGCGACCATGCCGTCAAGCAGGTTGCAGATCAGCCTGAGCTGACAGAATACTGCCGCCGCCATGAGCAGGATCACACCGCCAAAGCCCGGCATGGATGCGCCGAAATAAAACGCCAGCCCGGCAAGGGCGGCGGCAACCATGCTGGCGATGGATATTTGGTTGGGGGTTATATCAGTCTCGGCCAGCTTTGCCGTCAGGCGCTTGGCCCAGCCGGTGTTGCGGCTGGCAATTGGGCGTCGATCGGTCATGGCGCGCGTCTCCACATAAGGAAATTATAGCTCAGGGCATAAAGGCTTGCCACGGTGAACGGCAGGCTGATGGTGCGGCTGATTTCAGGCGTTCCCGCCGCCAGATGCGCCGTGACCAGCAGGCAAAATGAGAGGCTCAGGGCAATCACCGGCGGCAGCCACCAGCCCTTTGAGCGCGCCATGCGTGCGCGCAAGAAATCCAGCGTGCGCTTGAGGGCCAATGTGATCGCACCGGATAGTGCCCCTTGCAAGATCCCGGCAATCAGTGACTTGGGCATCGGATGGCTCCAGTTGGCATAGGCGGCCCAGCCGCCCATCAATCCGAAAGCAAAAAGCACATGAACCCAGCCGCTTTGCGCCAGCCGCGCAATCATGCGCCCCACCAGTAATGGGTCAGATGAAAGAAAACAGGGGCAGCAAATATCACCGAATCAAGCCGGTCAATAAAGCCGCCATGGCCGGCGATGACATCGCCCCAATCCTTAACCCCCCGGTCGCGTTTGATGGCCGACATCACCAGCCCGCCGAAAAACCCCATGAGCGAAATGATCATCGCCATGATCCCCGCCTGCCAGATTGCAAACGGCGTGATCCACCAAAGCGCGGTGCCCAGCAACGTGGCGCTGAGCACACCGCCAACAAAGCCTTCGACGGTTTTCGAGGGCGACAGGCGCGGCGCGATCCTGGTTTTTCCGGTCAGCTTGCCCCAGATATATTGCAGCACATCGCTGGCCTGTACCACGATGATCAGGAAGGCGATCAGCAGGACATTCTGGCCTTCATATCCGGGGATTTGCAGGCTCAGAAGTGCCGGCACATATGAGATGCAATAGATCGTGACCATGGCCGCCCATTGCACCTCGGCCACGCGGATTAGGAAATTCCCGGATTCGCCGCGGATGACCGACAGGATTGGCAGGCCAAGGAACACATAGACCGGGATGAAGATGGTGAAAAAGCCGTGCCAATCTGTCCAGATCAGGATGTATTGTATGGGCAATACAACGTAAAATACCGCCGCCAGCATCCAGTGATCGGCGCGGCGCGCATTGGTCAGGGTAACAAATTCGCGCAAGGCGGCGAATGAGCAGATCCCGAATAAAAGGATCACCCCGCTGCGGCCCATCCAGAATGCAAGGCCCAGCAATATGGCCATCACCCACCAGGCATTGATCCGGGCGTTGAGGTTATCGATTACCGCGCGCGAGGCCTTGTCTCGTGGACGCGCCGACAAAAGGCTGCCAATGGCCGAGGCCACGGTCAGGATGATCAGCACCCCGACGAGAAGCGCCATCAGTTTTGCGTGATAGCCGGTCATGGTATGATCCCTTCACCGGGGCCAAGCGCCAGCACGGCGTTTTGCGCGCGATCAAGGAAATTGCGTTTATCCTCGCCCGGTTTCAGGGCGATCGGCTCGCCAAAGGTGACGGTGCAGATGAACGGGATCGGGATGATCTCACCCTTGGGCAGCACCCGGTTTAGGTTTTCGATCCATACCGGCACCAGCCGCACATCGGGGCGCTTATCGGCCAGATGATAAATCCCCGGCCTGAACGGCAGGATTTTTTCATCGCTGGAATTGCGCAGCCCTTCGGGGAAGATGATCAGGCTTTCATCAGCATCCAAAGCCTCAAGCATTTGCTCAACCGGGTCGAGCGTGCGGGTTTCCGGGTTGCGGTCAATCAGCAACGCATTGATCACCTCGCGGCCGATAAAACTTTTGAGTTTTGAGGTCAGCCAGTAATCCGCCGCCGCGACCGGCCTTGTGCGCCGCCGGATATGCGGCGGCAGAACCGTCCACAGCAGGATGAAATCGCCATTGCTGGTGTGGTTGGCGAAATAGATGGTAACGGCATCCCCCGGCTCAACCCCTTTCCAGAAGCCGCGCACCGCCGTGATGAAGCGCGAAAACCAGATAATAGCGAGGCCGAACATTTTGGCATAAAGGCGTTTCAAGATAATTCAGGGCCTGTTATTGCAATGTGTTAAGGTTTGATAGCAGAAGTATCCGCCAAAACACACGGCTGTAAATCCTGAATTGACAGGGTTATGCGCGATACCTTGCCAAGAACATCTCAACCGCGCCGGTGACAACCCGCTCTATATCGGCCTCAGATGCCTCATCGGCCATGCCACACAGATGGCGCACAAAAAGATCACTTTTGCACAGCTCGCCAAACTGATTGGCGGCCAGTTGCATATCGTCGATCTTCAGGGTGCCATTGTCGCAATAGCCCTGAAGCACCTTGCTCATCCTCTCACAAACCAGCGCCGGACCGGATTGGTAAAACCGGCGGCCAAGCTCGGGAAACCTGTGCGATTCCGCGACACAGATGCGAAAAACCTGCTGGCCGAAATTTGACAGGAAAAACCGCACGATCCGGTTGGCGGCAACGCGCAGCACCTCTTCAACCGGGGCCTCGGCATTGATCACATCCAGTGCCTCATCGGCCTGACGGTTGCATTCCAGCCGGGCAACTTCGGAAAACAACAGGCGTTTATCGGGGAAATAACTGTAAAGCGTAGCCTTGGAAACACCGGCCTCGCGGGCGATCTCATCCACGCTGGCACCTTCAAATCCGTCACGCATGAAAATCGCGCGCGCGCCTTCCAGGACCTGATCAAACTTGCGGCCTTTTTTTATTTCTGCGGCCATCGCCGACATGTGCATCCCCTGACTGTATACGGCCAGTCTAGTCTTGATGGCACCGCTCCCGCAAGCATAACCGCATGGGGATCGCGGGCGGGAAGGCCCCGCCCGCATCATAATTTGGTTACTTGCCGATGTCTGTGGTGTCGCGGGTTACCGGCGCGGGGGCCGGATCGGGATATGTCAGATTCGGTGTCAGGCCGCTCAGGTCAAAGGCCATGGAAGCAGCAGGAACAAGGGCGATGCCAAGGGCAAGGGTGAGGGCGGTAAGAGTGTGTTTCATTTCATTTTCCTTTTCTGAACCGGTTAGTTCACTTATTGCAAACTAAACCGTATAGTTCAGATTACAAGGGAAAAGTGAACCATTCTGTTTAGAAAATTTGAAAAGCCTGTATATTCAAGCAATTACATGCTGATTATTTTTTGCAATCCCGGCAAACTGCCCATTTACATGCGATTCAGGCGAGTCCGGGCAGCCATAAAACGATCATCGGGAAGGCAACCAGCAGGCCGATTGTTATCGCATCGGCGATAAAGAAGGGCATCACACCTTTGAACACGTCCTGCACGCTCAGATCCGGCCGCACCCCGGCGACGACAAAGCAGTTCAGGCCGATGGGGGGCGTGATCAGGCAAAACTCGGCCATTTTGACCACCAATATGCCAAACCAGATGGCGCACATCGGCCCGGACATGCCAAAGGCGCTGTCGGCCGCCGAGACAAACTCGCCACCATTCAGCGCCATTACCGCCGGATAGACCACCGGCAATGTCAGTAAAAGCATGCCGATGGCGTCCATGAACATGCCCAAAACCGCGTAGGCCAGCAGGATACAGATGAGAATCAGGATCGGGGCCATGGTCAATGAGGTGATCCATTCGGAAAAGGCGGCGGGCAGATTGGCAAAGCCGAGGAAACGCACATAGATCAGCACGCCCCAGATGATGGTAAAGATCATCACGCTGAGCTTGGCGGTTTCCAGCAGGGCATCCTTGAGCTGAGTCCAGCGCATGCCACGATAAAGAGCGATGACAAACACCACAAACGCACCGATGGCACCGCCTTCGGTGGGGGTGCCCCAGGCATCGCCGCCAAACGGGTTGTAGACAAAGAAAACGATGCTCATGACCACAAACACAATCGGCAGGGCAGGCGGCAAAGAGGCAAGTCTTTCGCGCCAGGTAAAGCCGCCCACGGGTGGGCCGAAGCCCTTGATCGTCACTGCCATGCCGATGATCAGGAAGGCATAGACAAAGGCCGAAAACACCCCGGGGATGAAGCCCGCAAGCAGCAGTTTGCCCACGTCCTGCTCGACTATGATGGCATAGATCACCAGAATGGCCGAGGGCGGGATCAGGCTTGCCAATGTGCCCGCCGCCGCCACGACACCGGCGGCAAAGCGTTTGTCATAGCCAATTTCAAGCATCTCGGGGATGGCAATCCGGGCAAACACCGCCGCCGTGGCCACGCTCGCCCCCGATACGGCGGCAAACCCGGCGGTGGCAAACACCGTGGCCACCGCAAGCCCCCCCGGCACCCAGGCAATCCAGCGTTTGGCGGCCTCAAACAGCGCCTTGGTCAGCCCCGCGTAATAGGCCAGATAGCCGATCAGGATGAAGGTGGGGATCAGGCTGAGCGCCTGACTTGACACCTTGGAATGCGGCACCTGCCCGGCGGCTTTCACACCCACGGTCAGCGCCTTGGTGAATTTATCGGGGGCATAGCCGAACTTGGCCCAGAAAATCCAGATGATGCCAATCAGGCCGGACATAGCGGCGGCAAAGGCCACGCGCATGCCAAATACCACCAGCACAAGCATCCCGCCGGTGACCACCAGGCCAATATCTATTGGCTCCATCACGCGGCCCCCTGATCTTCACGGCTCGAAACATGCTCGGCCTCAAGGGCGGCTTGTGTGGCCGCATCAATCGCCAAAGGCACCGCAACGGGGCGCTCGCGGCCATGGATAAAGGCGCGGCCATAGCCCCATACCTGCAACATCAGCCGCAGGCACAACACCCCGAACGCCACCGGCACCAGCAATTTCGCGGGCCAGAGCGGGATGCTGATGTCGATCGAGCTGTCGCGGCTCCACCACGGCGCGCTCATATCAAAGCTGCGCTGGAAATGCGCCCACGCGCCCCAGACCAGCAGCAGCATCAGGGTGAGAATGGCCAAAGTGGTGAGCATCTCGACCAGCCAAAGCGCCCGGCCGCGCAAGGCCCCGACAACAATATCCATGCGGATATGCCCGCCTTCGCGCTGCACGTAAGAAATGCCCATGAAAGCAATCAAAGGCATCGCCTGTTCGATCCAGTCGACATAGCCGGGCAAGGGCGCGTTAAACAGATTACGCCCGCCAACCGAGGCCACCGCCAGAAACATCAGCGATAAAACCGCCAGCCCGCTGATCAGCGCCAAAAAACGCTCCAGCCGCAGCAATTTCAGATCAAGCTGGCTCAGGCGGCTGCCATCTTCCAATACGGTTGCACTTCCTGCCATGGCGCGAAAATCCCAAACTGGAGGTTGCAAAACGGGCAGCCCATGAAAGGCCGCCCGCAAATCATTGCATTATCAATCAGTTGCCGCGTTTTTCGGCCAGTGTTTTCTGCACCAGATCATAAAGCTCCTGCCCCGGAAGGCCGCGTGCTTTCATATCTTCAATCCAGGCCTCACGGATCGGATCCGCCGCCGTTTTGCGAAACGCGGCCAGCTCGGATTCGGGGATCACCACCTTGGTCACGCCTTTTTCAACCAGGATGTCCTCCCACTTTTTCAAAAGCTTGTTGTAGTTTTCAACATAATAGGCAATCGCCTCATCAACCGAGCTGTCAAGCGCGGCGCGTTCCTCATCGGAAAGGTTATTATAGGCGTCGATATTCACCACCACCGGACAGTTTACCGTGCCGGGGTTGAGGTTTGATGTCCACCATGATGCCTGATTGATGGTGCCAAACGATAGATGCGCGTGCTGGGCAAAGGCGACCGTATCCACCACGCCCGATTCCATGGCATTATAGGCCTCGGTTGCGGTCACCGAGGTGGGCACCGCGCCGACGGCGGCAAAGGCCTGTCCGATACCGCCCGTGGCGCGCACCCGCATGCCATTGAATTCTTCCAGTTTGGTGCGCGGCTCCCCGGTGCCGACAATATTGTATTGCGGCATCGGTGAGGTCATCAGCAGCTTGGCATTCCACCGCGCCAGATCGGCCTGTACCGCCGGATGGGCATAAACCGCGTTGCTGACGGCCACTTCTTCTTCAAGGGTGTTGACGCCTAAGAACGGCAGCTCAAGCACCGTGATGGTGGGGTTTTTATCGCGGTGATAGCCGGCACAGAACTGCGCCATCTCAAACGCGCCGATGGAAATGCCGTCAAGGTTTTCCTTGTTTTTGGAAAGGCCGCCATAGCTGATATTGAGGGTAAATTCGCCGTTTGTTTTGGCGCTTACCAGCTCGGCCAGCTTTTCAACATGCTCGGTAAAGGCGCGGCGCTTGCCCCAGAGTGAGACATTCCATTCGGTTGCCATCGCTTGGGTGGCAAAGCCCAGTGTCAGGGCAGCTACTGCCGCCGTATTCATAAAGTTACGCATATGTTCCTCCCAGAACTTTAGTTGATTTACGCCGCAGTTTAGCGATTTCACCGGGTAACGCCATGGTATATTGCCAAAAAATAAACAGCCGAAAATAGCCCGCGTTAATTGCTTGAATAATATGACCGTATAGGTAATTTAGAATTATTCTAATCAAGGAGCCACCATGATCCCAGGTATTTCATCCCGCCGCCGTTTTTCCGATCTAAGTGAGCGCGAGGTTCTGGCGCTGGCGATCTCATCGGAAGAGGATGACGCCCGGATTTATCGCAGCTATGCCGAGATGCTGCGCGCGGATTATCCCGACAGCGCCAAGGTGTTCGACGGCATGGCGCTTGAGGAAGACGGCCACCGCCAGCAGTTGATTGACATGCATGTCAGGCGTTTTGGCGATGTCATCCCGCTTATTCGTCGCGAGCATGTGGCGGGGTTTTACGCCCGTCGCCCGGTCTGGCTGATGCAGAACCTGTCGATTGATCGCATCCGCGAAGAGGCCGCGATGATGGAGCGGGACGCCGAAGTGTTTTACCTCAAAGCCGCCACCAAAAGCACCGATGCCGACACCCGCAAATTGCTGGGCACCCTGGCCGCCGCCGAGGCCGGGCACCAGAATGCCGCCACCACGCTGGCGATTGAACATCTTGATGAAGATGCGCTTGCCGCCGAAGGCCGGACGGCGCACCGGCAGTTTATCCTTACATGGGTGCAGCCCGGCCTTGCGGGGCTGATGGATGGCTCGGTATCGACGCTGGCGCCGATATTTGCCACCGCCTTTGCCACCCATGACACCTGGACAACCTTTCTTGTGGGCCTTGCCGCTTCCGTGGGTGCGGGCATCTCGATGGGCTTTACCGAAGCCGCCAGCGATGATGGCGAACTGTCGGGGCGCGGCTCGCCCGTCAAGCGCGGTTTTGCCTCGGGCATCATGACAACGCTGGGCGGTCTGGGCCACGCCCTGCCTTATCTGATCACCGATTTCTGGACAGCAACAACCATCGCCATGATCGTGGTGGTGGTTGAGCTGTGGGCGATTGCCTGGATCCAGAACCGTTACATGGAAACGCCGTTTTTCCGCGCCGCGTTTCAGGTGGTGCTGGGCGGTGCGCTGGTGTTTGCCGCCGGGGTGCTGATTGGCAGCGGATAGTTCACCCGCGCAAATCCTTGGGGGAGCCCATCACCACATATGATGTGATCGCGTTGACCTGCGGTAATGTGCCGATCACATCCGTATGAAACGCCTTGTAGCTGGGTAAATCCGCCACCTCGATGCGTAGCAGATATTCCACCGATCCGGTGATGTTGTGGCACTCCACCACCTCGGGCGCGAGGCTCATGGCCCGTTCAAACGCCACCTGACTGGCCTTGGTGTGGGAATTCAGGCCGACTGTGGCAAAGGCGGTAAAACCCACCCCCATGGCCTGCCGGTTGAGCACCGCGCGGTAGCCCGCAATCACCCCGCGTTTTTCAAGCGCCGCCACCCGGCGCAGGCAGGCCGAGGCGGAAAGCCCGACCTTTTCAGCCAGGTCAAGATTGCTGATACGGCCATCGCGGGAAAGTGCGCGCAATATATTATCGTCTATATTATCCATAACGCCGGATAGTTGCATATTATTTTGTCAAACGCAAAAGAACGCAATTCAATGGCGCAAATATATGAATAAGGTTGCTCGTATGACCTATGAACTTCTTACTGCCCTTGTTGGCTTTGCCCTTGTCACCGTGATCACGCCGGGGCCGAATAACCTTATGCTGATGGCCTCGGGTGCGAATTTTGGTTTTCAAAGAACGCTGCCGCATATGCTGGGCATTGGGCTGGGCTTTCCATTGATGGTTTTTTGCGTTGGCATCGGGGTGATGCACCTGTTTGATCTGTGGCCGCAAAGCTACATGATCCTCAAGGTTTTCAGTGTGGCTTACCTGCTTTATCTGGCGTGGAAGATCGCCCATGCCGCCCCGCCTGAAAAGGGGCAGGCAGGGGGCAGGCCGCTGACATTCCTGCAATCAGCGGCATTTCAATGGGTAAATCCCAAGGCCTGGAGCATGGCCCTGTCGGCAATCACGCTTTATGCAACCGGCCGCGATTTACCGGCGGTGTTATGGGTTGCAGGGGTTTATATCTGCGTCTCATTTATCAGCACCACCGGCTGGACTGTATTAGGCCAGCAAATGCGGCGGCTGCTGAAAAATCCACGGCGGTTGCAGGTGTTCAACTGGGCCATGGCCATATTGCTGGTTGCCACGCTGGTGCCGGTGTTATTGCATTGAATATGCGGCCTCTGTCGCCCGCCAAAATTGCGAATCGCAATGCCCTGAATCCATTGCCTTGAACCTCAGAAAAACAGTGAAATTTGTAAAAATGGCGGGTGCCATGGCGCAATGTCGGGTTTACTGAAATCATACCCTGCGCCATAACCGGGATTTGATTGCATATTTGCAGCACTACAGCCATATAGCCATGGCGAAGCAGTGGAGCGCGACATGACCAACTACCTCGATTTTGAAAAACCCCTCTCGGAGATTGAAGGCAAGGCGGAAGAGCTGCGCGCGATGGCGCGGGCCAATGAAGAGATGGATGTTGAAAAAGAGGCCAGCGCGCTGGATAAAAAGGCAGCAAGCCTGCTGAAGGAAATTTACAGCGATCTTTCCGCATGGCGCAAATGTCAGGTGGCGCGCCACCCCGACAGGCCGCATTGCAAGAATTATATCTCGGCGCTCTTCACCGAATACACGCCCCTGGCCGGAGACCGCAATTTTGCCGATGATCATGCGGTGATGGGCGGGCTGGCGCGCATCGGCGACCGGCCGGTGATGGTGCTGGGGCATGAGAAGGGCAACAACACAAAATCCCGGATTGAGCGCAATTTTGGCATGGCCCGGCCCGAAGGCTATCGCAAGGCCATCCGCCTGATGGAGATGGCCGATAAGTTCGGCCTGCCGGTGGTGACGCTGGTGGATACCCCCGGCGCCTATCCCGGCAAGGGGGCCGAAGAGCGCGGCCAATCCGAGGCGATTGCGCGCGCCACCGAAAAATGCCTGCAAATCGGTGTGCCATTGGTGAGCGTGATCATCGGCGAGGGCGGATCAGGCGGGGCCGTGGCCTTTGCCAGCGGCAATACTCTGGCGATGCTGGAGCATTCGATCTATTCGGTGATCTCGCCCGAGGGCTGCGCCAGCATCTTATGGAAAGACGCCGAAAAGATGCGCGAAGCCGCCGAGGCCCTGCGCCTGACAGCGCCAGAGCTGAAAAAGCTGGGGGTCGCGGATCAGATCATCCCCGAGCCGATGGGCGGCGCGCACCGCAATCCTGATCAGGCGATCAAAGCCGTGGGCAAGGTGATTGAAAAGATGCTGGATGATCTTGCCGGCAAAACCCGCAAAGAGCTGATTGCCCACCGCCGCGATAAATTTCTGAAGCTGGGCGACAAGGGCCTTGCCGCCTGAACCACGCGCCACAGCCTCAAAGGCTCTGCAACACGTCCGTACATTTTCTGACAAACAGCTTCAGCGCCAGCAAAGTGCCCAGCGTGACCAATATGATCAGGGCAATATTGGCGTATATCCCGGCCTTGCACAGCAGCAGCACCAGATAAAGCAGGCCCAGCCACGGCAGGCTGAGGGCGGCGATGAAAAACATCCGGTGCAGGCCCTTGCGCTCTCCGGGGCCAATCATCGCGGCGTCATAATCATAGCCCTTGCCCTCGATCAGCGGCAGGGCCTGAAAACTGTATTTATTGAGATAGATCATCTCGAACAGCTTTGAAATCACCGCTCGATTGCTGAAATATGCCTCATGCGAGGCCCCCGGATCGGGCGTGTTCAGATTGGCCACATGCACGTTATCAACCCGCAAATTCAGGCTCTTGCGGCCCACCGGCGAATGCAGCGGGCCGCTGATCACATCGGCCTGATCCCAGAAATTCACCCAATGCACATGCGGCTTGTTGTTGCGTGCAAAGGGTGCCGTGCTGATGTCACCGCGCAGGTTGTCGATCACCCGCAGGTAGCGATGAAATTTGCTGCGGGTGCTTTCAAAGAAATAATTGATCTTGTCGATCGGGCTGGCGATGGTCACGAAATGGTGGATTTTTTCAAGCGGGGCGGGGCCGCTTATCGGGTCGCCGGGATTGGTTGCACGGTTGTCGCGCGCCAGAGAAAGCACCGTGTCATGGGCCACGCTGGTGCCAAGGCTGTGACTGATCACGATCACCCGCCGGCATTTCGGATCGGCCAGCACATGCCGCATCAGATGCCCGCAAACCTGCAAAACCCGGTGGCGTTTTTGATGCTTTTCATCGGTTTCCTCATAGGTCGCCCAGGCCTCGACATCGCCCATCTTGTCCGACAGGAACTTGCGCAGCCCAAGCGCCAGCACGCCGCTGCTGACCAAACCGGCGGCAGTCGAGACATTTGGCGAAAACCTGTCACTCAGATATTTGCCAAACACCGTACCGCTGTCCCCGATATAGGGGATGACCTGCATTTGCTGCAACACCATCAGAACAGCCCAGATCAGCAACCCGCCGCATAACAGAATGGCCAGCAGCATCGTGGCCAGAACAAACAGATTGTGGTATTCGCTGCGCTGGTAAAAGCTGTACCAGGCCCGCGCCAGAATGTGCAGACCGGGGAGCCTATCGGGCGTATCCCTATGCTTTTGTTCAACAAATGTCAGGAAATCGGTGAATGATCCATCCGGCATATCCGCTGTTACATCCAGCTTTTCAAACGCGGCGTAATCCTCAAGCAGGGTGTCGAAATCATCGGGATTTGTCTGCGCGGGCCAGCTTCCGGGGCCGCGCTCTTGCAGTTCGGCCAGGGCCGAGCGGCGCAAGCGGTGCCGTTCGCGCCACGGGCTGCGCAGGGTTCTGAGCGGGCGTGCGGCCTGCCATAATATCCATTTGGCCACCGACCACGGCGCGCGTGATCCGGCCATGATCGGGGCCCAGTAGGCCTCGTATACACGGGTTTCAGCACCGTCATGCCTGGTACGGATATAGGTAACGGTTTCACCTGTTTCGATCCGGTCCGGCTCAATCTTCGGGGTGATCTGCGATAAAAATCCCAGATTTTCATCCCGCTCCCGATTGGATTTTGACAGGTAAAGATCAATCGCATCAATCAGCCGGCTTGCCTCCTCATAGCGGCGCTGGCTACCCATGCCGTGAAAATAGATCACCGCGGTATAATCCGATGGGCCATGTTTTCTGGCGCTTCCGATCTTTGCCATTTTGCACCCCTGCCATGATGATTTAACAATCCATGGGTGTATCAATAGTGAAAAATGCCCGTTTTGTCATCCCTGCCGGACTACCCCATATGCCATTTCAATCCCGTCCGTCTTAAGGTGGATATGAAATCCATGTGGGCGATGCAGCGGATCGTGGTGGTATTGCAGGGGGGATGTCCGGGGCGTTATCCCACCAGCATCCTCAGTCCCTGCGTCACGTCCGAGCGCACCGCGCGGCGCAGGCCCGGCTCATCCCCGGTTTTCAGCGCGGTGATGATGGCCCGGTGGTAATGCGGCGGCTCTTTATGGTGCAGCCGTCCGTAAAGCGCGCGCATCGTCGGGCCAAGCTGAAGCCAGACCGTTTCGGCCATGGCCAGCATCGCAGGGGCCTGAGCCCGCAGATAAAGCGTGCGGTGAAATTCCAGATTGCGCCGGATATAGGCCACCGCATCATAGCGCACCACATCTTCGGCAATTTTGGCGTTGACGCTTTGCAACCGCTCGATCAGGGCGATATGCGCCCGTGGCAGGGCGCGGCTTGCCAGCTCAACCTCAATCAAAGCCCGCAAAGCCGCCAGCTCCTCAATCCGCTCATTGCTCAGCTCAGGGGTGGACACCCGCCCCGAGCGCGACAAGGTGAGCGCGCCTTCTGCCGAAAGCCGCCGCACCGCCTCGCGCGCGGGGGTCATTGAAACGTCAAATTCCGCCGCCACCCCGCGCAGCGTCAGGGCCTTGCCCGGTGCGATCTCGCCGTGCATGATCCGGCTGCGCAGCCCGCGATAGATACGGTCATGGGCGGGCGGAGATGGGTCTGGGCGTGGGTTATGCGGCATGTGGGTATTTGTGATCACAAATGCCGCACCCGTCAATCCCTGAAACGATATTTGTGCAAACCGGCCCCGTTTTCACGCAGCCAGCGGCGCGGCGCGTTGTAATCGGGCATCAAATCTTCAACCACGGCCCAGAACGCAGATGAATGGTTCATCTCCTGCAAATGCGCCACCTCATGCGCCGCCACATAGCGCAGCACTTCGGGCGGGGCCATGATCAGCCGCCAGGAATAATTCAACGCCGCCGCCGCCGAGCACGAGCCCCAGCGCGAGCGGGTATCGCGCAATGTAAGCCTTGTGTATTTCCGCCCCAGCAGCCCGGCATAATGATCCGATGCCGCCGCAAGCCGGTCGCGCGCACGGGTTTTGAGATAGGCCTGTAGCCGGGGGGCCACATGTTTGTCTGTGCCCGGCACAAGCACCTTGCCCTCTGCCTCAATCACCCGCCGCCCCGCGCCGGGGGCTATGATCAGGGTCCGGCCCTCGATCGGCAGCGCCCCCCCGCGGGCAACCCGTACATGCTCGGGCTGTCCGGTCAGTTGCCGCCGCAGCCAGCCGGCTTTTTCATGGGCAAATTGCAGCGCCTCGCGCTCGGGTACGCCATGGGGCAATGTCAGCGTCACGCGCCCGTCAAGGCCTGATACCCGCAGCGAAATCCGCCTGGCCCGCGCCGATCTGCGCAAGGTCAGTGCAACGGGGGGGTTGCCTTGTAGTATGTGATCGCCCATATGCCCTCATGCCTTGAATCATTCGCCGGGGCGTTAAAGCCTTTGACACCCTGAGCCTGTTATGGCAGGGGACGCTAGCCATCGGCAAGACATCAGATTAAAGGGGACAACCCATGCCCAAAGAAGAATGGGGCGTAAAGCGCCTGTGCCAGGAAACCGGCAAGCGATTTTACGACCTGAACAAAAATCCGATCATCAACCCCTATACCGGTGAGGTATTTGAGGTTGAATCCGCCAAAACCCGTACCATCAAGGCCGATGCCGAGGATGCCACCGCCAAAAAAGCGCAGGACACGGATGTGGATGCCGGTGAGGATGTGCTTGAGGATGAGGATGATCTGGATGTAGATCTTGGTGATGATGTTTTGGATGATGATGACGATGATAGCGTTTCATTGGAAGAAATCGCCGATGTGCCCGCGGATGACACCGACGATTGATCGCATTCTGCCGGGTTTTTCGACTTGAACCCGCCCGCCACTGCGCATAGACAGCGGCACGAGGCCAAACCGGCCTGAATTCATGGGGCCTTAGCTCAGCTGGGAGAGCGCTTGCATGGCATGCAAGAGGTCAGGGGTTCGATCCCCCTAGGCTCCACCAATTTACTAGGTTATATTCATAAAATCAGTAATTTATTCGATAATTACAGAACTTATTTCCTGATACATTCCCCACTGCGTGCCGGATTGAAGCGAAATTTTATGGGACAATTCAGACCGCAGGGATAATTCTGGTGTTGGCCGGTTCAGGGAAGGACGAATCGACCGTTTGGCCCGGCATCCTGACATTGGCTGCAACCTGCCAGGATGATTGAAGCGCGG
Organism: Roseovarius sp.; assembly: GCA_021775255.1. GTDB lineage: Bacteria > Pseudomonadota > Alphaproteobacteria > Rhodobacterales > Rhodobacteraceae > Roseovarius. The sequence continues at coordinate 92,017 of JAJFIA010000019.1, forward strand.
GCAGGGCATGGCTTGATTGATCAGCAGAGTGCCGGTCTTAGCTGATTTTCGCTGGTTTGAAACCGGCCTCTTGCCCTTGCCGCTGATTTTGCGTGTTTTTGTCGCCATTGGCGATCCGGCGCAAGGTTGGAAAATCCAGAATCCTCAGATTTGATATACTCTCAAGCGCAATAATGCCCCGGGCCTGCAAATCCTTGAACGAGCGGCTCACGGTTTCGGGCTGCATCCCCAGATAATCCGCCAGATCAATCCGCCGCAACGGGATATGCACCCTGTCTTCGGCCTGATGCCTGCGACACTCAAACAAAAATGAGGCCAGTTTTTCCAGCGCCTGTTTCTTGGCCAGATCAGCGGCGTGATCCATCGCCCGGCAGGCCTGATTGCGCAGGCTGTTCCATGCCACTTTATGCGCCCCCAGATTATGATCAACAACCGTTTCAAATTCCTGTGGGGCAAGGCGGCAAATGCCGGTTTTTCCAAGGGCAATAAGATGCCCGCGCTGGCGATTGCCCATCCCCCGCATATCTATGATATCGCCTTGCATGAAAAGCGCCGCAATGGTTTTGCGCCCATCCTCCAGAAGATGCTGCAACGAAAGCACCCCGGTGGTGACGGCCATGATCGGCCAGATCAGCAATTCTTCACTGGTGATGCTTTCACCGCGCTGCATAATGACCTGGCGCGACCGGGCATAGAGCGTCTCAAGCTGATCACTGGTCAGGTGATCGCAAAAACCCCCTTCTCCGGTGTTGAGCGAACATGTCTGGCATTTACTGATGGGCGAGTCAGGCAAGGTGACAGCTTTCGGCTATGTACAAGTGATTTCACAGGTCAGAAAAAATTATGACAGAGGTTTGTTGCATAACGATTTGGGATCGGTAAAAAATTGTCAGGATATGTTAATTTATGTAACAAATCCCCGAATTCCGGCTTTGCGCTTGCCTGTGCCGCCGCAGGCGTAATAGCCCTTGAATATGCGGCGCATCCTTGTTGTTTTTGCCATAACTGCCTTTGCCATGCTGTTCATATTCAACAGCGCCGATTGGTATGCCAAAAATGCGGCTTTGCCACGGTATTGCGCAAACCCCCAGAAAACCGTTGAAATCGTGCGTGAAATCATCACCAGCGATACCCCCGGAGCTGGCAAAAAAAGGCGGCCCTATATCGTTGCGGCCAAGCTGATCTTCCTGATCCCGCAGGCAGAAGATGAGCCGCTGGAGGATTATATCATCCGTCTGCGAATGCGGATTTCACAGGCCTGTGGCGCGCAGTTCTAACCCGGCACAACAGCCTATAAAAATTCGAATCTTGATACCTATCAATTACACGATACCGCAAATGTGGTCGCCTCAAAGCTTCAATCATCGCGTCGCAGCGGGAAAGTTATGCAGCAAAAGAAACAAAATACGGGTTTGGGCAAGCTGGTCTTTGCCGCAACAGCGGTGGCGATGGTGTATTTCTTCTGGTGGCTACTGATTTTTGATCATGGCGTAATCTCAATTCATTAATCTGCCGGAGGGGGCCCGTAAAATGATGGCGCGCAAATATCTGGTTTTCGTACTGGCGCTGGTTATATGGGCCGGGGTTTTCTATTTCATCGACAAATCAATCATGCAGGCGCAGGGCCTGCCGGTTGGCGCGGATATGATGCCGATATGAAATATTTCATCGCCGCCCTTCTGGCCCTTCTCGCCGTTTCCCTGCCTGATCTGGTTGCCGCCGCAAGTGATGCCCTTCCCCCTGACGCAGCGCCCCAGCCCTCGCGGCTGGATTATCCGGTGATTGCCGGCATCTCGGCGCGCAGTTTGGCGTGGTCGATGGCGCAGATGCATCTGTTTCTGGCCGCCTTCGTGTTGGCGGTGCCGCTTTTCTCCATCGCCACCGAATTCATGGGTGTTGTCACCGGCGATGACCGGTTTGATACCATGGCGCGCGAATTCATGAAAATCACCATGGCCGCCTATTCGCTGACGGCTCTGGTCGGCGGCGGTCTGTTGCTGACACTTTTGGTGTTTTATCCGCATCTGATGGGCTATTTGGTCAAGGTATTCCGCGGTCAGATGCTGATTTACGCCCTGCTGTTTGGCCTCGAATCGATCACGCTCTATCTCTATTTCTATTCCTGGGATGCGCTCCGGCGTGGCAACCGCAAATATTATCACATGTCAATCGGTCTGGTGCTCAATACCGTCGGCCTCACCCTGATGTTCGTGGCCAATGCCTGGGTCAGCTTCATGATGTCGCCTGCGGGCATCGCGCCGGATGGTGCCATCACCGGCACCGTGTGGGAGGCCACCCGCAACCCCTTGTGGAACCCGTTGAACCTGCACCGGTTTCTGGCCAATATCGCCTATGGCGGGGCGATTGTCGGGGGCTATGCCGCTTATATGTTTCTGGCGGAAAAAGATCCGGTGCAGAAGGCGCATTACGACTGGATGGGCTATACTTCCAACTTCATCGCCATTCTGGGGTTTCTGCCGCTGCCCTTCGCCGGTTACTGGCTGATGGCCGAAATATACGCCTATTCCCAGCAGATGGGCATCACCGCCATGGGCGGCATTCTGGCCTGGCTTTTCATCATTCAGGCGGTGCTGATCGGCACCATCATGCTGGCGGCGAATTATTACCTGTGGTCGGGCCTGATGCGCACCGATCGCGGCGCGCAATATGGCAGATACGTGAAATATATCGCCGTGGTGATCGTTGGCGGCTTTCTTGTCTGGGTCACGCCGCACACCCTGATCCTGACCACGTCCGAGATCCAAAATCTTGGCGGCACACATCACAAAATCCTTGGGCCTTTGGGCATCATGCCGGCCAAGAATACCGCCGTGAACCTGATGCTGGTGTTTACATTCCTGTCGTTTCAGATGTTTTACCGCTCATCGCGCGAACCGGTGGTGCCCTGGGCCAAATCCGCCAATATGGTGGTGGTGGCGCTTTATGTGGTCGGCATTGCCAACATCATCGGCGCCGGCATTTACGGCTATATCACGCCAACGGTTTACAAGGTCGGTGCCTCGGTGCCGCAGGTGGTGACCACTCTCACCATCATCATCGGATCGGTGATCATTGATGTCTTCATGCTGCGCGGTGCCAAATCCGAGAAGGTGCATTGGGGCCGCATGACCGAACGCTCGCAATACGCACTCTTCGTGTTGCCGGTGGCGTTTACATGGCTGATGGGGCTGATGGGCTATATCCGCTCATCCTTGCGCACCAACTGGCATGTCTACACCGTGATGAAGGATAACAGCCCCGAAAATTACATTCCCACGCTGGGCGACGCGGGCAATACAATCACCGGTATTACCCTCGCGTTCATGGCGGTGATGGTATTTGTGTTCTGGCTGTCGCGCCTTGGCCAGACCAGGCAAAAAAATGCGGAGATATCCGCATGACATTTCTGCGGGTCATCGGCTTCAGCCTTGCCCTGCTGGGGTTTTATGCGCTTTACGCCCATACGCTGCCGCAGGTCGAGCCGGACCTGTCCGAGCCTGAGATACTCGCAACCGAAGGCCTGGACATGCCCGGCATGATCGCCCTTGGTGAAGGGCTTTTTACCGGCAAGGGCACCTGTACGCTTTGTCATAACGGCATGGGCCGCGCCCCGGATACGCTGGCGATGGATCTTGCTGTCACCTTCCCCGAACGCCTTTTGGATGCGAATTATTCCGGCGTTGCCGCAGGTGGTGACGGGGCGCAAGCCGTTGAAAGTTACATCCGCGAATCCATGCTGGAGCCTTCCGCCTTTGTGGTTCCGGGTTTTGGCAAGAAGGGCACAAATGATGCGGTAAGCCCGATGCCGGTGGTTGATGCGCCCCCGATCGAGCTGGCCCCGGTTGAGATAAACGCCGTTATCGCCTTTCTGCAGGATCGCGCCGGCCTCACGCCCACCGTGGCTTTGCCTTCTGCGGCTGACACTCCCGAAGCGGACGCGCCCGCGGCCGATGAGGGCCTGGTTGAGGCCCCGGTCACGGATGCGCAATCCGCGCTTGATAAATTCTCCTGCGCCGCCTGCCATGATCTTGAGGGCAGCGGTGCCGATCTTGGCCCCGCTCTGGGCGGTATCAGCATGCGCATGAGCCGCGCCGGGCTGATGGAGGCCATACTTGATCCAAACGCCGAGATTGCAACCGGCTTTGATGCGGGCCTGATGCCCGACACATTCGGCGAAGATATGCACGCCAGTGAACTTTTGCTGATCGTTGATTACCTGATGGCCCTGCCTGCGCCCAGGCCCTCTGATACACCCGAGGATGAAGGCCCTGCCAGTGATGCGATTGACGTGATTGATGCCTATGGCTGCGCCGGTTGCCACGATCTTGAGGATAGCGGCGCCGATCTCGGCCCGGCGCTAAATGGCATTTCCGCCCGCATGGACCGCGAGCAGTTGATAACAGCCATCACCAATCCCAATGCAACTATCGCCGACGGTTTTGAGGCCGATATGATGCCCGACACCTTTGGCGACGATATCAGCGATGCCGAGATGATCCTGCTCCTCGATTACCTGATGAAACTGCCGGAATAGGGGAAGAACATGCGCTTTTTGAAACATCCCCTGACCCTGGCAATTCTGGTTCTTGCAGGCCTTTATGTATCGTTTGCCTATATCCTCAACCCGCCGCTGCCCGCCTCGGTTCTGATCACTTACATGAGCATCTGTAGCATTGGCGTGCTGCTTGTCGTCACCTTTGACAACAAAACCGCCACGCGGTTTTTCGCGCCGCTTCTGTCGCTGTTCGAATCGCCAGAACGCAAGGCCCTGCGCGCCGTTGCTTTCGCCTGCGTTGTCGCCGGTGCGGGGGCTTTGGCTTACAGCAATGCAAAGCCCGCCATTGTCTCACCGGTTGAGCTGCGCACGGTGCATCCTGCGCCACCTTCCTCGCTGAAGGCCTACGGCAAAAGCTATAATCTGCTGACGCTGGAAAATCCGTATCGCGCCGGGCTTGATGAAAATTCCGATGAATACCGCGGGATCGTCGCCGAAGGGGCCGGGCTGTATTATGAAAACTGCGTCTATTGCCATGGCGATCTGCTGGATGGCAAAGGCCATTTTGCCGATGCCTTCACCCCCCGCCCGATCAATTTTCAGGATGTCGGCACCATCGCACAACTGCAAGAGGCGTTCCTTTTCTGGCGCATCACCAAAGGCGGCCCCGGCCTGCCGGTTGAGGGCACGCCGTGGTCCTCGGCCATGCCGGTGTGGGAAGAGATGCTGAAGGAAGATGAGGTCTGGAAGATCATCTCGTTCCTATATGATTACACCGGGTTCGAGCCGCGCTCATGGGAGCTTGAGGAAACGGAAAGCACCACTGAAACAGCGGAAACCACGACCCAAGGCGACCTTGATGAAGACGCGGTAGATGCGATTTACATGAAACGCTGCGCGCAATGCCACGGCGAGGAGGGCGATGGCCTGGGCATCGCGGCCGAGCGCATGTACCCCGCCCCGCGCGATTTCACCCTTGGCCTGTTCAAATATAAAACCACCGATTCCAATAGTGAATTCCCGTCCGACGCCGATCTGGCTGCGACTATCCGCAACGGCCTGCCGGGCACCGCCATGCCGGGCTGGAAAACCATCCTTACCGATGCTGAAATTGACGCGCTGATCTACAAGATCAAAGCGTTCGGATTTTGGGAGGAGGAAACGGCCGAAGATCTGGGCCTCACCCCGATTGATCCGGGCGCGCCGCCTGAGGTCACCGGGGCATTGCTGGCCACTGGCCGCACACAGTTTGAAAAGGCCTGTGTGCAATGCCATGGTGAGGCTGGCCGTGGCAATATCACCTCGGGCAAGCGGCTCAGGGACGACTGGGAAAACCGCATCTGGCCGCGCAATCTCACCCGGCCTGAAACCTGGCGCTGGACGTTCGACGCAAGGGGCGTGTTCCAGCGCCTGACAGCGGGTATTCCCTCAACCCCAATGCCCGAGCACGCCACCAATATAAGCCTTGAGGATCGCTGGGCCATCGCCAGTTACGTGATGACATTGCGCGAGACGGCCACGCCGCTCAGCAAAGGCGATAGCGTCATTCGCGCGGTGCGGGTTGCGGGCGATCTGCCCAGCGTGGCCGATGATCCCGCGTGGGATGCCGCCCCGGCGATGACCTTCCGGTTCAGCCCCAACATCATAAAACAGCCGCGCCTGTTTACGTCGCTCAATGATATGGTGACGGTGCGGGCGCTTTATAATGACAGCGATATTGCCCTCCGGGTTGATGTCGATGACCGCACCTATTCGGTGCCCGGCTCGGAACTGGAACAGCAATATGCACTCGACGGGGTGACGGCCACGCGCGATGCGATTGCCATACAGCTACCGGCGGCACTATCAGGCACGGCGGAAAAGCCCTATTTCCGTCAGGGTGATCGCCGCAATCCGGTGAACATGTGGTATTGGCAGGCCCCCTCGCAAGACCCGGAACTGCCCGCCACGATCGAGATTTGGGATGCCAATGGGCAGGAGCACGCGCCAATCCCGCGCCCCGACAGTACCAGCCTTGCGGCCAATGGCGCGTGGCAGGATGGCCGCTGGCAGGTGGTGTTTTCCCGCGCGCTTGAAACCGGTGCGCCTGAGGATCTGCAATTCTCCGAAGGGGTCTATACCCCCATCGCATTTGCCAACTGGGATGGGCTTAACGGCGAGTCAGGCCTGCGCCAAAGCTTTACCTCTTGGTACTGGATATTGCTCGAACCCGAGGACAATCCGACAAGAGTAATGGGGTTGACCATATTGGCCGCGCTCATCGCGGCAATTGCCTTTATCGCCATCGCCCGGCGCGCCCGCAGGCGGCTCGCGGCCTGAAAAGATGTGAAATTTTGTTAAATTACTGAATCTTGATACCCGTCAATGAAATATCCGGCATCCGGCGCGACCCTTCGCTTGGGATTCCAATCCGTTTCGTGATTTCCGAAACCGGATTCAACTTAGCAGAAGGGGAAATCAATGCCGATATCTCGATCCAAACGCAGGCTTGCGCGGACGCTGGGCGCCTCACTGATGAGCGCCACCCTGCTGGCCGGGGCCGCTTTCGCCGGCGAGGCTCTGGGGCCGATTGTGCCGCCGGAAGTGGATGCGGCCAAGGCCAAACTTGGCCAGCGCCTGTTTTTTGACCAGCGCCTGTCGGGTGATGCCGCACTTTCATGTGCCAGTTGCCACCAGCCGGAAAACGGTTTTGCCGACGGGATGCCGCTCTCACTGGCCTATCCCGGCTCCAAGGGGTTTCGCAACACGCCAACCCTGATCAACACGGCGCTTGCCGCCAACTGGTTTCATGACGGGCGATTGGGCACCAATCTCAATGACGTGACCCGCGAAATGATCACCGAAGATTACCTGATGAACATGGATATGCGCCTGATGCAGGAGCGCGTCAAACAGGATCCGCTCTATGTGGAAATGTTTGCCGCCGCCGGATACGGCGAGCCGTCCAATGGCTCGATCCGCAACGCGATCCCGGAATATCTGGCAACGCTCACGTCACGCGGGGCGCCGTTTGATGAAGGCTCCATGTCTGAGTCTGCCACCCGGGGTCAGGCCTTGTTTGAAGGCAAGGCAGGTTGTGTCAGTTGCCATAGCGGCCCGCGCCTGACCGATGATCAGGCCTATAATATCGGCACGCCGGAAAACCCCGATATCTGGTCGGATCCGATGCGTCACATGACCTATACGGCCTTTGCATCCTTCATGGGGGTTGAAAACTACATGAATATCCGCCGCGATGTGGGCGCGCAGATCATCCGGCACCCGGCGGATGGCTCGGATGTGGGCAGTTTCAACACACCCACCCTGCGCGAGCTGACCTATACCGCGCCTTACATGCATAACGGCATGCTGGCTTCGCTGGAGGATGTGGTGGCGTTCTATAACGCCGGCGGTGGCGATGATGCCAACAAAGACGCCCGTATCAAACCGCTTGGCCTCACAGATGCCGAGCAGGCCGATATCGTGGCCTTCCTCAAGGCGCTTTCCGGCGATCCGCTGACCGGCCCTGAATTTGTCTGGCCCGATCCGATTTCAACCAATTATCCCGCCATCGAAAACTGGCGCGATGTACAGAACTAGGACGGGAGAAGAAAGATGAAACAGATGAATGGAAAACTTTTCCTGATGGCCGGTGTTGCGGCCATTGCAACCACGGCCTCACTGGCCAATGCGCAGGAATATCCCGCCCTGGCCCCGCTGGGCGATCCGCCGATCCCGCTGGATAACCCGATGTCGGACGCCAAGGTTGAACTCGGCAAGATCCTGTTTTGGGATCCGCGCCTTGGCGGCGATGCCTCAACCGCCTGCGTTACCTGCCACGAGCCCGATCAGGGCTGGGCCTTTGGCGACAGCCTCAGCCGCGGCTATCCCGGTACGGTGCATTGGCGCAATTCCCAGTCGGTGATCAACTCGGCCTATCTGGGGCAGCTTTTCTGGGCCGGCTCCGCCGCGAGCCTTGAAAAACAGGCCCCCGCAGCGGCCAAAGGCGCGGTTGCCGGCAATGGCGAAAACGACGTGATGGAAACCCGGCTGGCGTTTATCCCCGAATACCGAAAGCGCTTCAAGGAGGTGTTTGGCACCGAATATCCGCTGATTGGCGATGCCTGGGCCGCGATTGCCGCGTTTGAGCGCACGTTGATCGTCAACGATACGCCGGTTGATCAATATCTCGCGGGCGATACCAGCGCCCTGGATGACGATCAGATTGCCGGTATGGAATTGTTCAACGGCAAGGCCGGCTGCATTCAGTGCCACAATGGCGCGCAGGCCACCGACGAGAATTACTATAACCTCGGCGTGCCCCCGGCAGAGCGCTGGGAAGACGACGGTCTGGCGCAGGTCACCTTCCGTTACGAGATCCTCGCCAAGGGCGTGACGCAGGATATGTACCGGGTGCTGAAGGATGATCCGGGGCTTTATTTCCGCACCAAGGAAAAAGACCACATGGGCAAATTCCGCACCCCGCCGCTGCGTTATATCTCCTACACGGCCCCATATATGCACAACGGCGCGTTTTGGGATCTGGAAGAAGTGGTTCAGTTCTACAACGCCGGTGGCGGCGAGAACGACTTCACCGATGGCACCATGGCAGCCACCAAATCCGACCTGATCAAGCCTTTGGGCCTTGATGAAACCGAGGTCGAACAACTGGTTGCCTTCCTCGAAGCCTTCTCGGGCGAAGAGCTGGAGATCGACCCACCTGAATTGCCACCCTATGAAGCCCTGGCTTCCGAGTGAGCCCAAGGAAAGGACTGAAAATGTCACAAGACATGAACACCAAGCCCACCATGACCCGCAAGCAAGCGGCCAAAGCTGTGGGGCATAAATGCCTGGTCTCACGGCGCAATTTCCTGATCGGGGCGGGGGTGACCACCACCATCATGATCACGCTTGACCCCGGCACGCCGCAGGCGCAGCAGGTTCCGGCACAGATCACCGAATATCCGCGCAAGTTCATCACCAAACTATCCAGTCTGAAACAGGATGAACCGTTTGATTTCAGCTATCCCGATGAGGGCGAATATTCTGACAACATGATTGTCAAAATGGGCGCTCAGGGCGGCGGCGGCATCGGCCCTGACAAAGATGTCGTGGCCTTCAACTATGCCTGCACCCATCAGGGCGGCAGCCTGTTTGACAGCTACAAGGCAGATACCAAATCCATGGGGGCCTGCCCGCTGCACCTGTCGACTTACGATCTGACACGCCACGGCATTCTGATCTCGGGGCAAGCTTACCAAAGCCTGCCGCAGATCCTGCTGGAGCTTGAGGGTGACGATATCTACGCCACCGGAATTTTCGGGCTGATCTACGGCCGCAAAAACAACCTGCAAGGTTAGGAGAGGAAGACCATGTCAACTCCGTATTATATCCCGGACCAGAACGTCCCCCTGCCGCCCGCCGATGCCGAGGTGATCACCACAGCCTGTGATTACTGCATCGTGGCCTGCGGCTACAAAGTATATCGCTGGCCTGTGAAGGGTAATAAATCAGGCGGTGCCACTGCCGACAGCAACGCCTTTGGCGAGGATTTCCCGGTCGCCCCTCTGGGCCCGTGGGTTGCCCCGAACCAGCACAATATCGTGCTGCATAAAGGCGAGCCGCATCATGTGGTGATCATCCCCGACAAAGACACCGAATTTGTAAATACCGACGGTGACAGCTCACTCAGGGGCGGCTGCATTGCACAAAAATGCTATAACCCGGAAAAACCGACACGTGATCGGCTGACCTCGCCGATGATGCGCATTTATGGCCTGTTGCAACCGGTCACTTGGGATTTTGCGCTCGATATTGCCGCCGAGATGGGCAAATACGTGATCAAAAAGCACGGGACAAATGCCTACGGCGTCAAAACCTACTCCTACCAGTATATGGAGAACACCTACGCCATCACCAAATACGCCCTACGCTCGATCAATACCGCCAATTTCACCTTCCACGATACCCCTTCGGATGTATCTTCCACGCCCGGTTTCCGGGATGCGGGCTTTGATAATTTCGGCCCGGCTTATGAAGACTGGAAAAACGCCGAAACCCTGCTGATCTGTGGCACCGATCCCTATGAGACCAAAACCATCCTGTTCACGCAATGGATCATGAAAGGCATTCAGAATGGCCAGAAAACCATCTTCATGGTGCCGCGTAAAACCGCGGGTGTGGCTTATGCCGAACAAAACGGCGGTCTGTGGCTGGATGTGACACCCGGCACTGATCTGCTGGTGGTCAATGCCATTGCCCGGATCATCGTTGAAAACGGCTGGCAGGATAAGGAATGGATCAAAAACTGGGTCAATGATAAATGGGGCTCATCCTCGGGCTTTGGTCAGGGCACGCGCAACACGCCGTGGCAATGGCGCACGACCTGGGGCATGTTCCAGACCAAAGGCTTTGATGACTGGGCCGAATGGCTGCTGGCGCAGGATGAGTTCACGCTTGAGAACGCCGCCGAAGTTTCCGGTGTGGATGCGGCCAAAATTCAGCTCGCCGCCGAGATGATGGCCAAACCGCGTGAGGATGGCTCCCGGCCCAAAACCTCGATCATGATCGAAAAGGGGTTTTACTGGTCCAACAACACCGGCAACACGCAAGCCATCTCGGCGCTTGGCATAACCGTGGGGGCCGGCGGCCGCCCCGGTCAGGTCATTGGTCGCGCCGGTGGGCACCAGCGTGGCGGGGTGCGCGGCGGTGGTTATCCGCGTAACAAATCGCCGATGAAACTGCCGGGCCGTCGCAGGCGGGCGCTGGATACCGATACCTGGACCATGGCGGGCCACACCCGCATGGCACATGTCATCGGCACCACCTGGATTCAGTCGATGCTCGGCTCACAGCAGATGTCTGCGCGCTTCCATGAGCTGACCCGCGGCAACCCGCATCAGATCCAGTCGATCAACCGCGACAAAATCCTGAAAACCCTGAAGGCGCGGGTTGATAGCGGCGGCATGGTGGTGGTCAATCAGGATATCTATCTGGTGGATCCCATCGGCAACCAGTTTGCCGACATCATCTTCCCGGCGGCCACCTGGGGCGAGGAGGATTTCCTGCGCGCCAATGGCGAGCGCCGTATCCGGCTCTATCAGAAATTCTATGATGCGCCGGGCGAGGCGAAACCGGATTGGTGGATCATCAGCCAACTGGCCAAAAAGATGGGTTTTGAGGGATTTGACTGGGAAAACTCAAATGATGTGGCCGAAGAGCTGGCCAAATTCACCCGGGGCAGCCGCAAAGACTTCAACATGGTCAAGGTGGCAGCCAAACGCGAAGGCAAGACCCTGCACCAGAAGTTCCGCGAAATGGGCACCAACGGTATTCAGGGGCCGGTCTATATGCATCCCGATGGTACGCTTGAGGGTACCCTTCGCCTGCATGACACCACCCGGCAACTGTTGCCGGACGGGCCGACTGCGTTGAACATGTACAACAAGAAACTGACGCATTTCAATTCGCAGACCGGCAAGTGCAACATCCAGAAATCGCCGTGGTCACTGTTCTCGGATTACTGGGAATGGATGAAGCCCAAAGGCGATGAATTGTGGTGCACATCAGGCCGCGCCAACGAGCGCTGGCAGTCGGGTTTTGACGATACCCGCAGGCCCTATATTGTGCAGCGCTGGCCTGATAACTGGGTCGAGATCAATACCGAAGACGCCGCCAAACGGGGCATTGAAAGCGGTGATATGGTCTTGCTGTCGAATGATCGGGTGCCGTCGCTGAAAGATACCACGCTGGGGGTCGAAGGCTCGGATTATTCCTTCACCGGCCAGATGGAAAACGGCAATGTCGAGCTATCCGAGGCGGCGGTCACGGCGGTGGCGATGGTCACCCGCGCGGTCAAGCCGGGGGTCATGTATATGGACTTTCTGCATTCAAGCCAACCGGCCAATGCACTGGCAGGCCGGGTGGTTGACTGGATCAGTGGCAACTACAACTACAAGATGGGCATCGCGAAAATCACCAAAATCGGTGAATCTCCTTATAAGCACAGCTTCCGCTCCATGTCCTTTGCGCCGCGTGACATTGTCATCTGATCCGGGCCGGGGCGCGCCATTCAGGGTGCGCCCCGGTCACATGAAGTTTTCCACCGGCCAATGCGCAGGCGCTGGCCGGTGGTTCGTGTCATTGACCTGCGCCAAAGACCTCACCGGTCGGGCTGCTGGGCTGCACCATTAAAACCACGGGGTTACCTATGAAAACCAAAGTAACACAACAGCTTAGCGCCCTCTTGAAAGACGGAATCGACGTTCACCGCTGCGCCGCCGCGCGCGCGCTTGGGGTGCTGCGCGGGCCGCAGGCCATTGCAGGGCTGACCCAGGCATTGCTTGATGAAGACCCGGATGTGCGCAGCGATGCGGCCAGTGCCTTGGCTGAAATCAAAGCCCCTGAAACTGCTGAAAGACTGATGGATAATCTGATCGGTGATCCCGAGGCGGATGTCAAAAAAGCGGCAATCACCGCATTGGTGGCGATGCGTCACGCGCCGGTCGTGCCGCTGTTGCGGGCGCTGGTAGTGTCGCGCGCCAGCGATCAGATTGCCTGGGATGAAGATGCATTTTATCAAAATGGCTGGGACAGTTGGGACGATATCCAGATCCTTGCGATCAAAAGCCTTGGTGCCTTTGCTGCCGAAGAGGCGGTCACCGATATTCTTGAGGCCATGAGTGATGAGCAAGGCCAGGACATCAGCGAACCCGCCTTTGAAGCTCTGGCGAAAATGGGGAAGGACGGCGCCAAAGCACTGGCGCAGATTTACACGCTTGATGACCCCCGTCTCGGCCGCCGCCTTGCCCGTGCGGCCGGAAATTCCGACAATCCGCATCTTGAGGCGCTGCATGCCGGGATGCTGAATGACAAATCGCCCATGATCCGCGCGCTGGCGCTTGCAAGCCTTGCCCCAGCCGATACCCGCCTTGCGCGGCTGTTCAATGATCCCGATGCAGGCGTGCGCGCCGCCGCGGTGCGCCATCACGGCGGGGCACATCTGCCCGGTCTGCGCGGCATGATCAAGGATCCATCCCCCGAGGTGCGCGTTGAAGTGTTCAAACTCATCGCTGAGCACCCCGGTGAATTCCGCGAAAAACCCCTGATCGAGGCGATCAAAAGCACCCTCAAGGGCGATCCTGAAGCGGCCAAACATGCCGCCCTTGCGCTTTTTGCCTTGAAAGGCCCGAAGGTTGCCAAAGGCTTTACCCATGTGCTGGACAAAGCCGATATTCCGCGTGAATTTCGCATCGGCATTCTGGAAACCCTTGAAAAAGCAGGCGATATTGCCGTGCCCGCGTTGCTGGGTGTCGCCGCTGATCCTGATCGGCAGTTGCGCCTTGCCAGCCTCACGGCGCTGGCAAACATTGCCGCCGCTGATCCGGTCTGGCCAAATGATGCGGGCCTTGGTCTGCTGACGGCGCTCAAGGGTGAGCTGATCCTGCCGCCCGATGGGCCGGAGGAAGAACAGGTTGACCCCGAACCGGCATTCGAGCCGGATCAGGCCGAACTGGAAGAGATTGCGCTTGAAATCGACGAATCCCTGCCGCTGATCGCCGAGGATGCCGCCCCGGGATCAACCCTGCGCGCGATCATGACCAATGAACCGGAAGCGGCCACATCCGAACCTGAGGAGATCAGGCTTGATGCCACACAAGAGCGCCTGTTGCAGGCCACGAACACCCGAAAATTCGCCAAACGCAAAATCTCGTGGCAGACCGAGGTGGCGCCCTATCTGGATGTGCGCCGCTTTTCCGCCCGGCTTTTGGGGCAGGTGGTGCATAGAGATGTCACTGCGGCGCTGATCGCGGCACTGGCCGATGCGCCTGATTCTGAAACACAGGAGGCGGTGCTGTTTTCCCTGGCAGAACATGGTGCCAGAACCGGGCCTCTGCCTGCGTGCCTGCTTGATCGGCTACGCACATTTCTGGGCCATGAAAGCTCGGATATCCGCGTGCTGGCGACGCGGCTTCTGGGCTTTTTGCCTGATGGTGACATTGAGCAACTGGCCGAACTCACGCGCCATCAGGATCAGCTTGTCCGGGCCGAAGCCATCCGCGCACTGGATCAGCGGGGCGTGGCGCATCGGGCGCTTTATGATGCCCTGAAGGATGATTATCCCGGCGCGGGCATTGCCGCCGCGCGCGCGCTGGCGCGCCTGAGCGGCGATGATGCGGTGGCTGATCTGGTGGAATTTGCAACAAGAAATGACGGCACCTATCGCCGCGACATCGGCAATCTGTTGGGGCAATACGCGCCCGTCACGGGGACCGCCCGTTTGCTTGATCTGTTGCGTGATGAGACCCGAAAATCCGAATGGCTGGTGGCGATCGACGCGCTGGCCGAGCTTTTCCAACATCAGGCCCCGGAGCAGGATCTGCTGGTCGCCTGACCGCCCCCAAATGAAAGGAAACCCAATGACAAAATTCTTCTCAACCTCCGCAATGGCCCTAGCCCTTTTGGGATTGGCCACAGCGGTCAGTGCCAAAGGCTACAAGGAAATCGACGTGGCGGATGGCGGCAGCTTTACCGGCACCGTTGCCGCCGGCGGAGCCGAGGCCGATACCCGCAGCTATACGATCTCGAAGGATCCCCAGATTTGCGGCGAGGGATCGCGCGAAGTGCCATTTGTCGAGGTCAACGGTGATGGTATGCTGATGAATGCGGTGGTTTTTCTCAGTGAGGTTGATGAAGGCAAGGCGTTTGACCCTGAAAGGATCAACCTGACCCTTGATCAGAAAAACTGTGAATTTTCCACCTATCTGGGCGTGATGGCCAACAATGGCGAGTTGACGGCGATAAACTCCGACATGACCCTGCACAATATCCACACCTATGAGCTAATCGGCAAGGCGCGGCGCACGGTGATGAATGTCTCGCAGCCCAACGCGGGCGACAGCGTGACCAAAGCCGTGAAGCTGCGCAAAGGCAACGGTATGAAGGTGGAATGTGACGCCCATGATTTCATGCACAGCTTCGTTTTTGTCGCCAAGAACCCCTATTATGCGGTGGTCGATGAGGCCGGTGGCTTTGCGATCGACGGTATTCCCGCAGGCACCTATGAGGTGATGATCTGGCACGGCTTTCTTGGCGAGGTTGAGATTGGTGAAATCACCGTCGATGCCGGTGGCACGGTGAATATGGATCTGAGTTACTAGGTTATCAACAGGAGCGCCTGCAATGATAAAACGCCGTAAGATCAATACGTTTGATGCGTTTGTTCTGGCGGGCGCTCTGGTTAATGTGGCGGTGGTGCTGCTGCTGGTGGGGTATTGGTTATTCGCCTGAGCCGCAAAACCCTGGCGCTGGCCATGGCCTGCGCCTGTGCCGCATCCCTTGGCTGGGCGGCGCAGGTTTTCTGGCCCTCGGCCCCGCGCGGGATGGTGGCCGTTCCTGCCGGCCCGGCGGTTTTGGGCTATGTGTATCACACCGGGCTTTATGGCCCGATGCCTTATGAGGTGGCCGCGTTTCATATCGACCGGTTTGAGGTGACCAATGCTGATTACGCTGAATTTGCAAGCGCCACGGGCCACGAATCTGCGGCTTTCGCGGATGACCCCGAGTTCAATCAGCCCGATCAGCCGGTAACCGGGGTATTGCATGGTGATGCGCGTGCCTATTGTGCCTGGGCGGGCAAGCGCCTGCCCACGGAAATCGAATGGGAAAAGGCCGCGCGCGGCCCTGACGGGCAGAAATATCCCTGGGGGAATGCGCCTGATCCATCCCGCGCCCATCTTGCTGGCAAGGCTCCGGTTTCGGTCAACAGCTACCCGGATGATATCAGCCCCTACGGCGTGCGTGGCCTGGCGGGCAATGTCTCGGAATGGGTGGCGGATACCCGCACCGCCCGCGCAGGGGTTTGCCGTGACAACGCGGTGCTTGACCGCAAGGCGACACCGGAAATGCGCGCCCTGATTGCCGAGCTGACAGCGGCCAATGGCGGCGTTTTGCCTGAGCTGTGCATTCCGCCCGACGAGGCCGATCAAAGCATCCCCGGCGAGCCCTGTGCCTATATCAAGGGCAATAGCTGGAACGGGCGCGCCCATATGACTGTCGCGAGCAACAGAATGTGGGATTATACAGATACATACGCAGAGTTTACCGGCTTTCGCTGCGCAAAGGATGGGTGAGGAAAATGGTGGTTAATCTGGCAATAGACCAAGACATTGACGGCAAATCCGGCACTGCTCCGGCGGCGATGGGGCGCATATTGGTGGCGCTCGATCAGTCGGATTATGCCAATAACGCCATGCGGCAGGCCCTGCGCCTTTGCACGGGACATGTCACCGGCATTCACGCCTATGCCGCCAGGCTGCATGACCGCCGTTTCAAACAGATGGAAGGCGGATTGCCCGAGCGGTATCAACGCGAAAGCGAGATGGAGCATCAGCGCGAGGTGCATGAGGATCTGATCGGCATGGGGCTTGGCCTGATCTCGGACAGCTATCACGATGCGGCTGAAATGCAGGCGAAAAAGGCGGGCATTCCGTTTCACCGGCTCTCGCCCGAGGGCAAGAATTATACCTGCCTGCTTGAGGCGATGAGCACGCGCGAACATGATATCTTGTTCATCGGAGCACTTGGCCTTGGTGCGGTTGCCGGATCAACCATCGGTACGGTCTGCGAGCGCGTGGCGCGCCGCGCATGCATCGACGTTTTCATCGCCAAAGACCGGCGTCTGGCCATTGGTGACGGGCCGATTGTGGTTGGCATGGATGGCTCGCCCAAATCCTTTGGTGCGCTGGTAACAGCGTTTGAAATTGCCGGCAAACTGGATGCTGAGGTGCATGTGGTTGCGGCCTACGATCCCTATTATCACTATGTTGCCTTCAACAAGATTTCGACCGTTCTGGACGAAGAGGCGGGCAAGGTTTTCCGCTTCAAGGAACAGGAGCAACTGCATGAAGAGCTGATTGATGACGGCATCGCCAGGATTTATCAGGCGCATCTCAATGTGGCCGAGACCGTGGCCAAAGAGGCGGGTGTCGAGATCAAAACCAGCCTTCTTGCGGGCAAGCCCTATCAGGCGATCCGCAAATATGTGGATGAGGCGGGTGCCAGCCTTCTGATGCTGGGCAAGACAGGCGTGCATGCCGATGCGGGGCTTGATATCGGCGGCAATACCGAGAATCTTCTGCGCATGGTGCCCTGCCATGTCTGGATTGGCATGGCCGAACATTTCCCGGCTGCCGATGTGATCGCCAACGAGACCATCATGTGGTCGGATGAGGCGAATGAGATGATAGGCCGCGCGCCCGAATTTGTCCGGGGCATTGCCCGCACCGGGGTGATCCGTCAGGCGCAAAAACAGGGGCATACTTTCATCACCACAAAATTTGTGTCTGAAGTCATGTCGAAAATGATGCCCGGTGGCAGCGGTGGCGACCCCGCGCAGGCGTTTGAACGGCTTGAATGGGCTGAAGATGCCCGCGCCATGCTGGAGAGCATAACCGACGAACAACTGCGCGAAAACATCGGCCTCCGGGCCGAGAAATCCGCCCGTCGCGATGCGGTGGACCGGGTTGAGATCGCCCATATCGTGCCCTTTATGGCCGAGGCCGCACTTGAGCCTGCCAGCGCTGAAATCACCTGGCGCGCCGCCCCTCTGGCGCGGCTGCAACGGGTGCCCGAGGCATTCCGCGGACAGGTCAAAACCGCGATTGAGCGTTTCGCGCGCGACCGTGGCCTTGCAGAGGTTGGCCCCGAGATCGAGGATGAGGCCTTTGCCGCCTCGCGCATGGCGATGTGCCCGGTCGAGCCGGGAAAAGAATAATGCCCAAGATCAAGGCAGACGCCCCCTATCTTGTGGCGCTGAATCTCACTGAGCGGTGCAATCTGGCTTGCGCCCATTGTTATCTGGATGCGCGCCACCTGCGCGAAGGCGGCAAGGATGAATTGTCCACCACCGACATCAAGCGTGTGCTGGGCGAGATTGCCAGGGCTGGCCCCGAGGCGATGGTGGTTCTGACCGGCGGCGAGCCGACATTGCGGCCTGACTTGCCTGAGATTGCGGCACATGCCAGCGGTCTGGGCCTGATGGTTGTGGTGGGCAGCAACGGCATGTCTTTGACAGCTCAGCGGGTGAAAACCCTGCAACAATCCGGCGTTGCCGGCATCGGCATTTCAGTGGATTCCCTGACACCTGAAACCCATGATGAATTTCGCGGATTGAAAGGCGCATGGGCGCGGACGATGGCCGGGATTGACGCCTGCAAAGATGCCGGAATGCCGTTCCAGATCCATTTCTCGGCCACCGATGAAACCGCCGATGAGATTGACGATATGGTTGATTTCGCCCGCAATGCCGGTGCAATCGTGTTGAATGTCTTCTTCATGGTCTGCACCGGCAGGGGCGAAAAATATACCGGCATTTCAGCAGAAAAATATGATCGGGTTCTGCGCAGGGTGGCCCATGCAGCCAGGGCAGAGACCCGCCTGATGGTGCGCGCCAAATGCGCACCGCATTTCAAGCGTATCGCCATTGAGATGGACCCGAATTGGCCCATAACTGCCGCCCACGGCTATGATGCTGGCGGTTGCATCGCAGGCACCCGCTATGCAAGGATTACCCCGCAAGGTGATGTAACCCCTTGCCCTTACATGGAAAATTCGGCAGGTTCGGTGCTGGAGCAATCGTTTGAGGAAATCTGGCACGAAGCCCCGGTGCTCAATGCCCTGCGCGCACCCAAACTTGAGGGGCGGTGCGGCGCCTGTGAATTTCAAAAGCTTTGCGGCGGCTGTCGTGCGCGGCCGTTGGCGGCCAGCGGCAACATGATGGGCGAAGATGCGCTTTGCACCTATCAGCCTCAGGGCGGTGCGGTGATCACCCCGATGCTGCCTGCCGCACCGGCGATGAAATGGGCCCATGAAGCCGAGGCGCATCTTGCCCGTGTTCCCGGTTTCATACGCCGGATGGTGCGCCGCCGGGCCGAGGATCATGTGCGCTCCGAGGGGCGCGCGCTGGTGACCAAAGCCGATCTTACCTTGCTGGCCAAACGCCGCTTTGGCGATGCGGGTCTGCCGGATTTTCTGCGCAATATTCAAGGGCAGAAATGATGCTGGATGCGCTGATCATCGGCGGCGGCATTTCCGGGCTGGCAACAGCCCACAACCTGATGCAGCGCGGGCTGAATGTGCAGGTTCTGGAACGTCAGGCGCGCCCCGGCGGCAATGCCATATCCCAGCGCATGGGCGGCTTCCTGATGGAGCACGGGCCAACCACGTTCAACGCCTCGGTGCCCGGCGCATGTGAGCAGCTTGACATCCTTGGCCTGCGTGAAAGCGCATCCGATCTTGGCCCCGGAGTCAGGCGGCGCTACCTGCGCGATCAGGGGCGGCTTACCGGCATTTCCGCGCATCCCGCCGGGTTTTTCCTGTCAAATTACCTGTCGCCGCGCGCGCGCATTTCCTTGCTGTTCGAGGCCCTGCGCCCGCGCCGCAAGGATGGCCCGGAGGAAAGCATCCACGCCTTTGTCAGCCGCCGTTTTGGCCGTGAGTTTGCCGATAAGGTGATCGAGCCGCTGGCGGCGGGCCTTTTCATGGGGGATGCCAAAAACCTCTCGATCACCGCGGCCTTTCCCCGGCTGGCCAGTATGGAGCGCGAACATGGGTCAATCATCCGGGGCGTTCTCAATGCCCGCAGGGGCAATCAGCCGGGACGGCATCTTTATTCCTGGCGTGATGGCATCGGCACCATCCCCGCCACATTGGCACTGAGGCTGGGGGAGCGGATAAAAACCGGCGTGAGCGTGCTTGAAATAACCCCCCTGGCGCAGGGTTTTACGGTCAGGACCAATGCCGGAAGCATTCGATCCCGCGCCGTTGTGCTGGCGGTGCAGCCGCATGTCGCCGCCGGGTTGCTGGAGCAGTCTGATCCCGAGGCGGCATTGGCCGCAGGCGCGATCACAGCGCCACCGGTCAATGTGCTGTTCTTCGGATTCCGGCGCGAACAGGTGGCGCACCCGCTTGACGGGCTGGGGTATTTATCCACCAAAGACAGCAGCAGGATCATTTCGGGCGCGCAGTTCCTGTCAACCATGTATGAGGGCCGTGCCCCCTCTGGCCATGTGGCCATTTCGGCCTATGCCGGCGGCACCCGCAACCCCGAACTTGCACAACTTGATGAGGCCCTGTTACAGCGCGAAGTGCGCCGTGAGCTGGCTGAAACCCTGGGCATAAAAGGCAAGCCGGTTTTGCAGCGCAGCCGCCGCTGGGCCCTTGGCCTGCCGCAATACACGCCTGGGCATGCGGCCCGGACCAGCATATTGGAAAGCGCCGCCCAGCGCGTGCCCGGCCTTTATATAACAGGCAATTATCTGCAAGGTGTCTCGGTTGCCAACTGCCTGATCGCCGCGGATGAAACTGCGGCGCGCGTGGCAACGGCTCTGCCCGGTCTGACCACTATCAAAACCGAAAAAGCCGGCTGACCCGGTGCTATTGCACGCCTTGGTCAATCACCATCCGCAGCCCCTGAGCCAACCCGGTAAGGCTCATTGGTTTGCTGAGTCTGCGGATATTCCCAAGCTCTTTGGCAAAACTGCCTTTGTTGAGATATGAGCTGATGATCAACACCGGAATATCCTGTCGCAACCCGCGGATTGCAAGGATCAGTTCTTCGCCGCTCATCTGCGGCATCATCATATCGGTCACCACCAGATCATAACTTTGCGGATTGGCCTCAAACGCCCGCAGCGCCAGTTTTGGATCACAGAATGCCTCGACCCGGTAACCCAGCCGCGCCATCATCCGGCGCATGGTGTAAAGCAGCGCATCTTCATCATCCACCAGAAGGATATGCTCTTGTCCGCGCGGTGGCTGATCGGGGGCCGGTGTCGTGCTGACTTGCGGTTTGAACTGTGGTAGCAAGAGGGTGAAAGTCGTGCCCCCGGCGCGCGAACTTCTCAGGCCTACCCGGCCTTCGGCCTCTTCCACCCAGTTCCGCACAATCGCCAGCCCCAGCCCGGTGCCCTTGCCCACAGGTTTGGTGGAATAAAACGGTTCAAACACTTTTTCCTGAATATCCAGCGGAATACCCGGCCCGTCATCATGCACGGTGATGACGATACTGCCAATCGCCGATTTGGGCAGAACTTCCAGCCCGCCAGTGGCACCCGCCGCGATGCGCCGCATGCAAAGGGTGATCACCCCGCCCCGGTCATCAATGGCTTCAACGGCATTCTGGCACAGATTCATGATGATCTGGAAAAACGCGGTTGGATCAATATCGGTGGCCAAACCCGTGTCTGCGGCGTCAAAAACAATCCTGATGGTTGGCGGGGTCGAAACCCGAATAAGCTTGAGCACCTCTTCAATGGCATCTTCCAGATCAAGCCGCTGCGCCTCGCCCGGTTGTTGCCGTGCAAATGTCAAAAGCTGTTGAATCAGGGCGCGGGCGCGGTGCGAGGCGATTTCAATCTGATCGACCGAGGCCGTAATTTCACGGCTCTCGTTCAGGTCATCCGCCTCAAGCCTGATCAGCTCGGTATTGCCGATGATGGTCATCAGAACATTGTTGAAATCATGTGCGACAGAACCTGCCAGAATACCTACGGCCTCCATTTTCTGCACCTGTGCGATCTGCGCATCCACGTGAAGCTTTTCGGTAATATCCTCGCCCACGCCAATATAATTTGTGATCTCGCCTGCCTCATCCAGAAGCGGCAGAATGCTGGTTGATGCCCAGTAATCGCTGCCATCCTTGCGCAGGTTCTTGAACACGCCGAACCATGGCCTGCCTGCGCGCAGATTATCCCAAATATCGCGGTAGGTGGCTTCGGGCGTGTGGCCGGATTTCAGGATATTGGGCGAATGGCCGATCAGTTCGGCCTCGCTGTAGCCGGTCATTTGCAGCAGCTTTTGGTTCACAAACTCGATCTTGCCCTCGGTGTCGGTGATCAGAATCGAGGCCGGGCTTTGCTGAACCACCCAAGCCAGCTTGCGCTCTTCCTCTTCGGCTTGCCGGCGCGCTTTCAGTTCCTGTATCTGGGCCGCGTTCGAGCGCAATACCCGCCCCGCCATGACCAGAAACAACAGCGCCAGCAGCCCAAGAAGAATGGTCAGCAGCAGCATCGCACCGGCCAGATACCGCACCAGCGTTTCCCCGTCTGACAAGGCCGCAACAATATCATTCAGGTTGCGCTGACGCTGATCCAGCCAGTTTTTCTCAAGCAAAACAAGAGCTTGAAGCGCATCGGAATCATCCACCCGGACAATCGCATCAATCTCCTCCGCAGAAAGCCCCTGATGAATGCCACGGCTAATTGCACTGATGTTGCGGGAATATTCATCAACCACACGGCTGATACGCATCAGAGCGTCTTTTTCAAGCGCGCCCGGCCCGGAATCCTGATAGGCTTCAATGGTTTGTTGCAGCAAACCGGTCTGAATTCGCAAGGTGCGCTCGTATTTCTCATCATGCCGCAGAACATAGTTCTTGAAATTATGGATCATGCCGCCATAGCCGAAATAGCCGCGAATATCCGATATCCAGATACCGCGCGGATCGGCGTCTTTTGTATAGTCCTGCCAGCCCTCTTCAATCTGGCGAAACCGCGAGGATGTCTCATGGCTCAGTCCCAGCATCAACGCCAGGATCAGCATCAGAACGCTCGCGCCCAGCAGGGTGATCGGCAAGGTGCGCAGGCGGCGCTTGCCTGATATTATAGGCGGAATATGGTGCACATCTGACCTTTCGGATACATTGCTTATCCTACCCGGGGCCAACGCGGTTTTCCATCTTTACCCATGAATTTGCAAGAATAAGTGTATAATCCGGCCCGATACCGGCTACAGTTTGACAAAATCGAATCTCAGCCGCGAAAGGCAGAACGCTGCACAAAGACCTGATCCTTGTTGTCGATGACGACCCGCAAATTACCTCGTTCCTCAAGCGCTATCTTGAAAAACAGGAATATCGGGTGATCTGCGCCTCTGACGGGCGTGAAATGGCGGCTGTGCTGATGCGCGAACAGGTGGATCTGTGTATTCTCGATATTGGCCTTCCGGGCAAATCCGGCCTTGATATAACCCGCGATCTGCGCGCAAAATCCAGCCTGCCCATTCTGGTGCTTTCCGGGCGTGATGAAACCATTGACCGGGTTGTGGGGCTGGAAATCGGTGCAGATGATTATATGGTCAAACCGTTCGAGCCGCGCGAGCTTCTGGCGCGCATCCGCACCATTTTGCGCCGGGCAAATGCGCCGGGCTCAGACCACGCGGCGCCTATTAGATATCGCTTTGGCAATTGGGTGCTCAACCCTGGTGAGCGCTCATTGCGCAAATCCGACAGTGGCGAGCAGGTGGCACTGACCACCTCTGAATTTGAACTTCTGCACCTTTTTGCCGCTCATCCCAACACCGTTTTTACCCGTGATCAATTGCTGGATGCGGCGCGTGGACGTGCCAGCTTTGCCGGCGACCGCACCATAGATGTCCACATTATGCGCCTGCGCAAAAAGCTTTCACCCACCGCATCAACCCCTGAGATTATCAGTACAATTCATGGCATTGGTTACAGTTTTACGGCTCAGGTTTCCGAAGATGAAAAAACTGGATTTTAGAGAAACCAGGCAGCGCCAGCCAAAGCCGACCTGTCAGGGACAGGATTGCCACGCGATGGACGCCAAATATACCAAAAACATCCACGATTGCCGGCCCCGCTAGAAACGCGGGACAACTGGCAGCAGAGGTTAATTGAGCAAGCTCACAAAACTGTTCTGCTGCAACCGACCTTGTCAAACACTACAATTATTCATGGCGATCGACAACAGCCCCTGCCCCCGGAAATCGCGGGAAAAACGGAGGAGGCGACTTTGCCGACAGAGGCTGGAGTGGATGGCGGTGCAGCCGGTCGAATGTCTGGCCGGCCCACAAGAACAGCATGACTGCTCCTTACCGCGTCGATTGGCGGGCGCGGACACCGCGACATCCCGCTCAAAGCCATGGTTCGCGTGGAGTGCCTAAAGCGTTTCGCCTTAAACCTGAGACAGGGTTAAGGCGAAACGCCATGTAACATATCAGTGTTTCGCGCGTTTCGCGACAAACCCGTTATTCAGGTTTATCGCGAAACGCTTTAAGCGACGGGAATTGCCCCTATATGGGGCTAATGTACGGCGGCGGCGTTGCTACGCTTTGCCCGTCGGCGGGGTTGAAACTGCAAGGCAGCGGCATCCGGCTTGTCGTGTCAAGCATCCGAAGTCAATGTCTGGATCTGGCGCATTTCCGGGCCGATTTTGACCCGATTGTGCAGAAGACACTGCTGGCGGCGGTGCCCGGCCAGTTTCCCTGCTTGCTGGACGAGGGTTCCTATTCTAGACTGCGCGATGGGATGAGGCTTGGGCCGGATGGCCCAAAGCATCACCATCCTAAGATTTCACAGAAGAAAACAAGCCCTCCCTCTGGTCAAAATGGATAGGCCCCAACCCAGATCACCTCACCGCACCACGCCCAAGGTAACCAGCGCACCGGCCGCTGTGGTTGCTCTGGCCCCGGTTCTCGCAGCAATCCGGGCGGCTAGGGCCATGTCGAACTTGAATCCGTGCACAAGCATGGCGGAAGTGCAGCCATAAAGCACCACATTCGGGCGCATTCCGGCGATCAGGCGCAGGGCTTCGTCCAGGTCGGCCTCGCCCATACGCGTCATTTCCCCGGCATCCGGCAATTCCTCAAGATCAAAGCCGCCAATCCGGGTGAAATGGATGCTGATATCGGGCGGGCACAGGCCCACCAGATCGGGTTCCAGATTGGTGCGGGTGAAGGGAACCAACACTCCGATACGCGCGCGGACCCGCGGTTTAGGTGCATTCATTGCGCGCCCACCCATGACTGCGTTGCAGCCCGTAGAAAATTTCCGCCCAGAAAACCGCGCAGATCGTCATCGGACCAGCCATACACTTTCAACAGCTTCACGACTTCTACCAACCCCTCTGGGTGAAATAGCCTGATCCCCTTGGTGTCGTAATTCTGGCCTTTTGGCCAATAGTCGGGGCGGCTGGCGAGGATCGCGCCAAGGTCGGGGGCTTTGTTGCTTGTTGGTTTCCAGTCCAGCCCGAACCCCACATGCACCGGCCCAACCAGATCGGCAACATGGACCACGTGGCGCACAAACGTATTGGCGCTTGCATCATTGTCGCCAAGGAATATCCCCATGCCGTTGATGCCGACCACTCCACCGGTTTCGGCGCAAACTCTGATCTGATCATCGGTAATATTGCGCTGATGTTTGCACAATGCGACGGGGTTCGAATGGGTGAATACGGCCGGTTTTTCCGAGCATGCCATCGCCTGAAGGCTGGAGCGTTCCCCCATGTGCGAGCAATCGAGCATCATGCCCACCCGGTTCATTTCCGCGATCACCTCGCGCCCGAAATCGCTCAGCCCGGAATCATCATCATGGCAGCCGCCGGAACCTACATTGTTCAGGTTGTAGGCCAGAAGCATCTGGCGCACGCCAAGGTCGTGATAAACCGACACCATTCCGATATCGCCGTTCAACGCGTTCACGCCTTCAATGTCAAATGAAACGCCTAGTTGCCCGGAGGCTCGGGCCGCCTTGATGTCGCCGGTGGTTTTGATAATCTTGACCCTGTCGCTCATCGCACCAAGCAGGCACCGATAGGCAGACAGGGTAGCGAGAGTGTCCGGCCACGCCATCACGTCGAAACCGACATTGAGCGAGACATAGTCGACCCCGGCCGCACGCCACTGCGTTATCTTCGACAGGTCGGTATCCGGTCCCGGAAATATCCCCGCATGGGCATCCCAGACCAGCGCGGTCTTGACAAGACCTGTTGCCCAGTCGTGCGTGTCCTGCTCGTTCATTGCCTATGCTCCGGGGATTGTGCCCTGCAGGCTGGCCACTGCCTGCCCGCCAACGCGCACCCCGGTCAACTGGCCGTTCGCCGATGTTATGTCGCAGCGAATCCGGCTTGGCCTGCCCAATTCGGAACCCTGCTCGGCCAGCACAGTCTGCGCTCCAGCAGGAACCAGACCGTGACGCACCAAATAACCGGCAAGCGCCCCGTTTGTCGTGCCCGATGCCGGAACCTCATCTGCGCCGACCGCCGGGCAGAAGTCGCGGATATGCAGCGTGTTAAGCGCGTCTTCCGTTTCCATGGAAAAGCACGCTACTGTCTGCACGCCAATTTCGTTGGAAAACTGTGCGAGCTTTTTAAAATCCGGGGTCAGATCCCGAACCGCTTGCAGGCTTTCGATCTGAACAAAAAGATGGGCCAGCCCGGCCTCAGCGATTTCCAGCGGGTTAACATTTGCCAGGACCCCATCATGCAGGCCAAGCGCTTCTGCGAGGCGCGCAACATCAAGTTCCGGGGTTTTCAGCACCGGCAATCCGACGCCCATGAACACGGTTGGAGGACCGCCGGCTTCACTTGCGACTTGCACTTCGACGGCACCAGCAGGGGCATGCATGGTAAAGGTCGCCTCTTCCAGCCCGGCCTTTTTCGTGAGGTAGCTGAAAAGACCCACGGTCACATGGCCGCACATGGCTATTTCGGCGGCGGGCATGAAAAAACGGACCGAGATTTCCTGCCCTTCTTCTTTGGTGACAAAACCTGTTACCGGCGCGTTGATCTCGCGCGCAATGCGCTGCATGGCCTCGGAGTCCAGACTGCCGGCGTTCAACACGATACCGCCGACATTACCGCCAAAGCGCCTGTCGGAAAAACAATCATATATGATTACTGGAAGCGAATCTGTGGGGCGGGTTTGTTGCATACAATTCCTCCTGAGAACTCGGCAACGCTACTCAGAGCGTATCAAATTCACAAACGAGTCATTTTTGCCGGTGCAAAAGCCTGATTTGTGCAACCTCTAATGGCCAAGTTGCGATGGTGTCTTTCTTGCCTCGGCCAGGAGCCAGGTCACGATCTGGTCCAAACTCTTGTTTGGGCGTGGTCGATGCGGTCTCATGAGGTAATATGTGAATTCAGATCGGCTCATGTCTTGAAAAGGCTGGACCAAGCGACCATTCGCAAGATCGTCCGCCACCAGTGGCAGGCGGCCCAAAGCAAGACCGCGCCCGGAAATGGCAGCGTCTATACTGTGTCCGGTATGGCTGAATCTCATACCTAGTGCCAACGCAGGCAGGGCCGCGCCGACTGAACTGAGCCAATCAGCCCAGGTGACGTCCAGCATCTGATCGTGCAACAGCGGAATCGAGGTCAGATCGTCCAGCTCCAGTTCACGCCCGAGGGCCTCCGGGATGGCCGGGCTACAGACTGGGAAAACCGTGTCTTCCATCATGATCTGCTTATCCATATCAGTGCAACCGGTGGTGGCGTACCGAATTGCAAGGTCAACACTTCCATCGTTCAGGTCCAGCAGGGAATCATTCGCGTCGATCAAAAGCATCATCCCAGGTATTTCCTCGTGCAGGCGCCGGAGGCGCGGCACCAACCATTTCGAGCAAAATGAAACCGGCGCGGAAATGGTGAACGAACGCTTGGGCTTTCGCCCTGTGATGGCGGCTTTTTCGGCGGCGAGGCGGGCAAACGCATCCTGAACCGCCTTATGCAGATCCTCTCCCGCGCGCGTCAGGATCAGGGCCTGGTGATGACGCTCAAAAAGATCGACGCCCAGCGCTTTCTCAAGATTGCGAACCTGAAAACTGACTGCGGCTTGGGTCAGGCACAATTCTTGCGCAGCCTTGGTGAAGCTATTCTTTCTTGCCGCCGCCTCAAACGCGGGCAAGCTGTTCAATGGGGGTAGGTTGTATCGCATGGCTGGTTCGTCTTCTTGCAAAAGTAAATCTTATCGTTGGGCAAGCATCATTCGTTTGTCAAGCCTGCGGCCGGCGGACTACCCTTTGCGGGTGATACGATGGAATTGGCTAAAATGTGGGGTGATCAGCCGTGCGTGGCAACTGGTCGGATCGGGCCGTGCTTTCCGCATCAAAACGGCCTTTTCCGACATGCCAGCCTAGCGATTTAAACGATCAGGGAGACACATAATGAAACTCAAATCAACGGCCATCGCTGCGCTAATAGCGACGGGAATGGCATCAAGCGGCGCGTTGGCCCAGGAATGTGGCGAAGTATCGATCACCGAAATGGACTGGGCTTCGGCCGCGGTTGTTACGGCGGTCGCGACATTTCTGATGCAAGAGGGGTATGGCTGCGACGTAACCAAGGTCCCGTCGGCATCGACACCGGCACTGGCCTCGGTTGCGGAAACCGGCAAACCGGACATTCTGACCGAGCTTTGGGTAAGTAGCACGCCAGCCTATGACGAGTTGGAAGAGGCTGGAAAAGTCGAACCTCTCACGGCGGTCCTGTCTGATGGCGGCGTGGAGGGATGGTGGATCCCGAAATACCTTGTTGATGAACATCCCGAACTGACGACTTTGGAGGGTGTGCTGGCCAGCCCTGATCTATTGGGCAGCCGGTTCGATCAGTGCCCGGAAGGCTGGTATTGCAAGACCGTCAATCGCAACCTGATCAAGGCCACCGGGCTTGAAGAGGCCGGTTTTGAAATTTTCGAGCATGGCTCGGGCGAGACCATGGCCACGGCGATCGCTGCGGCATATTCAAACAAGGAACCATGGTTGGGCTACTATTGGGCACCGACCTCGGTTCTGGGAAAATACCCGATGGTCATGGTCGATCTCGGCGAATTCAACCAAGAGGCCCACGATTGCAACACACGCGCGGATTGTGCCAACCCGGAAGTCTCGCCCTACCCTGCCAGCCGGGTGCTGACGGTGGTGACAGCCGAGTTCGCCGCCGCCAATCCCGAGGTTACCGACCTCATGCGCAACCTGTCCTTCACCAACCAGCAAATGGGTGAAATCCTGGCCTGGCAGGAAGACAACAATGCCTCTCCCGATGAAGCTGCGGTCCATTTTCTGACCACATCGGCGGATATCTGGGGAAAATGGCTAAATGATCGCGCGCGCGAAAACCTCAAGGCGCTGCTACAATAAGTTTGCAGGGCGGGAACCAATGCTCCCGCCCTTTTCATATGTTTTGGGAGAGAGATATTGGCCTTCTACGATAGTTTGTTCAATGGACTGGGATTGCGCAACTGGTGCGACACCGATGCCAGCGCCGGGGTTGTCAGCATGCAGGAATTGCTGGCAAGGACGCGGGGCACGGATGCGTCACGCGGCAGCGGCGAAGGGTTCCCGTTCCCATCGCTGGACAATCTGCACGAAGCCTGCGCGGCGATCCCTCGCACCCGTGAGATGACCGCCGGCGTCGAGGACGGCTTTCTGGCTGCCAAGGACGCGCTCAAGTTCGTGCTCGACCCCCTTACCCAACCGCTCTCCTGGGCCCTCGAGGGTGCGCTGGCCGGGTTTGGCGCGGTGCCCTGGTTCATTTTGATCCCCGCTCTTGTTGCTCTGGTCTGGTATGTTTCCAGATCGACCGGCGTTACGATATTCGTCGCGCTGTCGTTCCTCTTTCTGGGCTTCATAGACCATCTGGGATACGCGATACAAACCTTGTCAATCATCTTTGTTTGTACGGGTCTGAGCGTGCTCCTTGGCGTTCCCATCGGTATCGCCATGTCGAAATCCAACACCCTGCAACGCATGATGATCCCGCTTCTGGATCTGCTACAGACGCTGCCAAGTTTTGTTTATCTGATCCCGTTGATCTTTATGTTCTCGGTGACCGAGCCAAAACTCTACGGCATCGCCATCATCCTTTATGCGATCGTCCCGGTGATCCGGCTGACCAACCTTGGCATCAGGCTGGTCGATCAGGATGTTATCGAGGCGGCCAACGCGTTTGGCATGAACGGCCGACAAAAGCTATTCGGGGTCGAAATACCGCTGGCGCTGCCCAATATCATGGCCGGGGTGAACCAAACGATCATGATGAGCCTGTCGATGGTCGTCATTGCTTCGCTGGTTTCGGCACCGGGGTTGGGTGTGCTTGTTCTGCGCGGCATCCGCAATCTTGAACTTGGTGTCGGCATTGTCGCGGGCCTTGGCATCGTCCTGATTGCAGTCATCCTTGATCGCACATCAAAAGCAGCATTGGCACGTGTCAACGTCGCCCACAAAAGCCAATGAGGCATAAAAATGAGTAATTCTGAAACAAGTCATGCACAAATTCAGATCCGCGGGCTCTACAAGATATTCGGCTCAAAGCCGCGTGAGGTTCTGCCCCTAGTCAAGAACGGAATGAGCAAATCAGATCTGCTGGCGAAAACCGGGCATGTTCTGGGCCTTCAAGACATCAACGTCGATATGCAGGATGGTGAAATCACCGTTGTCATGGGGCTGTCAGGGTCGGGCAAATCCACGCTTATCCGCCACCTGAACCGCCTGATTGATCCCACAGGTGGCGAAATACTGGTCGATGGCCGCGACGTCATGAAACTGAAAGCCGAAGAACTCCGCGCTCTTCGCCAGACGGAAATGTCGATGGTGTTCCAGAAATTTGCCCTGCTACCTCACCGCACGGTTTTGGAAAACGCCGCCATGGCCCTAAAGGTACGCAGTGCGCCCGCCGAAGAACAGGATCGCGAGGGGCGGCGTTGGCTGGCCAGAGTTGGTCTGGAAGGGGTAGAGGGCCACTACCCCTATCAGCTTTCCGGTGGCATGCAGCAGCGCGTTGGCATTGCCCGGGCCTTGACGTCCAACAGTGGCATCATGCTGATGGACGAAGCCTTTTCCGCACTCGACCCACTGATCCGAACAGACATGCAGGATCTGCTTTTGGAATTGCAGCAGGAATTGCACAAGACCATCGTGTTCATCACCCATGATCTTGATGAGGCACTCAAACTGGCGGATCATCTGGTGATCCTGAAAGATGGTGCCATAATTCAGCAGGGCGAGCCACAGGAGATTCTTCTGAACCCGGCTGACCCCTATATCGAAGACTTCGTCAGCGACATCAACCGCGCGCGGGTTTTGCGCGTTCGTTCGGTCATGCAACCGGCCGGTGACACGGTTGATTATGCCGGCGAAGTTGGGCCGTTGGACAACCTCGAAAGCCTGATTGCCCGCTCGGGTGGTGATACGACGCACAAATTTCGCGTGGTCGACCAAGGCGCGACCATTGGTGAGATCGACATGCGCGAACTGGTGAAGGCATTGGTGCCGCGCGTATCCAGCGGTGAACGGGCAGCAGCCCAAGTCTGAAAAACAATTCACACCCGGTCGGCACGAGGAAAAAATGATCGGCTCAGAAACACTGGAGAATTCGGCGGCCACGGTGGATGACGGCAATTTCGTGCCGTCCGGGGTAGCATATTTCCATCTCGATGGGCACCTTCGCGAATGGCGAGGATGAACAGGCGCTCCAGTTTGTGGGGCGCACCGACTTCCGCCGCCGTAAAGAGGCCTGCCGCAAGCTTGTAGCCCATGCCGACCAATCCGCCGACGACTTCGGGGAAACCGAGGCGGAGATGATGGGCGGCATTTTCGAGGAAGATGAAGGGTGGTTCGACCTCGCCGATGATTCGTGCGACATGCGGCCAGAGGTGGCGCGGATCCTCGGTGCCGCGCCGTTTGCCTGCGACGGAGAACGGCTGGCACGGATAGCCCGCAGTGACGATGTCCACAGCGCCGCGCCACGGGCGGCCATCGAAACTGGCAACATCGTCCCAGACAGGCGTGCAATCCAAGGTCGCGTCTTCCATCCGCGCCACGAGAGTGGCTGCAGCGTAGGTCTCCCGTTCGACATGGCCCACAGTTCGATATCCGGGGATGGCGATGGTAAGCCCAAGTGGCTGAGGACTCGACATACTAACGACTTTTTCTCGTAAAGGCAGTCGAACACCTTCGAAAACCCGCGATTAACTGAGCGTTTTCATTCTCTTAGTTCGGTATTGGTGCGGGAAAATGCGGGCTTGAAAGCAACAGAGCACCAAAGCCAGTAATCCTCACAAAATCTGCCGGTCTGATGCATACGATTGTGCAAAATCATCGCGATTTCGATATCGCCGTAGTCGAGTTCGTTCCAGCAGGTTGCGCGCTCAGAACGTCAAAGGTGTGGCAATTACTTCTGCAAGTCAGTGATTTCATCCATCAGCGCAGCCAGAGGGATGGCTGTGATATCCTTGGTCAATCCGAACGCCTCGTCCCCACCATAGACGACATATTTACGCGCCGGTTTCAAATCTTCGCAAGCAAGGTGAAATCCTTTGGACAATTTCGGTGCGGTGGTTTTCTTGATTTCAATAGCCCAGATTTCCTGCCCGAAATCCAATACCAGATCGATTTCGGCCCCCGCAGAGGTGCGATAGAAATACGGTTGGACAGCTACAGGCAAGGCGGAAACAATATTTTCGATTACAAACCCCTCCCAACTATCACCAAGTTTCGGGTTGCCCAGTAAAGCCTCAAACTCGGGTATTTGTAGCAACGTGTGCAATATTCCACTGTCGCGAAGATAGACCTTAGGCGATTTCACCAACCGTTTCTTGACGTTGGCATGCCACGGCTGCAAACGCCGGACCAAAAGAAGATCCACCAGCAAATCAAGGTAGTTGGTGATGGTTTTATTGTCTACTTCCAGGCTGCGCGCCAGATTTGCAGAATTTAATAGTCCGCCGTGGAGGTGCGCCAGCATGGTCCAGAACCGGCGAAGGCGTTCAGCAGAAATCCTCGGGCCAAATTCAGGCACATCACGTTCCAGATAGGTGCGGATGAAATCGCGGCGCCAGACATCACTCAGGTGGTCATTTTTTGCCAAAAAGCTGTCGGGATAACCGCCGCGCCACCAAAGCTGTTCTTGCTGGTCCCGGCCGACCTCGCGGATATTCAGCGGGAACATTTCGCCGTAAGAAATGCGCCCTGCAAGGCTTTCGCCGGATTGACGCAGCAGATCTATTGCCGCTGATCCAAGGATCAGGAATTGCCCCGCTTTGCGGCCCTTGCGACGGTTCTCATCAATTACCCCGCGCATTTCCTGAAAGATTTCCGGAACTTTGTGAATTTCGTCCAGCACGATCAGTTTGCCACTGTGCTGGCGTAAATAGTACCCGGGGTCGCTCAGCTTGATCCGGTCGCGCTCGGATTCCAGGTCCAGATAGACAGAAGGCCGAGTTTCAGCGATCTCATGGGCAAGGGTCGTCTTGCCAACCTGACGCGGGCCAATGATGGCTACAGCGGGGAAACTGTCCAGAAGCTCAGTAACTTCACGATATTTTTCCCTTTCAATCATCCTTGCAATATTGGATATTCATTCCAACTTTGCAAGGTTAAATTCAGACTTATCTATTTGGAGCAGCGCGACGCCGGTCGAAACATTTCGACTGGAACTGACGGCCACCAAAGACGATTAAGCCCGTTTTTCCGTGTCGTTTTCCGCACGTATCACCGGTTGCGCCAGCGCAGCAGTTGCCTGGAAAAACGCGTCTTGCTGCTCATCCGACATGCCGCGGAACAACTCCAGAAGCGCGCGCTCGCGTTCGGATTTGGCCTGTGGTGGGGCGTCGAGCAGGTCGAAGGGGTGGCATTCGAGCGCCTCTGCCAACCGGTCGACCCAGTTCACCGTCAGCCCCCTTCGGCCTTTCTCGAGATGGCTGATTTGCTGATTGCTGGCTCCCACCATATCGGCCAGGGCCTGAAGGGTCAGACCACGCGCCTTTCGCAACTCGGCAATGCGGTTTTTCACGCCCGACTTCCTAGATTATTCACGTTTCCGGTCAGATTACCCCCACTACCCCCAGGAGCAACCTGTAGGTAAGTAATTGAAAAACAAGAAAGCAATCCCACTTAATTCACTTTGTTTAACTAGTTTCCTACAAATTGGATGGGCTCCCTGCTGCCAATTTCCTACGATCCGGACGAATCAAGCCGCGCCTTCCGGTACTTTGGCCTGACGACACCAGGGTTTTGGAAAGGACCGATTTTGACAGCGGCAAAGGAATTATGTGGATCAGAAGAAGATATGCGTTCCGTGATCAGGGCGGCCGAATATGTGCGCATGTCGACCGAGCATCAGAAATATTCCACCGAGAACCAGGGCGAAGCGATCCGCGCCTATGCCAACACCCACGGCATGAAGATCGTGCGCACCTAGATAAAGTGAAATCTAGCATGTCAACGGAACCCACGCTAGTTAGTGTAGCTGTTTAAATTTTTTCCCTTGAGCCCTTCCCTCCACGACATTCGCAAGAAGAGCAAAAGGCGGATTGCGGGCTTTCGCTGCGGTTTGCACCAAGGTCGGCTTTGCGCGACAAACCGGGCCTTCGCTACACTCGCGCCAATGACCGCTTCCAATTGTGCATGCCTTTAACAGTCGTTAGAGTTCGAAATCCAATCTACAACCGATGAGAGAGCCCCGCCTTTTGGCCGTTATTGACCTTTTCCTATACGCCCCAATTATCATATGGGTTATTGGCAAAGATCTTCGTGCGTTTTGCTTCACCACCCGTTTTCAGGAACTTTCCCATTGCATAAGACCGTAAAATTGGCGTTCGGTAGTATTTTGGTCGCTTTTGTAGTTCTAGGTCTGAAGTCTCTTGCCTATCTGGCAACAGGCAGCGTTGCGCTGTTTTCCGACGCCGTTGAAAGCGTTGTAAACATCGCTGCGGCCTGTGTGGCCGTTATTGTATTAAAGATCAGCGCCGCACCTGCTGACGAAAACCACCCATTTGGGCACACAAAAGCAGAATATTTCGCTGCCGTGGGTGAGGGGGCCCTGATTGTAGCGGCCGCGCTTCTAATTCTGCGTGAGGCCTATGAAGGAGCCATCAATCCAACGCCGTTGAACCTGTCAGTAACGGGTCTCGCCCTGAATGCAGTCGCATCCGTTTTGAACGGGCTGTGGTCTTGGGTTCTGATCCGCAAGGGACGGGAATGGCGCTCGCCTGCTCTGCTTGCTGACGGTCGCCACTTGTTTGGCGATGTAATCACATCTGTGGGGGTATTGGCCGGTGTCGGACTGGTCTTGGTAACCGGATGGCAGATTCTTGATGCGCTTCTAGCAGCCAGTGTTGCCATCTTTATACTTTGGTCAGGTTGGAAACTCATTCGAGACTCGGTTGGTGGCCTCATGGACGAAGCAGTGTCACCGGCAACGTTAGAGCTTATTCAGAATATAATTACTTCTCAGGCAGACGGCGCCATTGAAGCGCACGATGTGCGCACACGCTATGCTGGCCGTCGCACGTTTATAGAATTTCATCTGATCGTGTCCGGCGACATGAATGTGTCGCGAGCCCATGAGATTTGTGATCGTATCGAACTCGCATTGAAGCGCGAGATTGCTGGCAGCACCATTCACATCCATATTGAACCAGATCATAAAGCCAAACCCGATGATGCAATCGTTTTTTTGAACGAATAATCTCAAATTTTCACGAATGCGGCTGTGAAATACATGAATGCCACGCCAGCCGTCAGACCACTCAGCACAGACGGTCGCAGGAATGTCTCCAGACCCAGCCGGTTGCTGCGCATCACGTATGCGCCAACTTGAACCACAACCTGGAGGATTGCACCGGCGCCGATGGCCAGAGCTAATGCGCCCCACTGCGGCGAGAAAGCAAGGCTGCCCAGCCACATACCAATAACCGCTGGACCGCCTGCTAGCAGGGCGAGGCCCGCAAATGCCCATAATGGCGGGCGTTTTTTGAGGATCGGTGCTGCGATGCCGATGCCTTCGGTGATATTGTGCAGGGTGAAGCCCAGCACCAGAAAGGTGCCAAGGCCCGCCGACCCTGCTGCAAATGCCGCACCGATCGCCAACCCTTCGCCGAGATTATGCAGTCCAATGCCTAGGGCGATGAACGTTGACAGCGCCAGCCCCGTCGGAGGCCCGCCTCGTTGCCCCACGGCCATGAGCAGCAAAAAAGTGGCTGCTGCAACCAGGATCACCATCACAGGGCCCTGAAATAGTGCTGCTGAATTGCCTGCGAGTTCCAGTGCTTCCTCGGCCGAGTCGACCAGCAGGAAGGACAGCAAGCCTATGGTCAGTGCCATCAAGAAATTCATGCCGCCCTGACCGACTCCGCGCAACACCGGATAGAACATCAGACCCAAGACAATCGGAACGATCCCCACAAAAATACCAATCAAAGCCTGAAATTTCAGTTGGGCCGCCGAAACTTTGGGTGTCGGGACGGCAACTTCGATTTCGTGGGTGAACGTCGCACCTGTTGTTGTGACGATGGTCACGGCATGTGCTTCGCCCAGCACCCATGGATAGGGGACATCCAGCCACACTGTGGCACCGCGCGATATGTCGCCCGGCGGTGTTTGCGTAAATGACCAATACGCGGCATCAACCTGCACTTGGGCGATGCGCATTGGGTCCGAACCGCCCGCCCGGACCAGCATCCTCAGGCCCTGATCGTTCAGGATGGTCCGCTCAAAAGTCACGCCTTCAACGGGAGGGGCACCATTTTTGAAACTCTGGAAAGGGTCTGAAAAAACAATCCATCCGATTGCAGCAATCAAGAGTGCCAGTGGCATCAGCAGCCAGATGAGTTTTTTGGGGCCAAGGGCTTCTGAGATCTTTAGCTGGTCCTCCATGTTCACGCCTCCACAACGTCGAAATTTGCCATCCAGCCCAGTTCTGTAAACTCGGCCTGATGTGCGTGAAACATGTAGAGCCCCGGTTCATGGTCGGCGAAGCTGAATTCTAGAATTCCGCGTTCTGCCTGACACTGTGTGATGATGTCGACAGTTCGGAGCGTCGGCGTCAACGTCGTGCCTTGATTGTAGTAGTCGAAGAAATTGCCATGAAGGTGGAACGAGTTGATCGGATCAAACTCGACAGTATTGATCAGATAGACACGGACCGGTCGACTTTTTTCGATCCGGATTGGCGTTTTCATATAAGCGAATGCGATTGTATTTGCCGCGTAGAACTCGTTCTCATCGTCAAAGTTCGTGTCGAAGGCGTTCATCACCATGACCATTTCCTGCCAATCTCTATTTTCGGCAGTACCCAGCAGGCGTGAGCGGGCGACGTCTGTCTGATCAGGGTGCTTTTCCGGGTCAGGATCGACGACAAAAGCGCCATACATGCCCTTGGCCATGTGACGTTTTAGTGGCAATGCGTGACAGTGATAAAGGTGGCAGCCAAACGGCTTGGCGTCGAATTCATAGGTAAATTCCTCACCCGGGCCAATCATTCCCAGAGTTCCGTTCACACCATCCATTCGCGCTGAATGAATTCCGTGAAAGTGCATTGAATGCGGATGTGATCCTGAATTACTGAACACGATGCGGATGCGGTCACCTTCTTTGGCACGAAGTGCAGGGCCGGGGACCCGGCCGTTGAATGTCCAAGCAGGGAAAAAGACGCCTGGTGCTATTTCAATTTCCTTGTCTTCCGCATCCACTTGGAATGTTCTGAGGGTACGCCCGTCGGACAAGGTTTCGGTCATGCCAACATCCCAATCCGTCAACAAAGCCATCGGATCAAATCCGTTGGCCAAGTTGTCCACTTCGCCGACGGTCATCATATTTCCATGCGTTGCCATGGTAGATGCCGATGTAGTGGATTCTGTAGCCGAATCTGCCCCGCTTGGATGAGCCGTAGGCGACACCTGTGCTGTCGCTCTGCCTCCAGCAGCGACGGTACCCCCTGCAGCCGCAAGACCCGCCAAGAGAACACCGCGTCGGCTTACCGGCTCATCCCGAGAAGTTGCGGGTTTCATACATGCCTCCAAGTAGTGCAGTTGAGTGCATTTTTACGGACGGATTGTGACATTTAGCGGGTATCCAACGTTCTTGCGAATCATTCGCATTTCATTATACAATAAACCGCAATTGAGAATTAGTTGCAACTGCTAATCCTTCCTTAGGGAGAGAGTATGACATCGGACGCGCAACAGGCTCAGGATCAGGCCGGATCACGTGCATGCGACATCATTGCCAGCAACGGGTTCCTTGATGATGTATTCGCGGATATGCCCCTCTGCCGCGCCCCTGAACAACACCCCATTGATGCCGGAATAGGGCGCTATGGGAAAGCCCTAAGTATACCGGATCAGTGAATGACTTCCTGTTTGGCTAGCGGCTTGTTTGAATTTGAACGCCATCTGACAACATTCTGATCTGTTCCACCTGCTCGCGGTTTGTCAGCTTGCCATAGTTGATAAAAATCGTTGCAACATCCGAATGCCCGAAGTTCTGATTCCACGCTTTGAACGCACGAGGTGTGGGGCAAATATCCATGCCGACATGGGTGAGCATATGCCGGAAGCTGTGCGGCCCATAACGTTGCCATTTTTTGATCCTCGTTCAATTAAACTGAGGATCAAACTACCGGTTTGGATTGTGCTCGTTAAGGCAACAAAGTGCCGTCAAAGCCCGCCCATGACTTGCTCGAATTGCCCGAGTTAGCTGTGGGCATAGAGGGCATCCAGTTCGGCACCCATGTTACGCTGGACTGCCGCTCTGCTAGGAGCCTTTCCAAGCTCTTTTTCCGCGTATGGGCCAAGCTAATTTCTGCAACCTCACGCGGAGCATTGGCAACTTCGGACGCCCAATCGCGAAAGGTTGAGCGGAAGCCATGCACCGTAACGCCTTCAACTCGCATACGGCGCAAGAGCATCAGCATCGACATGTTGGACAAAGGTTTGTTCCGTTTCTGGCCTTCAAACACATATTCTGAATTCATTGCCAGCAGCGGTTCTATGATCCCGGCCATTTCATCTGTCAAAGGCACGCGATGATCTTCTCCGGTTTTCATTCTAATCGCTGGACATGTCCACAACCGCGCCTCAAGGTCAACTTCTTCCCATCGCATGCCCAGTACTTCGCCGGTCCGCGATCCAGTCAAACAAGTAAACACCAGCGCCTTGGCAGCCATTGCATTGCGGGCTTTCAGATCGGCATAAAAAGCGGGCACGTCCTGCCAGCGCATCGCCTTGTGGTGCTTCGGCTTGGCCGTGACTTTTGGTAACGCCTTGGCCTCTTTGATCGTCGTGACCGGATTTTCGCCTGACCGGAACCCTTTGGAGCGCGCCACGTCCAGAACCGTCTTGATCCGTTGCGCCAAGCGCTTCGCCGTTTCGTGCTTGTCCGTCCAGATCGGCGACAGGCACATCATCACTTCCGGTTGGCCAACCGCATCGATGGGCATGCGCCCAATCTTGGGAAAAGCGTAGTCGCACAGGGTATTGATCCATTGTTGTCCATGCTTGGCGTTCTTCCAAGTGGGTATTCGGTCTATGTGGACCTGATGCGCAACTTCCTCAAATGTCGGTATCTCTTGCCTCGCATTGAAACGTGGGTTCAATCCCTGCTTGGCCATGCGCCGATATTCCAGCGCCCGCTCGCGGGCTTGGTTCAGGGTAACGATATCCACTCCGCCCAAACCAAAGTCCGTTCTTAGTGGCGCGCCTTTCTTGTTCTTCTGGCCTTTGACTACAACCCGCACGATCCAGCGCCGCACACCGGAAGGATCAACAACCAGATACAAGCCGTTGCCATCCCCATGCCGACCAGCGCCAAGATTCTCGACCAGTTTCTTTGTCAGTTTACCAGATAGGGCCATTAAAAATACCACATTATATACCACTCAAGGAACAAATGTAATCATCATCGAAATAAACTCAAGACAAACAACGAAACGGTTTAAGCACTTAAATACAATGAAAAAAGACCGTTCAAGGCGACCCGTTCAAATTCGAGAAAATGTTGAGCTGGCGGAGGAGGTGGGATTCGAACCCACGGTACGCTTTCACGCACGTCGGTTTTCAAGACCGGTGCATTCGACCACTCTGCCACTCCTCCGACCCGCCCCCCTTACAGAAACAAATTTGATTCTAAAAGGTGCTGATTTCAGGGGAATTCCGCCGAAATGTGATCAGCAGACTTTTCACAATGCGGTGAAGGCGCTAGAGTATGGCAAAGTATCGTTAGTTGCGTGAGCAGGCACAAAGGCTGGCAATGATCAGCAAAGCGCAATAAGGCATTTATAAAGGCCGGGGGCAAAGCATGAAATTACGTTCAAAAATCACAGGGCATAACAGGCGCATACTGGCATTGGCCGGGATTGGCCTGATGGTATTATCCGGCTGCGAAGACGGTCAGGGTGTCAATCCGTTCAAGCCAGGCCCGGCTGTCAGTACCAGCCCCGCAGCCCCGGCCAAGAGGCCACGCTCAAATCAGCCGCCTCAGGATGTGGAAGCTCCTGAAATATTTCAAATGACAGATAAGGGCCTGTGGGATGGCCGCCCCTCTTTGGGGGGGATATGGGTGGCGCATCCGGATGTGACAACACCACAGCGTGTGATCATTCGCAACACCACCAACAACAAATCCGTCGTTGGCGCATTGTTCCGCCGCGAGCGCGCCTATTCAGGGCCGTCAATTCAGGTCTCCTCCGAGGCCGCAGGCCCGCTTGGAATGCTGGCAGGTTCCCCGACCAGGCTCAGTGTTATCGCGCTGAAACGCGAAGAAATAGCCCCGCCGCCGCCAGAGCCGGAAGCCGTGCCTGAAACTGTCCCCGAACCGGCTCCGGTGGAAGAAGCCGCACCAGTTGAGCCCGAAGTGGCCGCCGTTAAAACACCAGAGCCAGTGAAAACGCCTGATCCTGCGCCCGCCAAACCCGCCAAACCCGCCAAACCCGCCACAACCGGGGGGTCGGGCAAAGCCGGCGCGATTGAACAGACCGAGCTTGATCCTGTGGCCAATGCCGCCGCCGCGCTTGATGATATGGAGGGTGCATCCGCTGCTGCAGCCCCCCCCGCACCTGCCGCCAAACCACAGCTTTTTGCCCTGCAAAAGCCGTTTGTCCAGG
Source organism: Roseovarius sp. (assembly GCA_021775255.1). Lineage (GTDB taxonomy): Bacteria > Pseudomonadota > Alphaproteobacteria > Rhodobacterales > Rhodobacteraceae > Roseovarius. The sequence continues at coordinate 133,168 of JAJFIA010000019.1, forward strand.
CCGGCACCTTCAGCGTTGAGGAAAATGCCAACAATGCGGCCAGCACCTTGCGTGGCATTGGCATGACCCCGGAAATCAAAACCGAAGGGGAGGGGGACAAAGCCGTCTGGCGTGTGCTTGTGGGGCCCGCCGCAAACCGGGCCGAACGCCGCACAATGCTGAAAAACATCAAGGGTATCGGTTTTGACGATGCCTATTTCGTAACCCAGTAAATCAGGCCCGCCATGCTCCGCCTTCTTCGCCTTTTCGCCCCGCTGTTACTGATCCTTACGCTGGGCAGTGCGGCCTTTGCCTATGATACCAAGGCCCGCGCGGCGTTTGTCATTGATATTACCACGGGCACCATTTTGCTGAGCAAAAACGCCGATACGCCATTGCCGCCTGCGTCGATGTCAAAACTGATGACGCTGTATGTGGCGTTTGAGGCCATCCGCGATGGGCGGCTCTCGCTGGATGAACGCCTGCCGGTATCGCAGCACGCCATGAGCTATAAAGGCTCGACCATGTTTCTTGATACCACCGACCGGGTCACGGTGGCGGATCTTCTGCGCGGCATCATCGTGCTGTCGGGCAATGACGCGGCCGCCGTCATCGCCGAGGCCCTCAGCCCCGACGGAACCGAGGCCGGTTTTGCCCGCTTCATGACCAAACGCGCCCACAATATGGGCATGACCAATTCAACCTTCCAGAATTCCAACGGGTGGCCGGTGCCGGGCCATGAAATGAGCGTACGTGATCTGGCCCTGCTGGCGCGGCATCTGATCGAGGATTTTCCGCAGTTTTACCCGATATTCGCGGAAACAGAGTTTGATTTTGATGGCCGCTCGCCGCGCAACAGCCAAAACCGCAATCCGCTGCTCAGCATGGGCATCGGCGCGGACGGGTTGAAAACCGGCCACACCAAGGATGCCGGTTATGGTATGGTGGGATCGGTCAAACAGGGGGACCGGCGGATTGTGTTTGTCCTTTCGGGGCTGGCCACCGCACCGGACCGCGCCGAAGAGGCCGCAGCCATCGCCAACTGGGCCTTTCGTCAGTTTACCGAAAAATCCATCGTTGATGCGGGCACCGAAGTGGCGCGCGCCGATGTCTGGATGGGGGATACCCGTCAGGTCGGGCTGGCCCCGGCCGAGGATGTGAACACATTGCTGCCCGCCCTTGGCACCGAACCTTTGAAGCTTGAACTTGTCTATACCGGCCCGATCCGGGCACCGGTCAAAAAGGGCGATGCCCTGGCCGAGCTGGTCTTTACCCCCGAAGGCCTTGGCGAAACCCGGGTGCCTTTGCTGGCCACGGAAGATGTGGCAAGAGGCGGATTTCTGGCGCGTCTGCGCTCGGTATCACAGATCCTGCTGATCCGGCTGCAACAAAGGTCCGAGGGCGCGATTTGAGCCGCGAAGGCCTTTTCATCAGCTTTGAGGGCATTGACGGCTCGGGAAAATCCACGCAGGCGCGCCTACTGGCGGAGTATCTGGCGAATGAAGGCCATGAGATGGTGCTGACGCGCGAGCCGGGCGGCAGCCCCGGTGCCGAAGAGATTCGCAAACTGGTGCTTGAGGGCACGCCCGACCGCTGGTCACCCGAAACCGAATTGCTTTTGTTCACCGCTGCCCGCCGCGACCATCTGGAACGGGTGATTGCCCCGGCGCTAAAGGCGGGCAAGGTGGTGATCTGTGATCGCTTTGCCGACAGCACCCGCGCCTATCAGGGCCGCGCCGGCAAGGGCCTGCGGCAAATGGTGGACCGCTTGCACAGCCTGATGATCGGGCGCGAGCCGGATCTGACAATACTGGTGGATATGGATCCCGCCACAGGGCTTGAGCGGGCCTTATCGCGCGGCACCGGCGAGGAGCGCTTTGAAGCCTTCGGGCAAAAGCTGCAACAGCAGATACGCGCCGATTTTCTGGCCATGGCACAGGAATTTTCCAACCGGATTGTCATCGTCAACGGCGGGCAGGATATTGACAAGGTTGCGATGGATATTCAGGCCATCGTCAATCGGCACCTGCCATGAGCGAGGGCAATTTTCCACCGCCCGACCAGATTGAGGGCGCGCCACACCCGCGCGAAACTTCGCGGCTGATCGGGCAGGGCGCGGCGGAACAGGCTTTCCTTGATGCCCGCAATTCCGGCCGCCTGCATCACGGCTGGCTGATCTCCGGCCCGCGCGGTGTTGGCAAGGCCACGCTCGCCTGGCGCATCGCGCGGTTTTTGCTGGCCACGCCTGCGGATGAGGCGGCCGGGCTGTTTGGTGACGCGCCCAAGCCTGAGACAATGGATATAAGCGCCGATCATCCGGTGGCGCGGCGGCTGCTCGCAGGCTCTGATCCGGGCCTGCATCTGCTGCGGCGCGGCGGGGCAGGAAAGAATGAGTCGGACCGCCAGAAAAACTATGCAGAGGGTAAATATTCCAGGGAAATTCGAGTGGATGAGGTGCGGGAGCTGGCAAGATTTATCCATCTCAGCGCTGCCGATGGCGGCGCGCGCGTGGTGATCATCGATTGCGCCGATGAGCTGAACACCCAGGCCGCCAACGCGCTGCTAAAAATGCTGGAAGAGCCGCCCGCGCGCACGACAATGCTGCTGATCAGCCATCAGCCCTCGTCGCTGTTGCCCACCATCCGCTCACGCTGCCGCAATTTGCGCCTGCCTCCCCTCGGGCCTGATGATATGGCCACCGCTCTGGCTCAGGCCGGGGTCGATACCGGCGATGATACCGCCGCTTTGGCCGAGCTGTCGGGCGGCTCGGTGGGCGAGGCGGTGCGGCTGGTCAACCTTGGGGGCCTGCAAATCTACCGCGAACTGATAACGATCTGCAATACCCTGCCCCAGCTTGATCGCCCCCGCGCCCTGAAACTAGCCGAAGCCTCGGCCACACGCGGCGCGGGTGACAGGCTTGATCTGCTGCTCAGCCTCACGGATATCATGCTGGCCCGGCTGGCCCGCACCGGGACTATGGGCGCGCCCGCCCGGATCGAGGCCGCCCCCAATGAGGCCACGATGATGGCGCGGCTTTCCGGCAGCCCGGCAAAAGCCCGGCTATGGGCCGAATGCGCATCCGAGATCAGCGCCCGCGCCCGCCATGGCCGGGCGGTTAACCTTGACCCTGCCGCGCTTGTGCTGGATACGATGTTCAGAATACGAAATACCGCCGCAAGCTAAGGCCCTGCACGCATGTCCGAAACCATCCAGATAACCGACAGCCATTGCCACCTCGATTTCCCCGATTTCGATGCCGAGCGTGATCAGGTGATCGCGCGCGCCGTGGCGGCGGGCGTCACCCGCATGGTCACCATCTGCACCAAACTGCGGCTTGAGCCTCAGGTCCGCGCCATTGCCGAAAAATACCCCCCGGTGTTCTATGCTGCCGGCACCCATCCGATGTCAGCGGCGGACGAGCCACTGGCAAGCGTCGAGGAGTTGGTGAAACTGGCCGAGCATCCGAAATTCGTCGGCATCGGCGAAACCGGCCTTGATTACCACTACACCGCTGAAAGCAAAGAGCTGCAACAGGCCAGCCTGCGAATTCATATCGAGGCCGCCCGGCAAACCGGCCTGCCTTTGATTATCCACGCCCGCGCGGCGGATGAGGATATGGCCCGGATTTTAAGCGAGGAATATGCAAATGGCGCCTATTCCTGCGTCATGCACTGCTTTTCCTCGGGGCCTGATCTGGCCCACGCGGCACTTGACCTCGGGTTTTACCTGTCAATGTCGGGCATTGCCGCCTTCCCCAAAAGTCAGGAGTTGCGCGATATTCTCAAAGCCGCCCCGGTGGACCGCATTCTGGTGGAAACCGACGCGCCCTATCTGGCCCCGCCGCCCTATCGCGGCAAACGTAATGAGCCGGCTTATACCGTGCATACCGCGCAGGTGGGGGCCGGGATATTTGGGCTTGAATACGAGGAATTTGCAGCACAGACCCAGGCCAATTTCGACCGGCTGTTTACCAGGGCTGCGGCCTATAAGGCAGGTGCCTGATGGCTGAATTGCGCTTTACTATCCTTGGCTGTGGCTCCTCCGGTGGTGTGCCGCGTTTGGGCGGGCATTGGGGGGAGTGTGACCCGGAAAACCCCAAAAACACCCGACGCCGCTGCTCATTGCTGATCGAGCGCATAAGTGATGCAGGCATCACCCGCGTGCTGATTGACACCTCGCCGGACCTGCGCGCACAGCTTCTGGGCACGGGCATTGGCGAATTGGACGCGGTGCTTTACACCCACAACCACGCCGATCATGTGCATGGCATTGATGATCTGCGGATGGTGGTTTTCAACATGAAAAAACGCCTGCCCGTCTGGGCCGATGGCGATACGCAAAATGCGCTTTATTCGCGCTTTGGCTATGCTTTCATACAGCCCGAAGGCTCGCCTTATCCGGCGATACTTGAGATGTTCACCATAAAGGGGGATGTTGTGATCGACGGCGCAGGCGGGGCGATAAAATTACGGCCGCTGAAGGTCAATCACGGCTCGATTGATGCGCTTGCTTTCAAGGTTCAGGGGCTGGTTTACATGCCCGATGTGGCCGACATCCCCAAAGATGTCTGGCCCGAACTTGCAGGGCTGGATTATTGGATCCTCGATGCCCTGCGGCGCACCCCGCACCCAACCCATACCCATCTTGAGCGCTCATTGGAATGGCTCGCGCGCGCAGCACCACGCAAAGGAATTCTGACCAATATGCATATTGATCTCGATTACCAGATTGTGCGCGAAGAAACCCCCGATTTCATCACCCCGGCCTTTGATGGCATGACAATCACCCTTCCGGCCTGAGCCCCGGTATGCAGGCACTCATTGACATCATCGCACCGGTATTTCTGGTTGCAGGCTTTGGCTATGTCGCGGTCTGGCGCGGATGGTTTACGGATGCGGGCGTTGACGGGCTGATGCGGTTTACCCAGCATTTTGCCATCCCCTGTCTTTTGTTCACGGCGATTGCAAGGCTTGATCTGGGGCAGAGCTTTGACTGGCGGCTGCTTTTGAGCTTTTACACCGGCGCGGTTTCTGGTTTCACTCTTGGCTTGCTTGGCGCGCGGTTTATCTTTGGCCGGGGCTGGGAGGATGCCGTCGCCATCGGATTTTGCGGCTTGTTCTCCAACACGGTTCTTTTGGGCCTGCCCCTGACCGAACGCGCCTGGGGGCCTGAGGCCCTATCGGCCAATTTCGCCATTATCGCGCTGCATTCGCCGGTCTGTTATGGCATTGGCATCACCGCGATGGAGATCGCCCGGGCCAGCGGAAAATCAACCGTGGCGGTGGCGGGAAAAGTTCTGAAAGCGATGTTTTCCAATGCCCTGATCATCGGCATCGGGCTGGGGTTTCTGGTCAACCTGAGCGGGCTTGCCTTGCCCGGTGTTCTGCAAAGCGGGCTTGACATGTTAACCCGCGCGGCTCTGCCCGCGGCATTGTTTGGCCTTGGCGGTGTTTTGGTGCGCTACCGGATTGCCGGCGATATCAGGCTGATCGGGTTTATATGTGTGCTGGCGCTTGTGGTGCACCCGCTTGTAACAATTGCATTTGCTGGTTGGTTTGGCCTGCCAATTCAAGCCCTCCGCTCCGCTGTGCTGACAGCGGCCATGGCCCCGGGGATCAACGCTTATATCTTCGCCAACCTCTATGGAAGGGCTCAGCGGGTTGCAGCATCCTCGGTTCTGATCGGCACGATGGTTTCAATACTTTCCGTCTGGGTCTGGTTGCAGGTATTGCCATAGCATGCGCAAACATCCACCCTATGCGCCCCAAAGTTTTATAAAAACTTTGAGCAAATCTTTTACTTAAAAGATTTGGGGGCAGTACCCATATTCCAGCATCAATCCTGTTTTGGCGGTGCACCACCTGCAAAACTATTCCCATCCACATAATCACAAGGCGCATCGCGCATCTCAAGGTGCAGGCCATCCCCCGTATAAGGATGCGCCCGTGCCAGATTCTCATCAATTTCCAATCCAAGGCCCGGAGCCTCAGGCGCCATGATAAACCCGTCCTCAACCCGGATTGTGCCTTTGATCAATGCGTCATGAAACGGCGTTTCGATGGTCTCGGCCATCAGGATATTGGGGATCGACACGCCAAGCTGAATATTGGCGGCCCATTCCACCGGCCCGGCATAAAGATGCGGGGCCATCTGGGCATTATAAACCTCGGCGAGAGTTGCAATTTTGCGGGTCTCCCAGATGCCCCCTGAACGGCCTAAAGCGGGCTGTAGGATTGTAGCGGCCCCTTCGCGCAGCACCGGCGCGAATTCGGCCTTGGTGGTCAGGCGCTCGCCGGTGGCAACAGGAATGCTTACCGCATTTGCAACGCGGGCCATCGCCCCCAGATTATCCGGCGGCACAGGTTCTTCGAACCACAGCGGCGAATAGGGCTCCAGAGCCTTGCCCAGCCGAATGGCCCCACCGGTTGAAAACTGCCCATGGGTGCCAAAAAGCAGATCGGCACGATCGCCAACAGCCTCGCGGATGGCCTTACAGAACGCCACCGAAAGGCTGATATCCGCCATCGCGGGCATATGCCCGCCGCGCATCGTATAGGGGCCAGCGGGATCAAATTTGACGGCGGTATAACCCTTTTCCACCATCACCAGCGCGCATTCTGCGGCCATGTCGGGCGAGGTCCAGAATTCATTCATATCGTGATGCGGCAGCGGGTAAAGATAGGTATAGGCACGGATGCGGTCATTCATCCTGCCGCCCATCAGGGCCCAGACCGGGCGGTTACGGGCTTTGCCCAGAATATCCCAACAGGCGATCTCAAGCCCGGAAAACGCGCCCATCACTGTCAGGTCAGGCCGCTGGGTGAAGCCCGAGGAATAGGCCCGGCGGAACATCAGCTCGATGTTTTCCGGCGATTGACCGGCCATATGGCGGGCGAACACATCTTCGATCACGCTGCGCATGGCGTCGGGACCGATGGAGGAGGCATAACATTCGCCCCAGCCGGTGATGCCGGTATCGGTGGTGAGCTTGACGAGTATCCAGTAACGCCCGCCCCATCCCGGAGCCGGGGGGGCGGTGATGATGATATCGAGGTCTTTGAGCTTCATGATCTGGCCTTTTTGCCGGGGTTTCGAATCGCTTTCGCGATCCGACCGATGTGGGGGGCCTTGCCCCCCACACCCCCCAGAGTATTTTGGGAAAAATGAAAGGGGGTTATTTCAGAATGATGACATTGCGCCTTGCGGCTCCGCTGCGGGTATCTTCAATGGCATCGTTTATCTGGTCAAGGGGCCAGCGGCCCGAGATCAGCTCATCCAGTTTCAGGCGACCCTGATAATAGAGGTCGATCATCCAGGGGATATCGCGGGCAATTACCGTATCACCCATTTTTGAGCCGATCATGCCCTGACTGGCAGCCGCGAAATTGACCGGCTCATAGGTTGAGGTGCCACCCACATGCGGCATGCCCACCATGATCACCCGACCGCCTCCGGCAAGGTATTTAGGGGCCTGATCATAGGCGGGGATCGCGCCTACGGTGACAATCACCGCATCCGCGCCGCGCCCGATGGCCCGTTTGGCCGCGCGCCAGGGTTTGTCATCCGTGCCCAAAACACCGTCGGTGGCGCCAAATTGCATCGCCACATCAAGCTTATCCGTGCTCATATCCACCGCCACGATGCGCCGTGCGCCCGCAATGCGCGCGCCCTGAATGGCGTTGAGGCCTACCCCTCCTGCACCGATCACGACCACATCCTGCCCCGCCCTGAGACCTGCGGCATTGACCACCGCCCCAATCCCGGTGATCACCCCGCAGGACAACAGGCTGGCTGCGTCCAGCGCCATATCGCCGGGAATTTTTACGATCTGGCTTTGATCCACCACCACTTTTTCGGCAAAGGCACCGCAGGCCATGGCCTGATGCAATTTCCCGCCCGAGGCGGTTTTCAACGGCCCCAGATCACCATCATAGGGGGTTTCACATGTGGTGGGCCGCCCGGCACCGCAACTGGGGCAATGGCCACAGGCACGGATCAGGGTCACCACCACCGGATCACCCACCGCCACAGTGCCAACCCCGGGGCCAACCGCGCTGACATGCCCGGCCGCCTCGTGGCCATAAACCGCCGGTAAGGAGCCGCCCCAGGCCCCGTCGGCATAGGAAATATCCGAATGACAGATCGCCACGGCTGAAAGATCAACCTCAACCTCGCCCATTTCAGGGGCGCGCAGATGCACTTCTTCAATCACCAATGGTGCGCCAAATTCATGGCAGATTGCGGCTTTGATGGCTTGCATGAAACACCCCATGAGAAAGATCATTTTTCCCACCTGACCCTGAATGTTTATTCGGCGCAAGGGGTATTGCAATTCAGCTATTATTATCTTTGGACAGGAACAATAACAGCCCTGCACCTGCCAACAGCAGTGACGCCAGAAAGGGCGCACCGGGCAGATAGGGCACAGCACCGGGGCGGGTGAAGGCGGCAAAGACGCCCGACATCAGCAATGGCGACAGGATCATGGCCAGGGCGCTCACACTGGTCAACACGCCCTGAAGCTCGCCTTGTGTATTGTCCGGCGTCTGCCGTGACATCAAAGATTGCAACGCCGGGGTGGCCATTGCCGCCAGCGCTGATACCGGCGTCAGCAGCAGTGCAATCGGCCCGTTTGTCAAAAAGGCGAGGATCAGAAATGACACCATGGCAAAACAAAAGCCCGCCATGATCGTGCGCCGTTCGCCCCAGCGTGACAGCACCAGCCGGATCAGCCCGCCCTGCACCAGCGCCATTGAAATGCCAAATATCGCCAGCGACACCCCGATCATCCTTGTATCCCAGTCAAACCGCGCCTTGGTGAAATAGGCCCAGATCGCCGGATAGACGTTAAAGGCCAACTGATAGAGAAAAAGCACCAGCAAAAGCCGCCCCAGCCCGGGCAAAGCGGCATAATTGCGCAACACCCTGAACGGATTGGACCTTTGCCAGCTAAACGGGCGGCGCAATGCATCCGTCACGGTTTCGGGCAGGATGAACCAGCCAAACATCAGATTGGAAAACGCCAGCAACGCCGCCGCATAGAACGGCGCGCGGGTACCCAGATCGCCCAGCAACCCACCAATGAGCGGCCCCAGAACAAAGCCCGCGCCAAAGGCGGCACTGACCAGGCCAAATCCCGCGCCGCGCTTGTCAGGCGCTGAGGTATCGGCCATATAGGCCGCCGCTGTCGATTGCGTGGCGCCGGTAATGCCGCCGACAATGCGCCCCGCCAGCAACAGCCAGATTGTTCCCGCCAGCGCCATCACCAGATAATCCGCCGCCATCACCGCCAGTGAGGTCAGCAATACCGGCCTGCGCCCAAACCGGTCGGAAAGATTGCCAACAACCGGCCCGAACAGGAATTGCATCACCGCGAATGAGGTGGTCATAACCCCGCCCCAGAGAGCGGCATTGGCCAATGATCCGGCTTTGACCTCGAGGATCAGATTGGGCATCACCGGCATGATCAGGCCAATGCCCATGGCATCAATCACCACGGTCATCAGGATGAATATCGTCGGCAGGCGGTGTCGCATTGGCGTCTCCGGGCGGGGCGTGGAAACGCCATGCGCGCAATCTAAACCGCCCGGTTCAGTTTGCAAACCCTAAAACAGCTTCATATGCGCCAATATCTGCCCGTGATCCGAGGCCAGCTTGTTATACGGTGCCTCAGGATGGCTGCCATCGGTGATGTGATCATTGAACACGCTGAAATAATCCATCTCGCCGATGCGGGCGGCATAATCCGGGTGAAAATGCCGCGACAGATATAGCTGATCTATTGATTCAAACACGCCCCCGAAGGCCGAGGTATAGACCATATCGCGCAGGGATTTGCGTACAAAGAGCTTTTCCGCCGAATGCAGGCGCACGCGCTCAACATCCTCGCGGATTTGAGTATTTTCCTCATCCGAATACCGATCATTCTTTGCCTTGGCATCATGGCGCAGCATCCAGGCATAATTCTTGAATGGCACCTCACCGGCGATGATTTCCGAGCTGACCGCATGTTCGCCATCATTGAAATCACCCATCACCATCACCGGGTTACCGGCCTCTAATTCACTGACAATTTCAGCGCGCAGCACCCAGGCCTCGGCCATACGCCTGAGTGCCGATCTGAGACTGCCAAGCGCGCGGCCCACCGGATCATATTGCGTCAGATCCTCCTCAGGCGCAAACTCCTGCCCGGCGGTTTTGATATGCTCGCCCAGCTTGGATTTGAGATGACAGTTGAACACGGTAATCACCCGCTCGCCCACCGGGATACGCACTTTCAATATCGGGCGTGACAGGCGGCTTATACGGAAAAAACCCGCCTCATCGCCCTCCTGCCCCCTGAGCGGCTGAAACGGAATATCCAACGGCTCGGGCAGATCCTGAATGCTTTCGGGCGTGCCCACAAAACCAAACCGCGACAAGATCGCCAGCCCCGGGCGACGCTGCCCCGGCTCGCTGGTATCGGCGGCATTGGGGGCAAACACAATCGCGGCCTCGTCATATGGCGTCACTTCAAGTTTGCGAAAAATGACCTTGCGGTGATAGCGGCTGGATTTGTCGGGGATGGTGGCCGAGTTGAGCGAGTTGGCCCTGTCATTGGTTTCACTGATCACGGCACGCAGCGCGTCTTCCTCAAATATCTCCTGAAAGCCCACAATATCGGCATCCATGGTCAAAAGCTGATCCGCCATCCAGTCTTCTTTCCAGGCATATTCATGCGGCGTATAGGTCTGAAACCGGTAATATTCCTTGTCCGGCCCAATCAGGTTTTTGACGTTGAAGCTGGCAATTGTGAAATCGGTCATATCTGATCTCCAAACCTGTCCAGCGCATTGAGAAACATTTCCCTGTCCACATTGCCGCCCGAGATGAGGGCAATCACCGCATCGCCTTCGATCTGATCCTTGCGCCAAAGTGCTGCTGCCAGCGCCACGGCCCCGCCCGGCTCGACCACCAGCTTCAGCCGCGCCCAGGCCAGCGCCATGGCGTGCAGGCATTCCTCTTCCGTGACCACAAAACCGGGGCCACAAAGCCGCTTGAGGATCGGAAAGGTAATCTCGCCCGGTGAGGGGGTGACAATCGCGTCGCAAATGCTGCCGGTCAGTTTTGTGTTGCGCTCAATTTGGCCGCTGATCAATGAGCGCGCCACATCATCAAACCCTTCCGGCTCACAGGGGCGCGCCCGCAGCCCCGGCGCATCGGCCTCCAGCGCCAGGGCAATGCCCGAGGTCAGCCCGCCGCCGCCGCAACACACCAGCACATCGGCGCGTTCAATCCCCAAGGCGCGCGCATCCTCGGCAATCTCAAGCCCCGTCGTGCCCTGTCCGGCAATCACCAACGGCTCATCAAACGGCTTGATCAGCGTGAGGCCGCGCTCGGATGCCAGCCGCGCGCCAATGGCATCGCGGTCCTCATTGGCGCGGTCATAAAGCACCACCTCAGCGCCCAGCGCACGGGTGTTCTCAATCTTCATCGCAGGCGCATCACCGGGCATGATGATCACCGCCGGAATGCCATGTTCGCGCGCCGCCAGCGTCACGCCCTGTGCATGATTGCCGCTGGAAAACGCGATCACGCCGCGATCACGAACATTCGCATCAAGCGCCGAAATGGCCGAGCGCGCGCCGCGATATTTGAAACTGCCGGTATGCTGAAGGCATTCCGGTTTCACCAAAACCCGACGCCCGGCAATTTCATCAAGGAAGGGCGACGACAGCAATGGCGTACGCCTTGCATGGCCGCGCAGGCGTTCTGCGGCGGCCCGGATCATTGCAATATCGCTCATATGGTCAGCTCCAGCAGGGCCTTGATGGCATTCATCGCCTGCACCTCATCCAAAAACGGCACATGGCCGCGATTGGGCACCGTGGCCACGATCATGCCGGGATGGCGCGCCTGCATTTTCTCAACCGTGGCAGCCTCCAGCAGGTCTGAATTTGCCCCCCGGATCAGCGCCAGAGGCAGGCCCATGAAACACTCAAACAACGGCCATAAATCCGCTGCCTCGCCCGAGTTGACCTGCGCCGCAAACGCCTGCCCCAGATTTGCATCATAGCGCAGCCGCAACCGGCCCTCCCGCGCTATCCATAAATGCTCGGCATGCGCGCGCCAGCGTTCCAGCGATACATCGGGGAAGCCTTTGGCAAGGGCGGATTTCAGCCCCGCGGCGGCCTGCTCATAATCGGCATAATCCGGATCCCGGCCGATATAATCCGCGATCCGCTCCAGCCCCTCTTGCGAAATATCCGGGCCTATATCGTTCAGAATAACGCCTCTGAGGCGGTGTTTGAACATCTGCGCCAGCACCATGGCAATCAATCCGCCGCGCGAGGTGCCGATGAGTGCCACATCCTTCACCGCCAGATGATCCAGCAATTCAATCACATCATGGGCCTCGCGGATGATGTTGTAATTGCTGAAATCCGGGTCGAAATCCGATTTGCCGCGCCCCCGGTAATCCATCCGGATGAGATGCACCTTTGGCAGATGCGGTGCCATGAAATCAAAATCCCGCGCATTGCGCGTGAGCCCGGCAAGCGCCAGCACCGGCTGCCCCGTGCCCGCCTCCTCGTAATACAGCCTGAGGCCGTCGGATGTGGTAAACTGCGCCATTCAGCCCCCCGCCAGATCAGGAATGCCGCGCAGATCATTCAGCCGGTGCAGCGGCTGCGCTGGCAGCCTGTCCACCGGCTCGCCTGCGCGATTGACCCAGGCGGTGGTAAAGCCGTACCCCGCCGCCGCGCAGGCATCCCAGCAGTTGGACGAGACAAACAAAACCTCATCCGGGGCACAGCCAAAGCGCTTGCCCACCAGATCGTAAACCACTGACGCCGGTTTGAAAATGCCCACATCCTCAACCGACAGCACATCATCCAACACCCCGCCGATGCCCGCAGATTGCACCGCCCCGGCCAGCATTTCGGGCGAGCCGTTGGACAGAATGCCCGTGTTCATCCCCCCGGCTTTCAGCGCCGCCAGCATTTCGGGCACTTCCGGGTATGCCTCCAGTTCCCAGTAAAGCTGCAACAGGCGTTCGCGCAGCTCGGCATCATCGCCCATGCCCTCGGCCTCAAGCGCCCAGTCAAGCCCGTCCTGTGTTACCTGCCAGAACTCAAGATGCTGCCCCATCACGGCCCGCAGCCAGGTATATTGCAACTGTTTCAATCGCCAATGTCCGGCAATCGCGGGCCAGCACGCGGCGAAATCCCCGCGCCCCGGCTCGGCCGCGGCAATGCGCGCGGCGGCGGCCACATCAAACAGGGTGCCATAGGCGTCAAAAATGCAAGTTGTGATCGGCATGGTTCTGCTCCCGGCTATCATTCAGGCGCAGAGTGGCACGGATCGCACAAAGGGAAAAGACCCCCTGTTATTCCCCGCTCACGTACATATCTTGATATGGGTCAAGGCCAGTTTTTGCCTAGTCTGAAACAATTACTTTATGAGAGGATTATTAATGATAAAATCAAACGATAAATACCGCACAATGCTCCTGACTCGCCTGTCTGAGCTTGATTCCCGGCTTCACAGTATTGAAACCGAGCTGGATCAGCCTAATTCAAAAGATTGGGATGAGGCAGCCGTTGAGAACGAAGGCGATGAGGTGCTTGAGCAGCTCGGGCAAAGCGGCCAGCAAGAGATTGCCCGCATCCGGGCCGCTTTGAAACGCCTGCGTGAGGGCAGCTATGGCATATGCGCGCGCTGCGGCGATCCGATCTCGCCCGAGCGGCTGGATGTGTTGCCCGACACGCCCCTGTGCCGGACATGCGCTGCGGCAAACTAGTGCTGTGCTGAGTTGAGTGTGTTGATAAATCACGGCCATCGGCGGCGCTGTTCCCGCCACAGGAGGCCAGATAAAAAGCAAAGGGAGTGAACACCATGACCAGCCTGACCATGCAATTACATGCCTTACTGCTTGAAATCAAAGCAACAAACCGTGCAGACCGTTGCGCTTTGCAGCCCCGGCTTGACCGCCTGATCCGCGAAATGAAGGCACAGGCCTTGCCGGTCGCCCCTGACACACGGGTGTTGAACACCAAACTGCGGGACGAGGCGATTGAAGCGCAGTTTGATAACCTGCCGGTCTGAACGCCGCCCACCCGCAAGATCATGCACGAAAGCCCATCCCCCCGCCGAAGCAGGGGGGCAGGGCCTGTTACCTAGCTGTTGTGATACGCCGCCTCGCCATGGGTGGAAAGATCAAGCCCACGGGATTCATCCTCGGCCGAAACACGCAGGCCGATGGTCAGGTCGATCGCCTTGAAAAGCGCGAAGGCCACAACCCCGGTCCAGATGATCGTGATGCCCACCGCCTCGGCCTGTATCAGGGTCTGACCGATCATGTTATACTCATCGCCGCCGATGCCCCCAAGCGCGGGCGCGGTAAAGATACCGGTGCCGATGGCGCCGATAATGCCGCCGATCCCGTGAATGCCGAACACATCAAGGCTGTCATCATAACCCAACCTGTTCTTCACCGTGGTGACAAAGAAAAACGTCACGCATGAGGTGCCGGCGCCCAGCACAATCGCCCCCACCGGCCCGATCGAGCCTGCGGCCGGCGTCACCGCCACCAGCCCCGCAATCATCCCCGAGGCGGCCCCCAGCAAGGAAACCTTGCCGCGCAGACTGCCCTCGATTATCGCCCAGCCAAGAATCGCACCGGCGGTGGCGGTAAAGGTGTTGATCATCGCCAGCCCCGCGCCGCCATTGGCCTCAAGGTTCGAACCGGCGTTGAAACCAAACCAGCCCACCCAAAGGATGCCCGCACCCACCAGCGTCAGCGTCATCGAATGAGGTGCCATCATATCGCGGCCATAGCCCTTGCGCTTGCCCACCACGATCGCACCCACAAGCGCCGCCACACCCGCATTGATATGCACCACCGTGCCGCCGGCAAAATCAAGCGCCCCAAGGTTGAAGATATACCCCGCCCCGTCCCACACCATATGGGCAATCGGGAAATAGGCAAAAGTGACCCAGCCAAGGGTGAAAATCATCACCGCGCTGAATTTGATCCGTTCGGCAAAGGCGCCAATGATCAGCGCCGGGGTAATGGCCGCGAATGTCATCTGAAAGGCAATGAACACATATTCGGGGATGACAACGCCCTCCGTAAACGTGGCCGCCATCGAGTCGGGCGTGACCCCGGCCAGGAAAAGCTTGCCGGTGCCGCCCCAAAACGGCCCGGTACCGCCGCCAAAGGCAAAAGAATATCCGTAGATCACCCAGATCACCATCACCAAAGCGGTGATCATCGTGGTCTGCGTCAGAACCGAAAGCATGTTCTTGACCCGCACCAGACCGCCATAAAACAGCGCCAGCCCCGGCAGGATCATGAACAATACCATCACGGTTGAGAAAATCATGAAGGCAACATCGCCCTTGTCCATGGTTTCAGTGGCGTCCTGCGCCTGCGCCGCCGTGGCGCTCAACAGGGCTGCGGCCGTCAGAAAAAAGTGTGAAAGTCTCATGATTGCTCCTCGTTTCAATCCCGCCATTGCGGTGCTTGAAAGAGTTGTTGGCGCAATATGGCCCGAGGGGAAGCTTTGAGCACAAGACTTTTGCCGCTCCCCCGCAAAAATGATGATTTTTTGTGCAGCCTCGCATGATTGCCTATGTATTAGGCAAACGACAAAACATTTGCCGCCTCCCGTAACCTGCTATCCCAGTATTATGCCCAAAACCACCATCATCAAGCCAATGACCGACAGGAAAAGGGCGGCAGAATTCACCGGCACGACCTTTTGTATTGTGGCCCTGAGGGCGTCATCCTCCAGCCCCGCCTTGCGTGCCTTCCAGACGGTCCTGATGCACCAGATCAGCCCGGCAAGCCCCATGAGCGATACAAACGCCCCGATCCAGATCAAAATTTCCATCATCCGCCCTCCCGTTTCACCCGGCCCTAAATCACTTGGCAAATAACCGCAAGCCCCACGCCCGAATGCGCCTTGCGGGCGGCGGTCTCTGCGGCTAATCAGGGGCTCTGATATGCAGGAGGCCGCGATGAACGATATGAATACCGACAGCAGTTACCGGGTCACCGCAGATGAGCTGCGCCAGTTCATCGAGCGGTTTGAGCGCCTTGAAGCCGAGAAAAAAGACATCATGGATCAGCAAAAAGAGGTGATGGCCGAGGCAAAATCGCGCGGCTATGACACCAGGGTACTGCGCAAGCTTGTCACCCTGCGCAAACGTGACAAGGATGACATCGCCGAAGAAGAAGCGGTGCTTGAGATGTATAAAGAAGCCCTTGGGATGTGAGACTTACGGCAAGATCAGATTGATGCCCGGAATGCGGGCAATAACAGCCAGATCCTCATCATAAATCTGGGTCATCCGGTCCACCATTTCATGGTCCCATCCGGGCACATCTATTTCATGATGCAGCGCATCTTCATCAGCATATTTTTCCAAAAACACCGCCGCAACATGGCATTTCTGCGCCTCTGACATATCCGGCCTTTCCGCCAGGTGATCCTCAAACCGTTGCATGCCTTCGGGCTGCATGATCTGTTGCATCATGGCATATTCGCCCTTCAGCGGCTGACCGGGCTTCAGCCCTGCCATTTCCCGCATGACCCGCCCCCAGATCAACGGCGTATCCTCATTACACCAGATTGTAATGCCAACATTCGGTGCCGCATCACGCATCCGTATGATCAGATCAGACCAGCGGATATCAAACGGGCTATTGCCGCGCAGGAAGCTATCCATGGTGGCGAACCGCGTCTTGCTCAGAATCAGCGGCAGAAAGGTGGCCGGATTGCAAAGGCCCATGAACAGCTCAATTTCGCAGCCCGCAAACATCTTTTGATAAAACCCCAGCCGGGTTTCTGCGGTATTATACAACACCCCCCCATAACCCGCCATTTTCGGGGTGCCAAAAAACTGCTGGTTGGTCAGAACAAGGCGCTTTGGTGCATCGCCTTTCAATATCGCATCCAGCAACACTTCATGGGTGTTTTCCGATATACCGGTTTCCAGCGCATTGTGTAAAACACCCCGGATCAGATTTTGGTAATCCTTCGGTTCGGGCACCTCCGTGCCATGCCCGGACAGTAATTCCGAATTTTCCAACAGGCACGCATTCAACCTGCCTTCATCGGTTGCATGTGCCCCTGCGTGAAGTACAACTTTCATGATATTTCCATGCCGGGATTGAATTGCTTGATAACTATACCGGCCTTTTCTACTTAATCAAACCATCTGGTCATGCCAGTATCCTACATATTCGGATAATTCGGCCCATCCCCGCCCTGCGGCGTGACCCAGTTGATGTTCTGGCTCGGGTCCTTGATATCGCAGGTCTTGCAATGCACGCAGTTCTGGAAATTGATCACGAACTTGTTGTCCACCACCTCATACACCCCCGCCGGGCAATAACGCTGCGCCGGCTCAGCATATTCCGGCATGTTCACCTTCATCGGAATTTCCGGATTTTTCAGATGCAGATGCGCAGGCTGGCTTTCCTCGTGATTGGTCATCGAAAAGCTCACATTGGTCAGCCGGTCAAAGCTTAGCGTGCCATCGGGCTTGGGATAGTCGATCACCTTGAAATCCTTTGCCTTGCCGGTGGCCTCGGCATCATTCTTGCCGTGTTTCAGCGTGCCCAGCAGGCTAAAGCCGAATGTGTTGGTCCACATATCAAACCCGCCCAGCACCAGACTGGCCACCAGGCCAAATTTTGACCACAGCGGCTTGACGTTGCGCACTTTCTTCAGATCCTTGCCAATCGGCCCTGTGCGTACTTCCGCCTCATAATCGCTCAGCTCATCGCCCGCGCGCCCTGCTTCAATCGCGCGGTGTGCGGCCTCGGCTGCGGCCTTGCCCGACAGCATCGCATTATGATTGCCCTTGATGCGCGGCACATTGACCATGCCCACCGAACAGCCCAGCAAAGCGCCGCCCGGAAACACCATTTTCGGCATCGACTGATAGCCGCCCTCGCTGATCGCCCGCGCGCCGTAAGCGACGCGCTTGCCGCCTTTCAGCAGCTCGGCCACCATCGGATGATGCTTGAAGCGCTGGAATTCCATATATGGAAACAGATAGGGGTTTTTGTAATTGAGATGTACCACAAATCCCACATAAACTTGATTGTTTTCAATGTGATAGATGAATGATCCTCCGCCGGCATTTGATCCAAGAGGCCAGCCCATTGTATGGGTCACGCTGCCTTCTTTATGCTTTTTGGGGTCGATCTCCCAGATTTCCTTCATGCCAAGGCCAAATTTCTGCGGCTCATGGCCCGCCGACAGGTCATATTTCGCAATCACTTCCTTGGACAATGATCCGCGCACGCCTTCGCTGAGGAACACATATTTGCCGTGCAATTCCATCCCCGGCTCATAATTCGGCCCTTCCGTGCCATCGGCATTCCTACCAAACTCACCGGCGACCACACCTTTGAGGCTGCCAGCCTCGTCATATACCAGCTCGGAACAGGCCATGCCGGGAAACACCTCAACCCCCAGCGCCTCGGCCTGCTCGGCCATCCAGCGACAGACATTGCCCATGCTGACAATGTAATTGCCGTGGTTGTTCATCAAAGGCGGCATCGGAAAATTGGGAATTCGGATTTGCCCGCCATGCCCAAGCATATAAAACCGATCGCTTTTCACCCTGGTATTCAACGGCGCGCTTTTGGCCTGCCAATCCGGGATCAGCGCATCCAGACCGCTGGTATCCAGCACCGCCCCCGACAGGATATGCGCCCCCACTTCAGAGCCCTTTTCCAGCACCACAACCTCGCGCTCGGGGTCAAGCTGCTTGAGGCGGATCGCAGCGCTCAGCCCGGCCGGGCCAGCACCCACAATCACAACATCATATTCCATGGTTTCGCGGGGCTCGGTTGTCATTGGTCAATCCTTATCTGGCAGGCATGAAATGGCTGTTTCGTCGTTACCGTGTGATCTGGCTCAAGGTCAATCAGTACCACACGTTAAAACCGGCAAAAAGCGGCACTATTTCAAACTTTGAGGCCTGTTTGCACCGGGATAACACTCAAGTTCCCTTTATCTCTCTTGCATCCGCCTGCCTGCTCAGGGCACTCTGGCCTCAATATCCGACAAAAACACGCCAGGGCGCAGGCTGCATTGCCCCGGCTTAATACAGTGGACAAGACCATGGAAAAGATCCCGATGACCGCCGCAGGCTATGCCGCCCTTGAGGCCGAGCTGAAGCACCTCAAATCGGTCGAGCGCCCCGCCATCATCCGCGCCATCTCCGAGGCGCGTGAGCATGGCGATCTGTCGGAAAATGCCGAATATCATTCCGCCAAGGAAAAGCAGTCCTTCATCGAGGGCCGGGTGAAAGAACTGGAAGGCGTGATCAGCCTCGCCGACGTGATCGACCCGGCCAAGCTTTCCGGCAGCATCAAATTTGGGGCCACTGTTACATTGGTGGATGAAAACACCGACGAGGAAAAGACCTGGCAGATCGTCGGCGAGCATGAGGCCAGCATTGAAAAAGGTCTGCTGAACATCAAATCCCCCATTGCGCGCGCCCTGATTGGCAAGGATGAAGGCGACAGCGTTGAGGTGCATACACCGGGCGGGGACCGCTCTTATGAAGTGCTGAAAATCGTCTATGCCTGAGGAGGATCATACAGGTGCCAAACCCGCTGCCGCAGCTTTAGGGCTTTACGGCAAAACCGGCACCGGTGGCATCACCCTGATTGAGATCACAGCTCTGATCCTGACGTTGATCTGGCTGGCTCTTACCGGCCTCGCGGTTTTCATGTTTGAACCGCGCGGCTCGTTTGCCCAACCCGGCAGTGCCTTGCATCTCATTGTTGTTC
This sequence comes from Roseovarius sp., assembly GCA_021775255.1. GTDB lineage: Bacteria > Pseudomonadota > Alphaproteobacteria > Rhodobacterales > Rhodobacteraceae > Roseovarius. The sequence goes on from JAJFIA010000019.1 coordinate 152,945, forward strand.
TCATCGCCATCCTCATGCCGGTGGCAATGATATGGGCCGTGGCAACGGCGGCGCGCAGTTTTCGCATGATGCAAGCTGATAATCAGCGCCTGCAAGCTGCGGTGGATACCCTGCGGCAAGCTTATATCGCGCAAAATCAAAGCCATAGCGCGGTAAGCGATACATCCTTGGCTAAAAAGCTTGATGAGATCATAACTCTGCAACGTAAAACCGATACCATCCTTGCAACCCTCCAATCCCTGCGCGCGCCCAAAGCGCGGGCATTGTCGCGCCCCGCACCCCCCCGGCCAGAGGATGACAATCAGGTTGATCTTCCGCTCGGAACCCCGGCCGAAGAAATCAGCGCTCCTCTGGAACGGCAGGATTTCATCCGTGCCCTTAATTTCCCCGAAACCGCCGAAGACAAAGCCGGCTTTGCCGCCCTGCGCCGCGCACTCAGTGATCGCCCCACCGCACAGCTGATCCGCGCCGCACAGGATATCCTGACATTGATTTCCCAGGATGGCGTTTATATGGACGATCTGCGCCCCGACAGCATCCGCTGCGAAATATGGCGCCGCTTTGCCGAAGGCGAGCGCGGTCAAAGCGTGGCAGCCCTCGGCGGTGTGCGCGACCGCACATCCCTGGCGCTGACTGCGGCACGCATGCGTAGTGATCCGGTGTTTCGCGATGTTGCGCATCATTTCCTGCGCCTGTTTGATCAGATGTTCACCAAATTCGCCGAAACCGCCAGTGACGCTGAAATATCCGAGCTTGCCAACACCCGCACGGCGCGTGCCTTCATGCTGCTTGGCCGGGTCGCGGGCACGTTTGATTAGCGTTCTCTGGTCTCATATGCCAACCAAAAAGTTTTATAAAAACTTTTGCCAAAACTTTTTTCAAAAGTTTTGCGGCCGTCCGGTTGAACTGTCACACCGGCTTGCCCCTCTTCATTACAGAAACAGCCACCCCACTCAAAACCAGCATTGAGGCAACGGCGAACCGCAGGCTCAAACCCTCACCAAGAAATGCAATACCCCCGCCAAGGGCAATCACCGGCACGGTGAGCTGTGCCACAGCCGCAATGGAAGTCGGCAGGCGCGGCAGAACCGTATACCAAAGCGCATACCCAAAAGCCGAGGTCACGACCCCGGACATGACGGCCAGTGCAGCCCCCCAAAGGCTGATCGGCAGGGCATCCGGCAACAGTAGTAACGCTGCCACGCCAAAAGGTACGGCCAGAACAAAATTCACCGCCGTTGCAACCAGCGGATCACTGGCCTTGCGTCCGTGCAATGAATATATCCCCCAGCCAAACCCGGCCAGTCCCATCAGTACCGAGCCGATCACCCCGGGCGCATTTGCCCCCGCAGGCCAGAGCAGATACACCAGCCCGGCCATGGCCACCATCGCCCCGATCCAACGATTGACCGGCAAATATTCCCGCCCCAGAACCGCGCCGGCAAACATGGTCATCTGCACGCCGCCAAATAAAATCAGCGCGCCGACGCCGGCCTCAAGTGTCACATAAGCATAGGAAAAACCCAATATATAAAGCGCAAGCATCAGCGGGCCAATCGCACCGCCAATTCCACGCGGTAGGGCGGGCTTCAGCCCGCCCCCCCTGAGCCATATCAATACCAATAGCGCCAAGGCCCCCGATCCCAGCCGGATCGCAGCAAAACCAGCGGGGCCAATGGCGGCATCATTCAGCGCCAAGCGGTTCAGGACCGAATTGGCGGCGAATGCAATCATCGTGAGGACGGTCAGAAGAAACAGGCGCATGAGGCACAACCTAGAGCCAATACAGGCATGAAAACAATGACAGATCAGCAAGATGACAAGAAAAGGGGCCGCCCGAAGGCAGCCCCAGATCATTTTACTGAACGGTTTGGCTCTCGGTGTTTGGCTATGCCAAACACCTGTCGCCTTACGGTCATTTTCGCAGAGCGAAAATAACCTTACATCATGCCGCCCATGCCGCCCATGCCGCCCATGTCGGGCATGCCGCCACCGGCGCCTTCTTTGGCGGGCTTGTCGGCAACCATGGCTTCGGTGGTGATCAGCAGACCTGCGATTGAGGCCGCATCTTCCAGGGCCGTACGTACAACCTTGGCCGGATCAATCACGCCGAATTTGAACATATCGCCATATTCTTCGGTCTGGGCGTTAAAGCCAAAGGTTGGGTCATCGCTTTCGCGAATTTTGCCAGCCACAACCGCGCCGTCAACACCTGCGTTTTCGGCAATCTGGCGCAATGGCGCTTCAAGCGCTTTGCGCACGATGTTCACGCCATTGTTCTGATCGCTGTTTTCGCCTTTGACCTTAGACAGCTTTTTCGCTGCTTGGATAAGAGCCACGCCACCGCCAACAACAATGCCTTCCTGCACGGCTGCACGGGTCGCATTGAGGGCATCGTCAACCCGGTCTTTACGCTCTTTCACTTCAACTTCGGTCATGCCGCCAACCCGGATCACCGCAACACCGCCTGCCAGCTTGGCAACACGTTCCTGCAGCTTCTCACGGTCGTAATCCGATGTGGTTTCCTCGATCTGTGTGCGTATCTGAGAAACCCGCGCTTCGATCTCGGCTTTAACACCGGCGCCATCAATGATGGTGGTCTCGTCCTTGGTGATGTCCACTTTCTTGGCCGATCCCAGCATATCCATGGTAACGCTTTCCAGCTTCATACCCAGATCTTCCGAGATCACCTGACCACCGGTCAGAATGGCAATATCCTGCAACATCGCCTTGCGACGATCACCAAAACCAGGGGCCTTGACAGCCGCGATTTTCAGACCACCGCGCAGTTTGTTCACCACCAGAGTTGCCAGCGCTTCGCCGTCAACATCCTCGGCAATGATCAAGAGCGGCTTCTGGCTTTGAATCACCTGCTCAAGAAGCGGCACCATCGGCTGCAACGACGAGAGTTTCTTCTCGTGCAGCAGGATCATGCAGTCTTCCAGTTCGGCAATCATCTTGTCGCTGTTGGTCACGAAATAGGGGCTCAGATAGCCACGATCAAACTGCATGCCTTCAACAACGTCCGTTTCAGTTTCCAGACCCTTGTTTTCTTCAACAGTGATCACGCCTTCATTGCCCACACGCTGCATCGCATCAGCAATCTGCTGGCCGATATCAGATTCGCCATTGGCTGAAATCGTGCCGACCTGCGCCACTTCGGCGCTGTCTTTGACTTCGCGCGCAGCTTTTTTGATCTCTTCCACAACCTTGGCCGTGGCCAGATCAATACCGCGCTTGAGGTCCATCGGGTTCATGCCCGCGGCAACCGATTTCAGGCCTTCGCGCACAATCGCCTGTGCCAGAACCGTGGCAGTGGTGGTGCCGTCGCCGGCCTCGTCATTGGTGCGGCTGGCCACTTCCTTGACCATCTGCGCGCCCATGTTCTCGAACTTGTCTTCCAGCTCGATTTCCTTGGCTACGGTCACACCGTCCTTGGTAATGCGTGGCGCACCGAATGATTTGTCGATCACCACGTTACGGCCTTTCGGGCCCAGTGTTACCTTGACCGCATCGGCCAGTACATTCACGCCGCGCAGCATTTTGTTGCGGGCATCGGTGTTAAATTTTACGTCCTTGGCAGACATCATGTCTCTCCTTGACTATAGGGTGTAAATTCAGGGTTAAAAGCGGCTCAGGCAATGATGCCCAGAACGTCGCTTTCTTTCATGATCAGCAGCTCTTCACCGTCAAGGGTGATCTCGGTGCCCGACCATTTGCCAAACAGTACCCGGTCCCCGGCTTTCACGGCCATCGGGATCAACTCGCCATTGTCCTTGCGGGCACCTTCGCCACAAGAAACAATTTCGCCTTCACTTGGCTTTTCCTTGGCACTGTCAGGAATGATCAGCCCACCGGCTGTTTTCTCTTCGCTTTCAACGCGGCGCACAACGACGCGATCATGTAGCGGATTAAATGCCATCTTCGAGGCTCCTTAATCTCAATGTTTCAATTCCGCCCTCCTCTGGGCCGTTAGCACTCACCCACGGCGAGTGATAACGACGCATAGCTAAGGATGTGCATGAGCGGAGTCAACAACTTAGCGACAATTATTTTTGCCCTTCGATTGCCCTGCCACTGCCATGGCACTAGCTTGTCATCAGCCATTCCCCGTGCCGAGGTGCCCCATGAGCCGACTATTTGCCATTTTCCTGCTGATTTTCCAGGGCCTGCCCGCATGGGCCATCTGTGAAGGCACCGATCTGATCGCGGGCCTTGATGGGGCTGATCGCACAGCCCTGGATACCCGCGCCCAAAATACAGCCTACCCGGAAGGCATTTTCTGGCGCGCGCGCAAAGGCAATTCTGAGATCACCCTCTTTGGCACCTACCATTTCCACCATGACCAGACCGAGGCGCATCTTGCGATGCTCAAGCCATACATGGATCGGGCCGATGCGATTTATCTTGAGGTCTCAACCGGTGATCAAAAACGCCTGCAACGTGAAATCGTGGCGGATCCATCGCTGATGTTCATCACCGAAGGCGAAACGCTGCCCGATCTTCTGGGGCCGGAGGACTGGAAAAAACTGGTGGCGGAAATGCGTATCCGCGCCATCCCCGGCTTCATGGTGGCCAAGTTCAAACCGTTCTGGGCGGCGATGATGCTGGGTATCGGCCCCTGCCAGACCCGCAACGGGCAGAAGGCGGGCAAAGGTATTGACGAACAAATCGGAGATTACGCCGCCACCATCGGCAAGGATAGCCGCTCACTCGAAGATTACCGCACCGTGCTGACGCTGTTTGATGCCTACCCGCTTGAGGATCAGCTTGATATGATCCGGCTGTTCTTTGCCTGGTCGGATCAGGCGGATGATGTTTCCTACACGCTGCTGACCCACTATCAGAAACAGGAGATTGCCCTGATCTGGGAATATTCCCGGCTGATTTCCCTCAAATACGGTGGCGATAATGCACAGGCAGATTTTGAACTGTTCGAGCGCCAGCTTCTGATCAATCGCAACGCCGGATGGATGGATGTCATCCTCAGGGCCGCCCCTGGCAAAACCCTGTTTCTGGCCATCGGGGCAGGGCACCTTCCGGGGGAAACCGGCCTTTTGCGATTACTGGAAAATCAGGGCTATGTGATCACGCGCCTGCCGCTTGAGCTTTGATAGGGGGGGAAGTTTAATAGCCTGAAGCGCTCCAAAAAACGCTTCAGGCGGTTTTCCATAACCCGTGATCAGAAGCGGAAAGCGCCCCTGAGCTGAACGGTTGTGGCCTCAAGATCGCTGCCGGAATTGTTGAAGCTGTTGAAGTCGTGATACAGGATTTCAGCGCCAACCGAGAAGTTTTGAGTGACCCGGTGCTCGTATCCGCCGCCAATGACATAGCCATTGTCGCTACCAGAGTTATCCGTGTTCGCCCAGGCATAGCCCCCGGTGGCGTAAATCAGGCCGGGGCCGATCGCATAGCCGGCACGAACTTTGGCGCGGAAAATCTGTTCCACCTCCAAGCCGCCGTTGTTGATGTCGGCGAAGTCAAAATCAAGACCGGCACCAATAACAAAATTGTTGCCAAGATCATAATCATACCCGGCAATGAAACCGCCAATGAAGCCTTCATCGCTGCCGCCCGGGCTTCTGTCAACATCGGCATAGCCAAGCTCGACACCGCCATAAGCGCCGGTCCAATCATATGTCTGGGCCATGGCCGGGGCCGCTGCCAGCGTGACTGCAGTTGTAACAAGGGGGAGTATCTTACGCATTTTTCACGTCCTTTTTCTAGATTCAGGGCTTGCCGATATTTGTTGCCCGTTTCGTTTCATATGGTCAGAAATTTATCGTTGCCTGTTGATAATTATGGAACTGACGACACATCATTCAAGTGATGCTGGCCTCGCGAGAATTCAACAAACGGTGATCTGCCCGGCTGATTGTTGCGCAAACACCGATAAATCTGGGCCAATTTCCGCGCGCTCTTGGATAAATCCCGAAATACACTGCCTGAGCTTGGGCGGGCCATGCTCGACATATCCAAGCGCACGCACCGCGAGATGAAGGATGCCGCACTCGTCTGCTGCGGCCCCGAGGCCGACCTGGCCCATAAAATCCAGAAACAAATCGCCAAAAAACGCAAAAATGCTCATCGCCAACCTGACGTCTTTGCGCTGATCTGACACGGCTAATTGTGAAACTTGGCAGGTGGGTCTGAGCGCAAGATGCAAAGACCTGACTGAGGCGCAGCGCTGCGGCCTTGCCTCACAAACCACATCCCGACAGGCCCCATAACTGCAAGATGAGCTAATACCACCGCCTGAGTGCCGGGCCGCGCCTGCCCGTGGGGTGGCGCTGCAACGGTTGTGACCTGCCACTTTATCTTAGCCAAACACATCCATCCTCTGAACGATGCGCCACCCTCACCCAAGCGCCAGCCCGCCGGAACGGGCAGGCGCTGCCCGGCGACGCGATGCGCCTTGATTCCGGGCGGGGATCGAACCTTAATGTCCGCTCCGGGCTCAAATACACAGATAGAAAACGGCGGAAGGCCACAGTATTCAGATCATTATCCACAATCTGATTTGTAACCCCCAAAATCCTCACTCCGCCGGAACCGCCTCCACGTCTGCGGCCAAAGGATGCGGCAGCTTGTCAAGCATTTCGATCGGGCAGACCATTATGAAATTGCCCCGTTCCTGATCCCAGTAGCGCAAAATCTCCTGCGCCTTTTTGCTGCCGGTCTCTGCCGCGTGGCGCTTGATCAGATATTCCAGCTCAGCCGCCCAATACCCGTCTGCCACCGCCGATGTCACCACCGTCTCACGATTGATCAGTTTATCCGTCGCCCCTTCGGGATCATATAAATAAGCCATCCCACCGGTCATGCCTGCGGCAAAATTGGCGCCCACCGGCCCAAGGATCACCGCCACACCGCCGGTCATGTATTCACAGCCATTGCTGCCGCAGCCCTCGATCACCACCTTGGCACCGGAATTGCGCACGCCAAAACGCTCGCCTGCGCGCCCGGCGGCAAACAAAAACCCGGCCGTCGCACCATAAAGCACCGTGTTGCCGATGATGGTGTTTTCCGCCGCCACCAGATTGCTGGCCATCGCCGGGCGCACCACGATTGTGCCGCCGCTCAGGCCCTTGCCAACATAATCATTGGCATCGCCCTCCACCTCGATCTTCAGCCCCGGTGCGGCAAACGCGCCCAAAGATTGCCCCGCACTGCCTTGAAGTTTCACCGTCAGATGATCATGCTGCAGGCCATTATTCATGCCAAAATTGCGCACGATATGCGAGGAAACCCGCGCCCCCACGGTGCGATGGGTATTCTGCACCGCATAGGAAAGCTGCATCTTCTCGCCGTCTTCCAGAAACCTTTGCGCATCGCGCACGATCTCGGCGTCCAGGGTATCGGGCACCTCGGTGCGCGGGCGCAAACGGTCATAGGAAATCCCGGCTGCGCCATCGACGGTGATCAGCATCGGATTAAGATCAAGATCATCCAGATGCGCGCTGCCCCGGCTTACCTGCGTCAGCAAGTCCGCCCGGCCGATCACATCATCCAGGGAGCGTGCCCCGATACTGGCCAGAATTTCCCGCACTTCCTGCGCGTAAAACGTGATCAGGTTGACCACCTTATCGGCACTACCGGTGAATTTCCCGCGCAGTGCCTCATCCTGTGTACACACCCCCACCGGGCAGGTGTTGCTTTGGCATTGACGCACCATGATACAGCCCATCGCAATCAGCGCCGCCGTGCCGATGCCGTATTCCTCGGCCCCCATCATCGCCGCCATCACAATATCGCGGCCCGTGCGCAGCCCCCCATCGGTGCGCAGCGTAATCCGGTCGCGCAGCTTGTTCATGCTCAATACCTGATGCGCCTCGGTCAGCCCCATCTCCCACGGTAGACCGGCATATTTGATGCTGGTGGCCGGGCTTGCCCCGGTGCCGCCATTATGGCCCGAGATCAGGATCACATCCGCCTTGGCCTTTGCCACGCCCGCGGCAATCGTGCCCACGCCGGATTGCGCCACCAGCTTGACCGTGACCTTGGCCCGCGGATTGATCTGCTTGAGATCGTAAATCAACTGCGCCAGATCCTCGATCGAGTAAATATCATGATGCGGCGGCGGGCTGATCAGCGTGACACCTTGCGTGGAATGCCTGAGCCGGGCAATCAGTTTGGTCACTTTCATCCCCGGCAGTTGTCCGCCCTCACCGGGCTTGGCGCCTTGGGCCACCTTGATCTCAAGTTCTTCACATTGATTAAGATATTCCGCCGTCACCCCGAAGCGCCCGGAAGCCACCTGTTTGATCTTGGCGCTTGGATTGTCGCCGTTGGGTTCAGGCGTAAAATGCGCCGGGTCTTCGCCGCCCTCGCCACTATCGGATCGCGCACCGATCCGGTTCATCGCCACGTTCAGCGTCTTGTGCGCCTCGGGGCTCAATGCCCCCAATGACATCCCCGGCGTCACAAACCGCTTGCGGATCGAGGTCACGCTCTCCACCTCATCCACTGAAATTGCCGCGCCCATCGGCTTGATCGCCATCAGATCTCGCAGATGTATTGGCGGGTTGGCCTGCATCGCATTGCTATAGCGTTTCCACAGCTCAAAGCTCGCGTTGTTGCACGCCATCTGCAAAAGATGCATGTTCTGCGCGCCCCAGGCATGGCTCTCACCGGTCTGGCGCGCCTTGTAAAACCCGCCAATCGGCAGGATGCCCGGCCCCCGCGCATAGGCCTGATCATGCACCTCTTCCAGCTTGGCCTGAATGCCGCTGATCCCGATGCCACTGATCCGGCTGATCAATCCGGGGAAAAATTCGGCGCACATCGCCCGGCTGAGGCCGATCGCTTCGAAATTGAGGCCCCCGCGATAGGATGAAATCACCGAAATCCCCATCTTCGACATGATCTTGAGCAATCCCTGATCAATCGCGTGGCGATACCGTGCCACCACTTCCGTCAGGCTGCCCTCCAGCAATCCCCGCCCGATCCGGTCGGCCAGAGAATCCTCCGCCAGATAGGCATTCACCACCGTCGCCCCGGCCCCGATCAGCACAGCAAAATAATGCGGATCAACACACTCGGCCGAGCGCACATTCAATGAGGTAAAGGTGCGTAACCCCATCCGCGTGAGATGCGAATGCACCGCAGACGTGGCCAGGATCATCGGCATTCCGATCCGGCCCTCGCCGGAATGCTGATCCGTCAGCGCGATATGCCCCGCGCCAGAACGCACCGCATCCTCGGCCTCGGCCCTGATCCGTGTCAGCCCCGCCTGCAACGCGCCGGTGCCACGCTCAAAACTGCAATCAATCTCGGCCACATCGGCGTTGAAATGCTGCATCAGCTCGTGCCATTGCGTATTGCCCACAAACGGGCTTTCCAGCACCAGAATCTCGGTCTGCGCGCCGCTTTCATCCAGCACGTTCTTGAGATTGCCAAACCGCGTCTTGAGGCTCATCACCCGGTATTCGCGCAGGCTGTCAATCGGCGGGTTGGTCACCTGAGAAAAGTTCTGCCGAAAATAATGGCTCAGGGGCCGATAGCGCTTGCTCAGCACCGCCGAGGGCGTATCATCGCCCATCGAGGCAATCGTCTCTTTGCCGTCCTCACCCATGGGGGCAAGAATTTGTTCCATCTCTTCAATGGTATAGCCCGCCGCAATCTGGCGTTTGCGCAGTTCTTCACCGGTGTATATCGGCGCTTCACTGACCACCGCCAGCCTGGCATCCAACTCGTTGATCTTGCCCACCCAATCGCCAAATGGCACAGCCCGCGCCATTTTGTCCTTGATCTCGGTGTCGTGATACATCTGCCCGCTTTGCATATCCACCGCCAGCATCTGACCGGGGCCAAGCGCCCCTTTTTCAACGATATAGGCCTCATCCACCGGTACCATCCCGGCCTCGGATCCGGCAATCACCAGCCCATCACCGGTGACCACATAGCGCATCGGCCTGAGCCCATTGCGGTCCAGCCCCGCCACAACCCAGCGGCCATCGGTCATCGCCAGGGCGGCCGGGCCATCCCACGGCTCCATCACCGAATTGCAATAGGAATACATATCGCGCCACGCCTGCGGCAGCTCCTGCGCCTGATTTGACCAGCTTTCCGGCACCAGCATGGTTTTCGCCATCGGGGCCGAGCGCCCGGCCCGCACCAGCACCTCAAACACCGCATCAAGGGCCGCACTGTCACTTGATCCGCTTGCCACAATCGGCTTGATATCCTCGGCCATCTCGCCAAACGCGCTTGAGGCCATCCTGATCTCGTGGCTTTTCAGCCAGTTGAGATTGCCCTTGAGCGTATTGATCTCGCCATTATGCGCCAGCATGCGAAACGGCTGCGCCAGCCACCATTGCGGGAAAGTATTGGTGGAATAGCGCTGATGATAAATCGCGAAGGCCGATTTGAAACGCTCATCCATCAGATCGGGGTAAAAAACCGCCACCTGCTCGGCCAGCATCATGCCCTTGTAGATGATCGACCGGCACGATAGCGAGGCAATATAAAGCTCGCGGATTCCCGCCGCCGACGCGGCTTTTTCGATCCGCCGCCGGATCACATATAATTCGCGCTCAAACGCCTCCTCATCGATCCCCTTGGCATTGGAAATCAAAATCTGTTCAATCTCGGGCCGCGTCGCGTTGGCCTTCTCGCCAAGGCATGTCACATCCACCGGCACATGCCGCCAGCCATAAATCGTGTGCCCCATGCGCAGCACTTCGGTTTCCACAATCGTGCGGCATTTTTCCTGTGCCGCAAAATCCGTGCGCGGCAAAAACACCTGCCCTACGGCGATCAGTTGATCCTGCCTTGGCTCATGGCCGGTGCGCTGAATCTGATCATAGAAAAACGCCACCGGTATTTGCACATGTATCCCCGCGCCATCTCCGGTTTTACCATCCGCATCTACCGCCCCCCGGTGCCACACCGCCTTCAGCGCCTCAATGCCCGCCGCGACCACGCCGCGCGTGGGCTTGCCATCGGTTGAAACCACCAGACCAACGCCGCAGGATGAATGCTCATCCGCCGCCGAATACATCCCGTTTACCGCCAGCCATTTGCGTTTGGCTTCTTCGGCTATGGCCCAGTCATTATCAAAAACGGTCATTGCGTCGCTCCCTCACTTGCATGCAGGTTATTGGCCTCATAATCGGCACGGCTCACACGCACATGATCCCCCGCCAGCGCATAGCCTTGCGGGCAACAATCGGCATAGACCTCGCGGATCAGGGTGGCCCCTCCGGCATTTTCAAACAGGCCGGGGGCCAGCTCGTAATAGGCCGCTCCAGGGCCTTTGGTATCGCGAAACCAAAGCGCCGAGCCACATCTGTCACACCAGGCGCGCTCGGCAAATTCGGACGATTGAAAGGTTTTGACCGGGCCGGTTATTGTCACCGCACCTCGCGGCATTTCAATCCCCATCTGAATTGACCCGCTCCACCTTCGGCACATCTCGCAGTGACACGCGGAAATATCCCCCAACGGCACGTCAACGGTAACGCGAACAGCGCCGCACAGGCATCGCCCTTTGGTTTTTGGTACTGCGTCCATCACTTTCAATCTTTCATTCAATGGGTTAGCCCGCCCGGCCTGCCTATTCTGCGGCAACCGATTGAGCGGCATTAAGGTAGTCCAAAACCGCCCCGGCACAATCACGGCCATCCCGTATGGCCCAGACCACCAAAGACGCCCCGCGCACAATATCACCCACCGCAAAAACCCCCGGCATTGATGTCCGCCCGGTGGTAAACTCCGCCTTGACCGTGCCCCAATGGGTCACTTCCAGATCGTCCTGATCCCAGAGTTCCGGCAGGTTTTCCGGCTCAAATCCCAGCGCCTTGATCACCAGATCGGCAGGTTCATCGGTGATAGCCCCTTCAATTTCTTCAGGGCTTTGCCGCCCGCTCGCATCCGGCGCGCCCAGCCGCATTTGTTGCACCTTGACGGTGTTTACCGGATCCCCGGCAAAGCCTTTCGGCGCGCTAAGCCACTGAAACACAACACCTTCTTCTTCGGCATTGGCAACTTCGCGCTGGCTGCCCGGCATGTTTTCGCGGTCACGGCGATAGAGGCACTTGACCGATTTCGCCCCCTGCCTGATGGCGGTGCGCACACAATCCATCGCCGTATCGCCGCCGCCCACCACGATCACCCGCTTGCCTTTGGCGCTCAATTCGCCGCTCTCAATCTCGGGCACCGCGTCACCAAATGAGTGCCGGTTGCTGGCAATCAGATAATCCAGCGCCCGCACAATCCCCTTGGCCCCCGAACCCGGCGCTCGCAAGTCCCGCGATTGATACACCCCTGTGGCGATCAACAAGGCATTGTGTTTATTGCGGATTTCCTCAAAACTCACATCCGTACCGACATTGCAGTTCAGTTGAAATTCAACCCCGCTCTGCACCAGTTGCCCGACCCGGCGCAGCACAATATCCTTCTCCAGCTTGAAGCCGGGAATGCCATAGGTCAGCAACCCACCGGCGCGATCATGCCGGTCATAAACCGTCACCTGAACGCCTGCGCGCCTGAGCGCATCCGCCGCCGCCAATCCGCCCGGCCCGGCGCCGATTATACCAACAGATTCAATGCGTTCGCGTGCCGGTTCAAAGGCCTCAACCCAGCCGTTATCCCACGCGGTATCGGTGATATATTTCTCAACCGATCCGATTGTGACCGTCCCGTGGCCGGATTGCTCGATCACGCAATTACCTTCACACAGCCGATCCTGCGGGCAAATCCGGCCACAAATTTCCGGGAATGTGTTGGTGGCCTGGCTCAGTTCATAGGCCTCGCGCAGCCGCCCTTCCGCCGTCAGCCTGAGCCAATCGGGGATATTGTTATGCAGCGGGCAATGGGTCTGACAATAAGGCACCCCGCATTGGCTGCACCGGCTTGCCTGTTCGGCGGCTTTGGCCGCGGCAAACTCGGCATATATCTCGTTGAAATCCGCATTGCGCTGCCCCGCCGCCCGCTTCTCGGGCATAGTACGCTCAACGCTCACAAATTTCAACATGGGTTGTTTCGCCACGGGCCATATCTCCGGTTAAATCCTTGCTGATTCTGTCTAAATCAAATGGCGCAACAATAAAAGTCATAAGTACTGACATAAAATAAATGAATCAGAGCAGATTATCGCTCTCCCACCACATGTTGGCGAAATATTAACCCCAGATCGGACCTAAATCAGGCTTTCCCTTTGAATCCAAATGGTTTATAGCTGCTCGGGCAGGCATAAAGCAGGGTCAACCTGATGACGTTATTCCATCTGTTCATCATCGCCACGGTTCAGGGGCTGACCGAATTCTTGCCGGTTTCCTCCTCGGGGCATCTGATCCTTATTCCCTATGTCGCCACCTGGCCGGATCAGGGGCAGGTTATAGATGTGGCGGTTCATATCGGCACCCTGCTGGCGGTTGTGATCTATTTCCGGCGCGATGCGCTACCGGCCTTTGCCGGTATCCCGCGTATGCTGACCGGCCGGATTGATACCCCCGGCGCGCGGCTGGCGTTTTTGCTGATGATTGCCACCATCCCGGTGGTTATCGCAGGGCTGTTGCTGGTGATCACCGACATGACCGACATGTTGCGCTCGATCAAGGTGATCGGCTGGACCATGCTGATATTTGGTGTGCTGCTCTATTGGGTGGATCAAAAGGGCGCGACCGACAAAACCGAGCGCGACTGGACCCTGCGCCACGCCATTCTCATGGGTCTGTGGCAGGCCGTGGCCCTGATCCCCGGCACCTCGCGTTCGGGCATCACCATCAGCGCCGGGCGTGCGTTGGGATATGCCCGTCATGACGCCGCCAAGCTATCAATGCTGATGTCGATCCCCACCATCATCGCCAGCGGCACATTGCTGGGGGCAAAGGCCCTGGTGGATGCGGATTGGGCGGGTTTGCGCAGCGGTGCGATTGCCGTGGTCTTTGCCTTTGCGGCGGCCCTGATCGCCCTCAGCCTGATGATGCGGTTGTTGCGCAGCATCAGCTTCACACCCTACGTGATTTACCGGGTCATCCTTGGGGTCGTCCTGCTTGTCATCGCCTATAGCTGAAGTGTTTATTCAGCCGCGCCAATAACCGCCATGTCAATATCAAACACCGGATCATAGACACACACCTGATCCCGGCCCTCACGCTTGGCCCGGAATGTGGCCAGATCGGCCCGGTGCAGTGCCATGTCAATCTGATCAATCGAGGTGACCTCGGCCACCCCAAAGCTCGCCGTGATCTGAATTTCGTCACTATCAACTTTAATCAGTTGCCCCCGGACCTTTGAGCAAATCCGCTGTGCTGCCGTGATGGCATCCTTGATATCCGAACGGTTGAGCAAGATCACAAATTCCTCACCGCCAAACCGCGCGACGATATCGTCCTTCCGGCAATTTTCCATCAAAGTCCGGGCAAACATCTTCAGGGCTTCATCCCCGGCTTTATGGCCATATTTATCGTTGATGCCCTTGAAATGATCCACATCGGCAAAGATCAGAGCAATCGGCAGACTGTTTAACCGCTCAAGCCGCTGGTAAAAACTAATTCTGGTGCAGGCCCCGGTCAGCTTGTCATTATTCACCGCATATTCCAGCCGCATCGTCAGTTGATGAATGTCAAACATCCTTAGCCCGACAAAATAGGCAATCGGCATGGAAATCATCAAGGATATAAGAGACCCTGAGAAAATCACCTGACGATACAGATCAAAGGGCAGGATGGAATATTGCAGGCAGGCATTACTGATCAGCGCAATCACCGATATGGAGATTGTGAACAGCCGCACATCATTGATACTTCTCAGGTTTATCTGCATTTTTCCCGCCCAACACATATGGCCCTGATTGTTTATCAGGGAATATGCCAATGTTTGATCCTACTGTTTGCTGCAATTATTTCATAATTTCATGCGCCCCACACATGCGCGAAATGGCTAAATACTCACCTGAAATTGTTAGATCCCGAGTCTTAACGAATCCAGTATCCTTAGGCTAATTCCGCTTAAAAATCGCTTTGAATTGTATGGGTTTACGCCTAAGTGCAATGGCGTCAGTTTTCGGGTGAAAAATGCAAGCTCCGGGAATATATAACATTTTCCCACCCGCATTCTCACCTTCATGTGAGGCAGCACCCATTGGGCTGGCAATTCCGGGCTGCATTCCTATTGTTGTCAACAATTCTGCCAATGAAGGATCCAATATGCCCACCGAACGCCTGACATTTGCCGGCCATTCCGGCGATGAACTTGCAGCCCGTCTCGATTTACCTGCCGGGCCGGTTCTGGCCACAGCCCTGTTTGCCCATTGCTTTACCTGTTCCAAGGACATCCCCGCCGCGCGGCGCATTGCCGCCCGGCTCAATAATGCGGGCATTGCCGTGTTGCGGTTTGATTTCACCGGCCTGGGACACTCGGACGGAGAATTTGAGAACACCTCATTCAGCAGCAATATCGCCGATCTGGTGCTGGCCGCCAAGGCGCTGGCAGCGCGCGATATGGCCCCGGCCTTGCTGATCGGGCATTCCCTGGGCGGTGCCGCCGTGCTGGGGGCCGCGCGCAAAATCAGCTCGGTTCGGGCTATTGTCACCATCGGCGCGCCCTTTGATCCGGGCCATGTCACCCATAATTTCGGCGATGCCCTGGCATCAATTGAGGCCGATGGCTCGGCCGAGGTCATGCTGGGCGGGCGGGCCATCCGCATCGGCAAGGAATTCGTCGAGGATGTGCGCGCAGAAAACCTTGAAGGCGAGATCAGGAACCTGCGCCGCGCCCTTCTGGTGCTGCATGCGCCGGGCGATATGACCGTGGGGATTGAAAACGCAGCCCGGATATTTGCCGCCGCCAAACATCCCAAAAGCTTTGTTACTCTCGATGATGCCGATCACCTGATCAGCAAACCCGCCGATGCCGAATATGCCGCCGATGTAATCGCCTCCTGGGCCATGAAATACCTTGATCTGAGGCCCCCCGCGCCCCCGCCCGGCGCGCCTGAAGGCATTGTCTGTGTTTCCGAGGCGGATCCGGACGGGTATTTGCAGGATATCAATTCCGGCCCCGATCACCATGTGCTTGCGGATGAGCCGCTGGCCTATGGCGGCACCAACCGGGGCATATCACCCTACGGGTTTTTATCTGCCGGGCTTGGGGCCTGCACCTCAATGACGATCCGCATGTATGCCCGACGCAAGGGCTGGCCGCTCGATCATATACATGTGGGGGTCAGCCATGACAAAGTGCATGCCCAGGATGCAAAATCAGGGGCAGGCGACAAGGCAGATACCTTCACCCGCAAGGTATATCTCACTGGCGATCTTTCGCCAGAGCAACGCGCCAGATTGCTTGAGATTGCCAATAAATGCCCGGTTCACCGCACATTGGAGAAAAGCGCCAGGGTGATCACTGTTGAAGGGGAGAGCCCCCCTGAAAACCACAGGTAGGCCGGGCTTAAGCCCGGCTTACCCGTCGCCTCATTGCCGCGCATACCGGCTGATCATGGTATAGTTCTTGGCCGGGCCTGCCACCTGCCAGATCACCTCAAAGCGCGGCCAGGCTGAAAAATCATAGCGCACATCATACATATCCGGATCACACCAATGTTGTGCCTCGCCGCCCTTTGGCGGTACATGGTGAAAAAACCGGCCATCGGCAAAATCCACCCGCAGGTCATCATGCCAGAAATACCGCCGTTCGGCTTGTATCGCTGGATGCTCTGCAATGCTCAGCACGCCATGCTCGAAATACTGCATCCCGCCCGGCGCAGGCCGCCATTCTGCCTTGCCTGCAAACGTGGCAGGCGGGCCGTTTTGATGCGTGATTTGCCGATCCAGCCGCCAAACACCTGCAAAATCGGCTAATTTGCGGGCCTCGTCTATCCTCATCCGCCTGTCCTTGCCTTGCCGCGGCTGCGCGCGCGGTCTAATACCCGCCTCAAAGATACCGATTGACCAAAGGAACACCACATGATTCCCCGCTATTCCCGCCCCATCATGACAGCCATCTGGGAGCCCGCGACCAAATTCCGCATCTGGTACGAGATCGAGGCCCATGCCTGTGATGCCATGGCCGATCTCGGTGTCATCCCCCGCGCCAATGCCGAGGCCGTCTGGAAAGCCAAAGACGTTGAATTCGATACCGCCCGGATTGATGAGATCGAGGCCGTGACCAAACATGATGTCATCGCTTTCCTTACCCATCTGGCCGAGCATGTGGGCGCCGATGAGGCCCGTTTCGTGCATCAGGGCATGACCTCATCGGATGTGCTGGACACCTGTTTCAATGTGCAGCTTGTGCGCGCCTCTGATATTCTGATCGACGATATGCAGGCCCTGCTTGAGGCCCTCAAGCGCCGCGCTCATGAGCATAAAATGACCATCCGCATCGGCCGCAGCCACGGCATTCATGCCGAGCCCACCACCATGGGCCTCACATTCGCGCGGTTTTATGCCGAGATGGACCGCAACCTGAATCGCCTGAAAAAGGCCCGCATGGAAATTGCCACCGGGGCGATTTCCGGCGCGGTGGGCACTTTCGCCAATATTGATCCGGCGGTGGAAGAGCATGTCTGCAAAAAGCTTTGCCTTGCGCCTGAGCCGATCAGCACGCAGGTGATCCCGCGCGATCGCCATGCCGCGTTTTTCGCCGCCTTGGGTGTGGTCGCGTCATCAATTGAAAACATCGCGGTTGAAATCCGCCATATGCAACGCACCGAGGTGCTTGAGGCCGAAGAGTTTTTCTCCAAGGGCCAGAAAGGCTCAAGCGCCATGCCGCATAAACGCAATCCGGTGCTGAGCGAAAACCTCACCGGCCTGGCGCGGCTGGTGCGCATGGCGGTGGTGCCGGCGATGGAAAACGTGGCGCTCTGGCACGAGCGCGACATCTCGCACAGCTCGGTTGAGCGCAATATCGGCCCCGATACCACGATCACCCTTGATTTTGCACTGGCGCGGCTTACCGGGTTGGTGGACAAGCTGGTGATATATCCCGATAACATGCTGGCAAACATGAATAAATTCCGTGGGCTGGTGATGTCACAACGGGTGCTTCTGGCGCTGACACAGGCGGGTGTCAGCCGCGAGGATGCCTATAGGCTGGTGCAGCGCAACGCCATGAAAGTCTGGGAAGAGGGCAAGGATTTCAAAACCGAGCTGCTGGCAGACCCGGATGTTCTGGCCGCGCTCAGCGCGGGTGAGATCGAAGAGAAGTTTGATCTGGGCTATCACACCAAACATGTGGATACGATTTTCAAACGGGTGTTTGGCGCGTAATGGTACATGTCGGCTCTGAGCGATCACAAATTGTTCAACATTAAATCCTTTTGTGATCAGCCGGACTGAGATATTACCGGAAAAACCCCATTGCTGCCGCGTATTCCAATGGCCGCACGACGTAAGATCAAGACCTGTTAAGGACATTTATTAATGACCCGAATATTTACCGTTTTCCTGTCGCTGTTGACACTCGCCCTGCTTGGGGCCTGCGCAAATGGGCACCCAAACGGCCCGCCGATGGCCACAAGGGCCGAAATTGCAGAACTTGAACAGGGCCTCCTTGATCTTGGCCCCGGCGTGGACCCGGAAGAAGCCAGCCGCGCCGCGCGTATTGCCTTTGAATACACCTATCAACTGGCCCAGGAATACCAGATCACCGATCCGCCGCTGATCCATAATATCAAGGTTAATCAAGGCCTGCGCCCGCGCGGGCTGTGCTGGCATTGGGCCGAAGATATGGAGGCCCGCCTGAAGCAGGAAAACTTCAAGACGCTTGAGCTGCACCGCGCCATTGCCAACGCCGACAGCAAAATTCTGATTGACCACAGCACCGCCATCCTCAGCCGCAAGGGCGATACCATGGAACAGGGCATCGTGATCGACCCCTGGCGCCAGGGCGGTGTTTTATTCTGGTCGCCGCTGCTCAAGGATACCCGCTATACTTGGGTGCCGCGCATGGTGGTGCTTAACAAACGGGCGATTGAGCAGGGATATATCCGAACGGATCCAAGCTCCGAGCCATTACCCGCCACCGGCTCCTGACCTCACCCCGGCAATTTCAGGTCATATAAGCGCCCCGGACCCCAGCCCTTTGGCGCGGCCCCGGCAAGTTGCAGCATATGCCAGATGAGCGCCTGATTTGAGCTGATCACCGGCAGGCCAAGCCGCGCTTCCACCTCTTCAATCACGCCAAAACTGCGCAGATTGGTGCAGCTTGCAAACACCGCCTCAACCCCTTTTGCCCGCCCCGCCTTGAGCATCGCCGCGCGGGTCGAGGCCTCGGTGATCCGCGCTACCTTGCGATCATCGCTCTCGGCAAAGCTCACCTCGCTCACTACCTCGATGCCATGCTGCGCAAGGTATACGCGCATCGGCCCGGTCACAGAGGCCACATAGGGCGTCACCAAGGCGATCCTTGTGGTATTGAGCGTCTTTAGGGCCGTGATCACCGCTGTCATCGGGTCGGTCACCGGCACATTGGGATGAAGTTTTTGAATGATCTCTTCAATCCGCTTCGGGCCGATCACGGTCGCCCCCGAGGTGCAGCCATAGGCAATCGAATGCAGCCCCTGCGGCAATAATGCGGCGGCCTGTGGCAGGGCCTCTGCCATCTCCTGTAACACCGAAGGCGTGACATCGGTACGAAACGGAATGCGCGTATGCATCAGATTCACGCCCCTGCCGGCCAATACCTGCCGGACCTCATATTCCATCGTCTCATCGGTGCTCAGAACAACCAGCCCGGCGCGCAGGCCCGTGCCCGCGCCCTGATCCAGATCATATTCCATCATGCCTCCTCTGGATGGCTTATCCGGCCGCCGCTCACAGGTTTTCGGGTGCCGGTTGTTGCGGGTGCCGATGTTGGCAGCCCCCGTTTTACCCGTATTGCCAGATAGGCAAAGGCCTGCGCCTCCAGCATATCGCCATCAAGCCCGACATCCTCAACCGGCCCGATCGGGCATTCAAGGGCTTCTTGCAGCATCGCCATCATCACCGGATTTTTGCGCCCGCCGCCGGTGACCAGCACACGCTCGGGCGGCACCGGGCAATGCATCATCCCCCGCGATACCGCTGCCGCCGACATGGCGGTCAATGTGGCGGCTGCATCGGCATCGCTGAGGTCTGCAACCAATTCCGTTGCCGCTTTGAACCCATCCCGATCCAGCGATTTAGGCGGCTTTTGCGTGAAATACGCCGCTTGCAAAAACTGCGCGACCGCCGCCTTTGAGATTGTCCCAACCCGCGCCAGCGCGCCATCTATATCAAACGCCTGCCCCCGCCGCGCCCGCATCAGATCATTCAACGGCGCATTGGCCGGCCCGGTATCAAATGCCAGCAGCGCGCCCGCATCCTCGGGCCGGGCATATCCCGGATCAACCCAGGTGAGATTGCCGACACCGCCCAGATTGAGAAACGCCAAAGGCCGCGATGCCCCGATCCATTTGGCACAGGCAAAATGAAAAAACGGCGCCAAAGGCGCACCTTCGCCACCTGTTGCCACATCCTTTGTGCGAAAATCCCACACCACCGGCAGGCGCAGCCTGCCCGCCAAAGCCGCGCCATCGCCGATCTGATGCGTGCCCCGCCCTTGCGGCTCATGCGCCAGGGTCTGGCCATGAAACCCGATCAGGTCTGCGCCATTGAAACCCGCCAGAAGCCGGGCATGGACCTGCATTATAATCGTTTCCGCATCAGCCACATTCTCGCCCGGCCACTTGCCCAATGCCTGTGATAATACTGCCTGCTCAGCGGTTGAATAGCCAAGATAGCCGGTTTCGCCAAAGGCAAAAATCTGCTCGCCATCGCTTTCCAGCATCGCCGCATCCACGCCGTCAAGTGATGTCCCCGACATCGCGCCAAGCGCCCAACAGCGATTTGCATCCAACATGGCCTTTTCCTTCGGCAATTCCCTCCCTATACATGCCGCGCAATGCACGTTTGGACAAGCCATATGAACTACCACCCTAAATCCGACTTCCTGAATGTCATGATGACCCGCGGCTTTCTGGCCGATTGCACCGATTATCAGGGGCTGGATGAGGCATTGATGAACGGTGTTGTCCCCGCCTATATCGGCTTTGATGCCACCGCCAAATCCCTGCATGTCGGCTCGCTCATCCAGATCATGATGCTGCGCTGGCTGCAAAAAACCGGCCATAAACCGATCACCCTGATGGGCGGCGGCACCACCAAGGTCGGCGATCCCTCATTCCGCGCGGATGAGCGCCCGCTTCTGAGCGCGCAGGCGATTGATGAAAACATAGACGGCATCAAACAGGTTTTTGCCGCCTATATCGCATATGATGACGGCCCCAATGGTGCCTTGATGATCAACAATGCCGAATGGCTCGATGATCTCAATTACCTCGATTTCCTGCGCGATATTGGCCGGCATTTCTCCGTCAACCGGATGCTGGCGTTTGAATCGGTGAAATCCCGGCTTGACCGCGAGCAATCGCTCAGCTTCCTTGAATTCAACTACATGATCCTGCAGGCCTATGATTTTCTTGAGCTGAACCGGCGCTATGGCTGTGTCTTGCAAATGGGCGGCTCGGATCAATGGGGCAATATTGTCAACGGGATTGATCTTACCCGCCGGGTGCTCGACCATGAGATTTACGGGCTTACCTCACCCTTGCTGACCACATCCGATGGCAAGAAAATGGGCAAATCGCTGGAGGGGGCGATCTGGCTCAATGCCGACATGTGCGCGCCCTATGCCTTCTGGCAATTCTGGCGCAACACCACGGACGCTGATACCGCGCGCTTCCTGAAACTGTACACCGAACTGCCGGTTGAGGAATGTGATCGCCTTGGCGCTTTGCAGGGGTCCGAGATCAACGCGGCGAAAATCATCCTCGCCAATGAGGTGACAACCCTGCTGCACGGGACCGATGCCGCCGCCGCCGCAGAGGCCACCGCCCGAGAAGTGTTTGAAAAAGGCGGTGTCGGGGATGATCTGCCAACCATCAGCCTGACCAATGCCGAATTGGGCGATGGCATATCCATCGTGCAACTGATCGTGAAATCTGGCCTTGCAAAATCCGGCAAGGAGGCCAAGCGCCTGATCGCGGAAAACGGCGCGCGGCTGGATGACGCGCCATTAACCGATGCCGGTCTGATGATTGATGCCGCTGCTCTGGCCACCCCGATAAAACTCAGCGCCGGGAAAAAGCGCCACGCTTTGATTAAGCTCACGTAAACGAGGCAGCCGGTAACGGCTGACGAGTGGCGCAGCTACCCCCTGGCATTTAACGCGCCTTGCAAAACACCGCGCACCATTTCCGGGTCTACATCCGAGGTCACAAACGCATCGCCAATGCCGCGCACCAGCACATAACTCAGCACCCCGCCCATCATCTTTTTGTCCTGCGCCATGATCCGCATCAGGGCCTCTGCATCCGGCAAATCCCCTGCAATATCAGATAGATCAACCTTCATCCCCATCTCACGCAAATGCGCCCGAACCCGGCTTGGCTCTTCCTGAGAACAAAGCCCCATGCGCGCCGACAGCTCAAACGCCAGCGCGCATCCAATGGCCACCCCTTCGCCGTGCAGCAAGCGATCAGAATAGCCTGTCGCGGCCTCCAAAGCATGGCAGAATGTATGGCCCAGATTCAATAACGCGCGATCCCCATGCTCTTTTTCGTCGCGCTCGACAATATCGGCCTTCATCTCAACCGAGCGCTTTACGATTGCAATCCGCGCCGCCATATCCCCCTCCGCCGCGCGGGATGCATTGCCTTCAAGCCATTGGAAAAAATCAGAATTTCCCAGCAGGCTATATTTCACAACCTCGCCATACCCGGCCAGATAATCGCGTTTTGTCAGGGTGCCCAGCACATCGGTATCCGCCAAAACAAGGCTGGGCTGATGAAATGACCCAATCAGGTTCTTGCCCTGCGGCGCGTTGATCCCGGTCTTGCCCCCGACCGAGCTATCGACCTGCGCCAGCAGGCTTGTGGGGATCTGCACAAACCGGATACCGCGCCGCAAAACCGCCGCGGCAAACCCGGCGAGATCCCCGATCACACCGCCGCCAAAGGCAATCAACACATCACTGCGCTCGATCCTTTCCTCCAGAAGCCACTCGACCGCGCGTTCAAAATGCGGCCAGGATTTGGTTGCCTCGCCTGCGGGAAGCATGAGCGATGAAAGCGTAATATCATTTGAATTCAGCCCCTTACGCAGGGTTTCAAGATGCAGCCGACCGACATTTTCATCCGTTATCACCGCCACATGCGGCCGCTTGAGCAAAGGCGCAATCAGCGCCCCCGCCTGCGCCAGAAGGCCGGGGCCTATCGTTATATCATAGGCGCGGGCACCAAGGCCCACATGCACAGTTTCATTCATTTTGCACCCTCCAGAACGTCCTTCCGGGCCAGCAGCGCCTGCAATACATGGCCGGTCATGTCTTCGATTGAATATTCCGGTTTTGCCACCACTTTCAGATCGGCCAGCCGGTAAATCGGCACCCGTTGTTCATAAAGCTCCCGCAAAGTTTCCCTTGGGTTGGTCGTGTGCAGTAAGGGTCTGGTATCTTTATGTTTTACCCGGTTCCACAAAATATCAAAATCTACATCCAGCCAGAGGGAAACGCCTTTTTTACTGATCAAAAGCCGATTCTTTTCCGCCAGAAAAGCGCCGCCCCCGGTGGATAGAATGCCGTGCTCACATTCCAGCAGCCGGTCAATCACTTCGCTTTCGCGATCCCTGAAAAACGCCTCGCCATCGCGTTCAAAAATCTCGGCTATGCTCATGTTGGCGGCTTTTTCAATCTCGGCATCGGAATCCAGAAATGACACAGCCAAACGCGCCGCCAAGGCCCGTCCAATCGCGGTTTTGCCTGCCCCCATCATGCCCACAAGCACAACGGTTTTTTTCAATTTCCAACTCCCGGATGCAGCCACGCCTCGGCGCTCCCCTGCCATATTACCAAATTTATCACTGAATGACGTGATCTTGGGCAAAAGGCCAGTTATATGTTATAAGAAAACCAAACGAACACAGGCCATATAATCATGTTTCGCATCATCAAGTGGTTGTTTTATCTTGCTATTCTGGCATTTATTGCCCTTGTTGCCTATGCCTATATCGGCCCGTTTTTCGGGGCAGATTTCACGCCCCCCCAATCAGAGATACGCCAGGAAATAATACTTGAAACTGATTAGCACCCCGTTAGCCCTGTTTTGCATCGGCACATCCTGCCTGGCCGAGCAACCATTATCCGCCATCGACTGGCTGAACGATGTGGTCACCCTGCCCGCCGTTCAGCCAAATCCGTATTTCACCGGCGTTCCGCCCATCAATGGCGAAACAAAGCCCGAGCGCATTCTGATAGAGCCCTTGGGGGATGCCATACCTGATTCAGTTGGCCTGTTGCCTTCCTCCGTAACCTCCCTGCCTGAAAACCTATGGCAAAACAGCACAACTGCCGATCTGACGGCGTTACTTGCCCGCATCCCAAACGATACCCTGCCTGCGATCCAGACATTGTATTACAGCCTGCTTCTGGCCGAGGCTGAAGCGCCAATAAATTCCGGCCCCAGGGCTGATTTTCTCAAAGCCCGGATCACGGCCTTGGTTGAATTTGGCGCTGTTGAGCCTGCGCTGGCCCTGCTGCAACGCGCGGGATCAGCAAATAAACCGCTTTTTGATCAATGGTTTATGCTTTCATTGCTCAGCGGTGATGAAAGTCCGGCCTGTGCGGTTTTGCATGATCAGCCCGATCTGAGCCAAAGCTATCCTTCACGCATTTTTTGTTCCGCGCGGGCCGGAGATTGGCCCATGGCCGCCCTGACCTATGACAGCGCCAACGCCCTGAACCTGCTGACAAAGGCCGAGGCGGAATTGCTGGCGCAGTTTCTTGATCCTGAAACCATTGAAACAGAAACCCTTCCGGCCCCGCCACACCCGATGACCCCGCTGATTTTTCGGCTTTATGAAGCGGCCGGCGCACCCCTGCCCACAAGAGGCCTGCCGCGCGCCTATGCCATGGCGGATTTGGGCAATACCAGCGGCTGGAAGGCCAGGATTGAAGCGGCTGAGCGGCTGACCCGCTCGGGCGCGGTGGCCCCTAACCGGTTGATCGGGCTTTATACCAGCCGGAAACCGGCGGCATCAGGTGGCGTCTGGGATCGGGTCGCGGCGGTGCAGCGCTTTGATAAGGCTCTGGTGGCGGGCAAGGCGGATGATGTGGCCGCAACCCTGCCCAAAGCCTGGGAAATGATGCGCAGTCAGGGCCTTGAAGTGGCCTTTGCGCAACTGTTTTCATCACAGCTTCAGGCGTTTGACCTGCCCAGAGAATACCGCCCGCTAACCTTGCGAATTGGCCTTTTATCACCCGCTTACAAAACTGATACCGATAAATATACCGCCAGCGACAGCGATGAAAATTTCATGCTGCATCTGGCGCGGGGCACCCCTGACATACAACTTGCAACAACGGATTTGCAAACCGCCATTGCCATCGCTTTTGCCGCCAAAGGCCCGGCGCGTGACCATGAAATGCTGTTGCAAAATGGCAAGGTTGGTCAGGCCATCCTGAGTGCTGCAATCGGGCTTGATCAGGCATCATCGGGAAATCTGGCGGGCACGACCGCGTCGCTTGCCACGTTACGCGCTGTCGGGCTGGAGGATACCGCGCGCCGGGCGGCCTTGCAGCTTTTGATCCTTGAGCTGTTCAATTGAGCGGCGGGGTATCCATCGAATTGTTTCTTGAGGCGCAGGCCGCCGAGCTTGGCGCTGCGGATAACACACTTGCGGCCTATGCCAGGGATTTATCCGATTTCAAGGCTTGGCTGCCGACCACGCTTGATGAGGCCAGCCAAGGGGATGTGGAAAATTATCTGGTGCATTGCACGGCGCAGGGCCTTGCCAATTCCACCCGTGCGCGGCGGCTGTCGGCAATCAAACAGCTTTACCGCTTTGCCTTTGAAGAGCGTCTGCGCGCGGATAATCCGGCAATCAAGATAAAAGGCCCCGGACGGGCGCGCAAACTGCCGCAAACCCTTACTCCCGACGAGGTGGACAGCCTGCTGGATGCCGCGCAGAACACCGGCCGTTCCAAGGCGGATCGCTGCCGCAATACCTGCCTTATGGCGCTGCTTTACGCCACCGGCATGCGGGTAACCGAGCTGGTATCATTGCCGGTTGCGGCGGCGCGGGGCAATCCTCAGATGCTGTTGGTGAAGGGCAAGGGCGGCAAGGAACGCATGACCCCGCTATCCCCACCGGCGCGCAAAGCATTGGCCGCATGGCTGGTGATGCGCGATATGTCCGAGGATGCCGCCAAGGCCAAAGGGCGGCCCGGATCGGCCTATCTGTTTCCTTCAACCGGCAAACTCGGCCACCTGACCCGCCACAGATTTTACATGCTGATCAAGGAGTTGGCCGTAAATGCCGGGATCTCTCCGCAAAAAGTAACGCCGCACAGGCTGCGCCATGCCTTTGCCACGCATCTGCTGGCCAATGGCGCCGATCTGCGGGTTATCCAGACATTGCTTGGCCATGCCGACATCGCCACCACCGAGATTTATACCCATGTGCTTGAGGATCGCCTGAAAGATCTGGTGCAGGAGCATCACCCGCTGGCAAGCACCGCGCGGCGCAAGACAGGCGGCAGCACATCCTCCGGCGGGCAATAGCCCGAGCCACGCGCCCCAATGCTGAGGGTTTCACTGCGTTCCGCCTTAACCCTGTCCCTGGTTCAAGGTGGACCGCTTTAGGGGGAAATTTCAGGGGGGTGCGGGAGTTGCAAATTCTGCCCTGTAGAGCCTGGCGGAACATGCGCCTCATATCGCCCGTGTCGCAAGCGCCACGGGCAGCGCCCGACCGCCCCCATGGGCGGGCGCTTCGCTTCCGCCCGCGATCAGGCGCTGCCCTTGCGGTTGTTCTGTAGGGTGGGTGATTTCACCCACCGTTGCGTGAAAGGGTATGGTTCGGATGGTGCATACGAGCATGCACCCTACGCTTGCTAAGAGTGGCATACGGCTTCATCAATCTTGCCCATAGTGCTTACGGCCCGGCGTGAAGGGTCATAAAAAGGAGCGTGCAATGGTCAGAAAAAGATCAACATTTGGAAGGAAAAATAGAATATATCCAACCACTGCGAAAAGTAGCGCGACAGCTAATCCAATTTTGTTATGAGCAGAAAATTCATCATATCTGTCGATCAAAATGGACCTCAGAACATCCTCGTGACGACTTTTTGCATTTGAGTAGCCAACGTGATCTCGGTCTCTTCGTTTTTGATCATCATCCATTCCATCGGTGCGACCACTACTAGACCAGCGAGCATCGTCCGAAAATGCCTCCCATTCATCGTCATAGTATTTGCCATAAAGCGTACGATGTCCGTTTTCCCTTATGTCACCGTGTAATCGGTGGAAATCGTAATACGTAAACTCATTCAACCCATGATTTACCCAAGCATTTTGACTAGGGCCAAATCGAATGGAAGATGGGCGTCGCAAAAGAAAGATTACGCGCCCAGCCGCGATAAAAATCAGACCAAAATAAATCATGGCCAATTTAGAACGCGTATCAATGCCAATCACGGAAGAATAATTGCTCGTTATCACTCCAAAACCGAAATCGTTAAGGAGAAAGTCATTCAAGTAAAGTAAGTACCCTGCTGCGGAAGCCAGAATAGAGGCTTTCGATAGGTTGTTGTTGAAAATCCAGTAATAACTGGACCATGAAAAATTGTATACTCGCCAATAAAGCCACGGAGTTCGTCTGCTGAGAAACGTTGGGTTCTCAAGTGATTTTAGTGCTGACCTAATTTGAAATTTATGACCCATATATATTAGATTTCTCTTTTAATTTCAAACATCCAACTCCTCCACAAACCGGGCGTTCTCCTGAATATATTCAAACCGCAATTCCGGTTTTTTGCCCATCAGGCGTTCAACCAGATCGGTGGTCTCGCCCGGCTCGTCCTCATCAATCGTGACGCGGATCAGCTTGCGCGTGGTCGGGTCCATGGTGGTTTCTTTCAGATCCTTCGCGTCCATCTCACCGAGGCCCTTGAAGCGTTGCAGGTCGATCCTGCCCTTGCCGCCAAGGCCTTTTTCGAGCAGCTCGTTCTTCTCGGCATCGTTCGACACATAAACCCGTTTGGCGCCCTGTGTCAGGCGATAGAGAGGCGGGCAGGCGAGATATAGATGCCCCGCGTCAATCAGGGGCCGCATCTGGGTATAGAAAAACGTCATCAAAAGCGAGGCGATCTGCGCGCCGTCAACATCGGCATCGGTCATGATGATGATTTTCTCATAGCGCAGATCGTCAATGTTGAATTTGGATCCCATGCCACAGCCAAGCGATTCACACAGGTCCGAGATTTCGGCATTGCTGCCCAGTTTCGATGAGGCCGCGCCCAGCACGTTGAGGATTTTGCCCTTGAGCGGCAAAAGCGCCTGTGTCTTGCGGTTGCGCGCGCCCTTGCCCGAGCCGCCGGCGCTGTCGCCTTCCACGATAAACAGCTCGGTCCCGGCGCGGTCTTTCGAGGCGCAATCGGTGAGCTTGCCGGGCAGGCGCAGTTTTTTGGTGGCGGATTTGCGTTGGGTTTCTTTTTCCTGACGACGGCGCAGGCGTTCTTCGGCGCGCAGCACCAGAAAATCCAAAATCGCGCCCGCGGATTTGGTATCGGCCGCAAGCCAGTTGTCAAAGTGATCGCGGACCGAGTTTTCAACCAGTTTTTGCGCCTCAACCGTGGCGAGGCGGTCTTTGGTCTGGCCGACGAATTCCGGCTCGCGGATGAAGCATGACACCAATGCACAGCCGCCGGTTATCAGATCATCGCGGGTGATTTGCGCGGCTTTGCGATTGCCCGCCAGATCGCCATATGCCCGGATGCCCTTGAGGATCGCGGCCCAGAACCCGGCCTCGTGGGTGCCACCTTCGGGGGTGGGCACGGTGTTGCAATAGCTTTGGATGAAGCCATCGCGCGAAGGGGTCCAGTTGATCGCCCATTCGACCTTGCCGGGGGTGGCGAATTTTTCACGAAAATCGACCGTACCGGCAAAGGGCCTCTCGGCGTAAACAGATGCGCCTCCGAGCCTTTCCATCAGGTAATCCGACAGGCCGCCGGGGAAATGAAAGCTGTCCTCGGTCGGGGTTTCGCCATCGTCCATTTCGGATTTCCAGCGTATTTCGACCCCGGAAAACAGATAGGCCTTGGAGCGCGCCATATTATAAAGCCGCGCCGGTTTGAATTTCAGGTGGCCGAAAATATCCGCATCCGGATGAAAGGTAACCGAGGTGCCGCGCCGGTTGGGAGCGGTGCCGATCTTCTCAAGCCTGCCTTGCGGGATGCCGCGGCGAAATTCCATCGCGTGTAGCTCTTTGTTGCGGGCCACTTCGACGCGCAGATAATCCGACAAAGCATTGACCACCGACGCGCCAACACCGTGCAATCCGCCGGATGTCTCGTAACTGTCGCCCGAGAATTTGCCACCGGCGTTGAGGGTGCAGAAAATGATCTCGAGCGCGGATTTCTTGGGGAATTTCGGGTGCGGGTCGGTGGGGATGCCGCGGCCATTATCGCGGATCGTGACATGGCCGTTTGCATGCAATTCAACCTCGATGCGGGTGGCGTGGCCGGCCACGGCCTCATCCATCGAATTGTCCACGATCTCGGCCACCAGATGATGAAACGCCCGGTCATCGGTGCCGCCGATATACATGCCGGGGCGCAGGCGGACATGCTCCATATCCTCCAGCACCTCGATCGAGGCGGCGTTATAATCGGATGGGTCCGGTTTGCCGGATAACAGATCGTTCATGGCTGCTCATTTCTTGTTGATTGCGGGCATTATGCCAGAGCCACGCGGCTTGGGGAAGCTGTGTTTCATCTCGAATGCAGCCGGGAAGCTGGCAGAAAATCGCCGCGAAATACAGCGCTTTGGGGTGGAATATGCTGGTGGATTGTTTGCGCGTCACGATCAGTGTTATGAAGGGCCATGATTTAAGAGTGGCAGGCATATCAACATGCAAATCAGCGGTGCTTTGAAGGAATGGATCAGCCATCGCAGAACCCTGCGGAAATGGCGCCGGGCGGCCAGGCTGGCCCCGGGCATGAATCTGGAACTGTTGCAAAAGCAAAGAGCGCAAGCGCGGGATTTGCTTGATCCCATCACGCAGTTTACCGCGATTGCCGATGGGCGACTTGCACAGCCATTGCCGGGTGCGAACACCTTTCAGAACCCTCATGGTACGGATTGGGCCTGGCGGCCGGAATTATGGCTGCACCCCCTGGCCAGACCGGGCATTTCTTCGGTTGGGAACGGCACGAATTTCGGGCCTGATATCAAGATCTTTCACGATTGTCCGGATTCGGAAATCACCCTTCGACAGATGCGCAATCGTCGCAGCTCGGATCTTGCGTCCTATGGGCTCAGGGCCGAGGTTTTTACGTTTGAGGGCTCCTTTTTATCGCTGGTTCTGGATTTGCCTCAGGCCGCGATCGAGGGCCTGCAGGCGCGGCATCTGATCCGGCTGGATGCGATCATTGAACTGGAAAAACCGATGAAAATAAGCGCCCGGCTGAATATCAGGCACGGGCCAAATACTGTGCAGATCACCCGTGATCTGCCGCAGGGCAAGCCAAATGCAATGGTGGAATTTGATCTGGCCTATAGTGATCTGAATGAAAACCGCCTTGAAGCGGCATGGATTGATCTGATCTTCGAGGATCCGGCGATGAACCAGGTGATATTGCGCGATCTGGCAATCAGCCGCCGCCTGCGGGCCGAGCTTTGAAAGAGGGTGTGATGACTGATCTGACACTGACAAAAACGCGGCTTTTCGAGGGGGTATGGGAGGGTGTGCTCAGCACGGATAGCAAGGCTAAATTCCAGCCTGAAATCGAAGTGACACATCTTGATCAGACACTTGCGGATGTTGAAGTGACGGCCGGGCCGGGGGGCGGCCAATGGAGCATCCGGGTGCCGATACCGGCGGCGTTGATTGCCGACGGGGTGCAGACATTCCTGATCCGGGACGGGCGAAACGGCGATGTATTGAACAGTTTTGCCCTGATGGCGGGCGATTTTCTGAGCTATGACATCCGGGTGGAAATGGCCCTGCTGCGCGAAGAGCTGGACATGATGAAACGGGTGCTCAGGCGGCAAATGCCGCAGGCGAAATAGGCCGGAGCGGATCGCATATCTACTCTCCTATTTGCGGAATGTCCTCATCCTCATCCTCATCAAACTCGGCCTCAATGGATTTGCTGGTTTTCGCTCCAAGGGATTTCAGTTTGTCGACCTGAGACAGCAAATTTCCCCGGCCCCGCGATAATTGATCAAACGCTTTATCATAGGCATCACTTGCCTGCCCGAGATTTCTGCCAACATTTTCCATACTATCAACGAACCCGGCCACCTTGTCATACAAATACCCGGCCCGCGCCGCGATTTTCTCGGCGTTATTGTTGCGTCGCTCCACCGCCCAGACATTGGCAATCGTTCTGAGCGCCATCATCAGGGTTGTGGGCGTGGCGATCATGATATTATTGTCAATCGCAAATTCCGTCAGGCTGCCATCCTCACGCAGGGCCTCGGACAGCGCCCCTTCAACCGGAACAAACAGAATGACATAATCGACGCTGGCCTCTTCCGCGTTGTGATAGCCCTTTCCGGCCAGATTTTTGATATGGTTGCGCAGGGAAATCACATGGCGTTTGCGGGCAGGAGCAGCTTCTTCCTCGGTTTCGGCATTGACCGCATCGGAATAGGCAACCAGCATGACCTTGCTGTCAATCACCAGCGTCTTGCCGCCGGGGATATGGACAATTACATCCGGGCGATAGCGCGCGCCATCGCTGTCAATGCGGTGCGCCTGAGTTTCGTATTCCTCGCCTTCCCGCAGGCCCGAGCGCTCAAGCACGCTTTCAAGGATCATCTCCCCCCAGGCGCCCTGTTTTTGCTGATCACCCTTCAGGGCGCGGGTCAGCATCACCGCTTCTTGCGAAATTTCTTCCGAGCGTCGGCTGAGCTGTTTGATCTCGGCCTTCAGATGCTCGCGGTCTTTCAAGGTTTCGAGATGCACCTGTTTCAGCTCGCTCTCAAAATGTCCGACATTTATCTTCAGCGGGGTCAGCGCGGCATCGAGCTTTTCCAGATTGGATTTTGAGAAAGCCTCGCCCTGTACCTTCAGGGCTTCCTGTGCCATCTCGCGAAACTTGGATTCCATATCCGCGTGCAGCCTTGTCAGAAACTGTACTTTTTCGGCGGCGGCGGTTTTTTCGGATCTCATCTCGGTTTCAAGCTGCGAAATAATGCTGCTCAACTGCAGCTCTTCATCTATTTTCTCGTCCAGCTTATGCCGCAGTTTCGACAGATCCCCCATCAGCCGATCAGCTTCACTTTTGCGCTCTTCCGCCAGAGCCTCGGCGCGGTCGGCTTTTGTCGCGGTGAGTTTCAGCTCGTCTTTTAGCCGGTCAGCGATGGAAATCAGCTTGATATTTTCTGATCGCAAAGCGCTTTCATTGGCTTTTTGGCGTCGCATGAGCACGATGAGCAAAACAGCGGCACTAATTAAGCCCGCAGCAATGATCAAAGTATATGTATCAATTTCAACCATCTCCGTATTCCCCAATATACCCCAAATACCCCAAACTACATCATGTGCGGCCAAACAGCCGCTCAATATCGGACAGTTTTAGCTCAACATAGGTGGGGCGTCCATGGTTGCATTGGCCGGAATGCGGCGTGGCCTCCATTTCACGCAAAAGCGCGTTCATCTCATCCGCCTGCATCCGGCGGCCCGAACGGATTGAACCATGGCAGGCGATGCGGCTGAGAATGGCCTCGATCCGGGCGCGGATGGTTTGGCTGTCACCCTGATCGGCCAGCTCATCAAGAATGTCCAGAACCATGGCGCGGGCGTTGCACGGGCCAAGGATTGCAGGGGTTTCGCGCACCGCGATGCTGCCATTGCCGAAGGGTTCAATTTTCAGGCCAAGGCGGGAAAGATCATCCGTGAGATCAAGCAGGCGGGTAGCCTCATCTTGTGACAGCTCAATGATTTCCGGGATCAGCAGGGCCTGTGAGGCCACGCCATTCTGCGCCATCTGGGTTTTCAGTTTTTCATAAACCAGCCGCTCGTGGGCGGCGTGCTGATCAACGATGACCATGCCATCACCGGTTTGGGCGATAATATAGTTTTCATGTACCTGAGCCCGCGCCGCCCCCAGCGGCAGGGTTTGCGCAGGGGTCTCGTCGGGCCCTTGCGTGCCCGCCTCGACAGGATCCACCCGGCCGCTGAAAGCCTGCTGCATATCGGAAAATCCCGGCGCTTGCGCGGCATAACCGGCAGCGCGGGCCATGGCCGACGGGCGATCCATCTGGTAGATGCGCGGCCCGGTCTGTTCGGGGCGAAAGGCCCCCAATGTCGCCCCGGCGACGGTGGTTGAAGCGCGGTGACCGGCCTCGGCCAGGGCATGGCGCAGACCAGAGACAATCAACCCCCTTGCACCGCCGGGATCACGAAACCGGACCTCGGATTTGGCCGGGTGCACGTTGACATCCACCAGGGTCGGATCGCAATCAATGAACAAAACCGCTGCCGGGTGCCGGTCACGGCTAAGGAAATCGGAATAGGCAGCACGCAGCGCGCCATAAAGCATTTTATCACGCACCGGGCGGCCATTCACAAACAGGTATTGCGCCAGGGACGAGCCGCGTGAATAGGTTGGCAAAGCGGCAAAGCCTGTCATGTGCAGCCCGTCGCGATTGGCATCAACCGGCAGGGAATTCTCGGCAAATTCCTTGCCCAAGATACGCGCCAGCCGCCCGTGCAGGGCGTCAAACATATCCCCGGTTTCAGGATCGGCGCGGAAGGTGATGCGGCCCTCGCCCCCGCCGGAGACATCGCGCAGGGTGAAACCCACATAAGGCTCGGCCATGCTGAGACGTTTGAGAATATCTGTGATGGCGCGGGCCTCGGCCCGGTCGGAACGCATGAATTTAAGCCGCGCGGGCGTGGCATAGAACAGATCGCGCAAGGTTACGATGGTGCCCTTGTTGAGCGCCGCTGGTTTTTGCGCACTGATCTGGCCGCCAGCGACGGATATCTCAGCCGCCTCATGGCCCGGCGCGCGCGATTGCAGGGTCAGTCGGCCCACCGCACCAAGCGAGGGCAGCGCTTCACCGCGAAAACCAAAGGTGTGGATATTCAGCAGGTCTGACCCATCAATTTTCGAGGTGGCATGGCGGGCCAGTGCCAGGGGCAGGTCATCAGGCGCCATGCCACAGCCATCATCCACCACCCGGATCAGGGTTTTGCCACCGTCCGAATAAGACACATCCACCCGGCGCGCACCTGCATCAAGCGCATTTTCCACCAGTTCCTTGACCGCCGAGGCCGGGCGTTCAACCACTTCACCGGCGGCGATACGGTTGATCGCGGCCTCGTCAAGCTGCCGGATAACCGGGTGTATTTCGCCTATATTGGGATCAATTTTTGCCATACCACCAAACCTAGCATAACCCTGCCCGATTCGGCCAATGGATTGCGGACTGGTAAAAAAGAATTCTTTTCGGTCTACATTTGCCAAAGCACGTTATATTGTGGGCAAAACAACAAGCTTTGAGCAGAGCAAACATGAGCACTTCAGGCCGAAAGAAGCCGCGCCTTGTCGCGGATAAGCGCCATCCCCAGCCGAAGAAAAAACCGGCGGCGGCGAAAAAGAAGCCTGTGACAAGGCGTAAAAAGGCAGCGCCCAGGCGCAAGATGCGGGACAGCTCAAAGCGCATACACAACCCGGTTCTGGCGTTTTTCATCCGGCTCTTGGCGGGGCTTCTGCGGCTGGTGTGGAAAATCACCTGGCGGGTTTCGGCGGTTGGAGCGGTGCTTCTGGCACTGGCAATCGGCTATACCTACACCACCTTGCCGGATCTTAAGAGCTTTCTTGACGGGCGCTCGCGCGGGTCGGTCACGCTGCTGGATTTCAAGGGCGATGTTTTTGCCTGGCGCGGTGATCAGTTTGGCGGAGTTGTCTCGGTTGGGGGGGTGGCAAAGAGCCTGAAAAACGCCGTGGTGGCCACCGAGGACAAGCGGTTTTACCGGCATTTCGGCGTATCCCCGCGCGGGGTGGCCAGTGCGGTTCGGATCAACCTGAGCGAAGGGCGCGGGCCTTTGTCGGGGCATGGCGGATCGACCATAACCCAGCAGACCGCCAAGCTTATTTGCCTGGGGCGGCGCTATGACAAATCCCAGTGGGAAAGCGAGAAGGCTTACGTCAATGATTGCCGCCGGTCATCATTGGGGCGCAAGGCGAAAGAGGCGATTTTTTCCATCGCGATGGAGCTGAAATACTCCAAGGACGAAATTCTGTCGATCTATCTGAACCGGGCGTATTTTGGTGGCGGGGCCTATGGGGTCGAGGCCGCAGCGCAGCGGTATTTCGATAAATCCGCGGCCAGGCTGACAGTTGGGGAAAGCGCCATTCTGGCCGGGCTGTTGACAGCGCCGACACGGTATGCGCCGACAAACGATCTCAAGCGCTCGCAGGACCGGGCGGCAACGGTGCTCAGGCTGATGTATGAACAGGACTATCTGAGCCGGGCCGAGATGGAGAAGGCGCAGGCCAACCCTGCCGGTCTTTCCAGCGCGGCACAGGCGGAGGCGGGGGGGTACTTCGCCGATTGGGTAATGGCCTCGGGGCCGGAATTTTTCACCCGGGATACCACCGAAGATGTGATCATTCGCACCACACTCGATCAGCGGCTGCAAAAGGCGGCAGAAGAGGCGCTGAAATTTGTGTTTGAAAACAAGGTGCAGGAGGGTTCAAAGGCGCAGGCGGCGATCATCGTTATGTCAGCAGATGGCGCGGTGCGGGCGCTTGTAGGCGGGCGCGATACCAAAGTCAGCGGCGCGTTCAACCGGGCAACGCAGGCCAATCGGCAGACCGGATCGGCCTTCAAGCCGTTTGTTTATGCCACGGCGCTTGATCTGGGATATTCGGGGAATTCAACCGTGTTGGATGAGCCCTATTGCCTGAATATTCCCGGCTCGGGCCAGTGGTGCCCGAAAAATTACGACCATAAGTTCCACGGCGAGGTGACGCTGACCGAGGCTTTGCGCAAGTCGTATAATATTCCGGCGGTGAAATTGTCGGAACGGGTGGGCCGTGAACTGGTGCAAAAAGTGGCGTCGGATTTTGGCATTGAGGGCAATCTGGCCGAGGGTCCGGCGCTGGCGCTTGGGGCGTCGGAAAGCACATTGCTGGATATGACGGGGGCCTATGCGGGCATTCTCAATGGTGGCTCGTCGGTAACGCCTTACGGATTGGTTGAGCTGCGCCTTCAGGGCGATGATGAACCTCTGATGGGGGCCGGTGGCGGCATTGGCGAGCGGGTGATCCGGCAGGAGGCGGCGCAGGAGCTGATTTATATGATGAATCAGGTGATCCTCAGCGGTACCGGCCGCCGGGCGGCTCTGCCCGGGTATGAGGCGGCGGGCAAAACCGGCACCACCCAGGGCGCGCGCGATGCCTGGTTTTTGGGGTTTACGGCGGATTATGTCGCCGGGGTCTGGATGGGGTATGATGATAATACGCCACTGACCGGTGTCACCGGCGGCGGATTACCGGCCGAAATATGGAAAGAAACCATGCTCCGGGTGCATGAGGGGTTAAAGCCACGCCCCCTGCCGATGCGCCCCCCCGAACCTGTTCTGGCCCCGATTGATCGACAGGACAGGGGCGGGCAGGACCGGCGCAATCGTGACCGGTCGATTGAAAACATGCTTCGCAGGCTGCTCGGGGGTTAGGGCGCGCCGCTGTTTGCACTGCCCCGATTGGCCTTTTCCTGTAATGAAAACACCATGGTCAGGCGGTTCCCATCCGCCATCCGGTTGTAGAGCAGTTTCATGGTCAGATTGTGGATCATGAACCAGCCAAAGCCGCCTTCGGGCAAATCCTCAAGCGCCACCTCATGATCCGGCAGGCGACCTTTCGGCAAGGACAGACCCGGCATCGGCTGGCCATGATCGCGCAAATCAAGCAACAGGCGTTGATTTTTGATTTCACCGGTAATTTCTACCGTACCGGATATATCCGCATACGCATGTTCAACAATGTTGTTGAGCGCCTCGGCAAGAGCTATTTCAACATTGCCGCAGATGTCTTCCGGCACGCCCCGCGCGCGTATTCTGACCCGCACCAAAGCCAGCGCCTCGCGTACCGCTTCTTCGGTGCCGGGGGTGGTGATGGTGAAACTGTGGTCTGTGTCCATGGCTGAGAACGGAGCCCCTTAACATAGCTTCGTTGTGCATATTCCTGCATATGTTGGCGTGTCGGCCCCTATCCTGCCTCGCGTTTGGCAAGGGCATCGACATTTGCATGTATCTCGAAAATCGAATCCATCCGCGTAAGACAAAACACTTTTTCCACGTCCCCGGAAAGCCCTGCCAGATCCATTTGCCTTGCATATCCGATCTGCTTTTTCGAGGCGACAATCGCGCCAAGGCCGCTGGAATCGACAAATCTCACCTGGGAGAGGTCCAGAACCACATGATCAGGCCCGGTTTCCGTCAGGCTGCGCATGGCATCCTTGAATTTGATCGCCACCGAGGCATCAATCCGCGCCTCATTGACTGTGATGATGTTGATGTCGTTGTGATAGGTGCTGTTCAGGTCCATGGTGCCTCCGGCGAATGAGTAGTAATACGCATCAGGCTAGACCTCATTCCTTACCATTCGGTATGCAAGGAACAGAAAAACAGGAGAGTGCGTCATGAAAAATGTAATTATCGCCGGGGCCGCCCGCACGCCGATGGGTGGATTCCAGGGGGATTTTGACGGGGTGAATGCGGCAACTCTGGGCGGCACCGCGATCAAGGCGGCGCTTGAAGCGGCTGGCGCAACAACCGTGGATGAAATATTAATGGGCTGTGTTTTGCCAGCAGGGCAAGGCCAGGCCCCGGCGCGGCAGGCCGGATTTCTGGGTGGATTGGGCGAAGACGTGCCCGCCACCACACTCAACAAGATGTGCGGCTCAGGGATGAAGGCGGCGATGATCGGCTGTGATCAGATCGCGCTGGGCCGGTCGGATGTGATGCTGGTGGGCGGCATGGAAAATATGTCAAATGCGCCCTATCTTTTGCCGCAAATGCGGGGTGGCGCGCGGATCGGCCATGCGCAGGCGATGGATCACATGTTTCTTGACGGGCTTGAGGATGCCTATGACAAGGGCCGCCTGATGGGCTCATTCGCCGAGGATTGTGCCGAGAAGTTTCAATTCACCCGCGAGGCACAGGATGAATATGCGCT
Organism: Roseovarius sp.; assembly: GCA_021775255.1. Taxonomy (GTDB): domain Bacteria; phylum Pseudomonadota; class Alphaproteobacteria; order Rhodobacterales; family Rhodobacteraceae; genus Roseovarius. The sequence goes on from JAJFIA010000019.1 coordinate 191,162, forward strand.
GGGATCGCTGTCCAATGCGCTGGCGGCAGAAAAATCCGGCGCGTTTGGCAATGAGATTGCACCGGTCACGGTACAGACCCGCAAGGGTGCGGTGGTGATCTCAGCCGATGAGCAACCGGCCAAGGCGCGGCCCGAAAAGATCCCGCAGCTCAAGCCCGCATTCCGCAAGGATGGCACCGTGACGGCGGCCAATTCATCGTCCATTTCGGACGGGGCGGCGGCATTGGTTCTGGCCTCGGATGAGGCGGCAAAGGCACAGGGGCTGAAAACCCGCGCGCGAATTATCGGCCATGCCAGCCATGCGCAGGCCCCGGGCTGGTTTACCACGGCACCGGTGCCAGCGGTGCAAAAGCTGCTCAAGCGGATCGGCTGGAGCGTGGATGACGTGGATCTGTGGGAAGTGAACGAGGCCTTTGCCGTGGTGCCCATGGCCTTCATGCATGAGATGGGCGTGGCGCGCGCGAAGATCAATGTCAATGGTGGTGCCTGTGCGCTGGGCCATCCCATCGGTGCATCGGGCGCGCGGATCATCGTGACGTTGCTCAATGCGCTTGAGGCGCGCGGGCTCAGGCGCGGGATTGCCGCGATTTGCATCGGCGGCGGCGAGGGCACGGCGATTGCGATTGAGCTGGTCGGTCATTCTGGTTGATGCAGAGTTTTTGGCCCTATTTAGGGCGTCTATAATTTTGGGCGGCCGGTGGATTTGCTTGAGCGCTGGTCTTTAACATGAAGAATGCGAATATCTGTTTTTGTGAGCTGATAGATCAGCGTGAATGGTGTGTCGGGTATGGGGTGTTCGCGCAGTGAATCCACCACCTCAGAAGGTGCTCCTGCCTTGGGATTATTGCGGATAGTGGTCAGTGCGTTGCGAAACCGTTTTGCCGCTTTTGGCTTTCCAGCGGGAAAAACGGTTTGGTAATAGCGTTTCATCCACTCGAGGTCATCGAGGGAAGATGGCAGGAATATAATTTTTATGGCCTAGGTTTTACGCGGTTTAATATCAGCATCGGGCTTTGGCAGCTCGGTATCTGTGAACCATGAATCAACCCATGCCGTTACGCGGTCTTCGGAAACAAAGACACCCGATTTAGCCTCTTCCATACGTTCAAGAAGAAGTTCACGCTCGAATTTTCGCCGCTCAAGATATTCAGAAATTGCCCGTGACGCGAGGTAGGATGCAGGGCGTTCAACCCGTTTGGCTTCCTGATTGAGGTGCGCTTTCAGGTCTTTCTCAAGTCTCATGGAAAAAGGGACGGTGGTCATATTGGCCATGCTTTCCGGTTGTGAATGGGCATATGTAATACAATGTATTACACTTGTGGTGAAAGTCAAACCTGGTTTCGCTTTAGCCCTACCGCCCCCTGCGGCGCACGGCCTGCGGGGTCAGGCCAAAATGCAGGCGGTAATGCCGGGTAAAGCCGCTGGGAAAACCACAGGCGAGGGCAATCTCGGAGACCGGCATCGTGGTATTCAGCAAGAGATTGCTGGCTTTGTTGAGCCGCAAGGCGCGGTAATATTCCGCCGGGCGGGTTTCCAGCAGCGCCTGAAACCGCCTCTCGAGCGAGCGCGAAGACACCCCAACCAGCCGCACCAGATGGGATATTGGCAGCGGCTCTTCCATATTGGCCTGCATCAGGCCGATGCATTTGTCCAGTATCTCATCACCGGTCAGTTTGATGCTTTTCCCGCCAAAGGGCTGCAATGTACCGGGATCACGGATGCGCTCATGCAGTTGAATATCAGCCACGGTTGAGATGCTGGCGGCCGAAATATGCCGCGCCATCAGCGTCAGGATCATATCCACGGTTGATCCCATGCCGGCGCTGGTGGTGATCAGCCCCTGTTCGGTGGCCAGCGCCTGATTATTGGTGTTCAGCCCGATCTTCTCGCCCAGGATTGTCCGGTTTTCCCAATGGGTCGTCAGCCCGTGATCGCCGCGCTCGGCAATAAACCGGCTGGCGGCTTCGGCCAGCAGGATCACCTTGCATTGGCGCGAGACGTAGCGATCAATTTCACGGCCCAGCGACAGCCCCGGATGCGCCGGATCGGAATTGCCAAGGGCTATAACGTAATGCGCATCGGGGTAGGGATCAAACGGCAGCGTTTCAACCCAGGCATCGGCGAGGCATCTAATGGGGCCGCCTTTGGCCGACAGGTTGCGCCATTCAAATACCGGCCGCACGGTGACCCGGTTGGCCAGCCGCAGAATATCCACCACGGCGGTATATTCCGTCAGCACAAAGCCCTCGGTCAGGAGCAGATCAAACCGGATTTTCTCGCGCTCTTCGATCTGCATCATATGCCCCTAGATGATCCGGTGCCCGGCGAGCATGAGCCGCCGCGCCAGCTCGGAAATATGCGATGGCCCCACCGCACAACAGCCGCCCACAATCGTGGCCCCCTGCGCCACCCAACCCATAGCAAAATCGGCATAGGCCTCAGGCCCCAGATCAGTGCGGTGCTCAAGCACATCCGATGTGGGCGCTTCCTTGAGGAAGGCCGGATTGATGCCGGTAAAGCCGTTGGCATAGGCCCCGAACGGCAGGCCGAAGGTTTTGAGAATTTCAAGCCCATCCGCCACAGCCTCGGGGCGCGAGCAGTTGATCAGCACGGCCTCGGGCGCGTATTGCGCTAGGGTCCCGGCCAGTTCCGCCACCCCCTCGCCCGAGCGCAGGCGGGTGCCGTCATCATCCATCACCGTCACCGAAAGCCATACCGGTTTACTGGCCCCTGCCGTGCCCAAAAGCGCGCCTTCAGCCTGTTCGAGCGAGGCCGCGGTTTCAATCAAAAACAGATCCACCCGCGCATCCATCATCGCGACCAGCCCGGCAAAAAGCGGCGCGGCCTGATCGGGATTGATGCGAATATCGGGCCGGTAAGAGGCCACCAGCGGCCCCAAAGCCCCGGCAATCCGCCCCGCGCCGTGGGCCATGCGCGCGCTTTCCGCCCCCTCAAGGGCGGCGTTGATCAGCGGCTTGAGCTGATCGGCGATCCCGGCACGCTCCAGCCGGTCGCGGTGCAGGGCATAGCTGTTGGTGGTGGCAATCGTCGCCCCTGCGTTGAAGTAATCGCCGTGCACTGCTTGCACCATGCCGGGATGCTCGATCATCACGGTGGTTGACCACAAAGGCGTCGGTTGCGCGCCTGCGCGGATCACCAGCTCCTGCCCGATCGAGCCATCCAGAAGGGTTATATCTGTCATCTAGGCCCTCAAGCGTTCATTGTCCGGATCCCACAACGGCGCATCCGGCTGCACCACAGCTTTGCAGCGCTCTCCGTAAATCTCAACCTCTAATTGGGTGCCGGGCAGGGCCAGATCGGCACGCACCATGGCCAGCGCCACCGAGGCATTGACGCGGTAGCCCCAGGCGCCTGACGTGGTTTCGCCGACGATCTCGCCCTTGTGCCAGATCGTTGACATATAAGGCGCGTCGGCAGCACCCGCGTCAACAATCAGCGTCACAAATGCTTTGGCGCGACCGCGTTGTTTTTCCGCCAATAGGGCGGCCTTGCCGGTGAATTCCTGCGGTTTGTCAAACTTCACAAAGCGCTCAAGCCCGCCTTCCAGCATGGAATAATCGGTGCTGAGATCACCTTTCCAGGCGCGGTAACCCTTTTCCATGCGCAAGGAATTCAGCGCATACATGCCAAAGGGTTTGGCGCCAGCCGCCAGAATCGCCTCATAAATCGCCGGGATAGCCGCGTTTTCAGCATGCACCTCCCAGCCCAGCTCACCGGTGAAGCTCACCCGCACCAGAAACGCCTTTTGCCCGGCCACAGTGCAATGCTGATGGGTGAGCCAGCCCATGCTGAGATCGGCATCGGCGAGATCACTTAGCACCTCGCGCGATGTTGGCCCGGCGACCAGCAAGGCATCGCGCTCGTTTGTGGTCTCGGTCACGCTGACGCCCACGGGCAAGGATTTCCGCACCAGATCGCCGTCATGCCATTGCGCGGTGGCAGCGGTGATCAGCACGAAATCATCCTCGCCCAGCCGCAGACAGGAAAATTCGGTGACAATCCGGCCCCGGCTGTCAGCCACATAAACCAGGTTCATCCGGCCAATTTTGGGCAATCCGCCGGTGACAAAACCGCGCAGCCACTCATCCGCCCCCGCGCCCTGAACCCAAAGCCGGGTAAAGCCGGGCAGATCAAGCACGCCGCAGGCATCGCGCACCGCCTCGCATTCTTCGCGGATGCGCGGGCTCCATGGGCCGATCCGGTTCCAGGTGTGGGTGCTTTCCTCAGAGGTGTCATCGCCGGGATGGGCAAACCAGTTGGCGCGCTCCCAGCCATTATAAGCCCCCATCACACCGCCCAGCTCCTTGACGCGGTCATCCACGGGGCTGAGTTTCCTGTCGCGCCCCGCGGGCCATTCATGCCATGGAAAATGCATGGCATATTCGTTGCCATAAACTTCCATGCCCTTTTCAATGCAATAGTCACGGTCGGTGTAATCGGTATAGCGGCGCGGATCACATGACCACATATCCCATTCGGTCTGGCCTTCGGTGATCCATTCCGCCAGCACTTTGCCAGCGCCGCCCGCCTGAGCAATGCCGAAGGTGAAAACACAGGCCTCAAACGCATTGGGCACGCCGGGCATCGGGCCGATCAAAGGCAGGCCATCGGGCGCATAGGGGATGGGGCCGTTGATCACCTTGTTGACGCCGCCGCTGGCCAGCAGGGGCACCCGCGCCATGGCATCCTCGATATACCATTCAAGGCGTTCCAGATCATCGGGATAAAGCTGAAAACTGAAATCTTCGGGCATCGGATCACCGGGCTGCACCCAATGGGCCTTGCAGTTCATCTCATAGGGGCCAAGGTTAAGCCCGTGCTTTTCCTGGCGCAGGTAATAGGACGTATCCACATCACGCAACAGCGGCAGTTTGTGGCCGGTCTCGCGGCTCCAGGCTTCAAGCTCGGGGATCTCATCGGTCAGCATATATTGGTGGCTCATCACCATCATCGGCACGGTGCGGCCGCCATAGGGCTTGAACCATTCGCCAATGCGCTGGGCGTAATAGCCGCCGGCATTGACCACATATTCACAGCGGATATCGCCCTTGTCGGTATGCACGATCCATTCGTCACGCTCGCGGCTCACGCCCGTCGCGGGGCAAAACCGTTCAATCCGCGCGCCCATGTCACGCGCGCCTTTGGCCAACGCCTGGGTTAGCTGTGCGGGATCAATATCGCCGTCATTTGGGTCATATAACGCGCCTTTGAGGTCATGGGTTTCGATGAAAGGATAGCGCGATTTGATGTCGCTCTCGCCCATGATCTCAAGGTCCATACCCTGATAAAGGCCCATGCCCCGGGCGCGCTCAAATTCCTGCATGCGCTCGGGCGTGTGCGCCAGCCGGATTGATCCGGTCTGATGGTAATTCATCGGATAATCCACCTCGGCACCAAGGCCCGCATATAATTCGGTTGAATAGCGCTGCATGTTCATGATTGACCAGCTTGTCGAGAATGTCGGCACATTGCCCGCCGCGTGCCATGTGCTGCCGGCGGTCAGCTCATTTTTCTCAAGCAAAACGCAATCGGTCCAGCCCGCCTTTGCCAGATGATAAAGGCTGGATGTGCCGACAGCGCCGCCGCCGATGATGACCACACGGGCCGTGGTTGGGAAATTTGCCATCTTGTTGATCTCCGGTTCAATGATGTTGTGAAAGTCAGGATTGCGGATGCTGCGGCAGCCCGTCGCCGATCTGGTAATAATCGCCTTTGTCGGCAACAAAGATATGGCTTTCCAGCGTCACCCCGGTGGGTTCATCCAATGCGCCCAGAGCAAAGCTGATCTGGTCCTCGTCATGTGCCTTCCAGAACAAGGACGATCCACATTCCGGGCAAAACCCGCGTTTGGCCGTTTTGCTGGCCTCATACCATTTGACCGGGCCGGTGATTTCAACGCCCGACATGGGTGCGCCCGCTGCGGCCCAGATATGCCCCGATTGACGGCGGCACTGGCTGCAATGGCAGGCGGTCGCCCGGCCGGTGATCTTATCAACCGTGAATGTCACGGCTCCGCACAGGCAGTGTCCTTTGGTCATGGGTTTTCTCCTTTATATATGCGCATTTCACACCCGCCCCGGTGTGGCGGCACTGCCCAGCAATATGCCATAGATGATGAAACAAAGCGCCAGTATGCGCCGCAGCCAGACGTTGAACACCGCGCCCAACGCCGCCCGGCCCAGCCCTGCGCCAAGGGCGGTGTAGCCGGCGTAGCTCAGGCTGGTGAGGCTGAGGGCGGTGGGGAAGATCACCCACATCTGCGCGCCGATGGGCACATCCGGCTGCACGAACTGGCTGAAGGCGGCAAGGTATCCGGCCACGGATTTGGGGTTGAACGTGGCGATGGCCAAGGCCCGCCAGTAAACCGAGGCACCGGGGCGCTCGTCGGCCCTGACTGGCCGCCTCGCGATGATCCAGCCCCGGATGCCGAGATAGACAAGAAACCCCGCGCCGAGCAGTTTGAGTATCTGAAAAGCGGCGGGTGAGGCGATGATCAGCGCCGTGACCCCGGCTGCTGACAGGCTGAGAAACAGGCTCGCCTGTGTCAGGATCGCCAAGACCGCCCAAAGGCCGCGCCGGAAGCCGATTGTCATGCCGTTGGTAATGCAATTCACCGCATTCGGCCCCGGTGTTGTCACGAACACTGCCCAAAAAACCGCGAATATAATCCATGCGTTCCAGCTCATCCGCGCCGCCTCAATAGACCGGCGGGGCGATGACCCAGATCGCCACGGCTGGTTCACCATAGGGGTTGATCCACTCATGCGGCTCGCCCCTGATGCGGAAACTGTCGCCGGGATGGAGGGTGAAAAGTTGCGTGTTTATCTTCAGGTCAAGCTTGCCGGAGATGAGAAAGCCCACCTCCTGCGTGGGCCGCTGAATGATCTCACCGGCGCGACTGCCCGGCGCGAAAGTGGAATGCACCATTTCAAAATCATCGGTAAGATCAGGCGACAGCAATTCCTCGATCAACCCGCCTTGCCCCGATCCAATCTGCCGCCGCGCGGCCTTGCGTACCACATATCCGGCCTCATCCGCCGGGGTCTGCGATTGGCCAAACAGCATGGAAATAGGCACATCCAGCGCCTTGGCGATACGGCGCAGATCCGAGATTGACGGCTCAGAAAGATCACGCTCGACCTGAGAGAGCCAGCCGACCGAGCGGCCAAGGGATTTGCCCAGATCGCTCAGCGTCACCCCGCGCGCCTTGCGCAGGGCGCGCATGTCAGCGCCCAATGTCGGGTGACGGGACAGATCGGAATGATGCATGGGCAGGCCTCATGAAAAAATCGGTTGCTTTTTCACCATGGTGTGAGTCGGTGAAAATTCAAAGCGTTTTTTCATTATGACCCCAAAATCTCGACGCCCCTGAATTATGCGCCCCTTGGCATTTTGAAAAAATGCCAGCCCCCGCCCGCCCCATGGCGGGGGCTATTCGGGCGTTGCAACATAATGAAAGCGCACGCAATTTTTCGATGTCCTGAGAAACTTTATCCTCATCGCATGCCCCCACCCGGGCGGGGGCTGACATTTTTTCAAAAGTCCCTTTTTCTGCAGAAGCTTCTAGCGCGTGATATCCGCCCCGCCCTCGGCAGTGCGCCGGGCGATAAAATCATCAATCTCTTCCAGCCGCGAGGGATCAAGCGGTGGCGGCTCATAAGCGGCAAGTGTTTCCTGGAAAATCCGGCTGGCGCGGGTTGTGGCATCGACCGATCCGCGCTCGGCCCAGTTTTCATAATTGTTCCAGTCCGATACCAACGGCGAATAAAACGCGGTTTCAAACCGTTCCAGCGTATGGGCTGTGCCAAAGAAATGCCCGCCATGGCCGACATCGCGAATGGCCTCAAGCCCAAGGGTGGCATCGTTGATGGCCAGGGGCTTGAATATTTCGGCGAACATTTGCAGCACTTCGATATCAAGGATCATCTTCTCAGCGGAAAAAACCAGCCCGCCTTCCAGCCACCCGGCCGCATGCATGACAATATTGGCCCCGCCCATCAGCGCGCCCCAAAGCGACATCTGCGATTCGTAAGCTGCCTGCGCATCAGGCGCATTTGACGCGGTCGGCCCGGATGAGCGCAACGGCAGGCCATAGCGCCGCGCCAGTTGACCCGAGGCAAAGGCCGCCCTGACATATTCCGGCGTGCCAAAGGCAGGCGCGCCGGTTTTCATATCCACATTCGAGGTGAAACTGCCGTAACACACCGGCACACCGGGGCGGACGATCTGCGACAGGGCAAGGCCCGCGAGCGCCTCGGCGTTTTGCATCACCAGCGCGCCGGGGATCGTGACCGGGGCCATGGCACCGGCCAGAGTGAACGGCGTGAGGATCATCATCTGCCCCGCACGGGCGGCATCAATTATGCCCGCACACATCAGATGATCCAGTTGCAGCGGCGAATTGGAATTGGCCACCGAAAGGCTGAGGGGCGTGTTGACAAACTCTTCAGGGCTGAGGCCATGGGCGATGCGAAGCATCTCGTAACTGTCAGCCACCACGTGCCGGCCACGAAAGAACACGCCTGAGATTTTGTCGGTCAGGGTAATCGCCGATCTGACTGTGTGGTAGTGACGCAGGTTTGGCGGGATGTCCTGCGGCTCAACCGGCACCCCGGCCATATGGATCACGTCAAAGCTTTGTGCCACCCGCATGATATTGTCGAAATCCGCCTGTGTGCCGGGATGGCGGGGATTTTGCAGGCTTGAGAAATTGGGCGTGCCGCCCGCTGTGCCCAGGGCCACATTATTGCCGCCGATCCGCAAATCACGGGTTCGGTTGCGGCTGCGCAGGGTGAATTCGGAAGGCGCCTGCGCGATCAGGTCAAGCAGCAGATCAGGGCCAAACCGGATCACCTGATCTTCGGCTTCCGTCATGCCTGCGCTGACATAAATCTCCCGCGCCTCGGGGCTGAGCACCTTGATGCCGATCTCACAGAGCACCGTCAGCGAGGCCTGGTGAATCGCTTCAATCTCATCAACGCTGAATTGCTCGATCGGCGGATAGGGGTTTTTGATCTGCCGCCAGGCGGCATCGAAATGGCTGGCGGCCTGATTCTTGCGTTTGGCCGCGCGGCCCTGTCTACCGCCGGTGCGTTGGCGCGTCATGGCATTTCCTTACGTTTCAGCACCCTTGCACTATAGGCCAAGGCCGTTGCAGGGTTGATCTCACGCCCGGTAAAGGCGCTGAAATAAGCGGAAAGATAGCTGAGCCTGTCGGCCATCGGCTCATCCACATCCAAGGCATAATAGCTGAGCTGCGTGAAATAGATCACCCGGGCGCGGATGAAAGCCTCGATTTTTTCATAATCCTGACGCTCGAAAAACCCGGCAATGGCGGCAACGCGGGCGTCATCCTCGGCCCTGAGCGTTGCCATCAAAGCCTCTGAATGGCGCGCCCAATCGCGGATTGCCTGATCAAGCTTGGAATCAAATCTTGTGTGATCGGTCCAGACGGAAAACAGGGCAAGAATACCGTCATCAAGGGTTTGCGCCCCGGCAAGCGCCTCAAGCATCACCCCGGTATTGCGCGCGCGCCATTCCTCAACCAGCGCATCAAGCAGCGCCTCGCGATCATCGAAATGCCAGTAAAAGCTGCCGCGCGTGACGTTTAATTGCCGCGCAAGCGCCGTGATTTGAACGGCGCCGATGCCTTGTCTGATCAATAGGTAAAGGGCCGCCTGAGTCCAGTTATCTGCCGTCAGATTTGTGTTGTGCGCATTTGGATCTGTGGCTGAAAGCAAGGACATCGGAGTGATTCCATACAGGGTTGAATGTAGCCGTACAGGGGTGTATGGTTACAGTCAATGTTAAGGTATGACGCGCCGATGAAAATCACCCGCCTGCGAAAAGACGATCATTCCAATGGCTGGAGCGCAATCCTGCCCAGGTGGCGGGCGAAAACGCCTCGGGGCGCAATGTTCATCTGCTCATTTAATGCAACGGCAATTAATGCAACGGTAATTTATCAGGATTGCGCATGGAATAAATCCAGTTGATCAGCCCATCCTCATTACTGGTGATGGTATAGATCATATCATCCGGCCCGCCTTCGAGGATGGCAAGCGCCGGGGCGTGATTGGCACGGATCAGTTTGAGCCCCTTGATACCCGCCTTTTTAGACACAATCGACAGGATCACCTGCGCCACTTCCTGAGGCCCCACCAAGGGCCGGAAAGCCGAACTGACCTTGCCGCCACCATCGCTGATGGCCACAACATCGGGGGCCAGCAGGGACAGAACCGTCGCGTGGTCCTGCGCCAGGGTGGCCTGAGCAAACTTACCCAGAAGTGCGGCGGTCTCAGCCGGGTCAGGCACAAACCGGGGCTTTTGTGATTTTACCTGCCTGGCGGCGCGGCTGACCAACTGGCGGCAGGCGGCTTCGGATTTGTTCAGGATGTCGGCCAGTTCGGAATACTCCGTGTCAAACACCTGTCGCAGGATAAAGGCGGCGCGCTCTTCCGGTGTCAGCCGCTCCATCGCCCATAAAAGCGCCAGATGGCATTCCTGCGCCATGGCAAACCTGTCTTCACCGGATTGATCGGTCTCGGCAACCAAAGGCTCGGGCAGCCATGGGCCAATATAGGTCTCGCGCCGGTTTCGGGCCGAACGCAGCGCATCTATTGCGGCCCGCGTCGTCACCCGGTGCAGCCATGCGGCGGGGTTTTCAATATCCTGATGCGCCGCCCCCGACCAGCGCAGCCAGACATCCTGCACAACGTCCTCGGCCGCCGCCCGCTCACCCAGCATGCGATACGCCAGCGCGATCAGGCGCTGGCGTTCTTGCTGGAAAGGGTCCTGCGCGTCAGTGGTCATGCGGGCATCTTTACTATGGCAAGCTGTCTATCGCCCAGAGCAATCTTTTGACAGGCCATGCCATGGCCAAGCGCGCGTTTCATCACCGGATAAGCCCGGCCCGATGCAGCGGCATAAGCGCATGCGATCACGGCCTTTTCACCATGAACCGCGCGGATTTCATCACGCAGGGCATCGGCCTGAATATCGCCCGATATCGCAGCCTCGGCAAACCGAAACCCAAGCCCCGCCGGGCCAGCCGCCTCAAGATCACGGGCAAGGCAGGCGGCAATCTGCGCCTCGGATACGCCTGCCTTTACCGCCATTTCAACAATCAACTGCGCACAAGGCCCGCAATCGCCATCCAGGGTCGAGGCCAATGCCGCCCCGGCCCAGACCTCGGGCACCGGCCCCTTCATCTGGCTGACGGCCCCAAGGCCAAGATAGCGCAGCGCCGCCCCTGGCCAGATGTCATTGACCTCTAGCATATAGGTGATGTCATACGCATGGCTGCGGCCAAAATTACGCAGCAGTTTCCCAAGGATCAATTTGATCATGATGTGGCTCCTTTCACGCGGGTGGCAAAGAACAGCGTTACGGCGGCAATCCCGGCTGTGGACAGGACATCGCCAATGGCACGGGTGGTATCGTGATTGCCGATTGAGATCAGATGAAACGCCCCGTGCAACACCGGGAAAGCCGCCCCCAGAAGGGCAAGGGTTTTGTCGCCACGCATGGCCCCAAGCCAAAGCCCCGCCGCGCTGACCAGAAAAGCAAAGCCCGCATCGCGGGTGAAGTGATCATTGAACGGCCCGGTATCAGTTACTCCGGGGATGGTTTCATAGAACGTGAGTGGTAGCATGATAAGCCATGCCGCAAGGCAAGCGAAATATGCGGCAAGCAGCAACAGGATTGGTTTGGTCATTGTTTAAGCCCCTTTCGTACCTATGACGAGGCAGGGCTTTGCTTTGTGACATAAAGAGGGGAATTAAAACGCATTAGGGCGCATTAATTTGCGTAGGGTGGGTGTAACCCACGCACCGGGCAAAAAAGCCAGGCCCCGGTGGGTTTACGTATGTCACCGGAGCCTGGCATTGTTACAAACTCAGAAATCCTTTCTGAGCCCTATGCGGAAGGCGTGCTGATTGACAGATACCGGCATTTGCACACCGGGAAAACCCGGAGCCAGGTTCCCGCTTGATTTACCATAATCCGTGTAGGTGTATTCTGTCCGGATTGAAAAATTATTCCCAAGCCGGGTATCCATGCCCAAGCCAATAGTGAAGCCATCCAGAGTATCGCTATACCGACCTGCGGCTGGCGTGGCACTTGGCCCGCCGCGGAAATCGAAATCACCTACGGCCCAGCCCGCTGCGCCATAAAACAGGGCCGGATACGTGCCCAGATTACCCGCATAGCCCAGTATGGCCCGAACAGCGCCCTGAACATTCAACTCTGCCTTGCCGCCTGATGTGGCCCCCGAAAGATTGGTGAATGAGCCGGAAGCACTACTGCCTTCGGCAGTCACCTCAATGCCATAGACCATTTGCCCGGATTGAAGCGCATATCCGGCAAATCCGCCGTAAAGAACACCATCGGGATCTGAATCATCAGATGGTGCGCCATTTGAAAAACGGTGCTTTGCATCATGAAATGTATACCCAAGCGTGAGGCCGCCATAAACACCACTCCAGTCCTGCGCCGTAGCGACACAGGGGATAAGCGAAACAGCCAGGCCCAGAGCACAGACTCTTTTGAAATTTGTCATGTTTTCATTCCCTTTTTGAAATTTAATCAGAATAGCGTGTTCCCACGCAGCCCATTCTAGCATCTGCCCGGGATAATCTGGATGATTCATGTCAAAAGCAATAAAAATCTACGGGGTAATATGAGAATACCCGGATCGGTAGAGGCGTTGAATCTTGTCGTAATGTGCAGTTCATGCGCCTGCGGGTGTGGTTTCAACCCGGGTTTCTGATCCGGCGGATATGCGGGATGTATCCCTTTTTGGCTTTAATAACCACGCTTAGGGCTGACAATATTTTGCAGTGCCCCGCCCTTGCGCCAACGCGCGAGGTTTTCCAGAAACAGCGTGAAGGAATCATGCCCCCATTCAGCATAGACCGAGGAACAATGCGGCGAGATGATCACATTATCCAACCCCCAGAGCGGGCTGTCAAAGGGCAATGGCTCGGCCTCGAACACATCAATCGCCGCTCCGGCAATGGCCCCGTGGCGCATGGCATTGGTCAGCGCGGCGGTATCCAGAACCCCGCCGCGTGAGACATCCACCAAAACCGCCGTGTCTTTCATCAGGGCAAAGGCATGGGCGTTCATCAGGCTGTGGGTCGTGGGCAAAAGCGGCACCGAGAGCACGACCACATCAGCGCGGTGCCAAAGCTGCGCCAGATCATTGCTGGCAAACACCTCATCCACGTTTTCCATCGGCGCGGGCCGGGCGCGGGTGCCGATGACATGCATGCCAAACGCCTTGGCCCGCGCCGCCACAGCCTGCCCGGTATGGCCAAGGCCCACGATCAGGATGGTCTTGCCCCGGAGCGGCGTCATCAGCCGGCCACTGCGCCAGTATTGCCCGGCCCGGTCGGCCTCAAGCCCGGCGATATCCAGTGTGAAATGCAACGCCATGCCAAAGACATATTCCGCCATCATCGAAGCCGCGACCCCGGCGGAATTGGTGACAGTGGTTCTGGCCGCCTCCCAAGGGGCAAGATGATCGACGCCCGAGCCGCCCACCGCAATCCATTCCGGCCCATCGGCCCCAAGCAGCGCCTCACGCGGGAAGCCCGCGCGGCCCTTGAAACAGATGGAATAGGCGATATTGGGTTTGAATTCCGCCAGCTTTGCGGGCAGGCCCTGATAGCTCTGGCAGCAGGCAATCTGCGCATCGGGCATGGCGGCGTGCAGGCGCTCGGCCATCTTGTCGGTGGTATCGTTATGCAAAAGGATGCGGGGGGGCTGTTTGATCATTGGGCCTCGGTTGCCGGGAATACCAAAGCGCCAAGAGACGAGAATTTGAAGCCGGGGTCAAGTAACGCGTCGCGCATATCCCACAGCGCATTGATACGTGCAGGCGGCAAAACCCGCCCTGCCATGAAATGCAGTTTCTCACGCACTTCTGCATCAGACATCGGCGCCTCAGGCCCGCCACGGGCGTTCATATCGCCGGATTTCAGGACCGTGCCTTCGTTTAGCGTCACCTCGATATCCGACCAGCGGCCAGCCGGAAAACGCGCGGAATGGCGCGGCTCTTCGGTGACGGTAATTTTGGGAACAAGCGCCGCGACACGCGGATCCTTCAGGCCCTCACCGGTGATATGTTCGGGGCCAATGCGGCCATGTAAAAGCTGCGTGGCCAGCGCGAAATTAAGCGAATATTGCGCCTTTGAGGTGGTATCGGGCATACCCGCATAAAGCCGCGCGGATTCGGCAAATGTGTTGACCCTGATTGCCGCAACGTTATCCGCCGTCACGCCACTCTCATTCATCAGTTTGCGCAACGCATCCAGCGCGCCATGGGCCCAGCGGCAGATCGGATAAGGTTTGATATAGTTCAGCTCAACCGTCCATCTATCCCCCAGATCAGCCCAGATAGGTGCCACCTCAGGCGCTTCAACGGTGATCGCAGGTGCGCCGGTAAAGCCACGCGCCGCCAGCAATGCGGCATTGCAGCCTATATAAGCACCCATGCCCGAGCCATCATGCAGCATCGTGGGGTTGTCAATCTCGCGCATCATCTGGCTGCGCGGCCCGTGATATTCGGCAATGCCAAGGGCCTGTCTCAGGGTTTCATTATCCATCCCCTCAAGTCTACAGCCCAGCGCGGCCACACCCAACGCATTCCACGCCCCCGACGTGTGGTAATCCGAAACCGTGGCATGCAACGCAAGGGCGGCACGGGCCGCAACCTCATAAGACATCACCAAAGCGCTCAGCGCCTGCCGCCCGGTCAATTCCGGGTGCCGCTCGGCAAAGGCAATCAACGCCGGTACCACGGCCACGCCGATATGACCCTTGGTGGGGTTATAGCCGTCATGGCCATCGAGATTGTCAATCTGCGTGGCCAGCGCCCAGGCGGCCCCCGGCAGGCTGACGCGGCGGCCATCAAACAGCATGGTGGCGGCATTTGCCGGGCTGCCCGTGCCATGAAAATCAGCGGCAAAATCGCGGGCAATACGCGCCACATCCAGCGCCACCGCGCCTGCGGCAATGCCCAGCGTGTCAATCAGCAGGGTTGAAGCAAATCGCAGCGCCGCCTCGGGCACCGGCAAATCGCGGGTTAATACAAAATCCGCGATGGATTTGAACTGACTGTCATATACTATATCCATGGCCGGGCCTCACAGGGTTCAGCCCGACCCTAGCCTAGATATCGAGGTTTTCAACACTCAACGCATTTTGCTGTATAAACTCCCGGCGTGGTTCCACCACATCGCCCATCAGCTTGGTGAACAAATCATCCGCCTCGGCCATGTCATCAATCCGGACCTGCAACAATGTGCGTGCCTCGGGGTCGAGCGTGGTTTCCCACAACTGATCCGGGTTCATCTCACCCAGACCCTTATAGCGTTGCAGGCTGAGGCCCTTTTCGCCCTCATTCAGCACCGCAGCCAGCAGATCGAGCGGGCCATGGATCATCTGTGAGCGGTCCTTGCGGATCAGCGTGGCGGGTTGCATGTAAACCTCCTGCAAGGTGGTGGTTTTCTGACCCAGCTTAACAGCCTCGCCCGAGCGCAGAACCGGGCCATCCAATGTGCGCAGCTCTTCAACCCCGCGCAGGATGCGGGTCAGCCGCAGGCCGTGATCTTGCGTCGGGCGCCCCTGCCAGCCGCGTTCATATTCCAGCGCGATCTGATCCAGCCGTGCGGCCACCGCATCGGCCACGCCCTGCAGATCGGCATCGATCCGGCCCGTTTGAAACGCCCCGGCAATCGCTGCCTGTTCAAGGATGTGGCGGGGGTAATGGGTGGGGAAGGCCTCAAGTATGCGCTTCACCTGCCGCGCCTCTTCCACCACGCGCACCAGATCCTGACTGGTGATTTCCTCGCCCGTGCCAAGCCGCAGCACCGCGTCATCAGTGCCCTGGGCAATCAGGTAATCCTCAAGTGCCGGTTGATCCTTGAGATAAACCTCGGATTTGCCGCGCATCACCTTGTAAAGCGGCGGCTGCGCGATATAGAGGTAACCGCCTTCGATCAGTTCGGGCATCTGCCGGTAGAAAAACGTCAGCAACAATGTGCGGATATGGGCCCCATCCACATCGGCATCGGTCATGATGACCACCTTGTGATAGCGCAGTTTTGATATGTCAAATTCATCGCGGCCAATGCCGGTGCCCAGCGCCATCACCAGATTGCCGATCTCCTGTGAATTCAGCATCCGGTCAAACCGCGCGCGCTCGACATTGAGGATTTTGCCGCGCAAAGGCAGCACCGCCTGCGTTCCCCGATCCCGGCCCGTCTGCGCCGAGCCACCGGCGCTATCGCCTTCCACCAGAAACACCTCGGTTTTGGAGGGATCTTTTTCCGAGCAATCCTTGAGCTTGCCCGCCAGAAAATTCACATCCATCGCGGTTTTGCGCCGGGTCAGATCGCGGGCCTTGCGCGCCGCCTCGCGGGCGATAGCGGCCTCGACGATCTTGCCAACGATCATCTTCGCTTCATTCGGGTTTTCCTCGAACCACTCGGCCAGCTTTTCATTGATCAGCCCCTCAACCGCCGGGCGCACCTCGGAACTGACCAGCTTGTCCTTGGTCTGCGAGCTGAATTTCGGGTCGGGCACCTTGACCGACAGCACACAGGTCAGCCCCTCACGGGCATCATCGCCGGTAAAGCTGATCTTTTCCTTCTTGGCGATGCCGCTGGTCTGGGCGTAATTGTTGATGGT
>JAJFIA010000020.1 GCA_021775255.1 Roseovarius sp.
GCCTTTCAACCGATATTCCACTAATCTCACTCGATAATGCATTGAGGTTTAATAGAAAATCGTCCACATCATCATTGGTTGCAAAAAAATTCTCGGCTCCCCATATGCCTCGGCAAGCGCCCGCAATTGCGGCAGCTTCCCAGTTTCTTTTTGCAGACGCAGGCTTGAGATTTCTTCGTGCAGAACGCGCCATGCCTACCGCCTCTGCTATGTTCTGGACCGACTCGCTAAAGGACTCTATCAGAGCGAAATCACTAGATTGTGCCCATATTGACCCTATGCTGTTGATCGATTTCCGTGCGGGGAATGAAATTCGTTTCAATTGCTTTTGTGTGTTGATGAGGCTGCGAAAGAGATCATCTAGGGCTTCTATGTCGTGCGATGCGCCAAAAACTTCAGCATTCGTTAGGAGCGTCGTTATCAAGCCAGACGCGTGTTCCTCGCTTTGCTGTGTATACGCTGAACCTCTTTGGGTGGCTCGGCTTGTAGATGGCAAATGTTTTTCAATTACATCTGCAAGCACTGATAATATTGTGTTTTCTGTCACCCAATCCTCACCACATTTCCCGACCGTTCCACCCCGGCCAAATACCCAGCCCAATCGCCCATCATTTTTCGGCGCTTTTCCACCATGTCACCGCGCCGATAGGATGCCTCCACCACGTTGCTGATCCGATGCGCCAGCGCCACCTCTGCCATATCTCCGGGATAGGTTGTGCGTTCTGCCACCCAATCGCGAAACGTGCTGCGCAGCCCATGCGGCACAGCGGGGCGTTTTGATGCCCGGTCTATAAAGCCCGCGCCGCCTTCCTTGATATCGGCCTCATGCATCCGCTTCGTGGTTGCTGAAAGGGTCATGTCCGACAACTGCCCGCCACGCGGTGCCGGAAACACCAGCGGGTTGTCTGCCAGCCGTGGCAAGGCTCGCAGCAACGCCAAAGCCTCACCCGATAGCGGGATGCGGTGTTCGCGGGTCATTTTCATCCGCGCCGCCGGGATGATCCACAGCGCCTTGTCCAAGTCTATTTCTTCCCACAGCGCGCCGCGTATTTCTTGCGACCGGGTTGCTGTCAGGGTCAGAAACTCCAAAGCCCGCGCGCCAAAGCCTTCGCGGGTCCGAAGGGCTGCGAACCATCGCGGGGCATCATCAATCTGCAAGGCGGGTTGGTTTTCTTCCTTTGCGACCTTGGAAGGTGCGGGCAAGAGTTCCTTGAGGTTGCCAGCCCATCGCGCCGGATTGTCGCCCGTGCGATGCCCCGCCACCGTTGCCCATGACAGCACCGCCTCTATCCGGCCCCGAAGGCGTGACGCGGTTTCGGTCTTATCTGTCCAAATAGGTTCCAACACGTGCAGCACGTCTTGCACTGCAATGTCTTGCACCAGCATCTTGCCAAGGCTGGGCTTGGCATAGGTTTCAAGCGTGTTGCGCCATTGTTGGCGGTGTTTGGCATTTTTGAAGGCGTCCAGCTTGGCGGCAAGGTATTTGTCGGTTGCATCGGCAAAGGTCAGGCCACGGCGCTGGGCGGTTGCAAGAGCGGCCTTGGCTGTTTTGCGTTCCTCTATCGGGTCAATGCCTTGGCTGATCATGTCGCGCGCCTCACGGGCCTTTTCGCGCGCTTGCGCCAATGTGACCGCCGGGAAACCGCCCAAGCCGATATCACGGCGCGCCGTGCCAACCTTTGCGCGCAGCACCCAAGAGCGCCCGCGCTTGGGCGTCAACTGCATGTGCAGACCGGGAACACCACCCACCGAAATCAGGACATTTCGATTTCCGCCTGGATGGGCAAGACGCTTCACATCTAAGGCAGACAATTCATCTGTAATTTTTGGCATTCAGCTACCCAACAACTTACCCCACATAAACAGAGTAATTGACTGCGTATGATTGCACAAGATTGTATATTGAGATTACCGCAATATTTTTATTTATCGTTTATTTACAAAGCTATAGATTTCTGAATGCGTTTGATTGCATACTCTTTATGGCGGGCTTCGTCTCCGCCACCCATCCAGGTGTTTTCATCCGCCATGCGCCTGCCGGGTCGTGCTATCGCCCGGATTATTTGAGTTTTTCAAAACTTGCCGCAAAGCCTGTCAGCGACATCGGCACGTTGAACGTGTTGCCGTCCCAGGCACTGAAGGTAATTTGCAACTGCTGCCCCTGTTGCAGCGATGACAGCAGGCCATCGGTCAGGCCGAGAAAAAAGCCAAGGCCAACCTCGCCTTCGATTTCTTCGTCGAAAACTACGGTGTGAAATGGGGCAAGGCGGTGGCCAAGCTGGTCAAGGACCGAGACGCGCTGCTGACCTTCTCCGGCAATCCCCCCGATTTCATGCAGCCCGCTTGTTGAATTTACTCGGGGTTTCAGTGGTGCCGTATGGCTGATCGCAACCGTGGCAAGGCACTGACCTCATCGGCTGACGGATGCTTTAGGGATTGCTGCGCCTGATCTGTGCGCCCAAACCGGCCATCAGGGATTCAAATACCGGAAAGGATGTGGTGATCGGGCTGCCGTCATCAATACTCACCGGTTTTTCCGACCCCATGCCGAGGATCATGAAAGACATGGCGATGCGGTGATCGAGGTGGCTGGCACAGGTGGCCCCACCGGGCACATGGCCGGGGCCTTTGCCCGTGACAATCCACCAGTCGGGGCCGTCTTCAACCTCAACCCCATTGGCCCGCAGGCCGGTGGCCATGGCCTCGATGCGGTCGGATTCCTTGACCCGGAGTTCCCTGACACCGCGCATGATGGTATCGCCTCTGGCAAAAGCCGCCACCACCGACAGCACCGGATATTCATCAATCATCGAGGCCGCGCGGGCGGGGGGCACTTCAACGCCCTTCATATCGGGCGAAAAGCGCGCCCGCAGATCGGCCACCGGCTCACCGCCCTCACTGCGCTCATTCTCGAAGCTCAGATTGGCCCCCATCTCAATCAATGTGGTGAACAGCCCGGCGCGGGTGGGGTTGAGGCCGATATTTGGCACCAGCACGTCTGATCCTTCGGTGATCAAAGCGGCACAGACCGGGAAAGCGGCCGAGCTTGGATCACGCGGTACGGTGATGGTCTGCGGCTTCAGTTCCGGCTGACCGGTGAGGCGGATCACCCGGCCCTCATCGGTGTTTTCAATCTCAATTTCCGCGCCGAAGCCTGCCAGCATGCGCTCGGTATGGTCGCGGGTGGCCTCGCGCTCGATCACCACGGTTTTGCCCGGCGCATTCAGCCCCGCCAGAAGCACCGCCGATTTCACCTGCGCCGAAGGCATCGGCACAGTATAGCTCACCGGCAGGGGATCCACCGCGCCCACAATGGTCATCGGCAGACGCCCGCCCTTGCGGCCAAAGGATTGCGCGCCAAACAAGACAATCGGATCGGTGATCCGCGCCATCGGACGGCTGTTGAGGCTGGCATCGCCGGTAAAAGTGGCGGTGATCGGCGAGGTCGCCATCGCCCCCATGATCAGCCGCACACCGGTGCCGGAATTGCCGCAGTCGATCACCTGATCAGGCTCGGCAAAGCCGCCCACGCCCACGCCATTCACAGACCATTCGCCACCGCCATGATCCGTAACCTCAACCCCGAACGCCCGCATCGCCCGGGCGGTATCCAAAACGTCATCGCCTTCCAGCAGCCCAAAGATGCGGGTTTCGCCCACCGCCAGCGCGCCCAGAATAAGCGACCGGTGCGAGATGGATTTATCGCCGGGCACCTCGGCCATGCCTTTAAGGGCCCCGCATTTGCTGGATGTCATCGGAATCGGAGCGCCATGGCCGGACATATTTGTGCCTTCCTTAAGGGTTAACTGCCCGCCTGATAGCGCAGCCAAGGGTTGGCGTCCATCGCTATGGGTTCAAGAATTTTCCGCCGCGATCACCATCACTTCCACCCGATATTCCGGTGCCGCCAGTTTGGCCTCACCACAGGCGCGCGCGGGCGTATGGCCCTGCGGCACCCAGGCATCCCAAACCGCGTTCATCTCGGCAAAATCGGCCATTTCCGCCAGCCAGATCGTTGTTTGCAGGATGCGGGTTTTATTTGATCCCAGCTCGGCCAGCAGGCTGTCAACCTTATCAAGGCAGGCTTTGGTCTGATCCGTCACGCTATCGCCCGGGGTGCCAACCTGCCCGGCCAGATAGATCAGCCCGTTGAATTTCACACCCTGACTCATCCGGGCACCGGTATGGATACGGGTAATATCGCTCATGGGGTCATCCTTTTCACATAATGTTAAATCTCGCGGGCGAAAGCGCCGGCGGGGTCTCAAAGACACAGCTCTCTGCCGCCGCTGCCACATGCCTTTATTTCAGGAGCTTTCGGCGCTACTCTTCAGACAGTTTCATCCTCAAGATGCAGCTTCATATCAATCAGCACCTGCTGCAAGGCGGTGGTTTCTTTCAGCAGGCGCTTGGCCTCGTTCACGGTGATGATGCCATCTTCCATGGATTGCTGATATTCGGCCATCAGCATTGCAAATCGTTGCGCCAGCTCAATCACAGAGCTGTTCACCCCGCCGCCCTGATCGGTGTTTTTCTTCAGTTTGTCGAATGACAGGCTGATGCCTTTCAATTCCGCCAATGCAGCGGTCACATGCGGATAAGAGGCGGCCTGCTCAAGCGCGGCCACCGCATCCACCGGCATGAACCTGTCGGCATGTTCGGGATGATCCGAGTAATACCTGCCCAGCGTTGCTTTGGATTTGCCGGTCAGTTGACAGGCGGGCTCGATGCCCACATCCTTGACCAGCGCCTCGATATGCTTTTTGAGATAGCTTGAAATAACCGACATTCACTTAACCCCTGCAAAAGGCGATTGCTCACCCTGCTCTGCCTTTGAAATCTTCTCCCATTAACCATTTTATTCACAAATGTCATGTCTAAAGCGATTTTGTCTATCGCACGCGGAATTCCGGCCTTGATTCACCCCCGCTCGACCAGCACGGAACCCACAGAATACCCCGCCCCGAACGAGCAGATCAGCCCGGTATCCCCCGGCGCAAGATCATCGGAATATTTTGAAAACGCGATGATCGACCCGGCCGAGGATGTATTGGCATAATCCTGCAAAATATTGGGTTGTTCCTCCGGTTCCGGCACCCGCCCCAGCACTTTGCGGCCAATGAAATCATTCATCGCCTTGTTGGCCTGATGCAGCCACAGGCGTTTCAGATGATCGGCGCTCACGCCCTCGTCGGCGATGTGCCCGGCAATATGGCTGGCCACCAGCGGCAGCACTTCCTTGAAAACCTTCCGGCCCTCCTGCATGAATTGCATGTCCCGCCTGTCTGCCGTCCCTGCCGGGCGCGACCGGCGCAGATAGCCGTTATTGTTGCGGATATTGTTGGAAAACTGCGTGGCACAACGGGTTGAGCGGATTTTGAAATGCCCGCCTCTTGCCTCATCCGCCCGCTCCAGCACCAGTGCGGTGCAGACATCGCCAAAGATGAAATGACAATCGCGATCCCGCCATTCCAGATGGCCCGAACAAATCTCGGGGCTGACCACCAGCGCCTTGCGCACCGATCCCGCCCGGATCATATCCGCCGCCGCCTGTATCCCGAATGTGGCGGATGAACAGGCCACATTCATATCATAGGCAAAGCCGCCAGCGCCAATAAGCTGTTGAATTTCAATGGCAATCGCCGGATAGGGGCGCTCATGATTGCTGGCGGCACAGATCACCAGATCAATCTCGGACGCGGCCCGCCCGGCCTGTTCCAGCGCCTTCATGCAGGCATCCTGCGCCATCTCGGCCATGATCCCCGGCTCATCATCGGCGCGCTGCCGCAGCATGGGATGCATCACATCCGGATCCAGAACCCCGGTCTTATCCATCACATGACGCTGGTGAATGCCTGAGGCATTAACGATAAACTCCGACGAGGAAGGCGCTTTGGCCGCCACCTTTCCGGCGGCAATCTCAGCGGCATTTTCAGCATTGAATTTCTCGGCATAGGCATTGAACGCAGCCACCAGCTCATCATTGCTGATGATCTCATCGGGGGTAAATACGCCGCTGCCGGTAATGGCGGGTTGAAACATGGGCTGACCTCATAGAATAGCTGCATCAGCGGACCCTAAGGCCGAGCAAAGGTCAAGCCTGACGGCGCGGAAAAATTTGCAGGCCCCGGATCAGATCCCGGATCAGTTCACCAGATCGGGCGGGGCTTCACCGCTGAAATACGCCCGCAGGTTTTCAACCGCCATCAGCCCCATCGCCTCGCGCACTTCCAGTGCCGCCGTGCCCAGATGCGGCAAAAGCGTCACATTTTCCATCGTGGTTAACGCTTGTGGCACCTGTGGTTCAAATTCGTAAACATCAAGACCCGCCCCAGAGATTTGGCCTGCTTGCAGGGCAGCGACCAAAGCCGCTTCATCAACCACATCACCGCGTGAGATGTTAATAAAATGGCCTGTGGTTTTCATTGCGGCAAAAACATCATTTCCAATCAGGTGATGGGTTTCTGCCGTCCCCGGTACAGCGACAACAACAATGTCGGCTTTACCGGCCAGCTCTTCAAGCGTTACCGCTTGCCTCGCCTCAAACGTCAGCTCTTTGGGTGAGCGGTTGAAATAAATCACCTTCATGCCAAAGCCAAAATGGCAGCGCCGGGCAATCGCCTGCCCGACCCGGCCCATGCCCACAATGCCCACGGTCTTGCCGCTCACATGCAGGCCCAGCATCTGCGTCGGCGTCCAGCCGGTCCATTGCCCGGCGCGCACCATACGCTCGCCCTCACCGGCGCGGCGGGCAGACATTAAGATCAAAGTCATGGCAATATCGGCCGTGGCATCGGTCACGGCACCGGGCGTATTGGTCACCGTAACCCCGGCAGCCCGCGCCGCTTTGACATCAATATGGTTGAAACCCACGCCGAAATTGGCAAGAATTTTGCAGCGCGGCGCATTGATCCCGGCAAACACATCCGCCGAGAACATATCCCCCAAGGTGGGCAGAACCGCGTCATAGTCATTCAGTGCCGCGTGCATCCCGGCAATGCTCATGGCGCCCGCCTCATCGCGGATATCCACCCTGAACAATGCCTGCGCCGCCGCAATCACACGCTCCGGCAAGGGGCGGGTCAGCAATAGATGTTTCAATGCATTCTCCCGCCAATCGGCACCTCGTGATCCGGGCTGAGCAGCACGATCGCGCCCTCCGCATCACTCAGCCCCAGCACCAGCACCTCGGACATGAACCGACCGATCTGGCGCGGCGGAAAGTTCACCACAGCCATCACCTGCCGCCCGATCAGGCTTTCGGGTGTATAATGCACCGTGATCTGCGCCGAGGTTTTCTTCTCGCCAATTTCAGGGCCGAAATCGATCCACATCTTGATCGCCGGTTTGCGCGCTTCGGGGTATGGCTCGGCCTTTATTACCTGGCCCACACGGATATCAACCTTCAGAAAATCGTCGAAACTCAGATCAGCCATCCGCCAGCTCCCTTGAGCGGTTTGTGGCCGCCGCAACAGTTGCCTTCATCAGCGGCGACAGGCCGGTTTCAGCATCCATCAACACCTCAAGCCCGGCCTGCGTGGTACCATTGGGGCTGGTCACATTCACCCGCAACTGCGCCGGTGTTTCCCCTGCTTGCTCGGCCAATGCGCCCGCCCCGGCCACCGTGGCGCGGGCCAGTTGCAAGGCCAGATCCGGGGCCAGGCCTTGTGCTTCACCCGCCGCCGCGAGGCATTCAATCAGGTGAAACACAAAGGCCGGGCCTGAACCGGACACGCCCGTCACCGCATCCATCTGCGCCTCATCCTCAAGCCTGACAACCTGCCCCACGGCCGCCAATAGCGCCTCGGCCAGATCCATCTCGGCAGCGGTTGCATGGGCATTGCCGATGATCGCGGTGATGCCCTTGCCCACCGCCGCAGGCGTGTTGGGCATGGCGCGGATGATATGGCTTTCATCCCCCAGCGCCGCCTCATAGGCGGCAATCTTCGTGCCCGCCGCGACCGAGACAAACAGAGTCTCTCCATTGCCCATGCCCGCCAGCGTAGGCAGCGCGGCGCCCATCATCTGCGGCTTGACGGCAATCAGAACAATCCCAGGCATGGCGGGCAAATCCGCATTGACATGAACGCCACTGCCCAGCAGCCAATCCGAGGGCTTGGGATCAATCACCCAAACCGAAGCTGCAGGCAAGCCCTGCGCCAGCCACCCCGCCAGCATCGCCGAGCCCATTTTGCCACAGCCCAGCAATACCAGACCGTTCCTTGCCACATGATCCAAATTCATCAACCTCTCCCGCCCTACCTTCGCGGGATCAGGTTTACGCGCGCCCGTAGGCCTCTGCAATGGCCACTTCAAGCGCCTGTTTGGGGCTGCTGTCGCCCCAGACGGCCAGTTGAAACGCCGGGTAATAGCGCTCGGAGCTCAATACGGCGGCCGTGATCAGCGTATCAATCTGATCGGCGCTGGCCTCCTGCCCGCCGGTCATCACCAGACCGTAACGATAGACCATCAGCTTTGGCTCATCCCAATAGGTGAACGCCCCGGCCCAGCATTGATCATTGACCTCGTTTAGCATCTCATAAAGCACCGGCATTTTCTCGCGCGGGGGCTCCATCTCGAAGGTGCAGACCAGCCGCAGAACCTCATCATAGCCCGACCAGGCCAGGGTAATCGAATAGCTGCGCCACTGGCCTTCAACCACCATGGCGATCTGATCATCTGCGATACGGTCAAAATCCCATTCATGGTCCTGTGCGATGTGCTGGACAATATCAATGGGGTGAAGATCTTCTTGCATAAACTGCTCGGACAAGGCCATTGCGCCACCTCTTTTTGTTGTAGCATCGGGGCGGCAGCGCCCCAAACGCCGGGTGTGTGCTCTATAAGCGGGGGCTATTCCCCACGCCTATACAACATATGGTGCTGTCTTTCGGGCCGCCTGTAAAGCTATTTGTTGGGGATAAACACAATAAGTTGTGGATTAAAATGTAAATGCCACAAGTCTTTTTGGCCACTTCACGGGCCTTATTGATCGTGCTTCGCATCCACTCTGACAGAAAGTTCAGGCCAGATGCCAAACCGCGCATGCATCATCCCGGCACAGGCGCGATTGGCCTGATCACGATTTTTCCCGCCCAAGGCAGCATCCTGCAGGCCATGCGCATCATGGGTGGCAAGCCGCAGGCCCGCCCGAGTGTCTGGTGCTATAGTGATCGGTATATTTTGCCGCGCAAACTGGCCCGAAAGCCATATATCATCAACCCACCAGGCACTATCAGGCGGCACAAACTCTGCCCCGCAAAGCCATTCCGGGTTGATCAGAACACCGGCAAACCCCTGCGCTATATCGGTGAATTCTGGCGCTGCTCCCATTCTGCCAAGGCGGGAAACTGAAAACCCCGCACCTGTCACTGCCTGCCCGGGCCGCCGTGCGGCAAGCAGGCGCGCGGCCCAAAAGGGTGGCATGATCCAGTCATCATCGCAGTAGATCAGCGCATCCAATTCCCCCGCCAACCTGCCCGCTGCAACCAGAACCTTTGTCGCGGGGCCCAAATCATCCGGGCAACGCAGAATTTCAACAGCCTCGGGCAAATCCGGCATTGAATATGTGCCGTCAAATCGTTGGTAATTATCAGGCAGGCACAGGTACACCCGCTCTGGCGCGGGGGTTTGTGCCAGCAAGCTTGATATGACCGGCCCAAGCCGGTCAAACCTTGGTGGAATTGTGGTCAGAGAAATCGCATATAGGGGGTGGCCCATCGGCCCTACCCGGCAATCAGGCCCATCTGCTCGAGCTTCAAAATCACCTGATGGGCGCAATTATCCACTTCAACATTTTCCGTCTCAACCTTGAGTTCTGGTTTTTCGGGCACATCATAAGGGTCTGAAATCCCGGTAAATTCCTTGATCTTTCCAGAGCGCGCCAGCTTGTAAAGCCCCTTGCGGTCGCGGCGCTCGCATTCCTCGATCGAGGTGGCCACATGCACCTCGACAAAGGCACCAAATGCCTCAATATCCTCGCGCACCAGCCGCCGGGTGCTGGCATAGGGTGCGATTGGCGCGCAGATGGCGATGCCGCCGTTTTTGGTAATTTCCGAGGCCACATAGCCAATCCGCCGGATATTCAAATCCCTGTGTTCCTTGGAAAATCCCAGCTCGGATGACAGATTTTTCCGCACAATATCGCCATCCAGAAGCGTCACCGGACGGCCACCCATTTCCATCAGCTTGACCATCAAAGCATTGGCAATGGTGGATTTGCCCGAGCCGGAAAACCCGGTGAAAAATACTGTAAACCCCTGTTTGGCCCGTGGCGGGCGGGTTTTGCGCAATTCGGCCACAACCTCGGGGAAAGAAAACCATTCCGGAATCTCCAGCCCCTCTGACAGACGGCGGCGCAGCTCGGTGCCTGAAATATTCAGAACCGTCACATCGCCCTCGATCTCATCGGCGGGCTCATATTGCGCGCGTTCCTGCACATAGACCATATGTTTGAAATCAACCATCTCACAGCCAATTTCACTTTGGTATTTACGGAATAAATCCTGCGCCTCATATGGCCCGTAAAAATCTTCCCCGGCTGAATTTTTGCCCGGTCCGGCATGATCGCGGCCGACAATGAAATGGGTACAGCCGTGATTGGCCCGGATCAGCCCGTGCCACACCGCCTCACGCGGGCCACCCATGCGCATCGCCAGATTCAAAAGGCTCATGGTGGTGGTTGAACCGGGATACTGATCCAAAACGGCCTCATAACAGCGCACACGGGTGAAATGATCCACGTCGCCGGGTTTGGTCATGCCTACGACCGGATGAATCAGCAGGTTGGCCTGCGCCTCACGCGCGGCGCGGAATGTCAGTTCCTGATGCGCCCGGTGCAGCGGGTTGCGGGTCTGAAACGCCACCACCTTGCGCCAGCCCAGCTTGCGGAAATAGGCCCGCAGCTCATTCGGCGTATCGCGCCGCGCCCGAAAATCATAATGTACCGGCGGCTGAATGCCGGTGACAGGCCCGCCAAGATATACCTTGCCCGCCTGATTATGCAGATAATTCACCGCCGGGTGCGCCTGATCATCTGCGCCAAAAACATGCTTTGCCTCATGCGCCTTGTCCGGCGACCAGCGGTCGGTAACCGTAAGCGTGGCCAGGATCACACCCTCCTGATCGCGCAGCGCTATATCCTGCCCCAGTTCCAGCCCTTCGGCGAATTCCTCGGACACATCCAGCGTGATCGGCATCGGCCAGAGCGCGCCGTTCGCCAACCGCATATCTGTGACAACGCTGTTGTAATCGGCCTCTGGCAAAAACCCTTTGAGCGGCGCAAACCCGCCATTCATCAGCAATTCCAGATCGCAGATCTGGCGCGGCGTCAGATCCCAACTGATCAGATCGGCGGCTTCGGATTTCAGCTTCTGAGCACTTTCGTAAGACACATAAAGCTCGGGCACGGGGGCGAGGGATTGTTCAGGCATGGGCACTCTCAAACATCAAAAGGGGGCGTTACCGGTTGCAACGTCTTTGGGCTATGCATTTGCCCCGCGGGGCCGCGGGTTTCAAGAACCCAATCGGCGAAAACCTTATTTGAGGCGAAAATGCTGCCATTATGTTGTGTTTTGGATGTTAAATCCGGATTTTTACTTAAATGCACATTGATATTCGGCAATTCTTGCCGGATCGGGGCATATCATATCCAGCCAGATAGTATCCCGACAGGATGACCGCGCGATTTTGGCCCGGCAGCGGATCAGGACAGGCCATGTTCATGGAACCGGATCACCCAGCCGCCAGTTGGGTTTCATAGCCCTCAAAATAATCATCCGGCCCTTGATAAACCACCGCCAAGCAAGGCATAGTTTAACGACCTGAACATGAAAAGCGATATAAGACCAATGCCAATCACCGCCCTGAGGCACCCCCTGAAATTCAGGGCCGCATACACCCTGGTTAGGACATTGTTGTGAAAATCTATATTGCCGGGCATCGCGGCATGGTAGGCAATGCTATCCTGCGCGCCCTCAAGGCCAATGGCACCCACGATCTGATCACCCGCCGAAGTGACGCACTGGATCTGACAGATACCGCCGCCGTGCGTGATTTCATGCAAAGCGAAAAGCCCGATCAGGTGATCCTTGCGGCGGCCCGCGTGGGGGGGATTTCAGCCAATAACACCTATCCGGCTCAGTTCATTTATGAAAACCTGATGATCGAATGCAATGTGATCCATCAGGCCTATGAGGCCGGTGTGCACAAGCTCATGCAGTTGGGATCAAGCTGCATCTACCCCCGCGAAGCCCCGCAACCGATGGCCGAAGACGCGCTGCTCACGGGCGTGCTTGAGCCAACCAACGAGCCTTATGCCATTGCCAAGATCGCCGGGATCAAGCTGTGCGAAAGTTACAACCGTCAGTATGGCACCGATTACCGAAGCGTCATGCCATCAAATCTTTATGGGCCCGGCGATAATTTCCACCCGGAAAATTCGCATGTCTTACCTGCGTTGGTGCGGCGTTTCCATGCGGCCGTGCAGACGGGTCAGGAAGAGGTGGTGATCTGGGGTTCCGGCACGCCGATGCGCGAATTCCTGCATGTTGACGATATGGCCGACGCCTCTTTGTTTGTCATGAACCTGCCTTTTGAGACCTACAGCAAACACACCAAACCTATGCAAAGCCACATCAATGTCGGCACCGGCACTGATGTGACGATCCGCGAACTTGCTGAAACCATTGCGCGGGTTACCGGTTATCAGGGCCGTCTTGTTTTTGATCCATCCAAGCCGGACGGCGCCCCGCGCAAGCTGATGGATGTGAGGCGTCTTTCCCGCCTCGGCTGGCAGGCGTCAATCGGGCTGGAGGAGGGCATTGAAAGCACCTACGCATGGTTCAATGATCAGGGCAAAGACAGCCTGCGCGCCAAATAACCGCGCGTGGCATCCCGCCTGGCGCTCATCCCGCCTCAAACAGCGTATCAAGGATCGGGCATTCCGGCACATCCCCCCGGCTGCATTCCGCCGCCATGGGCCTGAAATGGGCATGACATATGACGATCTGGGCGCGATGATCTTTCCCTATCTGACAACCGTCGAAGGGCTGATACTTGCCGCGCAGAGCTTTCAAAAGGATGTTGCAAGGCTCTCCTGTTGCGCAGGCCAGGGCGTGTTTCGGATCAGGATCAGCCTCACACAGATCCTGAAATCACCCCCATCATGCGCAATATCTTGTGGATAACTGTGCCAATACACCCTTATCTTGGGGTTTGCCGTTGACAGGAGCCTTACACGCCCGTCACATTGAGGATCAGATTGGAATCATCCAAAAGGCCCGCCTTTGCAATTTTCAAAGCTCAGACTGACCGGCTTCAAAAGCTTTGTTGACCCGACCGACCTGATCATCATGGATGGTCTTACCGGGGTGGTGGGGCCAAACGGCTGTGGCAAATCCAACCTGTTGGAAGCGCTGCGCTGGGTCATGGGCGAAAATCGCCCCACGGCGATGCGCGGCGGCGGGATGGAGGATGTGATCTTTGCCGGTGCCGCAACCCGGCCCGCGCGCAACTTTGCCGAGGTCGGCATTCATATCGACAATACCGATCATCTGGCGCCTGCTGGTTTCAATGACGCTGATCATATCGAGATCATCCGCCGCATTACCCGCGATGTGGGCTCGGCCTACAAGGTCAACGGCAAGGATGTGCGCGCGCGCGATGTGCAGATGCTGTTTGCCGATGCCTCGACCGGCGCGCATTCGCCCGCTCTGGTGCGGCAAGGCCAGATTGCCGAACTGATCAACGCCAAACCCAAATCCCGCCGCCGCATTCTGGAAGAGGCCGCAGGCATTTCCGGGCTTTATCAGCGCCGCCACGAGGCCGAGCTGAAACTCAAAGGGGCCGAGACCAACCTCACCCGTGTTGATGACGTGATCGAACAGCTCGCCGCGCATTTGGCACAACTGGCGCGTCAGGCGCGTCAGGCCGCGCGCTACCGCGCCATCGGCGAAGAATTGCGCCAGTCCGAGGGCCTGTTGCTTTATCGCCGCTGGAAAGAGGCCGATGCGGCCCGCGCCCGTTTGCAAGAAGAGCTGCGCGGGCGTACAACTGCCGCCGCGCGCGCCGAAAGTGCCGCCCGTGACGCCGCCAGCCTGCGCGCCAAGACCGATGCCGCCCTGCCGCCCCTGCGCGAGGAAGAGGCCATCGCGGCCGCCCTTTTGCAACGCCTGGCAGTCCAGCGCGATACCCTGAGCGATCAGGAGGCCGGCGCGCGTGACCGCATCACCACGCTGGAAAGCCGCATCCAGCAGCTCAGCCATGATATCGCCCGCGAATCCGGCCTTAACCGTGATGCGAATGAGACCATCGAGCGGCTGGAATGGGAGGCCCGCGAATTGGCCAAGGCCGGTGAAGGCCAGGATGCCAGAATGCAGGCCGCCGCCGATGAGGCCCGTGACGCCGCCAGCATCCTGCAACAGCGCGAAAGCGATCTGAGCCAGCAAACCGAAGACATGGCCCGCCTCTCGGCCCGTCATCAATCCGCCGCCCGCCTGCTTGGCGACAGCCAGAAAACCCTTGAGCGCAGCGAAACCGAGGCGGCAAATGCCCGCGCCGCCGTGGCCACTTCTGAAGCGGCCCTGACCAATGCCAACACGGCCCATGACGCGGCCCTTAAGGCCGAAAGTGACGCCACCCAGGCCGCCAAATCCGCCGAAGCCGCGCTGATTGCCGCCGATGAGGCCCGCACCGAAACCCAGGCCCGCGAATCCGCCGCCCGCGTTGATCGTTCTGAGGCCGAGGGCGAGCTGAACGCATTAAGCGCCGAGGTTTCAGCGCTGGCCAAACTGCTGGAGCGCGATACCGCCGAAGGCGGCCAGATCATCGACCGGTTGCAGGTCGAGCAGGGCTTTGAAAAAGCCCTTGGCGCTGCCCTTGCCGACGATCTGCGCGCGCCCGAGGTTGAGGGCGATGGCCCCTCCGGCTGGATCGTGCTCACCGGATATACAGCCGCACAGCCCCTGCCCGATG
The DNA here is from genome assembly GCA_021775255.1 of Roseovarius sp. Classification (GTDB taxonomy): domain Bacteria; phylum Pseudomonadota; class Alphaproteobacteria; order Rhodobacterales; family Rhodobacteraceae; genus Roseovarius. The sequence goes on from JAJFIA010000020.1 coordinate 14,974, forward strand.
GGGTTTCTGCGCTTTCGGATCATGTCTCGGTGCCCGATGTCCTGACCCGGCGCATGGCTCAGATCGGGCTGGTTGACGCCGGGGACGGCCCGCGCCTGCAACCGCTGCTGAAACCCGGTCAGCGGCTGGTCAGCCGGGCCGGCGATCTGTGGCGCTGGGATGGGTTCAGGGCCTGGGCCGAGGATGCTCCAAGCGCCGCGGCCCTGCGCCTGCAACAGCTTAACCGCCTGGAAATACTCAAAAAAGAACTATCCGATGCCACCGCCCACGCCGAGGGGGCACGCGACGCCCACGAGGTTCTGCGCGCCCAACTGGCGGATCTGACCCGCGCCGACACGCAGGCCCGCGAGGCCCGCCGCGCCGCCGATACCGCCCTCAATGAGGCCAACCGCGCCCTGTCGCGCGCCGAGGCCGACCGCAATCTTGCGGGCTCCCGGCTTGAGGCGCTTGGCCTTGCCGTCACCCGCCACGAAGAAGAGGCGCTGGCCGCGCGCAAGCAACTCAGCGAGGCAGAAAAAGGCCTGTTGGATCTGGGGGATCTCGATGCTGCGCGGGCCGATGTGGAAGATGTGAAACTCACGGTCGAGGCTTCACGCATGACGATGATGGCCAAACGCTCGGCTCATGATGAGCTGCGCCGCGAGGGCGAAAACCGCACCCGTCGCGCGCAGGAGGTCACCAAGGAACTCAGCGGCTGGCGGCTGAGGCTTGAAACCGCCGAAAAGCGCAGTGCCGAGCTGGCCGAGCGCAAGAAAACCACCGAAGAAGAGCTGGCAACGGCGGCCCTTGCCCCTGATGAAATAGCCCGGCAGCGCGCCGAACTGAGCGGTGCGATCACCCGTGCCGAGGCGCGCAAAGCCGAGGCAACCGATGCGCTATCAGGTGCCGAAGGTGCCGCCCGTCAGGCCATCGAGGCCGAGCGCGAGGCCGAGCGCACCGCCTCTGAGGCCCGCGAGGCGCGCGCCCGCTCTGAGGCCCGCCTTGAGGCCGCCCGTGAGGTGCTGACCCATGCTGCCGCGCGGATCGAGGAAGATCACGAAACCACCCCGGAAAACCTGTTGCAAGACCTCAAGGCCGATCCCGAAAACATGCCCGATGCCGATGCCATCGAGGCGGATGTCAACCGCCTCAAACGTCAGCGTGACGCCCTTGGTGCGGTCAATCTCAGGGCCGAGGAAGACGCCCGTGAGGTACAGGAAGAACATGACAATCTAACGGCCGAGAAAACCGATCTGGAAGAGGCGATCAAAGCCCTGCGCAGTGGCATTGCCAGCCTCAACCGCGAAGGCCGCGAGCGCCTTCTGACCGCGTTTGAGCAGGTCAACAGCAATTTCTCGATGCTGTTCAAACATCTCTTTGGTGGCGGCGAGGCCAATCTTGTGCTGGTGGAAAGCGATGACCCGCTAGAGGCCGGGCTTGAGATCATGTGCCAGCCGCCGGGCAAGAAACTGGCCACCCTCAGCCTTCTGTCAGGCGGCGAACAGACGCTCACCGCGCTGGCGCTGATATTTGGCGTTTTTCTGGCCAATCCCGCGCCGATCTGTGTGCTTGATGAGGTCGACGCGCCTTTGGATGATGCCAATGTCGGCCGGTTTTGCGATCTGCTGGAGGAGATGTGCCGCCGCACCGCGACACGGTTTTTGATCATCACCCACCACGCTGTCACCATGAGCCGGATGGACCGTTTGTTTGGCGTCACAATGGCCGAACAGGGCGTCAGCCAACTGGTTAGTGTTGATCTGAAAAAAGCGGAATCCATGGTTGCCTGACCTATGAATGTTTGACTAACAACCGCAAACTTGCTTCACTGCACCCAAGCGCGAAAATTAAGAAAAAGGATAAAAGATATGAACATCAAACTGGGGTTGGCCAGCGGCATCGCGGCATCGGTCATGTTTTGCACGGCAAGCCTTGCCGAGGTCACCGCTTCTAACGCTTACAATATTTTGCAGGCCATACATGAATTTGGCTATACCGCGACAATGGAAAAGGATTCCGACGGCGATCCTAAAATTTCGGGCAAGGTGTCCAGCACCAATTTCAATGTCTATTTTTATGGCTGCTCGGACAACACAAATTGCAAATCCCTGATCTTCAAGGCAGGATATAACCTGACAAATGGCATAACGGCCTCGAAAATCAACGAATGGAACCGCAATAAACGCTTTTCGCGCGCCTATATTGATGATGAGGGCGATCCGTTTCTGGAAATGGATGTGAACCTTGATTACGATGGTGTCGGCAATAAAAACTTTCAGGACACGCTTGATTGGTGGCGCGTCTCGGTTGAAAGCTTTGAAGAGTTCATCGACTGGTAAACGCCTCAGGCGCGGCCCTGTCGCCGCGCCTTGAAAAATGTCTTGAGTATTTCCTCCGCAGCCCGCGCGCCGATACCATCATAAACCTCTGGCGCGTGGTGGCATTGCGCATGGCTGAACACCCGCGCGCCGTGGGCCACCCCGCCCGATTTCGCATCCGCTGCCGCGTAATACAGCCGCCTGATGCGGGCCGCGGATATGGCCGTGGCGCACATCGCGCATGGCTCCAGCGTCACATATAGATCATGCTCCGGCAGGCGCTCGCTTTGCGCTTGGGCACAGGCCGCGCGGATCACCAGAATTTCCGCATGCGCCGTCGGATCGTTCAATTCCCGCGTTCGGTTGCCCGCCCGCGCCACAACTTCGCCTTTTGCATCCACCAGCACGGCACCCACCGGCACCTCGCCGCGTGCCCCGGCGGCCCGCGCCTCATCCAGCGCCGCTTTCATATGGTTTTTGAACGTCATAGGGGCTTTTGCCGCCTCATCGCCACTTTCGCAAGGCCCGGATATGCTCTAAGCCCCTTTCATGAGCACAAATCCCCCCCCCGGCGAGCGTATCGCCAAGGTTATCGCCCGCGCTGGCCTTGCCTCGCGCCGCGAAGCCGAGCGCATGATCGAAGCCGGCCGCGTGGCGGTCAATGGCACGAAAATCAGCCGCGCCGCTTTGAATGTGACGCCTGCGGATAAAATCACCGTCGATGACAAACCTCTGTCCGCGCCCGAGCCCGAACGCCTGTGGCTTTATCACAAGCCCACCGGCCTTGTCTGCACAACCAATGACGAACAGGGCCGCGCCAATATTTTTGAGGCTTTGCCCGATGATCTGCCGCGCGTGATGAGCGTGGGCCGGCTTGATCTCAATTCCGAGGGGCTTTTGCTTCTTACAAATGATGGCGGCCTCAAACGCAAACTTGAGCTGCCTTCAACCGGCTGGGTGCGCAAATACCGGGTGCGTGTGCGTGGCCGCCCCACCGACGAGACATTCGAACCCCTGCGCCAAGGCCTCACCGATGATGGTGAGCGGTTTCAGCCGATGATCGTCACCCTTGACCGCACCAAAGCCGCCAACGCCTGGGTCACCGTGTCCATCCGCGAAGGCAAAAACCGCGAGATCCGCCGCGCGATGGAGGCCGTGGGCCTGACTGTCAATCGTCTGATCCGGGTCTCTTACGGGCCGTTCCAACTGGGGCAGTTGAAATCCGGCGCGGTGGAAGAGGTGCGCCGCCGGGTCTTGCGTGATCAGCTTGGGCTGGAAGGCAATGACACACCACCCCCCCGCCCCGCCCCAAAACGCAGGCGGCGCAATTAAAGCGTTTCGTGAATAACCTGGCTCCCGAGGTTTGGTATGAAACGCCCGGATCCTATTGATGTTGTGGGCGCATCGAAATCAACTTGTGCCTCAAGTTAATCCCGAAACGCTTTTAGCAGTCATGGAACACTATGCCCCATGTCGCATTTTGCGGGTTCTTGTGTCTGGTTCCGGGGCTGGTTGAGATCATCCAATCCCCCTGCCCCCCAGTAAACTTGATACCCGACGCCGCATGAGGTGATTATACGTGCAGGGGCTCGGGCCTCGCAGGAAACCCCGCCCCCTGCGCCGCGGCCCTAAAACTTCCCCCTAGCAAGCCCCCCTGCTATCGCCTAGATTACCCCCTGTAACTAAACGCAACAAGGCAGGCACAGATGACAGACACCGGACTGCAAAAACTGGCATATGTCCTGCTGATCCTGTTGATCCTCTATGTCTCTGTCAAAGGGGGCGTCTGAATGGCCAGGCATTTTGGCGGCAAATTCAGCCCCAGTGGTGCGGAACATTCCCCCGCAGCCGCCCCGGGTCCAAACTCCGCAAAGGCGGGTTTTCGCATTACATTGCTGTTCATCGCGCCCTTGCCGCTGATCTGGCAGGCCTTTGGCAATGGTGCGGGTGCGCTTTTGTTCAACCTCGCGGCGCTTGGGTTTTTGCTGCTTGCCGCCTGGCTCACCCGTGAAGGGGTGAATGCGCATGCCGCCTATGACGCCCGCAAAATCGCCCGCCGCCCGGCCCTGCCGCGCAAAATCGCGGGCTCTCTGCTTACCGGGCTTGGCCTGACTATCGCGGGCATGGCCAGCACCGGCAGCCTGATTGCACCCATAATTACCGGCCTTGTCGGGGCCGTCCTGCACAGCCTCGCCTTTGGGTTTGATCCGATGAAAAACAAGGGGCCAGAGGGCATGGACAGCTTCCAGTCCGACCGCGCCACCGATGCCATTGAAAAGGCCGAGGCCCGCCTTGCCGCCATGTCAGACGCCATTTCGCGCTCGGGTGACCGCAAGGCGAAAGCCCGCGTGACGCAATTCCAAACCACCGTGCGAACCATGCTCAGCGCCATTCAGGACGATCCGCGCGATCTGACGGGCGCGCGCAAATATCTTGGCGTCTACCTCTCCGGTGCCCGCGACGCGACCATCAAATTCGCCGATATAAACGCCCGCGCGCGCGATGATACGGCGCGCGAAAACTACCTCAGCCTGCTCACCGATCTGGAAGAAAATTTCACCGCCAAAACCGCCAAACTGCTTGAGAACGACCGGGATGATCTTGAGATCGAGATTGACGTTCTGCGCGACCGCCTTGGCCGTGAGGGCATTCACCTGAAAATTGATCCCCGAAATTGATAAAATCAAAGAGGTATTACATGTCTGAAACAACCCGCCAAAAAGCCGAATCCACCCTCGCCGAGGTTGAAAAAGCCACCGCCACCATCCTGCCCGAACCGGCCGATGCCGCCGCCATCGTGCCCCTGAAAGACGCCGACGCGCCGGTGAGCGCCGAGATCACCAAACGCATGGGTGAGATCGACATGGGGGATACCAATTCCATCGTCTCGTTTGGGTCCGCAGCGCAGACCGAATTGCAGGTCATCTCGCAATCCATGCTTGCGGGCGTGCGCAACAAGGATGTGGGCCCGGCGGGCGACAGCCTGCGCGGCATCGTCACCACCATCCGAGGCTTTTCGGTGTCCGAGCTTGACGTGCGCCGCAAGCGAAGCTGGTGGGAAAAGCTTCTCGGCCGCGCCGCCCCCTTTGCCAAATTCACCGCCCGGTTTGAAACCGTGCAGGGCCAGATCGACAAGATCACCGAGGATCTTCTGGATCATGAAACCACCCTGCTGAAAGACATCAAATCGCTTGATAAACTCTATGAGAAAACCCTCGATTTCTATGATGAACTGGCGCTTTACATCGCCGCAGGCGAGGAAAAACTGCGCCTTCTGGACAAGGATGAAATCCCCGCCCGTGAAAAAGCCGTGACGCAAGCGGATGAGAAAGATCAGGTCATGCGTGCGCAAGAGCTGCGCGATCTGCGGGCGGCGCGCGATGATCTGGAACGCCGGGTGCATGACCTCAAACTCACCCGCCAGGTCACCATGCAATCGCTGCCCTCGATCCGGCTGGTGCAGGAAAACGATAAATCCCTTGTCACCAAGATCAACTCAACCCTGGTCAATACCGTGCCGCTTTGGGAAACCCAACTGGCCCAGGCGGTGACCATGCAACGCTCGGCTCAGGCGGCGGCGGCGGTGCGTGACGCCAATGATCTCACCAATGAATTGCTTACCGCCAACGCCGAAAACCTGCGCATATCCAACAAAATGATCCGCGAGGAAATGGAACGCGGCGTGTTCGATATCGAGGCGGTGAAACAGGCCAATGCCGCCCTCATCGGCACCATCGAGGATTCGCTTGCCATCGCCGACGCAGGCAAGGCCCGCCGCGCCGAGGCGGAAAAAGAACTCACGAAAATGGAAGCCGATCTGCGCGATACCCTGGCCTCGGCCAAAGCCCGCAAGGATGGCGTGGGCGATACTGCCGGCACAGCGGTTCCCAAAGGCTGACAGGCAAATATGCGGGGGTTCTGGCAAAGGCGGCAAACACTATTGGCGGCGGGGCTGTTGGGCCTTTCCGCCTGCACGACCGTGCCGCCTGCCCCTGCGCCCCGGCCCGATCCGGTGATCACCCCCGCGCCGCCCGCGCCCTCGGCTCAAAGCCAGAAACTCGCCCGCTACTACGGCCGCCTTCAGGGCAATCTGCTAACCCAGGGCCTGTTGCGCACCGATGGTGGCGGCGTCGATACGCCCTATACGGATACCGATCTTTTGCGCAATTTTGAACAGATCGTTTTCTATGATGAATACGCTCCTGACAACGGCTTCAAACGCTCCGACGGCAAATCCGGCGCGTTGCGCAAATGGACAGCCCCGGTGCGCCTTTCGGTTGAATTTGGCGCCTCCGTGCCCAAAGAACAGCGCGAAACTGATGCCGCCCTCGTCAACAGCTACACAGCCCGCCTTGCCGGCATCACCAAATACCCGATCACAACAACCGCCCGCAATCCAAACTTCCATGTTCTGATCATGGGCGAGGATGACCGCGCCGAAGCCCTCACCCGCATCCAGCAAATCGTCCCCGGCATTGATCCGGCCTCCCTGACGGTTATCCGGAATCTGCCCCGCGCAACCGAATGTCTGGTAATGGCGTTTTCCAGTGTCGACAACAAATACAGCTACCGCCGCGCCATCGCCTTCATCCGCGCCGAACATCCCCCCCTGCTGCGTCAAGCCTGCGTGCATGAAGAAATTGCCCAGGGTCTGGGCCTTGCCAATGACAGCCCCCGCGCCCGGCCCTCGATCTTCAATGATGACAATGAATTTGCCTGGCTTACTTCCCAGGACGAGGAAATGCTGCGCCTGCTCTACAATCCCGCCCTCAGCCCCGGTATGACAGCCGCTGAGGCGCGCCCGATCCTGCAACGCCTGATCCTGGGGCGCTCGGGCCCATCGTGAAGCCATAAGGAGAACAGTAATATGGGAATTTTCGATTTTTTAGCTGGTGAGTTTATCGACGTCATCCACTGGACAGACGACACCCGCGATACCATGGTCTGGCGGTTCGAGCGCGAAGGCCATGAAATCAAATACGGTGCCAAACTAACCGTTCGCGAAGGTCAGTCGGCGGTGTTCGTGCATGAAGGCCAGCTCGCCGATGTCTTCACCCCCGGCCTTTACATGCTGGAAACCAACAACATGCCGGTCCTGACAACCCTGCAACACTGGGATCACGGTTTCAAAAGCCCGTTCAAGTCGGAAGTGTATTTCGTCAACACCACCCGCTTCAATGATCTCAAATGGGGCACCAAGAACCCCATCATGCTGCGCGATCCCGAGTTTGGCCCCACCCGTATCCGCGCCTACGGCACCTATAGCGTCAAGGTCTCTGATCCGGCCCGGTTCCTCACGGAAATCGTCGGCACCGACGGTGAATTCACCATGGACGAGATCAGCTACCAGATCCGCAACATCATCGTGCAGGAGTTTTCCCGCGTCATCGCCAGCGCCGGCATCCCGGTGCTTGACATGGCCGCCAACACCGCCGATCTGGGCAAACTGATTGCCACCGCCATCTCGGAAACCATCACCGGATACGGCCTGACCATCCCCGAGCTTTATATCGAGAACATCTCACTGCCCCCCGCCGTCGAGGCGGCGCTTGATAAACGCACCTCCATGGGTCTTGCGGGCGATCTGGGAAAATTCACCCAATATTCCGCCGCCGAAGCCATGACAGCAGCCGCCAATAATCCGGGTGGCGGCATGGGCGCGGGGCTTGGCGCAGGGATGGGAATGGGCATGGGCATGGGTATGGCCATGGCGCAACAGGGCCCGTGGGGCGCGCGCCCCATCGCGCAACCGGCCTCGCCACCGCCACCGCCGCCCCCAACTGAGCATGTCTGGCACATCGCCGAGAACGGCAAAACCCACGGGCCCTATTCGCGCGCCACCCTTGGCCGCATGGCCGGTGACGGCAGCCTTACCCGCAGCTCCCAGGTCTGGACCGCCGGGCAGGATGGCTGGAAACACGCCGAAGACGTGGCCGAACTGGCCCAGCTCTTTACCGTCCTGCCCCCGCCCCCACCTGCAAACTGACCCCGCCTTTCATTTTTCCTTAAATACTCAAAAACCCAACGGCCCCCCATGTCCGACGCTTCCAGTGACGCGCCCACCGCCGAGCACCGCTTTCCCTGCAATCAATGCGGTGCCGATTACCGTTTTGACCCGGCCCAGGGTCTGCTGGTCTGCGATCATTGCGGCGACAGATGCGAAATTGCCCCGCCAAACCCGTGGAAATCCAGCCTCGCCGAGCTTGATTTCCAGATGGCGCTTTCGCATAGGCTCCCCGATCAGGAATCCGAGGAAACCCGCGTGGTGCAATGCCCCAACTGCGCTGCACAATTTGAGTTCGATGCCAATACCCATGCTGCCGAATGCCCGTTCTGCGCCACCCCGGTAGTGACCGACACAAGCGCCCACCACCACATCAAACCGCGCGGCCTTCTGCCCTTCAGCTTTGATGAGAGCGCCGCGCGCGCGTCGATGACCCATTGGCTCGGCAGCCTGTGGTTCGCCCCCGGCGGCCTGCGCGAATTCGCCCGAAGGGGGCGCAAAATGCAGGGCATCTACGTGCCCTACTGGACATTCGACGCCGATACGAAATCCGCCTATAGCGGTGAGCGCGGCACCGTCTATTATGAAACCCGCACCGTCACCCGCAATGGCAAAAGCCAGCAGATGCGCGTTGCACGTGTCCGCTGGCGCAGCGTCTCGGGCCGGGTGGCGCGGTTCTTTGACGATGTTTTGGTGCTGGCGTCACGCTCTTTGCCCAAACGCTTCACCGATGCGCTTGAGCCCTGGGATCTTGCAGCACTTGAGCCCTACCGCCCGGAATACCTCGCCGGGTTCCGCGCCGAAGCCTATAGCGTTGAATTGCCCGACGGCTTTACCGAGGCCCGCGCCCATATGGACCGCCTCATCGCCCGCGACGTCAAATTCGATATCGGTGGCGACCGGCAGCGCATCCATGACATCCGGACCGAGGTAAGCCGCGTCACCTTCAAGCATATCCTGCTGCCGGTCTGGCTCGCGGCCTATAAATACCGCGGCGAAACCTACCGTTTCGTGGTCAATGGCCGCACCGGCCGGGTTCAGGGCGAGCGGCCCTATTCAAGGATTAAAATCGCCATTGCCATCATCACCGGCGCACTCATCGCCGGGGCCATCGGCTATTTCATTGCCGTCAATCAGGGCGCACTGTAATTACACCACGCCGCTGATCCGGCTGCTCATCGGCCCCTTACGTGTCCGCTTCGCGAGACCCGCACGCAAGAGCGGGGCGAGCTAGCCCTTGCCAATCTTGATTTTTCGCGCCTTGGGTTCATCCGGTGCCTGTTTCGGCACCGTAACCGCCAGCACCCCGTCTTTCAGTCTGGCATCAATCTTTTCACCATCCGCATCCGCCGGTAGCCGAAAGCTGCGGCTGAACGAACCAAACTGGCGCTCCGAGAAAAACCAGGTGTCGCCCTTTTCCTCGCGTTCAGATGTCTTTTCCCCCTTCACGGTGACAACACCGTCATGCACCGACACATCAATATCCTTTTCGCTGACCCCCGGCAATTCAACCGAGATGCGATACGCGCTGTCATCCGATGACGCATCCGAGGCTGGCGCAAGCCATTCGGCCATGCGCGTGCCCATATTGCGGAAAGGTTCGTAAAGCGCGGGCCACAGGCCAGCCATATGAGATTTCTCAACCATCGTCAGAACTCCTCAATTAAAGCGTTTCGCCTTAAACCTGAGACAGGGTTAAGGCGAAACGCCATGTAACATATCAGTGTTTCGCGCGTTTCGCGACAAACCCGTTATTCAGGTTTATCGCGAAACGCTTTAGTTAACGACAGATGAATTCTGCCCGATTCAGCCGGGTTTTGCTTTGACACGAGTCAAAATTCAGGAATTTCATCGGGTCTCAGGGTGAGTCTTGTACGGGAATTCGGAGCTTATACCTTCAGCATTTCCAGCAAGGCCAATAGCGTCACCCTGTCCTCCGTTTCCAAATCTGCGGATCCGGATTTATAAAGCGTTGCCTGAGAGCGCAGGATCAGGCCATCGTGCAATATTTTCAAATGGTTGGCGTGCATGGTATCGCCTGATGAAGTGATATCGGCAATCGCCTCGGCGGTCTCATTCTTAACGGTGCCTTCCGTGGCGCCCTGACTATCCACCAACTGATAATCGGCCACCCCGTTATCGCGCAGAAAATCGCGCGTCAGCCGGTGATATTTTGTGGCAATTCTCAAGCGAATTCCGTGGGTTACACGAAAAGCAGCGGCGGCAGCATCAAGATCATCCAGGCAATCCACATCGACCCAGCACTGCGGCACAGCCAGCACCAAATCCGCCCCGCCAAAGCCCAATTCTGCCAGTGCCTTTACCTGATTTTGCCAGTTCCCCAGCTTTTCGCGCACCAGATCGGTGCCCGTCACCCCCAGTTGAATACGCCCCGCTGCCAGTTCACGCGGGATTTCTCCGGCTGAAAGAAGAATTAACTCCACATTATCAATGCCTTGTACGGTTCCTGCATATTCCCTGTCAGATCCGGCCCGGCCCAGCACAATCCCATGCCTGCCAAACCAGTCAACGGTTTTCTCCATCAGCCGCCCCTTGGAAGGCACCCCGATTTTGATGCTCATTTCACGCCTCCCAGATCCAGTATCAACCCCGGTCGGATCACCCCGCCCACCGCCGGAATCTCATGCCCCTGCCCCAGTTGCCGGGTTAGCGCATCATAGCGCCCGCCGGTGGCAATGGGCGGCAGGTCAGGGCGGTTTTCTGCATAGAATCCAAAGACAAATCCGTCATAATATTCCATCTGCGTGCGCCCGTATGAGGCCTCAAAATCAAGTTTTGTAAGGTCAATCCCGCGCCCGTCCAACGCCTCAAGCCGCGCCGCAAGCCGGTCAACCGCGCCGTTGATCGCGGGCATGTCCACCGCAATATCGCGCAGATGTTCCAGCGCGTTGTCACTGGTTTCGCGCACTGCCAAAATGGCGTCAATCATCGCAACCTCATTTTTTGAGATTGGATCAACCGCTGCATCTTCGCGCAACACATTGATACGGTTAGATATTTCCACGTCACTGCGCAACCCGATCCGCATTCCTGCCTGCGCCATCGGATCCACCATCGCCAACAGGTTTACCCGGCTTTCCGGCACTTTCGCCTGACCCGAGTATCGATCCATCAACGCGCGAAACCGCCGTGGCCGCCAGATATGCCGCCTGAGCGCTGCACGCCGCCGCTCAGCCGTGTGCAAGCCATCTACCGCCGCCATCAATATACCAATATCACCGGTGGCCGCGCGCAAGTTCAGGCCCTCTAACACATTATAAAACAACGAAAATACCTCGGCGTCCGAGGCCGCAGGGGCATCACGCTCAAACAGCTCATAACCAACCTGAACATATTCATTGGCGCGGGTTGCATCCTCTTCCTGACGGCGGAAAACCTCGCCCGCATAGGTGTAGCGCGCCGGTTCCGCGCCATGTTGCATATGCGCCTGCACAACCGGCACGGTGAAATCCGGGCGCAGCATCTGCTCGCCGCGCAGCGCATCCGATGTCACATATGCCCGCGCGCGGATGTCCTCGCCGTAAAGATCAAGCAACACCTCGGCGGGCTGCAACACCGGCGTTTCCACCACCTGTGCCCCCGCCTGTTCAAAGCAGGCGCGCAGGCGTGCCGCCTCATTCCGGATCGCCGCACGCTTTGGCATCAGCCCTGCCCATCCATTATTTCTTTCACCTTATCAACAAGTTGCCCACGGAGCACCTCAAACTGACTTGGCCGTTCTTTCCATTCTTCATGGGTGGCATTCTCGGCAATCTGCGCCCCGAGGATCAGATCCTTGATCTGTACCACGCCTTTCTCCTTCTCATCCGCGCCCTCAATTATCGCCACCGGCGCACCGCGTTTATCGGCATATTTCAACTGATTGCCAAAATTCTTCGGGTTGCCCAGATAAACCTCGGCGCGGATACCGGCCTGGCGCAGCTCGGCCACCATGGTTTGGTAATCCGCCATGCGCGCGCGGTCCATCACCGTGACAACAACCGGGCCTTTCAGGGTGCTGCCTATCCGGCCCTTTTCACGCAGGGCGGCCAGAAGGCGGTCAACCCCGATCGAGATACCCGTCGCAGGCACCGCCTGCCCGGTGAAACGCTTGACCAGATCGTCATACCGCCCGCCGCCCGCGACCGATCCGAACTGCCGCTTTCGGCCTTTTTCATCAAGGATTTCAAAGGTGAGCTCGGCCTCGAACACCGGCCCGGTGTAATAGCCAAGGCCGCGCACGACCGAGGGATCAATCTCGATCCGGTCGGGGCCGTAGCCCTGGGCAAGCAATAATTCTGCGATGTTTTCAAGCTCCTGCACGCCCTCAAGCCCGGTGTCCGATCCGGCCACAGCGGCGCGTAGATTGCCCAATGTAACAGCCGTTTCAGACCCTTTGGAAGTTAGAAAAGCCAGCACCGGCCCGGCCTGATCCTCGCTCAGGCCCACACCGTCGATATAGGCCCCCGAAGCATCCAGCCGACCCTTGCCCAAAAGCGCGCGGACACCGGCTTCGCCCACCTTGTCAAACTTGTCGATGGTGCGCAAAACAGCATCGCGCCCGGCCTCATCCTCAAGCCCCATGCTTTCCAGTACCCCATTGAGAACCTTGCGATTATTCAGCCGCACGATATAGTCGCCACGCGGGATGCCGACCTGCTCCAGCGTGTCACAGAGCATCGCGCAAATCTCGGCGTCTGCGGCCACGGATGCCGTGCCAACCGTATCCGCATCACATTGATAAAACTGGCGATATCGCCCCGGTCCCGGCTTTTCATTGCGCCAGACCGGCCCCATGGCATAGCGCCGGTAGGGGGTTGGCAGATCATTGCGATACTGCGCATAAACCCGCGCCAGAGGGGCGGTAAGATCATAGCGCAGCGCCAGCCAATCGGCCTCGTCTTCCTGCCAGGCGAACACGCCCTCATTGGGCCGGTCCACATCGGGCAGAAACTTGCCCAAGGCCTCAACCGTCTCCACCGCGCTGGTTTCCAGCATCTCGAAGCCATAAAGATGATAGACCCCGGCGATGGCGCGCAGCATCTCGCTGCGCTCTGATACCTCCGCACCGAAATAATCACGGAACCCCTTGGGCGCTTGCGCCTTGGGGCGGGGCTGTTTCTTTTGTTTGGCCATGACTTTGTCCTATGAAGCATTCGCCGCGAGGTCTAGTGGATGGCGGCAACGGGGGCAAGCAAAGGCTTGCATTACTACCATTGAACGCTCTAAATCGCCCCATGCAACAGCTTGAAGAAAAAATCGCCCATTTGACGCGCACAGTTGATGAACTGTCAGATATTGTCGCCCGGCAGGAAGGGGAGATTGCCAAACTCACCCGCCGCGTGCGGATGCTGATGCAGCATGAGGCGGGGCGTGAGGCCGCGTCAGGCGGGCATGTGGTATTGGGTGATGAGCGGCCACCGCATTACTAGCTACATCTCCTCGACATCAATCACCCCGCCCAGGCTTTTGATCGCGCCTTTGATCTGCGGCGTGACCGGAAATTCCCGGCCTGTATCCAGCTCAACCTCGCCCGGTAAATCCGGGGCCATCAGGCAAAGATGCACCGGCCCACGGCCACCGGATTTCACCGATTTCACAGCGTTTTCCAGAACCGACGCCACCGAAGGAATCACATCAGATGTGTCCACAAATATCCGCAGGCCCACGGCGCCTGCATCGGCCACCACGCCGTCAATCGGCTGTACCGAGCGGCCCAGAAGCTTGAGCTGATCACTTTCCATATTGGCCTCGACTTGGATCACGACCTGCTGACCAACCTCAAGATATTCCCTTGATTTCTCAAGAGTTTCTGAAAAAAGCGTCACCTCATACCCGCCGGTGGTATCGCTCATCTGGACAAAGGCAAATCGGTTGCCGCGCGCCGATTTTCGCTCTTGCCGCCCGGCCACAACACCGGCCATTTTCGCCACCAACGGCGCGCTTTCGGCCATTGTGCGAACCTCATCAAGGGTTTTCACATCCTTGCGTTTCAGCACCGTCATGTAATCATCCAATGGATGCCCTGAAAGGTAAAACCCGACCGCCCTGAACTCTTCCGTCAGGCGCTCGGCGGGCAGCCAATCATCAACCGGCGACAGGCGCGGCTCGGGCAGGTCTTCACCGGCTTCACCAAACAAGGACACCTGATTTGAATTTTTCTGATCATGGATGGCGGCGGAATAGCCCATCAGGGGTTCGACCGAATCAAACACCCGGCGGCGGTTGCGATCCAGCGCATCAAACGCCCCGGCGCGGGCGAGCATCTCCAATGGCCGCTTGCCGATGCGTTTGAGATCAACCCGTCGGGCGAAATCAAATAATGAGACAAATTCCTTGTCTGCTTCCTTGTCTGCTTCCTTGCCCGCGCGCCCGCCCGTGATCAGCTTCATCGCCTCAACGCCAACATTTTTCAGCCCGCCCAGCGCATAATGCAACGCCCCATTGCGCACCGCAAACCTGGCCTCGGACCGGTTTACGCAGGGCGGCACATAGGGCAATTCCAGCCCCTTTTTGACCTCTTCAAAATAGACCGCCAATTTATCCGTGAGATGAATATCGCAATTCATCACGCCCGCCATGAATTCCACCGGGTGATTGGTTTTGAGCCATGCGGTTTGATAGCTGACCACCGCATAGGCCGCCGCGTGGGATTTGTTGAAGCCGTAATTGGCGAACTTATCCAGCAGGTTCCAGACCGCAATGGCGGTTTTGTCATCAACATCGTTTTCTTTCGCGCCCTTGATGAATTTGGGCCGCTCGACATCCATCGCCTCTTGCAGCTTTTTGCCCATGGCGCGGCGCAAAAGATCGGCCCCGCCCAGCGAATAGCCCGCCATTTCCTGCGCAATCTGCATCACCTGTTCCTGATAAACGATAATGCCCTGGGTCTCATCCAGGATATGATCGACCGTCGGGTGCAGATGCGCGCGCTCAGAGAGGCCGTTCTTGACCTCGCAATATTTCGGGATATTCTCCATCGGGCCGGGGCGGTAAAGCGCCACGAGGGCCACGATATCCTCGATGCAGGTGGGCTTCATCCGCTTCAGCGCATCCATCATCCCTGAGCTTTCCACCTGAAACACCGCCACGGTTTTGGCGCTGGCATAAAGCGCATAGGTGGCCGCATCATCCAAAGGGATCGCGCCAATGTCATTCTCGGCCCCGTCGGGTGGGGCATATAACTGCGTGCCATCGGCGGCGATATGCAGCGCGCGGCCCTCGGCCAGGATTTGCTCAACTGCGTTTTGCACCACGGTAAGGGTTTTTAGACCAAGAAAATCAAACTTTACCAACCCGGCCTGCTCAACCCATTTCATGTTGAACTGTGTCGCCGGCATTTCCGAGCGCGGATCCTGATAAAGCGGCACCAGCTCATCCAAAGGCCGGTCCGATATCACCACCCCGGCGGCATGAGTTGAGGCATTCCGCAAGAGCCCCTCAACCTGCATGCCGTAGTTCAGCAACCGGTCTACCACCTCTTCACTGCGGGCCGCTTCGCGCAGGCGCTCTTCCTGCGCCAGCGATTTCTCGATGCTCAAAGGCTTGACGCCCTCCAGCGGGATCATCTTGCTCAGGCGGTCAACCTGCCCATACGGCATCTGCAACACCCGGCCAATATCGCGGATGGCGGCCTTGGACAGAAGTGCGCCAAAGGTGATGATCTGCCCCACCCGGTCGCGGCCATATTTTTCCTGCACGTAATGAATCACCTCCTCGCGGCGGTCCATGCAGAAATCAATGTCAAAGTCCGGCATGCTCACCCGTTCGGGATTGAGAAACCGCTCAAACAGCAGGGAATAGCGCAAGGGATCAAGATCGGTGATCGTCAGGGCATAGGCCACAAGGCTGCCCGCACCCGAGCCGCGCCCCGGCCCCACCGGAATGCCGCGATCCTTGGCCCATTTGATGAAATCCGCCACGATCAGGAAATAGCCGGGAAAGCCCATGCGCTCGATTATCCCAAGCTCAAATTCAAGCCGCTTGTCATAGTCCTCAACCGGGGCCGCATGCGGGATGACCCTGAGCCGCTCTGCCAATCCGGCGCGCGCCTGCCGGTGCAATTCCTCAATCTCATCTTCGGCAAATTTTGGCAGGATCGGGTCGCGCCTATAAGGCCCGAAGGCGCAGCGCCGGGCTATTTCAACTGTATTTTCAATGGCTTCCGGCAAATCAGCAAAAAGCGTTGCCATTTCCTGTGGTGATTTGAAATAATGCTGTGCGGTCAGGCGGCGGCGCGGGGCGGATTGATCCACATATGCGCCATCGGCCACGCAGATCATCGCATCATGGGCCTCGAACATATCAGAATTGGGAAAATACACATCGTTTGTCGCGACCAGTGGCAGGCCCATGGCATAGGCCATTTCTACCAATCCCTGCTCGGTCAGGCGCTCAGCCTCGGGCGCGCCGCCTTCGCCGGGGTGGCGCTGCAATTCCACATAAAGCCGGTCGCCAAACCCCGATTTCAGCTCGGACATCAAGGCCTCGGCCATGGGGCGCTGCGAGGTTTGCAAAAGCCGCCCCACCGGCCCGTCCGGCCCACCGGTAAGGCAAATCACACCCTCGGAATGCTGTTTCAGTTCGGCCAGTGTGACATGCGGCAAATCCCCGTCACCGCGCAGGTAAAGGCAGGAATTGAGCTTCATCAGATGCCCGTAGCCGCGCTCATTCTGCGCCAGCAACACCAATGGCGCGGGCGGCTTTGGCCGCTCACCGGGGGCGGCGGCCATATAGGCCAGATCGACCTGACAGCCCATGATCGGCTGAATGCCAGCCGCCGCTGCCGTCACGGAAAATTCCAACGCCGCAAACATATTGTTTCTATCGGTCACGGCCACTGCGGGCATGCCCAGAACCTCACAAAGTCCGGGCAGTTTTTTCAGCCGCACAGCGCCTTCCAAAAGGGAATATTCGCTATGCACGCGCAGGTGAATGAATCGGGGGGCGTTGCTCATATCCACACCCTAAAACCTTTCGCGCCGAATGGGGATCACAAAAATCACCATGCGCGGGCTTTGGCAGCTTTTTCCGCACCCGGCGCAACCCCATAGACATTGCCGCCTTCTGCCGCTTTTATGGGCCTACCCAACCAAAGGTGCCATATGGCTCAACGCACACGCTTGCCCAAAAATGTCTCTGTCGCCCATGACCTTGAGGGCGGACGCCTGAATGCCCCCGCAGCCGAGCGCAATGCCGGTGCCATCACCAAGCTCATATGCCAATACGCGGCTGCTACCGGCACGGCGCTTGAGATTGCCAGCGGCACCGGTCAGCATGTGGTTGCATTCGCCTCGGCCCTGCCCGGCCTGACATGGCAGCCCACCGAGATTGACGCAGGCCGCCGCCACAGCATCAATGCCTGGGCCAATGAGGCGAAATTGCCAAACCTCAGCCCCGCGCTTGCGCTGGATGCCACAACCCCGGGATGGGGCAGGCAGCACCGTGGTCATGATGTGATCGTGCTGATCAACCTGACCCATCTGATCAGCGCGCCTGAGACGCGGGCAATAATGGGCGAGGTTGCCCAAGCCCTCACCCCCGGCGGGCGTTTCTTTCTTTACGGGCCGTTTTTGCGCGGTGGCGTGGCCACCTCGCAAGGGGATAAGACATTCGATGCCAGCCTGCGGGCGAAAGACCCAGAGATTGGCTATAAGGATACGGGTGACATCCGCGATTGGTTGCAAATGGCCGGGCTTGAAGTGATACGGATGGAGGAGATGCCCGCCAATAATCTGATGTTTATCAGCGAGTTACAGGAGGGTGAACAATGATGTACTGTTCCAGATCGCTGGCCATATCTGCGATTTTCCTGGCCGCCGCCTGCACCACAGCCCCGCCCGAGGTTCAGGCCCCGATACCCGAAATTGCAGCAGCACCGGCTCTGCCTGCCGTGCCGTTGACTATTGCCGATCGGGATCCGGTTGACTGGGAGGGCCGCAAGCCCGAGCACTACCCGATCCACGGCATTGATGCGGCGCGTTTTCAGGATGAAATCGACTGGCCCGAGGCCAAACGCGCCGGCATCAGCTTTGCCTTTATCAAGGCCACGGAAGGGGGTGATCTGCTGGATCCGGCGTTCAAGGATCACTGGCGCGGGGCGACGCGCGCAGGCGTCATGCGCGGGGCCTATCATTTCTATTATTTCTGCACATCGGCGGCGGATCAGGCGCGCTGGTTTATTCGCAATGTGCCCAAGCGCGCGGGCGCGCTGCCGCCGGTGCTGGATATGGAATGGAACCCGTTTTCACCCACCTGCAAACTGCGCCCCGCCGGGGATGTGGTACGCCGTGAGATGCGGATATTCCTTGGGTTGCTTGAGCGCCACTATGGCCAGCGCCCGCTGATCTATACCACGCCGCAATTTTACCGCGACGCCGGGCTGGACAAGCTGCATAATGAGGAATTCTGGCTGCGTTCCACAGCCAAAACCCCCAATTCCGCGTTCCCCGGCAAAGATTGGACCTTCTGGCAATATAGCGGCACCGGCATTGTGCCGGGAATTGAAGGCGATATCGATCTCAATACATTCTATGGCAGCCGCGAGGCCTGGGCCAACTGGCTGGCTGGCCGGCAGCTATAATAAACATCGCTCAAAGTGAATGTAGGGTGGGTAAAACCCACCCCCGTTTGAAACACCAGGCTATCCGTCAACCCGGATGGCTTCGTTTTTCGGATCATACGGGCTGTCAACCGTCACTTCCGCATCCCACAGCCTATCCAGCATCTTGACCTTCAGCTTCGTGCCCGGCTCTGCCTGATCCGGCGTGACATAGCCCATGCCGATGGATTTGCCGAAAGCCACGGAATAACCCCCCGATGTCAGGCGGCCAACCCGTGTGCCATCCTCGGTATAAAGCACCTCACGCCCCCATGGATCAGCATCAGCCGGCCCGTCAATCAGAAAGGTACAGCATTTCACCCGCATACCGGTTTTCACCATCGCATCCTTGCCGTTGAAATCCTTCTCAAGATCAACAAAGCGCGGCAGATCGGCCTCAATCGGGCTGGCATCGCGGCCCAGTTCATTGCCAAAAGCGCGGTAGGATTTCTCCTGCCGCAGCCAGTTTTGCGCCCGCGCGCCCACCAGCTTCATATCATGCGGCGCGCCTGCTTTTTCCAGTAGATCAAACAGGTAATTCTGCATCTCCATCGGGTGATGCAGCTCCCACCCAAGCTCGCCAGTATAGGCCACGCGGATGGCATTGACCGGGCACATGCCGAGCTCAATCTTGCGCGCGCTCAGCCATGGGAACCGCTTGTTCGAAAGGGCAGTATCAGGATCGGCATCCTTGATCACCGTGCGCAGAACATCGCGCGATTTCGGGCCTGCAATGGCAAAAACGCCCCACTGCGTTGTCACATCCTGAATCTCGATATAGCCAAATTCGCCCGTCTTGTCTTCGGCGGCCTTGCGCAGGAAATCGGAATCATATTCTGTCCAGGCCCCTGCCGAGACCAGATAATAGCTGTTTTCGCCATTGCGCACGATGGTGTATTCGGTGCGGGTGGTGCCGTGATCCGTGAGCGCATATGTCAGGTTGATCCGGCCCACTTTCGGCAGCCTGTTGCAGGTGAACCAATCCAGAAATGCGGTGGCGCCGGGGCCTTTGACCAGATGTTTGGAAAACGCCGTGGCATCAATCAGGCCAACGCCTTCGCGGATCGCCTTTGCCTCATCCACGGCATATTGCCACCATCCGCCGCGCCGGAATGACCGCGCGTCATGGTCAAAATTCTCAGACGCATCCCTGGGGCCAAAATAGTTTGGCCGCTCCCAGCCATTGACCCAGCCAAACTGTGCGCCGCGCGCCTTTTGCCGGTCATAAGCCGGGGCCGTGCGCAGCGGGCGGCAGGCCGGGCGCTCTTCATCCGGGTGGTGCAGAACATAGACGTGATCATAGCATTCCTCGTTCTTGCGGGCGGCAAATTCGGTGGTCATCCAGTTTGACGAATAGCGTTTGGGATCAAGGCTTGCCATGTCGATCTCGGCTTCGCCCTCGACCATCATCTGCGCCAGATAATAGCCGGTGCCACCGGCGGCGGTGATGCCAAAGGAAAAACCCTCGGCCAGCCACATGTTGCGCAAGCCGGGTGCGGGGCCGACCAGCGGATTTCCGTCCGGCGTGTAACAGATCGGGCCGTTGAAATCATCCTTGAGGCCTGAATTTTCACACGATGGCACCCGGTGGATCATCGCCATATACTGCTCTTCGATGCGCTCCAGATCGAGCGGGAAAAGATCGGCGCGGAAACTGTCGGGCACGCCGTATTCAAACCGCGCGGGCGCGCCTTTCTCGTAGACCCCCAAAATCCAGCCGCCGCGCTCTTCACGCACGTAAGATTGCGCATCGGCATCGCGCACGACGGGATGCTCCTTACCACCACCGGCGCGGAATTTCACCAGATCGGGATCCTGATCCATCACGATGAACTGATGCTCAACCGGAATCGCCGGGATCTTGATGCCCAGCATCTTGGCGGTGCGCTGCGCATGGTTGCCCGAGGCCGTTACCACATGTTCGGCGGTGATCACGATCTGCTCATCGGAAGGCACCAGATTGCCGCCCTTTTCGATCATCTTCGAGCAGGTCACCTCCCAATGGGTGCCAGTCCAGTGAAACCCATCCGCCTGCCATTTACGTTCGATCAACACACCGCGCTGACGCGCACCCTTGGCCATCGCCATGGTCACATCCGCAGGGTTAATATAGCCATCGGTGTTGTGGTAAAGCGCGCCTTTGAGATCCTCTGTACGGATCAGTGGCCAGCGTTCCTTGATCTCGTCAGGTGTCAGCCACACGTAAGGCACGCCGCAGGTTTCGGCGGTGGAAGCATAGAGCCGGTATTCATCCATCCGCGCGTCGGTTTGTGCCATGCGCAGATTGCCGACCACGGCAAATCCGGCATTGAGGCCGGTTTCTTCTTCCAGGGATTTGTAAAAATCGACCGAATATTTGTGGATATGGGTGGTGGCATAAGACATGTTGAAAAGCGGCAACAGGCCCGCAGCATGCCAGGTGGAGCCTGAAGTCAGCTCATCACGCTCCAGGAGCATCACATCCTCCCACCCGGCGCGGGCCAGATGATAGGCAATCGAGGTGCCAACGGCACCGCCCCCAACAACCAGAGCTTTGACTTGAGTTTTCATGGCTTCGCGACTCCCTTGGCAAGCGTTGCCATGATGATTATCACGTCTGCAAAAGGGCGCACAGCCCAGCCGACCTATGACAGTGCAAAACCGACCTGCGGGCCGAAATGCCGCAGGCAAATCAGGGTCAGGGCCTTGTGTTCATCTCAGGTCAGGATCAATTCTCACCAACTACACAGCTTTTGCCTTTACTGCCTTTGGTACAGCTTGAAATGCTATTATCCCCGATCTTGAGCCGGCGCACCGGGGCAGGTTCTTCAACAGCGGGCGTTTCCGGTGCCTGAGCAGGGTCATCCACAACAGCCTGATCCGCATCCCCGCCCAAAAACCCGGTTACCATGCCCCAGATGCCGCCCGAACCGGCACCCTTCGCCGGGCTGTCAGAAGACAAAACCGCCTGCTCGGACGCTGCCAGCTCATCTGTCGCTTTTGCATCGGCCGCTGATGTCTCATCATTGCCAAAACCGATTTCGCCCAGGGCCAGTGACATTGCTGTTTCGCTGGCAGTGCCCTCGGTCAAAGCCTGTTCTGCCGCCCGGCCCCGGCGTCGGATCAAATCTGTCCTGATCGCAATCATTTTATCCGCCATTTCTTTTTGCCGGGCGATTTCAATCTCGGGGGCGTTGTGGCCAACATGGCCCAATGGCCGGGGTAAAAGGGCATTCAGGCCATCAAAATCAATCGCATTCAAAATCTCACGGGTGGCCGCCTCCGGGGCCGCGCTACGCACCTCCAGATGCACCTCATCGCCAAATCCGATTGTGGCAGACAGGCGTTGGTAATCCTTGGCGTTTTCAGGGTCAAATGATCCTGTCTGGCCAAAGGCAACACCCTGAATGATGCCCCAACCCTCGGTTCCGGCCATCCCCGAGAGATTGCCTGCAATTATTTTCATCGCACTTGAGGAGACAGAATTTCCTTTTATTTCAGGTGCAAACCACGCTCGGACAGAAACAATTTCAGTGCCTCGCTGATATACCCATGTCTGCGCATTCAGGCGTTTTTCACTGTTGATCTCATCCGCCGCAAGCATCGCCTTCAGCATCGGAGACGCCGCCAACAACTCCTGCTCCATTTCCGTATTCTCACGCGGGGCACCTGATATCCGGCTGTTATCCCCGTCTGACCAGGCGCGTCTTTCCCATCCTTCGGGGGCTTTGGGTAAATACACCCGCGCGCCTTCCTTCTGGCGCTCTTTCAACGCGGCCAATGCCCGGTCTTTGGCGCGGTCATGATTGGCCCCATCAAAACGATCTTTGATGGTGTCGATATACCCCGTCGCAGATAAATCACCCAGCGCAACACCGGTTTTCAGAGTTTGCTGATAATAATCCATCCCGGTGCCAACAATCAGTAAGACGGCGGCAAATCCAATGGCAGATTTGTTGATCATGTTGTTACCTGGGTTAATTATAATTTGCCGGGTATTTTCCCGGAATATTCAGACAGGATTAAGGAAAGCAGCGGGCAATTTCAAGATTGCCCTACTCGCCCAAAACAATCCCCTCACGGCGCGGATCGGCCCCGCCTTGCAGGGCATCCCCGATGGAAATGGCGTGCAGGCCAGAATTCAGCGTGCGGATATTGACAGCGTATCCCATCGCCTCCAGCGGCGCGGCCATGGCCTCGGCATCGGTGCCCGCCTCCAGATCATATTCGCCAAAACGGTTGATCAGATGCGGCAGGGCCACTGCCTGTTGCACATCCATGCCCCAGTCAAGAATGGCGATGATGCTGGTGGCCACATAGCCGATGATGCGGCTGCCTCCGGGGCTGCCCAAAACCAGAACCGGCTTGCCGTCCTGCAGTACAATCGTGGGCGCCATCGAGGACCGGGGCCGCTTGCCCGGCTCAACCCGGTTGGCGATGGGTATGCCGTCACGGTGAGTTCGGAATGAAAAATCCGTCAGCTCATTATTCAATAAAAACCCGCCCACCATCAGGCGTGATCCAAAGGCGTTTTCAATCGTCGTGGTCATCGACAAGGCGTTGCCGTATTTGTCAACGATCGAGATATGCGAGGTTGAAGGAAGCTCGATCGAGGCATCATCGGCCCAAAGTAAAGCATGATCAAATTCGGGCCTGCCCGGCGTCACTTCGGGCAGGGCATCATCGCCCTTCAGCAACAAGGCACGCGAACGCAGATATTCAGCGGCTATCAGGCCGGTGGTCGGCACCGGCACAAAATCACTGTCGGCCATGTAGCGGCCCCGGTCAGCAAAGGCCAGACGGCTGGCATCGCCGATCAATCGCCACGCCTCGGGGCTTTGCGGGCCAAGGGCAGCAAGATCGTGATTTTCCAGTAGCCCCAGAATTTGCCCAACCGTCAACGCCCCGGATGAAGGCGGCCCCATGCCACAAACCTGATAAACATGGTAGGGCACGCAAATAGCCCCACGTTGTTTGATTTTGTAAAGAGAAAGGTCTGTTTCGGTTAACAAACCAGGATTTTCTGCGGCATTTTGAATAGTATTTGCAATATCGCGGGCCATCTTTCCGGTGTAAAACGCCTTGGCTCCGCGTTCCGCCAGCAGCCGCAGGGTTGCGCCATAGGCCGGGTTGCGCAATGTCTGCCCGGCCTGCAAGGGCTGCCCGCCGGGCAGGAAATACGCCCGCGTGGAGGGATAGCGCGCAAGGCGCCCGGCATCATTTGCCACCAGTTCGGCCAGACGCGGGCTGATGGTGAATCCCTCTTCGGCCAGGGTGATTGCGCTGTCAAACAATCCGGCCCAATCGGCCCGCCCCCAGCGGTCATGCGCCGCCTGCATAAGCGCAGGCGTGCCCGGCGTGCCAACCGAGCGTCCGCCGACAACCGCGTCATAAAATTCAAGTGGCTCGCCATCCGCATCCAGAAACAAACGCGGCGTGACTGCCAGAGGGGCGGTTTCACGGCCATCCAATGTGGTGATCTCGCCGCTTGCCGCATCATACCAGACCAAAAACGCACCCCCGCCAAGGCCCGAGCTTTGCGGCTCAACCAGCCCAAGAACCGTCTGAATGGCCACCATGGCATCGGCAGCGGTGCCGCCATCGCGCAGCACGGCGGCCCCGGCCCTGACCGCCAGAGGATTGGCCGCGGCGATCATCCAATGATCTGCCGTGACAGGCTGCCCCGCCCGTTTCAACGCAATCGCGGTTTGCGCCTCGGGGGCAACGGTATCGGCGGCCTGCTGGGCAAAAGCGCCGCCGGAAAGCAGCGCACACAGCAACATCAAACAGCGAAATTTCATTGTCTCAATTCCCTTTTCAAAGGGGGCGTTCAGGCCAATACCAGACCGCTCACAGCATCGCCGGAACAATCAGATCAGGCGGGCGGTGACCATCATCAAAGGTTTTGATGTTCAGGATCACCTTCTCGCCCATCTCGATGCGCCCCTCTACCGTGGCCGATCCCATATGCGGCAACAGCACGACATTCTTCAGCTCACGCAGGCGCGGATTAACCTCGGCCCCGTTTTCATAAACATCAAGGCCCGCGCCGGCAATCTCACCTGCGCGCAACATCCGCGTCAGGGCGTTTTCATCAATCACCTCGCCGCGCGAAGTGTTGACGATCACCGCATCGGGCTTCATCAGCTTCAGACGCCGCGCGTTCATCAGATGAAAGGTCGAGGGCGTATGCGGGCAGTTCACGCTGATCACATCCATCCGCGCGACCATCTGATCAAGGCTTTCCCAATAGGTCGCGTGCAGATCGCCTTCAATCTCGGGGCGCAGGCGTTTGCGGTTGTGGTAATGGATCTGCATGCCAAAGGCCGCCGCGCGCCGCGCCACCGCCTGACCAATCCGGCCCATGCCCAGAATGCCAAGCCGCCGCCCGGCCACACGCCCGCCCAGAAGCGCCCGGGGCGACCAGCCCTCCCAATCCCCCGATTGCATCAGCGCCAGCCCCTCCGGGATGCGCCGCGTCACCCCCAGGATCAGCGCCAAGGCCATATCGGCGGTATCATCCGCCGACACGCCGGGCGTGTTGGATACCAAAATCCCGTGCTGCCGGGCGGTCTGCACATCAATATGATCCACGCCGGCACCGTAATTGGCGATCAGTTTCAGGGTATCGCCGGCCTGCGCAATCAATCCGGCATCGATTCTGTCACTCAGGGTTGGCACCAGAATATCGGCCTCTTTCACAGCTTTGGTCAGTTCCAGACGGCTCATCGGCTCATCGGTTTCGCGTAGTGTTACCTCAAAAAGCTCACTCAGGCGGTTTTCGACCGGCTCGGGCAGGCGTCGCGTAACAACAACACTCAGGCTTGCAGATGACATATTACACCTCCCGGTTCTTCCAATTCAGATATTTTACTGCCAGAGTGGCGCAGGAAGGGGCAAGGTACAAGAACCCCGATGAATTTTGTTGAGCGAAAAACAGGCCAGACCATGAAACCCCTCTATATTTGCGCCGTGGCGCTGATGCTCTTCGTTGCGGGCTTTGCCCGGGCACAGGAGCGCGGACCGGTCACCAATCTGCCGCTTCCCCGGTTTGTCTCGATGAAAACAAATGAGGCTAATATCCGGCGCGGGCCGGGCATGACCCACCGGATTGACTGGGTATTCAAACATAAGAACCTGCCGCTTGAGATTACCGCCGAATATGGCAACTGGCGGCGGGTGCGCGACCGTGACGGCGTTGGTGGCTGGGTCCATTATTCCCTGCTCTCGGGCGTGCGCACCGCAATCATTGAGCGCGATATGCTCGGGCTTCAGTCCCGGCCTGACAAACAATCTCTTGTTGTTGCCCGGCTCGAGCTTGGGGTGATTGCACGGCTTGAGGAATGCGAGCCCGAATGGTGCAGGCTTTCAGCAGCCGGATATCGCGGCTGGGTGCCAAAATCAGATCTCTGGGGCATCGCGGAGGGCGAAATCATCCACTGATCCCGCGTCGGCGTCAGATAAGCTGCACTTTTTTGTTTTCGGCCCTTGAACCCACCCGGTGTCCAGAGTAATTAGCGCGTCACGAATGGGGTGTGGCCTAGCGGTAGGGCAACTGTTTTTGGTACAGGAGATCGTAGGTTCGAATCCTACCACCCCAGCCAAACACCCCAGCAAACACTCATAACAATTTCATAACAGTACGAGTTTTCGGATTTCTGTCCGTGTATTCCGGGGCATTTCAGGGTGTCCGGATACCCCAGACCCGGAACATGCCGTAATTCGAAGGGATTCTGCCAAAAGTCTGGAAATGGCATTTGTGCGGTCGACTGTTGGGTGTATTTTATGTTGCTGAGATCGCGCGGCGCTGGCCCGATCAGAATCCAAGCCTTTTACAGGGTGCGGAACGTTTCTCTATGCTCGTCCCAAAGTGCCGGAATGGCGTGGCGCAGTAACTATGCCGTGGTGAAAATTGCCGTGGTAAAAATTTTGGCGCACAGGTTGGTTTTCGCTTCATATGCCCTGACAATCCGGCAAAGATGTTTTGCACAAACAGGAGCACAGAAATGAAACCAAAAACGATGTATGGGCTGCCAACCGGCGATTTGGGTGACTGGGCGTGTGGTGCTTTTCCCTTCGGTGCTCCGTTGGGGTTAACCTTGAAGGCAATCGAACTAACGCGTTGGCTTAGTCTGCGAAAATGCCGGGTGGTTGCGCAAGATATGGCCAACAACACAACCACTTTGGATATTTTGGAGACCAGCCAATGAGCAAAGCGAATGTTACCGTTTGGGTAAGCGGCGCGATGACGGACCCTTCATTGGTGAAAGCTTTAACATCGGACGTCTTGGAACTTGATGAAGAGAAAGCGTTAGAAGCGATGCGGCAAAATGCTGAAGGAGTGCCTTTCCCCGCAGATCGTTTTCCGAAAGAATGTTACATAAAACGTAAAGGCAAAAAGCGCGGCAAACTACCCGATATTTTTATGGCGAGTTGATTCTGGATCGTCTCCGCCGCCTGCGCAGATGTGCTGCGCCAGTTTGATCTGGGGGAGGGCGCGCTTTATCCGACCAAGATGTTTCAGCATGACCGCACAACGCCGGTTAAGGGGGAATACTTCTGCCTGAACTTTGGTGCGACAAAACAGGCCTTTGTGCCGGAGTATTCGCCGAGGGCTTATAAGCCGTATCCGACACAGGATATATGGCAGTTATCACTGAATTCAGAGGACGACAATATTGCCGTTACAAAAATTGCAATGGATGGACCAGATTTATGGGCCGATCCAGATTTAAGGAATGCCTTTTTCCCAAGCGATACACTGGTGCAAGCCTTGAAAGCCGCCAAGCTGACCCGGCGTTTCGGACTGCAAAAATGCCGGGTGATCCGCGAAAACTAACAGACAAATATGATATGTAATTTTTTCTATCTTGGGAGGTTAACATGCCAACTGCAAGCACCGCTTTTGGGTTTCACATCCACCATATTTTCCCGAGAGAGTTGTTTGACAACCCTGAAACTGCCGCTGCATTAAACGCCCTTTTCGCAGGTCAACCCAACGGTTTGTTTATGGACATGCAGGGCAACAATATTGCGGGAGATTGATGTACATTTGCACGATGATCTGGATGTTGTGAGTTAGTGCCGCAAGGCAGGGATTTCGGACAAGACGTATTATTATTGGCGCAAAAAGTTTTACGGAATGGGGCGTCCTCAACTGTCTGAGATGACCGTGTCTTGCGCAGAATTTGGCGAACAACCCGGTTGTTTTTCAGATTTGTCAGTCAGCCGGTACACTTTGGTTATAGGTCTGTCACGGCTTGATGCGGCTCCTTTGACAGCATTTATTGCGATGTAGATGATCAGTTATGGGAATGAATATAACAGACAATTTCCGCAAGGGTACAGTGCCTGTCGCGCTGGTCCCGGGCTGACATGCTGTCCGGCAGTATCAGATTTTGGTGTTGTACATTCATCGCTGAAAAAATGGGATTAGCCCATCGTGATATGGATGTCGTATCGAACCGGAAATGGCTCTGTGCAGGCCCCCTTTCGGCGCGGGTTTGAATTTCGACCGCAGGGTGCATCCGGTCGGTAAGTTCTCGCATTGACCTAAACTATGCCACCAGCTTTCTTGTTATATTCAGCATAGATTCATTGAGATTATTCATCTATCAAACCGCGCTGCAGATATATCCCGGCGGCGCGGTCGATGAAGCTGGCAATTTTATGCGCGCCGTATTCAACCCGAAGCATTTCCGCCTGCGCAGCAAGCTCTGCGCGATTTTGCACCCGCCCGGGGCGCAGCATCTCGTAGGTTTGCATGATAACATCGCCCGGCACATCAATCAGCTCGGCACCGCGTTCAAAGTTTTGCGCAAGGGTATCGCGCCCGGCTGCGCGGGCAATACCCGCCTGCGCCAACAACGCATCGCGCGAGATACGCAGATCCTCAATCCCGACATCCCCGGCAATGACCGCCTCCAGCGTGATCTTGTCCAGCGGCACCCCCTGCGGGCCGCAGATGGTATCGCCATGGGTTTCAGAAAGGGGATAATCGCAAAGGCCGGGCTTTTTCATGGTCTTCCCCCTTGCGGTTCACCCAGGAATTTCGGCGTGATCTCTTCGGGTGCGCGGTCCGGCTCGACAAGGCCGGTCTCAATCGCATGGATCAGGGCCACTTGCGCATGATAACGCGCGCCGAGGGCCTCGCCTTTGGTGGGCACAAGAATGGGTTCAACCTGCTGTTTCAAAGCGTAAAAAGCGGCGTTTCGCCCCAGTGCTGTGTAATGTTCCAGCGTGGTGATCGGCGCGTTTGAGAACAGTTCCAGATTATTATGCGGCAACCGGCCGCTTGAATGGATGATCGCCGTGCCTTTGGCCTGTATCCCGATGCCAATGCCCGAGCCTGATATTTTGGCGGCGGAAAGCCCCAGAAATGAGGTATCAGCGGTGTGGAACATACGCACAACCCGCGCTGTGCCGCCACCCGCCTCAATCCCGTCAATCAGGCATTTCAGAACCTCCGACAGGTTGCGCCCGCCGGTTGTCTGGAAAAGTTGCAGGCCATATGCCGGGCTGATGCCGATGACCACTTCGGCGGCATTTTCCCCCATCCCGGCCACGCCCGCGCCAAGATAGGCAATGCGCCGCGCCTCTGATTTTTTGTGACGGGCCTGCGCGCTCAACACCTCGTTTTGGCCCAGTTGGTCCCGGATATTGCAGATTTCATCGCGGCGGGCCTCGCTGAGCCGATACCCGGTGCCGGGGCCTGCGTAATCATTGGGGTCATTGACTGCGCTGATCACATGCCCATCGCGCACAATCGCCGAGGTTTGCAGGTAATCGCCCGATACCCGCAGCTTGACCAGATTAAGCAGGTTCTGTGCCTCCGGGCCAAATCCGCGTTTCGCCAGCGCCCGGATCACATCCGTCACGCTTAACCCCCGCGTTTCAATCGCTTCGCTGATGCGGGTGGTCTCGCCGGTTGAAAATGTCTGCGTCTCGCGCGAGCCTGAGGCGGCAATCACGCTGGCCTTCATCTCGGGCGTGGGATGCGCAAGATCCAGCTCTTCCAGCACCGCCGAGAGCGCCTCAACCGCGCGGGTCCGCAGATCAAGGGCGGTGGCCTCGGGCAGCGGTGTCAGCCCACCATCGGCCTCAAAATCGCGCTGAAGCACCAGAAAATCCTCAAGTTCTTCACCGTTGAACAATGAGGCGTTGAACGAATTGTCATAGGCCAGGATCGAGCCAAAGCCGGAACAGATGAAATCCGACCCGGCAACCAGATAGGGCATGATCTTGGCCCCGACCCGAATCTCGGATTCGGTGGCGCGGGCGTCATTTCCGCTGGCGCATTCCAGATCAAGCCAGACCGCCAGCAGGTTTTCCGCCATCATCTCGCGCATACCGCCGGCCAACGTGGCCGTTAAGGGCGCGCCGTCAATGCCGCCGTTTTGCGTGCCCTGCACCCCCATGCCGCGTTGCAGACAAAGGCAGCGCGCCTCGAGATACAGCAATGATTTCGCCTCGTGAAAGCCCATCAGCAATTCCGCGCCGCCGCCCGACGTGCAGCGCGCCTTGATCCCGCGTGAGGCATAAGCCGCCACCAAAAACGCCTTTGACCACGGCGTATCATCGCCATCGGTAAAGCTTTTCTCGGTGCCATAAACCGATACGGTTTCGGCGTAGGATGTAAAGCCTGCCATGCCGATGCGCAGCTCCTCGGCTTCTTCCGAGGAACACTGAAACAACGCCCCCCAGCGCCCCACAACCGAGCCGACAACACAAGCCAGCGCATTCGACCACGCATTGCGCGACACCCGCATGGTGGTTTCCAGCTCGTCAAATCCAAGGCCCACCGCCACCGCCGCATCCGCCGCCAGTTGCAATGGATCATCCTTGGCATTGGTCACATGCGCCTGATTGCCGGGGGTCTTGCGCGGGCGCATCTTGGCATAGGCAAAGGCCAGCTCCAGCGCATTGAGCCGTGCCACGACATCGGCAAGTTTGGCCGGCGTCATGCCCCGCGCCAGACGCACCAGATCGGCGCGCGGCACATTCATATCCACCAGCATCCGCGCCACCTGATCGGAACCAATCGCCATCGCCTCGGGGGCAATGTCGGGATCAAGATGATGCTCGGCAATGAAGGCATCAATCATGTCAAACTCATGCGCCAGAACGCCGTCCATGCTGGCAATCCGACCGTTTGAGATGGTCACGCCCGAGGTGGGATCAGCCGCACCCTTGAAGGCCGCAAAGCCGTTTTCGGGATCTTCACGGGCGAATTTATCAAGCCTGAGCGGGCGCGCATCCCAATCGGAATAACGCCGCCATCTGTTGGCCGCCGGGGGGGGCTCCATGCGTTAATCCTCCTTGGCATCAACCGCTGGCAAAAACATCCTCACTTTGTACCACATGGCAATAAATCATGTTGATAATCTCAAGCTCACGATCATGCAGGTCATCGGTGGCGGCAGCACAGCAATCCTCAACCACCACCACATTAAAGCTTTCATCCGCCAATGAGCGCACTGATGAACTGATGCACTGATCGGTGAAAATGCCTGCCACGATCACGTTTCTAATGCCCATATTCCGCAGAATCAGGCGTAAATTGGTGCCTGTGAGCGCGCTATCCGTGGTCTTGAGCACGCAGATCTCATCGCCCTGCGGCGCAAGCTCGGGTACCATCTGACTGTCTTCGCGGTCTTTCGGCAGCAACAGATAATTGAACCCCGGTTTTTTCTGACTGAGCGATCGGTCACGCCCGTCTTCTGTCTGACAGGCAATGCGGGCAAATATCACCTCAACCCCGGCCTTGCGCGCCCAGTTGGCCAGCGTCACGGTGTTGGGGATCACGATGTTGTTCATCCGGTCAAAAAACGGCTTCCAGCGGGCGGCTTCGGCCTTGTCATCGGGCACTTCAAGATAGGTGTTTTGAATGTCGATGACCAAAAGCGCCGTCTCGGAGGGCGCAAGATCAAGATCATCCGGCTCTTCCGCGCCCTGATAATAAAAACTGCGATATGCGGTTTTCCAGTCACTCATGATTTACGCCCTTTTACGGCCTCTAATGTAGCAGTAATGGCATCACGCGCACGCGCCATTTCAGCATGGGTGCCCGACATGAATATCCGCCCCGAGGCCCCCATCATCTGCACATCGTTGAGCGTGGCACCGGGGGCTGCGCGCTCGGCCTCATTGGCCGCCACACAGGCGAACAGCGCCGGGGCCATCTCATAGATCAGCAAGGACACCCCCGGCACCAGAATTGAGCCATCGCGCGACCGGTTGAGGATAATTGCATGCTGGTCCGACAGATCGTCAATGATGTCGTGAAACAGGATTTTCGGGGCCAGTTGATCCCTGGGTTTGGCCCCGATGCCTTTGAGAATTGCCTGCCCGGCTTTGTTCAGGTCATCCGGGTCGTCCGCATGTAATTCCAACAAGCCAAACTGCCGTTCGGTGAATAAAATTCCCGGCTCCATATCCGGGGATTCCTTCAGCGCCAGATTGGCAATGCGGTGAATGGAAAGCGCCGGGGCCACCTCGATGATCAGGCTGTGCTGGCCTTCAAACGGCGGATAGCCCCGCGCCCTGAGCGGCGTTGCCAGATAGGCGGCAAACTGTGGTTGCAGATCACTGATCGGCAAATATACCCGTAGTTCGGTCATCGTTTGCGCCTTCTATAGTGGCAATTACTTGAGGTTTGCCGCATTGAAATGCTTGCCCAGATCGGCGTGTGGGCGCGGGATCACATGCACCGCCACAACCTCGCCAACCTGATTGGCGGCTTCTGCGCCTGCCTCGGTCGCGGCTTTGACCGCGCCGACATCGCCTTTGACAACGACCGACACCAGCCCGCCGCCCACTTCGTTGCGCGCGGCAATTTCAACATTGGCCGCCTTGACCATTGCATCCGCTGCCGTCAAGGCCGCAACATAGCCACGGGTTTCGATCATTCCGATTGCTTGACTTGCCATGATAATACTCCTTCTTTCAGGTCAAATTCTGATGGGCATGATGCCCGGTTCAGGTTTCAAAGTTATGCGTCGTCTATGGATCCGATGATAAGCGCATCTACCGGCGCTTTGTGTTTGGTGAAAAACGCCGCCGCCACGGACCCTTGGGTGATCAGCACCTCCTCGCCCATTGCGCACCCCAGCGGATCAAAGGCCACAAGGGTATTGCCGGCCACTTCCACCTCCAGAAGCGCGCCATTTGGCAGCGTCTCAATATGTTTGCTTGACCAGACCCGGCCAGTGATTTTTCCACGGATCATGCTGTCGTCCTTTCAACTTTTATGCCCCGGCGGCGCATCTCATCGCGCGCCAGTGGGGTGAATCTAACGGCTGTCCCGGCCTTGATGCTGCGAGTGCCCTGGGGCAGCGCCGCCACATCGCGCTCGGTGACCATGCCTTTGGTAAACTGCGCCATGCCGGGCGCGTTGGCGGCAGGGGCCATCGGCTGATGCGCCATCACCGGCATCACCCCGCCTTGCGACAGGCAAAACCGGTGGCGGCCTTCCATTATATCCGCCCGTATCCGGCCATCCTGCGCCATGCCCAACAGTTTTTGCGCAAACGCATTCAGATCAGAGCTTGAGCGGATCGAGACCACTTCTTCAGTGCCCCGCGATGCCACCGGGGCCATGTCAGGGCGCAGCTTTTGCAGCTCCTCGCTCAGCACTTCGCGGATCAATATGCGCATGTCTTCCACTATGCCGCCCCCGCCTGTCTGAGTGCGGCCTCGGCGGCATTGCGGGCATTGCGCACTTCGGCCTCATCCCCGGCCAGATAAAGCCGCCCGTTGGGGCCGATCATGCGGTAATCAATCAATTTGATATTGGCCTCCTTTTCGGCCTCATTGCACGCCAGCATGGCGTATGAGGCCGACTGACATTCCAGTAAATAAAGGCTTTCACCGCCCAAAATCATTGATCCCAGGCGATTGCGGTTCATCAGGAATGCGTGCTGATGGTCCACCCGCGTGACGATCTTTGACGCCAGAATTTTGGGTGGGGCGGCATCTTCTCGCCGCGCCCCAAGCGCGTGCAGCACGGCCTCGGCCCCGGCCTGCACCTCGGCAGTGGACCGCGCGTGAAATTCAAGCGTGCCAAACTGTCGTTCAACCACCAAAAGCCCGGCTTTCACATCGGCGCTTTTCAATGCCACATCGGTCAGCGCCTCAATATCCAGCCCCGGCGCAATCTCGATGATCTGCGCCGCCATGCGTGCGCGCGGCAGGCTGCCCCGCATCCAGGTAGCAACATAGGCCAGCGTTTGCGGTTGCAACTGGTCAATAAAAATGAAGGAGCGCAGATCGGCCATGTTTACTTTCTCAGCATGTCGCGAAGCTCGGCCGCAATCAGGCGGCGCAGTTCGTCTTTGGTTGCAGTGTCGAGGGATGAAGCCGCAGAAGGTTGAGGGGACGCTGATGATCCCGGCACGCCGTCTGCCGGTGCCGTGGGCAAAGCGCCGCGAAAACCGCGGCCAAGCCCGTGGTAATTGCCAAACGGCACCTCATCGCCGGAATGATAAGCAATCCGGGTCCAATGCACCAAATGCTGCGGGCCAACATTTTCGCCAATCGACGAGCGGCCAAAGAAGCCGGTGCCGATGGTGAATGTCGGTGCCAGATTGGTGGCAAACCCCGCCGCCCCTTGCGAGCAGGGCGCGTTGACAACCACGCGGTAGGCCTCAACCGCGCTGGCAAAATCCATCACTGAAGTCTCGTTACTGGTATGGATCGCCGCCGAATGGCCCGCGCCCGTCAGCCGCAAAACCGCGCGCGCCTGCGACAGGGCCTGTGCCTGGGTCTTGGCCACATGCAGCGCCAGAACCGGGCACAGTTTTTCACGCGACAGCCGCTCTTCCACACCGATCTGTGTAATCGGGGTGATCAGGATTTTGCTACTTGAAGGCACCCGGATGCCGCATTCCTGCGCAATCCAGGTGGCATCGCGGCCAATGGCCTCGATATTAAAACCGCGCGGGGGAAACAGGAAACGGCGCAGCGCCTCGGTTTCCTCATCTGAACAGATATAAGCGCCCGCTGATTTCAGCGCAATTTTCAACTGATTTTCCACCTCCGGCAGGGTGATCAGCACGCTTTCATTGGTGCAAAGAATTGAATTATCAAAGCTTTTTGAATCAACGATCCGCTGCGCCGCCTTGGTAATATCGGCGCTTGCATCCACAAAAACCGGCGCATTACCTGGCCCCACGCCAATCGCCGGATTTCCCGAAGAATACGCCGCCCGCACCATCGCGGTGCCGCCGGTCGCCAGAATGACATTGGTTTTATCCGAGTTCATGAACGCCTCGACCACCGGGATGGAAGGCTCGGCAATGATCTGGATCGTTGCAGCGGGTGCGCCCGCCTGTTCGGCGGCGCGGGCCAGTATCCTGACCGCCTCAACACTGGTTTCCTTGACCGCAGGATGCGGCGAAATAACGATGGCATTGCGTGTCATCAGCGCCATCAGCACCTTGAAATTGACCGTGGCAATCGGGTTGGTCGAAGGTGTCAGCGCAAAGATCACGCCTGCGGGGCGCGGAATCTCAACGATCTTGCGGGCCTCATCCACGCGCGGATTAACAAAATCCTGATCGCGGTAAAAATCCACCAAAGGCTTTGCCGTCAGCTCATTCTTGATCTTCTTATGCGCGGCCACGCCAAAGCCGCTTTCGGCCACCACTTTTTCACCAAATTCAGCCGCATGATCATGTGCCGCCTGCGCCACCGCCTCAACAATGCGCATGGTGGCCGCGCGGTCATACCGGTCAAATACCGTCGCGGCCCAGCGGGCGCGTTCCAGCATCAGATCGGCCTGACCGCACCGCGCCGCCGGGCTTTGGGAAATATCAATCAGCGAATTGAAAAGCGCCTGTTCCATCACACCATCCTCCGCTGCTTGCCCATGACCTCGGCCCGGGCCAGATCAACCGCGATGGCCACCCGTCGCAGCACCTCCTCGGCATCGGCCTGCGTCAGCAGCAGCCCCGGCTTGAATTGCAGAACACTGGGATCAAGCGTTGAAAAAATGGCCCAGACGCCGTTTTCATAAAGGTTTTTCATCACCGGCTTGGCGCCCTGTTCGTGGTTAAACTCAAGCCCCATGATGACGCCGTGCTGGCGAATACCGATAAAGAAATCCGGAAAGGCGGCCATGATATCATTCAGCCCCGCGCGCAGGTAATCGCTGATATATTGCACCATGGTGCGCACCTCGGGGCGCTGCACGATCTCAAGGGTTTTCATCGCCACAACACAGCCCAGTTCGGCCCCGCCCATGGTTGAGATATGGCCAAACCCGTCTTCCTTGAGCCAGCCGCCACAATCCTCAGAAATCAGTACACAGGCAATGGGATACATGCCGCCGGATATGCCCTTGCCGGTGACCATGATATCCGGCTCAACCCCGTATTTGGTGCAGCCCCACATTTCGCCGGTACGCATCAGCCCGGTCTGCACCTCATCGGCGATATAAAGCGCATCATATTTTTCACAAAGCGCCTTGACCGCAGGCAAATAGCCCTCATCGGGCATCGGAAAGCCATAGGTGGCGGGGATCGTCTCCATGATCACGGCAGCCACATCGCGGCCCTTCAATGCGTCTTCCATCGCCGTCAGGTCGTTGAACTTGACATGGATGAATTCGCCCTGGGTGTCCTCCGATAAAAACAATTTTGAGAACCGGTGATCACCGGTTTTTACCGCCAGACCGGTATGGCCATGATAGGCTTTATGGATCGAGACTATTTTTCGCTTTTGCCTGGCGTGGCGCGCGGTTTTCAAAGCAATATCAATCGCTTCACCCCCACCCGAGCCATAAGCGGTGTATTTGAAATGGTCCCCCGGCGCGCTGGCCTGCAAGGCTTCAGCCAGTGCGGTGCGCGCCAATGCCGGAAAATGGTGGTTGCCCATATCAAACCGTTCAGTGCCAGCTTTCAGCACTTCAACCAGCTCGGGGTGGCGGTGGCCAAGGTTATAGGTGCCGCCATTCAGATGCAGATCAATCAGGCGGCGGCCATCCATATCATACAGGTAATATCCCTCGCGCCGGTCGATCACCAGATCGACACCCATATCTATCCAATCCTGGGTTTTACCCGGATTCCAGAAGGTTTTTGAGCGGTCGAGAAAATCGGTTTTGGCCTGAGACATCGGGGCGTCCTTTTCAGCGGATGCCTCCAGTTAGGTTGATTCCCCGCGCCCCGGCTTGACAGCAAATTGTGTTTCTTTGACAGGCGGCGTCAGGCGAAGGCCTTAAGATATGCCGCCCCCAATTCGGCCGTAACACGGGCAAAATCCGGTGCCAGGGCCTGTGGCTCGGGGGCTTCGATATGGCTGCCGATCCAGGCCAGAAGGGCCAGACGGCGCAGCATGACAAAAGTGTCAATCTCGGCCTCCTCCTCAGCGCTTAACTTACGCGCCTTGCGGTATCCCCGCACCCAGGCCTTTTTCAGTTCAGGAACGCGCGGATCGTCTTCCATAAAGCTGATGCCGGCGGCAAAATCGTAAAGAAACCAGCCAAAGCCGCAGTCGTCAAAATCAATCAGCCGTGTGCCGGTTTCGTCAATCAAAAGATTGGCCAGCCGCATATCCGCATGGATCAGCCCATAACGCCCGGGCGATTTGCCAAAGGCTGTCAGGCGGTGTTTGACCGTGGCCTCAACCTGTTCCAGCACCTCGCGCACCCCGGCATCCACCTTGGGGCCATCGCGCCAGTTGCCCCAAGTCGGATCAGCGCCAAATACCGCATCAATATCCCATGTCAGGCGTTCAAAATCCGCCGGGCGCGGCCATCCGACCGATTGCAGATGGGTACGCGCGGCAATCTCGCCCAGTTCCTCAAACGGGCCGGTCAGATCGCCGTTTTCATCGGGCTCAGCCCCCTCAACGAAATGAAACAGCACCATAAAGCGCGGGTCATCAAGGCCCTCGGCCTGACCCTGCTGAATCGCCTGCCCATCAAGGCCCAGATAATGCCCCGGCGTGACCACCGCTTTGGCCTCGGCCAGTGCATCAATCCATTCAAGCTCGCATTCTATCGCCCGGCGACTGTGATAATTTTCCCGGTGAATGCGCAATATCGCCCGGTATCCGCCGGGGGCCTCAACCAGATAGGTGGCATTTTCCGACACATTGATCAGCCGGGCATGTGCGCCATCGGGCACATCCCACAGCCCTAATGAGGCATTGGCAAGCTTGTTCAGGTGCCCCAGAAGCTCTTCCAGCGGCATCTCATGTCCTGACATGGGATTAAATCTCTTCGATGGCTTCAAGTGATTCGGGGATGATCTGCCCGCCATCTACGACGATTTGCTGACCGGTAATATAGGCCGCCTCGTCAGATGCAAAGAACAATGCGGCATTGCCAATATCTTCGACGTCGCCCAGCCGTTTCAATGGGATTGAGGCCGCCATGGTATCCAGATATTCCTGCCCCAGATCCTGCAGGCCTTCGGTATAGATGTTGCCCGGCATCACCGCATTGATGGTTGTGTTGTAACGCGAAAGCTCCATCGCGGCGGTTTTGAGAAACCCCAGTTGCCCGGATTTCGATGCGCCGTAATGCGACCAGCCCGGAAAGCCCGTGACCGGCCCGGTGATGGACGAGGTCAGGATCACCCGGCCTTTCCCGGCGGCCTTGAAATGCGGGATGCAGGCCTTGACCGATAAAAATGCCGAACGCAGGTTGGTGGCCATGACACTATCCCACTCAGATGGGTCCATATCCACGATCTTGGTTTGCGGATAAGACCCGGCATTGGCGCACATCACGTCAACCCCGCCATTGGCCTTTGCGACCTTATCCACCATGGCGCGCATATCGTCCCAATCGGCGCAATCGCAGACCTCATAGCCAACATCTCCGTCAATCTCGGATGCCGCCTGTTTCAGGGCCTCTTCGCCCCGCGCGGTGATTGTAACCTTGGCCCCTTGCCGGGCAAATACCGCGGCAATGCCGCGCCCGATCCCTTTTGAGCCGCCGGTGACAATGACAGATTTTCCTTTGAGTGATGTAAGCATGTTACCTCCGTTAATTTATCAGTTTTCAGCCGCGCGGGAGTCGCGCACCGAGCGCACCAGCCATCTGAGGCTGAACGCCAGCATGATCAGTAAAAATGATGCAACCACCGACATGATTCCAAGTGTCGGAACCAATGGCGAATACCCCGCCACCATCTTGGCATAGAGCCATTCCGGCAATGTCAGATCCGCCCCGGTGGTGAACAGTGACAGGGGAAAATTCCCCCAGCTTAGCAGGAACGCGAACAATCCCGCCGATATGACCCCCGGCATCAGCAGCGGCAGGGTGATCTCGCGCAGAATGGTCCAGGTATTTGCCCCCATATCGCGCGCCGCCTCTTCCAGTGCCGGATCAAAACTATAGGCGCGGATGGCGATGATCAGCGTGGCGATGGGCGCAATCCACACCAGATGCGCCACAATCGCGGTTTTCCAGGTGGGGATGATGCCAAGCGAATTGAACCACATCAACAGCGCCAGCCCCAGCACCATCTGCGGAAAGAAGATCGGCAGCATGATCAGCTTTTGGAACAATGTGCGGTAGCGCCAATGATAGCGGGCAAAGGCCAGTGCCCCGAAAAAGCCAACCACCATGGAAATTGCCGTCACGATCAGGGCCAGCTTGAGCGAGGTCATGATCAACTCATGCACCGAGGCACTTTCAAGCGCCTTGCCGTACCATTTGGTTGAATAGGCCTTGATCGGAAACGTCAGATACCGCGCCTTCGAGATCGAGGCAAAACCAACCGACAACAGCGGCAGATAAAGGAACGCAATGGTGAAAATGCCGTAGGCCAGCAGTGCGATACGGGTGGATTTACCGGGCTTCATCAGCGCTTCCTTCCCATGATCGCATCCAGATCAACCCGTGAGACGCCGTAGATTGCCAGCCCGCCAATGATCATAATCAGGATAAGTGAAAGCGCCGCGCCAAGGGGCCAGTTCTGACCAAAGGTAAAGGCCGTTTCAATATCGTCGGATATGGCAATTACCACCTGCCCGCCCAAAATCTTGGATTCCGCCACCGCACCCGCCGCCAGAACGAAAGACAGCAATGAGCCCACAACAATCCCCGGTGCCGCCAGCGGCAGGTCAATCTCCCACAAAATCCGCCAGCGCGATGCGCCCAGGTCCGCCGCCGCTTGCCGCGCATCATCGGGCACCATGGAAATGCCCTGCGCCAGCGGGAACAGCATGAACGGGAAATAGACATAGACCAGTCCGAAAATGATCACCGGCACGTTATAAAGCGGGCTGTCATAGCCAAAGCCAAAGAAATACCGGAAATACCCCTCGAATAACCCGCCTTTCATCAGGGTCAGCACCCAACCAAACAGGCGGATATTTTCCGACACGAACAGCGTCATCACCACCGCAATGGTCAGGATTAAAGTGAACCTATTGAACACCTTGGCCATGCCATAAGCCAGCGGCCAGCAAATCAGGAACAGCATGACGGTTGAGACGGCCGCCATCCCCAGTGACCACAACAAGGATTTGTAATAGCCTTGGCTTAAAATCACCGCGAAAGATGAGAAATCCGGCGTATTTGCCAGGCTGAACACCTTTTGCGGCATCACCGCAAACAGCGCGATCACCAGCAAAGGCGCCAGAAAGCTCAGCACCAGCACCAGGCCCAGCGGCAGGGCGCTTAAAAACCCCAGTCTGCTGTCAGATTTTTCCATCGGCACCCTCATGAATGAGATGCGCGCTTTCGGCGTCAAAGCCCAGCATCACCTTGTCACCGGGCGCGCCCGTAAAGCGGTCTTCGCGCAGCTTTTCAACCGTCAAAAGCCTGCCATCCGCGACCTTGACCTCGTATTGAATACGCGAGCCAAGCGCATAGTCAGCGTGCATGACGCCTGAG
Organism: Roseovarius sp.; assembly: GCA_021775255.1. Lineage (GTDB taxonomy): Bacteria > Pseudomonadota > Alphaproteobacteria > Rhodobacterales > Rhodobacteraceae > Roseovarius. The sequence continues at coordinate 55,704 of JAJFIA010000020.1, forward strand.
ATGATGAAATCCGCCGTCTCGCCCGGTGGTAAAAACCGCACATATTCGGGCCGCACCATCAGCGTGCCAACCTGACCCGGATCAAGCCCCAAACCCATGTCAGCGGCATTGCCATTGACGTGAATTTGCAAATCCTGCGCCATAAGCCCGGTGGTTTGCGCGCCCCTGACTTCAAACAGATTCACCTCGCCCATGAATTCGGCGACAAACCGGCTGACCGGCGCGCCATAGATCTCATCGGCCACGGCAATCTGCACAAACCGCCCCTCATTCATGATGGCAATGCGGTCGGACATCACCATGGCCTCTTCCAATGAATGGGTGATGTAGACAAAGGTTTTGCCGGTGCGGTTGTGCAGATCCTTGAGTTCCTTCTCAAGCGTCTTGCGCAGCCGGTAATCCAGCGCCGACAAAGGTTCATCAAAAAACAAAATCTCGGGGTCAAATGCCAAAGCACGCGCCAAGGCCACCCGCTGTTTTTCGCCGCCCGAGCATTGGGTGATGCGCTTGTCATAATAGCTGACCGGCAGGCGCAGCATCTCCAGCAATTCCAACGCACGCGCCTTTCGTTCCGACACCGTAACACCCTGAATTTTAAGCGGAAATTCGATGTTTTGCCCGACCGACATATGCGGAAACAGCGCCAGAGATTGAAAAACCATGCAGGTGGGCCGCTGATTGGCCGGGGTATCCTGCACCTCCTGACCGCGCAGGCGAATGCTGCCGCTTGTAACCTCATCCATGCCCACCAAAAGCCGGATCAGGGTAGATTTACCGCTGCCCGACGGGCCAACAATGGTTAAAAACTCGCCCTCGGTGATATCAAGGTCGATGCCGTGCAGGGCCGTGAAGTTGCCAAACCGCTTGACGATCCCGTCAAGTCGCAAAATTGGATCAGGTGTCATTTAAGATGCGCCCGTATGTGTCTTGATTAAAAATGGCCCCGGCATGGATGCACCGGGGCCGTTTGTCATTATCACGAACGCCGCGCCTGCGTGTAAATATCAATCAGCGCGTCATAAGACGGGATCACCTGATAATCCAATGACCGGGCCATTTCCTCGTCCAGACTGTCCATCTGAATGGCATCCAGTTCATCGGCATCAAACTTCGCCATGACCTCGGGGTTACCCATCTGCGCGATCGGATTATAGGTGCCTTCGGCAAAGGCCACCACCTTGCAGATGTCCGGCTGCTGCACGAACTCAAGGAAATCCGATGCCAGATCAGACGGATCAGGATTGTTCACCAACGAGGTCAGCTCGATCCACACAACCCCGCCTTTGCCGTCAACCGGCCCGGATTTGGGGGTGATGGCCCGAACATTCGTGGCCCCGTCATAACGCGCCGGAGACGAGGTATAGGTGCCGCCGGTGAAATAGGCGTCAATCTCGCCGTTGATCAGCGCGGTGTTCATCGCCACCAGATCATCGGTCAGCAATTTCGCCCCGCCGAAAATTTGCTCGGCCACGGTTTTGAACTTGGCCTGTCCGGCTTCATCCACTGGTTTGAACGGATCCATGTCACCCGTGAGACACATATGCATGACGTTCCAGTTATCATAGGTCAGCACGCCGTAGCGCCCCGCCATCGCCGGATCAAGAAACAGTTTCCAGCCCTGATCTTCGGCCATCTCGCGGCTGATCTTGTCGGTGTTGACCACGAAACTGAACGGGCCATAGCGCTGTGGCATGCCAATCAGGTTGCCGTCATCGGCATAGGCCAGCGGGTAAGGCGCTGCAAATTCGGGCAGCATTTTTTCAAAATACGGGGTGAAGCGGTCCTTGTTCAACGGTTTGATCAAACCATTGGGATAAAGCACATCGCGCGCCCAGGGCTGATTGAGGTTAATCAGATCCCAGACATTGATCTCACCGGCGCGCAGCTTGTTGATCATATCCGGGTCCGATGTACCGCTTTCCGCCCGCACGTTTGCGCCCGGGTGGGCTTTGCGGAACGGCCCCAGAACCTCGTCCGAGTTATAGCCCTCCCAGCACAGGATGTTCATCTGGTCATTGCGGGCCGCGAATGCGGGTGACATCGGGCCGCCGACAGCAAGCCCTGCCATCGCGGCGGCGCGGCCGGTGAATTGTCTTCTGGTAAGTGTCATGGTGTTTCCCTGTTGTTGGCCAAAATTGTTTTTATCGTGATTTCAGCCTAGGCACCAAAACGCCGCTCTGTCTTGACAGCAGATGTTTGAAATTTAACAGCAGGTTTGGCGAGTTTTGTGCCGCCCCCTTGCCCACAGGTTGTTTTACTCAGCAGATTTTGCAGATAACCTGACTTGGCGTATGCTCATAGCTTCTGAACGCGAATCGGTCCAAAATGGGTATATGTGCTGATACATCCGATGTTCTGGCTCCGGCCAAGGTGCTGTCTGCGGCGGCAGATGGTGCGGCAAAGCTGTTTAAGGAAAACGGCGGCAGCCTTGACCGGATTTTTGGCAACGCGGGCATCAGCGAAGAGGAGCTTGACAGCCCGGTTTCCGAAATCAACCTTTCACAATATTGCAAGATGTTCGAAATTGCCGCACAACAAACGCAAAATGGCAATATCGGCCTGCAATTCGGTCGCAAATTCCAACCCCGGCAACTTGGTATGCTGGGCTATTCTGCCATCAGCTCACCCACATTATCCGCCGGGCTTCGTAATATGGAGGCGTTCTTTCCCGCGCATCAGCAACAAACCAGTTTTGGGTTGATTCAGGATGACGGCATCTTGTGGCTCAGCTACCGCATCGTTGATCCGCGCATCCCGAACCGCCGTCAGGACGCCGAGCTTTCACTAGGCATGTTCTGCAATGTTTTCCGCAGTGCCTTGGGCGAGGATTGGTCACCGCTTGAAGTTCGGTTTGAACATGCCAGACCCGAGAGCGCGCATGAACATGAAACAGCCTTTGGCGCGCCTGTCGCCTTCAACCGCCGCACCAACGCCATTGCGTTTCGCCGCAGTGACCTTGACGCCAGAATGCCCGGCCATGACCCTTATCTTTTTTCCATGGTCAAAGCTTTCATGGAAAGCCGCAGCAAAACCTCGGAAGACCCGTTCAATTTTGCCCAGGTGGTGCGCAACGAGATCAAAATGCAGCTCGGCACCAGCATCCCCACCTTGGGCGAGATCGCCTCGATCCTTGGCCTTTCCGGGCCGTCTTTTCAAAAACGGCTGCGAAAGCACGGGCTTTCCTACACTGACATTCTGCGCGCGGCCCGGCATGAGCTGGCGTTGCACTACATGGAAGATCCGGATATGGCGCTGACCGAAATCGCTTTCAATCTGGGTTATTCAGAATTATCTGCTTTCTCACGTGCATTCAGAAACTGGACAGGCATGAGCCCGCAAAGATACCGCCGGGTTTAAAGGTTTTGAAATTTTCCCCTGCTATCCGGGCATGTTGTGTTGAACCAGAAACCAGCTTTGACGGGTCTTGGGGGCTTCAATTATCGGCCTGCAGAACAACCCCAAATGCTAAAGGTGAAACACTTGGCGCAGCATCGTCAGATTTTTGTGAAACGCATTCATTCCTGATCCTAGCTATTCACCCTGCCTGCTCGGGCCGGGATCATCAGACAGCGCCTGGATGAAATTTATGGAAAATTCCAGCTCCATGGGTTCATGCTTTTCATATGCACATTGGCGCGATATTGCTGGGGCAATGAACACACTTCCCCAAATCTATGCCCAAATGGTGGCAGATGGCACGCTCACTGCAGATCCGGCGCAAGAGGCCGTCATGCCCGAATTCGAGCGTATCCGCGCAGGGCTTGCCATCCCCGCCGCAAAGGGCTGGTTTCGCAAAGCGCCCGCGCCGCCAAGGGGGCTATATCTCTGGGGCGGGGTCGGGCGCGGCAAATCCATGCTGATGGATATGTTTGTGGAAACACTGGATATGCCCCATCGCCGGGTGCATTTTCACGCCT
>JAJFIA010000003.1 GCA_021775255.1 Roseovarius sp.
CCCTGACAAGGCCGCATCCCGGCATCGGCGGCGCAGTCAATGTCGAGGCCATGCCCAAAGCGCGCCGGGGCGGATAGCCGGGAAAGAAGGGGAGAGGGCTAGTATTACTTATGACGCGCGATTTCAGACCTACAAATGCAACGGAGGCGAAAAACGAGACCATGAAAACCAAACGCGAACCGCAAAATATGCCGATGCCGATCCCCAAGGCGCAACAGGACCGCATCAAGGCGGTGGCCGAAAAGCAGACCGCAAGGGCGGATGGCCCGCCAATGAAACTGAAAATCAAGGATGGGGCACTGCAAATCACCTTCACCCATGCCGATCCCGACCTGGCGCATATCCTGATGATGGCAGACCTTGGCACATGTGATCCCGATTTTATGGCCGGGGTGCAAACCCAAGTGGCCGGTATCGGCGCGCATGGCCGCAAGATTGACGAAGGCGCAAGCAACTTCCTAATGTCGGTGGTGCGAGGGGTGCAGCCGCGTGATGAATTGGAGGCCATGCTGGCAGTGCAGATGGGCGCTATTCACCAGGCCACCATGATGATGGCTCGGCGGTTAAATCATGTGGACAATATCACGCAGCAAGACGCCGCCGAACGCGCATTGAACAAACTGGCGCGAACCTACGCCACACAAATGGAGGCACTGAAACGCTATCGCACGGGCGGGCAACAAAAGGTGACGGTAGAGCATGTGACGGTGAACAAAGGCGGGCAAGCCATTGTCGGGGCCGTGGCGCATGGGGGGCAGGGTAGCAATGAAAAGTGACGTCAACCTCATGCACCGTTGACCTGTGAACCAATCCTCATGTTAGGTCAGTGATAATCACTTGTAAGAAGGTACCGATATGGATGATTCCTCCGAACTGACGTTTCACGAGCGGCTCCAAGCCCTTGAGAAAAGAAATAATTGCCAGAAAGAACAAATAGAGGCTCTAAGAGGCGCTTTATCTGACCTGTTGGTCGCACACGCAATGCAAACCGGCGACACTCAGCCTATCGCTATGCTTCGCGAATATTGCGATAGTGACTATGAACGCGGAAAATCAGGCGGGACAGAGCGCACTCCTGCCAGTTTCTTCGTAAATCGCAGTGAAGCGTTTGCCGAAATACTTAGCGAAATATTTTCATCTGACCTTCCCGGCAGATACTGGCGGAGAAGTGTTTTTGGGTGGCTTGATGAGCGCCGTTATCAGAAGGTGCAACGGATGCAGGAGCGAATCGATGCCCTTTCAGGTCTCTAAGATACGCGCCGCGAACGCAGCGCCGAGATGCTCTGCAAAATCAAAGCGCACGGGCAACCGCTGCAAAGCCCCGGCCAAACGCGGTTGGCAAGTGTGCCGGATGCATGGCGCGGGCGGTGGCGCACCAACTGGCCTCGCCAATGGAGCTTGGGTGCATGGGAACAGGTCGCAAGCGATGGAGCAAAACAGGCGTGACCTGATGGCGCTGGTGAAGCTGGCACGGGATTGCATCAAAGCCTTGCCAAGTTAAGAGTTCTCAAACACATTCTGCCAACGGTATTTTTGAATGATGTTGCCTCTTATCGTTGTGCTTGTGGCAACAGTCTTTAGTCACTGTTCATATCTGCCCATTGCTCACTTCGGAAATCCCTAAGCCAGTCACGATACTCTGCCTTAACCAACAAGATTTTGACGTTAAGTAGCTCTGTGCCAACATAGATCAGTCCAATGACTATGATCATCGGATAGGCTGTTTCAATAGTCGGACCTTTAAACACGTTTCCCCCTGCCGCCCAGATATAGAGAATGAGAAACCCGAAAATCAAGAAAGGGTACCAAAGCCTCTGTCGCTCCAAATTCTTGATTTCCCGCAAAAATTCTTCGTCTCTTGGGTCGTTCCCGTAGAGCATTTCAATCAACCTTTCGTATTGTGACCAACCAAAAGTAACAGAGTCTGATGTCGTTTTCACCCATAATGTGGTTGTGAGACTAGCCGGGCGGCTTGCCGTTGAGGTACGACTGGGCGCGCCTCTGAGGCACAGATGCGAATGAAGGCTGCAATCTGCCAGCTACTCGGCACAGGCCCGGATAGGGAAGCACTTTCCGCGCATCAACAATTCAGAGTATTTGACCTGATAGGAGGGGGGGCGGCAATCTCTACCGCGTCCAGATCAGGACCGGGCGGGATGGTAAAATTTCCGCGCGGACAGTTTAGAGAAGAAAAGTTGGATGCGATTCATAGCATGCCCAAGCGTTTTTTCTATGTGGGGTATTATGTGGGGTAGTTCCGAAAATACCATGATTTAACCAATGAAATCAAAGGGTAGTGGCGGAGACGAAGGGATTCGAACCCTCGAGACCCTTCCGGGCCTACTCCCTTAGCAGGGGAGCGCCTTCGACCACTCGGCCACGTCTCCGCCGACCGTCCTATCAGCGCCGGGGTTGGTAAAACAAGTGGAAAACGTGCTGATTGCGCAGAATAATTACTGTGAAATGCAAGCTGTTCAGGTGTTGAACAAAAAGTGCATCACGTCGCCGTCTTTGACCATGTAGGTTTTGCCCTCAACCCGCATTTTGCCGGCCTCCTTCGCGCCCTGTTCGCCGCCGAGCGTGACGAAATCGTCAAAGCCGATGGTTTCGGCGCGGATGAAGCCGCGTTCGAAATCGCCGTGGATCACGCCTGCGGCCTTGGGGGCCAGGGTGCCCTGGGGGATGGTCCAGGCGCGGGCCTCTTTGGGGCCGACGGTGAAGTAGGTTTCCAGATGCAACAGCGCGTATCCCGCGCGGATCAGACGATCAAGCCCGGCCTCGTGAAGGCCCATCTCCTCAAGAAACATCCCGGCCTCGTCCGGCTCAAGCTGGCTGATCTCTTCTTCGATCCGGGCCGAGATCACCACCGAGGCAGCGCCCTGATCGGCAGCCATGGCCTCAACCCTGGCCGAAAAATCATTGCCGCTGGCGGCGCTGGCCTCATCCACATTGCAGACATAAAGGATCGGCTTGGTTGTCAGAAGTTGCAGGGCTTTCCAGGCGCGCCTGTCCTCGTCATCCACCATGGCGTGGCGCGCGGCTTTGCCCTCTTCCAGCAGCTCAAGCGCCATACGCAACAGACGGTCCTGCTGCACCGCTTCCTTATCACCACCCTTGAGCTTGCGCACGAGGCCTGTGAGGCGTTTTTCAATGCTTTCAATATCGGCCAGCATCAGCTCGGTTTCGATGGTTTCGGTATCCGAGACCGGGTCAATCCGGTTTTCCACATGGGTGACATCACTGTCTTCAAAACAGCGCAGCACATGGGCGATGGCATCGACCTCGCGGATATTGGCGAGGAACTGATTACCAAGGCCCTCGCCCTTGCTGGCCCCCTTCACGAGGCCCGCAATATCGACGAATGTCATGCGCGTCGGGATGATCTGTTTGGAACCGGCAATCATGGCCAGTTGATCAAGCCGCGCATCGGGCACGGCAACATCGCCCACGTTCGGCTCGATCGTGCAGAACGGAAAATTCGCAGCCTGCGCGGCGGCTGTCTTGGTCAGCGCGTTGAACAGCGTTGACTTGCCGACATTCGGCAGGCCGACGATTCCCATTTTAAAACCCATGTTGCACCTTTTTGCCACTCGCAGCATGGCTTCTATGGGCAGGCAGCAAAAGACGCAAGCAGGGGTTTGGCTCAGGCCATCACCCGGGTTGTGCCGGCAACAGCCACCGGCGCACCGGGGCCATTTAGCGCGTCAACCTGCAACAATGAGCCATGGCCCATCTCAACCCCCTGCACCACCTCGAACGGCCCTGATTGCAGGCCCGCATCGCGCAGGTATCCCGCGAGTGCGGCCGCAGCGGCACCGGTGGCCGGATCTTCATAAACCCCGTGGCCGGCAAAGGCGTTGCGGCTGTAAATCAGGCCGGGTGCGGCGCGGTGAATGAGATTGACCGTGACCAGCGCGTGCTTTTGCATCAACGCGGCCCCGGCATCAAAATCATAGGCCATATCGTGCAGGGACTGATGGCTTTTGAGCGCCAGAAGCAGATGCTGCGCGCCGCCATTCACCAAAGCTGGTGGAATTTGCCCATCAAGATCAGCAGGTTCAAGGCCAAAGAGCTTGAGAAAACTGTCAAGCATGATTGCATCAATCGCAGAATAGGAGGTGCCCGGCGATATAAGTTTTGCCCCCCATGCGCCATTTTTCTGGTAGGCCTCAACCGAGATGCCCGCTTCATTCAGCGCCAGATCATACTGCCCCGCGCCAAAAGCTGCGCCCAAGGCGGCCCCTAGGGCAATGGTGGCATGGCCGCAAAACGGCACTTCTGCCTGAGGCGCGAAATAACGCACCCGAAAGCCATTCCCCTCAGGCGCGGCAAAAGCTGTTTCGGAAAATCCCACATCGGCCGCGATTTGCTGCATCATCGCATCGCTGGGAAGGGTTTCTTCGATAACAACACCTGCCGGGTTACCGCCTGCGCTCTCACGGGTGAAGGATGCCAGCTTCTGAATGTTCATTTGATCACTCCTTTTATCATGTCCCTGACAGGTGAAGCGCTCAGGCGGTGATTTCAAATCGTAATTTGTGATCAGGACATTGCGGAAATGAATGGCCTCGGTTGAAAAACCCGCCCCGGCCATTGAATTTCCCGGCGATCTGCCGCAAAGGAGGGGCAGCATGAACGGGATATGAATGATGACACGCATCGACGCCAAATTTGCAGAACTCAATGCCGCCGGCAAAAAGGCTTTTGTGTCTTATGTCATGGCAGGCGATCCGGATTTCGACAGGTCTTTGCAGATTGTCAAAGGTCTGCCCGGCGCGGGCGTGGATATTATCGAGCTGGGCCTGCCTTTTACTGATCCGATGGCCGATGGCCCCACCATTCAGCTTGCCGGGCAACGCGCCCTTGCGGCGGGCATGACGCTGGAGCGGACATTGCAGATGGCCGCGGAATTTCGCAAAACCGATGATACTACGCCGATTGTGCTGATGGGCTATTACAACCCGATCTATAATCGCGGCGTTGACAGGTTTCTGGTGGATGCCAAAGCCGCCGGTATTGACGGGCTGATCTTGGTTGATCTGCCCCCTGAAGAAGATGAGGAACTGTGCATCCCGGCGCAGGCGGCGGGGCTGAATTTCATCCGTCTGGCCACGCCGACCACGGATGACAAACGCCTGCCCAAGGTGCTGAGCAATACGTCCGGGTTTGTCTATTACGTGTCCATCACCGGCATCACCGGCGCGGCTGAGGCCGAGGCCACGGATGTCGGCCCCGAAGTGGCGCGGATCAAGGCCAAAACCGATCTGCCGGTGATCGTGGGCTTTGGCATCAACACGCCCGAGAAATCGCAGGCCATTGCCCGCATCGCCGATGGCGCGGTTGTCGGCTCGGCCATCGTCGGCAAAATCGCCGCCGGTAAGACGGTTGATGAGGTGCTGGATTTTGTCAAATCGCTGGCAGATGGGGCGCATTCCGCCTGATTTTCATGGCCATTGCGAAGGCGCGGGGGAATTGGTAATCAAACTTACCCAAAACCCTCGATAGGTGCTAGTAATGCCCGTAATCACCTGCATTGACGATCTTAAACGGATATATCAGCGGCGGGTGCCGCGGATGTTTTACGACTATGCCGAAACCGGTAGTTGGTCGGAACAGACATTTCGCGAAAACACCAGTGATTTCAATCAGATATACCTGCGCCAACGGGTGGCGGTTGATATGTCGGGGCGCAGTACGGCCAGCCGGATGATCGGGCAGGATGTGGCCATGCCCGTGGCGCTTGCGCCGGTGGGTATGGCAGGCATGCAACACGCCGATGGCGAAATCAAGGCGGCGCGGGCGGCCGAGAAATTCGGCGTGCCGTTTACGCTTTCCACCATGTCGATCTGCTCGATCGAGGATGTGGCCGAACACACCACGAAACCCTTCTGGATGCAGGTCTATACCCTCAAGGATGATGATTTCATGCAGCGTCTGTTTGATCGCGCCAAGGCGGCCAACTGCTCGGCGGCGGTGATCACGGTTGATTTGCAGGTCATGGGGCAGCGTCATAAAGACCTCAAAAACGGCCTTTCCGCGCCGCCCAAGCTGACGGTCAAATCCATCTCCAACATGATGACAAAGGTCCGCTGGGGGCTGGGTATGCTCGGCACCAAACGGCGGTTTTTTGGCAATATCGTGGGCCATGCTTCGGGGGTGACGGACCCGTCATCGCTAAGTTCCTGGACCGCCGAGGCGTTTGATGAGGCGCTCGATTGGGGCCGGATCAAGCAGTTTCGCAAGATGTGGGATGGGCCATTGATCATCAAGGGCATCATGGATCCGCGCGACGCGCGCGAGGCGCTGAATGTGGGGGCTGATGCGATTATCGTCTCCAACCATGGCGGGCGTCAACTGGACGGCGCGCTGAGTTCAATCCGCGCCCTGCCTGCGATCATCGACGCGGTGGGCGACAAGATCGAAGTGCATCTGGATAGCGGTATCCGCTCGGGTCAGGACGTGCTCAAGGCGCTGGCGATGGGGGCGAAGGGCAGCTATATCGGCCGCGCTTATGTGTACGGGCTGGGCGCGTTGGGCGAGGCGGGTGTGACCACGGCGCTTGAGATCATCCACAAAGAGCTGGATCTTTCGATGGCATTTTGCGGGCGGCGCGATGTGTGCGACCTTGACCGCGATATATTGATGATTCCGCAAGGGTTTGACGGCGGCTGGCAATCCTAGGGTCTGATCCTGTTGTTGTTATAGCTGGCTTTTTGATGTCGCGGCATAAATGATACAGGGACATACTGCTCAACTGCCGCCATCGAGAGGGAATATTATGGTTGGAATGTCATTTCCGGATATATCCGTCACTGGCCTGATTGGCCTCAGGCGTGATCAGACACTGCAACAAAAACAGCCGCTGAGGCGTGACTTCAGGCACATGCTTGTGTGGTTTGCCCTCATCTTGAGCCTGGCTATGTTACCAGTGGCCGCCAAAGCCGACGATGGTCAGGATCTATTCATAGCGGCCTACACCGGCAACTTACAGCAGATGCGCGCATTGTTGGAACAGGGTGCCAACATCAACCAGCAAACCAGAAATGGTGCCACGATACTGGTCATAGAGTCTCAGGCAGGTCGTGCAGCGGTGCTGGAAGTCCTGATGAATGGAGATGCCATGTTCGCCAGTGAGGAAAATGATGGCACCACAACCCTGATCATAGAGGACGCGAGGGATAGCTCTGAGGCCGTGCAAACCCTTCTTGACGCCGGGGCCAGGATCATTATGCGACATTCAACTGGCGTGACGGCGCTGTATATCGCATCTGGGATTGGAGATATTGCCATTGTACAAGCCCTGCTTGATCAAGGCGCTGATATCGATCTGCTAAATGAAAGTGGCGAAACGGCCTTGATGTTTGCATCCGGGAACGATCACAAAGCTGTGGTTCAAGCCCTGCTTGATCATGGGGCCAGAATCGACCAGCAAGCCAATGATGGTTCGACGGCTTTATTTATTGCTTCTCTGTGGGGTCGTACCGCGATAGTGCAAGCCTTGCTTGATGCGGGGGTCAATACTGATCTGCAACATGAAAGTGGTGTAACGGCTTTGATGCTAGCGTCTGGCAATGGTTATACCACGGTGGTGCAAGCCCTGCTTGCCGCAGGGGCTGATACCGATATTCGGGTAAATGATGGCCGAACGGCTTTGAATTTCGCCAAGACAGACGAAATAAAGCAAATGCTGCGAGCCGCAGGGGCAACGGAATAAGCTGCATATGTGGTGAAACAGGCGTGGCAATGGCCTTTGTCTGGCTAACGCCCTGCCAGCGCCAGCGCGGGGCCATACACGAAGATGCCGCCTAAGGCTGGCTGCTACGTTTTAGCCCTTTTCTTGAAGGTAAATCCGGTCTATACGCGCCACTTCACGCGGGTATACAGCCTTGGAGGATACCCGCCCTTATATATGGAGACTAACATGGCTGGATCAATTCCTGATCTTCACGCCCAGGAACGCACGGGGACAGGCAAGGGCGCCGCTCGTGCCGCACGCCGCGAGGGGCTGGTTCCGGGTATCGTATTTGGTGGCGACACAGACCCGTTGCCGATCAACATCCCGTTCAACAATCTGTTTCACCGCCTGAAAGCAGGCCGCTTCAAGTCAACGCTTTTCAACCTCAAAGTTGATGGCCATGACGATGTGCGGGTGATCTGCCGCGATGTACAGCGCGATGTTGTCAAAGACCTGCCAACGCATCTTGATCTGATGCGCCTGCGCCGCAACACCAAGATCAACCTTTTCATCCATGTTGATTTCATCAACGAAGAGGAATGCCCGGCGCTGCGCAAAGGCGGCACATTGACAGTTGTGCGCAACGAGGTTGAGCTGATCGTGACAGCGGGTGACATCCCCGAGGCGCTGACCGTTGATCTGGCGAAAATCGAAAATATCGGTGATCACATCACCATTTCAGATATTGAAATCCCTTCGGGGGCCAAGCTGACGATTAATCGTGATTTCATGATCTGTAACGTCTCGGCCCCATCGGCCCTGAAATCTGCCGATGAGGATGAAGAGGATGAAACAGAAGCAGCCGAAGTGCCCGTCGTTGGCGATGAGGATGCAGAAGGCGAAGCGGGCGGCGAAGAATAAACCTGCCAGCCCTGTCGTTAACGAAATTGATGCGCGGCCTTCTCATCGGGGGGCCGCGTTTTCTTTTGCCCCAAGCCCGGCCCGGATCACCCTTGATGATTGATTCCGACACCCCCGGCGCGTAGACATTAAGCGATCAAGAACAGGGCAATTATAATGCTTCTTTTTGTGGGGCTGGGAAATCCCGGTGCTAAATACGCCGGTAACCGGCATAATATCGGTTTCATGGCCGTGGATGCGATTGCCCGGGCGCATGGTTTTGGCCCGTGGAAATCCAAGTTTCAGGGGCAGGTCAGCGAGGGCCGTCTGGGCCGCGAGAAAGTTCTGCTGCTCAAGCCCGGCACCTACATGAATCTCAGCGGCCAATCGGCAGGTGAGGCGATGCGGTTTTACAAGCTCTCGCCCGAGGATGTGACGGTGTTTCATGATGAGCTTGATCTGGCACCGGGCAAGCTGCGCGTCAAACGCGGCGGTGGCCATGCCGGGCATAACGGGCTGCGCTCATTGCATCAGCATATCAGCGAGACTTACCAAAGGGTGCGCCTTGGCATTGGCCATCCCGGGCGCAAGGATCTGGTGTCGCATTATGTGTTGCAGGATTTTGCCAGGGCGGATGCCGCATGGCTTGATGATTTGCTGCGCGGTATCAGTGACGGGGCCGTTTATCTGGCGGAAGGTGATACGGATAAATTTCAAAATGCGGTCGCCCTTCGCCTGCACCCGTCGAAACCAGGCACTAAACCCAAAGCGAGGCCGGCTGTCATGCCGGATGAGCAGGCCCCGCCGGAGCCCGCGAAATCACCTTTTCAAAAATTGGTGGATAAATTCCGCTAATACGTGGCCTATCCCTTGCCAGCCCGGCATCGGGCTGCTTTCCTGCAGGGATCAAGGAGGTACAAACATGCGCAGAATTATCAAATGGTCGGGCCGGGCCGCCATCATGCTGGTGATCGCCGCTGTCGTCGTCGGCATCGTCAAACGTGAAGAGATCACCCGGCTTTTGGCGGTCAACTCATTGTTTTCCGAAGAAAAGATTGTTCATAACTTCTCGAACATGAACGCGGCCTTCCTGACCCGTGACATCCCGCGCGGGGAAGGGCCGATATCAGATCTGCCGCAAGGCCCGCAGGCCAGATTGCCCGAAGCTGTTGCAGGCTGGATCAAGGCGCGCAATGTCACCTCGCTTTTGGTTCTCAAACAGGGCAGGATTGTGCATGAAAGCTATTATCTGGGCACTGCCCCCGAGGATCGGCGGATTTCCTGGTCGGTGGCGAAAAGCTATCTTTCGGCGCTCTTTGGCATTGTGCTGGCCGAGGGGCAGATCGGCTCAATCGAGGATCCGGTGATCAGATATGCGCCCGCGCTCAAAGGCAGCGCTTATGACGGGGCCAGCATCCGAAATGTTCTGCAAATGACGAGCGGCATTGAATTTGACGAGGACTATCTCAATTACGATTCCGACATCAACAAAATGGGCCGGGTGCTGGCGCTGGGCGGCAGCATGGACAGGTTTGCCGCCGGTCAGGACAAATCTTTCGCGCCGCCGGGGCAGACCTGGCATTATGTCTCAATAGATACGCATGTGATCGGCATGGTGATCCGGGGGGCGACAGGGCGGGATATTCCTGATCTGCTGGCCGAGAAAATCATCATTCCGCTGGGGCTGGAGGCCACGCCCTATTACATCACCGATGGGGAAGGCGTGGCCTTTGTTCTGGGCGGACTGAATATCACCACCCGCGATTATGCCCGATTTGGCCTGATGATTGCGCAAAACGGGTTTTATGACGGCAAGGAGATTGTTCCTGCAAGCTGGATCACCGCCTCAACCCTGCGCAGCGCGCCAACGGCTGTGGGGGCCATGGGATATGGCTATCAGTGGTGGGTGCCCAAAGGGGCGCATGCGGGCGAATTTCTGGCTCATGGCATTTACGGCCAGTATATTTATATTGATCAGGCAAAGGATGTGGTGATCGTAAGCACAGCCGCCGACCGCAAATTCCGCGAACCCGGCGTGGATGATCAGAATGTTGCCATGTTCCGGCAGATCGCCGGGGCGCAATAGGGAGAGGCCGCAATGACTATAAAAGAGCCCGCAATCAACGTGCTCGGCGGGGCGCTTGAGATGTGTTCGGATGATCCGAAAACGGGGTTTTTCCGCGACGGGCATTGCAACACCTGCGCCGAGGATCGCGGCAGTCATACGGTTTGTGTCTTGATGACAGCGGAATTTCTGGCTTATTCCAAATATGTCGGTAATGATCTGAGTACACCGCACCCGGAATTCGGCTTTCCCGGTTTAAACCCCGGGGATCAGTGGTGCCTGTGCGCCGCACGGTTTTTGCAGGCTCATGATGAAGGCTGTGCGCCACAGGTTCGGCTTGAGGCCACCCATGAGAGGGCATTGGATATTGTACCCTTGAAAATATTGCAGGTCCATGCCGCTAACCGCCACTAAGGGCGGATCCGATTCCGGCCTTTGATTGTTCTTCGATCACTCCGGGCAGGGCATCCCCCATCAGATCATCAATGAACAGGCTCAAAAGCTGTGGCCGGCCACTGACACCTGCCTTGCGGTAGATGGCATTTGTCTGGGCCTTGATTGTGCCTTCGGATGTCTGGCGCAGTTCGGCAATGTCCGATAATGACAGGCCCTTGATTGAAAACAAGGCCACATCGGTTTCGGCCGGTGTCAGACCCCAGCTTTCAAAATGCTCCTGTAGTAATTCCATGAAAGCCCCGGAGGCGGCCTTGAGCTGTTGTTCCATGTGCCGTGATCTTTTCTGTGAACGGCGAAAGGCAACCCACCCAAGAATCATGCCCAATACAAGCCCGAGCGATGCTCCGACTTCAAGAATTTCACGGGCTTGCCAACTGATCGGACTGGCCCGAAGGCCGAGGATGGTCAGTAAAATGTCAGAGACAAAAAACAGCGTGCAGATGGCCTGAACGATGATAATCAATAAAACAGGCAAGTGGCGCATCACTGACATTCACTCGAATTATTCCGTCCCGGATTATCAATGTTCCAAGCGCGACAATCAATCATCGCCACCCCCGCCGTCACCGCCGCCATCACCGCCGCCGTCACCGCCGCCGTCACCGCCATCACCGCCGCCGTCATCACCGCCGCCGTCATCACCGCCGCCGTCATCACCGCCGCCGTCATCACCGCCGCCATCGTCACCGCCGCCATCGTCACCGCCGCCATCGTCACCGCCGCCGTCATCGCCGCCGCCGTCGTCCTCACCACTGCTGCCAGCGGCTGATGTGCTTTTGCCATAAGCCTCTCTGTCTGTTGCGGTTCCGGCTGATTGCAGAAGGCGCCCCGGGTTTTCCCCAAGTTTCGAATAATCCCGAAGGATTTCGCCGGTGCGCGGATTGATGATTATTTCACGTTGGGCATCTTCTCCGACTGCTATAATGCGCGTGCGGCCAAGGAAGGTTCGGGAAATGTTGATGCTCTCATATCCCTGTTCGCGTAATTGCCGGACTATGGAATCGGTTCTTTCGTCAGACAGCGCCGGACCTGTGGTCAAAGTGACCACTACAACAAATCCAATAAGGGCGCTGCGAAGCATTCTGTCTGACCCGCCTTTGATGTGTACCGTCCCCTAAGATGGGGGCGGTACATCAATTCTTGTAGCTCAAGTCACAATTTGCAAGGCTTTGTTGCCGGTATCAATCGTCACCGCCGCCGTCGCCACCATCGCCGCCGTCGCCGCCGCCGTCACCATCACCGCCGTCGTCACCGCCATCATCGCCGCCGTCGTCACCGCCATCATCGCCGCCGTCGTCACCGTCATCATCACCGGCGTCGTCACCGTCATCATCACCGGCGTCGTCACCGTCATCATCACCGGCGTCGTCACCGTCATCATCGCCGGCGTCATCACCGTCATCATCGCCGTTGTCATCACCGTCATCATCTTGGCTGTTATCATTTCCATCCTGATGAGCCAGGAGTGTCCATCCTTGCTCGGATGATTGCGCAGTTGCGGGCCCTGCCAATGTTAATGCACCGGACTCCGTCAGGACAAATGCATCGTCGATACTGTCCTTGCTGATCTCTATTCCGGCTTCAGGCAACGCCATTGCGGCCGTTGCACCCATCAATATTGTTGAACTCAACAATATGGTTAATCTGGTATTGGATAAGATTGTCATTACTGTCTCCTGTTTGGTCATGTCCGGAATTTCGAACCACATACAATCAGGAGCAGTATTTTTGGGTCCTAATCCATACTCTTAAGGATTATGGACCCGAAGCTAGACCGCAGGTTTATGCCTCTCAACTTAAGTTTATGAGGCTGCAAAAGCCTTAAAGCGCTTCGCCTCATTGTTTTGATCCAACATGAGATGAATCGCTTTAATCAGCCTCCGCCATGCCAAAACCCAGATGTTTGGCGACGGTGAAAATGTCCTTATCGCCGCGGCCACACATATTCATGATGATCAGATGATCGCGGGGTAGCTTGGGCGCGATTTTCATCACATGGGCCAGCGCGTGACAGGGCTCAAGCGCGGGGATTATGCCTTCCATGGCGCAGCTTAGCTGAAACGCCTCAAGCGCCTCGGTGTCGGTTATCGCCACATATTGCGCCCGGCCGGTATCGTGCAGCCATGAATGCTCGGGCCCAATGCCGGGGTAATCCAGCCCCGCCGAAATTGAATAGCCCTCAAGGATTTGCCCGTCATCATCCTGCAACAGATAGGTGCGGTTGCCGTGCAAAACCCCGGGGCGGCCGCCGGTTAATGACGCGCAATGCTCCATCTTGGCATTGACGCCCTTGCCGCCGGCCTCAACACCGATAATCTCAACATCCTTGTCATCGAGAAACGGGAAGAACAGCCCCATGGCGTTGGATCCGCCACCGATGGCGGCAATCAATGTATCGGGCAGGCGGCCCTCAGCAGCCATCATCTGCTCTTTGGCTTCCTTGCCGATGATGCTTTGGAAATCACGCACCATTTCCGGGTAGGGATGCGGGCCGGCGACTGTGCCGATGCAATAAAAGGTATCGCGCACATTGGTCACCCAATCGCGCAATGCGTCATTCATCGCGTCCTTCAATGTGCCCCGGCCCGAGGTCACGGGAATAACCTCGGCCCCCAGAAGGCGCATGCGAAACACGTTTGGCTTTTGCCGCTCGACATCATGCGCGCCCATATAGACCACACATTTCAGGCCAAACTTGGCACAGACCGTGGCGGTGGCAACACCGTGCTGCCCTGCGCCGGTTTCGGCAATGATCCGGGTTTTGCCCATGCGCCGCGCCAGAATGATCTGGCCCAGCACGTTGTTGATCTTATGGGCGCCGGTGTGATTGAGCTCATCACGCTTGAGATAAATCTTTGCCCCGCCCAGATGCTGCGTTAACCGGTCAGCATAATAAAGCGGCGAGGGGCGGCCCACGTAATGCGTCCAGAGATCATTCATCTCATCCCAAAAACTTTGATCTGTCTTGGCATGCTCAAACTGCTTTTCCAGCTCCAATATCAGCGGCATCAGCGTTTCCGACACGAACCGCCCGCCGAATTTGCCAAACCGGCCACGCTCATCGGGGCCTTTCATGAAACTGTTGAAAAGATCGTCGGCCATGGTGGCTCTCCCTCGTTCAATCAAGATAGCGTTTAAAGCCAATATGCGAGGCGGTAAAGCCAAGCCGCTCATAGAAGCGCCTGCTATCGCTGCGGGTTTTGTTCATTGTCAGTTGAATGAGCCTGCATCCGGCGGCGCGGGCGCGGGATTCGGCATCCTGAAGCATCTGCTCGCCAACCCCCTGACCGCGCAAGGCGCTGGAGACCCGGACGCTTTCCACCTGTGCCCGGCGCGCTGCCGACAGGGATAACCCGCTGATGAAGGTCAGTTGATACGTGGCAACCACGACGCGCTGATCATCTTCGCCCACGATCAACAGATTGCCGCCCTCGGCCTGCATCGCGTCAAACGCGGCCAGATAGGGGGCGATATCCGCCAATTCGCGGCCCTGTCCCAACACATCATCGGCAAGCAAGGCCACAACCTGTGGCACATCCTTGCGCATGGCTTCGCGAAACCTGACTGTCATTGCGCGGCCTTGATGAAGGCGCGGATAAGGCCTGCGTCCTTGATCCCCGGTGCGCTTTCCACGCCCGAGGCAACATCAACCTGCTGCGCGCCGGTAAGGGTTATTGCCTCAGCAACATTATCAGGCGTCAGCCCCCCGGCCAGCATCCAAGGCACCGGCCAGCGCCGCCCGGCAATCAGCTTCCAGTCAAACGTAAGGGCATTACCACCGGGGCGGTCTGCGCCCGGCGAGGGCTTGGCATCCACCAGCAGTTGATCGGCAACCTTGGCCTGCGCCGCAAGCTCGGGCAGATCATCGGCGCTGGCAATGCCCACAACCTTCATCACCGGCAGGCCATAGCGGGCTTTCACATCCATTACCCGCGCCGGTGTCTCCCTCCCGTGTAATTGCAGCATATCAAGCGGCACTGTGGCCGTGAGCGCATCCAGAAATGCATCATCCGCATCGACGCTCAGTGCCACCTTTGCCACACCTTCGGGCACGGCAAGAGCCAGCTTAGCCGCATCGGACAAAGATACATAACGTGGCGATTTAGGGAAGAAGTTGAAGCCCAGATAGGCCGCGCCCGCATTTACGGCTGCGGCCACGTCACTTGTGCGGGTCAGCCCGCAGATTTTCACCCGTGTTGTCATATGGGTGCTTTAGCTGGCCTCGTCGAGAATTGCCAGAACCTCATCCTTGCCTTCGTGCTTTTCGCCTTTGAGGCGGCGTAGCTCATCGCGCAGACGCTGCATTTCGCGCTTTGCCCGGTTGGCGGCGGCGCGCTCTTTTGCCTCGCGCAGCCATTCCCAGAAAAACCCGATGATCAGCCCGGCGATAATGCCGCCGAATATCACCAGAAAAAGCGGCATCTTCAGCGATGGGTTCAGAGCGGCCAGCGCGGCCACCTCATCGGGCAGCAATTTCACCTGCACCATGCCGCGATTGGCCAGTGCCACAAGAATCAGCGCCACCGCGAAGACGGCAATCGAGGCATAGCGAACATATCGCATGGTTTACTTCCCGTTCAGGCGATCCCGCAGCAATTTGCCGGTCTTGAAAAACGGTACATGTTTTTCCTCGACCTGAACCGATGCGCCGGTGCGCGGGTTGCGGCCGGTGCGGGCGTCGCGTTTCTTGACAGAGAATGCGCCAAAACCACGCAATTCAACCCGATTGCCATCGGCCATTGAGTTGGTGATTTCGCTAAAAATAGTATTCACGATCCGCTCTACGTCTCGCTGATAAAGATGTGGATTTTCGTCTGCGATTTTTTGAATCAATTCCGATCGGATCATCGGTTACGTCCCCCGGGTTTTGTTATATGCAATACTTGTAACATGATAACTATAGATAGAAACTGGAAAAACAGAAATAGAAAGCTATGGGCAAAACAGCAAATTTTTGACAAAATTTTGCCACAATTGGCAAAAATCCCAAGGATTGGTGCATCATCGGGTGTTTGCAGATTTATCCCACCTAGTCGAATGATCACAAAAAGCCATTGATTCGCAAAAGAAAACGGCCCTGCCGGAAGGGGCAGGGCCGCGTCATCTTATGATCAATTGTGAATTGATCAGATTTATTTGTCATCGCCTTTAAGTGCAGCGCCGAGAATGTCGCCAAGTGATGCACCGGAATCCGACGAGCCATACTGTTTGACGGCCTCTTTTTCCTCGGCAATCTCGCGGGCCTTGATCGAAAGACCAAGGCGGCGGGTTTTGGCATCAATGTTGGTGACACGCGCATCAACCTTATCACCAACCGAGAACCGGTCAGGGCGCTGTTCGCCACGATCACGCGACAGATCAGAGCGGCGGATAAAGGCCTTCATGCCCTCATACTGCACTTCGATGCCGCCATCCTCGATCGAGGTCACTTCAACAGTGATCACCGAGCCGCGTTTGACGCCGCCCACCGCTTCCGAGAACTTATCACCGCCAAGGGCTTTGATCGACAATGAAATGCGCTCTTTTTCGGTGTCCACTTCCGAGACAACCGCCTGCACCATATCGCCTTTGTGGTAATGTTGGATGGCTTCTTCGCCGCGCTCGTCCCAGCTAATATCGCTGAGGTGAACCATGCCGTCGATGTCGCCATCAAGGCCGATGAACAGACCAAATTCGGTGATGTTCTTGACTTCGCCTTCAACTTCGGTGCCCTCGGGATGGGTTTCTGCAAACACTTCCCACGGGTTGCGCATGGTCTGTTTGAGGCCCAAAGATACCCGGCGCTTTTCGCCGTCGATCTCAAGCACCATCACCTCGACCTCCTGAGAGGTGGAAACGATCTTGCCGGGATGGACGTTTTTCTTGGTCCAGGACATTTCCGAGACATGGACCAGACCTTCAACACCCGGCTCAAGCTCAACAAATGCGCCGTAATCGGTGATGTTGGTGACACGGCCCATATGCACGCTTTCCAGCGGATATTTGCCGGCAACCAGATCCCATGGATCAGCCTGCAACTGTTTCATGCCAAGGCTGATACGCTGGGTGTCCTTGTTGATCTTGATGACCTGAACGTCGACGGTTTCGCCGATTGTCAGGATTTCCGACGGGTGATTGACCCGGCGCCAGGCCATGTCGGTGACGTGCAACAGCCCGTCAACACCGCCCAGATCCACAAACGCACCATATTCGGTGATGTTCTTGACCACGCCTTCAACCGCCTGACCCTCGGCCAGGTTGCCAATAACCTCGGCGCGCTGCTCAGCCCGGCTTTCTTCCAGAATGGCGCGGCGCGAGACAACGATATTGCCCCGGCGACGATCCATTTTAAGAACCTGAAACGGCTGCTTGAGGCCCATCAGAGGCCCGGCATCGCGCACCGGACGCACATCCACCTGCGAGCCGGGCAGGAACGCAACCGCGCCGCCCAGATCAACCGTAAAGCCGCCTTTGACACGGCCGAATATGGCGCCTTCAACGCGCTCTTCGTCAGCGTAAGCTTTTTCCAGACGATCCCAGGCTTCCTCACGGCGCGCCATTTCGCGGCTGATGACAGCCTCGCCACGGGAGTTTTCTGCCGAGCGCAGGAACACCTCAACCTCGTCGCCAACGGCGATTTTGGGGGCTTCACCGGGATCTGCGAATTCCTTGATATCAACGCGGCCTTCCATTTTATAGCCGACGTCGATGATGGCCTGTCCCGCCTCAATGGCGATGACTTTGCCTTTGACAACTGAGCCCTCTTCGGGTGTGTCCATTTCGAAGCTTTCGTTCAGGAGGGCTTCGAATTCCTCCATTGATGCGTTTTGAGCCATGTGGTCTCAGGTTCCTTTTTCAATTTATTCGGGCCGAGCGGTTGTCTCCGCCGGTCTTTAGGGGTTTCATTGGTCAGCGGGGCCGCAAAACAAAGAGGGCCGGTAAGCGCCCGACCCTGCCCATATTTATATTTTGCGGCGGTTTCCGCCTTATCGACAGGCGCGCTATAGCTTGGCAAGACGGGATAATCAAGCCATTGTTGGTGTTTTATTGGGGAAACGGCCAGAGTTTGCCACATCACGCTCCGGCCTCCGCGCCGGGGCCTCTTGGCCAGCGCACAGGCCCCGGCGCGGAGGCCGGGGCGTGGGGCGCTTTTACTGCCCTGTCAGGGTAATCACCCGCCCCCGCACCGCATCCGAGAGATTGGCGATGGTGATCTCATCCGATTGCGTGCCAAGGGCGATGGCATCTCCGGCACTGTAGCGCTGAAACTTACCGCCACCGTGGCGCAGCTCAATCACGCCTTCGGCCACATAGGCCATGATCAGGCCCCGGCCTTTCAGCACGGCCTGTCCATTGGCTTCTATTTCAGTCTGAATAACCTCCGCCGATGAAATCACCCGCCCGTTCATATTCACATCCGGCAGGGTGCGGCGGTCAATCTCTTCGGTCAGAGGCTCTTCAAATGCGATGAATGGCTCACCAGTGCTTTGGAAATTGTAATCAATGAAGATTGCCTCTTCGGTGGCCGAAGCATTGTCAAACCGCATGATCCGGGGGCCTGCGGGCTCATAAAAGGCATCGCCCTCGGACAGGATCACCGGGCGGCGGCCCTCAACCTGATAAAGGATTTTCCCCTTGGCGATATAGCCGATAGCCGGGGCCGCATGGGTATGCACCGGCCCGATCTGACCGGGCAGGAAATGAAAATCCCCGCCCTGCATGGTGGCTATGGCGCGCGGCTCAAACATAACGCTCAGCAGTTGTTCAGTGGCGGGTTTGGTATCCTGCACCGCTGATACGGGCAGCACAGTTGATAGCAAAGCCACCCCGGTGAGGAAAGATAAAGTGCCAAGTTTCAATGAGTTGGTATTCATCAGGATCGTCCTTTTGTTGGGCCGCGCCGGGCGCGCAGCAATGGTGCCGCAACAGCGGGGCCGTTGCGATTTGATCGGGCCGGGATTGTCGGCCGGGTTGGGTTATTAACTTGCAATGTGCAAGTAATATGTGGTGTAAAATATTACATTGCATGTTGCAAGCTAATATTTTATCAAACCTGCATGGTGAAGATTTCACAAAAGCGCATCTCGGGCTGCCCGGTGACCTATGGCCTTGACAGCTTTGGCGACCGCTGGAGCCTTTTGATCATCCGCGATCTCATGCTGCACGGCAAAAAAACCTATAGTGAATTTCTGGCATCAGAAGAAAACATCGCCACCAACATCCTGATCACCCGCCTGAAGCATCTTGAGGCCGAGGGCATTGTCAGCAAAACCAAAGACCCGCAGAACCGGCGCAGCTATACCTATGCCCTGACAGATAAAGGCCGTGATCTGGCCCCTGTGCTGCTTGAGATCATCCGCTGGTCAGGCCAGCACGACACCAGACCGGAAGCAAAGAAGGACACATCCGACAAAGCGATGAAAGACCCGTATGCGTTTGAGCAAATGCTTCGGCTTTCACACTGATCTCAAATCCTGATGCTCAGGGGCCGGTCTTGCCTCCGGCTCTTGGTGTCAGCGCAAGATAGGTATCCGGCGTGCTGGTTAACACAAACTGGCTGCGCCATGGCCCATGCGGGTTTGACACGTCAATTTCAACCATTCCACCTTCGTCAAGATCAACCGTCACAACATTGCCGCTGCACCAATCTATCCGGGCAGTGATCCGGTGCCGCCCTGCGGGCAGGTCAACCGCAAGCGATGAATTGCGTTTGATCCGGCCGCATTCCTCACCGTCGATCATCAACTTGTAGGCGCGCGCCCTGTCGGTCCAGCCGCCAGCGCGGTAGAATATGATCCGGGCGCTCATTCCGGCAAGGCTTTTTCAACAATCGCTATCGCCGTGGCAATGGCCTGTTCTATCGACATATCCGAGCTGTCGAGCGTGAGAGCATCCTCAGCCGGTTTCAGCGGGGCCGTAGCACGTGCAGAATCGCGGGCGTCGCGCAGGCGCAAATCCTCGGCCACTTCCGCAAGGCTGATGTCATGGCCTTTTGCTACCAGCTCGGCATGGCGGCGGCGGGCACGGACCTCATCGCTGGCGGTGACATATAATTTCACCGGCGCATCGGGGCAGATCACCGTGCCGATGTCGCGCCCATCAAGCACCGCGCCGCCACCTCGCGCCGCAAAAGCGCGCTGAAAATTCACCAGAGCCTCGCGCACCTCGGGAATGGCCGCCACCCGCGAGGCGGCCTGCGCTACCTCGGGCGAGCGCAAATTTTCAGCGTCAAGATCACTGGCCCGCAGGTTTCTTGCCGCTTCCACCGGATCGGTGTCCTCCAGCATGCGCCGCCCGGTGGCGCGGTATAATAGCCCGGTATCAAGATGGGCAAAGCCGAAATGCTTTGCCACCGCGCGCCCGATTGTACCCTTGCCCGCCGCCGCCGGCCCGTCGATTGCGATGGTGAATGCCATTCAGTTTCGTCCTCTTACGCCCTGCCAATCGCATGTACCCGAACCAGGGATTGATTGCAAAACGCAACCCTGACGAGGCAGCCTGTCAGGGCTGACGAGTGGCCCCTAAAACCCCGGCGTGCCCGCGTCCTGCGGGTTCTGCGCCAGATGTTTGTGCTTGATCGCCCGGGAGGTATCGCGTGATCCGTCATGGCTCCAGCCCGGTGGCGCAAGCATATACATCAGCCGCTGCCGCAGGCTCAGCCCCGGCTGCCTGACATCGCGGAAAATCCCCAGCCATTCGTGAAACGCCACCCGCAACGGGTTGAACGTGCCCAGATTATGCACCAGGCCATAATCAACCTTGTCATCCTCAAGCTCGGGCACGAATGTGCCAAACATCCTGTCCCAGATGATGAAAACCCCGGCATAATTGGCATCGAGATAGCGCGCATTGCGGCCATGATGCACCCTATGATGGCTTGGCGTGTTCATCACCGCCTCGAACCATTTCGGCATCTTGCCTATCGCCTCGGTATGAATCCAGAATTGATAGATCAGGTTGAGCCCGCCGCAAAACAGCACCATCGCCGGGTGAAACCCCAGCAAAACCAACGGCGCGCGCACGATCATCATCAGGGTAAAGGTGCCGGTCCATGTCTGCCTCAGCGCGGTCGTGAGGTTATAATGCTGGCTGGAATGGTGGTTGACATGAGAGGCCCAGACCCAGCGAATGCGGTGCCCGAATCGGTGCACCCAGTAATAGCGCAGATCATCCAGCACGAAACACAAGGCCACCACGCCCAGGGACGTGCCCAGATCAAGCGGCGTGAGCGCCCATAGCACCATGAAAAACCCCCAGGCGATAAAGCCAAGAAGGATGCTTGCGGCCACATTGCCTGCCCCCATGATCAGCGAGGTCAGCGCATCGCGGGTCTCATAGCGCCCGCCCCGGCGTTTGATCACGATCCACAAAAGCTCGGCCAATATGGCGGCAATGAAAAACGGCACCGCGATATGGGTTACTTCGGGATAGGATAGCATATCGGTCATGCGGGTTTCTCCATCAGGTCGGGCCAGTCGCGGGCCTCATCAGGCTCAAGCCTGAGATCTATATGCGGCGCGGTGAAATCCGGCAGATCAATCCGCAACCCGGTTTTGGTGGGGTAGATGCGCGCGCCTGTCAGGTAGCGCGCGGTGGTATCCGCCCCCATCGGCCAGACAATCCCCCGGCCTCGCGCGGTGGTGATCAGGGCCGCGTGGTGATCACGGCACAAGATCACCTCAAGCGCCGGATCATCGGCAAATTCATCAGCCCAGGCCTTTGCTGCGGCGGCCCCATCCGGCAATGTGGCGCGCGCCGAAAGGCCAAGCATATGCAACAGCAGCACAATGCCGGTGATGCCGCCAAACACGAGTATCAGCAATATTTCCAGCGCCATGGCCACCCTCCCATTACCGGGAAGATTGCATATTTTTACGGGGTATTGTCAAAGGCTGCGTGGCGTCACAACCGGCTGAACTTAAAAATCAACCGCGATGCCCTTCTTTTCCCAATCACCATAGCGCACCGGATCGGGGCCCTTGCGCCCGCCCAGCTCTTTGGGCTGCTCCGCCGCTTTGGCATTTTTGCGCCGCTCCTCGGCCTCGGCCAGGGCGCGCCGGGCTTCGGGGGGCAGGGCTTTTTTATCTTCACTCATCTGGCAGGCTTCCTTTGGCGCGTCAGCCTTGATATACGCCCGCCTCACCCTGCCGCCAAGGACCTAACATGAAAAATCCCAATTCTTCCGCCCGTCGCAGCGCCGTCACCCTGCTTGATCAGGTGTTGGGCGAGGGGCGCTTGATGTCTGATCTGATCGGTAAAGGCGCACTGGAGCGGCTTGACCCGGCAGACCGGGCCCGGGCGCAAAGGCTGGCGAATGACACTTTGCGCGGGCTTGAGCGCGCTGACCGGTTGCTCAAGCGCCACCTGCGTAAAACCCCGCCGCTGCATGTTCACAACATCCTGCGCCTTGGCACGGTTGAGCTTTGCATGGGCGGCGATGCGCACGGTGTGGTCAATGAAGCGGTCGAGATGGTCGGCAGCAGCCGCCGCTACGGCAAGCTGAAAGGCATGGTCAACGCGGTTTTGCGCAAGGTGGCCGGGGAGGGCGGCAAATCCTGGAATGACCTGCGCCTGCCGCGCCTGCGCGATTGGCTGCGCGCGCCGCTGGTCGAGGCCTGGGGGGCTCAGCCCGTAGGTGCGATGGAAGCCGCGCATTTCAAGGGCGCGCCACTGGACATTACCTTGAAAGGTGAGGCTGCGGGCTGGGCTGAAAAGCTTGGGGGTGTGAGGCTGCCTACCGGCTCGATCCGTTTGCGGGATGCCGGGCAGGTCACACAACTGACGGGCTATGACAGCGGCGACTGGTGGGTGCAGGATGCCGCCGCCGCCCTGCCGGTGAAAATTCTTGACCCAGGGCCCGGCGAGGCGATCCTTGATCTTTGCGCGGCTCCGGGGGGCAAGACACTGCAGCTTGCCGCGGCTGGCGCGCAGGTCACGGCGCTTGATCTGTCGCCCGCGCGGATGGCGCGGGTTGAGGAAAACCTGAGCCGCACGGGCCTCACCGCCACCTGCCTCACCGGTGATGCCCTGACGCATCAGGGCGGGCCTTATGATGCCATTTTGCTGGATGCGCCCTGTTCAGCCACCGGCACGATCCGGCGGCACCCGGATTTGCCTTTTGCCAAGGATGGCTCGGAATTTGCCGGGCTGATTGAATTGCAATCAAAGATGATTGACCATGCCCTGAGCCTGCTCAAGCCAAACGGGCGGCTGATATTCTGCACCTGTTCTTTGTTGCCCGATGAGGGCGAATGTCAGGTGGAAGACGCGCTTGCACGCCACGCAAATCTGCGTGTTGACCGTGATGTGCTTGCGCGCCCGGGGATTGAGCAAGACTGGATCAGCGATGGGGGTGGCTTGCGCCTGCGCCCCGATTACTGGCCGGATCAGGGTGGCATGGATGGGTTTTATATCGCCTGTTTGCGGCAATAACGCGCGGCATGGCATTGCTGCCGTCATTTTTGGCAATACCTCAATACTTCTGGCCTTAGGCGTTAAGATGATTAGGATGCGGGGGGAAGACGATAGTTTGAAAAACCGCTTTATAGGTGCACGGGGCAGGATTTATGCCAATTACTGATCATCTGGCCCAACGTTGGGCGCTCTATCTCAACAGCAAGGCGGCCCGGCGTGCAGCGCGGGGGCGTAAAGTTACGGTTTTTACCTCGCAACCCGAGCCTCAGACAATCGGTAGCCATGCGCGCGGGCAGCAACTGGCCTCGGGTATTTTCATATTTGATGGCCATATGATCCATAAACCGGATGTGGATATCTGGGATATCAAAGCCCCGACCACGGGGTTCAGTGATGAATTTCACGGCTTTGCCTGGCTTGATGATCTGGCTGCCGCCGGGGATGCCGATGCGCGCAAATCCGCGCAAGGCTGGCTTGCGGGCTGGATTGAGCGTTATGGCGATGGGCGTGGTCCCGGCTGGACTCCGGACCTGACCGGGCGGCGTTTGATTCGCTGGATCAACCATGCATTTTTTGTGCTGCACAGCCGCGATCAGGCCACATCAGATCAGTTTTACCGCTCGCTGGCGCATCAGACGGTTTTCCTCAGCCGCCGCTGGCAGGCTACAAAACATGGTCTTCCCCGGTTTGAGGCGCTGACCGGGCTGATCTATGCCGGGCTGTCACTTGAGGGGATGCAGAAATATGCCCCCCCTGCGGTGACAGCGCTGGCGCGCGAATGCGAGGCGCGGATAGATCCGCAAGGCGGCATTCCAAGCCGCAACCCCGAAGAACTGCTTGAGATATTTACCCTTCTGACATGGGCGGCCGTGGCGATCAACCAATCCGAACTGATCGCTGATCCGGCCCTTGGCCAGGCGATCGAGCGCATCGCCCCCACCCTGCGCGCGCTGCGCCACAGTGATGGCGGGCTGGCGCGGTTTCACGGTGGCGGGCGCGGCCTTGACGGGCGGCTTGATCATGCCCTGGCCAGCAGCGGGGTAAAGGCGCGCCCACGTGACGGGCTGGCGATGGGCTATGCGCGGCTGAATGCCGGGCGGATCAGCGTGATCATTGATGCGGCCCCGCCGCCAAGCGGCAAGGATTCCTCGATGGCGCATGCCTCGACGCTGGCATTTGAGATGACCTCGGGCCGCCGTCCGCTGATTGTCAATTCCGGCTCTGGCGTGCGGTTTGGCCCGGAATGGCGCAAGGTCGGGCGCGCCACGCCTTCCCATTCCACGCTTGTTCTGGACGGGCTTTCCAGTGCTGAGATGAAGGATCAGACCGACGAGAAAGCCTTGCTTACGGATGCCCCGGAAAACGTACCGGTTGAGCTGACCCAGAGCGCAGAGAGCCAGTGTTTTGAAAGCGCGCATGAAGGATATGAGGCCGATTATGGCCTTACCCATGTGCGCAAGCTTGAACTGGCCTCGGATGGCCGCAGCCTGTCGGGTGAGGATATGCTGTTGACCTTGTCAAAACGCCTGGAATGGCAGTTTGACCGGGCGATGAAGGCCGCAGGCATCGCCGGCATTCCCTATGATATCCGGTTTATTCTGCATCCGGATGTGGATGCGTCGGTGGATATGGGCGGTATGGCGGTGTCGATTGCCCTCAAAAGCGGTGAGCTGTGGGTTTTTCGCAGCGATGGCAAGACAAAGATTTCAGTGGATTCAGCGTTTTACCTTGAAAGATCCCGCATAAAGCCGCGTGCGACCAAACAGATCGTTCTATCTGGCGCGACGATGGGGTATGCGACCCGCATAAGATGGTCATTGGCCAAGGCGCAGGACACTCCGGTCAGCATTCGCGATCTGGAACGTGACGCGATGGAGCCGGTGATCAACACCTGAAGCTCTGATCAAGGAACCTGCCTCATGCCCACCCCTATCCGCCGCGCTCTGCTGTCTGTCTCTGATAAAACCGGCCTTGTTGATCTCGGGCAGGCGCTGGCCGCGCGCGGGGTTGAGCTTCTGTCCACCGGCGGCACCGCACGCGCCTTGCGCGATGCCGGGCTTGAGGTGCGCGATGTGGCCGATCTCACCGGTTTTCCGGAAATGATGGATGGCCGCGTCAAAACCCTGCACCCGATGGTGCATGGCGGGCTGTTGGCGCTGCGCGATAATGCGGATCACAAGGCGGCAATGGACGCCCACGGCATCGCGCCGATTGATCTTCTGGTGGTCAATCTTTACCCGTTTGAAGAAACCGTGGCATCGGGGGCCGATTACGACACCTGCATTGAAAATATTGACATTGGCGGCCCGGCGATGATTCGCGCAGCGGCCAAGAATCACGCCTTTGTCAGCGTGGTGGTGGATGTCGAGGATTACCGTAAGCTTCTGGGCGATATGGATCAGCACGCGGGCGGCACCTGCGGCAAATTCCGCAGGAAACTGGCGCAAACCGCCTATGCCCGCACGGCGGCCTATGATGCGGCAGTGTCCACATGGATGGCGGGCGCGATTGGTGTTGAAACACCGCGCCGCCGGGCCGTTGCGGGTAGATTGGCTCAGACCCTTCGTTATGGCGAAAACCCGCATCAAAAGGCCGCGTTTTACAGCGATGGCTCAAACCGCCCCGGCGTGGCCACGGCGGCACAGCTTCAGGGCAAGGAACTGAGTTATAACAACATCAACGATACCGATGCGGCGTTTGAGCTGGTCAGCGAATTTGCCCCAAAGGACGGCCCCGCCTGTGCCATTATCAAACATGCCAACCCCTGCGGTGTGGCGCGAGGTGAAACCCTGCATCAGGCCTATGCCCGCGCCTATGATTGCGACCGCACCAGTGCCTTTGGCGGTATAATCGCATTAAATCAATCACTTGACGTACAAACCGCGCATGAAATTTCCCAGATATTTACCGAAGTGGTGATTGCACCGGGTGCCAGTGCTGAGGCGCGCGAGCTGTTTGCCGCCAAGAAAAACCTGCGGCTGTTGATCACCGAGGGCCTGGCTGATCCGCTGGCGGCGGCGATGATTCTGCGGCAGGTTTCGGGCGGCTATCTTTTTCAGGACAAGGACAACGGCCATATCACGGCGGATGATCTTGAGATTGTCACCAAACGCGCGCCCGATGCGCGCGAGCTTTCGGATATGCTGTTTGCCTGGCGCGTTGCCAAACATGTGAAATCCAATGCTATTGTCTATGTCCGTGACGGGGCCACAGTTGGCGTGGGCGCGGGGCAGATGAGCCGGGTAGATAGCTGCCGCATCGCCGCGCGCAAGGCCGAGGATATGGCCGATGCGCTGGGGCTGTCCGCGCCTTTGACCCAAGGCAGCGTGGTGGCATCTGATGCGTTTTTCCCCTTCGCCGATGGCTTGCTGGCCGCGGCTGAAGCCGGGGCCACAGCGGTTATTCAGCCCGGCGGCTCGATGCGCGATGACGCGGTGATTGCCGCCGCCGATGAGGCCGGCCTTGCCATGGCTCTCACCGGTATGCGCCATTTCCGGCATTGAGCGGTTCTGGGCCTTCCCGAAGCCGCATGGATTTGGCTGCAATAGATGCGCCCTTGCTGATCCTGTGACGGTGATTTAGACCATCACGAGATGAATTTTAAGGAGGCCCCAATGACCAGGTTTGACAAATCCAAGCTCCCCAGCAGGCATGTAACCGAAGGCCCGGCGCGCGCACCCCACCGGTCGTATTACTACGCCATGGGCATGAGCGAGCAGGAAATTCATCAGCCGCTGGTCGGGGTTGCGACCTGCTGGAACGAGGCCGCGCCTTGCAATATTTCACTTAACCGGCAGGCGCAGGCCGCGAAGATGGGCGTCAAGGAAGCCCATGGCACACCGCGCGAATTCACCACCATTACCGTGACCGACGGCATTGCCATGGGGCATGAGGGCATGCGCTCGTCACTTGCGAGCCGTGAGGCGATTGCCGACACGGTTGAGCTGACCATGCGCGGCCATTGTTATGATGCGCTTGTGGGGCTTGCGGGCTGTGACAAATCGCTGCCGGGGATGATGATGGCGATGATCCGGCTGAATGTACCGTCGGTGTTTCTTTATGGCGGGTCGATCCTGCCGGGCCGCCATGAGGGCAAGGACGTGACGGTTCAGGATGTATTTGAGGCCGTGGGCAGAAATCAGGCCGGGCAGATGTCAACCTGTGAACTTGAGAAGCTTGAGAAGGTGGCCTGCCCCTCGGCCGGGGCCTGTGGCGGGCAGTTTACCGCCAACACCATGGCCTGTGTGTCCGAGGCAATCGGCCTGGCCTTGATGAATTCTTCCGGCGCACCGGCGCCTTACGAATCGCGCGATCAATATGCCGAGGCCTCAGGGGCGGCGGTGATGAATCTGCTTGAGAAAAACATCCGGGCGCGCGATATCGTGACGCGAAAATCGCTTGAGAACGCGGCGCGGATTGTGGCCTGCACCGGGGGTTCAACCAATGCCGGGCTGCATTTGCCTGCGATGGCGCATGAGGCGGGGATCGAATTCCTGCTGGAGGATGTCTGCGAGATTTTCCGCGACACGCCTTATTTTGTCGATCTCAAGCCGGGCGGGCAATATGTGGCCAAGGATCTTTACGAGGCGGGAGGCGTGCCGGTGGTTCTGAAAGAGCTGCGCAAGGCCGGGCTTTTGCATGAGGATTGCATGACCGTCTCGGGCCGCAGCATCGGCGAAGAACTGGACCGGATCGAGGGCGAGGCCGATGGCCGGGTCATTCACCCGGTTGAAACGCCGCTCTCGACCACAGGCGGGGTTGTCGGCCTCAAGGGCAATCTGGCCCCGGAGGGTGCGATCGTGAAGATTGCCGGCATGAGCGGCAATCAGATCGTCTTTACCGGCCCCGCGCATGTGTTTGAATGCGAACAGGATGCGTTTGAAGCGGTGCAAAATCGCAGCTACAAGGAAGGCGAGGTTTTTGTCATCCGCAATGAGGGCCCCGCAGGCGGGCCGGGGATGCGCGAGATGCTGGCCACTACCGCTGCGCTGAGCGGGCAGGGGATGGGCGCGAAAGTGGCGCTGATCACCGACGGGCGGTTTTCCGGGGCGACTCGCGGTTTTTGCGTCGGCCATGTGGGGCCTGAGGCCGCCCATGGCGGGCCGATTGCCTTTTTGAAAGATGGCGATGTGATCACACTCAATGCCATTGAGGGCAGCATCTCGGTTGATCTCAGCGACGAAGAACTGGCCGCACGCAAGGCCAACTGGAAAGGTCCACGTGAGACGCTTTATGGCTCGGGCGCGCTGTGGAAATACGCCAAGCTGGTGGGGCCCACTTACAAAGGGGCTGTCACCCATCCGGGCGCTGAAGCCGAGCGCCATGTTTACGCCGATCTTTGATCTTTTGCGGCGGGGGGCGGGGTTTTTCGGCTGTGCCCTTATTTTGGCGGGATGCGCGACCACGGCCCCGCCGCCGCCGCCGCTGAAGGCCGTGGCACTTTTTCAAGGCAATGTGGTGGTATCCGGCCCCGAGGGCTATTGCGTTGACAGGGGCAGCGTGAAGCAGCGGGCGCAGGGCAGTTTCGTTTTGCTGGCAAGCTGCGAAAGCCTGAGTGGCAAGCGCGGCCGCAATGTGCCGCCTGCGGTTATGACGGTTTCGGTATTGCCCCGAAGCGATGGGGCTTCTCTGCCAAAACCGGCTGAGCTGGCAAGGGGGCAAACCCCGGTTGAGGTGGTTGAAAGGGACGATCTGTCATTGGTGTATCTGCCCGCTGGCGGCAATGTTTCCGTGCCCGGCGGCGATCCAAAGCATTGGCGCGGTGGCATGGTGCTTAACGGCCATACCGTCGGGCTTGCGGTTTACGGGTTTGCGGGCAGCGCCACCTCGGGCGCGGCGGGCAGGCAGTTGATCACCGGACTGGCGGCGCGGTTGCGGCGGGCAAACCCTGTCACGAAGACCGGGGAATAGTCAACTTGGCCCTTTCGCCCGCCGCCTGAAGCAGCTAAGACGCAGCCGCGATTGCTTTCGCAGAATCTGGAGTTTGAGACATGGGCTATAGGGTTGTTGTTGTCGGGGCCACCGGGAATGTGGGTCGCGAGATGCTGAATATTCTGGCCGAGCGCCAGTTTCCTGTGGATGAGATCGCGGCCCTTGCCAGCCGCCGCTCGAAGGGCACCGAAGTCAGCTTTGGCGCGCGCACGTTAAAGACCGGGGATCTGGACCAGTTTGATTTCACCGGTTGGGATATTGCGCTTTTTGCCATCGGATCGGAAGCCACAGGCATCTATGCACCGAAAGCGGCAAAGGCGGGCTGCATCGTGATCGACAATTCGTCGCTTTATCGCTATGATCCCATGGTGCCTTTGGTGGTGCCGGAAGTGAACCCCGAGGCGGTTCTGGATTACGCGAACAAAAACATCATCGCCAACCCGAATTGTTCAACCGCGCAGATGGTCGTGGCACTCAAGCCGCTGCATGACCGGGCCACGATCAAACGGGTTGTGGTCAGCACCTATCAGTCGGTTTCGGGCGGCGGCAAGGAGGCGATTGACGAGCTGTGGAACCAGACCAAGGGCATTTATGTGCCGGGTCAGGAGGTGGCGGCGAAGAAATTCACCAAGCAGATCGCGTTCAATGTGATCCCGCATATCGACAGTTTCATGGAAGATGGTCAGACCCGCGAAGAATGGAAGATGGTGGCCGAAACCAAAAAGATCGTTGATCCGAAGATCAAGGTCACCGCCACCTGCGTAAGGGTGCCGGTTTTCGTCGGCCATTCCGAGGCGGTGAATATCGAGTTCGAGGAGTTCCTCGATGAGGACGAGGCCCGCGACATTCTGCGCGAGGCACCGGGGATCATGGTGATCGACAAGCGTGAAGATGGCGGTTATGTCACGCCGGCGGAATGCGTTGGCGATTTTGCCACTTTCATCAGCCGTATCCGTCAGGACAGCACGATCGAGAACGGGCTGAACCTGTGGTGCGTATCGGATAACCTGCGCAAGGGGGCGGCGCTGAACGCGGTGCAGATCGCCGAGGTGCTGGGCAGCCGGGTGTTGAAAAAGGGTTAAAACGGCTCAATCACATCTATGTCAGGCGTGTCTTCTGACATGGTTATCATACGGTCAAACAGCCAGCGGTGAGAATGGCCGGGAAACGGGGCGCAAAAGCGCCGCATCAATCTGGAATAGCTGAAACCAAGCTCCGAGGCTTTGCAGATACGTTGATCACCGGGTGTGCTGTGCAATGCAAGGCCGCCTCCGGCGGCGCGCAGGGCATATCCTTTAAGGCCAAGTCGGCGTTGCAGGTCCTCCCATCCGGTGGCCTCTGCCAGATCGGGTGCGAGGCGCGCACGTAAGGGCGCGACGAGCCGCTCATCCGCCCTTACAGGCGGCCTCGCGCGGGTTGTGCGCGATATCTCACGGGCCAGAAGGTCGCGTATCATCTGGCCAAGTGTCACATCCCGCGCATGGGCAATCACCCTTGCCTGATGCAGCATCTCACGATGCATTATCATTTCAACACGTTCCATTTCCATAGAACAGGAAAGCCACAACATGGTTACAAAAAAGTAAATTCACATATTACGCTCAGGTACCTGCTATGCGACGATAAAGCCCATTTACGTGCCGCCATGGATTGGACATATCGGGTGGAAAACCTGAACTGATGAGGGGATTGGCTACCTGCCCTGATAAAAAGATCACCTTCAAACTAAGGATTTGATGCAGGTCAAAGCCTTCTCTCGTAACACCTGAGAAAAGCCTGTATAAATAGGACCTGTGTAAGCCGGAGTATGCCCCTTGGCCAATAATCAGCCTGACGCCCCCCAAAGCCTCTATGCCGCCCGTGAGCCGGTATTTCCCAAGAAGGTGTACGGCAAGTTCCGTAATCTGAAATGGTATATCATGGTGTTCACCCTGGGCATATATTACCTGACGCCCTGGATCAGATGGGACAGGGGGCCAAACCTGCCGGATCAGGCCGTTTTGATTGATCTGGCCAATCGCCGGTTCTTCTTTTTCTGGATCGAGATATGGCCGCATGAATTTTATTTCGTCGCGGGCCTTCTGGTGATGGCAGGGCTGGGGCTTTTTCTGTTTACCTCGGCGCTGGGCCGCGTCTGGTGCGGTTATGCCTGCCCGCAAACGGTGTGGACCGATCTGTTTATTCTGGTGGAACGCTGGATCGAGGGCGATCGAAACGCCCGCCTGCGTCTGCACCGGCAAAAGAAATGGGATATGCGCAAGCTGCGCCTGCGGCTGGAAAAATGGATTGTCTGGCTGCTGATTGCCATGGCAACCGGCGGGGCCTGGGTGTTTTATTTCACAGATGCGCCGCAACTGTTGCATGATCTGCTGATCTTCAACGCCCATCCCGTGGCCTATATCACCATTGCGGTGCTGACAGCGACGACCTTTTTCTTTGGCGGCATTGCCCGTGAGCAGATCTGCATTTATGCCTGTCCGTGGCCACGCATTCAGGCGGCGATGATGGATGAAGATACGCTTGTGGTCGGCTACCGCGAATGGCGCGGCGAGCCGCGCAAGCATTCCGAGGCGGTGAAGGCGGGCGAAGCGCAGGGCGATTGCATTGATTGCATGGCCTGCGTCACGGTTTGCCCGGTGGGGATTGATATCCGTGACGGGCAACAGTTGGAGTGTATCACCTGCGCTTTGTGCATTGATGCCTGCGATGACATCATGACCAAGATCGGCAAGCCCCGGGGATTGATTGATTATATGGCCTCGACCGATGAAGAGGCCGAACGCGCAGGCAAACCGCCAAAGCCGATCATCAAGCATATCCTGCGGCCACGCACGATCATGTATACCTCGCTTTGGTCACTGGTGGGCATTGGCCTGGTTGTGGCGCTTTTCATCCGGCCGGATATTGAAATGACAGTGGCACCAGTGCGCAACCCCACCTTCATCACCATGTCGGATGGCACTATCCGCAACACCTATGAGGTGCGGCTGCTCAACAAACATGGTGAGGAACGCAGCTTTCGCATAACAGCCAGGGGTAATCCGGCGGTGCGGGTATTGCTGGAAGGCGAGGAGGATAATACGGTTGTTGTTCCCGCCGACAGCACGTTAAACCAAAGGGTTTATCTTGATGCGGCAGGCTTTTCGAAACCAGCCAAGGCCGAACGTACTGAACTGCGGATTTGGATTGAGGACACCAGCAATGGCGATCGGGCCTTCAAGGATACGATCTTTAACGGGAAAGCAAACTGATGGCTGTAAAACGCGAGATCACTGGTCGGCATGTGCTTTTTGGCTTCGTGGCGGCGTTTAGTGTAATCATTGGTGTTAATCTGGTGCTGGCCTATCAGGCGGTGAAAACATTTCCGGGGCTTGAGGTGAAAAACTCTTATGTTGCCAGCCAGGAATTCAACAGCCGCAAAGCCGCGCAAGAGGCGTTGGGCTGGAGCGTGCGGGCCAGCCATGCGGACGGGGTTTTGCACCTGTCGATCACTGACAAGCAAGGCAACCCGGTGAAGGTACAATCGCTCAAAGCGATTGTTGGCCGCGCCACCCATGTGCGCGATGATGTGGCCCCTGTTTTTCAGTTCAACGGGCTGACCTATGAGGCCCCGGTTGATCTGGGCGGGGGGAACTGGAATGTGCGGATGATTGCCATCGCCGAAAATGGCACCGAATTTCGTCAGCGCGTGGTGTTGCTGAAGCAATGAGCACGGCTTTGCGCCCTCCGGCCTCGGCCTGCCCGGCCTGTGTTGCCGCCCCGGCGGCCGAGCGGCTGGCCAGAACACAGGCCCCCGATGCCGCCCGGATTGCGCTCTCATTGCCCACCATTCACTGCGCGGCCTGCATCTCAAAGATTGAGCGCGCGCTGGCGGCGCATCCCGGTGTGAGTTCGGGGCGGGTGAACCTTACCCTCAAACGCGCCAGTATAGAGGCCGCGGCAGATGTCAGTGCGCAAGATATGGTACAGTTGGTTGAGGGGCTGGGCTTTGAGGCGCATGAGCTGGATCCCGGCAGTTTGAATGCGACCACAACCGACAGGGCCGGGCGCAACCTTTTGATGCGTCTCGCGGTGGCCGGGTTTGCGATGATGAACGTGATGCTTTTATCGGTCGCCGTCTGGGCCGGGGCCGAGGATGCCACCCGCGACATGTTCCACTGGATTTCCGCCGCCATTGCCCTGCCGGCCGTGGCCTTTGCCGGGCAGCCGTTTTACAGCAATGCCTGGACAGCACTTTCAAAACGCAGCCTCAATATGGATGTGCCGATCACGCTGGCGATCATTCTGGCGGTTGTGACCTCATTGTGGGAAACGGCACTGAGCGGCGCGCATGCCTATTTTGATGCCGCTCTGGCGCTGACATTCTTCCTGCTGGCGGGGCGCTACCTGGATCACCGCACCCGCGCCATTGCCCGCTCGGCGGCGCAGGAGCTGACCGCTCTGGAAGTGCCCCGCGCCCTTCGTGTGACAGATGGCGAGGCGCAGGAGGTGAACATATCCGCGCTGGCGGTGAATGATCTGATCCTTGTGCGCCCCGGCGGGCGGATGCCGGTGGACGGCGAGATTGTCTCGGGCATGTCCGAGCTTGACCGCTCCTTGCTGACCGGTGAGACACTGCCGGTACAGGCCGGGCCGGGGCAGGCGGTCTCGGCCGGTGAGGTCAATCTGACGGGGCCGCTGACAATACGCGCCACCGCCGTGGGCGAGGATACATCGCTGCACCGGATGGCCGATCTGGTGGCCATCGCGGAATCCGGGCGCTCGCGCTATACCTCACTGGCCGACCGGGCGGCGAAGCTATACGCGCCGGGGGTGCATATCCTGTCAGCGCTCAGTTTTGCAGGCTGGCTTATCGCCACGGGTGATATGCGCGTGGCCTTGAATATTGCCGCCGCCGTGCTGATCATCACCTGCCCCTGTGCGCTGGGTCTGGCGGTGCCAGCGGTGACGACGGCAGCATCGGGGCGGCTCTTTCGCAAGGGGCTGCTGATCAAGGATGCGACCGCGCTGGAGCGGCTGGCAGAGGTGGATACGGTTGTGTTTGACAAAACCGGCACCCTGACCGCGGGCACGCCGGAACTGACCAATCTTGAGGATTTGCCGCCTGAGGCGGTTGAGCTTGCGCTGGCACTGGCGGCGGGATCAGCGCATCCGCTGGCTGTTGCCATCACCAAAGCCGCGCGCGCGGCCGGGATTGCCCCGGCGCAGGTGACGGACATAACCGAAGTGCCGGGATATGGCACCAAAGCGATGTGGCAAGGCAAAGAGGCCCGGCTGGGCCGCGCCGGATGGGTCGGGGCCGAGGCGCTGGCACAAACCGCGACATTCCTGAAAATCGGTGATCAGCCGGCGCTGGCCTTTACCTTCAGCGACCGATTGCGCGAAGGCGCTGCCGAGGCGGTGCAGGCGTTAACCACTAGTGGCAAGGCTGTATATCTGATGTCGGGCGATACAACCCCGGCGGTTGCGGCGTTGGCGCAGCGGCTGGGCATTACCAACTGGCTGGCCGAGGCATTGCCTGCCGATAAATCCGCCCGCATTCAGGACATGACAGCGAAAGGCGCGCATGTGCTGATGGTCGGCGACGGGTTGAACGACACCGCAGCGCTGGCGGCGGCGCATGTTTCCATCTCGCCCGCCTCGGCGCTCGATGCGGCGCGGGTGGCCAGCGATATCGTGCTGCTGGGCGATGACCTTAGCCCGATATCCGCCGCCTGCACCACAGCCCGGTCTGCGCGTCGGCGCATATCCGAGAACTTCACCATTGCCACGGTTTACAATGTGGTTGCGGTGCCTCTGGCGATGGCGGGTTTTGCCACGCCGCTGATCGCGGCACTGGCGATGTCGGCCAGCTCGATCACGGTGTCGCTGAATGCGTTAAGGCTGAGGTGAGCAGGCCATGAACATCCTTGTCTATCTGATCCCGATTTCGCTGCTCTTGGGGGGCATTGGCCTTGTGGCGTTTATCTATACGGTGCGCACAAACCAGTATGATGACCCCGATGGCGATAGCCGCCGCATTCTGAGTGATGAATATGATGATCACCCCAAACGGTGATTAAAGCTTTTTGCATCTAAAACGTTTCGCCTTAATCCTGCCTCCGGTTTAAGGCGAAATACTTTAAATCAGCCTGGCCCGATCATGAAACAAGTGATTTGCTTGGCTTGCAGGCGGCGACAGGCCAGATCGGCGGTTTCTCGGGTCAGCCCCATGAAATTCGCGTCAAACCCGTTCGAGCGCTGCACCACCTTGCGCAGACTGCCATCAAGGGTTGTCATCTCGTTCAATGCGGTTTTCATCAGCACCGAGCGGGCTTTGTACTGGCTGGGATAGCGGCCGACATTGATGCCCCAGTGACGCCCGCCGGATGTGGAAATGCGGGTGACAACCTGCGGCTCCGGCTCGGTTTCATCCGCAGTTGCCAAGACAATATCTTCCGGCGGCTCCGCCGTGTTTCCTGTATCTCCCGCCTGATCTCCCGCCTGATCTCCCGCCTGCGCGATGCGCAGCGCATTTTCAATATCATCCTTGGCCGCCACCAGGATAGGCTCAGAACTGCCCGCCCCTGGCCGCTGTTGTGGCCGCAGGCTTTTCTTCACCGCAGCCGCCGTTGCCAGGCGCACGGTTTTGCCGACACCACTGTTCAGCTTGCCCATA
Organism: Roseovarius sp.; assembly: GCA_021775255.1. Taxonomy (GTDB): domain Bacteria; phylum Pseudomonadota; class Alphaproteobacteria; order Rhodobacterales; family Rhodobacteraceae; genus Roseovarius. Next base: position 36,079 of record JAJFIA010000003.1, read on the forward strand.
TAGGCCGGCGGTGAGGGGCGGTTGAGCGCCACACGGCTGGGGGATTGACCAAAGCCAAGATCCAGCAATTCGGCAATGCGGGCATTGCGGGTAGGGGTTGAACGCCCGCCAAAAACCGTGGCGATGACATGCTCATTGCCGCGATGGGCACTGGCCACAAGGTTGAACCCTGCCGCACGGGTATAGCCGGTTTTGATGCCATCGGCCCCGCGATAGCTTTGCAGCAGGCTGCGGTTGGTATGGCGCACGACCGTGCCCCCGGCATCAGCGGTGATGCGTGAAAACAGGTTGTAATATTCCGGGTAGTCATAAAACAGGTGCCGCCCAAGGGTTGTCATATCCCGCGCGGTGGAAAGATGCCCGGCCTCTGTCAGGCCATTGGCGTTTTTGAAGGTGGTGCGGGTCATGCCCATGGCGCGGGCGGTGCGGTTCATCCGGCGGGCAAAACGGGCCTCGGTGCCCTCAATCGCTTCGCCCAGGGCGGTGGCTGCATCATTGGCTGATTTCACCGCCGCCGCCCGCACCAGATAACGCAGGCGGATTTTCTGCCCCGCGCGCAGCCCCAGCTTTGAGGGCGGTTCATTGGCGGCATGTTTCGAGATCGTAACCTCGGTATCAAGGCTGATTTCACCGTTTTCGACCGCTTCGAACACGATATAGAGCGTCATCATCTTGGTCAGAGAGGCCGGATGCAGCCTGGTATCGGCATTCTCCGATTTCAGCACTTTACCGCTGCGCGCGTCGATCAAAAATTCCGCATAGGGGGCGGCCATCGCACTTAATGGCACAATAACCAACATCCAGATTGCGGCAAGCGCAATCAGACCCCAACGGATCGGCTGCCTGTTCCGAACCTTCATGGTACTACTCTTTTTCTGCCTCACGCCGCCGGTTTTCCGGCTGGCTTTTTATTGGTGATAAAAGCGTAGCACAGGGGTTATTTTATTTAAAGCGTTCATTTATATGGAAATTATTGTTGTATGCAGGTCACAGAAGACTCAAGATATAGAGGATAAGAATTTGGCATCCACAAGATTTGCCTGGATCTGTGATAAAGCAATCCGCAGATGGGGTTTTATATAACCCAAATAATCAATCAGACCATACCCTCGCCATTGCAAAACGCGCACCGTCTGGTCTTTGTGCCAAAACAGCCGCCGCACCGGGCGTATGTTACCTTGCCAAGCCTGTCCTTGCCCTGAACAACCTCGCCGGCCCCGCCACAGATCGGGCAGGGCGCATCACCAGAACCATTGCAACGGTGGCAGCGCCGTTTGGCAACGGGCATCTGTTTGTTCCCTGGGTGCTGTATTCTCATGGGTATATCCGAAATTTATCAATAAATTCAATTTACCTCTTTATTCCTTATGCATTGTACATGAATGGCCATTTCTGTCATCAAATTTGTCCGGATATGGGCGCAAAGCCGCCATTGAAGCGTTTCGTGAAAAACCTGGCTCACGAGGTTTGGTATGATACGCCCGGATCCAATTGATGTTGTGGGCGCATCAAAATCAACTTGTTACTCAAGTTAATCCCGAAACGCTTTTATGCCCCGCCAGACATGAAAAAAGCCCGGCAGGTCATCCCGCCGGGCTTTCTTTTTTACAGGTATCCGGCGGCTTAGTTCAGCGCCGCATCGGTGATCTCATGGGTCCAGGCGGCATCGCCGGGGTCGGCCGTGATCACAGGGTCCGAGCCGCCCGACAAAAGCGAATCCACCGTGCGCCGGTAATCCGCCGGGTCAAGTGCGCCATTGGAGCCCGCAGTCAGCTTGGCCACCTCACCCATCATGCGGATCTGATGTTTTTCGGTCTGGGCGCCGGTTTCATCATGGTCGAGCACGATCATGGCCGCCTCTTCGGGGTGCTCTTCAGCCCATTTCCAGCCCTTCATCGAGGCCCGCACAAAGCGCACCATCTTATCCTTGAAAGCCGGATCCTTGAGGTTATCACCCAGCACATACATGCCGTCTTCCAATGTTGCCACGCCCTGATCCTGATATTTGAACACCACCAGATCATCGGGCGTGAGGCCCGCATCAATGATCTGCCAGTATTCATTATAGGTCATGGTTGAGACACAGGCCGCCTGACCCTGAAGGATCGGATCGACGTTGAAACCCTGCTTCAGCACGGTCACGCCACCATCTGATCCATCAGTGGCAAGGCCCAGTTTGCTCATCCAGCTCAGGAACGGATATTCATTGCCAAAGAACCAAACACCCAGCGTTTTACCGGCAAAATCCGCGGGTGAGGCCACGCCCGCATCCTTGCGACAGGTCAGCATCATGCCCGAGGATTTGAACGGCTGTGCGATATTGACCAGATCAAGGCCCTTCTCGCGCGATGCCAGTGCCGATGGCATCCAGTCCAGCACCACATCAGCACCCCCCCCGGCAATAACCTGCGCCGGGGCCACATCCGGGCCGCCGGGTTTGATGGTTACATTCAGATCTTCATCGCTATAAAAGCCCTGATCAAGCGCCACGTAATAGCCCGCGAACTGCGCCTGCGTGACCCATTTGAGTTGTAGCGTTACATCATCGGCGGCCTGCGCGATTGATGCTCCAATCGCCATTGCCCCCGCAAGTGCGGTTGTCAGTAGTTTGTTCATTGGTCGTTCTCCCTTTTTGGTTGGTTTGTTATCGTCTCGTTAACTTCGTTGCGAGGGGTGCCAGAAGGTCACCATTTTCTCGATCATTGCCACAGTGCCGTAAAAAGCCGAGCCCGCCAAGGCCGCAACGGCAATTTCCGCCCAGACCATATCCATCGCCAGCCGCCCGGCTTCGGATTGGATGCGAAACCCCATGCCGTAAATGGGTGATCCGAAATACTCGGCCACAATCGCGCCTATCAGCGCCAGGGTGGTGCCAATCTTCAACCCGTTGAAAATAAACGGCATGGCGGCGGGCAGGCGCAGCTTGATCAGGCTTTTCCAATAACCGGCTGCATAGGTGCGCATCAGATCGCGTTGAATGGCATCCGCCTCGCGCAGGCCCTGCACGGTGTTGACCAGCATGGGAAAGAACACCATCACGACCACCACCGCCGATTTCGATTCCCAGCCAAAGCCGTACCATTTGACCAGTATCGGTGCGATGCCAACGATTGGCAGCGCCGCCACCATATTGCCAATCGGCAAAAGCCCGCGTTGCAGGAAATCCGAACGGTCCACCGCGATGGCCGTGGCAAACGCGGCCGCGCAGCCTATGAAATAACCCGAAAGCGCGCCTTTAAGCGCGGTTTGCACAAAATCCTTCCAAAGCAGATCAGTGGTGGCGGCAAATTTCGAAGCAATCAAAGTCGGCGGCGGCAGCAGGATCGGGCTGATCTCCAAAACCCGCACGATGCCTTCCCAAAGGCCCAGAACCGACAGGCCAAAAAGTGCAGGCACCAGTATGCGCGCCCAGCGTTTATGCCGGTGGTTTGAGCCTGCCAGACAAATATTAACGCCTGTGGCGATGGCCCAGAAGGCAAGGGCTGCCAGCATCCAGATCATCGCAGCATCCCCATGCGTTTAAGAGTTATTTTCTGCAGGACGCCCACGATGGTAACCAGCGCCCCAGCCAGAAGGGCGGCAACGATCAGCGCACTCCAGATCCGGATCGGCGGGCCAAACTGATCGCCGACCAGAATGCGCGCGCCCAGCCCCCGCAGCGCACCGGTGGGCAACTCACCCACGATGGTACCGACCAAAGCCGCGGCAATGCCGATTTTCAACGAGGTGAACAGATAGGGCATCGAACTTGGAAACCGGAGCTTCCAAAAGCTTTGCGTGGGGCTTGCGTGATAGGTTCTGAGCAAATCCAACTGCATCTGATCCGGCGATCGCAAGCCCTTGATCATGCCCACAAGCACCGGGAAAAAGCATAAATAAGCGGCAATGATCGCCTTGGGCACCAGCCGCTCTTCAATGCCCATCAGGCTCATCATCACGATAATCATCGGCGCGATGGCCACAATCGGTATGGTCTGGGAAATCACCGCCCAGGGCATCACACCCATCTCCATCACCCGGCTATAGACAATCGCAATCGCCAATGAGAGGCCAATGACCCCGCCCAGCGCAAAACCCCAAAGCGTGGCATTCAGCGTGATCCAGCCATGAAAAATCAGGCTGCGCTTTGAGGTGACTTTTTTCTCTACGGTGGTTTTCCAGATTTCCACCGCCACCTGATGCGGTGCCGGCAGGCGGGCGCGGTCCTGGCTCATGGTATTTGAGATCAGCTCCGGGAAACTCAATTCCTTGCCCGCGCGTTCCGCCTGATCATAGGCCCAGCCCGAGTTCATCGACACTGCCGCCGCGTACCAGATGGCAATGATGACGGCCATAACTGTGAAAACCGGCAAAACGCTGCGCATCAGCTCCCCCCCGCCTGGCCTTTCATTTTTCTATAAATACTCAAATCGCAGCCCCTGCTGCAGGCGCAGTTTTTGAGTATTTTAAGAAAAATGAAAGGAATATGTGGTGACTTGATTTTACGGTACAGGCTGGAGAGCCGATGACCGTGAAAAGTGAAAGGGTTTTGATCCCCGATTGGGGCAAGGCTCGGATGCGGGGTGTGGTTTGGCTCAGTCATAGCCATGCCCCGCACGCAGGCCTTCGCGAACGCGGTGGGCGATTTCAATGAATTCGGGCGTGTCGCGAATTTCCAAAGGGCGCTCGCGCGGCAGGGGGCTCTCGATAACATCGGCAATCCGGCCGGGGCGCGGCGACATGACGACGATTTTGGTGCTCAGGTACACCGCTTCGGGAATTGAATGGGTGACAAAGCAGATGGTTTTTTGGGTGCTGGCCCAAAGATGCAAGAGCTGCTCATTAAGGTGGTCGCGCACGATCTCATCCAGCGCGCCAAAGGGCTCGTCCATCAGCAGAATATCGGCGTCAAATGCCAAAGCGCGGGCGATGCTGGCGCGTTGCTGCATGCCGCCCGAAAGCTGCCAGGGGAATTTCTTTTCAAAGCCCGCGAGATCAACCAGTTCCAGCACCCGCTTGACCCGTTCGGCCTGATCGGCGCGCGAATAGCCCATGATCTCAAGCGGCAATTTGATATTGCCGCCGATGCTGCGCCATGGGTAAAGCCCCGCTGCCTGAAACACATAGCCGTAAGCCCTTGATCTGCGGGCCTCATGCGGGCTCATACCGTTCACTGTTATGTGGCCGGCGGTCGGTTGTTCCAAATCGGCCATCACCCGCAGGAACGTGGTTTTGCCACAGCCCGAGGGGCCGATGAAGCTGACAAATTCGCCTTTGCCCACTTCAAGATTGATGTCCTGAAGCGCATGCACCGGGCCATCATTGGTTTGAAACGTCAGGCTGAGGTTTTCAGCTTTGATAATGGTTTTTTTGCTCACATACTGGCCTTTATGTTAAATCCCCGCCGGGATGTTCAGCGGATCACGCTGGATTTGTTTCGGGGCCGTCAGGGCCTTCCATTTCGACAAAGCTTCATGCGCCGAGGGGAAGGCGGGGCGCGGCACAAAGCGGCCCCGTCCGGGCTGGGGTTGCGAATTTTGCCCCCAGGCCCAGATCACCTCGCCCCGGCTCAGGGTATAGCGCGATTGCGCCTTCACGTTGAAGCCCTCAAAGACGTTGTAATCAAGAATTGAATGGTGATTTGCCGGGCTGATGGTTTTGGAAATCTTCGGATCCCAGACCACGATATCGGCATCCGCCCCTTCCACAATCGCGCCCTTTTTGGGGTAGATATTGAGGATTTTGGCGACATTGGTCGAGGTCGCGGCGACAAATTCATTCGGCGTGAGACGCCCGGTTTCAACCCCTTCGGTCCAAAGAACCGCCAGCCGTTCCTCAACCCCGTTCGAGCCGTTGGGGATGATCCTGAAATCATCGCGGCCTGCGCGTTTTTGTTCGGTATTGAACGCCGCGTGATCAGTGGCGACCACCTGGAGTGATCCCGATTGCAACCCGGCCCAGAGGCTGTTTTGATGCTCTTTATTGCGGAATGGCGGCGACATGACGCGGCGCGCCGCATGGTCCCAGTCTTTGTTGAAATACTCAGACTCATCCAGCGTCAGGAACTGGATGAGCGGCTCGCCATAAACCCGCATGCCCTTTTGCCGCGCGCGCCGGATGGCTTCATGCGCCTGCTCGCAGGATACATGCACGATATAGAGAGGCACCCCAGCGGCATCGGCAATGCAAATGGCGCGATTGGCGGCCTCGCCTTCAAATTCGGGCGGGCGCGAGTACGCATGCGCCTCGGGCCCGGTCATGCCCATGTCAAAATATTTCTGCTGCATCTCGGCCACCAGATCACCGTTTTCGGCATGCACCATCGGCAAAGCGCCCAGCTCGGCACAACGCTTGAAGCTGGCAAACATCTCATCATCCTCGATCATCAAGGCGCCTTTATAGGCCATGAAATGCTTGAAGGAATTGACGCCCATCTTGACGGCATCTTCCATCTCGGTGAACACATTCTCGTTCCAGCCGGTAATGGCCATGTGATAGCCAATGTCGCTGCAAATCTGCGGCGCGGACTTCCGGTGCCATTCGTTGATCGCGTTCTTGATCGAGCCATCTTCGCCGGGCAGGCAGAAATCCACCAGCATGGTGGTGCCACCACAGGCCGCGGCCCATGTGCCGGTTTCAAACGTCTCGGCGGCGGTGGTGCCCATGAAGGGCATTTCCAGATGGGTATGCGGATCAATCCCGCCGGGGATGACATAAGCGCCCTCAGCGTCGATATATTCATCGCCCTTGAGGCTCTCGCCGATCTGTTTGATCACCTCGTCCTCGATCAGGACATCGGCCTTCCAGGTGCGGTCTGCGGTGCAGACGGTGCCGTTTTTGATGACTTTGGTCATGGGTGTTCCTCCTTTTGTCACCCGTCCCGGCCTTGAGCCGGGACCTTGCGGCGGCTCAGGGTGGAATCTGGGCGGTTATATCGTGCCAGTTCGGATTGTGTTTGGTGATCAGGGCGAATTTCCAGCCTCGCCGCCAGCGTTTGATGGAGCGTTCGCGGTGCAATGATGTTTCGAATTCGTCGTGTTGTTCGAACCAGACCAGCCGCTTTATGTTGTATTTTGCCGTATGTTGGGACAGCCCACTCCGATGTGCCTCGACCCGCGAGCGCAAGTTTTGAGTGCGCCCGGTATAAAGCGCGCCGCCGGGGCGTGAGGCCATGATGTAGACGAAATGCGCCATGCCGCAGCTTGGCACCATGAGGGTAAACAACAGGTAAACTCCGCCCCGGGCCTGACCCGGGGCCTCTTGACCAAGCCACGCAGAGGCCCCGGGTCAGGCCCGGGGCGGGTATGGTGCAGGGTTCAGTCACGCCAGTATCCCGGACGGACCCACATATAAGGCAACATCGGCCTTCCGGGCGCGGTTCGCAGTGCAGACGGTGCCGTTTTTGATGACTTTGGTGGTCATGTCATATCTCCCTTGGTCATAATTTACATCTGCGTTTCTTCTGGCCGGAAATATCCCGGGAGAGTCGCGCTTGCGCGACGGGGGCAGAGCCCCCGATTCACTCCACAATCCCCGCCGTCTCGACAACCGCATGCATCAACACATCCGCGCCTGCGGTGGCCCATTCCTTGGAAATCTCCTCGGCCTCGTTATGCGAAAGCCCGTCCACGCAAGGGCACATCACCATGGTAGTGGGATAGACCTTGTTGACCCAGCAGGCATCGTGCCCCGCGCCCGAGATGATATCCATATGGCTGTAGCCAAGGCGTTTGGCGGCGTCGCGCACGCGCCCGACCAGCCCCTCGTCAAAGGCGGGCGGATCAAAAAAGCCCACCAGTTGGGAGGTGAATTTCACGTTGATGTCGGCGCAGACGCCCGGGGCTGTCGCGTTCAGCTCGTCCACCATCGCCTCAAGCGTTTCAAGGATATGGCTGCGGAAATCAATGGTGAACACCACCTTTTCGGGGATGATGTTACGGCTATTGGGGTAGACGTCGATATGCCCGATCGCACCCACCGCATTGGGCTGATATTGCAGGGCAATCTCATGCACAAGTTCGGTCACGCGCGCCAAAGCGCGGCCGGCATTGCGGCGCATGTACATGGGCGTTGATCCAGTATGGCTGCCCTTGCCGGTCACTGTGCATTCGATCCAGCGCAGGCCCTGACCGTGGGTGACAACGCCGATCTGCTTGCCTTCAGCCTCCAGAATCGGGCCCTGTTCGATATGCAGCTCGAAAAAGGCGTGCATCTTGCGCTCGCCCACCGGCTCATCGCCTTTCCAGCCGATCCGCTCAAGCTCATCGCCAAAGCGTTTGCCCTTGGCATCCACCCGGTCATAGGCCCAGTCCTGATCCAGCACACCGGCGAATACGCCCGAGGCGAGCATCGCAGGCGCATACCGCGTGCCCTCTTCGTTGGTCCAGTTGGTGACGACGATGGGGTGTTTGGTTTTTATGCCAAGGTCATTCAACGTGCGGATCAGTTCAAGCCCTGCCAGTACGCCCAGAACGCCATCATATTTCCCGCCCGTGGGCTGCGTATCAAGGTGGGAGCCGACATAGACCGGCAGCGCATCCGGATCGGTGCCTTCGCGGCGGGCAAACATGTTGCCCATGGTGTCAAGGCCCATGCTCATGCCTGCGGCCTCGCACCAGGACTGGAACAGCTTGCGCCCCTCGCCGTCTTCATCCGTGAGGGTTTGGCGGTTGTTGCCGCCCGCCACACCGGGGCCGATTTTGGCCATCTCCATCAGGCTGTCCCACAGGCGCTCGCCATTGATCTTGAGGTTTTCACCCGGTGCTGAACCTTGTGCGGCCATATCATTTCTCCCCTGTTATCCGGTCGGCATCCCTTGCAATTGGGCATATCCTGACCGTATGGTCAAGATGAGAGCATCATATCCTGACCATTTGGTCAAGAAAATTCTGAAAGTAATTGCTAATGGCCCAATCCGCACGCCCGCTCAGTAAGAAGGAAATCCGTGAGGGCAATGAGCGGCTGATTCTTGAGGCGGCGGAAAATGTCTTTGCCGAAGCCGGGTTTGGCGGGGCGACGATGCAGTTGATTGCTGATCTCGCGGGGCTGCCCAAGGCCAACCTGCATTATTATTTCCCGACCAAGGAAGCGCTTTACCGGCAGGTGGTGCAAAACATCTTTCAGGATTGGCTGAAGGCGGCGGATGTGTTTGACGCGGCCCCCGGCCCGGTTGAGGGCATTGGTGCCTATATTGATGCCAAGATGGAGATCAGCCGCCGCCATCCCGCCGGATCAAAGGTCTGGGCGTCAGAGGTGATGCACCGCGCGCCGGTGATTCAGGATTATCTCGAAACCACCCTGACGGAATGGACGGAAGGGCGCATGGCGGTGATCCGGCGCTGGATAGAGGCCGGGCAGATGGATGCGATCAATCCGCGTCATCTGCTTTACATGCTTTGGGCCACGACCCAGCATTATGCCGATTTTGGCCATCAGATCGAAACGCTGAATGGTGGCAAGCCCTTGTCAGATGCGCAATGGGAGGCGGCAAAAGCATCCGTCAAAACCATCATCCTGCGGGGCATCGGGGCGATAGGCAATGCCTAGAAATTTGCCCTGCCTTTCCAAGATTGGAAAAATGCAGCATGGTGATATAGGTATCTATGACTACAGGACAGGCAATGAGTGACGCGCAACCCGTAAAGAAATCCAGCCGCATCCAGTTGCGCAACCGCAATCTGATACTGGAGGCCGCTTTGGAGGTGTTTTCAAAACATGGCTATCGCGGCGCGACGCTGGATCAGATCGCCGAGGCCTCGGGGCTGAGCAAGCCCAACATCCTGTATTATTTCACCGGCAAGAAAAACATTCATGTGACGCTGCTCAATCAGTTGATGGATACCTGGCTGGCTCCGCTGCGGGCGATGAACCCCGAGGGTGAGCCGCTGGAAGAGCTGCTGAAATATGTGCATGAAAAGCTGGAAATGGCGCGTGAATTTCCCCGCGAAAGCCGCCTCTTTGCCAATGAGATATTGCAGGGCGCGCCGCGGATGCGGCCGCATCTGGAAGGTGCCCTGCGCCCGTTGGTGGATGAAAAAGCCGGGCTTATTCAGGATTGGATGCAAATGGGGAAGCTGGCAGAGACAGACCCGCGCCACCTGATCTTTTCGATCTGGGCCACAACCCAGCATTACGCCGATTTTGAAGCGCAGGTGCAGGTGTTGATGGGCGAAAAACCGGTCTATGATGAGGCCCGCAAACATCTTGACAGGATGTTCCGGCGATTACTGACGCCGTGAAGGGCGGGGCGATGTCATGCCGCCCCGCCGGTCAGATTAAAATGCCAGTTGCCAGCCCGCTGTCACGGTCCAGTCGGTTTCCAGTTGCGGCCCGTTGAGATCACGGTAGACCGGCAGACCGGCCTCGATGGCAAAGCGGTGGCCGCGCAATGCGCCGCGCTGGGCCACCATGTTCACGCCCGCAAAAAGCATAACAGTCTGACCGCCGTAATTATCGGGATCAGCGGTTTGCACCGGGCCCGAGATCAGCGGATCCTGACCATCAATCCTGCCAGCGGTCTTGGCCTCAACCCGGCCAGAAACGCTGATCCATGGGCTGGGCGAATAGCTTGTCCAGGCTGTGATCGCGGCCTCATCGCCAAGTGAATAGCCGTGATTTTTCCCAAGGCGGATCACCCCGCGCGCCTGTGCGCCCCAATTGATATTGCCGTTATTGCCCAGATAGGTAATGCCCGGCAACAGATCATAGGTGCCCGATCCAAGCTGCATCGCATAAGGCAGGCGCACGGTTGGCCTGCCGCCCATCGGGGTCAGGATATTGTCGGTTTGGGTGGTGGACCCGGTCGGCAGGCTGACACCCATATTGAGGTGCAGCTTGTGGTTGGCGCTTTCGCTTAGGCCGATCAGGGCTGATATCTTCAGATCCCCGATGCCCGAGGATTTGGTGGTAAACCCGCCCAGAATGCCCGGCCCCATGCCGCCGGCGAAGGTCAGGTGATCCATGGATTTTTCGATATAGGGCAGCATGACCATCATGGTGACGGTATCGGTTGGGGCATACATCGCCCCAAACATATGCATGTCCACTGTCATATCGGTGGGCACAACCCGCAATGTGGGCGGCTGACCGGGATTGCCAAAAACGGGTTGGGAACGGTTGTGGCGATGGTGGTGGGTGAAACACCTGACTCACGAGGTTTGGCGCGAAACACCCACAATGCTGATGATTTGCCCTGCGTTTTCCATAACCCTGTCTCAGGTTTAAGACGAAACGCTTATGTGAAAGGATCAGAAGGCATGCCCGGCAAAACCATAAACATCACACCCCGAATTCTGGAATGCTCCGGGAGGTATGTGAATGGTGTCATCCACCAGCATCATGGATGCAATGGCCACCAAAAGATTTACCGCTGGAGTGGTGTGAATTGCCCGCAAAGGCAAACACAACCAGGTAAATCCCGGGGGCAATGCCGCTCTGAAACAGGGTTTTGGCCCTAACCGATCAGCGGTGGCGCGCGGGGGTTATAGGCAACCTGAACATCATCCCCCGCAAAGCGCAAACTGCTCAGAGAGGCATAGATGCTGGTAACTGACAATGCCGTTGCGACCGCTGGAGCGCCGCAATCAGCCAAAACCCCCGGTGCCCCGAAAAGCGGGCAGGGGGTTGTCAGGTGATGGCCCTTGTGCGGGTCATCCTCAGGTGCCTGATGGCCGTCATTTGAATGTGAGTGGTGGTCTGAGGCGGCGGCCATTGCCTTTTGCATGGCGATGGCTGCCAGTTCGTGCTGGCACTGAAGGACAGGAAATGTGACGACGCGAATAACCAGCAGCAATGACAAAAGGACCGGTAGAAATCCCGCCTTTCCGAGCACTCCTGACGAGATGCGTAGCCGCATAAATATAATCACTTTCCGGCCTAAATAATTGTGCCGTATGATAAAAATCAGGCTTTGGCAGAGTAATGCAAATGTACCAAAGCAGAGTCAGGTTATCGTTTATTCCCGAAAGGGGAGCGTGGCGTAATGTCGCGGGCTCAAGCGGTTTTGCGTTGACGCCAAAGGGTAAACAGCCCGGCCGCCACGACAAGCCCCGCGCCCAGGGCCACATTGAGGCGGATCGTTTCCGAAAATGCAAGAATGCCGATGGCGCTGGCAAATACCAGTTGCAGATAGGCAAAGGGCTGAACCGCGCTGGCCTCGGCCACCTCGTAGCATTTGATCAATGTATAATGGCCAAGCGCGCCGGTCACGCAAAGTGCGGCCATCCATATCCAGTCCGGTGCGCTCATCGGTTGCCAGAACCACAGGCCAATGGCGGTGATGGCGATGGCCCCCGTGGTGCCGGTCCAGAAAAAGCTGGTGGCGGCGCTGTCACGACGCGCGGCATAGCGGGTCAGCAGCCCGTAAAGCGCAAACATCAAAGCCGCAGTCAGCGGCACCACCGCTTCGCGCCGGAAAACGCCGAAACCCGGCTCGAGGATGATGACCACCCCGATAAAGCCGATACCGATGGCCCCCCATCTGCGCCAGCCCACATGTTCACCCAATATCGGCCCTGAAAGCGCGGCAATCAGCAGCGGGTAGCAGGCAAAAACCGCATGGCTTTCCACCAGCCCCAAAAGGGTGAAGCCATAGATCATCACACAGATCTCAAACACCAGCAGCAGGCCGCGAAAGATTTGCAGGCCGGGCTGTGTAGTGGCCGCAGCGGCGCGAATGCCGCCGGCGTTGCGGCTGGCAATGGTGATCACGAATGCGGCAAAAAACCAATAGCGGATCATCACCACCATCAGCACATTATATTCCCCCGCCAGATGCCGCGAGATGCCATCCTGCACCGAAAAGATGAAGGTGGTGGCGATCATCAGGATGATGCCAAGGCGGGTGTTTTGCACGCTCATGGATTTGCCTTTCGGGCTTGGGTCATGTGGCGTTTGCGGCCAAAACCAGGCGTGCGGGTGACGTCAAAGCCCGCATTCTCAAGCCCGCGACGGACAAATCCGGCGGCGGTATAGGTGGCGGCTGTGCCGTGGCTTGCGGTGTGATTATAGACTTCAGCCATCAGGTCAGGCTGCCAAAGCTCGGGGTTCTTGGCCGGGGAAAACCCATCGAGAAACCACGCATCGGCGCGGCCTTGCCATTTGGGCAGGGTTTCGCGGGCATCACCGGTAATCAGGGTGAAATGCAGATCGGGAAGGGTAATGTCTGTCGCATCACAGGCCCAGAACGGGGCCAGATCAGCAGCTATTCCTGCAAGCTCGGGAAAGGCAGCCTGTGCGCGGATCATCTCATCGGTCTGCATCGGGTAGGCCTCGAATGAGGTGAAATGCAATACGCCGGGCTGGCTGCCTTGCCGCCACAGACCAAGCGCTGCCAGCAGGTTCAGCCCGGTGCCAAAGCCAAGCTCGGCAATGTGAAACCCGTCACAAAACCGCTGTGGCAGGCCATTGCCAGCAAGAAAAACATGCGTGGTTTCGGCCAGCCCGTTCTCAAGGCTGAAATAGGGATCATCAAACCGGGTCGAGACCGGCACATCGCCCGCCCGCCATTCAATGTTCTCGTGCTGGCCTCGCATCGGTTCATCCTTTAGAATGGCAGGCAATCTGACCAGACCATGCAGGGGGATCAACGCTTTGGCAATGGCCGATGTAACAGTGATGGGCGCGGGCATTTTCGGCCTCACGATCGCGTGGAGCTGTTTGCAACGCGGCGCGCATGTGCGGGTGATTGACCCAAATGGCGCAGGTGCCGGGGCCTCGGGCGGGATTGTGGGCGCTCTGGCCCCGCATGTGCCGGAAAACTGGAATGAAAAGAAGGCGTTTCAGTTTGACAGCCTGATTGCCGCCGAAGATTTTTGGCGCAATGTTGAGGCGACATCGGGCATCTCATCGGGCTATGCCCGGCTGGGCCGGTTGCAACCCATCGCGGATGCGCGCGCGCTTGAATTGGCGCAGGTCCGGGCCAAGGGGGCGCAGGAATTGTGGCGCGGTCTGGCCCGGTGGCAGGTGGTTGAAGCCGGGGGGTATGACTGGGCACCGGTCACGCCCACCGGCTATCTGATCCATGATGATTTATCCGCGCGTCTGCACCCGCGCCGAGCCTGTGCCGCTCTGGCAGGGGCGATTACTGCCCGCGGCGGCGAGATTGTTGCCAAGGCAGCCCCGGAAGGCACGGTTATCTGGGCCACCGGCGTGGCCGGATTGCAAGAGCTGAACGCTGGCCATAATCGGATGGTGGGCAGCGGCGTCAAAGGGCAGGGCGCGTTGCTGCATTTCAGCGCTGTCGCTTTGCCGCAATTATTTGCCGATACGGTGCATGTGGTGCCACATGCGGATGGCACGGTGGCGGTGGGCTCGACCTCTGAGCACGATTTTGACGATCCCACCGGTACGGACATGCTGCTTGATGCGGTGGTTGAGCGCGCCATGCAGGCAGTGCCGGTATTGCACGGCGCACGGGTGATGGAGCGCTGGGCCGGGCTGCGGCCGCGCGCCCGCTCACGCGCGCCGATGCTGGGCGCGCATCCCCTGCGGGGAGGTGAATACATCGCCAATGGCGGTTTCAAAATCGGCTTTGGCATGGCCCCCGGCGTGGGGCGGGTGATGGCCGATCTGGTGCTGGAGGGGGTGGATGATATACCCGCTGGGTTCCGTCCTGAAGCGTCATACTAATCCTAGCTGGCTTCGGCGCTCATGCATTGACGGCCATCAGGGCCACGGACCCAAGCCTGACTACTTTTTGGGCCGTCTTTCCAGCAACGCTCGGCTGTCTCATAATCCATCAATGCTCAAGTGGCGCGAAATCTGAAGGTTTCAAGCGCATCTTTTTGTGGTTCTGCCATCAACATCAGCAATTGCGGCAAAAGTTGCCCGTGAACAACCAAACCATTATAGCCTTCAACATGACAGGTATGATCCCGGACATAGGGGCAGATTACCTAGCAAACAAATCGCTGGAAACAAATATTTATGAATGAGAAAACACCTGCAATGCCGCCGCAGCTATCCGCGCTTGATCATCTGGTTCTGACGGTGGCCGATCTATCGGTTAGTATTGTGTTTTACCGCGATATTCTGGGCATGATAGCAGAAGAATTCACAGCTTCAGATGGTTCAACACGCTGGGCGCTTAAATTTGGCGGGCAAAAGATCAATCTGCATCTATCCGGCGCTGAGTTTGCGCCCTGCGCGGCAAAACCCATGCCCGGATCGGCGGATTTGTGTTTTCTCAGTGAGGTGTCACTGGAGAGTTGGCAAGATCATCTGGTGGATCAGGGCGTGGTGATTGAACTGGGGCCAATCCGCCGGAGCGGGGCAAGAAGCGCGCTTTGTTCGTTATATCTGCGCGACCCTGATGGTAATCTGATTGAGATATCCAACCGGCTGGAAGATTGAAAATCCGGGCCGCGCATCGGGCCCGACCGTGCCCGCCTTGCGAGGCCGCCTGTGAGGGCGGATGCGCAGCCCCCGGTTATTTTTCTTGCGTTGGCTACAATTTAACGCAACTCTGGGATTATGAGTTTTCAATCTCTCACGCCGTTTCCAGCAGATGCCCAACAGGTGGCATTCCATCGAACCGAGCTGGCCGTGATCCTGTCGCTTTATGGCCGAATGGTTGCTGCCGGAGAATGGCGTGATTACGGTATTTCCAACCTGCGGGAAGTGGCCATTTTTTCGATATTCCGGCGCACGGCGGAAACCCCGCTTTACCGGATCGAAAAACGCCCGAAAATGCGCGCCCGGCAAGGGCAATATGCGGTGATCGGCCTTGATGGCCGTATTCTCAAGCGCGGGGATGATCTGAAAATGGTGCTGCGGGTGCTGGAGCGCAAGCTGATCCGCGCCATATGAGTGTGTTTTCAGGCTGGTATTTTCAATCCATGGCAGTTTATCAACAGGCAGGTATCGGGTAATGAGGGCCGGAACATGAACGAGGCAATAACCCCTGTTATTCTATGTGGTGGCTCGGGCACGCGGCTTTGGCCGCTGTCGCGTAAAAGCTACCCCAAGCAATTCGTGCCGATGATCGGCGAGGGCAGCCTGTTTCAGCAATCGGCCAAGCGGCTTTGCGGTGAGGGCTTCAATCCACCGGTCGTGGTCACCAACTCGGATTTTCGCTTTATTGTAACCCAGCAACTTGCCGAAACGGGTGTTGATCCCGGCACAATTCTGATCGAGCCTGCCGGCCGGAATACCGCACCCGCCCTGCTTGCCGCCGCCCTTCAGGTTGCGCAAAACGACCCTGATACCCTGCTGCTTGCCGCCCCATCGGATCATTATATCACCGATAGTGAGGCCTTTGTGCAAACTGTGCAGCGCGGTGCAGAGGCTGCGCGGGAAGGCCATATTGTCACCTTTGGCATCACCCCGGACCGGCCCGAAACCGGATATGGCTATCTTGAACTGGACGAGGGGGCAAAAGCCGCGCGCCCGCTCAAATGCTTCATAGAAAAGCCGGCACTTGAACGGGCCGAGGCGATGCTGGCCGCCGGGGGCTATCTGTGGAATGCGGGCATCTTCCTTTATTCGGCCAAAACCCTGATTGCTGCGTTCGAAACCCATCAGCCTGACATGCTGTCGCTTGTGCGCAAGGCGGTTGAAGAGGCCGAGCCTGATCTTGGGTTCTTACGCCTCGCACCGGCACCGTGGCAGGATTGCGAAGATACCTCGATTGATTACGCCATCATGGAACATGCGGATAATCTGGTGGTGGTGGAGCATTGCGGGGATTGGTCGGATCTTGGCGGTTGGGAGGCGGTGTTGCAGCATTCGGATTGTGATGCGGCGGGTGTGGCCACCCATGGGACTGCGCGCGCGGTGGATTGCAAAGACACGCTGTTGCGCAGCGAAAATGAGGGTTTGAATCTGGTCGGGCTCGGGCTCAGCAATATCATAGCTGTGGCCATGCCCGATGCGGTTTTGGTCGCTGATCGCAGCCGGGTGGCCGAATTGGGTGATGTGGTCAAAACCATGCGCGCCGAGGTGGTGCCACAGGCCGATGCCTTCCCCAAGGATCACCGCCCCTGGGGATATTTTGAAACGCTGATCCTGCAAGACCGGTTTCAGGTCAAGCGTATCGTGGTCAATCCCGGTGCAGCCCTGAGCCTGCAAAGCCATGTCCACCGGGCCGAACACTGGATCGTTGTCTCCGGCACCGCGCGGGTGACGGTGGATGATGACATCAAGCTGATAAGCGAAAATCAATCGGTTTATATCCCGCTTGGCGCGGTGCACCGGATGGAGAATCCGGGGGTGCTGCCGATGGAGCTGATCGAGGTGCAGACCGGCGCCTATCTGGGGGAAGATGATATCGTGCGCTATGAGGATGTGTATGCCCGCGGGCAGGGGGCGAAAGGATAGGCCCTACGCCCGCCCCGCATCGGCCGAAAGCGTCAGCGGGCTGATGCCAAGCGTTTGCAGCGCGCCTTCCCATTTATCGGCATCCGCTGTTTCAAACACCAGCCTGGCATCCGCCTCACAGGTCAACCAGCCATTTTGCGCTATCTCGCCCTCAAGCTGCCCCGGCCCCCATCCGGCATAGCCCAAGGCAATCACCACCTTTGAAGGGCCACGGCCCTCGGCCAGATCCTCAAGGATATCCAGTGTTGCGGTCATGGCAAAATCATCAGATATTTCAAGGGTCGAGATCGCAGAATGATAGCCGTGTTCATGCAGCACAAACCCCCGGCCATGCTCAACCGGGCCACCAAAATGCACCCGGCAATCGCGCGCATCCGGGGTGGGCGTGATTATAAGCTGCTCAAACAGATCGGCCAGCCGCAAATCCCCTGTGGGTTTGTTGATCAGCAGGCCCATCGCGCCTTCATCGGAATGGGCGCACATGAAAATCACCGAATGATCAAACCTGGGATCACCCATGCCCGGCATGGCGATCAACAGCTTTCCGGTCAGATCAATTTCCTGGCTCAAAACGGCATTCCGGGTTTCCCTCACACCCCCCAACAATGGGCATGTCAGGGCCTGAGTGCAACCCGGGCTGTAAGCTTTGCGCAATAATTCTCGCATGAATGTGAGTTGGCTTTCGCATGATTGTGGCCCATATCAATGTAATGATCCGAATCCTGATGGCTTTCCTGCTTGCCCTTGCTTTGCCGCTTCCCGTTTGGGCGGGGCCTGCGCGCGAGATGGTCGAGGCGCAAATTCTGCCCGGCTGGCAGATGCAAGATGGCAGCCACATGACAGCCCTGCAGCTCAAGCTTGAAGATGGCTGGAAAACCTACTGGCGCGCGCCGGGGGATGCAGGCATTCCACCGGATTTCAACTGGTCGGGATCAGGCAATCTTGCCGCGGTCGAGGTGCATTGGCCCACGCCGCATGTGATCATGCAGCAGGGCGTGCGTACCATCGGCTATACCGGACAGCTTGTTTTGCCGCTGAAGCTGACGCCAAAGCAGGCGGGGCGGCAGATTGCACTGCAAGCCGAGATCGAGATTGGTGTGTGCAGTGATATTTGCGTGCCGGTTACCCTTAACCTCAGACAGGAAATGCCACGAGACAATAAAAAGCCCGATCCGCGCATTGTTGCGGCCCTGGCCAACCGGCCCGCGACGGCGCGTGAGGCCAAAGTGCGCCGGGTTGCCTGTGAGATATCCGCGATGAAAGACGGGCTGCATCTGCGCGCTGAGGTGGATATGCCACAGCTTGCACCGGATGAGATTGCCATATTGGAAACCGCCGACCCAAGGGTCTGGGTGGCGCGGTCCTCAACCCGCAGGGAAGGCGGGCGTTTAATTGCCGAAACGGATCTTTATCATGTTGAGGGGCGTTCTTTTGTGCTGCAACGTGCCGGCCTGCGCCTGACAATTCTGGGCGGCAATAAATCGGTGGATATTCAGGGCTGCCCGGCGGGTTAAGGCATTTCGCTATAATTGCTGTTTCAAATGTCGCATGAAACGCTTTATTGATCTTACTCATGGATTATATGCAACCAATGGGTTTCAGGATTTCAATGATGACCGGATTAAATGCGACCAGAATTCTCTTTCTAGCGGGCCTTTTTGCCCTGACCTCTGTCAGTGGGGTGGCGGCGCAGCAAGTGATCACGCTGAATAATGATGTTTGCACACGCGGGCTGAAGGCGCTGGGGGATGCCCTTCAGGCCGATATAAAAACGCCAACCCCGGCCAGAAAAATCGCCGACACCTGCCGGGCAGATAATGTAAGCCTGATGGCGGAGGATGTTACGCTGGAATTTGGCAATCTGCAGTGGCCCTCGGGGTCTTTGATTGGGCTGGGTGAGGGGGAAATACCTGAGACCCTCAGCCTTTCCATCACTCGCGCACGGGTAACCAGATCACCGGTTGATGGCCCGATTTGGGCCTTTCTCAAGGCTCAGGGCGCGGGTGGAAAGCGCATGGATGCCGAGATTGGATTTCGTTATATAGCCGAGGATAAAGAACTGATCGTGCAGCAGGCCAAAATCGACTTTCAAAATGGAAACAGCCTTAACCTGCGCGTCAGGATCAGCGGTATCAGCGCGGATATACCGGAAAATCCTTCTGTGGCGGCCACTGCCTACATCGTCAAGCGGATTGAGCTGCACCTGACCAGTGGCAGAACATCGGCAAACCCGGTATTGGCGGCGGTCCGGGATGCGGTTGAAAATGATATGAAAGAACAGGAACTGGGCGGGCAGGATTTCAAGCGAAACCTCAAAACCCTTGCATCGCAAGAGCTTGGATCAGTTCTGGACGCGGCGGATATGGGCGATTTGAAGCGCCTGATCAATGATGCACCGCGCGCCAGGGATGATATCAAACTTCAGATGAGTTCAGCGGATGGCTTTGTCCTGGCGCAGGTGGCAAAGCTGGCTGTGATGGAACCTCAGGATCGTCTGGCGGCGGTCATGAAGGATTTTGAGGTCAAGTTTGCCTATGGCCCCCGGGCTCAATAGGGCGCCCGTTGAAGGCCTGACCCAGGGCCAGGGCAATGTAGAGCACAAGACTCAGTAGCAAAACCCCGGCAATGAACACCAATAATGATGTCACTATTTCTGGGCCCTGCGCCAAAAATGGCATCACATCAAGCAATGGCGCGGGCAAAGCGCCCGTGGCCATGGTCACGCCCATGGTGGCCGCAAACCACGCCAGCATTGCCAGCAAACCGATGATCAGACCTGCGCGCACAGCCCCGCCGCGCCGCATCCGAAGGCCACGGCGAAAGGCGGCAACCTGCCGGTTGACATCCTGCTGCATCGCCATCACGGCCGGCACCACCAGCAGCACCAGAATGAGGCCAAATCCAAGGCCATAGACCAATGTGATGACCGTTGGCTTCAGAAACTGCGCCTGTTGCGAACGCTCAAACATCAGCGGCATCAGCCCCAGAACGGTGGTGAGCGTGGTCAGCATCACAGGCCGCAACCGGTCAACCACGCCGTCGATGATCGAGGGTATCAACCCGCGATCGCGGGCATATTCGTCAATCGTGGTAACCAGCACAATGGAATCATTGATGATGATCCCGGTCATGCC
Organism: Roseovarius sp.; assembly: GCA_021775255.1. Taxonomy (GTDB): domain Bacteria; phylum Pseudomonadota; class Alphaproteobacteria; order Rhodobacterales; family Rhodobacteraceae; genus Roseovarius. The sequence continues at coordinate 56,508 of JAJFIA010000003.1, forward strand.
CAACAGCCCGACAACCGAGAACATCGAAAGCGGCACATCCCATTGGTAATGGCCATAGATTGTGCCTACCAGACCAAAGGGTATGATCGCCATCACAACCACCGGCCTTGTCCAACTGGAAAACACCCAGGCCAGCACCAGATAAATCCCCGTAAGCGTGAGGATCAGGCCAAGGCGGGCATCACTCAGAAACTCATCCGATTGCTCAGATAGCCCCGCAAGCTTCCATTCCACCTGCAGATCACTGGCAATCCTTGGCAGAATCTCACCCTCCAGCGCCTGCATCACCGCCTCGGCGCGGGCCGGGTCATCCTCGGATAAATCGCCGGTGACATTGATCAGGCGAAGGCCGTTTTCGCGCCGCACCGTGGAAAACCCGTCGCGCCGGTCAACACTGACAATATCGGCCAGCGGCACATATTCGCCCTGCGGCGTGCGCAGGTGCATCCGGTCAAGAAAATCCGCCGTCAGCTCGCCCTTGGGCAGCTCAACCCGTACCTCGGCGCTGCGCGGGCCGATGGGATAGGTCGCGGCCTCAAGCCCGTTGAGGCGATTACGCAGCACCCGGCCAAGCCCGTCGATGGTAAAGCCAAGCGCCTGCCCCTGTGCGGTCAGCTCAAGGATCAGCTCTTCTTTGTCATAAGACAGATTATCCTCAACTCCGGTCACTTCCGGGAAGGGCAGCAGCGCATCTTTCAGGGCCTCGGCGGCGGTTTTGAGCACATCCGCGCTGCCACCGTAAAATTCAACGTCCAGCGCATCGCCGCCGGGGCCATGATGCGGGCTGCGAAAGCTGATGGCTTCAACCAGCGGATGGTTTTCCACCTTTTCCTGCAACTCGGCGGCAAAGGCAAAGCTGGAATAGGGCCGCTGATCGGCGTCGATCAACTCAATCGAGATGCCGCCCAGTTGATCAGGGTCTTTGGTATCGGCCCCGGCCATGCCACGCCCGATATTGCCGCCCACCTGAGAAATCACGAAATCAAGCGGGTTGGTGCCGTAACGCGCCTCGTATTCAACGCCCAATGCGTTGGTGGCGCGTTGCAACTCATGCATCATATCGGTGGTGTCATCACGGCTGGCACCTGAGGACATGATGAAATTCGCAACCACGCTGCCACGCTCGGGCGCATTGAAAAACCGCCATTTCACATCGCCGTTGATAAAAAGGGAAACCTGCGAGGCCAGTACCAGCAAAATCCCGGCAAACACCGGATAACGCGCCCAGACAACCCCCGCCATGAAGGGCCTGAAAAGCCGCTCGCGCACCCGGACAAAGCCTGCGTTCACCACCCGGCTGGGCCAGTCATACCAGTGCATTTTCGCGGAATGCATAAGCGCGTGCGCCATGTGATTGGGCAGGATCAGGAAACATTCCACAAGGCTGGCGGTGAGCACGGCAATCACGGTGAAGGGAATATCAACGATCAGATCTCCAAACCGGCCGCCCACCACGGTAAGCCCGAAAAACGCAATCAGCGTGGTCAGCGTGGCGGCAAACACCGGCAGCGCCATGCGCCGGGCGGCGCGCTCGGCGGCGATCATCGGCGGCTCGCCCAGTTTGCGCACCCGCGCATCGGCATGTTCGCCCACCACGATGGCATCATCCACCACGATCCCCAGCGTGATGATCAGCGCGAAAAGCGAGATCATGTTGATCGTCAGCCCCCCCGCCAGCATCAAGGCCACTGCCGCCAGCATCGCCACCGGAATGCCCGCTGCCACCCAAAAGGCAATCCGCGCATTGAGGAATAAAAACAGCAGCGTCACCACCAAAGCCAGCCCCGATAGCCCGTTGCGCATCAGCATGTCAAGGCGACTGGATATGCGCTCGGACCTGGTCTGGGTCAGGTCAATCTTAACGCCTTGCGGCAGAGTTTCGGCCATGTCGGCGGCCACCGCCTCGACCTGCGCCTGAATATCTATTGCGTCGCCACGCGCCGAGCGGTCAATCTGGATCGACATCGCCGGATCAGACCCCACGAAATAGCTGCGCAGTCGGGTTGTGCCCTCAATCCGTATCGTGGCCACATCGCCGACCCGCAGTTTTGAGCCATCGGGGTTGGAGCGCAGGACGATCGCGGCAATCTGTTCTGGGTCGCGCTTTTGTACACCGGTGCGTACGCGGGTGTTGGCCCCGGTCACATCGCCCGCCGGATCGGCGTCAATTTCTTCGGCCACGGCGGCTGCAATATCGGTGAAGGTGATGTCATGGGCAATCAGACTGGCGGCGGGCACTTCTATGATGGTCTGCGGGGCGGCCACGCCGCGAATGGTGCTGCGGGTGACACCCACATCAAACAGGCGGGTGACCAGCTCATCGGCAAAAAGCCCCAGTTGCGCCACATCCACCGGCCCGGTCAGCACCACATCGGTTACCCGATCCTGCCACGCCCCCCGGCGCACTTCCGGGTCATCGGCGGCCTCGGGCAGGGTGGTGATGGCATCGACGGTGGTTTGCACATCATCGGCGGCACGGGCCATATCCCAGCCCGGTTCAAATTCGAGCACGATGCTGGCACTGCCTTCCCGGCTTGTAGCAGCCGAGCTTTCAACGCCCTCAACCGTTAAAAGAGCAGGCTCCATCACCTGCACGATGGCGGCATCCACATCCTCGGCCCCGGCCCCCTCCCAGATTACGCTGACGGTGACATTGTCAACCACAACATCGGGCAAGAACTGTGCCCGCATCCGGGGCAGGGCGGCAAGGCCAAGCACGATCAGCGTGACCAGCAATAGATTGGCTGCGGTGCCGTGGCGGGTGAAATAAGACAACAGCCCGCCCGCAGCCTGGGGGATCATCCGTGGCATGGCTAGCCGCCCATCCGGGTTTCAAGCCGCCGCACCATGCGGGCGGGCACGCGGGGCTGTTTCAACTGGCTCAAAAGTTGGGTTTTGACGGCCTCGGGCATATCCGCCACCCCCTCGACAAAAGCCAGCAGACGGGCGCGGCGATCATCGCTTAGCTCAAGCATTTCATCGCGGGCGGTTGTGGCTTCGTCTGCCTGCCGCAAGGGGCGCACCCTGATGCCGCCGCCCAGAAGCGGCGAGCGTTTGGTCACAACCTCACGGCCCGCAAGCCCTTCGCCGCGCACCAGAATATCATCGCCCTGCCGCCGCAAAAGCTCAACTTCCAGCGCCTCCAGCCGGTCATCCTTGCCAAGGATCAATACCTTGCCCGCCGGCCCAAGCGAGGAAGCCGGAAGGCGCACAGAGCGCGCCAGGGGCGGCTCTTTTACCGTGACAGTGACAAAATCACCGGGCTTGAACCCCGGCGCGGTGGCCAGGCGGGCAAAGATCAGGCGGCCGGTCTGGCCTTCGCCAACCACGGCGCTGTCGCGGCTGATCTTGCCGCGCGCCTCAAGGTCAAGCCCGTATACATCAAGCGTGGCGGAGACCGGCGCACGGATCAGGGTGCCTTCTTCATTCAACAGCCGCAGATATTGCGGCGTTGACACCCGAAATGCCACCTCAAGCTTGTCACCGTCCACCAGATGCGCCAGCTTTTCACTGGCCGAAACAAGCCTGCCCTCAACCACCGTGACATCCGAAAGCGTGCCGGTAAAACCGGCGGTGATACTTGTGTCATCCAGCCGCCTTTTGGCCTCGTCGCGGACAATCCCGGCGCGCGCCAGCCGCGTGGCCGCCTGATCCACCCGCGCCTCGGCCAAAGCCAGTGCCTGACGGTTGCCCAGCACCTGCTGGCGCGCCTGTGCCGTGGCAAGCTCTGCCGTTTCGATCGCCGCCGTGGTGCCAACCCCGCGCTCTTCCAGTTCCTGCTGTCGGCGATAGGCGCGCTCGCGCAACTCGACCTGTTCCTGCGCGGCGGTCAGTTCATCGCGGGCCAGCGATAGGGCGCGGTCGGCCTCGCGGGTTTCGGCCCTGGCATCCAGTAAATCACTTTGTGCCCGGTCCAGAGCCGATTGCGCATCCGCCGGATCAATCCGCGCCAGAAGCTGCCCAACCTGAACCTGCCCGCCCTCTTCAAACTCTTCCGCCAGCCAGATCAGCGTGCCGCCCAGTTTGCTGCGAATCTCAAGTGTTCGGCGGCTTTCGATCTCGCCAAAGGCCTGCAGGACCGGGGTGTTTTCCTGCTCAACCGCAGTGATTACATTCACCGCGAATATCCGCTCGCGGCGCTCGGGGATATGCGGTTTGCTGGTGAGGCGCTCTTGCACCGCCGAAAAGATGGTGAACCCGGCCATGGCCAGAATGCCCAGTGTCAGGGACACCAGGAAAAGACCGGTCAGGCTTTGCCGCAAGAAACGCATGTGTATGGCCCGTTGATAAGACCCCGCGTTGGGGCGTCATTGTCTAATGTAAACCTGTCACAGAAAATGCCAAGGGCAGAAAGATGCGCGGTTATTTTCGCCGCAGATGCTCATCCAGCCGGGGCATGATCTCAACAAAGTTGCACGGATTGTGGCGGTAATCGAATTGCGGCTTGAGGATCTCGTCCCAGGCATCCTTGCAGGCACCGGGGCTGCCGGGCAGGGCAAAAAGATAGGTGCCGCCCGCCACGCCGCCGGTGGCGCGCGACTGTACCGCGCTGGTGCCGATTTTATTCATGCTGACGATGGTGAACACCGTGGCGAAGGCACTGATTTCCTTCTCGTAAACATCGCGGTGCGCCTCAACGCTCACATCACGGCCCGTAAGCCCGGTGCCGCCGGTCGAGATCACCACGTCAATTCCATCGTCTGCAATCCATGCGCGTAGCTGATTGGCAATCTGATCACGTTCATCGCGGATGATCATGCGCGCGCTCAGGATATGGCCCGCGTCTTTGATCCGCGCCACCAGTATATCGCCCGAGCGGTCCTGTGCCAGATCGCGGCTGTCGCTCACGGTGAGTACGGCAATACGCACCGGGATAAATTCTGCGATGAAATCTTTGCCCATGCTCAGGCCCTTTCATAGAATGCAAGGCGCGCGGCCAATGCGGTGAAGATACCGGCGCTGACAAAGCCAAGGCCACGGGTCAGGCGCGGTGAGCCGGTCAGTTTCCGCCCCAGCCCGCCGGCGAATATGCCTGCGCTGCTGTTGACAAGAAACCCGCCTATGGCCAGCACCAGACCGTAAATCAAGAACTGCCCCAGGATACCCCCGCGCGCGGGATCAATGAATTGTGGTATGAACGCCAGCACAAACAGGATCACCTTGGGATTGGCGAGATTGACAAACATGCCGTCACGAAAGGCGCGCATCACGGTTTTGGGCACAAGTTTCGCGCCGGTGAGTGGGGTTGATCCGAGTGCTGCGCGCGCCAGCCACAAAAGATAGCCCACGCCAATCCAGCGAATCACGTCAAATACCCAGGGCAGCGTGGCAATCACCGCGCCCAGCCCCAGCCCTGCCAGCGTGACATGCACCATGCCGCCGGCGGAAATTCCCGCACTTGCCGCCACCGCGGGCCGCGCCCCCGAACGCAGGCCAAGCCCGAGGCAAAACATCATATCCACCCCCGGCGTCAGATTAAGCGCCAAAGTGGCGGGGATGAAGGTATAAAGCGTGAGAGGATCAATCATATCTCAAACCAGTTTGCAGTGGGGCCAAGGTTAACCACTTTGCAGCGGCCGATCTGCCCGGTCTTGCCCCAGCTATCATGAATATGGCCACAAAAGGCCAGTTTCGGCTGAATGCGCTCAATCGCCGCATGAATCGCGGTCGAGCCAACCGATTGCCCGGTTGAGGTAACATCGGCCACGCCCTTGGGCGGGGAATGCAGGATCAGGATATCGGCGCTTGTGCAGGGGGCCAGCAATTCAGCCGCGCGGGTCTCGGTCATGTCACAAGACCACGCGCCAAACGGCGTGGGCGGGATGCCGTAGCCCAGACCAAAAAGGCTCAGCCCGTTGATATTGGTGCCGCTGCCATGCAGGATGGTGGTGTTTTGATGTGCGGCGGCTGTTAGCTCATCCACGCTTTCGGCATTGCCGGGAACCACCACCATGGGCGCGGTAATTCCCCCAAGCAGCGCCATGGCTTCGGGCAAACCTTCGCGCATATTGCAAAAATCCCCGGCTCCGATGACCAGATCAGCCTGTCGGCTGGCCGCCACCAGATCAGCCGCGCGGCGGCGCGCATGGTGCAGGTCCGAAAAGGCGAGGATTTTCATCTGCTGGCCCTCAGGCGCGCCTGCAGCGCCAGCAGATCGGCCCAGGCCTCGCGTTTTGCCGCCGGGGTGCGCAGCAGATAGGCGGGGTGGAACATCGGCAGGCAGGGGGTGCTGTACGCCTCGGCCCAATGACCACGCAGCCGGGTGATGCCACGTTTGCCAAGCCCGGCCTGACAACTGATATTTCCCATCAAAACAATGACTTCCGGATTGATCAGTTCAACATGGCGCTGCACGAACGGCAAGAGCATGGCGATCTCTTCGGGTTTTGGATCACGGTTTTGCGGTGGCCGCCAGGGCAGGACATTGGTGATATAGACAGATTTTTTTGCATCCCCATCGCGCGCCAGATTAATCGCCGCCAGCATCTTGTCCAGAAGCTGCCCGGCGCGGCCCACAAACGGACGCCCGATCCGATCTTCCTCGCGGCCTGGTGCCTCGCCGATGATCATCACCCGGGCGGTTGGATTGCCATCGGCAAATACCAAAGAGCGCGCGCCGCGTTTCAATTCGCAATGTTCAAACCCGGCGAGGGCTGTGTGCAGGGCGGCAAGATCACCCGCCTGCATGGCCAGGGCCCGGGCGACGGTGACCGGATCGGTTTCTGCCGCAGGAGCGATGGCCGGGGATGTTGTCGGCGCGGGTTTATCCGGCATTTCATAGCGGTTGACGGACGCATCACCGATGGCCTCGGTGGCCCCAAGTTCAATCTGCCAGTCAAGCAGCGCTTTGGCGTGGTGATAATCCGTGGCTGATTCCATGGCCTGAGCCTACCTTGTCGCAAGCGGGCGCGAAAGCCGGGATTGTGGTGCGGGGGGATGTGGTCGGATTTTGAGTATTTATGGAAAAATGAAAGGGGGAAAACGGTGCTCTGTTCAGATATGGAGGGGCACAGATTCTGCTTTGAAGCCGCACACCCTTGCCCCCCGGCACCACGCTTTCTATAAGCAGGCAGATTTCAGGCATGGAGCGGCAGATGGGCTTTTCACAAACGCACCTTCTGGGGATCGAGCCCCTCAGCCCCGCGGATATTACATCAATCCTTGATCTGGCGGATCAGTATGTTGATCTGAATCGCCGCGATGTGAAGCATTCCGATGCGCTTGCCGGACTGACGCAGATCAACATGTTTTTTGAAAATTCCACCCGCACACAGGCCAGTTTTGAGCTGGCAGGCAAGCGCCTTGGCGCGGATGTGATGAGCATGGCGATGCAGGCGAGCAGCATCAAGAAGGGCGAGACGCTGATTGATACGGCGCTGACGCTGAATGCGATGCATCCGGATCTGCTGGTGGTGCGGCATCCGCATTCCGGGGCGGTGGATTTGCTGGCGCAGAAGGTGAATTGCGCGGTTCTGAATGCCGGTGATGGGCGTCATGAGCATCCGACGCAGGCCTTGCTGGATGCGCTGACGATCCGCCGCGCCAAGGGGCGGCTGCACCGGCTGAGCATCGCGATTTGTGGCGATATTGCCCATAGCCGGGTGGCGCGCTCGAACATCCTGCTTCTGGGCAAGATGGAAAACCGGGTGCGCCTAGTGGGGCCGCCCACGCTGATGCCCTCGGGGATTGGCGAATTTGGCGTTGAGGTGTTTGACGACATGCGCGAAGGCTTGCGCGATGTGGATGTGGTGATGATGCTCAGGCTACAGCGCGAGCGTATGGATGGCGGGTTTATCCCGTCGGAGCGCGAATATTACCACCGTTTCGGGCTGGATGCCGAGAAGCTGAGCTTTGCCAGGCCGGAGGCCATCGTGATGCATCCCGGCCCGATGAACCGGGGCGTGGAAATTGACGGCGAGATTGCCGACGACATCAACCGCAGCGTCATCCAGGAGCAGGTTGAGATGGGCGTGGCGGTGCGCATGGCGGCGATGGATCTGCTGGCGCGAAATCAGCGGGCCAGGCCGCGCGAGGTGCTGGTATGAGCGCTGCGACAGAAATATCCGCCACTGAACACGGCCGGGTGCGGGTGTTTGCGCTTGATTATGCTCTGGCGATGGAAATCAGCCATACCGGCACGCTTGACCGGCTGAGCCGCGCCCTGGGGGCTGCGGATTTGAAAAAGGCCGACATACAGATTGTTGAGCTTGGCGCCATCGCCGATATGGGGCTGGTGGCGTTTCTGATTGAGGCATATGGCGTTGAGCCTGATGAGATGGCACCCGTTGCCGACAGGCTGCGTGCGCTCAAAGGCACGGTTGCTATCCTGCGCTCGGGGGCGTTTGGGGCAAAGCCCGTAACGCTGAAAACGGGGGGCGAAGCCCGGTTAATCGCCACATTGACCGAACCCAATCCGGCGATCCCGCCGATGTCGCCTTTGGTGTCAGAAACCGCAGAGGGCACGATTGCCCAAAAGGGGGGCAAATCCAGAGCGTCAGACGCGGCACTATCGGGCCGCATTGCGATGATTGTGCTGCTGTTTCTGGGGTTGTTTGTCTGGCTTTTGATATGGATTGCAAGCTGATGGATAGCGCTTATTCTTCCATGACCCCTTCAACACCGCTGATGGCGGGGGAAAGCGTTCAGCGCTCGTTTCAGCCCAGCAGGGCCATTTATGTGCGCGATCACAAATGGCTGGCCGTTGCGGCGATGGTTGCGGGGATGTGGATTTTATGGATCATCGGCAACTCCCATGTCTGGACCGGGGCCGTGGGCGGATTGGCGGCGGTGGCGGTGCGGGCGTTCTATGTGGCCTCGGATGAGCTGGCCGCGCGCTGGGATCTGACCGTAAGCCGCTTGTTGGGGCCTCAGGGCCGTGTGGTGCCCCTCAGCGAGATAAGCAGGCTCAGGACGTTTGGATCAGCGGTGCAGGTTGTGGCCAGCAATGGTGACAAACACCTGATAAAATATCAGGCCGACCGCAATGCCACCAAAGCCGCGATTGAGGCGGCGATGCATCGGGGGGCAATATGAACTCCTGTTCAAACCTGGGCGAAAAAGGAATAATCCAATTATGACTGCAATCCTTTTCACCAACGCCCGCCTGATTGATCCTGAAGCAGGCACTGATGCGCCCGGCTCATTGCTGATACGCGACGGCATGATCGTTAGCGAGGCAGACACGCAAGGGGCGGACGAGCGGGCCACTGTGATTGACTGCAAAGGCAAATGCCTCGCGCCGGGGATTGTCGATATCGGCGTCAAGGTCTGCGAGCCGGGTGAGCGGCACAAGGAAAGCTACCGCTCGGCCGGGCTGGCGGCGGCGGCGGGGGGCATCACCACCATGGCCACGCGGCCCGATACCTTGCCCGCAACCGACAGCCCCGAGGTGCTGGAATTCGTCGCCCGGCGCGCCAATAAGGCGGCGCCGGTCAATGTCTTGCCCATGGCCGCCCTCACCAAGGGGCGCGCGGGCCATGAGATGACAGAAATCGGTTTTTTGATGGATGCGGGGGCCGTGGCCTTTACCGATTGTGACCATGTGATCACCGACAACAAGGTGTTCAGCCGGGCGCTCAGTTATGCCCGCTCATTGGGAGCATTGGTTATTGCCCATCCGCAGGATCCGGGGCTGTCACAAGGCGCGGCTGTCACCAGCGGCAAATTCGCCACATTGCGGGGCCTGCCGGGTGTTTCACCCATGGCCGAGCGCATGGGGCTGGACCGCGATATTGCCCTGCTGGAAATGACGCAGGCGCGCTATCACGCCGATCAGATCACCACCGCCCGCGCCCTGCCGGCGCTGGAGCGCGCCAAGGTCAACGGGTTGGATATTACCGCTGGCACGTCGATTCATCACCTGACGCTGAATGAGCTGGATGTGGCCGATTACCGGACGTTCTTCAAGGTCAAGCCGCCGCTCAGATCAGAAGATGACCGGCAGGCAATCATTGCCGCGCTGCGCGATGGGCTGATTGACATCATCAGCTCGATGCACACGCCGCAGGATGAAGAAAGCAAACGCCTGCCCTATGAGGAGGCCGCAAGTGGTGCTGTGGCGCTTGAAACTTTCCTGCCCGCGGCACTCAGGCTGTATCATTCGGGCGATCTGGAGTTGCCAATGCTCTTTCGGGCGATGGCGCTTAATCCGGCGAAACGGCTGGGGCTGCCCGGCGGGCGGCTCAGCCCCGGCGCCCCTGCCGATCTGGTGCTGTTTGACGCCGATGCGCCGTTTGTGCTGGACCGGTTCAAGCTGCTCTCAAAATCCAAAAATACGCCCTTTGACGGTGCCAGAATGCAAGGTAAGGTGCTGGCCACCTATGTTGCCGGAATCGCAGTTTATGAGGCTACCTGATGCCGCCGATTGAAAATTCCATTGTCATTCTGATCCTTTGGGCCGTGATCGGTTATGGGCTGGGCTCGGTGCCGTTTGGCATGGTTCTGGCGCGGGTCATGGGCCTTGGAAACCTGCGCGAAATCGGCTCGGGCAATATCGGGGCCACCAATGTTTTGCGCACCGGCAACAAGAAGGCCGCCCTTGGCACGGTGCTGCTGGATGGCGGCAAGGGCGCAGTGGCCGTGGTGCTGGCGCGGGTGATCTCGGGCGAGGATGCGGCGCAACTGGCCGGTCTGATGGCCATTTTAGGGCATTGCTTTCCTGTCTGGCTGAAATTCAGGGGCGGCAAGGGGGTGGCCACCTATCTGGGGCTGATGCTGGCGCTTTCATGGCCTGTGGGTGTGGCCGTTTGCCTGACATGGCTGGTGGTGGCGCTGGTGACGCGGATATCATCCTATGCGGCGATCACGGCGGCCTCGCTTTCGACCATCTGGATGGTTCTGCTGAATCAGGGTCAGATCATATTGCTGGGGGTGATCCTGACGCTTTTGATTTTCCTGCGCCACCGCGAGAATATCAAGCGGCTGAAAGCAGGCACCGAGCCTAAAATAGGTGCTAAATGATCTCGTTTTGCATCCTGTTTCGGGTTTTTTCTCTGCCGCGCAGCCGGTATAGCTGAGCCTGTGATGGCAAAGAAAAAAACAAGGAAACAAAGGCGCAAAACGATCGAGCCAACATTGCTGAGGCCCATTCGATGGCTGCAGCGGTGGTTTTGGCGGTTTGCGGTTATCGTGGTGTCCGTTCTGGTGGTCGTCGTGGCCGGGCATAGCAAATTGATGCCGCCCCGAACCTATTATATGGGGCAGGAAGCCCGCCGCTTGGGCTGGATCAAATACCAATGGGTGGCATTGGATGATGTGGCCCCGGTGATGGCGCGCTCAGTGGTGGCGGCCGAGGACGCCAATTTCTGCGCCCATTGGGGGTTTGATGTGGCGGCCATCCGCAAGGCGATTGATCAGGGCTCAAAACGCGGCGCGTCAACCCTGACGCAGCAGGTGGTGAAAAACACCTATCTCTGGCATGGCCGCAGCTATGCCCGCAAGGCGCTGGAGGCGGCACTTACGCCGCTGGTCGAGCTGTTCTGGTCCAAGCGGCGGATTATCGAGGTTTACCTGAATATTGCCGAATTCGATGAAGGGGTGTTCGGGATTCATGCCGCCTCGCAGCATTATTTTGGCGTGACCCCGGATAAGCTGAGCCCAAGGCAGGCGGCGCGGCTGGCGGTGGTTCTGCCCGCGCCCAAGAAACGCTCGGCCAGCAAACCCACGTCGCAGCTGCGCCGGCGGGCGGCCTCGGTGATGGACGGGGCAGCGACGATTGGCCGGGATGGGCGCTCGGATTGTTTTGAGGATTGAAAACCCGGCCCGTTGGGGGCATTGAATAGGCGGGATGTTTTTGAGGTGGTTTTGACCAATGGCTAAGCTTTATCATGTTCCGTTATCGCCGTTTTGCCGCAAGGTGCGCCTTGTGCTGGCGGAAAAGCGGATTGACTGCGCGCTGGTGGAAGAGCGTTATTGGGAGAAGGATATTGATTTCTTGCGCCGCAACCCGGCGGGCAAGGTGCCGGTGCTGCGAATTGATGGCATGACCCTGTCGGAAAGCACGCCGATCTGTGAATATCTCGAAGAGAAATACCCCGAGCCGTCCCTGATGCCCAAATCCCTTACCGGACGCTATGAGACCCGCCGACTGGTGGCGTGGTTTGATGACAAATTTCATCACGAGGTGACGTCAAAGCTGCTTTATGAGAGGGTCAACAAGAAGGTGATGGGCCAGGGGTATCCCGATAGCCGCAATGTCAAGGACGGGGCGAAGGCGATCAAGGTTCATCTTGATTACCTGGCTGGGCTGCTGGACGCGCGGCGCTGGTTGGCGGGGGATGTGATGACGCTGGCGGATTTTGCTGCTGCGGCGCATCTCAGTGCGCTTGATTATATCTCGGACGTGGACTGGAACCGGCATGAGGTGGTGAAGGACTGGTATGCCAAGATCAAATCGCGGCCTGCGTTTCGCAATATTCTGGCGGATCAGGTATCGGGGTTTCCGCCGCCTGTGCATTATGCCGATCTGGATTTTTAAGGGGGGCGCTGCCCCCGTCGCGCAAGCGCGACTCCCCCGGGATATTTTTAAAGCGTTTTGCACCTCATTCTGTCACAAATTGAACGCGAAACGCTCGCAAGATTTAAAAGTCTTACAGCGTTTCACAAAGTTTCTATTTCAAAACTATGTGAAACACTTTGGCCAGAAGAAACATGGGTGATCTGAAAGACAGGCTGGTGGCGCGGGCCCTTGAGGAAGGGTTTGAGGCTGCCCGTATTTGCAGGCCCTGGGATGTGGGGCATGTGCCGGAGGGGCTGGCGGGCTATCTTGAGCGCGGCTATCACGGGCAGATGGGATGGCTGGCGGAGCGCAGTCATTGGCGCGGTGCGCCGCAGGTTTTATGGCCCGAGGCGCGCTCGGTGATCATGTTGGCGGAATGCTATACGCCGGGGCATGATCCGATGGAAAATCTGGATCATCCCGAGGTGGGGATGATCTCGGTTTATGCGCAGAACCGGGATTACCACGATATGGTGAAGAAGCGGCTGAAGCGGCTGGCGCGGTGGTTGATCGAGGCGGCTGAGGGCGCGCCTGAAGTCAAGGTTTTCGTTGATACGGCACCGGTGCCGGAAAAGCCGCTGGGGCAGGCCTCGGGGCTGGGATGGCAGGGCAAACATACCAATCTGGTCAGTCGTGAACTGGGAAGCTGGTTTTTCATTGGCTCGGTGTTTACCACGCTTGATCTGGAGCCTGATGCACCGGAGGTGGATCATTGCGGAATATGTCGCGCGTGCCTTGATATCTGCCCGACAGATGCCTTTCCCGCGCCGTATCAGCTTGATGCAAGGCGGTGCATTTCCTATCTCACGATCGAGCATCACGGGCCGGTAGATGAAGCGTTGCGGGCAAAGATGGGCAACCGGATTTATGGCTGTGATGATTGTCTGGCGGCCTGCCCGTGGAACAAGTTTGCTGTGGCAGCGCGTGAATTGCGCTATCATGCGCGCCAGGATTTGCGCGCGCCAAAGCTGGCGGATCTGGCGGCGCTGGATGACGCCGGTTTCAGGGCGAGGTTTTCGGGATCCCCGGTAAAACGCATTGGCCGCAACCGGTTTGTGCGTAATGTGCTTTATGCCATCGGCAATTCAGGCAAAGCGGATTTGCGGCCGGTGGCGCAGGCGCTTACAGAGGACGCGGATGCGGCAGTGGCCGATGCGGCGCGCTGGGCCTGCGCGCGGCTGAAAAATGTCGCAAAATAGCTGGAACTGCCTGCAAAAACCGCTACACCCCTTGAGGTGAACAGGAAAAGGATACGCGCATGGCGTTGCTGTTGGGCGTGGATACGGGCGGCACCTATACCGATGCGGTTTTGCTGCGCGATGAGCGTGAGGTGATCGCAAGCGCCAAGGCGCTGACCACGCGCCATGATCTGGCGCTGGGCATTGGTGCGGCGATTGCCAAAGTGCTGGAAAGCAGCGGCGCCTCGCCGGATGATATTGGCATGGCGTCGCTGTCAACCACGCTGGCCACCAATGCGCTGGTGGAGGGGCAAGGCGGGCGCGTCGGGCTGGTTTATATCGGGTTTCGCGAAAAGGATTTGCAGGCGCATGGGCTTTTTGATGCTTTGGCCGGGGATCCCGCACTGGTGATCGCGGGCGGGCATAACCACGCGGGCGGGCAGGCGCAGGCGCTGGACAAGGCGGCTGTGGCGAAGTGGCTGAAGGCGGATCAGGGGATTTCGGCCTATGCGGTGGCGGCGCAGTTTGCCACCCGCAACCCGGCGCATGAACTGGCCGTGTCCGGGATGATCCGTGATGTCACCGGGCGGCCCGTGTCGTGTTCGCATCATCTTTCGGCCAGATTAAATGGCCCCAAACGGGCGCTGACGGCGGTGCTGAACGCGCGGCTGATCGGGATGATTGCGCGGCTGATTGAGAAGGCCGAGGGCAAGCTGGTTGAGCTGGGCATTCACGCGCCCCTTATGGTGGTGCGCGGCGATGGCGCTTTGATAAGTGCGGCACAGGCCCGCGAACGGCCGATTGAAACCATCCTCAGTGGTCCGGCGGCAAGCATCGTGGGCGCGCGCTGGTTGACCGGGGCGAAAGCCGCGCTGGTCTCGGATATTGGCGGGACAACCACCGATGTGGCGGTGCTTAGGGATGGCCGCCCGATGATTGATCCGGCAGGCGCGCAGGTGGGCCCGTGGCGCACCATGGTCGAGGCCGTGGCGATGCGCACCACCGGCCTGGGCGGTGACAGTGAAGTGCATGTGCTGGATGAGGGGCTGACGGGGGGTATCACGCTTGGCCCGCGCCGTGTGGTGCCGGTGAGCCTGATGGCGATGGATGCGCCGGATTTGGTGCATGAGACACTGGACAGGCAGTTGCGCAGCCCGACACCGGGGGAATATGACGCGCGATTCATACGCCCGGTGCCGGGGGGGGAGCCGGATGGGCTATCCCCGCGTGATGCCGCGCTTTTGGAGCGGGTTGGGGGCGCTGTGCACCCTCTTGGAGAGGTGCTGAAGACGCGGATCGAGGGGCAGGCGTTGCAACGGCTGGTGAGGCGCGGGCTGGTGCAGGTCTCTGGCGTGACACCGTCGGACGCAAGCCATGTTCTGGGGCGGCAGGAAGCCTGGGACGGGCAGGCCGCGGTTAAGGCGATGCAGCTTTTGGCGCGCAGGCGGACGGGATCGGGCAATATGCTGGCAGCGGATGCCAAAGACATGGCACAACAGGTTATCGACCGGCTGACATATCAGACTGGTCTGGCGCTATTGGAGACGGCATTTGCCGAGGAAGAGACGGATTTCGGCCTGCCGCCTGCGCAACTGGCGCGGCATGTGCTGCTGCAACGGGGGCTGGACCATCATCGCGGGCTGGTGCGGCTTGAGGCCGGGATCAATGTGCCGGTGATCGGGCTTGGGGCCTCGGCCAGCAGCTATTACCCGGCGGTGGGTACCCGGCTGAGTGCCAGGATGATCCTGCCGGAACATGCGGGCGTGGCTAATGCTATCGGCGCGGTAGTGGGCCGGGTGACAATCCGGCGGACGGGCATCGTGACATCGCCCTCAGAAGGGCGCTTTAGGGCGCATTATGAGGCCGGGCCTGAGGATTATACCGAAGCGGAAGAAGCGATGCGCGCCTTGCAGGCGGTGTTGGAGCGCGACGCGCGTTTTGAGGCGAAAGCAGCAGGCGCGCAGGATATTCATGTGCGGATGTCGCGCGATGTAAAAAGTGCCATGGCCGAGGCGCGGGAGATTTTCATAGAGGCCGAGATCACGGTCGAGGCCTCAGGACGCCCCAGAATTGCAGCGTAAGCCGGGCTTAAGCCCGGCCTACGCGCGGGAGCATCACCCTGACTAACGGCACCGAAGTTGCACAACATGGGAATTGACCGGTGATGTTGAATAGATCAAAGCACCCTTGAATGATAACTTTACGCATCAAACCCCGTCATCGGGCAGGCTTGAGAACATACAGGAACCCTTGCTAAAATTCCTGTCAAACCATTGTGAAATCTTGAAAAAACCAGATCAGCTTGGGCCATACGCTGCTCGGTCTGGCCTTCACATCATCGCTGTCCCGGCATTGAAATCGGTGTGAACCCCAAAACACATATGATATTCAGGGCAATAGGGGTGTTTCAACCGGGCAAATTGAGAAATGGTGCTGCAGGGGAGGATTGAACTCCCGACCTCGTCCTTACCAAGGACGCGCTCTGCCACTGAGCTACTGCAGCACACTTGTGGCCGGGTGATTAGCCCCTAACGGGCCGTGGTGCAAGCGCTATCTGGACGCTATGGGCTGCCTGATGTAGAGAATGATCATGGATGAAAAACCAACCGGCCAAAAGCCGGATAAAACCAGTGAAACACGCAAAGATCGCCTCAAACAGGCGTTGAAGGCCAATCTGGCGCGGCGCAAGGCACAGGCCAAAGCCCGCAATGCCGGGGTGGATAATTGCGATGAGGGCAAAGGGTAGAAATGGATTCGATTATTGTCACGGGCGGCGGTGCGCTGAAGGGGGAAATCCCCATTGCAGGCGCGAAAAATGCCTGTCTTACACTGATGCCTGCCACATTGCTGAGCGATGAGCCGCTGACCCTGACCAATGCACCGCGGCTGTCGGATATCAAGACCATGACCGAGCTTCTGGCCTCGCTCGGGGCCGAGGTGACAAGCCTTCAGGATGGTCAGGTGCTGGCGCTGTCATCGCATGATCTGGATAATCACGTGGCCGACTATGACATCGTGCGCAAGATGCGCGCGTCTATACTGGTGCTCGGCCCGATGCTGGCGCGCCACGGTCATGCGGTTGTGTCATTGCCCGGCGGCTGTGCCATCGGCGCGCGACCGGTTGATCTGCATTTGAAGGCGCTTGAGGCCATGGGGGCCGAGCTTGAGCTGAAAGAGGGCTATGTCCATGCCCGCGCCCCCGGGGGCCTGAAGGGCGGAGTTGTGGATTTCCCGATTGTCTCTGTGGGCGCCACGGAAAACGCCTTGATGGCGGCAACCCTGGCCAAGGGCACGACTGTTCTGAAAAACGCCGCGCGCGAGCCTGAGATTGTTGATCTGGCAGTGTGCCTGCGCCGCATGGGCGCGCAGATTGAGGGCGAGGAAACCGGCACCATCACCATTCAAGGCGTTGAGCGCCTGCATGGGGCGACGCATCCGGTGGTCACTGACCGGATTGAGCTTGGCACCTATATGCTGGCCCCGGCGATATGCGGCGGTGAGGTGGAATGCCTTGGCGGGCGGATGGATCTGGTGGGGGCCTTTGCCGAAAAGCTGCATGAGGCGGGGATTGAGGTATCCGAGACCAAACGCGGCCTCAAGGTGGCGCGCAAAAATGGCCCGATCAAAGCGGTGGATGTGATAACCGCGCCGTTCCCGGGCTTTCCCACCGATCTGCAGGCACAGATGATGGCGCTGATGTGTACTGCCGAGGGCACCAGCGTTCTGGAAGAACGGATTTTTGAGAACCGTTTCATGCATGCGCCCGAGCTGATGCGCATGGGGGCGAATATTGAAGTGCATGGCGGCACCGCGACGGTGCGCGGGGTGGACATCCTGAAGGGCGCGCCGGTGATGGCCACGGATCTGCGCGCGAGCGTGTCCTTGATCCTTGCCGGGCTGGCGGCCGAGGGTGAGACGGTTGTCAGCCGGGTATATCATCTTGATCGCGGCTATGAGCATGTGGTGCGCAAGCTCGAAGGTATCGGGGCGAAAATTGAGAGGGTTTCGGGCCGATGAGTGAAGATGCATCATTTGAAGATGGTTCCGAGGCCCCGCTCAATCTCGGGGCGCTTGATGCGGATGATCTGCAGGTCATTGCATCACTGGCACAGGATGCGGTAATGCCCGTGTCCGAGATGACATGGCGCGTGCATGAGCGCCGGTTTGCCATGCTGATCAACCGGTTTCGTTGGGAAGATGAGGCGCGTTCGCGTCACGGGCCTGAGCGGGTGCAATCGCTTCTGGTGGTGGATCATATACTGGGCATTGCCAGTCAGGGGGTAGACCGCAAAGACAGGGATATGATCCTGTCTTTGCTGGATGTGGCGTTTCATGCCGGTGAAGATGGGGCAGGTCAGGTTGAGCTGACTTTGGCCGGGGATGGGGCGATCCGACTGGATGTCGAGGCGCTTGAAGTGAGCCTCAAGGATGTCACCCGGCCCTATAAGGCCACATCGGGCAAAGCTCCGCTTCATGATATTTGACGGCTCAGCAAGGCTCTGATCTGTGCAGGGCGATGCCTGACATGACAAGGGCGATGCCAGTTATATCGCGAAGGGATGGGATCTGAGCCAATAGAAGGGCTGCAATGATGACGGCCATCGCCGGAAGCAGGGACAGGGCCAAAGCAAATGACGCCCGCGGCAGGCGCGACATGGCCATCTGATCACAGATATAGGGGATAACCGATGAGGATATGCCCACCCCGACCCCTGCAAGAATGATCATCGGAGAGCCAAATGTGTCACTCACCTGCATCAATCCAACCGGCAGCATGAATGCCGCCGCAATGGCCATGGCCGCTCCAAGGCGTTCAACCCCGCCATCGGCACCTGAGGCTGCCGCCTTATGGCCCAGAATGATATAGAGGCTGAAAAGCACCGCATTCAATCCGGCCCAGAACAGCCCTGCGGGATCAGACACCCATGTGACATTGATCAACAGCACAACACCGGTTACCGCCAGCGCTAGGGCTGCAAGATTGCGAATTGTGCGCAGGCCATAAAGGGCCACCACAAGAGTGCCAACAAATTCCATCGCCGCCACAAGCGCCATGGGCAGCCGTTCCAGGGCCAGATAAAACGAACAGTTCATCACCGCCAGACACAGGCCAAGGCCCAACAGCAAGGCCCGTGTTGCCCGATCCGCCTGACGCAGGCTGCGCCAGGGCCGGGTGAACGGCGCAAAAATCAATGCGGCGGATGTGATGCGAAACCAGGCGATTCCCAATACACCCGTTACCGGGAACAGCAGCACGGCAAAGGCCGGGCCCAGATAGTGGAAAACGGCGCTGAGGCCAAACCACGTATAGGGCGGCACCAAATGGGCGGCACGGTTGAGCGCTGGTTGATTTTCATGGGGGGGCATTGCCGGGCTTCCTTTATCTTTACTTTATGATGAAAGCATGGCGTGATATATGTAATATCTGAGGTAGAGTTGTGATATGTCCTTATAAAAAGTGAAACAACAAGTGAAACGCATTGCATATGAAATCAGCGATCTGGACAAGGTGGATGCGGCGATTCTAACCGGTTTGGTGCAAAACGCCCGTATCAGCATGGCGGATCTGTCCCGGCAGGTCAGGCTATCGGCGCCGAGTGTGGCCGAGCGGGTAAAACGGCTGGAAGAGGCCGGAATCATCACCGGCTATCATGCAAATATTGCCCCTGCGGCGATTGGCCTGCCAATTTCCGCCTGGCTGCGGATACGGCCGGTTCCGGGCGAGATGCAGCGGGTGGCAAAGATCATTCAGGGCATTCCCGAGGTTACCCAATGCGACAGGGTGACGGGCGAGGATTGCTTTCTGGCCCGGGTGCATCTGGCCTCGGTTGCCGATCTTGAGCGGGTGCTTGATCTGATTGTGCCCCATGCGATGACGCATACGTCTATCATTCAATCCTCACCGGTTGAACAGCGTCTGCCGCCATTGCCAGAATGAACATTGCGGCAAATGTCCGGATGCCTCCGGCGGGGATATTTTCGGCCAGAAGAAGCGAGGCAGCTTCGTGAGGGGCTGATGAGCGGCTCAGCGTAGCCCGTCGATCCCTTTGACATCGGCCTCAGCGAGGCCGCCCATGCGGTTGTGGATGCGGGGGCCGCGGCTCATGGCGAGGGCAAACAGCAATTCGCCCGCGCGCGGGCCATCGGGCACGCCCACTTCCATACCGTCGAAATGGCTGCGCACATAAGCCGCGTTGATATGGCCAAGCGGGATGTCAAGCCGGGTGCCGATCCCGCCAAGTTTCATGCATGAGGGCACGATGGCCTTGGCCTCGCCCAGCCGCGCGCGCATGGCGTAACCGCCGGGCACATGCCAAAGGGCGGTGTGCTCAAGTTCGCCGTTTTCGCCCGCCATGGCCGCCTTGCCGTAGCCGTCGATGCCCTCGGGGCCGTCGAGGGCGTCAATCAGGCGATCTGTCAGCATCAGGCCCAAGGGTTTGAGATCGTCCATCGCCGGTTGCAGATCGGCGATATAGCCGCCCGCAAACGGGTTCTTTACCAGGGCGATAATGG
The DNA here is from genome assembly GCA_021775255.1 of Roseovarius sp. Lineage (GTDB taxonomy): Bacteria > Pseudomonadota > Alphaproteobacteria > Rhodobacterales > Rhodobacteraceae > Roseovarius. The sequence continues at coordinate 76,695 of JAJFIA010000003.1, forward strand.
CGGCGCGGCGGCGCGGATGCGTGGGAGCGGGGCCGTTGTCATGGTGGATGTCCTCAACGAAAAGCATGGTTTTGCGCAGGCTGAAGTCAGGCATGTTGAAGGTCCGATTCTTGCTTTGAAATAAGGGGGATATGGCCGGTGCTGCGGGCTTGGCCTGCCAGTATAAGGCAGGTGCCGATGATCAGATTGTCCACCTGATATTGGCGGGCTAGTATCAGACCGTTTTGCAGGGCCTTGTCGGTGTCATCCTGTGACAGAGGCCCCACATGGGATGTCACAAGGCGGGCCCCAAGATCGCTGTCGGGGGCTAGCTCATGCGCGGGCAGGCGGGTGATTGCCGGATGATTGGGCAGATCGACAGCGTTGGCAATCATGGTGGCGGCGGCATCAGCCTCGGCCGCGCTGCGGGCCAGCACGGTGACACTGTCGGCAATACCCAAGGAGTGACTGCGCCCGCGCCAGCCCGAGGTGGCGATTCCGCGCCCAATATCGTCATGGCTGATGCGGACCCTGCCCGGCGGATCAGAGGCGATGGCGGCCTGTATCACCTCACCGGGATCAAGATGAAATGCCACGTCACCGCCATTGTTGACATAGGCCTTATGCACACCCGGCCCGGCAAGGATGGCGGTCAGGATGGTATCGGCTCCGGCCCCGGCAACGGCGGCCATGGGGGTGATGAAGGCCGGGGCAAAGCGCCGTGTGGCGCGGGTCATCAGGCGGGCGGCCTCGCCGACGGGTGCGGGGCCGGTGGGCAGGCGCAGGCGGGGCAATTCCGTCACCAGCTCATCGAGCAAAGTGTCAAATCGGGCGGCAGCGCGGGCCATGGCGGCTTTGCGCCCCGGTCCGGTGACGCCGACGATCATGTCAATCGGCCCGTGATGCAGGTGCAGGCGTTGCCCGTCGGGCAGCCAAGTGGCTTGCGCGCGTTGCATCAGGTTTCGCCCTCATCGGGGTTGATGGCGCGGATACCCTGCCCGTATTCGCCGCCATGCTCCAAAATATCAGCAACTGAGCGAACCGCCGCGTCATACCCGCCCAGGGCGCGGTAATCTTCGCGCTTCAGGGTGAATTCCAGCGGGGCCACAAGCGCGGGCGTGGGCACATAGCCGAATGAGCCATCGGGCATTTTAGTGACATCCACCATCAGGGTGATGCCGCCGCCGGGCCAGACATAGGCAGGCGCGCCGCCACAGGTCACACGGGTTTTCAACGCCTGAACCGAGCGCGTCAGCCGAACCGGATTTTGCGTCACCCCCGCCCGCAGAGATCCGCCTGCGCCCGCCATGAACATCACCGTGCAAAGGGCCGGTTCGCAATTCTCGGCAATCAGTTCGACCGATGAAATCAGTGCTTCGGGCATCGGGGCCGGTTGCGGCACGAGATCTTCATCCAGCACGTAATAGCCGGAATGCTCGCCCGTGGTCGAGACCATCAGCAAGCTGAGCCTCGGACGCGCGCCTTTGTTTCCCAGCCAGGGATTGAGAATGCCCAAGGGGTCTTCAATATCGGTGCCACCCCAGCCAAGCCCCGGTTTTGCCACCTGAAAATACCGCCCCGGTGTGGAGCGGCGGCCCTTGATCCGGATGCCGGTATCGGCCCAGCCCAGCACCTTGCCCGCCTGATGCTCGCTGACCACGCCGGTGATGTGATCATCAACCACCACCACCTCATCCACTAGCCCCTGCCATTGGCTGGCAAACATGCCGATGGTGGCCGAGCCGCAGCCCACGCGCATGCGTTCCTCGCGCACATTGTCCACAATCGGGGCCTTGCCCGCCTGCACAATCACCCGCGCCCCACCGTCAATCTCAAGCTCGACCGCTTCGCGATTGCACAGGCGCAAGAGCGTGTCACAGGTCACGCGCCCCTCGGGCTTGGAACCGCCGGTGAGGTGATCAACCCCGCCCAGTGATAGCATCTGAGAGCCGTATTCGCCGGTGGTGACATGGCCGATCGCTTCGCCCATTGATCGCACGGTGGCGGCCTCGGCCCCAAGGTGCCGGTCGGTATCAATCTTCACCTTGACGCCGCAATAGGAATAGATCGCCTCGGTCACTACGGTCACGAAATCCGCGCCGTCCACCTCGCGGCTGACAATGAACGGCGCGGGCTTGTAATCGGGATAGGTGGTGCCCGCCCCCACACCGCTGACAAACACATCCTGCGCGCCAATAGTCTGCCCGTCCCAGTCGGATTTCAGAAAAGGCCGCACCTCGCCGCCCGCTTCAATACGGCGGTCAAGGATGGTTAAAGGATCACAGCGAATGATCTTGCCGCCCTCATTGGCATAGCGGTCACAGGCGCCGATCCTGCCCTCGGCAATATAGCACATCACCGGGCAGGCATCGCAGCGGATTTTCTCGGGGCGGTTATGCCGGGGTTTTTTTGTCTGATCAGCCATGCCTCAGCCTGCCTCGCATATTGCGTCTTCAATAAAACCAACCGGGTCGGCCACGAAAGACTCGTAAAGCCGAAAATGCTCGGTGCCCCGAAAATCAATTTCCGACAAACCGAACCGGGTGACTTCCAGAACCTGCGCGCCGGGGACGGCCATGAGGATTGGGGAATGTGTTGCCATGATCACTTGTGACACACAGGTGTTCTGAATTTGTGCAAGAATGCGTACCAGCTCAAGCTGCCGTTTGGGCGACAAAGCGCTCTCGGGCTCGTCCATGAAATAGATACCTTGCCGGTTCATCCGTTCTTCGAAGAAACGCACGAAACCTTCGCCGTGGGACCAAGACAGAAAATCCGGTGGCGGCCCGCCCCCATCGCGGGCGGATTCGTCAAGATAACGCGCGACGGAAAAGAAGGTTTCAGCCCGAAAGAACCAACCATCAGTCACCTTGGGCAGCCATCCGCCGCGCATTGCATCTGCCAGATCCGCGCCGCTTTTATCTAATGCCCGGCTGTGATCCACCGGCCTATAGCCCTTGCCTCCGCCCGCCTCGTCATATCCGGCTAGCGCTGCGATTGCCTCAATCAGCGTGGATTTCCCGGTTCCGTTTTCACCGACGATGATGGTTACCGGTTGCTCGAACTTCAGCTCGAATTCATCCGGGTTGAGCCAAGGCAAATTCATCGGATATTCGTGGCGATTACCCATACGGTCTTCGAGAAGGGTTAATCGTTGCAGGAACGGAGCGGGAAGATTGGTGTTGCGCCTTTTGCGTGCCATGTTTTATTCCTGTGCCTCCCTGATCGCCGCCAGAACCCGATGCGGCAGGGCGGGCAGTTGGGTGATGCGCGCGTTTGAGGCGTGGCGGATGGCGCTGAGAATGGCGGGCGCGGTGGGGATCAGCACATGCTCGCCCAGCCCCTTGGCCCCCATCGGGCCTTCCGGGTCGGCGACCTCGAGCAGGATTGAGGTGATGCGCGGCATGTCGCCGGTGGTGGGGATCAGGTAATCATGCAGGTTCTCGGTGCGGCCGGGGATGAATTCCTCCATCAGGGCCATGCCAAGCCCCTGTGCAATGCCACCTTCGATCTGGCCTTCCGCCAGCAATGGGTTGATCACCCGGCCAAGATCATGCGCGGCGGTGATATGGCTGGCCCTGACGGTGCCAAGAGCCATATCCACCGTCACTTCGGCAATTTGAGCACCGTAGCCATAGACCGCATAAGGCGCGCCCTGACCGTTCTCATCCAGCGGTTTGGTAGGCGGATCATAGGTTTCTTCCGCAGCAAGGGCATAGCCGTTTTCATCAGGCGCTATTTCGCCAAGATCAATCCGGCGCTGACCTGTGCCATCGCTGACACTCAGGGTGCCATGCGCAAGCGATAGCGCCGCGTCTGGCCCCATATTGCTGAGGCCAAGGATAGTTTCGCGCAGGGCCTTGCCCGCCAGAAATGCCGCCTTGCCGGTCACGAATGTCTGGCGCGAGGCCGAGGTTTTGCCGCAATCGGGGGTGAGGAAGGTATCGGGGCCAATCAATGTGAACTGATCTAGCGGCAGGCCCAAAGCATCGGCGCAAATCTGGGTGATCACGGTGTTGGAGCCTTGCCCGATATCGGTGGCCCCCTGATGCAGGCAAAGCACGCCTTCGGGGGTAATGCCAAGGCGGATGGTCGACGGGTTGGGCAGGGCGGTATTGCCGCAGCCATACCAGCAGGACGCAATACCAACGCCGTGTCGGACCGGGCCATTCCCGGAATTGGCAGCCTTCGCCCGCGCAAGGGCCTCGTGCCACGGGGATTCCAGCGCCTCAAGGCAGGCGCCGATGCCCACGCCCTGCAACTTCTGGCCACAGACGGTGGGTTGATTGTCATTCAGGGCGTTGATCTGGCGGAATTTCAGCCGGTCAATGCCGATGCTCATGGCCAGATCATCATAAAGGCATTCCTGGATGATCGCCGCCTGCGGCACGCCAAAACCCCGAAACGCGCCCGAGACCGGCCCGAAACTATGCATCGCCCGCGCCTCGGCCAGGTAATGCGGCGTGAAATAAGGCCCTGAGGCATGCACCGGTACGCGGCCTGCCACCGTTGGCCCCCAACTGGCATAAGCGCCGGTGTTGAAATCGCCGTCAAACATCATGGCGGTGATACGGCCCTTGGCATCGGCCCCTATCCGGGCGGTCATGCTGGCCGGATGGCGTTTGGTTGTGATGGCCATGGAAATGCGCCGCGAATATACCATCCGCGCGGGCCGCCCGGTTTTGAGCGCCACCAGCCCGATGAGCGGCTGTAATGAGACATCCAGTTTTGATCCAAAGCCGCCGCCGGTGGCAGATGGGATGATGCGCACCCTCTCGGGTGGCAGGCCAAGAATGCGGGCGGTATCATCGCGGTCCAGCATCGGCGCCTGCGTACAGGCCTGTATCACCAGGGTTTTGCCTTCCATCCACGCCACCCCGGCCTCGGGCTCGATATAGGCGTGCTCGATATAGGGCGTGGTGATCTCGGCTTCGGCCAAAAAGGCTGATCGGGCAAGGGCAGCTTTGGCATCGCCGCGCATGACCCGGCCGGTGATCAGAATGTCATCGGGGCGGTTTTCATGCACCGGGGCCTTGGGGCTGGGCTGCCAACTAACCGGGAAATCCTCAAGCTCAAGCACCTCAATCAGGCCCGGCTCACCAGCAATCAGCGCCACCGGCTCGCCGCGCAGCCGCACATGTTTTTCCGCCAAAGCGGGCTGATCGGCGAAGGCGGGGATCACGCCAAAGCGGTTGTCGCCGGGGATGTCGGCGGCGATGAAGATATGCAAAGGGCCGGGCTGTGACACCTGCCATCTTGCGATATCCCCGAAGCTAAAGCGCATCGGTGCATCGGGCGCGCGAATGGCCCGGACCAGCAAAGTGTTTTCGGGCGTGTAATCCGCGCCGAACCGCTCTGAGCCATCCACCTTGGCCACCCCATCAAGCCGCTCGATCGCGGCCCCGACAGCAGCCCCGGCTCCCGGCAGATCGGGCGCGGGCGCAGGATGCACATCCATCACCGCGTCAATGATCTTGGCATAGCCGGTGCAGCGGCACAGCACCCCACCAAGCGCCGCCTCGGTCTGGGCGCGGGTGGGGGTTGGGTGCGCTTGCAGCAGGGCCGTTGCCGCCATCAGCATGCCGGGCGTACAGATGCCGCATTGCGCAGCGCCGTGGCGCAGGAAAGCCTGTTGCAATGCGGCCATGTCCAGCCCCTCAACCGTGGTCACCTGCCGCCCCGCCGCCTTCGCCACCGGGGTAAGGCAGGCACAGATCGGCGCGCCATCCAGCAACACGGTGCAGGCCCCGCAATCGCCCGCGTCACAGCCCACCTTGGTGCCGGTGAGCCGCAGATCATCGCGCAACACCTGCGTGAGCCGCATGGCCGGATTGACCGGCAAGGTGACGGGCGTGTCATTGACCGTCAGGCTCAGGGTCTCAAACGGGCGGGTCATGCGGCCTGTCCTCGTGCATCAGTGGCCAGTTCACTCAGCGCCCGGCGCAACAGCTCAACAGCGGCATGATGACGGTAGGCTGCATCGGCGCGAATATCGCCGATGGGGTTTAGATCATCAGCCACCAGCGCGCGGGTGATCAGGCCCGCGCCTGTCATGATGGGCTGCCCCTTCAGCGCCGCTTCAAGCCTCGGCAATCGGGTGGCGACCGCACTACAGGCCCCAACCGCAAGGGCGGCATGCTGGATCACCCCCTCTTCAACAACCAGACGCGCGGCCACCATGGCGATGGAAATCACCAGATATTTCCGCGCCCCCAGCTTGAGAAAACACGATTGCCCGGCACTGGCCCCTTTCGGGATCAAAATCGCGGTCACCATCTCATCCGGGGCCAGCGCCGTCTGCCGCACCCCGGTGATGAACCGATCCAGCGGCAGGCAGCGCCGCCCCCGGAGTGAGGCCATTTCAACCTCCGCCCCAAGTGCCAGCAAACACGGCACCCCGTCTGCGGCAGGCGAGGCATTGCAGATATTGCCGGCAATGGTGGCCGTGGTTTGTATCTGCACCGAGCCCACCTCAGCCGCAGCCTGTTTGAGCATGTCAAAACCGGCGGGCAGATCAGCGCGGATCACATCGGCCCAGGTGGTTGCGGCGTTGATGCGGATATGTGTGGGGCCGGTCTCAATCCCTTTGAGCGCAGGAATACCGGTGATGTCCAGAACCGGGCCAGACAAGACCGGCCTGTCGGTGGCGGCCAAAAGATCAGTACAGCCCGCCGCAATGGTAACGCGGGTATCGGCCAGAACCTCAAGCGCCTCGTCTATTGTGCCGGGCCGGTGATAGCACCCCAAGTTATCTCTCCCATGTTTCGGGGTGAATGGTGCGGCAGACTACTTGCGCCTGTCAACCGATCCCGGCTTCAGGTCGCGTCTCAGTTTGAAATTTCCGCACTGTGATGCGGCGCGGAGTCAACTGATCGAGGCAACACAGTTTCGGGTCATTGCGGGCCTTGAGCCAGCCACTTCATTGCCTCTCTGCGACCGTCAGAGACGACTTTCGGAGGACGCTTAATCAGTCGCCGCGTAGCTTCTTTAACCAATCGTTTTGATGAGTCTTTACGGTGATGATTCGGCAGAACTTAATCAGGTCGGCATGGTTGAAGACTTTGCTGTTAATCTCAAGCAACTCTTTTTTCAGCCGCATGTCGGAGAAACCCGTGTAATCTGTTCGTAAGGAGTTTCTTTCGCCATATCCAAAGCCCCAATCAGCATAACGAATTTGTCCGGGTGCGCGCTGATATAGAGATAGTTCTCGGGGAGTGAGAACATCCGTTTTCCGCCCGCACTTTGCTGCAATCCAATCTTCAAAAAATGGCTCAACTTCCGAAATCATCTTTTCGAGTTCATCGACGGAAACAAGGTCGATGTCATGTGAAGGCGTTGCCATTGTCCTCTTCACAAATTCGTCGCTGGCCCCCATCTCCTTAAGGAAACTTCCCATGCTTTCCAACATTGAAGCATGAGCTATCTGCGCTTCTTCTGGACTAAGTTCAGAATATTCCTCGTCCGGCATTTTAGGTCTATGGATGCCGATGGTGGGTATAACCATGAACTGGTTTTTCTTATCAACGTTTTCGACAGATTCGCGAATGACCCCGCTCGCAAAAATCAATGTGCAGGCGCTCCAACAGTAGCCTGCATTAGGGCTTTCTCGCGATAGTGATCCATCTGCGACGGTCATGCCGCCCCAAGGCTCACCAACCCCTTGGTCGAATTGGTCAAAATAGTTCCGATAGGCTGTGGCTGAAGTTCGAGTAGTTGCAAGCAAATTCCTGACAGTTCTTCCGATTTTGATTGCTTCGGAAACGCTGCCTCCGGGGCTATTTAAAACAAAGACCAGTTGGTTAAGGAAGGGCCGGGACAATGCGTCGGCGACCGCGTCTTCAAACTTCTCTGCATCCCCTCTTTCGATTGGGCCTTCGAGGAACACCAGCATTTGCTCATGGTTGTCTTTTTCAACGCGAAACTCAGCTGCAATTGACGTATCGCACAGCACGCAGACGACGAGAACCGCGAAGCATGCCTGTGCTCTCGGGAACCAATACGCGATGAAAGAAAAAGATGTTTTGGGAAACATTAGCCCTCCCGTTTAACCACCGGGATTTAATCACAGTTCAGGCTGGTTTGAAAAGGTTTTTTTGCCGTCGCGCCTAACCGTCTAGCCACTTGGAGCGCGCGACGGTAACGCGCAGGTGCGGGCCGCTCACGTTGGCCAGATCACCTATCCTTCGGTCTAGGTCCAGCCCCACAAGCCCTCGGGCGGCGTAACGTATGTCGGCTCTCCGCCCTTTGCGCCGAATGCTGCGCCCTGCAAAAATGCCGTAGGAGGAAGGACTCAATAAAGAAATTCATACTGAGACACGACCCGGCTTCAGACCCCGATATACTTCTCATTAATGCTGTGATCGTGGCGCAGGGCATCGGCGTCCATCACCGCGCCCCCGGCCATTTTCAATGAATGTCACCCGGTCCGTCACCGATAACACCGCATCCACCCGCTGTTCCACCAGCAAAATAGCCACTGAATCAGTCATCACACTGACCTGAATTTTCACCAACTATGGCGGTATCTGCATTCAGGATGTGAACCCGGAGGGTCGGATTTATCCCGCCGCTCATGCCCGCCCCGCCAAGGCCCATGCCATCTGTGCCTCGGTTTCCACCGCACAGGGCCGCACAGCCCGCAGGCGGGTGAGGGCGCGGCGCGGCGGCTCTCCGTCTTCAATCATCAGCCTCAGTGCCGCCATGCCCGAGCGTCCGCAGCCGCCTTTGCAATGGATCAGTACCCGCCCGCCGCCGGCAAGGGCTGCGCGGGCGGCGGTGCTGGTGGCGGGCCAAAGCATCTCGGTGGCGGGGTCGGGCACGCCAAAATCCCGGATCGGCAGATGCACCCAGCGCGCGCCCATCCCCTGAATATCATTGCCCAGGCCCTGCACACCTTCGGCTTCCATCTCGGCCAGGGTTGTCAGGCTGATCACCAAGGCCGGCTGCCAGTCATGCAGATGTATCAGATCATCATCATAGGTGCCGCTCTGCCCCGGCAATGGGGCCAGCGCCAGAATGCCGCCCGCCACGGGCAGGGCATGGATGACGAAATCCGGCTTCACGGGCTATAACTTCCTAGCATTGAACGTGTCGCATTGACTGGCATCCCCGCTGTCATAACCGCGGGCAAACCAGCGCGCCCGCTGCGCCGATGTGCCATGGGTAAAGCTGTGCGGTTGCGGCACCCGCCCGGCGCGCTTTTGCAAGCTGTCATCGCCAATCCTGCGCGCCGCGTTCAGCGCCTCTTCAAGGTCGCCCGGCTCCAGCAGCCCCTCTACCGCGCTGGCCCAGACACCCGACAGGCAATCGGCCTGCAGTTCCAGCCGCACCGTCAGGGCATTGGCCCCGGTCTTGCTCAGACCCCTGCGCACCCGGTTGACCTCGGGCAGGATGCCCAGCTCATTCTGCACATGATGCGCCACCTCATGGGCAATCACATAGGCGGCGGCGAAATCGCCCTTGGCCCCCAACTGCCTTGAAAGCGTGCTGAAAAATTCCGTATCCAGATAGGCCTTGCGATCGGCCGGGCAGTAAAACGGCCCGGTGGCGCCCGAGGCCCCGCCACAGGGGCTGGTGGTTACGCCCGAAAACAGCACCATCACCGGCGGTTGGTAGTCTTTGCCAAACTGCTCGGGGAAAACCCGGCCCCAGACCTGTTCGGTGCTGCCCAGCACCTGTGCGGAAAATTCCGCCGCCTTTTGCTCTGAGGCATTCAGTTCTTGCGGGGCACTGTCTTGGCTGAGCGTGCCTTGCCCCTCCAGGAGCGGTGTCACATCAATCCCGGCAAAATACCCGATGGCCAGAATGATCAACAGGCCAATGCCGCCAACACCCGCCTTGCCCCCCCGCCGCCCACCCGTGCGGCGGCGATCCTCGATGTTACGGCTGCCACGCAGACCTTTCAGGCGCATCGTTACCCCCTAAAATTACCATGACACCAATTTATACCGCAGCCTGACTGCTTGCCTAGGGGAATTAACATTTTTGCCTACCCCCTTCGCTTGGGTTAGCCTTGCATGCATGACAAAATCAGACAGTGATTCGAAGATCCGCACAAAATGGTCGGAAGACCGCACCATCATGGCCAATGAGCGCACCTTCAGCAGTTGGATGGGCACCGGATTGGGCGCAATAGCTGTGGCCATCGGGCTTAAGGCAGTCTTTGGCGCATTCGAGCCAACCTGGGCTGCCAAACTGGTGGCCAGCCTGTTTTTACTGATTGCCATCGCATTGTTCTGGTCCGCCCGGCATCAGGCCTGCCGTACGCTTGAACGGCTGCAAGATAATGACGCTGAAGCGATGCCGACGAAATCATTCACCCGTCTGGCGGTTATGATGTCTGTGGGGGCAATCTCTACAGGCATCATCTTCTGGCAGCTCTGACAGCATCTGTGGTAGACCATCGCCACTGCCCGCTTTAGGCTGCGGTATCTCCCGAATCCCAGGAACACGCCCTCAATGACCGACACCCCCAAAACCGCCTATCAGGTTCTTGCCCTGAAATACCGGCCCGAGACATTTGCCGATCTCGTCGGGCAGGACGCCATGGTGCGGATCCTCAAAAATGCATTCGAGGCCGACCGCATTGCGCAGGCATTCATCATGACCGGGATCCGCGGCACGGGCAAAACCACCACCGCGCGGATCATCGCCAAGGGGATGAACTGCATCGGGCCGGATGGCACCGGCGGCCCGACGACTGATCCTTGCGGTGAATGCGAGCATTGCACCGCGATCATGGAAGGCCGGCATGTGGATGTGATGGAAATGGACGCCGCCAGCCGCACCGGCGTGGGCGACATTCGCGAAATCATTGATTCGGTGAATTACCGCGCCGCCTCGGCCCGCTACAAGATTTATATCATCGACGAGGTGCATATGCTCTCGACCAATGCCTTCAACGCCTTGCTGAAGACGCTGGAAGAGCCGCCCGAGCATGTGAAATTCATCTTCGCCACCACGGAAATTCGCAAAGTGCCGGTGACGGTGCTGTCGCGCTGTCAGCGGTTTGATCTGCGCCGGATCGAGCCGGAAGATCAGATTGCCCTGTTGCAGCGCATCGCCAAGGCCGAGGGCGCGCAAATATCCGATGCGGCGCTGGCGCTGATCACCCGCGCCGCCGAAGGCTCGGCCCGCGATGCCACCTCGCTTCTGGATCAGGCGATCAGCCACGGTGCCGGTGAAACCGATGCCGAGCAGGTGCGCGCCATGCTGGGGCTGGCGGATCGTGGCCGGGTGCTGGATTTGTTTGAGCTGATCATGAAGGGCGATGCGGCGGGGGCGCTGTCCGAGATATCCGGGCAATATGCCGATGGCGCTGATCCGATGGCGGTGCTGCGCGATCTGGCCGAGATCACCCACTGGATTTCAGTCATCAAGATCACCCCCGATGCAGCGGATGACCCGACCATCAGCCCCGATGAGCGCACCCGTGGCCGGGAAATGGCCGAGGCCCTGCCAATGCGGGTGATGACGCGGATGTGGCAGATGCTGCTGAAGGCGCTTGATGAGGTTGCCGCCGCCCCCAACGCCATGATGGCGGCGGAAATGGCGGTGATCCGCCTCACCCATGTGGCTGATCTGCCCAGCCCGGAAGAGCTTGTGCGCAAGCTGCAAGATATACCTGCGCCGCCGCCAGGCGCTGGCCTGCCTGTCGGCAATGCCCCCGCCCCGGCGCGGGGCGGTGGGGGCTCGGCTATCGCCTCGCCCGATAAGGCGGGCGGCCCTGCGGGCCGAATGGGGGGGGCTGGCCCTGCGGGCCAGACGATGGCTTTGGCGGCGGATGCGCCTGACGCGCTGGCGCGTTACCCTGCGTTTGAGCATGTGATTGAACTGATCCGCTCCAATCGCGATATGCGGCTGCTGGTCGAGGTTGAAAGCGGGGTGCGCCTTGCCGCCTATCAGCCCGGTCGGATTGAATTTGTCCCCTCGGATAAAGCTCCGGCTGATCTGGCGCAGCGTCTGGGCGCGGCCCTGCAACGCTGGACCGGCAGCCGCTGGGCGGTGACATTGGTCAATGAGGGCGGGGCCGGGACGATTGCGGAAAAGCGCGATGCGGCTGATCTGACCCTAAGGGCCGAGGCGGCTGAACACCCGCTTGTGCAGGCGGTCATCTCGGCCTTTCCAAAGGCGGCCATCACCAGCATTCGCACGCCCGAGGATCAGGCCGCAAAAGCCCAGGCCGAAGCCCTGCCCGAGGTTGATGAGGAATGGGACCCGTTTGAAGAGGATTAAAGCACCTCGCCTCATTGTTGATTCACAACAATAAGGCGAAACGCGCGGAACCTGTTGATGTTGTGGGCGTTTCAGGATCAGGTTGTGAGTCAACCTGATTTTTATGCGCTTCAAGGGTAAGCTTTATCGGTAGGGCGGGCTTCAGCCCGCCACCCCGTTGGGAAATGCAGCCAATAAAAAGGGTGGCGGGCTGAAGCCCGCCTTACCACATAATCAGATCGCTGGTATCAGTGGCAAAGCACCTTTATGGCCTGCGCCAATGCCGGATCAGCCGCCAGACTATCCGCGGCCATGCTGTGCACTTCTGCCATCAAAGCCTCGCCTTCAACCACACGGTCAAACAGGCCCCAATCCAGCGCCTTTTCCGCTGAAACCCTATGCCCGGCCATCAAGATGAGTTTCGCCCGCGCCGGGCCGATCAGCGCAACCAGCCTGCACGGATCGCTTGGCTGCGGCAAAAACCCCAGCTTCATCACCGGGTAAAACGCCTGTGCCCCCGGCACCGCGATACGCAGATCACAGGCCAGCGCCATGCCCATCGCCCCGCCGGCCACCGTACCATTCAAAGCCGCGATGCTCAGCCCCGGCAATGCCGCGATTGCGCCTGATAGCCGCTCCCATTCCGGGCTGGTGGCCAGCCCTTCGCGTGCCGCCTCAAGATCGGCCCCGGCAGAGAAAACATTGCCCGCCCCGGTCAGCACCAGCACCCGCGCTGCCTGTGCCGCCTGGGCAATATCTGCCAAACGGCTGAGCATCCCTTCGGTCAGGGAATTGGCCTTTTCGGGGCGGTTGATGGTGGCAACCCAAAGCCCGCCATCTTTTTCCAGCCCGATCATGTAAGCCCCACACGTTTGCGAATGCCTTCCTCACGCAGGGATATTTCCTGCCCCAAAAACGCATCCGAATCCGCGCTGCACATCCATAGAAGCGCCTTTGCCACCCATTCCGGCGGGATATGATCCGACCAGTCCAGCGCTGACACCGGATTGACCCCGCTGGCCTTGATCTCACGCTGCATATCCGTGGCCACCGTGCCGGGCGACAGGCCCATGATCCGCAGGCCCGCCGCGCGGTTTTCCAGATCGGCGCAGCGCGTCAGCATGGCCGCCCCGGCCTTGGAGGAGCAATAGGCGCTCCAGCCCTCAAGCGCGTGATGTGCAGCACCAGAGCTGATGGTCAGGATCGTGCCCTTGCCTGCCTTGCGCATCACCGGCAAAGCCGCGCGCATGCCGTAAAATACGCCCTTGAGATTGATATCAATCACCTGACCCCAGGCCTCGGGATCAACCTCGGCTAGGGGTGCTATCGGCTCGATCACACCGGCATTGCCGATCACTATGTCAAGCCCGCCAAAGGCCTTCACACAGGCCGCCACAGCCGCTTCAACTTCACCGTATTGGCTGACATCACAGGGGATGGCAATCGCCCGCGCGCCGATCTCTTCGGCCAAATCTGCAATCGCCCCGGAATTGCGCGCCAGCAAGGCAACATTGGCGCTACAAGCGGCAAATCCGCGGGCCGCTGCCGCCCCGATGCCGCGGCTGGCACCGGTTATAAATACGGTTTTATCTTGTAAGCTCATTTTCGCCCCCTATTTTTCATTTATTCATGTGGTAACCCCCGTTCAGGCAGAGGTCCAGCACAACGGGACTTGACCCCATTGATCTAAGCGCAGAAACTGCGCCAGAAATTTTTAAACGGAAAGGTTCATTATGACATCCTGGAAATCCACCGGTGCCTGCACGGCTGCTTTGGGCGTGTTTCTTTCAAGTTCAGCCGCATTTGCCGATGTAACCGCCGAGCAGGTCTGGGGAGATTGGAAAAATTACATGTCCGGTTTTGGATATGATTTGAGCGCCAGTGAAAACATATCCCAAGATACGCTCACGGTATCAGACATTACCATATCGATTGATCTGCCTGACGATGAAGGCAAACTGGGCATCTCGATGGAGGGGTTTACCTTCACGGAAAATGGCGATGGTACTGTCTCTCTTTCGGTCCCTCCCATCATGCCGGTGACCATCAATATCAACCCGACAACCGGAGAGACCGTTGATCTGACACTGAATTATGCCACCACCGGTTATACCGTGAACATATCGGGAGACCCGGGCGACATAACCTACAATTTTGCGGTGGCGAGCGCAGAAGTTTCGCTCGACAGGCTGGTTGTGAACGGCCTGGCCATTGATGTGGGAGAGGCCAGCCTGAGCATTGATGATGTGGTTGGCACATCCAATATGAAGGTTGGCGACCTGCGCAGAACCATGCAGAAATTTGATAGTGGCCCGATCCGCCTTGCAGTTGATTTCACCGACCCCGAAGGCAAGGGCCATCTTGTTATGAACGGCGATTACGGCGGCATCAATTTTGAGGGTATGGGAAGTTTCCCCCTTGAGATGGATGTGAAAAATCTCGGTGCAATGCTGGCCTCCGGATTTGCCTTTGACGGAAAATATACTTTCAATGGCGGGGCAACCAGCTTCAACTTCGAAGAGAATGGAAAAGTTACCGAAGCCTCAACAAAATCCGATGGCGGCCATCTTGAGATTGCCATGGACCAGACCAAGCTGCGGTATAGTGGCGGCTCGGAAAATATTGAAATCAGAATGTCCGGCGGGGATATTCCCCTGCCGGTCGAACTGGCCATGAAGGAATGGGGTTTCAACCTCCTGCTGCCCATCTCAAAAAGCGATGATGAACAGGATTTTGCCCTGGCGATGAACATCACGGGCTTTGCCCTGTCTGATCTGCTCTGGGGGCTGGCTGATCCGGCCTCAAACCTGCCGCATGATCCGGCCACTGTTGCCTTTGATCTTACCGGCAAGGCCAAACTGTTTTTTGATCTGTTTGACGAAGATCAAATGCTGGCCGCCACCACGGGCGCAGAAGCCCCCGGTGAGCTGAACGCGCTCAAGCTCAATTCCCTGACCGTCAATGCAGTCGGGGCAGAGCTGACCGGTGACGGGGCCTTTACCTTTGACAATTCGGACCTCACCACATTTGACGGCATGCCCGCCCCGACCGGCGCGATTGATCTCAAGATGGTTGGGCTCAATGGGCTGATGGATAAACTTGTGGCCATGGGCATGATGCCAGAGGATCAGGCGATGGGCATGCGCATGATGATGGGCATGTTTGCGGTTGTGGGGGAAGACGAAGACACCCTGACATCCAAGATCGAAGTTTCCGGCGATGGCCAGATCAAAGCCAATGGTCAGCGTATCCAATAACGCACACCTGACCGCTGATAATTGAAAATTCAGACGGGTCACATGCATTGCGTGTGGCCCTTTGCTTTGGCCTGAACTCCAAAATCGAGGGGCAGGCGACGACCAGTGCGTTAAATAAAACGCCATCATCAGAAAACAGCACATAGTCATAAGATTACGTTATATGATCTTACGTCAACTTGAAAGTGACGCAACGTAGTGGTTACGTCAACCTTATGTAATCTTGTATCCCTACTCCAATAGGCTCAGATTCGGCCCTTGAGATGGCTTGCGTGCAGGTAACAGATGACCGATGCAACAATGACAATCCGCGAAATGTGCGATGCGTTCTCGGTAACGCCGCGCACCTTGCGGTTTTATGAGGCGAAAGAGCTGTTGTTTCCGCTCAGGCAGGGGCAAAAACGCTTGTTCACCAAACGTGATCGTGCCCGGCTCAAACTTATCCTGCGCGGCAAACGGTTTGGCTTCAAGCTTGAGGAAATCCGTCAGTTGCTTGATCTTTATGACAAGGGTGATCAGCAATATGCCCAGCTATCGCGCGCCCATGAGATTGCCAGCGACCGCCTGAAGGAAATGGAGCGTGAACGCGACGATCTGACCAGTGCCATTGCTGATCTGCGCGAACAGATGAAATGGGGCAGCAAGATGCTTGCCTCACTCAGGAAAAGCCAAGAAACAGCATAATAACGATATAATACATATACTTATGACACGAGGACGATAAAATGCCAAGCTACACACCGCCCACAAAAGACCTGCAATTCGTGCTGCAGGATGTGCTCAAAGTCTCGCAATCCGACACCCCGGGCTATGCCGATCTTGAGGCTGATTTCACCGCCGCCGTTCTTGATGAGGCGGGCAAGCTGACCTCACAGGTTCTGGCCCCGCTGAATGCGGTGGGCGATAGACAGGGCTGCGTTCTGGAAAACGGTGTGGTGCGCACGCCCGAGGGCTTCAAAGACGCCTTTGAGCAGGTCAAGCAGGGCGGCTGGCCCGCGCTTGATCTGCCCGAGGAATATGGCGGGCAGAACATGCCATACGTTCTGGGCACTGCCGTGGGCGAGATGTTTTCCGCTTCAAACATGGCCTTCACCATGTATCAGGGCCTCACCCATGGCGCCGCCTCGGCAATTCTGGCCCATGGCACGGATCAGCAAAAGGCAACGTATGTGCCCAAGATGGCCGCCTGTGACTGGACCGGCACGATGAACCTGACCGAGCCCCATTGCGGCACCGATCTGGGCCTGATGCGCACCAGGGCCGAGCCGCAAGGGGATGGCAGCTACAAGATCACCGGCACCAAGATTTTCATCTCGGCAGGTGAGCATGACATGGCAGATAATATCATCCATCTGGTGCTGGCCAAAATCCCCGGTGGGCCGGAGGGCATCAAGGGGGTGAGCCTGTTCATCGTGCCCAAATTCATGGTGAATGAAGATGGCAGCCTGGGCGCGCGCAACGGCGTGGCCTGCGGCAATATCGAAGAGAAAATGGGCATCCATGGCAATTCCACCTGCGTGATGAATTATGAGGAGGCCACCGGCTATCTGCTGGGCGAGGAACACAAAGGCATGCGCGCGATGTTCACCATGATGAACGAGGCCCGCATCGGTGTGGGCATGCAGGGGCTTTCGCAGGCCGAAGTGGCCTATCAGAACGCCGTTGAATATGCCCGCGAACGCCTGCAGGGCCGCGATGTGACCGGTGATCAAAACCCCGATGGCCCGGCCGACCCGCTGATTGTGCATCCTGATATCCGGCGCTCCTTGATGGACCAGAAAAGCTTTGTCGAGGGCGCGCGGGCCTTTCTTTTGTGGGGCGCGCAACTGATTGACCGCTCGCATCGCGGCGGGGACGAGGCCGCCGAAGGGCTGGTCAGCCTGATGACCCCGGTGATCAAGGGCTTCCTGACGGATCAGGGTTTTGACATGACGGTGCTGGCGCAGCAGGTTTACGGCGGCCATGGCTATATCGAGGAAACCGGTATGTCGCAATTCGCCCGCGACGCAAGGATTGCGATGATTTATGAGGGCGCCAACGGCGTGCAGGCGCTTGATCTGGTCGGGCGCAAGCTGGCGCAGGATGGCGGCAAGCATGTGATGGCGTTTTTTGAGATCGTGAAGGCGTTCATCAAGGAAAATGGCGATAATGAAGTTCTGAAAGACGATTTTCTTGAGCCTTTGAAAGAGGCGTCGAAACACCTGCAGGCGGCAGCGATGTTCTTCATGCAGCAGGGCATGAAAAACCCCAATGCAGCTCTTGCCGGATCGTATGATTTCATGCATCTTTTTGGCCATGTCTGCCTTGGCCTGATGTGGGTGCGCTCGGCCAAAGCCGCGCAGGAGGCTCTGGACGCAGGCGCGTCTGACACTGATTTCTACAAGACCAAGCTTAAAACCGGGCGTTACTATATGGCCCGGCGCCTGCCCGCGACGGCAATGCATCTTGCGCGGATTGAAAGCGGCGCGGAGCCGGTGATGAGCATGGCCTCAGATGAATTCTAAGGCGCGTGGGTTTCACCCACCCTACGGTTTTTTGCAATGAAAAGGACGCCTTCGGCGAGAGTATTTGAAGAAAAATGAAAGCCGGACACCCCTTTCATTTTTCCAATAAATACTCAAATCCATAAGGTCAGACAGGAACGCAAGATTGGGAGGAAGAAGATGAGTATCAAACTTTACTGCATGGGCGAAAGTGGCAATTCATATAAGGCTGCTCTGGCGCTGGAATTGTCGGGGCTGGATTGGGAGCCGATCTATGTTGATTTTTTCGGTGGCGAGGCCCGCAGGCCGGAGTTTCGCGCGATCAACGAGATGGGGGAAGTGCCAGTGCTGGTGGACGGCGATCTGACCCTTACCCAATCGGGTGTCATCCAGATGTATATTACTGAAAAAACCGGCAAATTTGGCGGCAAAATCACCGCAGACCAGCGCGAGGTCATGCGCTGGATGTTCTGGGATAATCACAAATTATCGTCGCAGGCGGGCATGACCCGTTTTCTGATGAACTTTCTGCCAAAGGACAAACGACCCAAGGAGGTGATTGAATTCACGCAAGGCCGCCTCAAAGCCGCCTATGCCACGCTTGATACCCATCTCAAGGGCCGCGACTGGATCGTGGGTGACGGTATCACCAATGCTGATCTTTCCTGCTGCGGCTATCTCTATTATCCCGAGCCGTTTGGTTTTGACCGCAAGGACTGGCCCAATATTGACCGCTGGCTGAGCAATATCCAAAACACACCCGGCTGGAAACACCCCTATGATCTGATGCCCGGCAGCCCCGCTGACCGCGCCTGACCCCTTAAAAGGAGAAACCCGATGTCTGACGCTTTTATCTATGATGCCGTGCGCAGCCCGCGCGGCAAGGGCCGCAAGGATGGCAGCCTGCAGGAAGTTACCGCCATGCGCCTTTCCGCGCAGGTGCTGAATGCAATCAAGGATCGTAACGGCCTTGATGGCCATGCGGTCGAGGATGTGATCTGGGGCAATGTCACGCAGGTGATGGAACAGGGCGGATGCCTTGCGCGCACCGCCGTTCTGGCCTCGGATCTGGACGAGAGCATCCCCGGCCTTGCGATCAACCGGTTTTGCGCCTCTGGCATGGAAGCGGTCAATCTGGCCGCCAATCAGATCAAGGGTGGCGCCGGTGAGGCCTATATCGCCGGGGGGGTTGAGATGATGGGCCGCGTTGCCATGGGCAGCGATGGCGCGGCTATTGCCGTTGACCCAAGCATTGCCATGGATAGTTATTTCGTCCCCCAAGGCATCAGCGCCGACATCATCGCCACCGAATATGGCTTTAGCCGTGATGACGCCGATGCGCTGGCGGTAGAATCACAAAACCGCGCCGAGGCCGCGTGGAAAGACAAGCGATTTGCCCGCTCGATCATCGAGGTGAAAGACCAGAACGGCCTGAGCATCCTCGATCACGATGAATACATGCGCCCCGGCACCGACATGCAGGCGCTTGGCGCTTTGAGCCCCGCGTTTCAGGCCATGGGCGAGGTGATGCCGGGCTTTGATGCAGTGGCCAGGCTGAAATATCCGCATCTGGAGAAGATCAATCACATCCATCACGCGGGCAATTCGAGCGGAATCGTGGATGGCTCGGCAGGTGTGCTCATTGGCAACAGGGAATTTGGCGAGAAATACGGGCTCAAGCCCCGCGCCCGCATTCGCCAGACCTGCAAAATCGGCACCGATCCCACGATCATGCTGACAGGCCCGGTACCGGCGACCGAGAAAATCCTTGCCGATAGCGGCATGAACATCAAGGATATTGATCTGTTTGAGGTCAATGAAGCCTTCGCAGCCGTTGTTCTGCGCTTTCAACAGGCGTTTGATGTTGATCCCTCGCTGGTCAATGTCAATGGCGGCGCAATTGCCATGGGGCACCCGCTTGGGGCCACCGGTGCCATCATCATCGGCACGCTTCTCGATGAGCTGGAACGCACCGGCAAAGGCACCGGGCTTGCCACACTGTGCATCGCCTCCGGCATGGGTGCGGCCACGATCATCGAGCGCGTGTAACGGCGGGTAGAGGAGAGAAGAAATGACTGATTTTACAATGAAAACAGATGCCGACGGCGTGGCCACAATCACCTGGGACACCATTGGCAAATCCATGAACGTGATGAACCAGCAAGGCTTTCATGATCTGGATGCGCTGATTGATCAGGCGCTGGCCGATGATGCCATCAAGGGCGTGATCATCACCTCCGGTAAGGAAGGCTCATTCGCGGGCGGGATGGATCTCAACATCATCGCGAAGATGAAGGAAAGCGCGGGCGACAACCCCGCCAAGGGCCTGTTTGAGGGCTTGATGCAGACCCACGCCATGCTGCGCAAGATCGAGCGCGCCGGGATGGACCCGAAAACCAACAAGGGCGGCAAGCCGATTGCCGCCGCTCTGCCCGGCACGGCGCTTGGTATTGGGCTGGAGATTCCGCTGGCCTGTCACCGGATTTTTGCCGCTGACAACGCACACGCCAAGATCGGCCTGCCCGAGATCATGGTCGGCATTTTTCCCGGCATGGGCGGCACCACCCGGCTGGTGCGCAAGCTGGGCGCGATGGGGGCCTCGCCGCTTCTGCTTGAGGGCAAGCTCAACAACCCTGCCAAAGCCAAATCCGCTGGGGTGGTGGATGAGGTTGTGCCTGCGGATGAGCTTTTGGCCGCGGCCAAGGCGTGGGTTCTGTCTAACCCCGATATCGTCAAACCCTGGGATGCAAAGGGTTATAAAATGCCCGGTGGCGCGCCCTATCATCCGGCGGGGTTCATGACCTTTGTTGGCGCATCCGCCATGGTCAACGGCAAGACGCAGGGCGCATTTCCCGCCGCCAAGGCGCTGCTGAGTGCCGTCTATGAAGGCGCGCTGGTGCCGTTTGATACGGCCATCAAAATAGAAGCGCGCTGGTTCACCAATGTGCTGATGAACCCTTCATCAAGCGCCATGATCCGCTCGCTTTTCATCAATAAGGAAGCGCTTGAGAAAGGTGCCAACCGCCCCGATGCGCCGGATCAGACTGTCAAAAAGCTCGGTGTCATGGGCGCGGGCATGATGGGCGCGGGTATTACCCTGGTCTCGGCCATGGCGGGCATTGAAGTGGTGCTGATTGACCAGAAACAGGAGGCCGCCGAGAGGGGCAAATCCTACACCGCCGATTATCTGGACAAGGGTATCAAGCGCGGCAAGGGTACGCCCGAGAAGAAAGAGGCCACGCTGGCACGCATCACCGCCACCACCGATTACAGCGCCCTCAAGGGCTGTGATCTGATTATCGAGGCGGTGTTTGAAGACCCGGCCATCAAGGCCGAGGTGACAAAAGCGGTTGAGGCCGTGGTGGGCGAGGATTGCATCTTTGCCACCAACACCTCGACATTGCCGATTTCCGATCTGGCCAAGGCCTCGGCCCGGCCTGAGAAATTTATCGGCATACACTTTTTCTCGCCGGTTGAAAAAATGCTGTTGGTCGAGATCATCAAGGGCCGCAAAACCGGCGATGTGGCCGTGGCCAAGGCGCTGGATTACGTGCGGCAGATCCGTAAAACCCCGATTGTTGTGAATGATGCGCGGTTCTTCTATGCCAACCGCTGCATCATTCCCTATATCAATGAAGGCATCCGCATGGTGGCCGAGGGCGTGGCCCCGGCGCTGATCGATAACGCCGCGCGGCAGCTTGGCTTTCCGGTCGGGCCGCTGCAACTGGTTGATGAAACCTCGATTGATCTGGGGGCCAAGATTGCCCGCGCCACCCGTGCCGCGATGGGCGATGAATACCCTGACGACGCGGTTGATGAGGTGATCTTCTGGATGGAGGGCGAGGGCCGCCTTGGGCGCAAATCGGGTGCCGGGTTCTTTGACTATGACGATACCGGCAAGCGACAGCTTTACTGGGATGGATTGCAAGCCAGATACCCCCGCGCCAAGGATCAGCCTGATCTGCATGAGGTGCAGCATCGCCTGATGTTCGCGCAGGTGCTGGAAGCGGTGCGGGCGTTGGAGGAAGGCGTGCTGGAAGACATCCGCGAAGGCGATGTTGGGGCGATTCTGGGCTGGGGCTTTGCGCCGTGGTCGGGCGGGCCGTTCTCATGGCTTGATATCATCGGCACGCCTTATGCGGCGGAACGCTGTGATCAACTGACCAAAACCTATGGCGCGCGGTTTGCAACGCCTGATCTGTTGCGCGAGATGGCCGCGAAAAACCAAAGCTTCTATGGCCGGTTCGGGCAGGAAGCGACAGCGGCCTGAGACAAGGCTTAACTGCCTGAACCTCAGGAACGCATAACATTGCCAGCCCCCGCCCGCATATTGACGGGGGCTGGTTTTGACAAATTTAATATTTGATTGCCGGTAACTTCTCAATATTGTCATTCCACACTGCGCGCCATGCAGAATCGGGAGGGATAATATGGGCTGGATGACAGATGAGGAGGGGCTGAACAAAACTCCGGCGAATTTTGTACCCCTGACACCACTTTCACATTTACAACGCGCAGCGCAGCTTTATCCACAGGATGAGGCGGTTATCTATCACAATCACCGCAAAACCTATGCTGAATATCATCAGCGCTGCAGCCGCCTTGCCTCGGCGCTGGCCGGGCTTGGCATCCGGTCGGGTGATGTTGTGTCCACTCTCCTGCCCAACATCCCGGCACAGGCCGAAGCGCATTTTGGCGTGCCCGCCTGTGGCGCGGTGCTTAATGCCATCAACACGCGGCTTGAGGCCGAAACCATTGCCTATATCTTTGATCACGGCGGGGCCAGGGCGGTTCTGGTTGATACGCAATTCCTGCCTGTGGTGGACAAAGCCATAGAAATGATGGACGGGCCTGCCCCGATCCTTATCGAAGTGGCCGATACTGAAGCGGGGTTCACCGCCAGTGGCGCACATCTGGAATATGAGAAATTTCTGGCCTCGGGGGATGCGGATTTTGAATGGATCATGCCCGAAGATGAATGGGAAAGCCTGGCGCTGAATTACACCTCGGGCACCACCGGGCGGCCCAAGGGCGTGGTCTATCACCATCGCGGCGCGTATCTCATGACCATGGGCACGGTGATCAGTTGGAAGCTGACATTGCGGCCGCGATACCTCACCATCGTGCCGCTGTTTCATTGCAATGGCTGGAACCACACATGGATGATGCCGCTGCTGGGCGGTACGTTGATCTGTTGCCGCGATATCACCGCGAAAGCGATGTATGATGCCTTTGCCGATGAGGGTGCCACGCATTTTGGCGGCGCGCCGATTGTGCTCAACATGATCGTCAATGCGGCCGATGAAGACCGCCGCGCGTTTGATCACACGGTTCAGGTTTTCACCGCCGGGGCGCCACCGCCCGCCGCCACCCTGCGCGCTATTGAGCCGCTTGGGTTTGAGGTTATTCAGGTTTACGGCCTTACGGAAACCTACGGCCATGTCACCGAATGCCTGTGGCAGGAACGCTGGAATGCGCTGCCGGAAAATGAGCAATTTGCCATTAAGGCCCGCACCGGTGTTCTGATGCCGATGATGGAAGATATTACCGCGATGGATGCCGAAACCATGGTGCAAACCCCGATGGATGGCGCAACCCCGGGCGAGATCATGATCCGGGGCAATTCGGTGATGAAGGGGTATCTGAAAAACCCGCAAGCCACCGCCGAGGCCTTCAAGGGCGGTTATTTCCATTCCGGTGACATTGCGGTGCAGCATCCCGATGGCTATTTGCAGATCACCGACCGGGCCAAGGACATCATCATCTCGGGCGGCGAGAATATCAGCTCGGTTGAGGTCGAAGGCGTGCTGATGATGCACCCGGCCGTGCTGCTTTGTGCGGTGGTGGCCAAACCTGATGAGAAATGGGGCGAAGTGCCCTGCGCCTTTATTGAGCTTAAACCGCGCGCCACCCCCGATGCCGCCGGGATAATCGCCTTCACCCGCGAAAATCTGGCCGGGTTCAAATGCCCCAAACATGTGCTGTTTCAGGAACTGCCAAAAACCTCGACCGGCAAGATTCAGAAGTTTGAGCTGCGTAAAATCGCCAAGGCCCAATAACCGGGAAAAGACGCCTGAAGCGGGCCATAATGACAGCCGCAAACAGCCCGGATACTCTTTTGACCTGTCGGATAGGCCTTCTTTCATTGCCGCAAACCCGTGAGTCATGCTATGCTGTCGCAAAGAGGCAGAGCAGGCCCGATCAGCGAAATGACAGCACTCAATAAATATCAGCGGCTGGAGGCCTCTGGCCTCTGGCGGGCCGCGCCCGAGGCGCAGCGCGCGGATGTGATTGCCTCGATCGGCGATGAAACCCTGATCATTACCGACACAAATGACCGGGTGCTGGCGCATTGGTCGCTTCAGGCGGTGGCGCGGGCCAATCCCGGCAAATTTCCAGCAATCTACCACCCCGATGGCGATCCCGGCGAGACGCTTGAACTGGCCAACAGTGAACATGAGATGATCACCGCGATTGAGAAACTGCGCACCGAAATTGAGCGGCGGCGGCCGCATCCCGGCCGGTTGCGGCTGATGACGCTTCTGGCCTCGATGGCAACAGTATTGACGCTGCTGATCTTCTGGCTGCCCGGTGCGGCGCGCAATCATGCGGTCTCGGTTGTGCCGGATGTCAAACGGGTTGAGATTGGCCGCGCGCTTCTGGCACAGCTTGCCCACATCACCGGCCCGGCCTGTGACGGCAATCGCGGCAAGGCAGTGCTTGACAGCCTGGCCAAAAGGCTGCCGACACCGAAAGGGCCGGGGCAGTTGACCCTTGTGCGTGACGGGGTGAAATCCATCATCCATCTGCCCGGCGGTATCCTTGTGATCAACCGTTCGCTGGTCGAGGATTTCGATGAGCCGGATGTTATCGCGGGCTATATCATTGCCGAACGTCTGCGTGCGAACGGGCATGATCCGCTGGCGGATTTGCTGGCCTATACCGGCATGTGGTCAAGCTTTCGTTTGCTGACAACCGGCACGCTAAGCGATAAAAGCCTGCAATCTTACGCACAGCACCTTCTGGCCCAGAACACGGCCCCCCTCAGGGATCAGGAAATCCTTGCAGGGTTCAGGGATTTTTCAGTGCGCTCAACGCCTTACGCCTATGCGCTTGATATATCAGGCGAAACGACCCTTGGCCTGATCGAGGCCGATCCCTTCGCCAATCAGGCCCCCGCCCCGGTCCTGTCCGATGCTGATTGGCTCAGATTGCAAAGCATCTGCGGCGGCTGATCCGGGTTTATTTGGTGCCAAACATCCGGTCGCCCGCATCCCCAAGGCCGGGAAGGATATAGCCGACATCATTCAGCTTTTCGTCCAGCGCCGCGGTCACGATCGGCACATCCGGATGCGCGTCCTTCATCCGCGCCACACCCTCAGGGGCGGCAAGCAGGCACAGAAACCGGATATTTCTGGCACCGGAATTTTTCAGCAGGTCAATCGCCGCCACCGATGAATTGCCGGTGGCCAGCATCGGATCAACCACGATCACCAGACGCTCACCCAATTGATCGGGCACCTTGAAATAATATTGCACCGGCTTCAGCGTTGCCACATCCCGGTAAAGCCCGACAAACCCGACCCGCGCCGAGGGTATGAGCTCAAGCATCCCGTCCAGCAGGCCGTTGCCCGCCCGCAGGATCGAGATCAGCGCCAGCTTGCGCCCCGCCAGAACCGGCGCATCCATTTCCACCAAAGGCGTTTCAATCCGGCGCGTGGTCATCGGCAATTCATGCGTTACCTCATAGGCCAACAACTGGCTGATTTCGCGCAGAAGCTGCCGGAACACCGCCGTTGAGGTTTCTTTTTCGCGCATCAATGTCAGCTTGTGCTGGATCAGGGGATGCTTGACCACGGTCAGATGCTGGTTCATGGGCTCTCCAATGCTTGCCTTGCCGGTATCCTCTTATTCCCAGAAACCGGCCTCAAGAGCAATGCCGATCCACCAATAAAGACCATGGAACCTGTCCTTTGGACAATTCAAGATTGCGTCTTTGCCCAACAAGTTGCAAGCTGACGGTATAAAACGCAAAATAAAGCCAATAAAATTAGCGCGCTATAGATAGTTTAGTGTTAAACTATTTGGCACCGGGGAGATAAAATGACCGATACTCAAAAAGAAAACCAACGTCAGGCGGCGCTGGATTATCATGAATTTCCCAAGCCCGGGAAGCTGGAGATTCGGGCAACCAAGCCCCTGGCCAATGGCCGCGATCTGGCGCGGGCCTATTCGCCGGGCGTGGCCGAGGCCTGTCTTGAGATCAAGGAAAATGCATCTGATGCCAGCCGCTACACCGCGCGCGGCAATCTGGTGGGGGTGGTTACCAATGGCACCGCTGTTCTGGGGCTTGGCAATATCGGTCCGCTGGCCAGCAAACCGGTGATGGAAGGCAAGGCGGTTTTGTTCAAAAAATTCGCCAATATTGATTGCTTCGATATTGAAGTGGATGAGCCGGACCCGGAAAAACTGGCGGATATTGTCTGTGCCCTCGGGCCGACATTCGGCGCGATCAATCTGGAAGACATCAAGGCACCCGATTGTTTCATTGTCGAAAAAATTTGTCGTGAACGCATGGATATTCCGGTTTTCCATGACGATCAGCATGGCACTGCCATCGTTGTGGGGGCCGCCGCCACCAATGCCCTGCATGTGGCGGGCAAAAAATTCGAAGATATAAAGATTGCCTCGACCGGCGGGGGGGCGGCGGGAATTGCCTGCCTCAACATGCTGGTCAAACTGGGCGTGAAGCGCAGCAATATCTGGCTGTGTGATATTCACGGGCTGGTTTATGAGGGCCGCAAAAAGGATATGAATCCGCATAAATCATGCTTTGCCCAAAAAAGCGACTTGCGCACGCTGGAGGATGTGATCGCGGGCGCGGACATGTTTCTTGGCCTCTCCGGCCCCAATATTCTGAAGCCTGAAATGGTTGCCAAAATGACGGCGCAACCGATCATCTTTGCGCTGGCCAATCCCAACCCCGAGATCATGCCGGATGTGGCCAAAAAGGCCGCACCCGATGCCATCATCGCTACCGGCCGATCGGATTTTCCCAATCAGGTCAATAATGTGTTGTGCTTTCCTTTCATCTTTCGCGGTGCGCTGGATGTGGGCGCAACAGAAATAAACGATCAGATGGAAATCGCCTGTGTCGAAGGGATCGCCGCCCTTGCCCGCGCCACCACAAGCGCCGAGGCGGCGGCGGCTTACAAGGGTGAGCAGATGACATTTGGCGCCGAATATCTCATCCCCAAGCCATTTGATCCAAGGCTCTCGGGCATCGTCGCCACCGCCGTGGCGCGCGCAGGTATGGAAACCGGTGTGGCCACCCGGCCGCTTGAAGATATTGTTGCCTATAAGGCCAGGCTTGATGCCTCGGTCTATAAATCCGCCATGCTGATGCGCCCGATATTCGCGGCAGCGGCAACTGAATCGCGTCGGATCGTCTTTGCCGAAGGCGAAGATGAGCGCGTGTTGCGGGCGGCGCAGGCCATTTTGGAGGAAACCAGTGAACAGCCAATTCTGATCGGACGGCCACGGGTGATTGAACGCCGCTGCAAAGGGTTGGGCCTGCAGATCCGCCCCAAGCGTGATTTTCACATCGTGAATCCGGAAAGTGATCCGCGCTACCACGACTATTGGACCAGTTATCACCACATCATGCAGCGCCGGGGCATCACGCCTGATCTGGCCAAGGCGGTGATGCGCACCAACACCACGGCCATCGCCGCAGTAATGGTGCATCAGGGCGATGCAGACAGCATGATTTGCGGCACTTTTGGCGAATACCACTGGCATCTGAATTATGTGACACAGGTTCTGGGTACCGATAAGTTGCAGCCGCAGGGCGCGCTTTCACTGATGATCCTTGAAGACGGGCCCTTGTTTATTGCCGATACCCATGTCAGCACTTTCCCTGATCCTGAATATCTGGCGCGGCTTGCCATCGGCGCCGCGCGCCATGTGCGCCGCTTTGGAGTTGAGCCGAAGATCGCCTTCTGTTCGAAATCGCAATTTGGCAATCAGGGCGACGATTCGGGCAAACGCCAACGCGCGGCGCTGGCCATACTGGATTCTGCGGTTCGTGATTTTTCCTATGAGGGTGAGATGAATGTCGATGCCGCCCTTGATCCTGAACTGCGCGCGCGCCTGCTGCCGGATAACCGGATGGAGGGGGCAGCGAATGTTTTGATCTTTTCAAATGCCGATGCGGCCTCTGCGGTGCGCAATATCCTCAAGGCCAAAGGTAACGGGCTTGCGGTGGGGCCGATCCTGATGGGCATGGGCAACCGCGCCCATATCGTGACGCCGTCCGTTACAGCGCGCGGGCTGCTGAACATGGCCGCCATCGCGGGCACTCCGGTAAAGCAATACGGCTGAGATCCTGTCTCTCTTTATGAGTCAGGTGATTCGTGGGGTTTGCAATGAAAAATTTGCAGATTTGCAAATCATGGAATTATTTCTCTCCTGATGCCTTGTTATCCAACGGTTTGCAAAAATTTGCACCTTAATTTCCGGCTAACCCGCAAATATTCTGCGATAATATGCCACGGTATACTGCAAGCGGCTTGCCGCATGGCTTTTGCCGCCGTAACACATTCCTGACGCTGCCAAGGAGGATAAGATGACATACAAGGACATCTATGAAAGCTCGATGCACGATCCGGAAGCCTTTTGGATGCAGGCAGCCGGGGCGATTGACTGGGATAAAACGCCCTCAAAAGCCCTGTTTGATGAAAACGCGCCATTTTATGAATGGTTCAGCGATGGCTTGGTCAACACCTGCCATAACGCGGTTGACCGCCATGTAGAGGCGGGCAGGGGGGAACAAGCCGCCATTATCCATGACAGCCCGATCACTGGCGCTAAATCCACAATAACCTACGCTGATCTGCAAACCCGCGTGGCCTCATTGGCGGGGGCGCTCAGGGCCAAAGGCGTGGGAAAAGGCGACCGCGTGATCATCTATATGCCGATGGTGCCCGAGGCGCTGATGGCGATGCTGGCCTGTGCCCGTCTGGGCGCGATCCATTCGGTTGTGTTTGGCGGGTTTGCCGCCAATGAACTGGCGGTACGGATTGATGACGCCACCCCCAAGGCGATCATCGCCGCCTCCTGCGGGGTGGAGCCGGGCCGGGTGATTGAGTATAAACCCCTGCTTGAGGGCGCGATCAAGCAGGCATCGCACAAGCCGGATTTCTGCGTCATCCTGCAACGCGAACAATCGCGCGCCGATCTGATCCCCGGCTTTGATTTTGACTGGCACGAGTTTCAGCAAGGCGTGACCCCGGCCGATTGTGTGCCGGTTGAGGGCAATCACCCGGTCTATATCCTTTATACATCGGGCACCACCGGCGCGCCCAAAGGCGTGGTGCGGCCCACGGGCGGCCATCTGGTGGCGCTGAACTGGACGATGAAGAACTTTTATCAGGTTGATCCCGGTGATGTGTTCTGGGCGGCATCCGATGTGGGCTGGGTCGTGGGCCACAGCTATATCTGCTACGCGCCGCTGATCCACGGCAACACCACGATTGTATTTGAGGGCAAGCCCGTGGGCACACCCGATGCCAGCACTTTCTGGCGGGTCATATCCGAGCATAATGTGCGCAGCTTCTTCACCGCCCCCACCGCCTTTCGCGCCATCAAGCGCGAGGATCCCAAGGGCGAGTTGATCAAGGGCTATGACATCACCTGCCTGCGCGCGCTTTATCTGGCCGGTGAGCGCGCCGATCCGGATACCATTGAATGGGCACAAAAGGTGATGAAAGTGCCGGTTTACGATCATTGGTGGCAAACCGAAACCGGCTATCCCATCGTTGGCAATCCGGCGGGGATCGAGGCATTGCCGGTCAGGATCGGCTCTCCTACCGTGGCGATGCCAGGCTATGATGTGCGGATTCTGGATGAAGGCGGGCATGAGCTGCCTGCCGGTGCGCTTGGGGCGATTGTCATCAAGCTGCCGCTGCCACCGGGGACATTGCCAACGCTTTGGAACGCCGATGAGCGATACAAAAAATCCTATCTGACAACTTTCCCCGGTTATTATGAAACCGGCGATGCGGGGATGCTCGATGAAGATGGCTATCTATATGTCATGGCTCGCACCGATGACGTGATCAACGTGGCCGGGCACCGCCTGTCTACCGGTGGCATGGAGGAAGTTCTGGCAGCACACCCGGAGGTGGCGGAATGTGCCGTAATCGGTGTGACGGATCAACTCAAGGGTCAGCTTCCGGTTGGGTTTTTATGCCTCAACAAAGGCTCGGAAGCCTCAAATGAGGATGTGGTGCGTGACTGCATCAAACTGGTGCGCGACCAGATCGGCCCGGTGGCGGCATTCAAACTGGCCGTGGTGGTTGAGCGATTGCCGAAAACCCGCTCGGGCAAAATCCTGCGCGGCACGATGGTCAGCATTGCCGATGGCAAGCCGTTCAAAATGCCGGCCACGATTGATGATCCGGTTATCCTTGATGAGGTGAGAACAGCCCTGCAAACCATCGGCTATGCCAAAGACTAAGCATCTGCACCCCCGCACCAAACCGGCGCGAGGGTGCTTTACCCGCCAAAGGTAAACAACCCGGCACCCGGACCTGTGGTCAGGAAGCTATGCACTTCCATCGCCGTTTTCAGGGCCAGTGAAACAACACCACTCACCAATGTTGCAAGGGCACCAAAGCCGCTACTGCCCGCCTCGGACGACATGGCCGAACCGGTAACGATCAGCACTGATAATATGACGGCCTTGATTGTGTTTGTCCGAGGCATGAACCCAACTCCTGTTGCTGCCCATGTGATCAGAGGATCACCATCCGGCGGGCAAATACAACGATGCTTCAGGGCGAGCCTGATACACAATATCAGGCTGATGTTATTTGATAACAAGGGATTATATCTATTATTATCAAATAGTTAAAAATTTTACACATACCCTTGCCTGTGATCCGTAGGGCGGGCTTCAGCCCGCCACCCCTTCAAGGAAAGCGTGGGTTTCACCCACCCTACACCCCGCTGCAGAAGGCGCGTTTCAAACAAACTGTTCACGGATAAGCCGCTCTTCCAGCCCATGACCGGGATCAAACAGGATGCGATGCCTGATCTCAGGGTTTGATCTGACCTCAACCCACAGCACGTTTTCCACATGGCGGCTGTCGGCATCGGCCATTACCGGGCGTTTATCCGGCTCGATCACATCAAACCGCACCACAGCCGATTTTGGCAAGAGTGCCCCGCGCCAGCGCCGGGGACGGAACGCCGCCACCGCTGTCAGTGCCAGAACATCCGCCCCGATCGGTACAATCGGCCCGTGGGCGCTGTAATTATACGCGGTTGATCCGGCGGGTGTAGACACCAGTGCCCCATCGCATATCAGTTCAGGCATTCGCAGATTTCCGTCAATGCTGATCTGCAATTTCGCTGCCTGAGGCCCGCCGCGCAGCAGTGACACCTCATTGATCGCCAGGGCTTCATGGATCATGCCATCCACAGATTTCGCCTTCATTGCGAGCGGGTTGATCACCTCTTCCACAGCCGCATCAAGGCGCTCAGGCAAATCCTCTTCGCTATACTCGTTCATCAAAAAGCCAACCGTGCCCCGGTTCATCCCGTAAACCGGTGCCTGCAAGGCTTCGGTGCGGTGCAGGGTTTGCAGCATCAGCCCGTCGCCGCCAAGGGCCACGATTACATCGGCTTCAGCTTCAGGCGCATTGCCAAAACGCGCAACCAGGGTGGCAAGCGACGCCTGCGCCGAGGCCACATCGCTGGCCACAAAGGCAATTTTACTGGTCATAGCTGCCGGCTCCTGTTGTCTGATACCCATGTCATCAAGTTTTGATCGAACCACAAGTCGGCCCGGCTTACCAGTGGTGACGGTGCAGCCCAGGTTATTGTCGCTTTTCAGGCTTCCATGGCAAGGGGGTTTCTTATAGGTGATCCTCAGCATTCAACCCCGCAGGGAGCACATCACCATGACTGATTCCGGCTTTTTCACCGAATCCCTCGCCGCGCGCGATCCTGAAATCTTTGGCGCCATCACCGATGAGCTGGGCCGCCAGCGCGACGAGATCGAGCTGATTGCCTCTGAGAATATCGTCTCGGCCGCGGTGATGCAGGCGCAAGGCTCGGTCATGACCAACAAATACGCCGAAGGCTATCCCGGACGGCGCTATTATGGCGGCTGTCAGTTTGTCGATGTGGCCGAAAACCTGGCGATTGAGCGTGCAAAACAGTTGTTTGGTTGTGACTTTGCCAATGTGCAGCCCAATTCCGGTAGTCAGGCCAATCAGGGCGTGATGCAGGCTTTGCTGCAGCCCGGCGATACGATTTTGGGGATGAACCTGGCCTCGGGCGGGCATCTCACGCACGGTGCGGCGCCCAACCAATCGGGCAAATGGTTCAACGCGGTGCAATACGGCGTGCGCCGGCAGGACAATCTGATTGACTATGATGAGATCGAAACCCTGGCCAAGGAACATAACCCGAAGATCATCATCGCCGGTGGCTCGGCCATTCCTCGGGTGATTGATTTCGCCCGGATGCGCGAGATTGCCGATATGGTAGGGGCCTATCTGCATGTGGACATGGCGCATTTTGCGGGGCTTGTTGCCACTGATGAGCACCCTTCGCCCTTCCCGCATGCGCATGTGGCCACCACCACCACCCATAAAACATTGCGCGGGCCGCGGGGCGGGATGATCCTGACCAATGACGAGGCGATTGCCAAAAAGGTCAATTCCGCCATCTTCCCCGGCATTCAGGGCGGGCCTTTGATGCATGTGATCGCCGCCAAGGCCGTGGCCTTTGGCGAGGCGCTGCGCCCCGAATTCAAGACGTATATTCAAGCGGTCAAGGCCAATGCCCGCGCGCTTGCCGATCAGTTGATCAAGGGTGGGCTGGACATCGTGACCGGCGGCACCGATACCCATGTGATGCTGGTGGATCTGCGCCCCAAGGGCGTGACCGGCAACATCACCGACAAGGCTTTGGGGCGGGCCCATATTACCACCAACAAAAACGGCATTCCGTTTGATCCGGAAAAACCCACCGTCACTTCGGGCATCCGCCTGGGCACTCCGGCGGGTACAACCCGCGGCTTTGGCGAGGCCGAGTTCCGGCAGATTGCCGACTGGATTGTTGAGGTGGTGGATGGCCTTGCGGCCAATGGCGATGACGGCAATGACGCGGTTGAGGCCAAGGTCCGCGCAGAAGTGGCAGCGCTTTGCGCCCGCTTCCCACTCTATCCCAACCTTTAAGAATACCCATTAATATCAATCCCTTCACAGAAATACCTGTGAGGGGGTTTTGCATTCATACTATTCCCTGCCAGCGCAATATCGCCAGCAAGGCAACAGCCAGCAGAATCAGCCGGATCATCAATTCCCTTGCAAGCCCCAACGCGAATCCCTTGCGTTGATCCCGGCGGTTCAGGGGCTTCAAATAGGCTGACATCTCGGCAAATGCGGCTTCAATGGCGGATTGATTTTGCAAACGGGCCAGCCTGGGATTGGCCATCACCACCTGCGCCCCGGTGATCACCCGCCCCGCTTTGTGAAACCGCCTAGGCAACCGCCGCCCGGCTTTTTTCAGACGCCCGGCAAGGGTTTTGCCGCGCAGGCCCAACCTCTCTTGCAACATCTGCTCAAGCTCTGCCACGCGCTGATGAAACTGATCTGCGTTAATCATTGATCCCTCTCCCTGGTGCAGCCTAATTGGATTGCCCCGCAGCCTCAACAGGGCTGGCATATTGCCTGCTGTATCGGGTAACAAGGCCCCATGCTGAATATGACCCCCCATGGCACGGCCACCGATAAGCCCGGATTGCTGATTGCCCACGGGCTTTATGGCTCGGGGCGGAATTGGGGGGTGATTGCCAAACGCCTATCTGATCAGCGGCAGGTGGTGGCGGTGGATATGCGCAACCACGGGTTAAGTGCCTGGAAAGACACACATTCTTATGATGATATGGCGGATGATCTGGCCGGGGTGCTGGAGCATCTTGACGGGCCGTTTGATGTGATGGGCCATTCCATGGGCGGCAAGGCGGCGATGGTTCTGGCGCTGAAGCGGCCCGATCTGGTCAATCGCCTGATCGTGGTGGATATTGCACCGGTGGCTTACAGTCACAGCCAGATGCCATATATCAAAGCGATGAAAGCGGTTGATCTGAGCGGGATTGAAAAACGCTCGGACGCCGCCCCGCTATTGGCACCGCATGTGGATGATCCGGCGCTGATCCCGTTTTTCCTGCAATCGCTTGATGTGAAAGGCAAGCGTTGGGTCTTGAATCTGGATGTGCTGGAAAAGGAAATGCATTGGGTGATGGGGTTTCCGGAAATGACCGGGCCTTATGAGGGCAAGACATTGTTTTTGTCCGGCGCATTGTCGGATTATGTAAAACCCGAATACCGGCCTGAAATCAAACGGCTTTACCCGAATTCAAACTTTGCAAAAATCCCGCAGGCAGGCCATTGGCTGCACGCAGAAAAACCCCGCGAATTTGAGGCGGCTATCCGCGCCTGGCTGGGGTAATTATCTGATCGACATCACTTTTTTCGTCACCAGGTAGGTCGCTGGAATCGCGATGACAAACCCAATGGCCGCCGCGATCAGGATCGGGTAAAGCG
Organism: Roseovarius sp.; assembly: GCA_021775255.1. Lineage (GTDB taxonomy): Bacteria > Pseudomonadota > Alphaproteobacteria > Rhodobacterales > Rhodobacteraceae > Roseovarius. The sequence continues at coordinate 111,249 of JAJFIA010000003.1, forward strand.
TATCCTGCCCAATGACCAGCGCCACAACAACTGCAATGCCGGCCAGCGTCGAGCCGATAAAAAGATGCATGATCAATCCAAGTCGCAGCATCGTGAACCTCCGATTTCATTTACATGTGCATTCCAACTTTGACGGAATATATCGAAACTGAAGGCAGCGTACATTGATCCAAATCAGGGTTTAACGCTTCTTGACGAACTCGGTCAGGATGACAATCCGCTGGCCCTCAACCCGGCCCTCTATTTGCGCCGGGTTGTCCTCGACCAGTGAGATACCACGAACGGCAGTGCCGCGCTTGGCAGTAAAACCGGCACCCTTGACCGGCAGATCCTTGATCAGCACCACGGTATCGCCTTGTTCAAGGGGTGTGCCGTTGCTGTCTTTGTGCTCAGGCCGGGTGGTGACATTATCGGCCCAGGCGCGGGTTTCATCGTCGAGGTAAAGCTGATCGGATAAATCTCTCGCCCAGGGTTCACCCACAAGCCGGGTCAGCATCCGGGCCGCCAACACTTGCGTTGCGGCATCCCCGGACCACATCGAAGAGGCAAGGCAGCGCCAGTGATTTGGCTCGGGCGTGCCGTTTATCTGGGCTTCGCAGGTCGCACAGATTTCAACGCTGGCCCCTTCCGGGCCGCCGGGCACGGGATGGGATATGAGCGGAGCATCTGTTGAGCAAAGAGCGCAAGGCATGGGCATGGGTCCGGTGCTGTTGAATTGCGCCGGGTATAGACAGGGATGCGCCGGATTGGCAAGGCGGGTTTGAGCCCGCCACCTATATCTTATTCATTGATTCCAAGAATGATTTTGGCCTTCTCAAGCGTGCTGACCGATGATGCGTGATCGTCGGCATTGTGCTGGGTTTCACCTTCAGCCCGCAGGCTCATGACTTCATTCAGATCAGCCTCGGAAAGGGTTGTTCCGGCCGCAAGTGCCGCATCAATCTCGGCCATGTCATTCGGGCAGTGAAAAGCAAATGCCGGTGCCGCCACCATGACGAATGCCGCTGTTATGAGTAGTTTTCTCATTGCAATATCCTCCCTGAGTTTTACATTTTCTCAGTATAGCGCCGATTGTGCATTGCGCCTATCCTGGGATCAATTTGGGGTGTCTGACGGCGGCAGGTTGCCAATGGCAGGTCAAATAGATGTATTTGAACCATATCCCACAATACTTGTGGCCACTTGGTTACATGTTGGTGATACCTACGAATAGACCCCGACATATAGTTGATCTGTGGCACATCCCGGTGTATCACCGCCACACAGGTGCATAGACGCGGTAGCATCCACTGACGGCGGGGCCGGTTTGCCATGGGGCAGGCAGGCCCCGTTTTCCGTTGGAGCAGACATAACAGGAGACCCCGGAGCAGGGTCCGGGGTGTTGGGGAAATTGGGACATTGCGCGTTAAAATATGAAAAGGCGCCAGGTGCTCAGACGCGGTCCTTGCATCCGTGGTTTGACCCACGACCCTGACGCCTTACCGAACGTTCAACCCCGAAGGGCTTCCGGCCCGTTTGCTCGGGCTTCGAAAAGCCTTTGCGTGCTCGGGTTCCGAAGAACCTTTGCTGCTACAGGCACCCCGAAGGATGACTGCAACCTGCTCGGACCCGTGTCATGCTGCCCTGATCATCACGTCTCCGAAGAGCCGCCATAATCCGGCGTTGCATCCCACAAACCTTTGCGTTTGAGCGCTTGCCCGAAGGTTCACCCCCAACCGCGCCAGCCTCAAGGGGCCTTCGCGCATCACGCCGGTCCTGAGGACCTTTGCGATAATCATAAACTCGCGCGGAAAAGTGATTCTTGCAATGAAAAATATCGGATTCGTGTAAATTTCTTGGGGATAAGTCACTGAATTTGTTGTGGAAATGCATGTGGATAAATCAGGATTATTGTTTGCATTGGCGGGTTTGGGGCGGGGATAAGTCAATATATTCTCAGGCCATGAGTTTCCCCCGGATTTTGCGGTTTTGGGGTTATTTGCGGTGGCCAATAGGGCATTGAGCAGAAACTGATGTGGAAAATTCAGATGTTGGTGGTAATATGCAGCTATAATATAATAAGAAACCAAAAAAATAGCTTGTTGAGGAGAGCAAATATGAAACTGAAACTCATGGTTACTGTGGCCATTATCGGCAGTTCGGCCTTATCGGGCTGTGTCCCCTTGTTGATTGCCGGTGCGGGCGCGGGCGCGGTTGTGGCGGCTGATAGTGTCAATGAAAACAAACAGGGCGGCGATGGGCTGTTTTAGACCCGGCTGAGCACTGCCCGGTTCCCGCTGTTGCGCAGGTCAGGGGATTTTGGTGATCCCGACTGGATTCGAACCAGTAACCTGCCCCTTAGGAGGGGGCTGCTCTATCCAGTTGAGCCACGGGACCACGCCCTTGCTTATGAGACATTCCGAGGCTGAAGCAAAGGGCAGAAAACCATCAGGCGGGTGGGATGTTTATTAAAGCGTTTTGCGTTTTACCTGTATCAGGGAGAACGTAAAACGGCTTTAGATTCCCAGCAGGCGACGGAGCTGAAAAGCAGGTGATCTATATGGATTGCCTGCACAGTTTGCGACTTGCAGCAATACTGAAAAAATTTCCGTACGTGCCATGGTGAACTTGCCAGCTACAATCATTGTCCGGCTCCTTGCATGAGTTATCCATTTTCTGTCTCTCATGAGAAAGCGGCGATATATCGCAGAAATTAAGACATTTTGAAAAACAATTTGAATCTGTTTGAAAACAAATGGTTAAGGTGGGTTCAAAGCGGCGCATCCCTGTTATTTCAGGTATTTTTCGGCCGCACCACATGAAACGCGCCGCTCATATAGGTAAGCGGCTTTTCCCCGGCGTTGGAAATGCCGGTGACATTGCCGATGCAAATGGCGTGGCTGCCATGGATCACCGAATGGTTGAGCGAACAGGCAAATGAGGTGGCGCGCGGCAATATCGGCCCTTCCGAGGTGGCCGTGATCTCAAGCCCTTCAAACCGGTTTGGGGTGGCGTGATCCAGTGCCCCGGCAAAACGGCTGGCCAATTCATGGGCATCCTCGGGCAGGATATTGACGCAAAACACGCCGTTATCCGCCACCGCGCGGGCAATCCGGCTGTCGGCCTTGAGGCAGACCAGAACCGAGGGCGGATCGGCCGAAAGCGAGGTGAAGGCGCTTACCGTGGCCCCCATCAGCCCCGCCGGGCCATCGGTGGTGACAACCGTGACGGTCGAGGCCACCTGCCGCATTGCCTCAATGAATACCTCGCGTGCTGTGCTCATGCGGCACCCCCTTCACGTTTGGGTTTCACAGGCTTGTAGGGCTCCATCCCTTCGCGCGCCAGCAGATCGGCGCGCTCATTTTCCGGGTGGCCTGCATGGCCTTTAACCCATTGCCAACGCACCTGATGGCGCGCCTGTGCTTCATCAAGCCGCTGCCAAAGCTCGACATTCTTGACGGGCTTTTTACTGGCCGTGCGCCAGCCGTTTCGTTTCCAGCCGTGCAGCCATGCCTCGATGCCGTTTTTCACATAGGCGCTGTCGGTGATGATTGTAAGCGTGCTGGGCCGCTCCAGCACCTCAAGCGCGTTGATCGCGGCCAGAAGCTCCATCCGGTTGTTGGTGGTCTCGGCCTCGCCACCCTTGAGCGCGCGTTCCTTGCGCATCTCGCCGCCCTCAATAGCCTGCAACAAAACGCCCCAGCCGCCGGGGCCGGGATTGCCCGAACAGGCCCCGTCGGTATAGGCATAAAGCTCAGCCATGGGCGATAATCGCGATCCAGTCGAAAATCTGGCCATCAAGCCCCGAACCGCTGCCAAAAGCATCTGAGAGCGGCGTGAACCCGGCCTTTTGCAACAGGCCGCTTAATTCGTTTTCGGCGTAATAAGTATAGGCCCGCCCGAGCCTGTCGCGGTGGGTGCCTTCGCCCAGTTTGAGCGCGATATGCAACACTCCGCCGGGTTTCAACGCCTGTTTCAGCGCCGCCAGATGCCCCGGCATGGCCGCGCGCGGCGCGTGCAGCAGGCTGAAATTGGCCCAGATACCGTCATAAATATCGGTGCCGGTGATCTGATCAAAACTTGCGATGCGGGCGCTGACACCTTTATGTGCATTGGCCAGGGCCACCATTTCGGGGCTGGCATCCACGGCGTCCACCAGCATCCCGGCGGCGGCCATCAGGGCGGCCTCTTTGCCCGGACCGCAGCCCAGATCAAGCACCTGCGCGCCGTTCTTCAGCCGCTTGGTGAAGGCGGTCAGAAGCGGGTCATCCCTGTCGGCATTGGTTTGTGCGTATTGCCCGGCCAGGGTGCCATAGGTTTTGAGGGTCTCGGCATCGGCACTCATGCGCTTTGCCTCACCACATTGGGCAGTTTGAATTCCACATCCTCACGGGCGGTTTCGACCTCGCGGATGGTCACGTCATAGCGCGCCTTGAGGGCGTCGATTACCTCATCCACCAGCACCTCGGGGGCCGACGCCCCGGCGGTGATGCCGATCGAGGTGATGCCTTCAAGTGCCCGCCAGTCGATATCGGTGGCGCGCTGCACAAGTTGACTATAGGCGCATCCGGCGCGCGCGCCGACCTCAACCAGACGGCGGGAATTCGATGAATTGGGTGCGCCCACAACCAGCATCGCCGAGACCTGCGCCGCCATCGCCTTGACCGCTTCCTGACGGTTGGTGGTGGCATAACAGATGTCTTCCTTATGCGGCCCGCGAATGGCAGGAAAGCGCGCCTTCAACGCCGCCACGATCTCAAGCGTGTCATCCACCGAAAGCGTGGTTTGCGTGACATAGGCCAGCATCAAAGGATCGCGCACCTCAATTTCCGCCACGTCATCAGGGGTTTCCACCAGCAACACCTCGCCCCCGGGCAACTGCCCCATGGTGCCGATGGTTTCGGGGTGGCCGGCGTGGCCGATCATGATGATCTGGTGCCCTGCCGCATGATGGCGCCCGGCCTCGATATGCACCTTGCTGACCAGCGGGCAGGTGGCATCGACATAGATCATCTGCCGCGCGCCCGCCTCGGCAGGCACCGATTTGGGCACCCCGTGGGCCGAGAAGATCACCGGCCGGTCATCGGGGCATTCGCAAAGCTCCTCAACAAATACAGCGCCTTTTTCGCGCAGGTCATCCACCACGAATTTATTATGCACGATCTCATGGCGGACATAGACCGGCGCGCCCCATTTATGCAGCGCCATTTCAACGATCTTGATGGCCCGGTCAACACCGGCGCAAAACCCGCGCGGGGCCGCTAGGTAAAGCGTCAAAGGGGATTTGGTCATCGCGCGTCTCCTTGGGCCACAGAGGTAAGCAATGCGCGCGCCGCCGTCCAGTGCGATATGGCAAATATCCGGACATCAAAGCATTTTGCCTTTAATCCGGGACAAGAGATCAAATGCAAAACGCCCGCAACCTGCAGATGGCGTGGGCCTGCTGCATTTTCCCTGATTCAGGTAAAACGAGAAAAGGCTTTAAAGGCGCTTCAATCGCGCGCCAGCCGCCCCATTTCCTGCCATTGTGGCCCGCCAGAGAATGACGGCCCGCTGATTTCGCGCAGAAGTTTGATCTGCATCGCGGTGTGAAAATCCTCAAACTCATCGGCAGTAACAACAAAGGCACCTGGGCCCGCCACCAGATATTGATGGAAATAACTGGTCAGATCATTGTTCAGCTCTTCAATGGCCAGCGCGTTGATAACAACGCCTCTTGAGGCCAGCCGGTCGCGCATTTCAAGCATCTTGTCAAGGTCATCGGCGCGGCCATTCCCCGACAAGTCAATCACATATCTGCGGGCAAAACCCGGACCCGCCTCAAGCAGGCGCGCGGCATATTCAAGCCCGGAATGGATCATGGTGCCACCGCCGGGAATGCGCCTCGGCATGGCCTCGACCAGATCGGCAAAAGCGGCGGCGTCGGCCTCGGTTTGCAGCACAACCCAATCAAGGCCAAGCGCCTGACGGATCACACTGGACCACTGCACGATGGCGATGGCCACCCCGCCGGGGGCCTGATTGATCGCAGCCATCACATCGGGCGAGCGCAGGGCCATGGCAGTGCCGCGGCGTTGCAGATCAAATTCCACATCATTGACGCTGGCGGATACATCAAAGGCCAGCACCAGATGTAATTCCATCAGCTCTGGTTCCTGTGGCCGGGCAGGTGCGCTCAACAGCAATAAAGCGGCACTGAATGCCCATAGATGGCGCAACATTCCGAAGGGGTTAAGCCGAGCGCCATTTCGTCCCGCAGACATTCCGCATCCTTTTGAATTAACCGCTATAAGAATAGCGGCCACTCAAAGGTGGGCTGGAATATCCGGCCGGGTCAAGGTTTAATGCGCCATCAGTATTGGAAGCGTGGCCTTTTCAAGCATATAGCGCGTCGCCCCGCCAAATATGGCCTCGCGAAAGCGCGAATGGCCATAAGCCCCCATCACAATCATATGCGCATCAATATCCTGGGCCTGGCGCAGCAGCACATCCGCCACCCGTGGCAATGTTTTTGACAGCACATCAATTTCTGCCGTCACGCCGTGACGCGCCAGATATTGCGACAGCATCCCGCCCGGATCCGACCGGTGCGGCCCATGGGTGGGCGGATCAATGACAGTAACATGCACAACATCCGCCGCCCGCAGTATCGGCATCGCGGCGCGCACCGCATTCAGCGCCTCGATGCTTTCATTCCAGCCGATCAGAATGCATTTGGGATCGGGGCAGGGCTTGGCTTTTTGCGGCACAATCAGGCTGGGTGTATGGCCATCAAACATCGCCGCTTCGGCAGCGGGTTCCAGCTCGGCTCCGCAGCCCTCGCCATAGGGTTGCGGCACGATTGCCAGATCCGAAAACCGCGCCCGCGCCGCCACATGCCTGCCAAGATCTGCCAGTTGCGCCACGCCGCTGTCGCAACTCCAGCGGATGTCACTGCCTTCAAGGGTGTTTTTGACGATAGTTTCGATCGCCTGTGCCTCGGAATGGGCGCGGGTAATGGTTTCCTGCAGCACGATCGCACTGGCACCGGTGTAATAATACCCGGCCTGAGAACGGTCCACCCCAAGACACAGAACATCAAGATGCGCATCATGGGCTTTGGCCATGGCGATGGCGTGCTCAAGTGTGTGGCGCGCCAATGTCTCATCGGTGAGTACGGAAAACAGGCAATTATAGGTCATATCAGGGCCCTTATATGGCAGGAGTTCATGTGCAAAATAATCTTGCTGAATTTTTCTGCATTGATACCTATCAAACCCTATGTACGGGCGGTGTTTATTGATACAGATCAAAGAAAGATGAGACATAATATCACAAGTCCTATGAAAAATCTTTACGCGCTTGTGTGATTGTGATCGAATTATGCAAGATTCAAGCCTGTGCTGACGAGGGAACAAACCATGACAAACTATTTCAAGCTGATCGCGTTTGGCGCGATCACGCTTTGTGCATTGATAGCCGCCAATTTCGCGCGTGATGCGGCCTATATGATAAATGCGCTGACCATTGCGCTGGCGGCCTTTGCCGCATTCATATGGACATTGCGTCAGACAGATGACTCACGCGTGATGCCGGATTTATCCGGTGAATACCTTGACGGTGTGGTGCGCGCCGGGGTGATCGCCACCTGCTTTTGGGGGGTCGTGGGGTTTCTTGCAGGCACGTATATCGCGTTTCAGCTTGCCTTTCCCGGGCTAAATTTTGATTGGGCTGAAGGCTATGCCAATTTTGGCAGGCTCAGGCCTTTGCATACATCGGCGGTGATCTTTGCCTTTGGCGGTAACGCGCTGATTGCCACCTCGTTTTATGTGGTGCAACGCACCAGTGCGGCGCGCCTTTGGGGCGGCAATCTTGGCTGGTTCGTGTTCTGGGGGTATCAGCTTGTTATCGTGCTGGCCGCTACCGGGTATTTGCTCGGGGCCACGCAATCCAAGGAATATGCCGAGCCGGAATGGGTTGCCGATCTGTGGCTGACCATTGTCTGGCTGGCTTATCTGGCGGTGTTCATCGGCACATTGGCAAAGCGCAAAGAGCCGCATATCTATGTGGCCAACTGGTTTTACCTGTCGTTCATCATCACCGTCGCAATGCTGCATGTGTTCAACAACCTCAGCGTTCCGGTGTCGATCTTCGGATCAAAATCGGTGCAGGTGTTCTCGGGCGTGCAGGATGCCATGGTGCAATGGTGGTATGGCCACAACGCCGTGGGCTTTTTCCTCACCGCCGGTTTTCTGGGGATGATGTATTATTTCGTACCCAAGCAGGCCGAACGCCCGGTCTACAGCTACAAGCTCAGCATTATCCACTTCTGGGCGTTGATTTTCCTTTATATCTGGGCCGGTCCGCACCATTTGCATTATACAGCCCTTCCCGATTGGGCCACGACTTTGGGCATGGTGTTCTCCATCGTGCTGTGGATGCCTTCATGGGGCGGCATGATCAACGGGCTGATGACGCTTTCAGGTGCCTGGGACAAGCTCAGAACCGATCCGATCATGCGGATGATGGTGATCTCGGTCGGGTTTTACGGCATGTCGACCTTTGAGGGGCCGATGATGTCAATCCGGGCGGTGAACTCGCTGTCGCATTACACCGACTGGACCATTGGCCATGTGCATTCCGGCGCGCTGGGCTGGAACGGGATGATCACCTTCGGCGCGCTCTATTTCCTGGTGCCAAAACTGTGGAGCCGCGAGCGGCTGTATTCCCTGAGCCTGGTAAGCTGGCATTTCTGGCTGGCCACGATCGGTATCATTCTTTACGCCTCGGCGATGTGGGTGACCGGCATCATGGAGGGCCTGATGTGGCGCGAAGTGGATGCCAACGGCTTTCTGGTGAATTCCTTTGCCGATACCGTCGCTGCCAAGCTGCCGATGTATGTGGTGCGGGCAACCGGCGGGGTGCTGTATCTCTCTGGTGCGCTTATCATGTGCTACAATCTTTTCATGACCGTCAAGCGGAGCCCGGCAATTGCCGATGTCAATTCCGCTGTCCCGGCAGAATAACAGGAAGGGACAGATAAATGGCATTTCTTGATAAACACAAAGCCCTTGAGCGCAATGTCACTTTGCTGGCGATCTTCGCCTTTATCGTGGTGGCGATCGGTGGCCTTGTACAAATCACACCGCTCTTTTGGCTGGAAAACACCATCGAGGATGTGGAAGGCATGCGGCCCTATACGCCGCTTGAACTGACCGGGCGCGATATTTACATCCGCGAGGGTTGCTATGTCTGCCACTCGCAAATGATCCGAACCATGCGCGACGAGGTCGAGCGTTACGGGCATTACAGCCTGGCCGCCGAAAGCAAATATGACCATCCGTTTCAATGGGGATCAAAACGTACCGGGCCTGATCTGGCGCGGGTAGGCTGGCGCGGGTATTCGGATGAATGGCATGTGGACCATCTGCGCAATCCGCAATCGGTTGTGCCCGTATCGGTGATGCCAAAATACGGTTTTCTTGAGGACCGGCTGATTGACGGGAAATATATTCAGGATCTGATGAAAACCCATCGTTTGGTGGGCGTGCCCTATACCGATGAAATGATCGAAAACGCGGCGGCGGATTTTGCCGCTCAGGCCGATCCCGACAGTGATTTCGATGGGCTGGTGGCGCGCTATCCCAAGACGCAGGTGCGTAATTTCGATGGCGCGGCGGGCATTTCCGAGATGGACGCCCTTATCGCTTATCTGCAAATGCTGGGCACGCTGGTTGATTTCTCAACCTTCACGCCGGTCGCAAACCGTTAAGGAGGGGTAACTTTATGGAAACCTATTCCTTGCTCAGGCAGTTTGCAGACAGTTGGATGCTGTTGCTGTTATTTGGGTTCTTCATAGGTGTGATCATCTGGGTTTTCCGCCCCGGAAGTACCAAATCCTATGAGGATCCTGCTGGCATTCCTTTCCGCCATGAAGACAAGCCTGCGCCAGTGAAACCTGCTGCGCGCCGCGCCAAGGAGATGTGATTAAAAATGGCTAAACAATCAAAGAAACAGGATCAAAACACCAATAATGATCCCAATACCACAGGCCATGTCTGGGACGGGATTGAAGAGTTTAACAATCCGCTGCCGCGCTGGTGGTTGTGGACGCTTTATGCCTGCATTATCTGGGCGGTGATCTATTCCATCGCATACCCGGCCTGGCCCGGCATCAAATCGGCCACACCGGGCTTATTGGGCTGGTCATCGCGTGGTGATGTGGCCGCTGATATCGCTGCGGCCGAGGCAGCCAATCAGGGGATCAATGATAAGCTGGTAGCAGCAGATATTGTTTCGATCACCGATAATCAGGAACTGGCCGGCTATGCAAAAACTGCCGGGGCTGCGGTGTTCCTGACCTGGTGCGCTCAATGTCACGGCTCGGGGGCGGCGGGGGCCAAGGGCTATCCCAATCTGCTCGATAATGACTGGCTTTGGGGCGGCGATATCGAGGCGGTACATACCACCATCAGCCACGGCATCCGCGATGAGACCGATGATGATACCCGATTTTCACAAATGCCCGCCTTTGGCGAAATACTGGAGCCGGCAGAGATTGAGCAGGTGGCAAATTACGTGATCTCGCTTACCGGCACACCGCCTGATGCGCAAATGGCCGCAGCGGGGGAGACGGTGTTCATGGATAATTGTGCCGCCTGTCATACTGAAGATGGCACCGGTGACCGTGAATTTGGCGCGCCCAATCTTGCGGATGCAATCTGGCTTTATGGCGGTGATTTTGACACCGTCAAACAGACCATAACCAACAGCCGCTTTGGCGTTATGCCTGCCTGGTCAGGCCGCCTGACCGAAGCACAGGTGCGCGCTGTGGCGACATATGTTCACCAGTTGGGCGGCGGCGAATAAGCGCCGCTTGGCTGGCAAAGAAAACCCACGGGCGCGCAATCGCCCATGGGTCCGGCACCGGCCTTCCGTCCTGTTCGCGCGTTTCCTGGAAGGTCGGTGCCACTTTTAGCCTCAAACGGACATGACCTGTCAAGCGGAAGCATGAGATATTCATCGCATCCTTGCATGCATACCGAGGCTGCGGCAGCCATGCCTGGGGCGGATGGGCGGCCCGGGAGCGATGCCTTAAAAACATTACAGACAGGCGCTATTCAGCACATGACGAACTGAACGCTTGCTATTGACGTGGCAGGCGGGGAATAATTCAGGGGTATTATTAGGAGTATTCCCCATGCGTATCCTGCCTGTATTTCTGGCCCTTTTCCCAAACATCCTGCTGGCCGATGACATTGCCCTAAGCAGCGATGTGACCGCCGTTACGATCTATCCAAACGGGGCGACAATAACTCGCGATGTGCCGTTCACCGCACCCGCCGGGCAGCATGATCTGATCCTGACCGACCTGCCGCGCGATACGCCGCTCGCTGCGGTCCGGGTATCGGTTGCCGGGGCCGCGATGGGCAGCGTCACCGTACGCAATGATTTTGTGCCGCCGCGCGGAAACGGCACAGATGCGGCGATCAAGGCTGCCGAGGCGAAAATTGAAAGGCTTGAACAGGCTCTTCGCGATGGGCGGGACGGGGTTGAGACAATCCGGCTGGAGGAGAAAGCCGCAGCCGCACGGGTGGCCTTTTTGGAAAAGCTGGGCAAGGGCGAGGGCGTGGAACAGCTCGGCGTCGCCGCGCTGCGCGATCTGGTGGACATGATTGGCGACGAGACACTGACCGCCGCCAAAGCCGCGCAAAACGCGCGTATCCGGGCCGATGCGGCCAAGCGTGATCTGAAGGGCCTGCGCGAGGAGCTGGACAAGGCGCGTCAGGCATTGAAAGCGCTGGTGCCCGAGGTCGAGGCGCGCGCGATGCTGGCCGTGGCTGTTTCCGGGCAGGAGGCACTGGAGGGGAGCCTGACCATAACCTACAATATCTGGGGCGCGAACTGGCAGCCGGTTTATGATGTGAAACTGGACCGGGCCTCGGGTGCATTGGAGTTTGAGCGCGGCGCGTTTGTCAGCCAAAGCAGCGGCGAAAACTGGACGGATATTGATCTGACGCTATCCACAGTGCGGCCGTCTGAGCGCACCGCGCCGGGCATCGTTCACCCCTGGTATCGCCGGATCGAAGACCCGGATCAGTATGAGAAGCGCCGCGAGGTGCAAAGCCTCGATGGGATTGCCGGCTTTGGCGGGGTACTCATGGAGCAACCTGCTCCGATTGTTGCAGAAGAAGACGCGACGGCCACAGCGGCATTTGACGGGCTGGCGGTGACCTATAGCTATCCTGAACCTGTCACAATCGCCTCGGGTGCCGATCATCTGCGCATTGCCCTGGGCACGCTGAGCACCAAGGCGGATGTTGTGGCCCGGGCGGTGCCGCTGGTGGATAAAACGGCGTATCTGACCGCGCAGATCAGTAATGACATGAATGAGCTGATCCTGCCGGGGCAGATGATGCTTTATCTGGATGGCCGCTTTATCGGGCAAAGTCAGGTCGGCCTGATTCCGGCGGGGGGCGCGGCGGATCTTGGCTTTGGCCCGATTGAGGGGCTGCAACTTACCCGTACCGTGGTGGACCGAAATGAGGGCGACAGGGGGCTGATTACCAAATCCAATGAGCAATCGGAAGAAGTGCTGATCGAGGTGGAAAACCTGACCAACGAGCCCTGGTCCATTCAACTGCGCGACCGGGTGCCCTATTCCGAGCAGGAAGATCTTGAAATCTCATGGGATGCGCGCCCCCGGCCTGATACGCAGGATGTGGACGGCAAGCGCGGCGTTCTGGAATGGGAATTTGATCTGCCCGAGGGTGAGACGCAAAAAATTATCCTCAATCACGCGCTGGAATGGCCCGAGGGGAAAATATTAAGGTAATTTCGGGCTGGTACGGGGCCGGGCTTTTTGCGTAAGATCAAAGACGCAGGTCCGGGCAGGCTCCACAGTCAGGTCATACCCGCGCTGACAGGAGTTGGTAACATGCTTGATATCTCAACCTATAAGATCGCCCAGATTGTCCTGATGTCGCGCGAGCTTGACCGCGCCGAGGGCGAGCTGCGCGCCTTTATCGACCGGCTGAGCGAGGATGAGCAGGTCAGCCTTGTGGCGGTGATGTGGATCGGCCGTGACAGCTTTGCCGCCGATGAGCTTGAAGAGGCGCTGGCAACCGCGCGTGAAGAGGCAACAACCCCCACGGCGGATTACCTGCTGGGCACGCCGCATTTGTCGGATCACCTTGAGAACGGGCTGGAAGCGCTGGGCCTTTCGGCGGCGGACGATGAGGATGATCTGGTGCGCGGCGGATGAGGCCATTGTAGGGTGGGTAAAACCCACCCTGTTTTTCCCTATAGGTGATCCACCACCTGCATGTGCTGCGCCAGCTTGTCAACCTCGCCCAGAAACCGCGCAACCAGTTTGGGATCATGTGGCGCAGGGGTGACACCGGCGTGGATTTCGCGGTTGAGAACCGCCTCAACGGCCAACGACACGGGGATTGAGACCAGCCGCGCCATCGCGGTGCCGCGCATGTCACCCTGGGCGTCCATGGCATAGGTTTTATGCCAGACGGTCCGGCCTTCTTTCTCGGCTTTCAGGTCCACAAAAAGCACAACCCGGTCGGGCTCATCTTCGCCGTAGGCATTCTCGGCCCAGAACTGATCGGACATCTCTTTCAGCCGCGCCTCGCCGGATGCGCCTTCAAGGGTTTCGATCTCGGCAAACACGTCTTGCCATGCCTCGGCCCAGCCATTGAGCCGCAGGGTGCCGCGCACAAACTCCTTGATCTTCCACGCCGGATCAAACTGGTAATCCTCGATGAACGGCAGGCTGTCACGGTTGGGGTAGACCTCGAAACTTTCCGGGCTGGGCAGGGGGGCGATATAGCTGCTGATCGCATCCCATGGCCGGGCGACGTTCAGCTCGGAATAATGCCTGATCGAGCGCGAGGGCGAGCGCAGGGCCTTGAGTACCCCCAAAGGTGACCAACTGAATTTATAGCGGAATGCGTTGGATATGGCCGGGATGCCGCCGCAATAGGAGGTGAAGGAGATGTCATTTTGTGCGCTGTAAGCTTTTGAGGCGCGGTACTCGGCAACCAGATGATGCGCCATCAGATGATCAATCCCCGGATCAAGCCCCACCTCATTCACCAGCGCCACGCCGCGCTCCAGTGCCTGCTCATTCAGGGCGCGCATTTCCGGCGAAATATAGGAAGAACTGACAAAATTGGCCCCCTTGTCGATGCACATCTCAGCCAGGGGCACATGCCAGTCGCCGGGCAGCATCGAGACCACGACATCATGGGGCTCAACCGCCTCGGCCAGCGCCTTGGCATCAAACGCCTGAATATTTTTGGTCAGGTCGCCCACGGCATTGCGGGCCTTGTCAACACTGCGGTTCCACACCGCTACATCATGGCCCGCCTCGATCAGGCGGCGCAGGCCGGGGATGGCCGAAAGGCCGGTGCCACACCAATGGATTGTCATGTCTCTAACCCTTTCATGTTGTCGTCAAACGTAGCTTTTGCCCGGCCCCAGACGCCTGCGCCCAGAGTGCCGAGACTTGCCAGCGAGGGCAAGAGCTGAGCCGCGAAATCCTGCGAGGCCTCAACCGGCAAAAGTGAAGGCAGATTATCAATCGCCATCACATCAAGCGGCGGGGTCTCATGCACCCGGATAGCGGGCGCGGCCCAATCGGTGGCGGCCTCATAGACCGGCACCGGGTTGTAATCGCTGTCCGGATCACAGGCAACATCGCCAATCACTGTGAGTTTGCGCGCGGCTGTCAGCGCCGATTTGGGCACGAATACCGGCGTGCCGGGACGGGCGAGGATACAGTTGATGAATATGTCATGGTTCAGGATTTCAGGGAACGGCCCGCCGCTTGCGGTCTCGGCCATGTCCCATTTGGTGGGGGTTACCCCAAGTGCTTCACACAGATCCGATGCCCCGCTGCCAACCCGGCCCAATGCGCCGATAACAATCGCTCCGGGGCGGGGTTTTCCGGTGGCGTCAAGATCACCTTCCAGATCATGCAACAGGGCCTCTTTGCCTTTATAGGTCGAGACGCTGCCACAAATGCCCCCCTGTTGCTGTGCTGCCCAGCATTTCAATGCCACGGCCGCCCCGGCATAGCCCGCCCAATAGCCAAAGGCGGCCACACGTCGGGCATTTTCATCCACCAGATATTCCAGATCATAAAGCGTGCCGCCGCCCACCCTGAAGCGCTCAAGCAGGGCGCGGCCGGAATGCTGGCCTTTGAAGGCATGGCCAAACATGATGTGGCGATGCGGCAGGGGCGTGCCATCCTCGGGCAATTCCTTGAGGCCAAAGATGATCGCCTCGCGCGGCGCTTGCGCCCAGCTATATTCCGGCGCAATGGCACAGCCTGCCGCGCGGTAGCCCTCAATGGGAATGGCCCGCGCATGGCTTTGCTCAACCGTGACGCTGAATCCCGCCTTGATCAATGCGGCGGCCCCTTCAGGGGTGAGGCCCACCCGTTCTTCATTGGGGCGCTGCTCGGCCCGCACCCATAGATGTGTCATGTTGTTAATCCTAAAGCATGCCCAGATCGCGGGCGGCAATCACTGAAGGGCGGGTATTCATCAGATCGCGAAAGGCGGTGATACCGGGGAAAGCGCTGACATTCACACCGTCGCCCTCAAGCCATGTACTGACGATATAGAGATAGCAATCGGCCAAAGAGATATGCGCGCCCATCACAAAGGGCCCCTGCAAGGCGTGATCTTCGATAAACTGGCAGCTTTCAGTCATGGTTTGCGGGGTTTTCTGCGCCATGTCGTCAAGCGAGCTTTGCTGATCCGCCCAGCGGTGACCGCGCCGCTTATGGGCGTGGTTCACATGCATGGTACTGGCGAGATAATACATCACGCTGCGCATCTGCGCGGCTTTGACCGGGTCTGAAGGAAGCAGCCCGGCCCGAGGCGCGATGGCCGCTATATAATCCAGTATCGCGCCGGTTTCCGTGAGAATCCCCTTGTCAGTGACAAGCGCGGGCACCCGGCCTTTGGGGTTGATCGCAAGATAGGGCGGCTTGGCCTGCGCGCCAGTGGGGAAATCAAGCCTGACGGGGGTGTAGTTGACCCCGGCCTCATGCAGCGCGATGGCCACGGCAATCGAGATGGTTTGCGGGGCGTAGTAAAGCTTCATCGGGATTGTCCTTCAATAGGGTCAGACATGGGTTCGGGCATGGGCACGATCGGGGCTGTCAAGATGCGGCGTGGCGTTGAAGCTGCCAACCATCAACTGATCATGCACATATTCCAGCCGGTGCAAAGAACTGTTCATAATCTGCAGCATCATCTTCGAGGTGGCCCCGTTATGCAGGCCCAAAGCGTGGCGCATCACCATGCCGATAACCCCGCCCGAGGTGATCAGCAGAATTCGGCCGGAATGGGCGCAAAGCTGATCAATCAGGAATGTGACACGGGCCGTAAATGCCTCAAATGTTTCCGGCACATCGGTTAGTTTTTCCTGTGCCCAGTGATCCATGACCGCTGGCAGATGGCTGGCAAAATCCCTGGCATCTTTCGGCGCGGGTATGTTGAATTGTGCTTCAAGCGCCTGGGCGAGGGCGAAATATGGCAATTCATTCAGGGCTGTATCCTGCTCGGCCCTGTCATAGCCCATGGCGCGGGCGGTATTGATCTGACGGTTTAACGTGCCGGTGATCACCCGGTCAAAATGCGGATTGGTGTTGGTGAGATGTGCCCCCAGCCACCGGGCCTGTTGCTGGCCCAGATCTGTAAGCCTGTCATAGTCGGCCTCGGAATTGGCGGTGTAGTTCGCCTGTCCGTGCCGCACGAGGAATATCTCTGCCAATGTTCGCGCCCTTTACTGCCGCAGGTTTGCGGGCAGAGTAACGCCAGGGCGGGGCAGGGGGAAGATGGTTGGGAAAATATTCCCGCACCCCCTTGGCGGAACGGACGTTCTGCCAAGGGGGTGCGGGGCGGGTCATAAGCGCTCAGACCCTAACCCAACAGGTATATATCCGAGCCCCCGGCACCGCGCCGCAAGGCGTGAATATCCTTGAGATCAGGATCATTGATCCAGGCCTGTGCCGCCGCACGATCAGGGAAGGTCAGAATGGCTGTGATATCCGGCAGATCAGGCTTGCCTTCCAGTATTTCCATATCTTTGCTGGCTGCCGCAACAGCCCCGCCATGGCGTGCCAATGCGGCCCCGGCTTTATCGCGATACGCGGCGAGAGAATCAGGGTTGGTAACGGTCAGTCTTGCGATTGCGTAGATCATTGCAGGTCTCCTTGGGTTTAAATCTCAGCCGATGCAGTTAGATGGCATTAGTCCGTGTAGATGGCATTAACCCGTGCGAAAATGCGTGTTTTTGCATTTAGCGTGTGCAATAACGCATATCATGAGCGTTGACTGGGAAGATTTGAAAACCATCCTCTATGTGGTGCGTGAGGGCAGGCTGACGCGGGCAGCGGCGGCACTTGGGATCAACTACACCACTGTTGCCCGGCGGATTGCCCGGGCGGAGGCACGTTTGAATATGCGCCTGTTTGAGCGGCTGAAAGACGGCTATCACCCGACCGCAATAGCAAAGCTGGTGGCCGAGCATGTCAGCCGGATGGAGATGGAAGAGCACGGGCTTATGCGGGCGCTGAGCCGCAAGGATGACACCCTGAGCGGGCCGCTTGTGATCACCGCGCCGCAATTATTGATCCAGACCCATATCGTGCATGTCATAGATGTGTTTTGCACCGCCTACCCGGAGGTGGAGCTTGAGGTGAACGCCGCCAATGATCTGCTTGACCTGACGCGCAGGCAGGCTGATCTGGCCATCAGGATCAGCAATAATCCCGGCGATGACCTGAAAGGATTGCGCCTGACCACGCAACATACGGCCAGTTTTGCCAGCCCCGCTTTGGCCCGGCAGATCAATGATACGCCCGGAGATCCGATTGACTGGATCATTTACACCAATGCCGCAGGTCTGCCGCGCAAAATTGACAAACGCTACCCGCGGTCAAGGATAAAGGCGCGGTTTGATGATATGGTTTCCATGATTGGTGCAGCGCAGGCGGGGCTTGGCGTGGTGCGCATGCCGGTATTTCTGGGCCGTGCCACGGCGGGGCTGGAACAGGTGCCGCTGCTGCCGCCGCAGCCCTATGCGGATATCTGGGTTGTGGCGCACCGCGATGTGTGGCCCTCGGCACGGGTGCGGGCTTTTCGCGACTGTCTGGTATCGTATTTCAGGCAACACCGGGCGTGTTTTACCGCGTAACAGGGCCTAACCATCTGACCCTTGCGCCATGAGGGCAAAGAATTCTTCGCGTGAATTTGAGCGCGGGTAAGGCGCATCCGGGATGGGCAGCCCGAGAAACGCGCATAATGGCCCCCAGCCATCCTTGGCCTGAAATACCAGCAGGTTATCGGCAGGCACCGCGGCTTTCACGGCCTCTTCCTGCGCCTTGAAGGCGGTGATTGCGCTGTTTTTATCGGTTTTGCCACCTAAGGACTTGTCGATCACCACATGGCAGACCATCTCAAGCCATTCGCGCTGTGCTTCGGGCCATTTGTCGGGGCTGAGCAAAACCGCAAGAATGGTTTCAGAGATGCTTTTGTACCAGCTTTCGGCATCGCGGGTGGAATGGATGATCCGGGCCTTGGGATATTCGGCGATCAGATCAGGCCAGAAGGCGGCGGTGGGCCAGTCGACGGCGGATTGAAAGCCGTCAAATGTCTTTTGCCAATCGGCGGCCCCGGCCAAAGCGGCATTCCAGTGGGGCACTTTGGTGCTCATGTCGTCCAGAACGGATTCCATGTGATAACAGGGGCCAAGGCCCAGTTGCTCCAACGCCATGCGCAAGGACATGGTTGCGGTGCGGCCAAAGCCTGATGAGATAACCTGCATAGTCGTCAATCTCCTGTTCACTATTTGGGTAATGCTCAGGTTAACCGGATAATCCGGCATCTCAAAACAAATTCCATGACCGGGGCATGGCTGTATCCTTCAACTCCAGTTGACATCCCCCAAAAAGATATAGCCCGCGCCGTAGATGGTTTTGATCAGGCGGGGGTTTTTCGGATCTTCGCGCAGTTTGGTGCGCAGCCGCGAGATGCGCACATCCATGGCGCGGTCAAAGCTTTCGCTGGCGGCCCCGCCAAGCGCTTCTTGCATGGCTTCGCGTGAGATCAGCCGTTTGGGGCGCTCCAGAAACAGCCGCAGAACCTCGCCTTCGGCATGGGAAAAAGGGGTTTGCGTGCCGGTTTCATCCTCCAGCATATAGCTGTCAAAATGCGCGGCCCAGCCGTTGAATCGGGCCCTGTCATGGGCGATTGCATCTGGCGCATTACTGCGCAGGCGGGCACGCACGCGGGCGACCACTTCGGAAGGGTCAAACGGTTTGATGATGTAATCATCGGCCCCCAGTTCAAGCCCGGTAATCCGGTCCTGCACCTGCGCCCGGCCCGAGATGATGATCACTATGGCACCTTGCTCTAGCGCCAGACGGTGCACCAGCGTCAGCCCGTCGCGATCCGGCAAAGACAGATCCACCAGGCAGACATCAGGCGTGATGGATCTTAAGGATGCTTCAAATTCAGTGGCGCGGGCGAAGGTGAGCGTACGAAATCCGGCCTCATCCAGCGCCTCGGCCAGCATCGTGCGGATGGCGGGCTCATCATCGAGAATGGTCACTAAAGGCGCGGTCATGGGGTTGGCCCATTGTGAAGGAAGGCGTGAAGTTCAGACGCCGAAAACGGCTTGCGCAAGATCGGTGCAAGATGGTCTGCGGCTTTGTACAGCGGGTTGTCGGGTGGCAGTGATGTCATCAGATAGGCCGGATAGTGATCCTTGGGCAAGGCCCTGAGCAGGTCAATGCCGGATTTGTCGCCCTCAAGGGTGATATCCGACAGCAGCATGGATATTTCCGGCAGTTGCGGCAACAAAGCCAGAGCTTCATCAACGCTGGCGGCCTCAACCACCATATGGCCTGCCCCCCGCAGCATATCGCGGATTGTACTGCGCAGATCGGGGCTGTCTTCCACCAGCAGGATCAGCCCCGGCTCGGTTGCCGCCTTTGCGATGCGCAAAGGCAGGCGCAGGGATACGCGCGCGCCGCCCCTGATATTGGCCAGCTTCATGCGCCCACCTGCCAGGGTGGTCATGTTATAGGCCATGCTCAGGCCCAGCCCCGAGCCTTCGCCGCCTTTGGTGGTAAAGAACGGATCAAACCCGTGGCGGAGGGCGGCGGCACTGAAGCCGGTGCCGGTATCAGCGACGGCAAATTTAATCCAGGTGTTTTGCACGGTTTGAACTGTCAGGGTGATCTGCCCCGCCGCCCCACAGGCATCGCGGGCGTTCAGCACCAGATTGAGCAGCGAATCCTGTAGTATGCCGGCATCCAGCATCAGGTTGGGCGCCGTGGTCAGGTTGTTGATGTCGAATATGGTACTGTCACTCAGGGTGGCGCGCACCAGAGTGGCAAATTCCGACAGGAAATCCGCCAGCACAACCGGCGCGGGCCGGTGCGCCCTTGGCCCGGTCATGTCGGCAATGCGGTTGAGCATGCCGCCCCCCCGGCGTGCAGCGGCCAGTGTGGCGGCGATCAATTCACCCGCATCATCGGGCAGGCTCATGCGTTGCAATTTGGATTGCATGCCCAGAATGATCGTCAGCAGATTGGAAAAATCATGCGCCAGACCGCTGGTCAGTTGGGCCGCAAGTTCGCGGCGTTTGGTTTGTTGCAGGGCGGCGCGGGTCTGGGCCTCTTCGGTGATGTCCATCGACAGGATATAGACGCCATTGATGCCATCGGGCGTGAACGCCGCGCGGATGCGGCGCGAACTGGCCTCGTGGTTGAATTCAAACACCGAAGGCTTGCCGGAAAATGCCTGATCAAGCCGGGATTTGATGGCCCCATAGGCCTGCGGATCAAGGGCATCGCTGATTGGCAGGCCGATGATCTCGGGGGCGCTGCCGGGCATTATCGTGCTCAGCCGCCGGTTGGAATAGGTATAGCAACGGTCGGGGCCGACATGGGCGATATGGGCCGGCATCATCTCGGTGGTGAGCCGGGTGCGGGCCTCGGAGGCGGTGAGCTGCCGCTTGGCCTCTTCCAGCGCCGTGATCGAGGCCTCAAGGGCGCGGTTGGTGGCAGAAAGTTCCTCGAAATAGGCCTGCAACTGATCGGCAAGCACGTCCGAGCGGGCCTGCAACAGGCCTTCCTGGCGTTTGGTGCGGGTGATGTCGGTATAGACCGTGACCCAGCCGCCTTCGGGCAGGGGCGAGCCTTCAACGCTGATCATCCGGCCATTGGCGCGGGCGCGTTCCATGTAATGCGGCTCAAACGCGCGGGCCTGATCAACCCGGGTCTGTACAAATTTCTCAAGGTCATCCACCGCGCCGTAATCGCCGCGCTCGGCCAGATAGCTGATGGTATCGGCAAAATCAGCACCCGGCGTGATCAACCGCCCGGGCAGATCAAACATTTCCTGAAAGCGGTGATTGCAGACGGCAAGCCTGAGATCACGGTCATAGATCGTCAGGGCCTGCTGGATCAGGTTCAGACCGGCCATTGTCATGGCGCTTTTATCGGATTTGGTTGGGCACATCTGGCTGTCCTTTGCTTATGGCTAGCACCTGTTTGGCAGGGCGCAAAGATGATTCATGCCCCTGTTACAATTCGTAAGAATTGGGAAATGTTCAGGAAAAAGTTGACCCCCAGCAATAAAAGCGCACCTTATGGGTATAAAAAGAATCGCCCCGAGAGTGCGACACTTATGCGCCACGCGGGCATTTGGGAGGATAAGTTTTGAACCAGTCGTTAGAGGCGGCGGAGGGGCTTGGCTCGGTTCCGGCGCTTTTGCAACGCAATGCCACCCGGTTTGGGGGTAAACCTGCCTACCGGGAAAAGGAATATGGCATCTGGCAAAGCTGGACCTGGGCCGAGACCGCGGCCGAGATCGAGGCGCTGGCGCTGGGGCTGATCAATCTGGGTGTGAATGAGGGCGATTTCATTGCCGTCATTGGCCGCAACCGGCCGTATTTTTATTGGGCGATTGTGGCGGCGCAATCGGTTGGGGCTGTTCCGGTGCCGCTCTATCAGGATGCCTCCGCCGATGAGATGGCCTATGTGATGGAGCATTGCGGCGCGCGGTTTGCCATTGTGCAGGATCAGGAACAGGTTGACAAGATTATCGAAATTCAGGATGGCCTGCATCAGTTTGAGCATATGATCTATATTGATCCGCGCGGGATGCGCAAATATGATCACCACAAATTGCACGAGTTCAGCCATATTCAGCAGCAGGGCCGCGCGGCGCGTGATGAATTTATCACCGACCTTCAGGCGCGGCGCGGCAAGCTGAATTATGACAGCATCTGCGTGATGCTTTACACCTCGGGCACCACCGGCAAACCCAAGGGGGTGGTGCTTTCCAATCGCAACATTATCGAGGCGTCGAAATCCTCGTCCGGGTTTGATACTTTAGGGCCGGGCGAAGAGGTGCTGGCCTATCTGCCGATGGCATGGGTCGGGGATTTCATCTTTTCAATCGGGCAGGCCTATTGGTGCGGATTTTGCGTCAACTGCCCCGAAAGCCCTGAAACGATGATGACCGATCTGCGCGAAATAGGCCCGACCTATTATTTTGCCCCGCCGCGGGTGTTTGAAACACAGCTCACCAATGTGATGATCCGGATGGAAGATGCCGGGCGTTTCAAGAAATGGCTGTTTGACAGGTTTATGGCCCATGCCCGCAAGGTTGGGCCGGCTGTTCTGGATGGCAAATCGGTGGGCGTTTGGGACCGGCTGAAATATATGCTGGGCAATATCCTGGTGTATGGCCCGCTGAAAAACACCCTTGGGCTGAGCCGGGTGCGGGTGGGCTATACCGCCGGTGAGGCGATCGGCCCGGAAATCTTTGAATTTTACCGCTCGCTGGGGATCAACCTCAAACAATTATACGGCCAGACCGAGGCGAGCGTGTTCATCACCCTGCAACCCGATGGCGAGGTGCGCAATGATACCGTGGGCGTGCCTGCGCCGGGGGTGGAGCTGCGGATTGCCGAGAATGGCGAAGTGTTTTACCGCAGCCCCGGCACGTTTGAATATTATTACAAGAACGAGACCAGCACCAAAGATACCAAGGATACCGAGGGTTGGGTGGCCACCGGCGACGCGGGCTTTATTGACGAAGATACCGGCCATCTGCGGATCATCGACCGGGCCAAGGATGTGGGGAAAATGGCATCGGGCGCGCTGTTTGCGCCGAAATATGTTGAGAACAAGCTGAAGTTTTTTCCCAATATTCTGGAAGCGGTGGTGTTTGGCGCCGGGCGCGAGGAATGCGTGGCCTTCATCAATATTGATCTCACGGCGGTGGGCAACTGGGCCGAGCGCAACAACATTGGCTATGCCTCTTATCAGGAGCTGGCCGGGCATCCGCAGGTGCTGAAGGCCATCCGGGCTCATGTCGATGAAGTGAACCGCTCGGTGGCGCAGGATCCGATGTTGTCGGGCTGTCAGATCCACCGGTTTGTGGTGCTGCACAAGGAGCTGGATGCCGATGACGGCGAAATGACCCGCACCCGCAAGGTGCGCCGCCGGATCGTGGAAGAGAAATACAGTGATCTTTTGAGCGCGCTTTATGATGGTTTGGATGAGATATTCACCACCACCGAAGTGACCTATGAGGATGGCCGCAAGGGGGCAATCTCGGCCACGCTGAAGATTGTTGATGCGGCAGTGCTGCCCGTACCCGAGCACAAGGTTGCGGCCGAATGATCGGGCCGGTCGTTCGGCGCTCGTTGTCGCAAGCGACAACCACGCCCCGCCCGCCGTCCCACAGGGGCGAATGGAGAGGAATGCGTTATGCTTGATACCGCTGAGGGATATGTCACCGAGGATGGCCGCAAAATTGGCGGGGTGGTGATGGAGATGAAGAACATCACTCTGCGGTTTGGCGGTGTGGTGGCGATACAGGACATCAGCTTTGACATCCGGCAAGGTGAGATTCGTGCGATCATTGGCCCCAATGGGGCGGGTAAATCCTCGATGCTTAACGTGATCAGCGGGTTTTATAATCCGCAGGAGGGCGAGGTCTGGTATCAGGGTGCCAAGCGGCCGGCAATGAAGCCCTATGAGGTGGCGCAGCAGGGCATTGCGCGCACATTTCAGAATATCGCGCTGTTTGAGGGCATGAGCGTGCTGGATAACGTCATGACCGGGCGGATCAGGCAGATGAGCGCCGGGATGGTGGCGCAGGCGATCTGGAAAGGGAAGGCCGAGCGCGAAGAGATCAAAAACCGCGAAGCCGTTGAAAAAGTTATTGATTTTCTTGAAATTCAAAGCATTCGCAAGACCCCTGTGGGGCGGTTGCCTTATGGGTTGAAGAAGCGGGTTGAGCTGGCGCGGGCGCTGGCGGCGGAGCCGTCGATTTTGCTGCTGGACGAGCCGATGGCGGGGATGAATGTGGAAGAAAAAGAGGATATGAGCCGGTTCATTCTGGATGTGAACGATGAATTTGGCACCACCATCGCCCTGATCGAGCATGATATGGGCGTGGTGATGGATCTCTCGGATCGGGTTGTGGTGATGGATTACGGCAAGAAGATCGGCGATGGCTCGCCCGATGAGGTGCGCGGCAATCAGGCGGTGATTGATGCCTATCTGGGGGTTGCGCATGATTAGATTGCTGGCGATATTAACCTTGATGCCGATGGCGGCTCAGGCCGGGGCCTGGGAAGAATTTCAGGCCCGCTGCTTGACGCCCTACGAATCCATGTTCCCGCCGATATTTGACGGGCTTGAAGAGATCGGAGCGGATGCGGACAGCTCCACCTATCTGCTACCGGGCGGGGCCAGGATGGTGATCAATCTGGTGCCGGACGGGGGGTTTTCGGCCTGTTATGTCAACGATCCGAGCGGCCAGTCCGAGCAGGCGTTTGATCAATGGATTGATGAGGCCGTCACTACCCGGCGTTATGTGCAGATGGATGCAAATATTTGGCATAGCTTTGAATGGATTGAGCCGGTTCTGGCTGTCTCGAAACGCCATGAAAACGGTGCCGTGATTTTGCAGATAATGGAGACTGATCTTGAATCGTGAAATGATGAATGGAGGCATACCATGCCTGATCAGCTAATTTTTGGCATGGAAGTATTCCTCAACGGCCTGATGGCCGGGGTGCTTTATGCGCTGGTGGCACTTGGTTTCGTGCTGATTTTCAAGGCCAGTGGCATATTCAATTTTGCCCAGGGGGTGATGGCGCTGTTTGCCGCGCTCACCCTGGTGGGGATCATGGAAGGCGAGGTGCCGTTTTCGCATCTGATCAATGCGGTTTTTGGCACGGATGTGCATAATTTCGGCTGGACGGTGCCGGCACTGCTGGCGATTTTGCTGACCATGGCGGTGATGGTGCTGTTGGCCTGGCTGGTGAACAAGCTGATCTTCCGGCATCTGGTGAATCAAGAGCCGATTATCCTCTTTATGGCCACCATTGGTTTGGCTTATTTCCTTGAAGGCTTTGGTGATATGATGTGGGGGTCCAACATCAAAAAGATGGATGTGGGCCTGCCACAGGGGATCAATGATTGGATTGACGCGGCCACTTTTGATATTTTTGGCTACGGGTTTTTCATTGATAACCTGGATATTGTGGCCACGGTGGTGGCGGCGCTTCTGGTTGTCGCACTCATTATTTTCGCGCAATATACCAAGCAGGGCCGTGCCATGCGGGCGGTGGCGGATGATCATCAGGCGGCGCTGAGCGTGGGTATATCTTTGAGCTTTATCTGGGTGATGGTGTGGTCTCTGGCCGGGTTCGTGGCCCTTGTGGCGGGCATCATGTGGGGCACCAAATCGGGGGTGCAGTTTTCGCTGTCGCTGATCGCGCTGAAGGCGCTTCCGGTTCTGATGCTGGGCGGGTTTACCTCGATCCCCGGGGCCATTGTGGGCGGGCTGATCATCGGCGTGGGCGAGAAGCTGTTTGAGTTTACCATCGGGCCGATGGTGGGCGGGGCGACCGAGAACTGGTTTGCCTATGTTCTGGCGCTGATTTTCCTTGTTTTTCGGCCGCAGGGATTGTTTGGGGAGAAGATCATTGAGAGGGTTTGATCATCACAAAATGGGGTGGGTTTCACCCACCTTACAGGCAAAATGTAGGGTGGGTGAAACCCACGCTTGCCGGAAAAGGATTTAAAAATGTTCTATCGTGAAGCCGGTGATTTCAAGACCTCTTACGCCGAGGATAACCAGACCTTTCCGATCAAATTTGACCGGTATCGCTATTATGTGGTGCTGGTGCTGGCCTTCGCCGTGGTGCCGTTTATCATCAATGATTACTGGGTCAATGCGGTGTTCCTGCCGTTTTTGATCTATTCGATTGCCGCCATTGGCCTGAATATTCTGGTGGGCTATTGCGGGCAGGTCAGCCTTGGGTCGGGCGGTTTCATGGCCGTGGGGGCCTATGCCTGTTACAAGCTGATGACCAGCTTTCCAGACGTCAATATTGCCATTCATGTGATGCTTGCCGGTGCGATAACCGCAGCTGTGGGCGTGCTGTTTGGCTTGCCAAGTTTGCGCATCAAAGGGTTTTATCTGGCGGTGGCAACACTGGCGGCGCAGTTCTTTCTGGTGTGGCTCTTTAACCGCGTGCCGTGGTTTTACAACTATTCCGCCTCGGGGCAGATTTCTGCGCCCGAGCGCACGGTGTTTGGCATTCCCGTGACCGGAGCCGAGACCGCGCCCTGGGCGGCTTATCTTTTCTGTCTGGTGTTTGCGGTGGCTAGCGCGCTCATCGCGAGGAACCTCACACGTGGCATGATCGGCCGCAAATGGATGGCGATCCGGGATATGGATATCGCCGCCGAGATCATCGGGGTGAACCCGCTCAAGGCCAAGCTCAGCGCATTTGCGGTCAGCTCGTTTTTCATTGGCATCGCGGGCGCGCTGTTTTTTGCCATTTACCTCGGCGCGATCGAGGTGGGCGAGGCCTTTGGCATCAACAAATCCTTCCTGCTTTTGTTCATGGTGATCATCGGCGGGCTGGGATCCATTTTTGGCTCCTTCGCCGGGGCGGCCTTTCTGGTGCTGCTGCCGGTGCTGTTGAAAAATCTGCTGGTGGTCGGGCTTGAATGGCCCACCGATCTGGCGACACACTTGGAATTTATTATCGTAGGTGGGCTCATCATCCTGTTTTTGGTGGCCGAACCGCACGGGCTGGCGCAGCTTTGGCGCGTGGCAAAGGAAAAACTGAGACTTTGGCCTTTTCCGCATTAGCGGCGGGCCTGAGAAAAGTATGCCGGGCTTAAGCCCGGCCTACGTGAAGACGTCGGACGATAAACCAAGGGAGGTACTAAACCGATGAAACTTAAACTGATCACCGCCGCTGTGGCGGTACTTATGGCTGCGGGGCCGGCAATGGCTGACCTGACATTCAGTATATTGAGCTACCGCACCGGGCCCTATGCGCCCAACGGCATCCCGTTGGCAGATGGGCAAGCTGACTATTTCACACTTATCAACGAGCGTGATGGCGGTATTAACGGCGAAAAGATCAACGTTGTAGAATGCGAAACCGGGTACAACACCGAAAAGGGCGTAGAGTGCTATGAGGCGACCAAAGGTGAGGGCGTCTTAGTCTATAACCCATATTCGACCGGTATGGCGTATCAGTTGATACCCAAAGTAACAGCTGATGGCATTCCGCTGCACACGCTGGGCTATGGCCGGACGTCGGCCAAGAACGGTAAGGTGTTTTCGAATGTCTTTAACTATCCCGCCAACTATTGGGATGGTGCCAGCCACGCGGTGAGCCACATTCTGGACGTGAATGGCGGCGATATAAGCGGTAAGACAATTGCACTGGTTTACCACAACTCTGCCTATGGCAAAGAACCCATTCGGACACTGGAAGAGCTGGCCAAGAAGCATGGCTATAACCTGACATTGCTGCCTGTTGACCACCCCGGTCAGGAGCAGAAATCGCAGTGGCTGCAAATCCGCCGCGAAAAGCCCGATTATGTGCTGATGTGGGGTTGGGGCGTGATGAATCAGGTGGCCATCCAGGAAGCCGCCAACATCCGTTTCCCGATGGAAAACTTCATTGGTATCTGGTGGTCGGCCTCTGAAAATGATGTGCAGCCCGCCGGAGATGCTTCGGATGGTTACAAGGCACTAGCCCTTCACAATGTGGGCGACGATTATCCGCTCTATGAGGACTTGCAGAAGTATGTTGTTGATGCAGGCAAGGCTGCGGGCGCGGGCGATCAATTAGGCACGGTACTTTACAATCGTGGTCTATATACTGCGATGTTGTCCGTCGAGGCCGCCAGAACGGCGCAAAAAATCCACGGCACCAACGCGATTACGCCTGCGATGATGCGTGATGGCATGGAAGCCCTTGAGATGACCGAGGCGAAGATGGCAGGCCTTGGCCTTCCCGGCTTTGGCCCGGAATTCAAGGTGAGTTGCGAAAACCACGGTGGTAACGGCTTTGGTGCTGTTTCACAGTGGGATGCTAACGCCGGAAAATGGAGCCTGATCACCGACTATGTGCAGTCGGACCAAGATATTATCGGGCCTTTGATCCTGGAAGATTCTGCGGCTTATGCTGCGGAAGCCGGCATCACACAGGGCTGCAACTGATTGCTCTTGCGAGATTCCCGGGCCTGCCCCGGGTTCTCTAAGATAACAGGTGCGGCGACCAAATCGCCGCACCCCACAGGAACGAAGAGGCCCCGGATCTAGCTTGGGGCGAGACGGAGCCTTTGCCATGCCGGACGCTGTAAAAACCGATAAGATCTTGCTCGAGGTCAACAATATCGAGGTGATCTATAACCATGTGATTCTGGTGTTGAAAGGCGTGAGCCTCAATGTGCCCAAAGGCGGGATCACCGCCCTTCTGGGTGGCAATGGCGCGGGTAAGACCACCACGCTGAAGGCCATCTCGAACCTGCTGAAATCCGAGCGCGGCGAGGTGACCAAAGGGTCAATTACCTATCGCGGCAAGGGCGTGCAACATCTGGTGCCTTCTGATCTGGTCAAAAAAGGCGTGGTGCAGGTGATGGAGGGCCGCCATTGTTTTGAGCATCTC
Source organism: Roseovarius sp. (assembly GCA_021775255.1). GTDB lineage: Bacteria > Pseudomonadota > Alphaproteobacteria > Rhodobacterales > Rhodobacteraceae > Roseovarius. Next base: position 140,247 of record JAJFIA010000003.1, read on the forward strand.
ACGGTTGAGGAAAACCTGCTGACCGGGGCCTATACCCGCCGCGCTGGCCGAGGGGATATAGATGCCGATCTGGAGATGGTTTACACCTATTTTCCCCGCCTCAAGGAACGGCGCAAATCGCAGGCTGGCTATACTTCGGGTGGTGAGCAACAGATGGTCGCTATTGGCCGCGCCTTGATGAGCCGCCCTGAGACGATCCTGCTGGATGAGCCAAGCATGGGCCTGGCGCCGCAACTGGTGGAAGAGATTTTCAACATCGTCAAAGACCTCAATGAAAAAGAGGGGGCCACGTTTCTGCTGGCCGAGCAAAACACCAATGCAGCCCTCAGGTTTGCCAATTACGGTTATATTCTGGAATCTGGCCGGGTGGTGATGGATGGCCCGGCGGATGAGCTGCGCAAAAACCCGGATGTGAAGGAATTTTATCTTGGCATGTCCGAGGAAGGCCGCAAATCTTTTCGCGAGGTGCGCAGTTATCGCCGCCGCAAAAGATGGCTGAGCTGAGGGCCATGGATCCGGCGCATAACAATTTATTTATTTCAGGTGGCCCGGTAAAAACCGCTGGGTGAAGGATGGATTATGTCGCAGTTTTTTGATGATCTGGAATGTCGCAGCACCGATGCGCGGGACGCTGCGATTGCCAGCGCCTTACCGCAACAGATTGCCCGGGCACGGGCTTTGCCGGGCTATGGCAAGGCGCTTGACGGGGATGATGCGGCCAAATTCACCTCGGTTGCCGATCTGGCATCTCTGCCGGTGTTGCGTAAATCCGATCTGGTGGCGGCACAGGGGAAAGCCGCGCCGTTTGGCGGGTTGAGCCGCTGCGCACCGCACGAGTTTGCCCATATATTCCAATCCCCCGGCCCGATTTACGAACCCGGTGGTGCCGCCCCTGATTGGTGGCGCATGGGGCGGTTTTTGCATGCTTGTGGCATTGGTAAAACTGATGTTGTGCAAAACTGTTTCAGCTATCACCTCACGCCTGCGGGCATGATGTTTGAAAACGGTGCCCGTGCTGTGGGGGCCTGTGTGTTGCCTGCGGGCACCGGGCAGACTGAGCTGCAGGCGCGTGCGGCCGCCGATACCGGGGTCACTTCCTATGCCGGGACACCGGATTTCCTGAAGGTGATTCTGGACAAGGCCGATGAGATGAGCCTAAGCCTTGGTATCACCAAAGCCGCCGTGGGCGGCGGCGCGTTATTTCCCGCACTCCGGCAAGAATATGCTGATCGTGGGATCACCTGCCTGCAATGCTATGCCACGGCCGATCTGGGCAATATTGCCTATGAAAGTGCCGCAGGGGAGGGGATGATCGTGGATGAGGGCGTGATCCTTGAGATCGTCACGCCGGGCACCGGCAATCCGGTGGCCCCCGGTGAAGTAGGCGAGGTGGTGGTGACGACATTGAACCCGGATTATCCGCTCATCCGGTTTGCCACCGGCGATCTGAGCGCCCTGATGCCGGGCCTAAGCCCCTGTGGCAGAACGAATATTCGCATCAAGGGCTGGATGGGCCGGGCCGATCAGACCACCAAGATCAAGGGCATGTTCGTGCGGCCCGAGCAGGTGGCGGCGCTGGTATCGCGCCATGATGAGATTGCCCGCGCGCGGGTAATTGCCTCGCGCGAAGGGGCGCGCGATGTGATGCTTGTACAGATTGAGAGCGATTGTGACGACACCGCGCGCTATGCCGGGTCGGTCGCGGAAACCCTGAAATTGAAGGGCCGGATTGAGATCGTGGCCAAAGGCAGCCTTCCAAATGACGGCAAAGTGATAGAAGATCAGCGTAATTATGACTAATTGATTTTGGGGGATTTCATGCGCGTCCTGAAAATTTTAGCGGCACTGATCGTTTTCATCCAACCTGCCAATGCCGAAAATATAGCCCTGATTTACGGGGATACCGGCCAAAACCCTGAAATGATCAACCCGCCTCGGGCGACGTTTCTGAACTTTGCATCCCCCCTGAGCATTGCCGGCTTCCGGGTGATCGAGCCTTATGACCGGAGCGCGGAAAACATGCGCAAGGCGGCACAGGAGGTTGTGCAGCTACTGGCCGGGGGGCAGGTGGACCGTCTGGTGATCGTTGTGCTGGGGCCTTATGCCAGCAATAACCGCGAAACCTGGGTTCTGGCCAATGATGCGGCGGGCGCAAGCAGCTTTTCGGTGCGCGAAAAAGGCATCGCCATAAATGCGCTTTCCGATCTGGCCGCGCAGGCCGCTGGCCGCGCGGTGATCATGCTGGCGCAGGGTGCCGAGGTGGCGGGGCTGGGCCTTGGGTTGCAATCCGGGCTGGGGGAATTTTCCCGCGCCGAGGGGGTAACCTATATCACCGGTGCAGCCGACCAACTGGTTGAGATCACCCGCAGCGGCCTGCTTGAGCCGGGCATGAGCTTTGCCGAACTGGCGCAGGCGGCTCCGGCGGGAGTGGACTATTCCGGCTTTGTGTCGAATGATGCCGGGCTGATGGGCGCGGCTGATACGGGCAATGTGGCAGTTGATACCGGGTCGGTTGAACAGGGGTTCTGGCAGGCGGTCAAGGCGATCGACAGCGATAAGGGCTATGAGATTTATCTTGAGCGCTACCCGAATGGCCCGCACCGGGCAGAGGCCGAAACCGGACTTGAACAGATAGCATCCGAGCCGGGGCGGGCCGCGCGCATAGCCGAGCAAAACCTTAACCTGTCGCGGAACAAGCGGCGGCAAATCCAGGGCGATCTGGCCTTGCTGGGCTTTGACCCGCAAGGCATAGACGGGTTGTTTGGCCGCGGCAGCCGGGGCGCGATCAAAGCCTGGCAACTGGATCGGGGTTATGGAGATACCGGTTTTCTGACCGGCAATCAGGTGCAGCAGTTGCGCGGGCAGGCGATTGACCGCAAGGCGCAACTGGACGAACAGGAACGCCTTGCGCGCGAGGAGGCCGAGCGGCAGGACGAAAATTACTGGTGGCAGACCGGCAGCAGCGGCAATGAGGAGGATCTGCTGAAATACCTCGAAAAATATCCTGACGGGATTTATGCCGCCCAGGCCAATGAGATGCTTGATAACTATGCCCTTGAGCGCGGCGAAGCCCCAAGGGCCGAACAGCAGGCCTGGGATGAGGCCATTGAAAATGACACGATCGACGGCTACCAATCCTTTGTGGCTGCATATCCCGACAGCCGCTACAAAGAGGATGCAACCACCCGCATCAGCGAACTGCAACAGGCGCAGGAACACGCAAGGCTAGTGGCCGAGGCCAAGGCACAGGAACAAAGGGTTGCCGGGGCCAGATTTTCCCGCAAGATTGTGGAACAAAAGCTGGAGAATCGCGGCTTCAACCCCGGCAAGGTGGATGGCAAATTTACCCCGACAACCCGTCAGGCCCTGCGGCAATTCCAGAACAATCGGGGCTTACCCGTCACCGGATATGTTTCCCGCGCCACCATGGCAAAACTGATGGGGCTTTAGCGCCCGCTGTACCTGTTGGCATCATAGGCGCGCAGATCCAGATTGGGCCGCTGCCCGCTGATCAGATCGGCCAGAATACGCCCGGTTTTGGGCCCCGCCGTCAGGCCGATATGCTGGTGGCCAAAGCCCGCCATCACATGCGTCTGGCCAATCTCACCAATCAGCGGCAGGCTATCGGGGGTTGAAGGGCGAAAGCCCATCCATTCCTCGACACTGTCAAAGGTGAAATCATTGAAATATTTTGCAACCTGCCCACGCAAAAGCCGGAACGGGGCCTTTGAGGGCGGCTTTTCAATGCTCCCAAGCTCAACCATTCCTGCGCAGCGCAGATCGGCCCCCATGGGATTGACGGCAAATTTCCCTGATACCATCATAAAAGGGTTGTTGGGCAGGTGTGAGGCGTTTTTGAAATGCAGGTGATAGCCGCGCTCGGCCTCAAGCAGCACCTTGACCCCAAGCTTGTGCATCAAAGGCTTTGACCAGATTCCAGCCGTCAGCACCGCGCGATCACATGGCAGGCTGCCGTGATCGGTTTCAACCGATGTGATACGGCCATCCACCAGCGTTATATCACGCACCTCGGCCTGCCGGTATTCCCCGCCTTCGTCGGTGAGTACCTGAGCCAAATCTGCAAGATATTCACCGGGATTCAGGATATGCCCGTGGTTTTTTGTTACCGCCAGACAGGTGATATTATCCTTCAGGATCGGCTCGGCCTCCTGCACGGCGCGGCCCTCGATCAGCTCCACGTCAAACCCGGCCTTGCGGCGCAGGCCCCAGCCATAGCTGTCGGCCTCAAACAGGGCGCGGGTTTCATAGGCGAAGGAAAGATCGCTTCGGGCAATCCATTTTTCCGCCCGGGTGCCACGGGTCAGGGCGATATGCTGTTCCACGCTGTCACTCAAAAGCGGGATTAGGCCCTCAACCGTGCGCTGCGTATCCGCATCATTGGCGTGTTTGATGAATTTAACCAGCCACGGAAAAAGTTTGGGGAAATAGCTCCACTGCATGAAGAGTGGCGATTTCGGGTTGAGCATGTATTTCAGCCCGGTTTTCATCACCCCCGGCGTGTTGACCGGCACCAGCGCCCATTGCGCCAGCAACCCGGCATTGCCATAAGACGCGCCCGCACCGGGACCATCCTTATCCAATAGCAGAACATCATGCCCGGCGCGGCGCAGCCATATGGCCGTCGAGACGCCGCATATCCCCGCCCCGATGACGATGATTTTCTGCGGGTTTGTCATGTGGCGGTTACCTTTTGGGTTATCTCACATATGTGATTCCATATTGTTGAGCCGTTTGACAGCAAAATTTTACCCTGCAGCAACATAAAAAGCCCCGCATAAAAGCGAGGCAATTCAATCTCATAACCCGTAAAACCAGTATCTTAACCCTGACGGGCTTTGAACCTTGGGTTGGTTTTGTTGATCACGTAAACGCGGCCTTTGCGGCGCACGATGCGGCAGTCGCGGTGCCGGCCTTTAAGTGATCGGAGCGAATTGCGAACCTTCATCGTCTTCTCCTCATTTCCTCAAAGCGCGGGCGGGCGCGCCTTATATTGCGGGTGCCGCGCCAAAGCGAGGCCGTGAATTCATGGTGGGCGATACAAGGATCGAACTTGTGACCCCTTCGATGTCAACGAAGTGCTCTACCGCTGAGCTAATCGCCCATGAATGCCTGCGCGCCCTTGCCCCCGAATGAACGAGGGCGCGGAAGACCGCGCCGGTTGGGCGTTCTATAAAAGGAGTCGGCAAGCGGATCAAGGGCTTTTAGATTGGCAAATTTTGTCTATGTTGGGGAAAGATCGGAGAAATGATGCCAAACGCCGCTTATCATCTTGCAAAGCCTGCGCCACGCAGCACAAGCGTTGTGTTTGCCTCGCCCCATAGCGGGCGGGACTATCCCAAGTCTTTTCTGCATCAAACCACGCTTAACCAGCATTCGGTGCGCAGCTCGGAAGATGCCTTTGTGGACCGGTTGTTTGCAGATGCGCCAAAATACGGCGCGCCACTGATCACAGCCGGGGTGCCGCGTGCGTTTGTGGATATGAACCGCAGTTGCGATGAGCTTGACCCGGCTTTGATCGAAGGGGTGCGCCGCGCCGGGCATAATCCGCGTGTGGCCTCGGGGCTGGGTGTGATCCCGCGGGTTGTGGCCAATGGCCAGGCGATTTATGCGGGTAAAATAACGGCTGCCGAGGCCGAACGGCGCATCACCCACTATTGGCGGCCCTATCATGAGGCGCTGCAAACCCAGTTGAATCAGGCCTATATGCTGTTTGGCCGGGCGATTCTGGTGGATTGCCATTCGATGCCGCATGAGGCGATGGATGCCATTGCGCGCTCTGGCAGGCACCGCCCTGAGATTGTGTTGGGGGATCGTTTTGGCACGACCGCAGGCGAAGATATTGTTGAGGGGATTGAAGCCGCGTTTGTCGCGGCGGGGTTGGTGGTAACACGCAACACGCCCTTTGCCGGGGCCTATATCGCCCAGCAATATGGCCGCCCGGCCCTGGGCCGTCATGCGGTGCAGATCGAGATTGACCGGGCCCTTTACATGAATGAACGACTGGTGCGGCCAAATGGAAATTTCACAGCCTTTCAACGGGTTCTGAATGAGGTGATCCCGCTGATTGCCGCGATTGGCCGCCCTATGGATCAATCATTGGCGGCGGAATAGAGCGGGGCGATTACCGTAAAGCACGGCCTTTGCGGATGGCGTCGGGGCCGAATTTACGGCGGATATCATCGGTGGCTTTTTCTGTTTTGCGGCGCTGGCTGGCATTTGGATCCAGCAGATCACCAGACAGGTCTGCCCCTGATTCGGGGATCAGATCAGAGATCCCAACACCGATCAGACGATAGGGCGTGCCCGGTTCGACCTGCGCCATCAGGTCGGCAGCGGTGCGGTAGATCGTATCGGCAAACTGGGTCGCGTCGCGCAGGGAAAGGCGGCGGCTGATCAGGGAGTGATCCGCGCGCTTGAGCTTGAGCATGATCACGCGCCCGGCAAGCTGACGGGCTTTGGCGCGGTCTGCAACCTGCTCGGACAGGCGCCAGATATGGCCGTCCAATATATCCGCATTGTGGGTATCTTCGGAAAATGTAATCTCCTTGGATATTGATTTTACCGGGGAATTTGCAGATATGCGGCGATGATCCTGCCCCCGCGCCAGATGCCAGAGCCGGTCACCCATCGCGCCAAACCGGGCAGTAAGATCGGCACTGTCCCAGCGCAGAAGGTCGGCGAAGGTACGGATGCCCGCGGCCTCCAATGCGGTGCGTGTGGCTTGGCCTACGCCCCAGATCAGGCCGACGGGTTTGTCACGCAAAAAGCTGTCTGTCTGGGATTTACCAATCACCGAAAACCCGTGGGGCTTGTCGAGGTCCGAGGCGACCTTGGCCAGAAATTTGTTGTGTGACAAGCCGATAGACCCGGTGAGGCCCAGTTCGGACCGCATTCTGAGGATGAGTTTTGCCAGCATTATGGGGGGGGGAAGCCCGTGCAGGCGTTCGGTGCCGGTGAGGTCAAGAAAAGCCTCGTCAAGCGAGAGCGGCTCAATCGCAGGGGTCAGTTCAAGCATCATCGCACGAATGGCGCGCGAGGCATCGGCATAGGCCTGCATCCGGGGGCGGATCACCACCGCTTCAGGGCATAATTTCAACGCCTGAAACATCGGCATGGCGGAATGCACACCGCGAATTCTTGCAATATAACAAGCGGTTGAGACAACACCGCGGCGCCCGCCGCCGATAATCACCGGCTTGTCCACGAGATCAGGATTATCGCGTTTTTCCACACTTGCATAAAACGCATCGCAATCCATATGGGCGATTTTGAGGTCAAACAGTTCCTCATTGGCAATCACCAGAGGGCTGCGGCAGGCGGGGCAGCGGGGGCCGGTTTCAAAACTTGTCAGACAATCGCGGCACAGGGCGGGCATCGGGCTTGAGCCTTGGAAAATGTTGTACAACTTGTACAAAATATACGGGTGTTTTGTACAATATGCGGTTTTTGAGACGGTATCAGAGTGAGTTTAGCCAATCCGGGTGGAACAGAACAGGAATATTCAGATAATTTTCAACGCGGCAGAGCGGCAAGAATGGCCTGTGCCGTCGCCGCCGGATCGGCGGCTTGCAAAATCGGGCGGCCGATGACGATGTGATCGGCCCCGGCGGCGATGGCCTCGGCCGGGGTGGTGACGCGCTTTTGGTCGCCCAGAGCTGTGCCTGAGGGGCGTACGCCGGGGGTGACGATCAGGCGACCAGATGAATTGGGCAGGGCGCGGATCATCGCGGCCTCTTGCGGCGAGGCGATGACGCCGTGGGCACCGGCCTCAAAGGCGCGGCCGGCGCGCTCGGCCACCAGATCGGGGAGGTCGCCCTGTTTGATCTGACCGGCATCAAGATCGGCGCGGTCAAGCGAGGTGAGGATGGTGACGGCGAGGATTTTGGTATGGCTGCCAGCCGCGCCTTCACGCGCGGCACGCACCACATGCGGATCGCCGTGCACCGTGAGGAAATCGAAATCATATGCCGCCAGCCCGCGCACGGCGCGTTCAATCGTGGCGCTGATGTCAAACAGTTTCATATCGAGGAAGATGCGCTTGCCATGTGCGCGCTTCAGCTCATCCGCCAGCGCCAGCCCACCGCCGGTGAGCATGCCAAGGCCGATTTTATAGAAAGACACGGTATCGCCCAGAGTTTCAGCGATTTTCAGGCCCTCAAGCGCGTTGGGCACATCAAGGGCAACAATCAGGCGGGGGTCGGGCAGGGGGGCGGGCATGGTGGCAGGCTCCGGCTGGTTTGCGGTCTGGCCCTAGTTGCGATGGAGGCGGGGGGGAGGTCAAGCGGATTGCGGTTTTGGGCTTTGACATGGTGAAAAGCTTCTGCAAAAGCGCAGCGATTTGCCAAAAATGCCAGCACCCGCACCGCATTTTGATTAATTCAGCGTGGCCTCAAGCCCCTCGGGTTTGCCGACCACAACGAAAGTCAGGGCGTCAGGTTTTACCAATTCGCGGGCGACGCGGTTGATGTCTTTCAAAGTGACGGCATTGATGCGGTCGTTGCGGGTGGCGATGTAATCGGGGTCAAGCCCCTCGACCTGCATGGAAACAGCGATGTTGGCAATGGGGCCGTTGCCGTCAAACCGCAAGGGATAAGCGCCGGTGAGATAGGTTTTGGCGTCCTGCAATTCGGCCGCGGTCACGCCGTCCTTGCCGATGCGGGCCCATTCATCACGGATCACCTTGATGGCATCGGCAATGCGGTCATTGGCCGAGGCGACCGAGCCCATCCACGCCTGTGCCTTGTCGCGGTCCACCAGATAGGAATAGACGCCGTAGGTCAGGCCGCGCTTTTCGCGCACCTCCTGCATCAGGCGCGATTCAAATGAGCCGCCGCCAAGGATGTGATTGAGGATATAGGCGGCAAAGAAATCGGGATCATCACGGTCAATGCCGGGTTGGGCGAAAACCGCCACCGATTGCGGGGTGTCATACGCAACCACCATCACGCCACCGGGCATGTTCACATCGGCCTCTTGCGGCAGGGGCGCGCCGGTGGCGGGCAGATCGCCCAGCAGGTCATCAAGCAGGTTTGTTAGATCATCGGCGGTGATATCGCCCACCGCGCTGACATAAATCCGGTCGCGGGCCATGACGGCGCGATGCGCGGCCTGAATATCCTCGCGGGTCAGGGCGGTTACGGATTCGACCGTGCCGTTCAGGGCGCTGCCATACGGATGATCGCCGTAGACCAGGGTGCCAAAGGCCTTGCCGGCAAGGGTTTGCGGGTCTTTTTCGTCGGATTGGATGATCGAGAGCACCTGCGCCCTGACCCGGTCAATCGCGGCCTGATGAAAGCGCGGGTTGATCAGGCTGTCGCGCAAAAGCGCCACCGCCTGATCACGGTTTTCAGTAAGGAAACGGGCCGAAACCGTGACCGCATCATTATCGGCATCATAGCTGAACGAGGCGGCAAGCCCATCGCGGGCGCGGGCAAAGGCGCGGGCGTCCATATCACCGGCGCCTTCCTCGATCAGGGCGGCCATCAGGTTGGTGGCTCCGCGTTTGCCCGGCGCATCAAGCGAGGCCCCGCCGCGAAAGCGCAGCTCAAGCGCCACGAAGGGGATGGCATGATCTTCGACCAGCCAGGTGTTGATGCCGCCGGGGGTTGTAAGCTCCTGAATGTTGACTTCGGCGCGCGCGGGCAGGGCGGTGGTAAGGGCGATGAAAAGGACGGATATAAGGCGGATCATTGCAGCACCTCCGGCGCGGTCAGCCATCCGGTGACGGCATTTTTGCGGTTGAACAGCTCATGGGCGGCGGTCATGATCTGATCGCTGTTAACCGCTTGCAGGATATCCGGCCAGGCCTGAATATCGTCAATCGTGAGGCCCTGACTGAGGCCGCTGCCATAGCGGTTGGCAAGCGCGCCCACATCATCGCGGGCGTATATCTGGGCCGCGTGGATTTGCATCTTGATGCGCGCCAGTTGGTCTTCATCAATGCCGGTTTCAAGGAAATTTGCCAAAACCTCATCCATCGCGTCTTCGGCCTGTTGCAGGGTCACACCCGCCGCCGGGACAATGATGAGGGTGAAGGTGGTATCATCCAGCGACTGGCCCGAGTAATAGGCGGCGGTTTGCACCGCTTTACGGCTGTCAAATTGCAGCTTTTCGGCCAGAACCGAATTGGTGCCATCGCCGAGGATATTTGCCAGAAGGGTCAGGGCCGCGGCTTTTTCCTGTGCGCCGCTATCGCGTTCGGGGGCAAGGTAGGAGCGGCTGACATAGGGCTGGGCCACGCGCGGATCCTTGAAGATCAGGCGGCGCTCGGCCATCTGGCGCGGCTCTTGCGGGCGGGCGCGCGGCGGCAGATCGGGGTTGGCGGGGATCACGCCGTAATATTTTTCGGCAAGCGTGCGCACATGATCGGGGGTGACATCACCCGCGACCACCAAAGTGGCGTTGTTGGGGGAATAATAGACGCTATAAAATCCAAGTGCGTCTTTGAGGCCGAGATCATACATTTCCTGCTGCCAGCCGATCACCGGCACGCCGTAGCGGTGATTGAGGTATTGCGCGGCGCTTTTTTGTTCGCGAAACAGCGCAGAGGGGTTGTTTTCCGTGCGCTGGTTGCGCTCTTCGATGATCACGTTGCGTTCGGTTTTGATGTCGTCTTCGCCGAGTTGCAGATTGACCATGCGGTCACTTTCCATGCGCATCATCAATTCCAGCCGGTCGGCGGCAACCCTTTGGAAATAAGCCGTATAATCATAGCTGGTGAAGGCATTGTCCGAGCCGCCATTGCGCGCAACGGTGGCGGAAAATTCGCCGGATTCAAGGGTTTTGGTGCCTTTGAAGAGGAGATGTTCAAGAAAATGCGCGACACCCGAGACGCCGGGCTTTTCATCGGCAGAGCCGGCGCGATACCAGACCATTTGCGTAACCACCGGCGCGCGGTGATCCTCAACCACCACCACGTTCATGCCATTATCGAGGGTGAAATTTGTGACCTGTTCATTGGCCAGCGCGGGCACGGCAATAAGGGCCATCAGGCAGGTGATCAGGTGGCGCATGTGAAATCTCCGGTCAATGGCAAAGGCCCCGCGAGGGTGCGGCTCTGGTTAACATAGGAAACTAATGCAGCAGATCAAGCATATCTTACAGCTTTGTAATGCCAATCTTTATTGACCTTCCGGCGGGGCAGAAGGGGTTGCCACGCCAAGGCGGCGCAGGCGGCGCTCTTCGGCGAAGGCATCCAGCCATTGACGTTTATAGGCATTGGCATAATCATCCGTCGGGCCGATATGGAAAATATTGACCTTGCCGTGGCGCTGGCGGGCTTTCAGATCTTCCCTTGCCAGTGTCTGACGAATGCCCGGCGTCACGCCGTAGCGCGAGGCGTAGGATACAAGCCCGGCTTCATTGGGGGCGATACCGGTTTCGGCCAATGCGCCGGGATTACCGCCCAAAGCGGCAACCCCATCGGCATTGGGGTTTTGATCGGTGATATTGCCACCGCCGGGCGTGGGCGCGGGCAGGGCGGCATAGCTTTCCGGTGATTGCAGCGGCTTGCCGGGGATGATGCTGAATTCATCGGGGCCGTTGCTGGTTCGCTTGATTCGCCTCAGGTTGGTCTCTTCTTTCCGGCTGCCACAGGCGGCCAGGGCAAAGATCAGCATGAAAATCAATATGCGCGGCAGGGCCATGCCACTCTCCTTGAACTTAATTTCAGGGGTTTATTGCACATAAATGCGGGCGTCACGAGGGCTTTTTTGAGTTGGAAAAGATCACCAGCCCCGAAGCCCCGGCGAAGACCGCAATATCGGCAATATTGAAGACAAAGGGATTATTGATGCCGCAGCAGGACATGTTGATGAAATCCGCAACCGCGCCGTAGATCAGCCGGTCAATCACGTTGCCAATCGCCCCGCCAACAAGCAGACCGGCAGATATTCCATGCCAGCGCCCGCCCGGCGCGCGCCGGACCCAGACAAGAACCGCGGCCGAGATGATCAGCGCCACGGCAATCAGCAGCCAGCGGTTGAGGGGCAGCACACCGAAATTCACCCCGGTATTCCATCCCATGTGGAAATTGAGCCAGGGCGGCAGCACGTCAATCGTCCGCACCCGCGCCAGATTGAGCATATGCACCACCAGATATTTCGATAGCTGATCAATCACGATCGTGACGAGGCCCACCCAGAAAACGATCCGCATTACACTTGTTCCTTATGCTGTTCTGACGGGCCTGTTGCGCGCCGTTTTCGCTGTATGTCGGGGGTATATCAAGTGAAAAGATCAAATGGGTGGTTGCCGTGAAACCGCCCCTAAAATCGAAGGGGCGGTTTATTAGTGGGGTGGCTTTTTATACCCCGCCCGGATCAGTTCAGCGAGATCGTCACTTTGAAACTGACCCCGTAGCTTTCGAAATCGGACTGGCCGATGCCGTCGTAATTCACCCCAAGCTGAAGCTGGGTGCCGTGGCGGTTGGTGATCGAGACATCGGTTTCGATGCGCGCCCGCCAGCCGTCGGATTCGTTTGAGGTGTTGTTGACAAGCGGATTGCCGCTGCGATTGCCAAAGTTGTAGATGCCGTCAATAGTAAAGCGCGGCTCGATGATCGAGTGGTTCGCCCCCTGGATCACGGTTGAGAAATCAGGGCCAAAGCGGAGCTGCCCAAGGCCAACCGTCTGACTTGGAATGCCGACGTTCAGGCTATCGACATAAGCGTGTTGATTTTCCTCGATATAGGCGAGGTTGACATTTGGCGACATTTGCCAGTTTTCCAACGTGAAATTGCCCGACAGATTGGCACTTACCAGCCAGCGATCGGTTTTGAATGTATCGGTATAGGTGTTGAACGGGCTGATCCTGTTGCGGGATTTACCGTAGGCAAAGCGGCCATCGAAATAGAGGTTCGGCGCCAGTTGCGCGGTGATATAAGGCCCGATCATCCAGCCTTTGCCCTTGACCCGTGAATTGGTCTGGGCCGAGGCGTCAAGCAGTTCGTCATATTGCACCATGACACCGGCCAGTACTTTGGGATTGACCAGATAATCCGCCCCGAGATAGCCGATGGTGAAGTGCCCGCCGGAACCCTGGGATGCATTGAACCTGTTATGGCTGGCTTCAAGCCAGACATCGAACCGGTTGTTGCCGATCAGGCTGGTTGATTCCGGCTCCCCGTCATGGGCCAGCAGGAATTTATTATATCCCGTCGCGGCCTTGGTGACGGAGGTGGAAAATTCCAGATTGCCGTCTGCCAGTGACTGAAAGTTTGTTGCGAAGGGCAGCATGGATTGCAGATCACCGTTTTGATAAGACAACCGCTGAACCCCGGTGCTGCCGGTTCTCAGGCGATCCATGCGGCGGGCCCGGCTGGGCTGATTGCTGAGGATCAGGTTGTTGCGACGATTGAGGAAAGAGTTGATGGTATCCACGGTTTTTTGCCGTGAATCGACCGAAGCAATGGTGCAGGTCAGGGTCTCAAACGGGGCCACGTTCAGGGTGATCACCCCGGTTGCGGCATTGCCGGTGCTATCATTGTCAGAGCAGGTGATCGAGGCATTGCCAATCCCAGCCGGCCCGCTTTGGGTAACGCTATGGGAGCCAACCGGCACGGCAATGGGGCCAGCCGAGCCGGTGCCTGCGGTGGTGTTGATGGTGAAGTTCAGCGAGGCCTCAGGTGAGGTGAAGCCAAAAGCCGCGTCAATGGCGGATTGCTGAATGAAGGTCACCTGCCCCCGGGGATCGGCATTGACCGTCAGGCTGGCCGAGCCCGCTGTGCTGGTGCCCAGGGATGAGGTGAGATCCCCCGGTGTGTTGGGATAGCTGCCGGCAATGGCGGATGTCACATCAACGCTGACCTGACAGGTGGCCCCGGCGGCAGCCGAGCCGCCGGATAGGGCAAGGCTGCCGGCCCCGGCTGTGGCTGTGAGAGAGCCGCCGCAGGTGGTCGAGGCATTGGGCGCGGGCGCGACGGTGACATTTGTCGGCAGGGTGTTGTTGAAATTCAGGGCCGATGCAGCAATCAGGGCACCGCTGTTATCAACGGTAAACACCAGGCTGGACACCCCGTTTACGATAATCGTTGCGGGGGTGAAGGCCTGTGAGAAACCGGGGGCAGGGGCGGCGGTTACGTTTAATATGGCCGAGGCGGGGCCGCTGTTGCCCAGGGATGATGTCAGATCGCCGGTTGTATTGACGGCATTGCCCAGGGTGGTTGAGGTGACATCAACCGCAATCGTACAGGAGGCATTGGCGGACACTGATCCGCTTCTGTAGGACAGATTTCCATTGCCGGACACCGCCGTCAATGTGCCGCCGTTGCAGGTGTTGGTGATATTGGCCGGGGTGGCGATGGTCAGGCCTGCGGGCATGACATCGGCAAAATCAACCGAATTTGCCGCAAGCGGCGAGGCGGTGTTGTCGATGGTGAATGTCAGGGTTGAGATATTACCCTGAACAATGCTGGCGGGGGCGAAGGATTTGCTGAACCCCGGTGCCGATGCCGGATCAACCACCAGCGTATCGGAGGCTGTGCCTGAATTGCCCTGGCTGGATGTCAGATCGCCCGAGACATTGGTGTAATTGCCCGGGGTTGCCGCCGTCACATCAACCTGAACCGTACAGCTTGCCCCGGCGGCAACGCTGCCACCGGAAAAGCCGAAGGATGCGCCACCGGCGGTGACCGATGCCATGCCGCCGCTACAGGTGGTGGAATTGTTTGGCGTGGCGGCGATAACCAGACCGGCAGGGAATGTATCGGTGAAATCAAGCGATGTGGCCTCAAGTTGAGAGGCGGCATTATCAATGGTGAATATCAGGGTTGAAATCCCGGACTGGGTGATCGGGCTGGGGCCAAATGCCTTGGCAAAGGTGGGCGCGGGGGCCGCTGTTACCGCCAGCGTATCGGATGCGGTGCCTGAATTGCCTGCGCTGGATGTCAGATCGCCGGTTGTGTTGATATGGCTGCCAATGGTGAGAGAGGTCACCGGCACTGTCACGGTGCAACTTGCGCCCGCCCCAACCGTGCCACCGCTCAGGGAAATGGCGCTGTTGCCTGCCGCCGCCGTGAGGCTGCCGCCGCAGGTGTTGCCGGGGGGCGGGGTGGCGGCGATGGTGACCGCCGCGGGCATGTTATCGCTAAAGGCAAGCGCCGAGACGCCAAGTGACGAGGCGGAATTGTCGATGGTGAAAGTCAGGGTCGAGGCCTCGCCCTGGGCGATGGAGGCCGGGCCGAAGGCTTTTGCAAATGTGGGGGAGGGTTCAACCGTCAGATTGGCCACTGCCGGGCCAGTCACAAAGAGGCCCGATGAGGTCAGATCCGACGTGGTATTGGCAAAGCTGCCCCCCGGTGCCGTGGCCGGGATATTGATATCGACAACAACGGTGCAGCTTGCCCCGGCGGCAACGGACCCGCCAGAATAGGCAAGCAGCGAAGTGCCGCCAAGGGTGCCGCCGCAGGTGTTGGTTATGGTCGTACCAAGGGTTGCACCGGTCAGCATGGCATCGAGATCATCGTTGAAGTTAAGCGCCGTCAGCGCCACGGCGGCGGCATCGGAATTGTCGATGGTAAAGGTCAGCCGGGCCGTGCCCGAGGGCTGTACCGGCGCGGCGAATGATTTGCTGAAGACTGCCGCCCCGGCAACGGACACGACCAGATTATCGCTGGCGGCATCGCCGGTGACAGCAGAGCCGCCAATGGTACCGGTAAGGCCGGATGTTGTATTGGTATAGGTGTTGGCCCCGGCCCCGGCGGGTATGGTGGTTGACACCCGGATGATGCAACTGCCGCCCGCAGCCAAAGCCCCGCCTGTCACGGAGATCAAGCTGCTTCCGGTGCCGCCAAGGCCTGCGCCGCAGGTGTTGAATAATACGCTGTCAAAGGTGGTGCCAGCCAGCATTGCCGCCAGATCATCGGTGAAGGCGATGCCGGAAGCGGCGGTTGTGGTGCTGAGGTTTTCTACGGTGAATTCCAGCGTGGCAGCGCCACCCGGAGCAACCGGATCATCGGTGAACGCCTTGACCAGTTGCAACTGACCGGTTTGTACGGTCAGGGTATCAGATGCCGGGGCCACGATGACAGGGCTGCCCTGAGTGGCGGAAAGGCTGCTGGTTGTGCTGCCATACGTGCCGTCTGCCGCCCCGGCGGGCACCAGAATTGGCACATCAATGGTGCAATTGTTTCCGGCGGCCACTGCACCACCGGTATAAATCAGAAAAGTTGTGCCAGAGAGCGCCCCGCCGCAGCTATCTGCGGTTGCGGCCCCGGTGGCGGCCAGACCTGTCAGAGCACCGGCAAGGTTATCGGTGAAAAAGGTAATGGTGGCATTCTCGCTGGGATGCTGGTTGGTGATGGTATAGCGCAGGGTCAGCGTATTCCCGGCAATCACCGGATCGCCGATGAATTCCTTGGTGAAATCTAGCCCGGCCACCGAAAGATTGTCACTTGCCGGGGCAAAGGTAACCGGGGCTCCGCCGCCCGCAGGTTCGGCGGAAAGCAGGCTGGTTGTGTTGTTGTAACTGCCCGCCGCTGCAGCGGCTGGAACAGCAAGCGTAACGGTAATGTCACATGAGGCACCTGCGGCAAGCGTACCGCCGGTATAGCTGAGCAATGTGGTGCCGGTCAGGGCCCCGCCGCATTGATTGAGGGAGGTGGCACTTGCCGTGAGCCCTGCGAGCACCGGGGCGAGATCATCGGTAAAGTTTATGGATTCTGTCGCGCCGCTATCGCCGCCGCTGGTAATGCGGAAGGTAAGATCGACGCTGCCGCCGGGCGTGGCTGTTTGTGAGAAGAACTTGGAGAAGCTCAGGTTCAGCCCACCGGCAACCGTAAAGCTGGCGCTGTCACCGGTGCCGGTAACGGACGCGCCGCCCACGGTTGCGGTTGGGGCGTCCGTGGTGAGGGTATAGCTGCCGCCGGGAAAATCAGCCGGAAGGTTCAGGACAGCCGTGAACGTACACGAGCCGCCCGCGGCCAAAGACCCGCCAGTCAGTGACAGGCCCTGGTCATCCGTCCCCAGAGAGATCAGCGCAAGCGACGATCCGGCCCCACAGGGCGGGTTGGGCACGGGGGGCAATGTGACAGACGCCGGGAAGGGCAGCGGCGGGATCAGGTCAAGAACAAGCGCCAGATCTGTGGCGGCGCTGGTGGGGGAGCCATTGTCGATGGTAAATTCCACGGTGACCGGACCCCCGGCCACTGGTGCCGCAGTCAGGACATTCAGGGCCACGCTTGGCGGTGTGTTATCCGCGCCCAAAATCTGAAGGGTATCCGACGCGGCATTCCCGATCACCGGCGTGCCATTAATGGTTGCCAAGACCGGCGTTGTGACATTTGGGTAGCTGCCGGTGAGGGCCGCGGCCGTTGTGGAAACCGAGGCGTCGATTGTGCAGCGCGTGCCCGGCGCAATGATGCCGCCGCTTAAGGCGATGTTCTGGGCCGCGACCCCGGTAATGGAGCCGCCGCAATCGTTTGATATAAGACTGTCAAAAACAGCGGTTGGGTTCATTGCCGCTAAATCATCAGTGAAAGACACATTGGTTGCGCTGAAAGTGCGGTTGAAGTTTTCAATCGTGAAGCGCAGCGTTATGGAACTGCCTGCATTTACCGGATTGGTGAGGAACGCCTTGGTGATGTTCAGCTCTGCGACCGTGACGTCAAGCGTGGCGGCCGAGGTGCCGGCCGATACGAAATCTGCCAGTAGCGGGCCGGATATGGCCGACAGCATGCCCCCTCCGGTGGCGGTGACATCAACCGAAACCGTGCAAGTCGCCATGGCGGGGAGGACCTCAAACCCCGCAAAACCGTTGAAGCCGTTGGCGTCAAGCGTGATGGTTGATCCGCCTGGCGGGGCTGTAAGGGTGGTGTCTGGATTGCTGGTACTAACACAATCAGTTGATGCGTTGGCGGGCAGGGCAATGACCATTCCGGTTGGCAGGTTTTCTGTGAAATCCAGATTGCCGATCCGGCTGGCATTGGCTGAATTGTCGATAAGGTAGGTCAGCGTTGACGATCCGCCAAGGGGTACAGAGGACGGCGCGAAGGACTTTGTGAAACCGGGCAATGCGCCGTTCACGGTCAGATCATCCGTCGCGGTTCCGGAATTACCGGCGCTTGAAGTCAGATCACCGGTGGTATTTGTATGCACCCCGATTGTGGATGCCGTTACATCAACCCTGACCGTACAGGATGAGCCGGGAGCGATCTGACCGTTGGAAAACGTGATTGTGCCGCCGCCATCCGGGGCGTTCAGGGTGGCAAGGGCTGCGCCACCTGTGCCTGCACATGTGGTGGAGGCGTTGGCGGGGGTGGCGATATCCACATCCCCCGGAATCGTGGGCAAAACATTGGCAAAGGCCAGATCCGTGACCGGTGAGCCGGAGCCATTCATGATGGTATAGATCACTGTTGATCCACCGCCCGGCCCGATTGTGTTGGGGCTGAATTCGGTTGCGAATGTGGGCTGTGCCTGCACCGCAGAGGAGACGCTTAAAACATTTGCCAGTGAAAGAAAAAATACTGCAATCAACGGCCTGATCAGCCGAGCCCCAAATGATAAAAACATGTGTTCCCCTTGCGTCCCATATGGCAAAATATGCCGGTAATTATCTATTAAAATCGCCATTCGGCGTTATTGCTTTAACTCTACACGACACCCTGCCCAAAACAATGTTCTAAATCCGGTTTTCAGGATTTTAATTAAGTCCGGTGGTATTCAGGCCTGTCTGAATTCCACCAAGTCATGGTTAATCGCAAAGCTGTCAGGATCATGAAGCTGGCATGGCAAAACCGTGTTAAAGCCAAGTTTCACCTTAAATCTTCTGAGGCAGGATTTCGCGAAACACTTTAATGGCTGATTTGGCTGTGGATGAATGCCACGCTTTGCTTTTGTTTCTCGGACAGGAAAGAACAATCTTCTGATTTATGCCTGCCCAGTGATACGGGCGAAATCAGATCGGTATATTTATCAGCTGTGCCAGGTGTTTCAAGGAACCCAAGCAGCGCGGGCAATGTCTTTTCTGGCATTGTGCATAATTCATCATAGTCAAGAACAAACAGGTTGTTCCCAAGTTTTTCCCGGCCAGTTTGTATCGCCCTCAGATTTGCAACAATCCAGAAATCAAGCTTTTGAGATGCTGAAGGCGTCTTGCTAAATTCCGGACCAAGGATATAGCGGCCCCAGTTTTTCAGTTGATTTTGATTGTCGCTAAAGGCCATATCCAGACCGTTGCGCACCACATGAACGTATTTGAGGCCGGGAATGATATCGGCCAGATATGGCAGGAAAATATGCGTATTGGGTTCTTTCCAGCCCCAGCGCGCATAGGATCGGCAATCTGTTGATTGGGAATTTCGAAGACTATCCGCTACTGTTTGAAGTCTTTTTGGCGATTGTGCCTTCATGCGGGTGATTTCTTGGGTGGTCTGTTCAAGAATTTCTTTTTCATCTGATGTAAAGGAGTGGTTGCCCAGCCCTGAAACCATCGCAATGCGGAACAATCTGATCGCGGTGCGAATATCCTGATCTGGGGGGAAATCCCTGAACCAGGATTGGCGGCGCAGCAACAGGGTAAACCATAGATTATCGAGGCTATGATTCAACTCTTGCCCGATATAGCAACCTGATCTTGCAAGGATACCGGCAATAAGGCGCGTGCCGCTGCCGCCGAGGCCGCCGATGGCAATGGGGTTGAGGCGAAAAGTGGTCGGGGTCATATTGTCAGGGCCCGTTCTTTGATGGTGCCAAAAACCGTCGCGCCTTAGTGTGCATAGATCCGAAATAGGATAGGTTCATCGGAGTGGCAACGTGTAGTGGCGCCCCGAAAATGGCCTCATATTCAGCGGCGAAGTCTTTATGCGGGCGACGGCCCGGCGGTGCGTTTGTTGCCGCCCCGCCATGAAACTGATGAAAAACACCTTCACCTAGCAATACAACCGGGGTAAAGCCCGCGTCGGAAAGTATACGATTACGAAATTCATGATTGCATTGACCGCCGCCGGGCGATTGAAAAGCCGTATTGAAGCCGCCCTTGCGAATGAATTCATCACGCGGCATGCAAAACCAACTGCATTCGGTTGGTGCCCCTCCCAGGAAACCGGGCCGGGATGAAGGCGCAAGCGTTGCAATATCGAAAAGGCAATAGCCATCTTCGGGCCAGTTCACAGATGCAATGAGCCTGTCCTCGACCGTCTGATCATATCCATCCTGCAGGGTGTTGGGCTGAATATCGGGGCCAAGATGCCACGAGAGCGCGCAAACATAGGGCATCTCAAAAGCCCGGTAAGCAGCAAGGGTTTGTCTGATCAGGCCGGGCGTTGCCATTCTTGCCCCATCGACAATCACTGCCAGGGCTTTCCCACGGGCCATATCGGCACCAAAGTTAACGGCCGCAACCGGAGAAGCGGATATGGTATCAAAATTATGGTATCTGAAATTCGGGCCAAACCCGGCTACCATCTCCGGGTCCAAAGGCGCCGAGGAGGCGTTATCAATGGCAATAACTTCATACGCTTCCTTCGGCACATCTTTTTGGTAGCCTGGGCTGAGTGACAGTAATGTGCGCCTGGCTTCACGGCGCATATCATGAAAAACGACAACAATAGAAAGCTTTGGAGCATCACTTTTCATGAAATGTATTTTCCGGATTAAATGTATTCAATAAATTTGCAGCATATAAATTCAGACAGGTGTTTCAAGCTTTTCATGATGTTGCTTGCAACCCTACCATATGGTTTGCAAAACAGGATTTGCGATCGGTGGGGTCATGGCTGGCGGGCGCGCGCGTTCCAGCACTGTCAACCATATTCAGCCCTGAGTTAGCCCCAGAACATCAAGCATGTCATATTCACCCGGGCCGCGGCCCTGACCCCAAAGCGCGGCCTTGAGGGCACCACGGGCAAAAACCGCGCGGTCGGTGGCGATGTGGCGCAGGGTGATGCGCTCGCCGGGGGCGGCGAAGATCACATCATGCTCGCCCACGATGTCACCGCCGCGAATGGCGGAAAATCCGATATGGCCGCGCGTCCGTTTGCCGGTCATGCCGTCGCGGCCCCGGTCCGAGACAGCATCAAGCGATACACCGCGCCCGTCGGCGGCGGCCTGCCCGAGCATCAGCGCGGTGCCGGAAGGCGCATCGACTTTTTGGTTGTGATGTGCTTCAACGATTTCGATGTCAAAATCCTCATCGAGGGCGGCAGCCACCTGTTTGGTGAGCTGCGTGAGCAGGTTGACCCCAAGGCTCATGTTGCCCGCGCGCACAATGACGGCGTGACGCGCGGCGGCTTTGAGGCGGGCCAGATCACCCTCGGCAAATCCGGTGGTGCCGATCACATGCACCACCCGTGCCTGCGCCGTGAGGGTGGCAAATTCAACCGTTGCGGCAGGGGCGGTGAAATCAATTACCGCCTGCGCGCTGGCGATGGCCTCAAGCGGGTCATCGGTGACCATCACGCCAAGCGGTGCCCCGCCCATGGCGCTGCCCACATCAAGGCCAATCCAGGCATGGCCCTTGCGTTCAACAGCGCCCGTCAGCCGGGCGCGATTGCTATCGCTAATAGTTTGGATCAGCATCCGGCCCATGCGGCCCGAGGCGCCGGTTACAACAATTCCGGGGGTGTCTGTCATGTTATGTTCTCCTTGGCCATTGCATAACCCGCGCGTCATGGCTTGGCAAAGCCTGCATGAGGGCTTAGATGCTGATTCATGGCAAAGAACAAGTTTCATGACGGGCCGGGGCCTTCGCAACGGCAATTGAGGGTGGGCGAGCTGATCCGGCGCACGCTTTCCGAGGTGTTGATGCGCGGGGATATTCATGATCCCGATCTCAACCGGCTTTCGGTGACGGTGGGCGAGGTGCGGACCTCGCCTGACCTCAAGATCGCCACGGCTTATGTGCTGCCTCTGGGCGGGGAGGGCCGGGATGTGATTATTGAATATCTGGCGCGCAACAAGCATGAATTGCGCCGGATCATTGGCAGGAAGCTGGCCCTGAAATACGCGCCTGATCTGCGGTTTCGCCTGGATGAGACCTTTGACCAGATGGATGAAGCCCGCAGGCTTTTTGCCCAGGATGCCGTGCGCCGGGATCTGGATTAGGCTGGTATGCGCTGGTTTCGGGCCCTTGCATTTGCGGTGATCGCCAGCCCGGCAGGGGCGGTTGAATGCCGGGATGAGGCCTACCGCGGCGCGGGCTATACCATTTGTGAGGTTGACGCCACGCACGAGGGGCTGCGGCTGTTCCTGCGGGATCCGGACACCGATAAGCCGCTGGGCAGTTTTACCAATATCGAGCGTTTGCTTGAGCCGCAGGGGATGCGGCTGGACTTTGCCATGAACGCAGGCATGTATCATCAGGACCGCGCGCCGGTGGGGCAATATGTGGAAGCCGGGCAGGAGATCAGCCGGGTGATCAGCTCGGACGGTCCGGGGAATTTCGGATTGCTGCCCAACGGGGTGTTTTGCATCCGCGAGGGGCGTGCCGATGTGGTTGAGACGCTCAGGTATCTGCGCGAAAAGCCCTTATGTGACTATGCCACGCAATCGGGGCCGATGCTGGTGATTGATGGCGCGTTGCACCCGAGGTTCTTGCCGGATAGTGACAGTAAATACGTGCGCAACGGCGTGGGCACATCGGAAGATGGCGCACGCGCGTGGTTTGTGATCTCGAATGAGCCGGTGACGTTTCATCAGTTCGGATCGTTGTTTCGCGATCATCTGAAAACCCCGCAGGCGCTTTATTTCGATGGCAATATATCGCGGCTATATGCGCCCGGGATTGAGCGGTTTGACGGCGGCTTTCCCATGGGGCCGATGGTGGGCGTGGTCGGCGCGGCAACGGATTGATTGACGCCGCCTGCCTGCCCGGTTAGGCCGCGCTTTTGAATGAATAAGAGGCTGGGAATGGCACGCAAACGCAAAGGCCGGGATATATCGGGATGGCTTGTGGTGGATAAGCCTGCGGGGATGACTTCGACTGCGGTTGTCAATAAAGTGCGCTGGGCGCTCACGGCGCGCAAGGCCGGCCACGCGGGCACGCTTGATCCTGATGCGACCGGGGTTCTGGCGGTGGCGCTGGGCGAGGCCACCAAAACGGTGCCCTATATTACCGATGCTTTGAAGGCCTATGAATTTACCATCCGGCTGGGGCAGGCGACCAATACCGATGACGCCGAGGGCGAGGTGATTGCCGAAAGCGATCTGCGCCCGGATGACGCGGCGATCAAGCAGGCCTTGGGGCAGTTTGTGGGCGACATCATGCAGGTGCCGCCGAAATTTTCTGCGGTGAAGATTGACGGGCAGCGGGCTTATAAGCTGGCGCGG
Organism: Roseovarius sp.; assembly: GCA_021775255.1. GTDB lineage: Bacteria > Pseudomonadota > Alphaproteobacteria > Rhodobacterales > Rhodobacteraceae > Roseovarius. Next base: position 163,532 of record JAJFIA010000003.1, read on the forward strand.
GAGGGCGAGGATATCGAACTTGCCGCGCGGCCGCTTTGGGTTGAGGAACTGGTACTGACGGACCGGCCGGATGCCGATCATGTGACGCTTGAGATGGTTTGCGGCAAGGGCGGGTATGTGCGCGCGATTGCGCGCGATCTGGGCGCGGCGCTGGGCTGTCTGGGCCATGTCGTGCGGCTCAGGCGCATCTGGTCGGGGCCGTTTGAGGCCAGTGAGGGGATCAGCCTTGCGCAGATCGAGGCGCTGGCGCAGGATCCGGAGCTTGATAGCTATATCCGCCCGCTAGAAGAGGGGCTGGCGGATTTGCCGATGGTCACCTGCAGCACTGAGGCGGCGGCGAAGCTGCGCCATGGCAATGCCGGGATGGTGATTGCAACCGGGCTTGAATATGGCGATGAATGCTGGGCCGCCTGTGATGGCCGCGCCGTGGCGGTGGGCCATTACAAGGCGGGTGAGCTGCATCCCATGCGGGTGTTCAATATCTGACAGGGGGCTGATATGGCGGCATTTGATCCAGATACGCTGCATGATCCCGGCGGCAAGGTGCGGTTGGCCTTGCCAGATGGGGTGATCGGCGGGGCCACATTTTCTGCCTGCGGGCGCTACCGGCAGGCCTTGACCCGCGACTGGGGCCGAGAGGGCCAAACCCCGCGCAGTATCATGTTTTTGGGGATGAATCCGTCGACGGCGGGGGCCGAGATCTCAGATCCGACCTGCCACCGCGAGGTGGGGTTTGCCAGACGCTGGGGGTTCAACCGCTATCTGAAGGGGAACATGCTGGATTGGCGGGCGACCTCGCCGAAGGACATTCCGCATGATCCCGCGCTGGCCTGCAGCCCGGCGAATATTCCGGCGATTGTGGCGATGGCGCAGGAGGCCGAGATTGTGGTGATGGCTTACGGCAAGCTGCACCCGCGCTACCGGCCGGTAATCATGGCGATTTTTGATGCGGTTGAGGCCAGTGGCAAGCCGCTGCATTGTCTGGGGGTCAACAAGGACGGATCGGCCAAACACCCGCTTTATCTGCGCAGTGATACCGATTTGAGGGATTTTACACGACCCGGCCAGGGGCCTGCGGTGAATTAGAGGGGTAAGGCGGGCTTAAGCCCGCCCTACGGTGTTTACTCAGATTTCTCTTCCAGCCCGAGTGCCACGAAGCGCGGATCACCGGCGCGGCGCACAAGCAGCAGCAGGGATTTGCGCCCGGCCTCTTTCGCCTCAGCGATGCGCGCTTCCAGATCGGCCACGGTGCGCAGCTTCTGCTGGCCCGCTTCGGTGATCAGATCGCCCGCGCGCATGCCTTTGTCGTAAGCTTCGGACAAAGCATCAATATCCATCACCACAAGGCCGGTGGCAGCCTCATCAAGACCAAGCTGCGTACGCAGCTCGGCATTCAGGGGGCTGATCGTCAGGCCAAGCAGATCTTTTTCAACCGGCGCTTCAGGGCTTTGCTTGTCACCGCCATCCAGAACCGCAGGAACAGCGCCTTCGGCGGCTTCTCGGCGGCCAAGGATAACCTTCAGCGTCTGGGTTTTGCCATCGCGAAACACCAGCACGCGCACGGTTTTGCCAATTTCAGCATTGCCAACCTGGCGCACAAGGTCGCGGGTATCGGTTACATCAACACCGTCAAACGACATGATCACATCGCCCGCCAGCATGCCGGCCTCCTTGGCCGGGCCATCGGGCACATCGGTGATCAGCGCCCCGGCGGTTTTTTCAAGGCCAATGGCTTCGGCCACGTCATCGGTGACGTCCTGAATGCGCACCCCAAGCCAGCCGCGGCGGGTTTCGCCAAATTCGCGGAGCTGATCAACCACCCGTGACACCACGTTGGAGGCCATCGAAAAGCCAATGCCAATGGAGCCGCCTGTGGGGCTGAGGATGGCGGTGTTGACGCCGATCACTTCGCCATCGAGATTGAACAGCGGCCCGCCCGAGTTGCCCCGGTTGATCGCGGCATCTGTCTGGATGTAATCGTCATAGGTGCCGGAAAGGGCGCGATTGCGGGCCGACACGATACCGGCGCTTACGGAAAAGCCCTGACCCAGCGGATTGCCCATGGCAACCACCCAATCGCCCACCCGCGCTTTATCACTGTCGCCAAACGATACGAATGTCAGCGGTTTGTCGGTTTCGACCTTGAGCAGGGCAACATCAACCTTGGGATCGGTACCGATGAGTTTGGCCTCAAGCTTGAACCCCTCATAGAATTCGATGATGATTTCATCGGCACCCTCGATCACATGGTTGTTGGTGACGATAAAACCATCCTCGGAAATCACGAAGCCCGAGCCAAGCGCCGTGGCGCGGCGGGGCTGATCTTCCTGGCCATTACGATCCCGAAAATCGCGGAAGAAATCCTCAAAAGGCGAACCTTCAGGCACAATCGGCGATTGCCCGGTATTTCGTGCAACCACGGTTGAGGTGGTGATATTGACAACTGCCGGGCTGAATTTTTCAGCGAGATCGGCAAAGCTTTCAGGGCGGGCCTGTGCTGCGATCGCCTGAGCGAGCAACAGCCCGATTGCCAGGGCGGTCAGCCACAAAGCGCGTAACCTGATTTTGTTTTGTTGAGGTAATATCATGGATTTAGCGTTCACTTTTTGGGTCTCCTCATGTGTCAGAATCCAGAAAACTATCCGACTTGCCAGAACGATAATACCAAATATGTAGGTACTGATCCGCGGATCGTAAAGGCCGCATCATTATGTCACGGCTATGTGACCCATATATGAAGGTGAAATCAAGCGCCAAGGGTTTTGGCAATCCAGACCAGCAACAGCCCGGAGGCCAGCGCGGCAAGCCCCAGCATCCGGCGGTTTTCGATGGATAATTCTCTGAGGGCTGCCAGCATTTGTTCAACAAGCGAAGGGGCCAGCGCATAGACCAGCCCCTCGACCACAAGCACCAGCCCGAAGGCCAGAAGCGCGTTTCCAATCATTGTCCGGCCGCAGCACCCTGATCGGTTTGCAGGTAGTTGAAAAAATCAGAATCAGGCGAGAGGACCATGGTTGAATTGCTGCCTTTCAGAGCTTTGCGATAGGCATTGAGCGAGCGATAGAACTCAAAGAACTCGGCGTCTTTGCCGTAAGCTTCGGCAAAGATTGCGTTACGTTTTGCATCCGCCTGACCACGCAGAATTTCAGATTCTTTGGAGGCCTCAGAGACGGTTTCAACCACGGTTTTATCCGCCTGAGCCCGCACCCGAAGGGCGGCCTCATTACCGCGGGCGATCTCATCTGCCGCTTCACGTTCGCGCTCGGCGCGCATCCGCTCAAAGGTTTTCTCAAGGTTCTGCTCGGGCAGGTCGGCGCGCTTGATGCGCACATCGACAACCTCAACCCCAAGGTTCAGGGCCTTGGCGCGCGCCGCATCGCGGATCAAAGTCATCAGGTCAACTCGGTCTGCCGAGAGCAGCGCGTTTGAGACACGATCCCCAAGCACCTCGCGCAATTCGGCGTTGAGGATCGTCTCAAGCCGACTGCGGGCCGCACTTGCACCACCGCTACCAATCGCCCGGCGGAATTTCTTGGCATCCTGAATGCGCCAGCGGGCAAAGGCATCGACCTCAAACCGCCGGTTGTCTTTCATCGTCACCTCAAGCGGTTGCGTATCAAGCGCCAGAATACGATCATCATATTTCACGATCTCATGCAGCATCGGCACCTTGAAATAGAGGCCCGGCTCGGTGATTTCTTTAGTGACCTCGCCAAACCACAGGCGCAGGGCCATTTGGCGTTCATCGACGATATAAACCGAGGAGAACGAAGCAATGATTATGCCAACAAGAACTGGCAGAATAAGGGCAGATTTCCGCATCTTACTGGCCTCCGGTATTTGGTTTGCGTAATTCATTCAGAGGCAGATAGGGCACAATGCCCTGACCAATGCCCTTCTGATCCAGAATGATCTTGTCGATGTCTCCCAGGATGTCTTCCATGGCTTCCAGATAGAGCCGCTTGCGGGTCACTTCCGGGGCTTTCTGGTATTCTGCCAACACGGCGGTAAAGCGGCTGGCTTCGCCTTCTGCCTCATTGACCACCTGCGCACTATAGCCTTGTGCCTCGGCGATCATGCGCGCGGCTTCACCGCGCGCACCGGCCACAACTTTGTTGGCATAGGCATCGGCCTGTTTTTCCAGCGTATCACGGGTTTGCTCGGCCGCCTGAACATCGCGGAAGGCATCGGCCACGCTGCGCGGCGGATCGGCCTTGTCAAAGTTGACCCGTACAATATTGACGCCGGCATCATAGCTATCAAGGGTTTCTTGAATCAAGGTCCGCAATTCGGCGGCGATCTCGCCTTTGCCTGTGGTCAGGATCGGGGTGAGATCAGTACGCGCGACAATCTCGCGCATCACCGATTCTGATACCGCGCGCACGGTGTCGCCCGGCTCGGCCAGATTAAACAGGTAATTTTCAAGATCGTTGATGTTCCAGACCACTTGAAAATCAATATCGACAATGTTTTCATCACCGGTGAGCATCAGGCCTTCTCCGCCGACACCGCCACGTGTGACGCCGATGTTTTCGGTGTTTTCACGGGTCACCGCGACAATCTCGCGGGAGACAATCGGCCAGGGGGCAAAATTCAGGCCCTCTTCGCCGGTCTCCAAGTATTTGCCAAACATGAGCTCAACAGATTGCTCGGATGTATCAACCCGGTAGAAGCTGGCGAAGGCCCAGAGGCCCGCAGCAACAAGCAGGCCCAGAAAAATCGTGCCTTTGCCGATGCTTGGCGCGCCGCCACCGCCGCCACCCTGGTTGCCACTGCCACCACCGCGGCCGCCCATCAGCACACGAAGCTGATCCTGGCCTTTTTTCATCAGTTGTTCGATCTCGGGCATTTGCGGCCCGCCAGAGCCGGGGCGTTTGTCGTCGCCATTATTGCGGCGGTCGTCATCATCGCCGCCTCCGCCCTGTCCGCCGCCCCATGGGCCGCCAGAATTTCCAGCCATATTTTTTCCCTTGCTATGGTGCCTTTGCAGGCCTTCATACATAACCTGTGCAGGACAAGCAAAACATTCAAGTCACCCCGGGGTCAACTGACCCTTGTGGGCGTCTTCATTGTTACTATTTCCTCGGCCATGGTGGGGTGTACCGCCACGGTGCGATCAAAATCTTCCTTGGTGGCCCCCATCTTGACAGCAATGCCCGCAAGCTGGATCATCTCGCCTGCGCCCGGTGCGACGATATGACAGCCCAGTATCTTGCGGCTGGCAACTGAGACAATCAGCTTCATCATCACCCGCGCCGATCTTCCGGCAAAGCTTTGTTGCATGGGCTTGAACGAGGAGCAATAGATCTCGACCGGCTCAATTTCGCGGGCGTCTTCCTCGCTGAGGCCGATGGTGCCCATTTCCGGCTGGGTGAAGATCGCCGTTGGAATGAGATGGTGATCGACCGGGGTTGGGTTGCCGTTGAACACGGTTTCCACAAAACCCATGGCCTCGCGGATGGCGACCGGCGTAAGATTGACCCGGTCGGTCACATCGCCGATGGCATAGATCGAGGGCACGGATGTCTGGCTGTATTCATCGACCACGATTTCGCCCTTGCGGCCCAGTTTCACGCCCGCCGCCTCAAGCCCCATATCGGAGCTGTTGGGGGCGCGCCCTGTGGCGAACATCACCGTCTCAAATGTTTTGGTGATGCCGTTGCTGGCCTTGACCGAGGTGCCGCCCTTGGCCGGTGTCATCTCAAGAACATTGGTGCCCAGATGCAGATCAATGCCCGATTGGATCATTTCTTCGGAGACCAGACCGCGGGCTTCGGAATCAAAGCCGCGCAGGATTTGGGCACCGCGGTAATATTGCGTGACCTCAACCCCAAGACCGTTGAGAATGCCGGCAAATTCACAGGCGATATAGCCGCCGCCATTGATCAGGATGGATTTGGGCAGGGCCTCAAAATGGAACATGTCGTTGCTGGTGAGCGCATGTTCGACGCCGGGCAGATCGGGCTTGACCGGGTGGCCGCCGGTGGCCACAAGGATATGTTTGGCGGTGAAACGCGCGCCGGTGCTGAGTTCAACCGTATGGGCATCCGCCAGGGTGGCGCGGGCGTCATGGCTGTCAACGCCGTTGGATTTGAGGATGTTGCGGTAAACGCCTTCCAGCCGGTCCAGCTCGGCATGCAGCTTGGATTTGAAAACGGGCCAGTCAAAGCCGCCCGCGTGCACTGTCCAGCCGAAGGCCTGCGCATCGCTCATCATGTCGGGGAATTCAGAGGCAAACACCATCAGTTTCTTGGGCACGCAGCCGCGAATGACACAGGTGCCGCCATAGCGGTCTTCTTCGGCCAAGGCCACACGCGCACCGCCTTGCGCTGCAACACGCGCCGCGCGCACCCCGCCCGAGCCACCGCCGATGACAAACAGATCGTAATCGAATTTCATAATTGCCCTAATCCAGCATGTCGGTAAAGAGGTTCTCGGATTCAACGAAATCGAGATGTTCCTCCTGCACCGTCCCCTCATTGATATCGCGCAGTTCTACCCGGCCATCGCCATAACCCAGAACCACAACATCGCAGATATCTATGAAAAGCCCATTTTCAACCACCCCCGGTATCTGATTAAGCACCATCGCCATCTGATGCGGGCCGCCGATGCGCTTGAGATGCAGATCAAGGATGTAATTGCCCTCATCGGTGATAAAAGGCTGGCGGCCATTCATCCGCAACGTGACCAGACGGCCCAGAACATCCAGGCTGATCAGCATTTCCTCGATCAGGGCCTTGGTGGTATTCCAGCCAAACGGGACAACCTCGACCGGCAGCGGGAAAGCCCCCAGCGTGCCCACTTCCTTGCTGGCATCGGCAATCACGATCATGCGGTCACTGGCGGTGGCGACGATTTTTTCCTGCAGCAAGGCGCCGCCGCCGCCTTTTATCAGGTTGAGATTCTTATCAAATTCATCGGCCCCGTCGATGGTGACATCCAGCCATTTGGCCTTATCGAGGCTGACCACATCAATGCCCACTTCCCGCGCCAGATCGGCGGTGCGGCTGGAGGTGGGCACACCAGTGATTTTCAAGCCGTCCTCGCGCACCAGTTCGCCCAGGCAACGCACCATCCAGGCGGCGGTGCTGCCGGTGCCAAGGCCCACGCGCATGCCGGTTTCGACAAATTCCACCGCGCGTTTGGCGGCGATGAATTTGGCCTTGTCCATGGGCGGTAATTCATAGGCCATGATGGTGACTCCTTTGATACTTGGCAGCCCTTATAAAAGAGATATCACGCCGGGGCGAGGGGCAATAGGCGTTTAGTTGTATTATCAGGTGAACTTCCCGGGTTTCAGTGTTGCGATCACCTGATGCATCAATTTGATAAGCTGCGCCCGCTCGGCGTCCGAAAGACCGCTCAGGGCTGCGGCGTTCTGGGCCTTGGCCGCCATTTGCGCCGGGCCCTGCAAAGCGCGGGCTTTGGCTGTCAGATGGATAACGCGGGCGCGTTTGTCAATCTGGCTGGGGGCGCGTGTGATCAGGCCGTCGCGGTGCATCCGGGCCAGTGTATTGGCCATGGTCGCCTGTTCAACATCAAGCCGGCCCAGAAGGGCGCGCTGGGTCAGCCCGTCTTCATGCCAAAGCTCCAGCAGAACCATGAACTGCGCCGGGGCAATCCCCAAAGGCTGAAGCCGCTTTTGCAGCCCCGCCGCAAACAGCCGCGCCATGTGATTGGCCAGATACCCGGCCGAGGTGTTTTTTGAAAATGCCATGGATCCAGAAAACATTTGCATAGCGTGCTATGCAAGTATAATAAACATAGCGTGCTATGCAATCTGATTCGGAGAACCGCCATGAAACTCAGAATTCACCTTATTGCCGCCGTTCTTGCGCTGGCCACGATCAGTTGTTTCTGGCTGTCGACGCTTGTGAGTGAGGCGATCGGCGATCACACGCTGATAACAACCGTTAAAACCGGCGTGCTTTATGGTATGCTGGTGCTGATCCCCAGCATGGCCACGGCGGGGGCCACCGGTGCCTCAATGGGCCGGGGCTGGAAGCTGCCGCAGGTGGCGCGCAAATCCCGGCGGATGAAGCTGATTGCGGCCAATGGCCTGCTGATCCTGTTGCCAAGCGCCTTTTTCCTGGCCTCACTGGCGCGGGCGGGCAATTTTGGCGGGCTTTTCTATGGCATACAGGCGCTTGAGCTTGTTGCGGGGGCCACAAATATCACCCTTCTATCCCTGAATTTGCGGGATGGGCTTGGCCTGCGCCGCCGCCGCAAGGCCAGATCATAAACAGGATTATTTTTTCAGGCGGCGCATTTGCGCGAGTTTGCGCCGTGTCTGGCAGATTGTCAGGTGGTCAGAACTGCGATAAAGGCTAAATGCTTGGGCACAGCCCCGGTCATCGCCGGTTTGCAGGAAGGTCATGCGCAGATGTTCTTATCGGTCTTTGATATGTTCAAGGTTGGCATTGGCCCATCGTCATCACACACGATGGGGCCGATGGTGGCGGCGGCGCGGTTTCTGGATAAAATGCGCGCGGCCCCGTTTGAATGCGCCGGATTGCGCGGCTCCTTGCATGGCTCATTGGCGTTTACCGGTATTGGCCATGCCTCGGACCGGGCGACCATTCTGGGCCTCGCGGGGTTTGTGCCGGATACATATGACAGTGAAAAAGCCGAAGCCGCGCTGGAGGTGATCCGGGATACCCATGTGGTGAAGCCCGAGGGCCTGCCCGAACTGAAGTTCAACCCCAAGGAAGACCTGACTTTTGATTTTGGCCCCAACCTGCCGGGACACGCCAATGGCATGATCCTGATGGCCACCGATGCCCAGGGCGATGTGATCCTGCAGGAGACCTACTATTCCATCGGCGGTGGTTTCGTGATGACCGAGGCCGAACTGGCCGAAGGGCGCAATACCGATGCCGGTGATCCGGTGCCCTATCCGTTCAAATCCGCCAATGAGATGCTGGAAATGGCGATGACAAGCGGCAAGAGCATTGCCGAGATGAAGCGCGCCAATGAACATGCGCGCGGCGGGCCGGAGAGCCTCAAATCCGGCGTGGCGAAGATCTGGCAGGTGATGAACGGCTGTATCGAGCGCGGCATGGCGGCCGAGGGCATTCTGCCGGGGGGGTTGAATGTGAAACGCCGGGCCAGGGGCATTCATGACGCATTATTGGCCGAGCGCGGCACCAATCTGATGGCGCCGCACAAGATCAATGACTGGATGTGCTGTTATGCCATGGCGGTGAACGAGGAAAATGCCGCCGGCGGGCAGGTTGTGACCGCGCCCACCAACGGCGCGGCGGGGGTGGTGCCTGCTGTGATCCGCTATTGGCTGGATCATGTGCCGGGGGCCAGTGCGGCGCGGGTCGATGAATTTTTGCTGACGGCGGCGGCGATCGGCGGGCTGGTCAAGTTCAATGCCTCGATCAGCGGCGCCGAAGCCGGCTGTCAGGCCGAGGTCGGATCGGCCTCGGCAATGGCGGCGGCGGGGCTGGCGGCGGTGCTGGGCGGCACCCCGAAACAGATTGAAAACGCTGCTGAAATTGCGCTTGAGCATCATCTGGGCATGACCTGTGATCCGGTCAAGGGGCTGGTGCAGGTGCCCTGTATCGAGCGCAATGGGCTGGGCGCGATCAAGGCCGTTTCGGCTGCGTCGCTGGCGCTGCGCGGCGATGGCACCCATCTGGTGCCGCTGGATGCCTGCATCGAGACCATGCGCCAGACCGGCGCAGACATGAGCGAGAAATACAAGGAAACCTCACTGGGCGGGTTGGCGGTCAATATCCCCAACTGCTGAGGGTGGGGGCTTTGCTGCCGGTGATCAAGCCGGGCAGAGCCCGACCGCGGGTGGGCATGTGCAACAGTTTTGACGGGCATTTACATGGTGCCGCACCTTCCCGCACTCTTTAGGGATGCTCAACATCGCAAAAGAGCCCGCCAATGGGGCGGTCGGGCTCTGCCCGGCGGGCTTCGCCCTTGATTCCGGGCGGAGATAACAGAAAGATTGGGCTCAGACCCGCCTTTGGGCAATGATCGCTTTGCGGCAATGCCGGGATGGAAAGGTCAGGTAACATTGATGCTTCACTGCCAGGTGGATTGGGTTTGCTGCAAAGCTGTCACCACGGGAGTGAACATATCGCTGGGCACGATGACCAGCATTTTGGGCGCGGTGAAGGAAAGATGCACCGGCCCGGTGGCGTGGTTTGAGGTGCCGATACGCCCGTCGGGGGCAAAATTGAGCCCGCCAATCGGCCAGTGCAACCCATCCGAGACGCCTTCAACCGCCGCCATGGGGAACAGCGATACCGGGCAGCCGGGGCTCAGATCCAACCGTATGGCGGGAGGGGCGAGGAAAACCAGCCCTTCATCGCCAATGAGCAGGCAGCGCTGCTGCGGGTGGCGCACCAACGTGTTGAGCGCCGCAAGATGATGATCCGGCCGGGCACCGGTAAATCCAGCGGCAATAATCAGCGGAGCCTGAATATTGCGCATGCATTTATCAAAATCTGTACTATCCTGCTCGGATATTTCATGCAGACTGGTTTGCGGAATTAACCTGCGCGCAGTTTCGTTCAGGCTGTCAAAATCACCAATTACTGCTTTTGGAACAATGCCTTGCGACAATGAAAAGTTTGCTCCGCCATCGGCGGCAACAACGAAAGGAGCGATGTTTAATGCCCGATCCAGGGTTTGGCGGGAAAATTTTGATCCGCCGATCAAAGTTATTGGCTCGCTGGTGTGAACAATCATAAGGAATTCCAAAATTTATAATGGTTTGCGAAACAAACCACAATCTGGCCATGAAATGGTACCCAATTAGCTGCGAAACGGGCGGCTTTCGTTCTAGTATAGGTGCTAACTGTTCAGATGTGGGTAAAGCAATATGAGTCTGAAATGATATTTACGGATAAAATAGTCACACTCTCTTACGGCACTTTTTCGTGCTCACTTCAGGGTTTTGACGATAAGTTTGAAATTTTGAAACCGATTGCTGAATATTACCGCGATTTAACGATTGAGGCGCAGCAAAGCGGTAAGGGGCTATCTGCGCCCAACGCGGATGATCTGGCACGGATTGTCGGTGAGATTATCGCGCAGCCGGTTACTGGTTATGAAGCGCAGGGGGTGATTGTCCTTAGCCCGGATGCGGCTGGGGATGTTGCTGAGTCTGTGGGTGATGACATTGAAAAAACTGAAGAAAAACCTGAGCAAGAGGTGGTGGATGCTGCTCCCGAGGAGGGCGATGAGACCCTTTTGGATGAATTGGGGGGCAGCAGGCCCTTGTCTGAAGAAACCGTGGCGGCGATCTCGGATATTCTGACAGCACAGGAAGAAGCGGCGTCGGATGGGCCTGACCCTGATGCTGATCCGGCGGAGGGTGGTAATATCTTTGGGGACGACCCTGCCGGGGATGCGGCCTCTGAAGTCAAGGAAATGGCCGATAAGCCCGATCAGAAACAGGCCGGCCCTGAAAGTGATGCCGCTGATGCAGGCGATAGCAATGAAGCAGGCCCGGCCGCCGCTGACGCCGGTGATTCGGATGCGGATGCGGGTGAGCCCGCTGAAGAAGCTCCCAGGCCGGTTGTGCGGCCATCACGGATCGGCCGTGTCATCAAGATGAAACGCGGAGATTTTGATGCGGCGATCAGGGATGGTGTGATCGAGGAAGATCCGGGCAGCACAGAAGATGCGGTTGCAGGCCGGGATATGAAAGCATCGAAACGGGGGTTGAGCGATGAAAGTGAAGCCGATCTGCAACGCAAGCTTGCAGAGGTTGACAAGGCAGCAGGAAAGAGCGGCAGTGCGATAAAGCCAACAAAGCCCAAGGCCTCAGTCAGGCGCAGCGGGGTTGACCGGTTGCAAAGCAGCGAGCGGCGTTCTGATCTGGAGCGGATATTTGAAGAGGCTGACAGTAAGCTGGGCAAACCAGATACCAGCGAGCGCCGCAATGCGCTGCATCATCTGCGCGCTGCTGTTGCAGCCACAAGGGCCGAAAAATCAGCCGGGCATGAGCTTCACCGGCATACCGATGAAACACCTTACCGGACAGATTTGGCCGAAGCGGTGGATGCCTCGGCTGGTGCCAACAAGAAATCCCGGTCAAGGCGCAAGAATACCAGCGTCCTGCCACCTCTGAAGCTGGCCTCTGATCAGCGCATTGATCCTGATAAAAGCTGAATATCGCAGAAGGAAGCACCGGTTTTCGGATTCCGGCAGGATCCGGTATTTCAAATGTCAGCCGGCCGAGCGCAGATCGTCGATCAGCGCGTCAATATTGCCGTTTCTCCGGTCAAGCATCGCCCCGATTTCAGTGCGTTCAGACAGGCGCAGGCTGATGCCTTCAATCACCATATCAAAAAACAAATCCTTGCCGGAACGGTCCGATACCAGGAATTTGATCTCGAACGGAGCCTGGCCTTTGAGGTAGGCTTTGGATTTTACCTCGTGCCAGGATTTGACCTTGCGGACAGAAATAACCTCGATCCGGCCACCAATGAATTCGTTGAAACGCTTGCCGTATTTGCGCGATATATAGCCCCGGAAGGCACTGATATAGGCTTTCATCTGGCCACTGCTGGCGCGGCGGGCATCGGCACCCAAGGTTGAGCGGGCAATGATGTTCACATCGGCGTAGCGGTTGAAAATACTCTCAAAATCCGAAATCATCCGTTTGAGCGGCTGGCCGGATTTGATCACCTTGTTGATATCGTTGACAATCTGATCGACCAATTCCTTTGCGCGGGCATCGGTGAGGGCAGCAGCCCCGTTTGGCAGGCTGGCAACAGCCAGCGCGGCAAACCCGGTGGCAAGCGCACGACGGCGGGTAAAACTATTCATCATCCAGGGCCTCATATGGATCACCGGCTATAGTATCATAGGGGTCAATATAGGCATCGTTGCTTTTGCTTCCAAGTTTAAAGCGGCGATTTTGATAGTAAAGGGATCGGGCCTGAGCATAACCATCGGCACTTTCATAAAGAATTTGATCGAATGTTTCGGTATATCGGCCACGCTCGCCAAGCCGCGCGGCCAGGGCCGTGGCGGTTCCGAGATAGTTCAGCGGCGCCTCCAGCACATAAGTTATCGGGTTGGTAAAGACATCAACCACCTTGCCCACCGCACGCCGATGCGTGGCCGGCCCAAGCACGGGCAATTCGATATAGGGGCCTTCGGGCACCCCCCAGACATAAAGCGTCTGGCCAAAATCGGCATCCGTCCCCGCGGGCATGTTCAATTCGCTGGCCGGATCAAAAAGGCCGCCCATCCCGATGGTTGAATTGACAGCAAAGCGGGCGGTATCCTGAAAGGCACCTTTCATATTACCCTGCAGGATATTGTTCACAACCGCGCTGGGGATCGAGAGGTTGAAGGCGAAACGACCGACAAGTGTTTCAATATCATCGGGCACGATATCAACATAGCCCTTGCCCGCAGGCCGCACCAGATGGCGATCAAGGCTGCGATTGAATTTGTGGAATTTTCGGTTGGTTGCCTCATTGGGATCATAAGGCCCGCTCATCTGGAGCGCAGGATCAGGCGTTGTACAGGCCACAAGCAGACCAAGGCAGAGCAGGCCCGCAATCAGCCTTGAAGGGCGCTGCATGAAAGGCTGCGAAAAAGACGGGGATTTAACAGTCACGTAATCATACCGTTCATTTGTTTCATAAACTTCAATGTAATCTATCTCATCCAATAGCCAAATCAAACCCGCGTGTTCATCACTTGTTGGTAGCAGATAAGTTACAATAGCTTTATAGCAGATAATATATGTTTATCAGGTAAGTGTAACCCTAAACCCACCAAAGGCCACATGCAGTCAGATCAGAAAATGCTGGAAGCCGGGCGGCAGGAGCTGCGGGCCGCGCGCCGCGAAAGCCGCGGGCTTTACTCGTTTGTGGCGATTTTCAGCTTTTTCTCAAACCTGCTGATGCTGGTCGGGCCGATCTACATGCTTCAGGTATATGACCGGGTGCTGGGCAGCAATTCATTGGAAACTTTGATTGCCCTGTCGTTTCTGGTGTTGTTTTTATATGCCATCATGGGCCTGCTGGATTATTCCCGGGGGCGGATCATGGGCCGGGTTGCGGCGCGGTTTCAATCGCGGCTTGACCGGCGGGTGTTTGAAGCGGTGATCCGCAAATCCGCGGTGGCCCCGGATGACGGCACAACCACGGGATTGCGCGATCTTGAATCGGTGCAGCGGCTGATGTCATCGCCGGTTCTGATGTCGATATTTGATATCCCCTGGGCGCCGTTTTTTCTGGCCGGGATATGGATATTCCATCCCTATCTTGGCATTCTGGCGCTTGCGGGTGGCGCGGTTCTGATCCTTGTTACAATGGTTAATCAACTGGTCACGCGCCATCCGGTTGCACGGGCGGCGATGGCGGGGGTGCATTCACAGAGCATTTCCGATCAGATCCGCGTGGAATCCGAGATGGTGCAGGCCATGGGGATGCAGAACGCCGCCTTTGACCGGTGGCAGGTGGCGCGCAACATGGCCCTGAAGGAACAGATCAGATCGGCCGATCTGGGGGGCACCTTCACCACCACCACCAAAACTTTCCGTCTTATCCTGCAATCGGCCATGCTCGGGCTTGGGGCCTATCTGGTATTGCAGGGCGCGCTGACACCGGGGGCGATGATTGCCGGCTCGATCCTGTTGGGGCGGGCGCTGGCCCCGATCGAGATGGCGATCGGGCAATGGCCGCTGGTGCAGGCGGCGATGAAGGGCTGGCGCTCTCTGGCGCTGTTGCTGGGGCAGGTGCCGGTGATGCCACAGCGCACCGGTTTGCCCAAACCAAAGGCCTTGCTCGAGGTGCAGCAACTGACGGTATTGCCCCCGGGCGAGCGGCAGGCGGTGCTGAAATCGGTGAGCTTCACCTTGCAGCCGGGGCAGGCGGTGGGGGTGATTGGCCCCTCGGGGGCTGGCAAATCCTCGCTCGCGCGGGCGCTTACCGGGGTGTGGCACCCGGCGGGGGGCAAAATCCGCCTGAATGGCGCGGCGCTGGATCAGTTTGATCCTGAGGTTCTGGGCGGGCATATCGGGTATCTGCCGCAGCGGGTGCAGTTGTTTGACGGCACGATTGCGGAAAATATCGCCCGGCTGTCACTGGCCCCCGATGCCACACAGGTGGTGGAAGCGGCGCGCAAGGCGGATGCGCATGACATGATCCTCAAGCTGCCCGAGGGCTATGATACCCGCGTCACGGCAGGCGGCGGGCGATTGTCCGGCGGGCAGATGCAGCGCATCGGGCTGGCGCGGGCGATGTATGGCGATCCGGTTATCCTGGTGCTGGATGAGCCCAATTCAAACCTGGATAATGAGGGCAGCGAGGCCGTGAACATGGCCATTCGCAGCTTCAAGCAGGATCAGAAATCGGTGCTGATCATGGCGCACCGCCCGGCGGCGATTGTGGAGTGTGATCTGTTGCTGATGCTTGAGCTGGGTCAGGTGCGCGCCTTTGGGCCGAAGGAAAAAGTGTTGCAGGAGGTGGTGAAAAACCGCGCGCAAATCGCCCGGACCGCTAGGCAGGGAGGGGTGCAATGAGCCCCGCTGATAACGCCGGGTGGTCGGCCCGCAAGCCATTGATAATAGGCCTGCTAAGCCTGATTGCCCTTGTCGGGGGGTTTGGCACATGGGCCGCGCTGACCAATATCTCCGGCGCGATCATTGCCGGGGGGCAGATCGTTGTGGATCAGAACCGTCAGGTGGTTCAGCACCCCGATGGCGGCGTTGTGGAAGCGATTTTGGTGGAAGAGGGCGATGTGGTGCAGGCCGGTCAGGTGCTTGTCCGGCTTGAGGCGACGGACCTGCAAACACAGCTTTCGATCACCGAAAACCAGCTTTATGAGCTGATGGCCCGGCGCGGCCGCCTTGAGGCCGAGCGCGATGGCAAGGAAAAAGCCGAATTTGATCCGCTGTTGCTGGAAGCGGCGGAGCAGAATTCCGATGCGGCAAGCCTGATTGCCGGGCAGGAGCGGCTGCATAAGGCGCGGGCGAAATCCACCGCCCAGGAGATTGACCAGCTACAAAAACGCCGGGGCCAGATTGCCGATCAGATCGTCGGGATCAAGGCGCAACAGGTTTCGCTGGAACGCCAGCTTGCGCTGATCACAAAAGAGCTGGCGGATCAGCAGATGCTGCTGGACAAGGGCCTGGCGCAGGCCAGCCGGGTGCTGGCGCTGCAACGTGAAGACGCCCGGATGACCGGCACAATGGGCGATCTGAAAGCGCAGGAGGCGCAGGCGGGCGGACGCATCACCGAGATTGAGATTGAAATTCTCAGGCTGGATTCTACCAGGCGGGAAGAGGCCATCACCCAGTTGCGCGATCAGCAATACCGCGAGCTGGAGCTGCGCGAAAAACGCCGCGCACTGATCCAGAAGATGCAGCGGCTTGAGATCACGGCGCCGGTGGCGGGGGTGGTTTATGGCATGCAGGTTTTTGCCCTGCGCTCGGTCATCCGGCCGGCGGAGCCGGTGCTTTTTATTGTACCGCAAAACCGGCCCCTGATCATCAATGCGCAGGTGCAACCCACCGATATTGACAAGATTTTTGTCGGTCAGGAAGTGATCTTGCGGTTTCCCGCGCTGGATCAGAGGCGGACGCCGGAACTGACCGGCAGGGTGGTGCAGATCTCGGCGGATTCGTTTCAGGACGAGGGCAGCCGCCAGACCTATTACCGGGCGGAAATTGTTCTGAGCGAGGGCGAACAGGCGAAATTGCCCGAGGGCACAACCCTGATCCCCGGCATGCCGGTGGAGGCCTTCATCCGCACCGAGGACAGAACTCCGATTGCCTTTCT
The DNA here is from genome assembly GCA_021775255.1 of Roseovarius sp. Taxonomy (GTDB): domain Bacteria; phylum Pseudomonadota; class Alphaproteobacteria; order Rhodobacterales; family Rhodobacteraceae; genus Roseovarius. The sequence continues at coordinate 180,304 of JAJFIA010000003.1, forward strand.
GGTCAAGCCGTTCATGGATTACTTTGCCAAGGCATTCAGGGGCTGAATAAAAAACCCGTGAGGCCGCGGTTTTTGATTTTAATCCCGGCGCTGTGGCGCTAGCGTCGGACCGAATTCAAACCCTTGCGGGAGAGCTGATATGGGATTTTTCGAGAAAAAACTGGCAGAAATGGGCGTGACATTGCCCAAAGCCCCGGCCCCGGCGGCAAATTACGTGCCCTATGTGCAGGTGGGCGATATCCTTTATGTTTCGGGGCAAATCTCGAACGGGCCGGATGGGTTTGTTACCGGCAAGCTGGGCGAGGATATGGATGTGGCGGCGGGCGCGGAGGCGGCAAAGCTTTGTGCCATCAGCCTTCTGGCGCAGGTCAAGGCGGCCTGTGGCGGCGATCTTGACCGGCTGGTGCAGGTTGTCAAACTGGGGGGCTTTGTGAATTCCACCCCGGATTTTGGCGATCAGCCGCAGGTGATCAATGGCGCCTCGGATTTTCTGGGCGCGGCCTTGGGTGACGCGGGCAAACACGCGCGCGCGGCGGTATCGGCGGCATCATTGCCGTTTGGTGTGGCGGTTGAAATTGAAGGCGTGTTTCAGATCAAATGACAAAATTGCCAAATGATTTCAAGCGCATCCCCTTTGCGCACCGGGGGTTGCATGATCTGGATGACGCCCGCCCGGAAAATTCGCGCGCCTCAATCCGGGCGGCGATTGCAGCCGGGTATGGCATTGAAATGGACCTGCAACTAAGCCGCGACGGGCGCGCGATGGTGTTTCACGATTACGATCTGCGCCGCCTGACGGCCGAGCAGGGGCCAATTCAGCAGCGCGATGCGGCTGAGCTTGGCGGGATACAACTGACCGGTGGCGATGAGGGCATCCCGACCTTCGCCGAGATTTTGCACCTGGTAGATGGCCGCGCACCTTTGCTGGTTGAACTGAAGGATCAGCATGGCCAGATGGGGCCAACCGATGGCCGATTAGAGCGCGCCGTGGCAGATGATTTACAGGGCTATCAGGGGCCGGTGGCGCTGATGTCGTTCAATCCCAATTCGGTGATTCTGCTGGCGGAATTTGCCCCGAATATCCCGCGCGGCATTGTCAGCGGCGCCTATGAGCACGGCAACAAGAACTGGCACCCTTTGCGCCCGGAGGTCAGGGATCAGTTGCGGAACATCCCGGATTTCGAGGCTGCCGGATGCAGCTTTATCAGCCATGAGGCCAGTGACCTTGATCGTCCGCGCGTGGCCGAGCTGAAGGACAGGGGGGCGGTGATCCTGTGCTGGACCGTGCGCTCATCCGAGCAGGAGCACGCGGCGAGGCAGGTGGCGGATAACATCACGTTTGAAGGCTACCTGGCTGAAATTCCGCCCCGGACCGGGGTGTATTCTGATAAGCAGGGGCATGGCCGACAAACAGGTACTTGTTGATGTGCATTCCAGTCTCGCGCAGATAACGGCGCGCGATTGGGATGCCTGCGCCTTTTCCGGCGATCCCTTTATCAGCCACAGATTTCTGAAGGCGCTGGAAGATAGCGGATCCGTGGGGCCGGGCAGCGGCTGGCAGCCGCAATATCTGACGGCCACGCTTGAGGATCAGGTGATTGCCTGCGCGCCGCTTTATGCCAAATCGAACTCGATGGGCGAATATATTTTCGATCACAACTGGGCCCATGCCTATGAGCGCGCGGGCGGGCGCTATTACCCCAAACTGCAGATCGCGGTGCCGTTTACGCCGGTCACAGGCCACCGGTTGCTGGTGCGGCCGGGGTTTGAGACCATGGGGCAGGCAGCATTGGTGCAGGGGGCTGTGCAACTGGCCGATAAGAATGGGCTGTCATCGCTGCATATAACCTTTTGCACGGAAGATGAGGCCAGGGCAGGCGTGCAGATGGGATTGATGAAGCGGGTGAGCCAGCAATTTCACTGGTTCAATCACGGCTATGCGGATTTTGACGGGTTCCTGGCCACGCTCGCATCGCGCAAACGCAAGAATATCCGCAAGGAGCGCCGTATTGCACAGGGTTTTGGCGGCGAGATTATCCGCCTGACCGGCGATCAGATCAGGCCCGAACATTGGGATGCATTCTGGAAATTCTACCGCGATACCGGGGCGCGCAAATGGGGCACGCCTTATCTGACGCGGGAATTTTTCGATAGAGCACAGGAGAATTTGCGCGACGATATTCTGCTGATCCTGGCGATGCGCGAAGGCCGGGCCATTGCTGGTGCGCTGAATTTCATTGGCTCCTCGGCGCTTTATGGCCGCTATTGGGGCTGTATCGAGGATCACCCCTGCCTGCATTTTGAGCTGTGCTATTATCAGGCGATTGACTATGCGATTGAGCGAGGGCTGGCGCGGGTTGAGGCCGGGGCGCAGGGCGAACACAAGCTGGCGCGCGGCTATTTGCCGGTCAGCACCCATTCGCTGCATTGGGTTGCGGATCCGGGATTTGCCGCGGCGATTGCCGAGTATCTTGAGGCCGAGCGCGCGGCGGTTGAGGAAGACATTGAGGTTTTGACGGGGTATGGCCCGTTTCGAAAAGCAAATGTGGAGGAACAACAGTGACGGAACTTTTAAGCGATGCGGTGCGCAAGGCCACACTGGAGCCATTGCTGGCGAATGGCTGGGCGCTGGATCCTGCGCGCGATGCGATTGTGAAAACCTATGAATTCGCCAATTTTGCTGAGGCGATCGGGTGGATGATGCAGGCCGCGATCTGGGCTGAGAAATGGCAGCATCATCCGGAATGGTGCAATGTTTACAATAAGGTAGAGGTTGTATTGACCACCCATGATGTGGGCGGGTTGAGCGCGCTTGATGTCAAGCTGGCGCGCAAACTGGATCATTTGGCGGGATAGGGCCGCCCTATCCCTGACCTGATCCGGGGGATCGCTTTATAATGCGGCCAACAATGCTTCACCGCTGGACAGCTCACAAACACCGGGGGCTTCTTCGATCTGCAAATGCGTGACAATGCCATCTTCCACCACCATCGCGTAGCGCTTTGAGCGGTCTATCAGGCCCGCAGGGGGGGCGGAAAATTCCATGCCGATTGATTTGGTGAAGGACGCATCTGCGTCAGCCATCATGGTGAGGCCTGCCGCGGTGGCCCCGGTTGCCTCGCCCCAGGATTTCATCACGAAAGGATCATTGACACTGATACAGATGATCTCATCCATGCCTTTGTTATCAAACCCGCCTTTGGTGCGGATGAAGCTGGGAACATGGGCGGAATGGCAGGTGGGCGTATAGGCGCCGGGAACGGCAAAGATAACCACTTTGCGGCCTTTGAGCCTATCGTTCAGGGAAATCTCTTCGGGGCCGTTATCGCCGATTTGGGTGAGGCTGGCCTGGGGGATTTTGTCGCCCTTGGATAAAGTCATTGTCGCATCCGATCTGTAATTCGTGTTCATTTCTGATGTAGATATAGTGTGATATGGCGGCGCTGGCGATAGGAATCAGGAGTTTTGAATGACAAAAGTTGTTGTGATCGGGGCCGGGCAGGCGGGATCGTCTTTGGTGGCGAAATTGCGCAATGAAGGCTTTGACGGCGAGATCACCCTGATTGGTGAAGAACCGGTGCCGCCCTATCAGCGGCCGCCCTTGTCAAAGAAATATCTGTTGGGGGAAATGGCGCTTGAGCGGCTCTATCTGAGGCCGGAAATATTCTATGAAGACAATGGTATAGAGTTGCGGCTTGGGGAAGAAGTGACAGCGGTTGAGCGGGCTGAGAAACATGTGATCGCCGGGGGGAAGCGGATTGACTATGATCATCTTGTGCTGACCACCGGATCGGTGCCGCGGCGCTTGCCTGCGAATATTGGCGGTGCGCTTGAGGGGGTGTTTGTGGTGCGCGATCTGAGGGATGTCGATGCCATGGCCCCGGGGTTCAGGGATGGCGCGCGGGTGCTGATTGTCGGCGGCGGCTATATCGGGCTTGAAGCGGCAGCGGTGGCGGCCAAGAAAGGCCTGAATGTGACGCTTGTAGAGATGGCCGAGCGCATATTGCAGCGGGTGGCCGCCCCGGAAACATCGAATTATTTCCGCGCGTTACATCAGGAGCACGGGGTTGATATTCGCGAAGGCGTGGGCCTTGATCATCTCATGGGTGAGGGCCGGGTAAGCGGTGCGAAGCTGACCGATGGCAGCGAATTGCAGGTTGATTTTGTCATCGTCGGCGTGGGAATCATGCCCGCGACGGCTTTGGCGGAACAGGCCGGGCTGGAGATTGAAAACGGTATTAAAACCAATGCGCTGGGCCAAACCAGCGATCCCGCCATCTGGGCCGCGGGCGATTGTGCGTCCTTCCCGCATGAGGGCGGGCGGCTGCGGCTTGAATCGGTGCCCAATGCGATTGATATGGCGGAATGTGTCGCCGAAAATATACTTGGGGCGTCAAAGGCTTATGTGCCGCAGCCGTGGTTCTGGTCGGATCAGTATGATGTGAAGCTGCAAATCGCCGGGCTGGGCACAGGTTATAACCGGATCATCACCCGGCCGGGCGACCGGGAGGGAAGCGTATCCTATTGGTATTACTCGGATAACCGGCTTTTGGCGGTGGACGCGATGAATGATCCGCGCGCCTATATGGTGGGCAAACGGCTGATTGATGGCGGCAAATCGCCTGATCCGGAGATGATTGCCGATCCGCAAGCCGATCTGAAAGAGCTGCTGAAAGCATGAGGATCATAGGCGGGCGTAATCGCGGGCGGGCCTTGGCAAATGTTGGCAAGGGCGATGTGGCGGCGCATTTGCGGCCCACCTCGGACCGGGTAAGAGAGAGCCTTTTCAATGTGTTGGCCAATGGGTACGGCGATCCCTGCACTGGGGCAAGGGTGCTGGATTTATTTGCCGGAACCGGGGCTTTGGGGCTTGAGGCGCTGTCACGCGGCGCGGAATTTGCGGGCTTTGTTGAAAGCGGGCGCAAGGCGCAGGCATTGCTGGCGCAGAATATTTCCCTATGCCGGGCCGGGGCGCAGACAAAGGTTTACCGTCAGGATGCAAGATTTCTGGGGCACAATCCGGGGCTGGCATATGATCTTGTTTTCCTCGATCCGCCTTATGGCAAGGGCCTGGGGGAAACGGCCATGGGGATAGCATTGAAAGGCGGATGGATTGCGGAGGATGCCTTGATTGTCTGGGAAGAAAATACGCTGATCAATGTGCCGGTCGGGCTGCATCTGATCGAGGCGCGCTCATATGGCGGGACGGTGATTTCGTTTTTGGAAAAATGAATGCCGATTTATGCGCTGAGTGTCGCGAGGCAGTCACGTAAGGAACTGATGAGCAGCTTGTCAGCCGCGCATCAGGGCGGGCAGATCGCCGGTGAGGCCGGCGGCCTCGCGGATGAATTTGCGCCTGAGCGAGGGCAGGGCGTTGATTGCGCCCATGCCCAGATCGCGGCCTAGGCGCAGCAAGGGATTATCGTTTGAAAACAAACGGTTGGTAAGATCTGTGGCCAGCGCAAGCGTGGCAGTATCAAACCGGCGCCATTGCTGATAGCGGGCCAGCACATCCGGCGCGGCAATGTCTTCGCCGCGCCGGGCAGCATCGGATATCACCTGCGCCAATGCGCCGACATCGCGCAGGCCCGCGTTCAGGCCCTGGCCGGCGATGGGGTGCATCCCGTGGGCCGCGTCGCCAATCAGCGCAAGCCGGTCAGCGATGAAACTGTTGGCAATGGTCAGATCAAGCGGATAGGTGAAGCGTTTGCCCCTGAGCTTGATTGCCCCCAGAAAATCGCCAAAGCGGGGGCGTAAGACCTGCATGAAATCAGCGTGTGAAAGTGCTGCAAACCGGGCGGCGGTTGCGTGGGTTTCGCTCCAGACGATCGAGCTCAGATTGCCGGGCAGGGGCAGGATGGCCAGGGGCCCCGGCGGCATGAAAAACTGATGCGCGATGCCGTGATGCGGCTTTGCGTGTTCAATCGCGCAGACCAGCGCGGTCTGGCCATAATCCCAGCCCATGCGCTTGATGCCCGCGCGGGTGGCGGTGCCGGATTTGCGGCCATCCGAGCCGATCATCAGCTTTCCCGACAGGGTTTTGCCCGAGGCAAGGGTGAGTGTCACGCCCGCCGCCTGTGCGCTTTGCCCCACTACGGTTTCGCCGGACAGGTGATTGATCATGGGCGTGTCGGCCATGGCCTGCATGAAGGCGCGGCGCAGGTAGCGGTCCTCACACATGTGGCCCATCGGGCCTTCTTCGATTTCGGCGTGATCAAAATGCATGAAAAACGGTGACGGCCCTTCCCCGGCGCGGCCATCGGTGACCTTGATCTCAAGCATCGGCTGGGCGTGTTTTTCAACCCGGTCCCAGATGCCGATGGCCCTGAGCAGACGCACCGACGACAGCGCCAGAGCATAAGAGCGCCCGTCAAAGGCCGCGTTCTTGCGGATGGCTTCCGGGAGCGCGTCAATCACCGTGACACTATGGCCGGAATTGGCCAGGGCCAAAGCCATCGCCGGACCATTGAGCCCGCCGCCGATGATGAGGATGTCGCTGTCATTTGCCATGTGGATCAATAACGGCAGAAAGGTGGGATTGTCCATGCGCCCCGGTGTCGCTAGGCTTGGGCGAAATTATCGAAAGGTATACAACATGCGGGACTGGTTATGGATGAGCGCGGGCGATCTGGGCCGGGGGATTGGCGCAGGCGAAATTGATCCGCTGGCCTTGGCACAGGCTTATCTTGAAGCGATTGACGCCCATCCCGCGCATGACAGGATATATTCCGTTGTAACGGCAGAGCGGGCGCTGGCCGAGGCGGGCGCGGCAGGCGCGCGGGCCAAGGCGGGGCAGCGGCTGGGGCCGCTTGACGGTGTGCCGGTCAGTTGGAAGGATTTGTATGACAGCGCGGGCGTCGCAACCGAGGCCGGGTCGGCCCTGTTGAAAGGCCGGGTGCCGGATCGTGATGCAAGGGTTTTGCAGGCGGCAACGCAGGCCGGATTGGTGTGTCTGGGCAAGACCCATATGAGCGAGCTGGCGTTTTCCGGGCTGGGGCTCAATCCGGTCACCGAAACGCCGCCTTGTGTGAATGATGCGGGCGCGGTGCCGGGGGGGTCATCCTCGGGTGCGGCGGCGAGCGTGGCGTTTGGGCTGGCGGCCTGCGGTATCGGCTCAGACACCGGCGGATCGGTGCGGATACCCTCGGCATGGAACGATCTGGTGGGGCTGAAAACCACCGCCGGGCGGGTGTCTTTGCAAGGCGTGGTGCCGCTTTGCGCGCGGTTTGACACCGTAGGCCCGCTGGCGCGAAATGTGGAAGATTGTGCGCTGATGCTGGCCGCTTTGGAAGGCGGCAAAGCGGCGGATTTGCGCGGCGCATCGCTTAAGGATGTGCGGTTTGCGGCATTGCAGAATGTGGTGCTGGAGGATGTGCGCGGCGCTCCGATGGCGGGTTATCGCAGCGCGGTTGAGCGGTTGCGCGCGGCCGGGGCACTGGTTGAAAACATTGAAGCACCGGAAGTGACCGAGGCCATGACGATGTCAGGAATTCTTTATACATCAGAGGCTTATGGCACATGGGGGGAATTAATCGAGGCCAGCCCCGAGAAGATGTTCGCGCCAATACTTGAGCGGTTCCGCAGCGGCAAGGATTTCAGGGCCGCCGATTATGTGGCCGCCTGGCAACGGCTGGAGGCGCTGCGCGCGGATTGGAATGCGCGGGTGGCGGGCTATGATGCGGTGCTGATGCCAAGCGCGCCGATCTTGCCACCCAATCTTGAGCGGCTGATGAAGTACGCGGATTATTACACAACGGAAAACCTGCTGGCGCTGCGCAACACGCGGGTGGGCAACCTGATGGGGCTGAGTGTGATGACCCTGCCCACCGGCGTGCCAAGCTGCGGCATCATGCTATGCGGCAAACCTTACGGCGAAGAGCGGCTGTTGCGGGTGGCAGCAGCGGCGGAAGCGGCGCTGTCTTAGGGCCTCAGGGCCGAGACAACAGAGCGGTGCAAAACCGGGTTGGCGGCAATGATACCACTCACCTGCGGGGTGGGGTTGTTGAATTGCAGCCCTGCGCCGGTGCGATCCGAGGTGTGCGCCCCGGCTTCACGCAGGATCAGATCACCGGCGGCAATATCCCATTCCCATGTCGGGCGCAGGGTGAGCATGGCGTCAAACCGGCCCTCGGCCACAAGGCTGAGGCGATAGGCCAGTGAGGGGCGATAGACGCGGGAAACATCCGGCACCGGTCCGCGCCAGTTTTCCGCTGCAAATGTGGGTTTTGCGGCCAGAATGGAGGCGCCGGTGAGATTGTCGCGGCTGCCAGCACGGATTGGTGCGCCATTAAGATAAGCGCCCGCGCCCGCCGAGGCTGTATAGAGCTTGTCCAAAAGCGGCAGATAGATCACGGCGGCAGTGATGCTGCCATGCTCGGCGATGGCCAGGGCGTGCGCCCATGTTTTTGAACCCTCGATAAAGCTGCGGGTGCCATCAATGGGATCAATGATGAAGCTGCGGTCGTGCTCAAGGCGGGTTTTGTCATCCTCGGTTTCCTCCGACAGCCAGCCGTAATCAGGCCGCGCCGCGCGCAGGGTGGCTTGCAGCATTTCATTCACGGCCAGATCGGCCTCGGTCACCGGGCCTGCGCCATTGGATTTATCCCAGCGTTTGGCAACCGGGCCGGTGAAGCGGGTGGCAATCGTGCCGGCCTCGTGCGCGGCGCGGATCAAAAGGGCAAGATCAGTTTCCGGCAAGGGTCATCCCTTCGATCAACAGCGAGGGCACCACGGTTGAAAGATGCGCGCGGGCGTCATTGGCGGGGATCATATGGCGCAGCATCAGTGGCAAAGAGCCCGCGATGGTGCATTCATTGACCGGATATTGCAGCGCGCCGTTTTCAACCCAAAAGCCGCTGGCCCCTCGGGAATAATCGCCGGTGTTGGGGTTGATGGTCGCGCCGATCAGCGAGGTGACCAACAGGCCGGTGCCCATATCCGCCAGAAGATCGTCACGGGTTTTATCGCCCTGGGTCAGGGCAATGTTCCATGTGCCCGGGGAGGGCGGCGAGGAAAGCCCGCGCTTGGCGTTGCCGGTCGAGGCCATGCCAAGCTTGCGCCCGGTGGCCAGATCAAGGGTCCAGCCGGTGAGGGTGCCGTGATCCACGATCGCGCGGCGGGCGGTGGGCAGGCCTTCGGCGTCAAACGGGCGCGAGCCGGAGATGCGGCGGCGGTACGGGTCTTCGATGATTGAAAGTGCCTCGGGCAGAACCTGCGCGCCAAGCCTGTCGCGTAGCCATGACGCGCCGCGTGCGATTGCCCCGCCGTTCACCGCCCCCAGAAGCGCGCCGATCAGTGAGGGTGCGATGCGCTCGTCAAACAGCACCGGGTAGGTGCCGGTGGGTGGTTTGCGCGCGCCAAGGCGCTCGACCGCGCGGGCGGCGGCGCGGCTGCCGATGTCATCGGCGTTGCGCATGTCGGATTTGAAAATGCGGCTGTCGCTGTCATAATCGCGCTCCATCCCCGTGCCGGTGCCTGCGATGGCAACGCAAGACAGGCTGTATCCGGTGCGGGCATAACCGCCGGAAAAGCCGTTACTGGCAGCCAGATGAACCACGTTTTGGCTGTATCCCGCAGTGGCGGATTGCACCTGCAAGATGCCTTTTACAGCAAGGGCGGCGGCCTCGGCGGCCTCGGCATCCTGTTGCAGATCTTTGGGCGATGGCTCGGTGCGGGGATCAGCAAGCTCAAGCGCGTTGATATCCCATTCCCGAGCAAGCTGATCCGGTTCGGCAAGGCCGATATGGGGATCATCCGGCGCAACGCGGGCCATGGCGACGGCGCGTTCGGCCAAAGCGGTAAGGGTTTCGGGGCGGGTATCGGAGGCCGAGACATTGGCCTGCCGCTGACCCAGAAGAACCCGCAGGCCGATGTCCACGCCCTCGGATCGTTCGGCCTGTTCCAGGGTGCCGGCACGCACGCCGATGGAAAGCGAGGTGCCGGCAACGGCCATGGCATCGGCGGCCCCGGCCCCGGCTTTTTGCGCCGCCTCAAGCAAGGCGTTTGTCAGCTTTTGCAGATCGGGTGTGATGGCGGCCCCTCCTTCATTTGCGCCAAGAGGTAGAGATTGATGTGCCGGGGCGCAAGCACATGTGCCGGGATTTTGATCTGGTCACGAGAGTTTGCCAAATCCGGCGAATTGTTTAATATGGCTCAGATATTGCACGAAAACGATTTTATGATCCGGAGATTATTATGGCTGATTTTTCAATTGGTGTTTCCATGGGGCTGATGCGCAAAACCGCGCCATTCATTATCTTTCGCATGGCGGTCTATTTTGGCATCGCGGTGGCTTATGTTCTGGCCACCGGAACCGGTGCTGGCATTGGCTGGGGTGTGGGGGCAATCGGCACGGATAATTTTCAGGCCTCGGCGACAATGTGGGGCGGCGGGCTTGGCTTTGCGCTTACTGCCGGAGTGATTTATTTCCTGCGCGAATACATCCTTTATATGGTCAAGGCCGGGCATATCGCGGTGATGGTTGAACTGCTGGAGGGCCGTGAATTGCCCGGCGGCCGTGGCCAGATCAGCTATGCTCAGGCGATGGTGAAAGAACGCTTTGTGCAATCGTCGGTTCTGTTTGGCATTGATCAACTGGTCAAGGGCGTGGTGCGGGCGATTACCGGGATCATTCAGGGCATCGCCTCATTCCTGCCGATCCCGGGGCTGGATAAATTCATGAGCGTGGTGCGGGCGTTTTTGCGGGTTGCGGTGGGCCTGATTGATGAGGTGATCCTGGCGCAGATTTTCCGCACCCGGTCTGAGAACCCATGGCAAACGGCGCGCGATTCGGTGGTGCTTTATGGCCAGAACGCCAAGCCGATGCTGATCAATGCAGCATGGATCACCATCATCAGCTATGCGCTGGCGTTTGTGGTGTTTTTGCTCATGCTGGCACCTGCGGGGGCGGTTGTCTATCTGATCCCCGGCGCGTGGTCGGCGGGGAGTTTCATATTCGCCATATTGTTTGCCTGGGCCGCCAAGGTGGCGCTGATTGAGCCATTTGCCATTGCCTGCCTGCTGCAGGCCTATTTCAAGGTGACCGAAGGCCAGACGCCCAACCCGGAATGGGTTGATAAACTGGATAAGGCCTCGGCCAAATTTGGCAAGCTGGCGGAGAAGGCCACAAGCTGGGCCGGGGGTGGTGGCAAGGCAAAAGCCCCTAGCGTCTAGAGAGTGATTTTTCCGTCTGGTCGCGCAGGGCTTTCAGCTCGGCCATGGCCTCATCAAGCTGCGTGCGCTGATCGGCAAGCTCGGTGAGCTGCCTGTCGGCAAGCTTGATCCAGTTTTGCATCTGTGCATCGGTGCCTTCATTTTCGTAAATCTGCAACCATTGGCGAATCTCCTCAAGCGCAAAGCCAAATTTGCGGCCGCGCAGGATGAGTGTCATGCGGGCGCATTCACGGGGTGTGTAGAACCGTGAACGCCCCTGCCGCTCGGGCTGCAACAGCTCGATATATTCGTAATAGCGCAGGGTGCGCGGCGTTACATCGAACTTGGCGCACATCTCCTTGAAAGACAGGTTTGTATCAGACATGAAGGGCCTCTCCCTGTTGGGCAGGGTAAATTCAACCGCGTTCAAGCGCAATAGTTGCCCTTGCAGATGCGCGCATTTGCGGCACATTATAGCGTGGAGCAGAAGAAGAAAGGGACGCGCATGGACAGGAAAAAAATTGCCGAGCAGTTCATCGGGGCGATTCCGCATTCCAAAGCTCTGGGTATGGAATTGATCGAGATTACCGACGGCGCGGCCGAGATTGCCATGGCGTATGATCCCCGCTTTGTCGGTGATCCCGAATCCGGCGTCATTCATGGCGGGGCCGTGTCGGCCTTGATGGATACCTGCTGTGGCACAGCGGTGATGAGCCATCCAACATCGCCCGGTGGCACGGCGACGATTGATTTAAGGATTGATTACATGCGGCCCGCCACGCCGGGGCAGAAGATCACCGCGCGGGCGCATTGTTATCACATCACCCGTTCGGTGGCATTTGTGCGGGCAACGGCGATGGATGAGGATGAGGACAAGCCGGTGGCCACCGCAACCGGCACCTTTACCGTGCAGGGGGCAGCGTGATGGCGCGGCCCCGGCCCGAGCCGGTGCAGAAGGTCAAGCAACGGCGCGATGCGGCATTGAAGGCGCTGGTGCAGGGCGTGCCCTATATTCAGTTTCTCGGGATCGAGTTTGACCGGCGCGGTGATGAGCTGACGGCGGTTATGCCGTTTGATGAAAAACTGATTGGCAACCCGATTTTGCCCGCTTTGCACGGCGGGGCTACGGCGGCATTTCTGGAGGTTTCAGCAATCATTGGCCTGAGCTGGAGCATGCTGTGGGATCAGATTGAAAGCGGCGCGTTTGATGCCGATGCTCTGGTGGATGGTAAGATGCCGAGATTGCCAAAAACCATTGATTTCACAGTGGATTATTTACGTTCTGGCCTGCCGCGTGATGCCTATGCACGGGCGCGGATAAACCGCTCTGGGCGGCGCTATGCCAGCGTACATGTTGAGGCCTGGCAGGATAATCACGGCCGCCCGTTTGCGCAGGCGACGGGGCACTTTCTGATGCCAGTGCGTGATGGCTGAATCCGCTGGGGAAATCACCCACAGGCGGGTGATGAAGATCGCCTTTCCGATTGTATTATCCAACGTCACAGTGCCCATTCTGGGGCTGGTGGATACCGGCGTGATCGGGCAGTTGGGATCGGCGGCGATGATCGGTGCCGTGGGGATTGGCGCGATAATCCTGTCATCCGTCTACTGGATTTTCGGCTTTTTGCGAATGGGCACCACCGGGCTGACCTCACAGGCATATGGGGCCGGAAAACACGGCGAAGTGGCGGCGATGCTGACCCGCGCTTTGATCATCGGGCTGGCCGGTGGTTTGGCGGTGATTATGCTGCAAACCCCTGTTTTCTGGGCCTATTTTCAGCTTTCCCCGGCAAGTGCCGGGGTGGAAGCCATGGCCCGATCCTATATGCAGATCCGGGTCTGGTCGGCGCCTGCGATGATCGCGCTTTTTGGCATCAGCGGCTGGCTGATCGCGCTCGAGCGCACCCGCGCATTGCTGATCATTCAGGTGCTGATGAACGGGCTGAATATCGGGCTGGATCTGTGGTTTGTGCTGGGTCTGGGATGGGGGGTTGAAGGCGTTGCCTGGGCCACTTTCATGGCGGAATGGAGCGGCGTAAGCTTGGGGCTTTACCTGTGCCGCGATGCTTTCCGGCAACCGGCATGGCGCGATTGGATCAGGGTATTTGATCGCGCGCGGCTGCGGCTGATGGCTTCGGTTAATCGGGATATTTTGCTCAGGTCATTGATGTTGCAGGGTATTTTTGTTTCATTCCTGTTTTTGGGCAGCAAATTCGGCGATGTGACATTGGCGGCAAATCAGGTGTTGCTGCAATTTCTGGGTATCATCGCCTATGCGCTGGACGGCTTTGCCTTTGCCGCCGAGGCGCTGGTGGGGCAGGCGCTGGGCGCGCGCAACCGGCAAAGCCTGCGCCGCGCGGCACTGCTGACAAGCGGCTGGGGATTTCTGGCCTCGGCGCTGCTGGCCATGGCGTTTCTCAGCTTTGGCGGGGCAATCATTGACCTGATGGCGAAGGTGCCAGAGGTGCAGATCGAGGCGCGTAACTATTTGATTTATACGGGATTTGCCGCAGTTTTGGGCGTTGGTGCCTTCATGTTGGACGGAATTTTCATTGGCGCGACCCGGTCGCGCGACATGCGCAATATGATGGCGATTTCGCTGGCGGTTTATGTGATAGCGCTGATCATTTTGATGCCGGTTTTCGGCAATCACGGGCTGTGGCTGGCGCTGCTGATCAGCTATGTGGTGCGCGGTGTGACGCTTGGCCTGCGCTATCCGGCGCTTGAGGCATTGGCTGAGTAAATGGGTAACCGCGCCAGGGGCGGGCGCGGAAAAGTGGCAAATATCAGATGCAGGCGATGAATAATTCACGCAGGTTTTCGCGGGTCAGCTCAACCGGATTGCCGCCGCAGGAGGGGTCGATGATGGCCCCGGCAACCAGATCATCAAGCTTGTCGGCGCTCACGCCCATCTCGGAGAGTTTTCGCGGGATGCCCATGGAATCGTTGAACTCCTGAACAAAATTGCGGAAGCCGTCAAAGCCGCCCTTGATGCCAAGATAGGCCGCAGCCATATCGAACCGGTCGGCAATTTCGGCCGCGTTGAATTCAAGCACGGCGGGCATGCACACGGCATTGGTGGTGCCGTGATGGGTGTGGAAAATCGCGCCGATGGGGTGGCTCAGGGCGTGAATGGCGCCAAGGCCTTTTTGAAACGCAGTCGCCCCCATGGCGGCAGCACTCATCATATGGGCGCGGGCCTCGATATCCATGCCATCGGCATAGGCGCGGGGCAGGTAATCCTTGACCAGACGCATGCCTTCAAGCGCCATGCCTTGGCTCATCGGGTGGTAATGCGGGCTTGAAAACGCCTCGACACAATGGGCGAATGCGTCCAACCCGGTGCCGGCGGTGATGAATTTTGGCATTCCAGTGGTGAGTTTTGGGTCACAAATCACAACCGTGGGCAGAACCCTGGGGTGAAAGATGATCTTTTTGACGTGGCTCACGGAATCGGTGATGACGGATGCGCGGCCCACTTCCGAGCCGGTGCCGGCAGTGGTGGGCACGGCCACGATGGGGGCGATGGCATCCGCATTGGCGCGGGTCCACCAATCGGCAACGTCTTCATAATCCCAGACCGGGCGGGTTTGCCCCGACATGAAAGCAACCATTTTGCCAAGGTCCAGCCCCGAGCCGCCACCAAAGGCAATCACCCCGTCATGGCCGCCGGATTTATAGGCGGTAACACCGGCATCGAGGTTTTTCTCATTGGGGTTCGGGTCCACCTCCGAGAACATGCCCCGGCCAAGGCCCGCGGCCTCCATGATATCGAGGGTTGCGGTGGTGATCGGCAGGTCGGCCAGGCCCTTGTCGGTGACAAGAAGCGGCTTTTTCATGCCAGCGGCGGCGCAGGCGTCAGGCAATTCCCTGATACGTCCAGCGCCGAATTTGATGGAGGTCGGATAAGACCAGTTTCCAGTGGGGCTTTGTGTCGGGCTCATGATGTGACTTTCTTCAGATGGTAGGATTTCGGGCGTGTGAGGTTGTGATAGCCGATGACGGAAAGCCCGCCACCGCGGCCGGTATCCTTGCAGCCGGTCCAACAGAGGCCGGGATCAAGATAATCGGCGCGATTCATGAAAACGGTGCCGGTTTCCACCGCATCGCCCACCCGCGCGGCGCGGTCGATATCTGCGGTCCAGAGGCTGGCGGTGAGGCCAAAATTGCTGTCATTCATCAGGGCGATGGCCTCGGCGTCATTGGCCACTTTCATGATGCCAACAACCGGACCAAAGCTTTCATCGCGCATCACCCGCATGTTGTGATTAACATTCGTTAAAATCTGCGGGGTGAGATAAGCCGCACCGTCATCACCGGGCATTGTGGCGATATGGGCGGTGGCGCCATCGGCCAATGCCTCGGAAATCTGGTCGCGCACTTCAGTGGCAAACCGCACATTGGCCATCGGGCCGATGCTGGTTTCCGGATCCAATGGATTGCCGAGTTTGTAACCCTGCACGATGGCGATGGCCTTTGCCAGGAAGGCGTCATAGAGGCTTTCTTGCACATAGATGCGCTCAATCCCGCAGCAGCATTGCCCGGAATTGAACATCGCGCCATCAATCAGGGTGGCAACGGCGGCATCAAGATCGGCATCCTCCATGACATAGCCCGGATCCTTGCCGCCCAGCTCAAGCCCGATACCGGTGAAGGTGCCCGCGGCGGCGCGTTCCATCGCCTTGCCGCCACCCACCGAGCCGGTGAAATTAACGAAGTTGAACGCGCGGCCCGCAATCAGGGCCGAGGTGGTATCGTGATCGAGATAGAGGTTCTGGAACACGTCCCTAGGCACGCCCGCAGAGTGGAACGCATCGGCCATGCGCTCGCCCACCAGAAGGGTTTGGGTGGCGTGTTTGAGCATCACGGTGTTGCCGGCAATCAGCGCCGGAGCCACGGTATTGATCGCGGTCATATAAGGGTAATTCCACGGCGCCACGACCAGAACAACGCCATGCGGGATGCGCTTGATGTAACGCTTGAACGTGGCATCTTCACCAACATTGATATCGGCCAGCGCCTCGTGGGCAATCCCAGCCATATGCCCCGCGCGTTCATTAAAGCCGCCGAATTCGCCACCAAAACGCACCGGGCGGCCCATCATATGCGCCAGTTCCGGTACGATCTCATCGTTGAGCGCGCCCACGGCGGCCACACCTGCCATCACCAGATCAATGCGTTCCTGCAAGGGGCGTGCGGCCCATGCAGATTGCGCTTTGCGCGCGGCGGCAGCAGCGGCGAAAGCGGCATCATTGGTGAGGGTTTCGCGGGTGGCAAATACCGATCCGTCGATGGGCGAGATGCATTTCAGGGTTTTTGTCATTGTATCCTCACTTATGCGCGTTCAAAGCCACGTTTGATTTCATAATCGGTCACCACGCGGTCAAAATCTTCCAGTTCGACCTCGGCGCAGCGGCTGTAGTGATCAATCACATCGTCGCCCATGGCCGCGCGCAGCATGGTGGAATTTTTCAAGGTTGCATGGGCATCGCGCAGATTTTGCGGGATCATACCGGTGTCACCCTCATAGGCATCGCCCGAAAACGGTGGATCAAGCGGCAGTTTGTCTTCTATGCCTTTGATCCCGGCGGCGATCTGCGCGGCGATGGCAAGATAGGGGTTGAGGTCAGACCCACCAACCCGGCATTCCACGCGCACGGCTTTGGTGCCATCGCCGCAAAGGCGGAAACCGGCGGTGCGGTTATCCACCGACCAGATGGTGCGGGTGGGGGCAAATGTGCCCTTCTGGAAACGCTTGTAGCTGTTCACATAAGGGGCAAGGAAATACATGTAATCGGGCGCATATTTAAGCATGCCGGCCATGTAATACTTCATCAGATCAGACATGCCGAGCTTGTCATCCGCATCATAAAACGCGGGCTGCCCATCTTTCCACAGGGATTGGTGGACATGGGAGGATGAGCCAACGCGGGTATGATGCCATTTGGGCATGAATGAAGCGGCATGGCCCTGAGCCCATGAAATTTCCTTGATAGCGTGTTTGGCGATGGTATGGAAATCGGCGGTATTGAGGGCGTGATCATATTTGATATTCAGCTCTTCCTGCCCCGCCTCGGCCTCGCCTTTGGAATTCTCGATCGGGATGCCGGCGGCGTAGAGGTGATTGCGCAGGGGGCGCATGACATGCTCTTCCCTGGTGGTCTGGAGGATGTTGTAATCCTCGTTATAGCCGCTGATCGGTTCCAGATCGCGAAAGCCGGATTTGCGGATCTCGTCATAGCTTTTCTCGAACAGGAAAAATTCCAGCTCGGTGGCGGTCATGGCGTCAAAGCCCATCGCCTTGAGGCGGGCAATCTGACGTTTCAGCATGGCGCGCGGCGAATGCGGGATGTCTTTATGGGTGTGGTGATCAAGGATGTCACAGAGCACCATCACCGTGCCCTCAAGCCATGGAACCGGGCGCAGCGTACTGAGGTCGGGCTTCATCACATAATCGCCATAGCCGGCTTCCCATGAGGTCGAGACATAGCCACCGGGCGTGGCCATTTCCAGATCGGTGGCCAGCAGGTAATTGCAGCAATGGGTCTCTTCCCAGGCGCTATCGACAAAATGCTGCGCCAGGAAGCGTTTGCCCATCAGGCGGCCCTGCATATCGACAAAGCTGGCAAGGACGGTGTCGACCTCTCCGGCGGTGATCTGATTGCGCAGGCTGTCGAGGGTGAGTTCATTGGTCATATTGGGGCTTCCTTTTGCGGTTGTGGCGGGCGAAGGGTGCTATGGTTTGGCAGGTTCCATATTTGTCAGGAACGGTTGGATCATCTGCAACAGATCTACCGCCATGGCCTTTTGCTGGCCGGGGCTGGCGATCAGATCGTTGCGGATCTCAATCATCACATTAGGCAGGCTATGGTCAAGCCCGTGAAGTTTCAAGGAATGGGTCACGCCGTCTTCGGGGCCATAAGGCACGTTGCGCTCAACCCGAAGATGGGGGGTGAGATGGGCATGGGCCAGCATGACATCGGCCAGGCGGGTGTCATCGTCATGCAGGATGCCGATCTCGCACACCCGCGGCTTGCCGTAATAGACCGGGGTGAAGCTGTGCATGGTGATCAGGATTTCGGGTTTTCGGGCCGTGATCTGTGCCGTTACCGCGTCGCAAAACGGGGTATAGACCGTATCGACACGTTCCTGCCGCTGGGCCTTGGTAAGATTTTTGTTGCCGGGCACGTCAATTAGTTCGGATTTCTCGGGCATCGCACTTGGCGCCTCGGGCGGGCGATTGCAATCATAAACCAGCCGGGAAACGGCGCTGGCAATCAGGGGGGAATTAAGCGCGTCACTTAGATGCTGCGCCACGGCCAGAGCGCCGGGATCCCATGCCGCATGACTGTCGCGGTCCTTGCGGTCAAGGCCGAGGCCCTCATAGCGCGCGGGGATGTGGTTTGAGGCGTGCTCGCACAGTATCAGCGCCGGGCCGGGGCGGCCTGTGCCGTGCAGATCAACCGCTGATGATGTTGTGGCAGGCCTGGTCATGCGACTCCCCCGAGTATGCGTGAAAATTTCTTTCCATATGCGCGCGAAACTGTCAATATAATTCCTGAGTTCCCCGTCACGGGCACGAATTGATCAGGAAAAAAAGACAGTGAGCACAGCCAATATCACCGTGCGCGAGCGTATCCGGAAGCATTTTACCGCTCTGACCAAATCCGAGCGGAAGTTTGCGGCATACCTGCTGGAGGAATATCCCTCGGCCGGGCTGGCCTCGATTACGGTTGTGGCCAAGCAGGCGGATGTTTCAACCCCAACGGTGGCGCGGATGGTGCAGAAGCTGGGCTTCAAAGGCTTTCCGCAATTTCATCAGGCCCTGCTGACGGAATTGCAGGCCAAGGTGCAGGGACCGGCCGAGCGGCGGGCCAACTGGGCCTCGGAAGCGCCCGAGGGGCATTTGCTGAACCGGTTCACACAGGCGATAACCCGCAATCTGGAGCAGACGCTGGCGAATGTGGATACGGCGCAGTTTGATGCGGCGGCGGCGCAACTGGCGGATATTTCCGGGCGGCTTTATCTGGTGGGGGGGCGGATTACCCGCGCGCTGGCGGATTACGCTTTTACCCATTTTCAGGCGGTCCGGCCGCGCATTACCCATATGACATCCTCCTCGGCCTCATGGCCGCATTATGTGCTGGATATGGCGGCGGGGGATACGCTTTTGCTGTTTGATGTGCGCCGCTATGAGGCGAATTTGCAAAGGCTGGCCGAGCTGGCGGCGGCGCGGGGCGTGAGGATCGTGCTGATCACCGATCAATGGCTCAGCCCGGTGGCAGAGGTGGCGGATTACAGTTTCAGTTGCTGGGTTGAGATACCATCGGCATGGGATTCCAACATCTCGACAATGATGCTTCTGGAGGCGCTGATTGCGGCGGTAGAGGAAAGAAACTGGGATGAGACGCAGGGGCGGTATGAGAGGCTGGAGCAGTTGTTTGAAGCGACGCGGCTGTTTCAGAAACCGGTGCGGCAGTAAAGCAATTGGTCGCCCCGGACCTGATCCGGGGCCTCTGCGCCAACCGGGGTCAGCCTGCGGAGGGGTCGGCGCGGGGCACCCAGACATGGAATGTGGTGCCGCTGCCCGGTGTGCTTGTCACCCGGATAGTGCCATGGCTGCGGGTCACGAGCTGTCGGCTGATCGAGAGGCCCAGACCGGTGCCTTCGCTGCGTTTGGTTGTGAAGAACGGATCGAAAATTGTCGCAACAATCTCGGGCGTCATGCCTGATCCGGTATCCGTGACTTCAATCTCAACCCCCTCAGAGCCGCCCTGATCGCGGTTGGCTGTGCGCAGGGTCAGCCTGCCACCCTCGGGCATGGCATGGATGGCATTGACCATCAAATTGATCAGCACCTGTTGCAATTCGGTACGGTTCATCGCCACCGCATGGGTGGCCTGCAAATCCATCTCAAGGCTGATATCGACCTTGTTCAGCAGATGCTGCACCAGCGGGATGGAATCGTTGATCACCTCATCCGGGACATGCTGATCAATCACGCCGGCATATTCCTCGGGCCGGGCGAATTGCAGCAGTTTGTTGACCAGAATGTTGATCGAATGCACCTGTTCGTAGATCAGGCTGAATTCGGTTTTGAGGGGGTCGGATTGTTGGCCCAGTGCCTCGCGGATGACATCAAGATTGCCCTGGATCACCGCAATCGGGTTGTTGATCTCATGGGCGATGCCGGCGGTAATCTCACCCACGGCGGCAAGTTTTTCCGACACCACTAGCTGTTTGGTCGTCGCCTCAAGGCGCTGGTTGGCTTCGCGTAATTCGCGGGTGCGTTCCTCGACTTTCAGGTTAAGCTCCTGCGCCCAGTTGCGTTGCTCGCGGTCGCGTTCCTCGACCTGGGCCAGCATCAGATCGAGATGTTCCGAGACACGGCCAATCTCATCATCACTGCGCGCCGCCCCCGAGCGCGCGCCCAGATCGCCCTGTTCGGCGCGGCTGATGGTGCTGACCATTTTTTCCAGCGGGCGGAAAATGTTGCGGGCCATGCGCAGAAAGATCGGTATGGAAAGGGCAATCAGCACCAGAAACCCAAACCCGATCATCAAGAGCGTGCGGGTCTTGGCGGCGCGGAACGGACTGTCGAGAAAGCCCACGTAAAGCATCCCCACCCGCTTGCCGAAACTGTCGGTGATGGGTTCATAGGCCGAGATGTACCAGTCATTGACCACAAATGCGCGGTCGAGCCAGACCTTGCCGCCACCCAGCACCGAGGAGCGCACCGCCACCGAGACCCGTGTGCCAAGGGCGCGGACATTTTCAAACAGGCGGACATTGGTGGAGATGCGGACATCTTCCAAAAAAAGCGTGGCAGTGCCACGGCTGCCTTCCGTGAGGCTGGCGGAGGGGTAGACCAGATCATTGATGGTGTCGATGAAAGCAAGGTTGCGATTGAGCAATGTGCCCGCAACCAGCGTGCCTTTGGCTGCTTTCGCCGGGATTGCCGAATGCACCACCATGCCGCGGGTTTCTTCTGTGCGGGTGGTGGGCAGGGCGGCCTTTGTCGGCACCAGTCTGATACGGGCCTGATCGGCAAGCGCGGGGGAAATGGCGGCAAGATCACTGCCGGTAAATATATCAATCCCGGTGGTGCCGGTGCCTTTCAGGGCGTCCTGCACCACCGGCCATCTGGCATAATTGATCTGCCCGGCAGGGGGCGGTGACATGATGACATGGCCCTCGGGGGTGATGAAATAGAGGAAATCAAAGCCAAGGCGCCGGCGTTCCTGTTGCAGAAAATCCGGCAATGCGGCAGGGGTGCGGGCAACGATCCGGGCAAGGGCTGCAGACGCGCCCAGCGCCTCAAGCCGCTCGGAGGAGCGTTCGCGCAGGCGGGCGAGGAACTGATGCGCGATGGTCAGCTCGCCATTGACCTTGGCGATCAGCAGCTTGTCAAACCGCGAAGACCAGTTGGCCACCACCACCCCGATAAAGAGCGGCATCACCACCAGCATCGGCAACAGGGCGATGGCCAGAAGCCGCACCCGCACCGATTTGCGCCAGGGCAGGCGCGGCTTCAGCGCGGCGTTCTGCGTATCGGGATCAGGGGGGAGGCCAGTGTCACGCATCCCACATCACGCATCCCACATGGCGCATTTGCGATCAATGGTTTTGCGCGACACACCCAGGCGGCGGGCAGCCTTGGCGCGGTTGCCGTCGCAGGCGTCGAGCACGCTCAGGATATGCAGGCGCTCAACCGTGGCCAGTGAATCCATTGCGGCGGGGCGGTTACCGCTGCCCGCATCGCTGAACTCGGGCGGGAACGCGCCCAATATCAGCGAGCGTTCCACCAGATTGCGCAGCTCGCGCACATTACCGGGCCAGTCATAAACCGACAGTTTGAGCAGCACGTCTTCGGTCAGCGGCAGCGGCGGCATGCCCAATTCCTGCGATAGCCTTTGCATGAACATGGCGCAAAGCTCGGGGATGTCGCCGCGGTGTTCGGTCAGTTTCGGCATGTGGATATTCAGCACATTGATGCGATAAAAAAGGTCTTTGCGGAACTTGCCTGACGCCACCGCCGCCTTGATATCGGCATTGCTGGCGAAGATGAACCGCAGATTGAGCGGCACCTCGCGGGTCGAGCCGATGGGGCGGATGCGCATATCTTCGATGACGCGCAAAAGGGTGGCCTGCACGGTGGCGGGCAGCTCGACGATCTCATCAAGAAAAAGCGTGCCGCCACGGGCGTGAAACAAAAGCCCGTCCTTGTGGCCGGTTCCCTGATCGCCGCTGATCGAGCCAAAGAGCTCATTGGCGATGATCTCGGGCGAAACCGCGGCACAGTTGACCGGCACGAAGGGCTTGTCGGCGCGGTCGGACATGGCGTGCAGGGTGCGGGCGGCAATTTCCTTGCCAGTGCCGCTATCGCCGGTGAACAGGACCGAGACCGGCTGCGGGGCGATGCGGGTGAGGGTATCACGGATATCGGATATTTCGCGTGACGCGCCCAGAAGGCGGCCGCGCCCGGCCATGGCCCCGGCGGATAATTCATGCTTGAGCAGGTAATTTTCGCGGCGCAGGTGCTGCCGGTCGATGCAGCGGGCGACGGCGTTGAGGATCTGGTTGGAGCGGAAGGGTTTCAGTACAAAATCCGCCGCCCCGGCGCGCAGGGCCGCAATCGCGGTTTCGAGATCGGCAAAGGCGGTGACAAGGATGGCATCGGCGAAAAACCCCACAGCACGCTGTTCGCGCAGCCATTCAAGGCCGGTTTTGCCGGGCATGACATTATCAAGGATCACGATATCGAAATGCGCCTGATCAAGATGCGCCGAGGCCTCTTCGACATTGGCGGCCTGTTCCACCCGTTTGCAACGGGTGCCAAGGATTTTGACCAGGAAATTGCGCATTCCCGGCTCGTCATCCACAACCAATATCGAGGCCAGCGCCAGATCGGCACCGAACTCGGTTGGTTTGTTTGCGGGGTCACCCGGGGCGGGGACATTCGGCTTGTTCATTTTTTCGTCTGCGGCTTGTCTGCGTTGGCCCCGGGGGGGGAATTATTCCCCGGGGGTGCTGGAAAGTGTATCCGGCGCAGGTTTGATTCCTGTGTCGGCAATTTCATCATACCACAGGTTATGATGCTCTTTTGCCCACTGAACATCAACCTTGCCGCTTTTCATTGATTCAAGCGCGCCTTCCATGCCGACCGATCCCAGATAGATATGGGCGATGATCACCGTCATCAGGATGAAGCCAAGGGCGGTATGCCAGAACTGGGCATATTGCATTTCCTCTTGTGGCGAGAGCGCGCCGCCCGCATCACCCATGCCCAGAAGCTGGGCGATCCCGAGGGAATTGAGCAGATCAAGCACAGGTGCGAACACGGTTACCTGATAGGGGAACAACAGGGCGAGGCCGGTGAAGGAGATAAGCCCGCCAAAGATGATCACGATCCAGAAAATGATCTTTTCACCGGCGTTGAATTTGCCGGAGTCAGGATGCACGCCCTTGGTGAACAACCCACCACCCTTGAGAAGCCAGCGTATATCGGTGCCGTTGGGGATGTTCCTCAGGGCCCAGAGCAGAAAGCTGAGGATCAGCCCGGCGATGAACACCCAGGCAATATTATTGTGGATAACCTTGCCTGTGGTGGCGATAACCGAAAACGCCTCTTTGCCGAATAGCGGGATCAGCACGGTGCGGCCAAACAGCAGCGCAAGCCCGGTTAGGGCCAGAAGAATAAAGGGAATGGCCATGGACCAATGGGCGATACGCTCGATCAGGGAAAAGCGCAGGATGGTGATGCCGGTCTTGCCACCTTCGATCATGATCCGGCCCCGGATGAGGTAAAAGGCCAGCAGCACCAGCATCATTGCCAGCAGCATATAACCGCCATAGGCGGGGAGAATGCCGCCCCTGACCTGAAGCCAGCGCATGCCGCCATCTTGTATGACCACGGTTGCGGCCGGGCCGTTGGAAGAGGATGTTATATCGGCCGTGCCATAGCGGAAGGCGCGCCATAATTCGGGATCCGAGACACCGCCAAGGGTGCCAAGCTGGCCGCTTGTTGAAGTGGCATCACCGGGCGTTCCGGTGGCTGACTTGCGAAACGTGTCATCAATTTGCAGGCCGTTTTGCCGGGCCATGATATCTTCAAGAGTTTGCGCCCCACCGGTGGCGGCGCGGGGGTCATCAGCGGTTTGTGCCGTGGCCGCAGAGATGGCCCAGACAGACAGTATCAATGACAGGATCAGCGCAGGTATACGGTGAGACAACATCGAATATCTCCTGAATTGGATGTGCAACATGGGGTGGCATTGCTGCCACCCTGTGCTTTTGTAAGCGTAAGCCGGGCTTAAGCCCGGCCTACCTTGCCGGATCAGCCGCCTTTTTGGCCATATGCCGTGCCCCAGCCCCAGGCGCCGGAGCCGAAGCCGCGTGACACAACCCGCTCGCGGTAGATGCCCGAGACAACATCGCCATCCCCCGCCAGAAGGGCTTTGGTCGAACACATCTCGGCGCAGATCGGCAGCTTGCCTTCGGCAATACGGTTGCGGCCGTATTTCTGGAATTCGGCCTGTGAGCCATCTTCTTCCGGACCGCCTGCGCAGAAGGTGCATTTATCCATCTTGCCGCGCGAGCCAAAATTGCCGGCCTGCGGATATTGCGGCGCACCAAACGGGCAGGCATAAAAGCAATAGCCGCAGCCGATGCACAGATCCTTGGAATGCAGCACGATGCCGTCGCCGGTCTGATAGAAGCAATCCACCGGACAGACCGCCATGCAGGGCGCGTCCGAGCAATGCATGCAAGCCATCGAGATCGACCGCTCGCCGGGGGTGCCATCCCCAATGGTGACGACCCGGCGGCGGTTGATGCCCCAGGGCACTTCGTGCTCGTTTTTACAGGCAGTTACGCAGGCGTTGCACTCAATGCAGCGTTCCGCATCACAGAGAAACTTTACTCTTGCCATTTCTCAATCCTCCTTCAAGCTGCAGAGATTTTGCAAAGAGACACTTTTGTCTCCTGCATTTGGGTGACGCTGTCATAGCCGTAGGTCATGGCCGTATTGGCCGCCTCGCCCAGCACATAAGGATCGGCTCCGTCGGGGTATTTATCCCGCAGGTCCTTGCCTTCAAAATGCCCGCCGAAGTGGAACGGCAGGAACACCACCCCTTCGCCAATCCGGTTGGTGACCATGGCCGCAACCTTGACCTTGGCGCCTTCTGCGCCTTCGACCCAGACCTGCTGACCATCGCGGATGCCCAGGTTGTTGGCGTCGCGGGTGTTGATCTCGGCAAACATTTCCTGTTGCAGCTCGGCCAGCCACTTGTTCGAGCGGCTTTCATCGCCACCGCCTTCATACTCAACCAGACGCCCCGAAGTCAGTATCATCGGATAGTCCTTCGAGAAGTCGTTTTTCTGGATCGAGGCGTACATCGTCGGCAGGCGGTAATCCTGTTTATCCGCATATGTCGGGTAATCCTCAACCAGATCACGACGGTTGGTATAAAGCGGCTCGCGGTGCACAGGCACCGGATCGGGGAAAGTCCAGACCACCGCACGGGCCTTGGCATTGCCGAAAGGCGCGCATTCATGGGCAATCGCCACCCGGATAATCCCGCCCGAAAGGTCGGTTTTCCAGTTGGTCTCGGGCCCGGCAACCGCGTCAATGCTGGCGCGTTCCGCATCCGTCAGTTCACTATCCCAGCCCAGATCCATCAGCATCTGCATGGTGAACTCAGGATAGCCGTCCTGAATGTCGGAACCTTCGCTATAGACGCCCTCGGCCAAAAGGTTGACCCCGTCACGTTCCACCCCGAAGCGGGCGCGGAATGTGAGGCCGCCCTTGGAGACGGGTTTGGACATGTCATAAAGGATTGGGGTTCCGGGATGGCCCAGTTCGGGCGTGCCCCAGCACGGCCATGGCAACCCGTAATATTCGCCATCATTCGGCCCACCGACCGCCTGAAGCGTGGTGCGGTCAAACATGTGCTGATTGGCCATATGCGCCTTGATCCGCTCAGGTGCCCAGCCGGAATAACCGATGGTCCACATGCCGCGGTTCCATTCGCGGGTGATGTCCTCGACATTGGGCTGATCTTCGCCGTCCATCGCGATGTTGCGAAAGAGCCTGTCCGAATAGCCGAATTTGCGGGCGAATTTGGCGATGATGTCCTGATCGGGCAGGCTTTCAAACACCGGCTCGGTGACTTTATCACGCCATTGTGCCGACCGGTTTGAGGCCGTTACCGAGCCGTAGGTCTCATATTGGGTTGAGGCCGGCAGCAGGTAAACCCCATCGGTGCGGTCATTCATCACGGCGGAAACCGTTGGATAGGGGTCGATCACAACCAGCATATCCAGCTTTTCCATCGCCGTTTTCATTTCCTTGCCGCGGGTTTGCGAGTTGGGCGCGTGGCCCCACAGAACCATGGCGCGGACATTGTTGGGCTGATCCATGTTCTCTTTGTCTTCAAGAACGCCATCAATCCAGCGGCTGACCGGGATGCCTTTGAGATTCATCAACGGCTGATCGTTGCCATCTTTGTCTTTGATCATGTCGAACCGGCCTTTGAGCCAGTCAAGGTCTTCCTCCCAGACGCGAGCCCAGTGTGCCCACGCGCCCGCCGACAGCCCGTAATAGCCAGGTAACGAGTGCGACAGAACACAAACATCCGTGGCGCCCTGCACGTTGTCATGGCCGCGGAAAATATTGGTGCCGCCGCCGCTGGCACCCATGTTGCCAAGGGCCAGTTGCAGGATGCAATAGGCGCGGGTGTTGTTGTTACCGGTGTGGTGCTGAGTGCCGCCCATGCACCAGATCAGCGTGCCGGGGCGGTTATTGGCCAGGGTGCGGGCAACCCGCTCGAGCTGTGAGCCGGGAACACCGACGACGCGCTCAACTTCTGCAGGGTTCCATTTGTTCACCTCGGTGCGAATTTCATCCATGCCGTAAACCCGGGTACGGATGAATTCCTTGTCCTCCCAGCCATTTTCAAAGATGTGCCACAAGATGCCCCAGATCAGCGGCACATCGGTGCCGGGGCGGATGCGCACATGCTCGTCGGCATGGGCCGCCGTGCGGGTGAAACGCGGATCACACACGATGAGGGAAGCGTTGTTTTGCTCTTTCGCCTTCATCAGGTGCAGAAGCGATACCGGATGCGCCTCGGCGGGGTTGCCGCCAATCACCAGCATACATTTGGAATTGTGGATGTCGTTGAAGCTGTTGGTCATCGCGCCGTAGCCCCAGGTGTTGGCAACACCGGCAACCGTGGTTGAATGACAAATCCGCGCCTGATGGTCCACGTTGTTGGTGCCCCAGTAGGCAGCAAACTTGCGGAACAGATACGCCTGTTCATTGGAATGCTTGGCCGAACCCAGCCAGTAAACTGAATCAGGGCCGCTTTCATCGCGGATCGTATTCATCTGGTCGCCGATCTCGTTGATCGCCTGTTCCCAGCTTATGCGTTTCCATTCCCCGCCTTCTTTTTTCATCGGGTATTTGAGGCGGCGATCACCGTTTACATCGTCACGAACCGCAGCACCCTTGGCACAATGTGCGCCCAGGTTGATCGGGCTGTCATAGCCGGGTTCCTGCCCGACCCACACGCCGTTATCGACCTCGGCAATGACCGTACAGCCGACCGCGCAATGGGTGCAGACCGTTTTGACCGATTTAATCGCACCGTCAACGGCGGATTGGGCAGACGCGCGGGTTACGGTGCCGCCGGTGGCGCCAATGGCGGCAAGCCCGCCGATGGCCAGGCCGGAGCCGCGCAAAAAGCTGCGTCTGTTAAGGGATTTCTCTGCCATGTCTGACAAGAGGCTGTTCCGTTGGGGGCGTCTCGCAACCCCATTGGTTTTTTTCCTCAGCATGTTATTTTCCTCGCTGTTACCGACACTTGTGCCGGTTTTGCCGGGTTTTGTTCAAATCGAGCCGGTGGGCGTCACGCAACCGGTGGCTCGGGTGAGTAGCGGCTTTTCAGAACTTCGCGCTTTCAAAATACGCGCGGGTATGTGCGGTATCCTGCAGGCCGCTGGCGTTCTGATCCGGCTCGGCTGCTTGCGCGGCCTCGCCTGAAACGGCAACGGCGGCCAATGCCGCAGGGGCCGATACAGACGCCATTTTCAGAAATTCACGGCGGCTGTTGATTTCGCCCTTGTCTTGCTTGCTCATCAGTTCCTCCCTCCTTCTTCGTGGCCTGAACCTGTCAGGCCGGTTACGCGGATCCAACCGCATTCATTCGAAACGCTTCGCGCTCGATCTCTGTAAAGGCCCGCCCGGCGGCACCCACCGTGGCGTAAAAAACCGAATTTTTGGCCTTTTCCAAATCGGTAAAGAAATGTTCTGCCCAGGGGGCAATGTGCCGGTTGTAAAATTCCGCCTGACGCACCAGCGGCACCATTGCGCCAAAACGGCCGGTAATCAGGCCGGCCATGATCTCGAACAGGCTGGCGATGTTGTCTTCGGGTTCAAACACGTTGGCGGCGCGGGTGACATGCAGATCATTCATGTCTTTGCGCAGCATCGCCAAAGGCTTTTCATTAAGAAAACCGGTGAGGTAAAAACTGCCATAGGGCAGCAATTCGCCGCGCGCCATGCCGATGAAAAGCGCATTAAACTCGCGCTCGACGGATTTTGCACCGGTCAGGGCGGCCACCCGCGCCATGGCGTTGATGGCCTGGCCCAGATCACTTTCATCGCCGCTCAGGCCGGCGGCCTGCCTGAGCAGATCATCGCCTGGCGGGCGCGCCAGAAGGGCACTGAGAAAATCATAGAGATCAGCCCTTAGCTGATCCTCTTCCGGGATTGTATTTTCGATTGCGTCAGCACTCATAGATTGCATCCTGTCACTCAGCCCCCGCAAATGCAAACCGCATTCTGCGTTTCACCGGGGGGGCGGGCATATCTTCTTCCATGTCATCGCTCAGGGGCGAGACATATTCGGCCTGAACCACAAGGATTTCTTCTGGCAGGGTTTCTTCGGGGGCCTCTTCAAGCGGTGGCCCGTCCTGATCATCCAATTCGGCAATACGGGCCTGTTTTTCCATCTCGTCGGTATGTTTGAGCATGCCTTTGCCCACCTGATAGGCGGTTTTGATCACCGCACCGGCGATGGATGCGGTTTTGAAATCCTCGCCGTAATCCACCAGATCATCGACATTGGCCAGCACCGGATTGCTGCGCCACAGCTTGTGCAACGCCCGGCGGCGCAGGCGTTCGGGCACGGCCGATTGCATGAAACCGGTGAAATCATCGCCGGCTTTCATTTCATCAGGGTCTTGCAAATTCAGTTCATGGAGGATTTCGGCATCGGTCTTTTTCTCAAGCTCGGCCTGTTCGGTGGCAAGCTTTGCCTGTTCCACAACGCGGGCGTCGGCTTCGGCTTCGGCCCTGACACCGGCGCGGCGGCGTGACCATGCGTTTTCCTGCGCCCGGCTCAATGGATCGGCTCCGTCTTGCGCGGCCCCGGCGCGCGGTAGACATCACTAAGCTGGGTGATGCGGGCGTCACCCACCCCATCCTCGACCAGATCAACCCGGGCATTTTTGCGGCGGCGTTTGATAAATTTCTCGGGCTGATAATGCACATTGATGAAGGCCTTGATCCAGTTGATCAGGCTATCGGGCATCGGCACCAGCTCGATAATTTCTTCGCCGCTGTCGGCGTAATCCTGCGCCTCATAGGGCGAGGCGGTGGCCAGCAGCACCTCAACATCCTGCGCGGCCT
The DNA here is from genome assembly GCA_021775255.1 of Roseovarius sp. Classification (GTDB taxonomy): domain Bacteria; phylum Pseudomonadota; class Alphaproteobacteria; order Rhodobacterales; family Rhodobacteraceae; genus Roseovarius. The sequence goes on from JAJFIA010000003.1 coordinate 210,149, forward strand.
CGGGATCGGTGCTGTCGCGCAGCACCACGTAGATCGACGGCGAACGGGTGGAAATGCCGGTGAGATAGGCCTCGGCCTCGGAGCGGAAAAGCTCCAGCGTGACGGTGGCGGCGTGATACTCGACAACCTCGCCCTCGCGGCGCAGTTCGTGCCAGTCGGCAGGGCCCGCACCGGGCAGAACGGCGACAGCTTTCCACACCCATTTTGCCCAACCGGTCACGCCCGGAGATTTCCGGATCACGATGCCGAGCGGCATGGAAATGCTCATATTCTGCATTGCTTAGGTCTTTTTCCTCTCTGTCTGGCCGATTTTTGATTTCCTGTTTGCGCAGGGTGTCCAGCCACGTTGGAAACAGAGTGATCCGGTTGGCGCAACAAATCAAATAGAATTGAAGTTTTTTTTGGGGGTTGCAGAAATTACCGGGGCCAAACTGGACAATTCGACCCTTGGCTGTGTCTGCCTCTGGGGCATATGGACAAACTGTCCGGGGTGTAAAATCCGAGAATTTTGCTATGGTTTGCCCCATGGTTGAAAATCGAATCGTAGTGCGGATCTGCGCGCTTGAGAAAAACGCTTTACGCGGCCGCGTTCCGGGGCCTAAGTGAGCGGGGAAATTTCTGATTTTGGGCTGTTTTTTGCCTTGAATCAAAGGGGGGTGCATGGCCAAGAGGTTGATTTTATGTGATTGTCTGGGAACGCAGGCGATTGATTCCGCCGTGATTGAAAAGCAATGCGGATTGGCCTGCTCGCGGGTTCACAACGCGCTTTGCACCACCGGGATCAAGAATGCGGCGGCAGAAATCGAGCAGGGGGATACGATCATCGCCTGCCTGCAGGAGCGCGCATTATTCGAAGAACTGGCGGATGAGCTGGGGGTTGAGGCACCGGATTTCATAGATATTCGCGACCGCGCCGGCTGGAATGCGGACGGCGCGGCTGCGGCCCCTAAAATGGCGGCGCTGATCAATGATGCGCAAATGGAAACACCGGGTTACAAGATGGCGGATGTGGTTTCCGAAGGGCGCTGCCTGATTCTCGGGGGGGCGGCGCAGGCGCTGGAGGCAGCGGGGCAACTGGCCGAGGTGCTGAGCGTGACGGTATTGCTCGATACGCCGCCCGAGGATCTGATCGATCGGCGGTTTGATGTGATTGCCGGGCGGCTCAAACAGGCAAGCGGCACCATGGGGGCATTTGCCCTGACGGTTGACGCGCTGCAACAGGTCAATCCTGGCGGTCGCGGGGCGTTTGGGCTGAGCGCGCCGCGCGATGGCGGGCAGACGGAATGCGATCTGATCCTTGATCTGAGCGGCGGCACGGCGCTGTTTGGCGCGCATGGGCGCGATGGCTATCTGCACGCCGATCCGCGTGATCCGCCTGCGGTGGCGCGGGCAATTTTTGATGCGGCACAACTGGTGGGCAGTTTTGAAAAACCGCTTTACCTGAAGCTCCACGATCATCTGTGCGCCCATTCACGGGCCGAAATTATCGGCTGTAGTAACTGCATTGATAATTGTTCGACCGGGGCAATTGTGCCGGATGGGGATCATGTGAGCGTGGACCCGATGGTCTGTGACGGCTGCGGTGATTGCGTGGCGCTGTGCCCGTCAGGCGCGATTGAATTTGACGCGCCCCCAACGGCACATTTGTTCAAGCGGATTCAAGGCTTTGCCGAAAGTTATCTGAAGGCGGGCGGGTCCAAGCCGAAGCTTTTGGTGTGTGACCGGCATGGCTCCGAGATGATTTCACTGGCGGCGCGGTTTGACCGGGGGCTGCCGGTGGATGTGATCCCGCTGGAGCTGGAAAGTGTGGTGCTGTTTGGCCATGCCGAGATGCTGGCGGCGCTGGCCTGTGGCTTTACCCATGTGGATATTTTGCGCGCGCCGAAGGCGGAAATTGCCACCCTGGCGCGTGAGATCGAGCTGGCCAATGCGATTGCGGGGACGGATCAGGCGCGGCTGTTGCAACCCGAAGCGCCGGATGGTCTGTGCGATATTTTATACGCGCCGCGCGAGGCGGTAGACGTTGTGACGCCGATCCTGCCGCAGGGCAGCCGACGGCAGATTACCCGGCTGGCGGCCAAGGCTTTGCGCGGGCAGGAGATCATTGATCTGCCCGAGGCGGCGCCATATGGGCGGGTTGAGATCAACACCGATGCCTGCACCTTGTGCCTGTCATGCGCCTCGCTTTGCCCCTCTGGTGCGCTGGGCGATAATCCCGATATGCCGCAGCTCAGGTTTCAGGAGGATGCCTGTTTGCAATGCGGATTATGCACAAGGGTCTGCCCGGAAAATGCGCTGATCCTGAAGCCGCAACTTGATCTTACGGATCAGGCCTTGGAGCAAAAGGTGATCCATGAGGAAGAGCCGTTTGCCTGCATCGAATGCGGCGCATTGTTCGGGGTGAAATCAACCATTGAGAAGATCACCGAAAAGCTGGCGGGCAAGCATTCGATGTATGCCAGTGCGGATACGGCAAGGCTTATTCAGATGTGTGATGATTGCCGGGTGAAAACCCAGTATCATAGCGAGGATTCACCGCTGCGCGGCGGCGAACGGCCAAAGGTCGTGACCACCGAAGATTACTTCTCAAAGCGCCGGGATCACTGAGTTTGCAGCGGCGCACCAAGATCAGCGGGCTTTATCCCGGCAACAAAGGCCACGATGTCGTCAAGCTCGTCTTGCGTCAGTTCAATCGGGATGATGGCGGGCGGCAGGGCCTCGTCAAAGGGGGCGGTCACGCCGGTGATCTGCGAAAAAGACGGGTGCGGGTTGAGGGTGTAGAAGCCCTGAAAACGGTTCTGCCAATCGGGAAAGCCGCGCATCAGGGCAAAGGAGGGTGTCGAGCCGATGCCCTTCATGCGGTTTTCATGGCCGACCACATGGCAACGGCCACAATTGGCGTAAGACAGCCGCTCGCCAATAGCGGCATTGCCCTCAAGCGGGGTTTCGGCCACTTGCGGGGCGTCATCCGCCGCGGCAAAGTATATCTGTTGGCCCTCCCGGCGGAACTGTTCAATCGTGCGCTGGCCGGTATCCTCAAGCAGCCATCTGGCAAAACGGCTGGCCTTGTCGGGCGGGTCTGCGCCGAGCATGATATAGTAAAGCCGGGCCGGGCCCTTGAAGGCGGGGCGCGCGCCGGGGCCTGCGGTGCCGGAAAGGGTTATATCGGGGGCGTCGGGGCCAAGATGCAGTTTGATACCGGTCTTGAGCGAAAATCGCGGCAGCAGGAATTTCATCAGCCCCGACTCGATCAGCGCCGGATCAGCGTGAAGGGTCAGATCAGCGGGGTCGGCGCGCACCATCTGTGGCAGGCAAAGGGCAAACACGATCAGGATCAGATGAATACGACACATTGGCGTTTGGCTCCGGTATGGGCTGGTCAATTCAATCTAGAGGGTGAATAAATCATCCGTCAATCCGGGGCTTATGCCCGATAGCTGGAGTAAAAACCATGAGCGAAGAATTCAACATGTCGATGCGCAAGTTTCTCAAACAGGTGGGGGTGACCTCGCAACAGGCGATTGAAGAGGCCCTGCGCGATGCGGGCGGCAGCCCCGGGCAGAAATATCATGCCAGGATGGTGCTGACGATTGAGGGGATGGAGCTTGAACATGTGGTCACAGGTGACATAACCGGACCGTGAAGAGGAGCGCAGAATGACAGCGACACGCGAAGAAATACTGGAGCGGTTGCGCGGGATCATCGACCCGGCAAGCGGCAAGGATATTGTTACCGCAGGAATGGTGAAGGCGCTTAATGTCGAGGGTGCTCAGGTGCGGTTTGTGATCGAGATTGATCCGGCCCGCGCCAAGGAGATGGAGCCGGTGCGCGCGGCTGCCGAGCAAGCGGCAAAATCGGCTGAGGGTATCCTTGAGGTGTCAGCGATATTGACGGCGCATGCCAATCCCAAGGCACCGCCGGATCTGAAAGCCAAGGCCAAATCCGCACCCTCAGGCCCACAGAAAATTGCCGGGGTAGACCGGATCATCGCCATTGCCTCGGGCAAGGGCGGGGTTGGCAAATCAACCGTCTCAAGCAATCTGGCGGTGGCGCTGGCGGCGGAAGGCCGGCGGGTTGGATTGCTGGATGCGGATGTGTTCGGGCCGTCGCAGCCCAGGATGCTGGGGGTATCGGGCCGGCCGGCATCGCCCGATGGGAAAACCATTTTACCGCTTAGAAATCATGGGGTTACAATGATGTCCATTGGCCTGATGATCCGCGAGGATGAGGCCGTTGTCTGGCGCGGGCCGATGCTGATGGGGGCGCTGCAGCAGATGCTTAATCAGGTGCAATGGGGGGCTTTGGATGTGCTGATCGTGGATTTGCCGCCGGGCACCGGTGATGTGCAGATGACGCTGGCGCAAAAGGCCGAGGTGACCGGCGCGATCATTGTCTCAACCCCGCAGGACGTGGCGCTGATTGATGCGCGCAAGGCGATCGACATGTTCAACAAGTTGCACACGCCGATCCTTGGCATGATCGAAAATATGTCAACGCATGTCTGCTCAAACTGTGGCCATGAGGAGCATATATTTGGTCATGGCGGTGTGGCAAAAGAGGCCGAAAAATGGGGCGTGCCGTTGATGGCGGAATTGCCGCTGCATCTGGATGTGCGGATTGCCTCGGATAGTGGTGCGCCGATTGTGGCCTCAAACCCCGAAAGTGCGGCGGCACAGGCGTTTCGCAAGCTGGCGCGCGAGATGATCGAAGGCGGGCTGGCATGATCGAGGATATTTTCGAGGGTGAAAGGGAGCTGAATTTTCCGCCGCTGTTTGAGGCAATGCCGGTGAGCGCCGAAACCTGCCCCTTTACCAAGGCCTGTGCGATGGCCACGCTGGGATGCGATTCCGGCACCTTGGTGCATTGCATCACCAAAGACCGCCTGCGCGCCGCGATTGTATTTGCGCCCGAGGTGCCGCTGGCCAGGGCGATGGCGGTTTATCCTGCCTGTGGTGCCGGTTTTCAAAATGCCTTTGGTGCGCTGGCCCCGCCTGAGATCACGCTTGATCTGACATGGGGCGGGGGCATTCTGGTCAATGGTGCGAAAGCCGGGCGGCTGCGGCTGGCGGCGTCAACCGATGATCCGAATGCCGGGCCGGATTGGCTGGTGGTGGGGATCGAGGTGCAGTTGATGCCGCGCGATCAGAATGATCCGGGGCTGACACCGGATCAGACCTGCCTTTATGAAGAGGGCTGTGCCGAAATGTCGCCGATTGACCTGCTGGAGGGCTGGGCGCGGCATACGCTGGTCTGGGTCAATGGCTTGACGGATGGCGATATTGCCCCGCTACATGCCGAATGGCGCGGGCATTTATATGGCATTGGTGAGGATGTTGAGAGGCCGGGCATATGCGGCAAGTTCATGGGGCTGGATGAGAATTTTGGCATGTTGATCCGAACAGGCGGGGAAACCGCTTTGATACCGCTCACCGATTTATTGAAAGAACACGCATGAAACTGGCGCGGGCAATCCATTTTGATGCAAGTGATACGCAGGTGTTTCATACCCCCGCGCGCACCGGGGAATGGGCGATCAGCGGCGGGTTTGAGTTTTCCAACTGGGGTGAGGCCGATCTGACCGGCAAGGCGCGGCAGGCGTTTGCCAATGGCTGGCTTGGGCTTGAAACTTTTGGCCGGGTAACATTTGTGGCGGTAACGCAGATTGAAGCGGCGGAATTCGAGGCGCTGGCGGATAATCTGGCGCAGCATTTTATCAGCATCTACGGCGCGCCCTCGCATGAGCAGGCGCGCGAGGTGGCGCTGGAAGAGCTTGGGCATATGGCCGATATGTGCGGTGATCAGGATGCCAATACCATCTTCACCGTGGCGCGTGAGCTTACGGATGCGGGCGTGACTGAAAGCTACCGGATCATTGAAAGCTCGGATGCCGGGCTTGAGCAGTTTGCCATTCACGGCGATATTGAGGATATTTCCTGAAGACATGCTGGTCTCAGCTATTGGGTTTGGGGCCGGGGCTGCTTACCTGAGCTGTGACAGGGCCAGACAAGGCTGGCCGCGAATGTGTTGTTTTGAGGATGGCTGAAGAGATGACCAATGAGAAACCGTCGGGGCCGGATGGATTGCCGCTGGAAGTGATTGACAGTTCGGGTGAACGGAAAACCAGGGCGGATATACCGCATATCCGGCGGCGCGGGACATTGCGGAAATTGCCGTTTTTGCTGTTTATCCCGGCCCTGCTTTTTACCGGCGCGGTGATCGGGCTTTATGTGCAACCCCCCGGTGTGCAGAAGTTTTTTGAGCTGGCCGGATTGCAGCCCGGCGGCGGATCGTCCGCGCCCTTTGCCCTGCCGCCGGATGTCGAGGTGCCGCAGGAGATGCTGGATACCATGCAGATCAGCGATGTGATCGGCCTGGCGCGGCTGATGCCGCAGGGGGATATTTCGCCGGTGGCGGCGCCTTCCGGCTCGGGGGATGCGCGCATCAGCGAGATACTGGTCAGCGTGGGCGACGTGCTTGAAAAAGGGCAGTTGGTGGCGCGGCTGGATAATCAGGCACAGCTTGAAAGTGCTGTGCAGAGCGCAAAAGCCAATGTTGGCGTGCGCGAGGCCGGGCTGTTGCAGGTCAGGCAATCGGTGCGCAACAGCCTGGCCGAGGCGCGCGCCGCCCTTGAGCAGGCCGAAGCCGCTGCCGAGGTCGCCGGGTCTGACCGGGCGCGGGCGCAGGAATTGTTCAACCGGGGGGTCGCAACGCAGGCGGCCCTGAACACTGCCATATCGGTTGATCGTCAGGCCGCGCAGGCGGTTGAAAAGGCCCGCGCCACCCTGTCGCGCTATACCTCTGACGATATTGACAGCCAGCCGGATGTGATTGTCGCCGAGCGCAATCTTGAGGCAGCGCAGGTTGATCTGGAGCGCGCCCGGCGTGATCTGGACCGCGCCCGCGTGCTGGCCCCGATCAGCGGCGTGGTTCTGGATATCTATGCCCGCCCCGGTGAAAGCCCGCCCAAGGATGGCATCATGGCGATGGGCGATACCAGCCGGATGATGGCCGAGGTTGAGATCTATCAGGACCGGATTGCACTGGTTGAGCCGGGGCAGCCGGTTGAGATCGTATCCGAGGCCATCGGCCAGACCCTGACCGGCGTGATCGAGCGCATCGGCCTGATTGTCGGTCGGCAGGAGCTGGTTTCAAACGATACCGCCGCCACGCTGGATGCGCGGGTGTTTGATGTGCTGGTGCGGCTTGATCCGGCCTCGTCAAGGATTGCCGCGCATTATACCAATCTTGAGGCGCTGGCGCGGATCGACACCCGCGCCCGATCCGGGGAATGACCCGCCTGCTTGAGCGATTGCTGGGCCGTCTGCCCATTGGCTGGTTGCAGCTTACGCATAATCGCGCCCGGCTTTATGCGGCCATTGCCGGGGTGTCGTTTGCCAATGTTCTGGTGATCGTGCAGCTTGGCATTGCCGGGTCCATGACAACCGCCACGCTGCGGCAATACCAGTTTTTCAACGCTGATATCATGATTTCCGCCGATGATGCCAATTCCCTGTCAGAAGGCGGTAATGTGGCGCGTCAGTGGATGTATCAGGCGCTGGCCGATCCTGATGTCAGCGCCGGGATGCCGCTTTATGTGGCCAATCTGATCTGGGATCGTCCCGAGGGGCAGGTGTCATTGCAGGCCTTTGGGGCTGATCCGGGGCTGCGCGGATTTTACGAGCCGGTGCTGGCGGACAAGCTCGGGCGGGCCACGCTGCTGAATGCCGCCATCATTGATCGCAAATCGCGCAATCTGGATGCCGGGGAACTGGCCGGGATACGGCCGCATTCGCCGCTTACGTTTGAATATGGCGGCAAGACGATCACGCTTTATGATACAATTTCCGGCGGTGGCGGGTTTGTTGCCGACGGGTTTTTGTTCATGTCGGATCAGAGCTTTCTCAATCTGTTTGCCAACCGGACGTCCGGCGCGCCGGATCATATCCTGCTTAAGGTATCTCAGGGCGCTGATGTTGCGGCGGTGGTGGCCCGCCTGCGCGGGGCAATAGCCGATAAATCATTGCGCATCCGCAGTTACAGCACCGCGCGCGATGAAGAACTGCGCTATCAAAACACCCAACGCCCGACCGGCCTGATATTCGGCTTTGGCGTGGTGATCGGTATTCTAGTGGGGATCGTGATCGTTTATCAGGTGTTGTCAACGGATGTGGCGGCGCATCTGCGCGAATACGCCACCTTCAAGGCGATGGGATACGGCCACAGGTTTTTCCTGGGTATCGTGCTGGAAGAGGCGATGATCCTGGCGATGTTCGGATTTTTGCCGGGGGTGATCGTGGCCACCGGCCTGCTGAACCTGCTCAACGCCAAAACCGGCTTGCCGATTGCCATGACGGGGGAAATGGCGATCATGGTTTTTGTGGGAACGGTGGCGGCCTGCGCGCTGTCCGGGGCGATTGCAACAAGGCGGCTGACGGCGGCGGACCCGGCGGATTTGTTTTGATGGCAGATACGCAGGACGATGTGATTGTAACGCAGGGGCTGAACCATTGGTTCGGAACCGGCGAGGCGCGCAAACAGGCGCTTTTTGACATCAACCTGCGGTTCCGGCGGGGCAGTCTGAGTGTGCTGATGGGACCGTCGGGATCGGGCAAGACCACGTACCTCACGCTGATCGGGTGTTTGCGGGATGTGATGGACGGATCAGCGCAGCTTTTGGGGCATGAGCTGCATGGTGCAAGCCGTGCCACCAATGAGAGGCTGCGCAAACGGTCCGGGTTCATTTTCCAGGCGCATAACCTGCATGAAAGCCTGACCGCCCTGCAAAATGTGATGATGGGGCTGCAGGTGCATGGACGGGTGAGGGATGCCGGGCATTACCGCGCCGCTGCGGCGCATATGCTGGGGCTTGTGGGGCTTGATCACCGGCTGGATTATCTGCCGCAAAACCTGTCGGGCGGGCAAAAACAGCGGGTGGCGGTGGCGCGCGCGCTGGTAGGCAACCCCGAGGTGGTGTTTGCCGATGAGCCGACAGCGGCGCTGGACCGGGAAAGCGGGATGAATGTGGTTCATATGCTGAAAGAGCTTGGCCGGCAGCGCGGCACCACCACGGTCATGGTCACCCATGACGGGCGCATCCTGGAACAGGCCGACCGGATCATCACCCTGGAAGACGGGCGGGTGGTTTCAGAAAAATGAACCAGCGCCTTCTGACTTTTCAAGCCTACTAACTTTTTAGTTTGACAATCCGGCAGGTTTGCCCTGACTATGGGATTGGCTGGCATGATCCGGCCCCAAAAAAGCAAGGGAGGACGAAAGATGCGTAAGTATCTACTTTCCGCAGTTGCGGTTGCGGCCGTTATTGCGGGGCCCACCATGGGCGCGGCGGATGAGGCTGCGGCGAAGCGGTGGATAGATTCAGAATTTCAACCGTCGACATTGTCAAAAGCTGAACAGATGTCGGAAATGCAATGGTTCATTGAGGCGGCCAAGCCCTATGCGGGCATGGAAATCAATGTGCTTTCAGAAGGCATTCCGACCCATTCCTACGAATCGGAAGTGCTGACAAAGGCATTTGAGGAAATCACCGGGATCAAGGTCAATCACCAGATCCTCGGCGAAGGCGAGGTGGTGCAGGCGGTGCAAACCCAGATGCAGACCGGGCGCAACCTTTATGACGCCTATGTCAATGACAGTGACCTGATTGGCACGCACTCACGGCTGCAACTGGCCTATAATCTGACCGACTGGATGGCCGGCGCGGGTGCGGATGTAACCAATCCGGGGCTTGATCTGGAGGATTTCATCGGCACGCAGTTCACCACCGGGCCGGATGGCGATTTGTATCAGTTGCCGGACCAGCAATTTGCCAACCTTTACTGGTTTCGCAAAGACTGGTTTGACCGCGAAGATCTGAAGGCCGCGTTCAAGGCGAAATATGGCTATGAGCTGGGCGTTCCGGTGAATTGGTCGGCTTATGAGGATATTGCGCAGTTCTTTTCGGAAGATGTGAAAGAAGTGGATGGCACCACGATCTATGGCCATATGGATTACGGCAAACGCGCGCCTGATCTGGGCTGGCGGATGACCGATGCCTGGCTCTCCATGGCCGGCACCGGATCAAAGGGTGAGCCGAACGGCATACCAATCGATGAATGGGGCATCCGCATGGAAGCGGGCTCCTGCAACCCGGCGGGTGCATCGGTAACGCGCGGCGGGGCGGCCAATGGCCCGGCGGCGGTTTATGCCATTCGCAAATGGGATGAATGGCTCAGGGCCTATGCCCCTCCGGGCGCGGCGAGCTTTGATTTTTATCAATCATTGCCTGCCCTTAGCCAAGGCAACGTGGCACAGCAAATCTTCTGGTACACGGCCTTTACCGCCGACATGGTCAAGCCGAAATCAGAAGGCAATAATACCGTGGACGATAACGGCAATCCGCTGTGGCGCATGGCGCCAAGCCCGCACGGCCCCTATTGGACCGAGGGCCAGAAGGTTGGCTATCAGGACGTGGGAAGCTGGACGATCCTGAAATCCACGCCCGAAGATCGCGCCAGGGCCGCATGGCTTTACGCGCAGTTTGCCGTCTCGAAAACCGTGGATGTGAAGAAAAGCCATGTTGGGCTGACCTTTATCCGCGACAGCACGGTCAATCATTCATCGTTCTCGGAACGGGCGCCGAAACTGGGCGGACTGGTTGAGTTTTACCGCTCGCCGGATCGGGTGGCGTGGTCACCCACGGGCATCAACGTGCCGGATTATCCCAAGCTGGCGCAAATCTGGTGGCAGCAGATCGGCGATGTCAACTCGGGCGCATTCACCCCGCAAGAGGCGATGGACCGGCTTGCCGGGGAAATGGACATCACCATGGCCCGGATGCAGGCCGCCGATGAAGCCGCCAATGTTTACGGCGGCTGTGGCCCGCGCCTCAATGAGGAAAAACCAGCGGAATGGTGGTTTGCCAATGGTGGTGCCAAGCCCAAGCTTGAGAATGAAAAGCCACAGGGCATGACCGTCAATTATGACGATCTGGTGGCCCGCTGGGCGGCTCAGTAAGCGGCTTTGTTGCCCGGCTGACGGATGTTGGCCGGGCATCCCAACCCCGAGGGAAAACCGGGGTGTTAACAGGTAGAATCAACCATGACCCTTGAGCTTGCGGATGTCAGCAAAACCGTTGCTGGCGTGACCCATATCAAGCCCACGAGCCTGCGCTTTGAGGCCGGGCATTTCAATGTATTGCTGGGGGCCACGGGCGCAGGCAAGACCTCATTGATCAAGCTGATGGCGGGGCTGGACAAGGTGGCTAGTGGCACGATTACGCTGGCGGGCCGGGATGTGACCAAGGCCTCGCCGCAAAAGCGCAATATCGCGCTGGTGCATCAGTTTTTCGTCAATTACCCGCATATGAGCGTCTATGACAATATCGCCTCGCCGCTGAAAGTGGCAGGGATGGCGCGCTCGGAAATCGAGGGCCGGGTGCTCGATGCCGCGGATATTTTGCAACTGCGTTCACAGCTTGAAAAATATCCCCATGAATTATCCGGTGGCCAGCAGCAGCGCACCGCGCTGGCCCGGGCGATTGCCAAAGAGGCGCAGGCGGTGTTTCTGGATGAACCGCTGGCCAATCTTGATTACAAGCTGCGTGAGGAGCTGCGCGAGCAACTGCCCGAGCTCTTTGCCGGGCGCGGCGCGGTGGTGGTCTATGCCACATCCGAACCGGAAGAGGCCCTGATGCTGGGCGGGGTGACCGCATTGGTGGAGGACGGGCGGGTAACACAAACCGGCCCCACGGCCGAGGTGTACCGCGCGCCGCGCGATCTGGCCTCGGCGCGGGTGTTTTCCAATCCGCCGATCAATGCCGCAGAGGTGACCAAACAGGGCGATGTTATCCGGCTGGGGGATCAGGCAAGCTGGAGCGCGGTGGGGGACGCAGCCGCTTTGGCCGACGGGGCCTATACGGTGGCGATCCGGCCGCATCATATCCTGCCGGTTCTGACCCGTGAGGCGACGGTGGCATTAAGCGGTATTGTCGAGGTGACCGAGCTGAGCGGCTCGGACAGTTCGGCGCATTTTCGGCTGGGGGAAGATGTGTGGGTATCACTGGCGCAAGGCGTGCATCCCTATCAGATCAACGCGGCGCGGGATTTCTATTTTGATCCCATGGATTGTTTTTACTTCACACCAGATGGCGCGCGGGCGGGGTAGGGCAATGGCAACAATTACCCTTTCCGATCTGCGGCACAGTTATATGGCACAGCCCTCAGCGCCTGAGGATTATGCGCTCAGGCAGGTTGATCTGACATGGGAGGATGGCGGGGCATACGCGCTCTTGGGCCCTTCAGGATGCGGCAAATCCACCCTGCTCAATATAATTTCGGGGCTTTTGATCCCCTCTCAGGGCCGGGTTTTGTTTGACGATCGTGATGTAACAGCCCTGCCCACCGATCAGCGCAATATCGCGCAGGTGTTTCAGTTTCCGGTGATTTACGACACCATGAGTGTCTATGACAATCTGGCCTTCCCGCTCCGCAATCGCGGCGTGGATGAGGCCCGGGTGAAGGCCCGTGTGCATGAGATTGCCGAGATGCTGGATCTGGGGGATATGCTGCGCACCCGCGCGGCGGGGCTCAGCCCGGACAACAAGCAAAAGATCTCGATGGGGCGCGGGCTGGTGCGCGAGGATGTCAATGTGGTGATGTTTGACGAGCCTTTGACGGTGATTGATCCGCATCTGAAATGGCAGTTACGCTCAAAACTCAAGGAATTGCATCAGCGGGTGCGGGCGACGATGATCTATGTCACCCATGATCAGACCGAGGCGCTGACATTTGCCGATCAGGTGGTGGTGATGGACGCGGGCGAGATCGTGCAGATCGGCACGCCGGTTGAGTTGTTCGAGCGGCCCGAGCATGTGTTTGTCGGGCATTTCATCGGCTCACCGGGGATGAATATCCTGCCCTGTGAAATGCGCGGGGGGGCTGCATTTTTTGCAGGGAGCCAAGTGCCTTTGGAAGGGCCGGTGAGCGCGGGCGAGGGCCTGATGCAGATCGGCGTGCGGCCCGAAAATGTGAGCCTGAGTAACAAGGGTCTGCCGGCCACGCTGCGCAAGGTCTCGGATATTGGCCGCCATCTGGTGCTTGAGGCGATGGTGGGCGATGAGGCGGTCAAACTGATTGCCCGGGGCGATGTTCCGCCGGAAGGCTCACAGGTGCATCTGCGGTTTGATCCAAGCTATACGCGGCTTTATCGCGATGGCCATATTGCAACAACGCCACGAGGGGGCACGCCATGAAAACACCCAACCAAATGGGCTGGCTTTTCGTGCTGCCGGTGGTGGCGCTGGTGGCATTCAACGCGCTTATTCCGATGATGACGGTGGTGAATTATTCGGTGCAGGAGACCTTTGGCAACAATATATTCCTGTGGGAGGGGCTTGGCTGGTTTGAAAAGCTGCTGCATTCCGAGCGCTTCCATGCGGCCCTTGGGCGGCAGTTTCTGTTCACCGCAATCATTCTGGCCATCGAGGTGCCTTTGGGCGTGATTATCGCGCTGGCCATGCCGCGCAAGGGGTTTTGGGTGCCGGTATGCCTTGTCACCATGGCGCTGCCGATGCTGATCCCGTGGAATGTGGTGGGGGCGATGTGGAATATTTTTACTCTGCCCGATATTGGCCTCTTGGGGTACCTGATGAATTCGGTTCTTGGGGTGCCTTACGACATGACCCAAGACCCGGTGGCGGCATGGATGACGATTATCGTGATGGATGTCTGGCACTGGACCTCGCTGGTGGTGTTGCTGGCCTATGCCGGGCTGGTATCCATTCCTGACGCCTATTATCAGGCAGCGCGGATTGATGGCGCAAGCCCGTGGTCGGTGTTTCGCTATATTCAGTTGCCGAAGATGAAAACCGTGCTGACGATCGCGATTTTGCTGCGCTTCATGGACAGCTTCAACATCTATACCGAACCGTTTGTATTGACCGGCGGAGGCCCCGGCAATTCAACCACCTTATTGTCGATTGATCTGGTGAAGATCGCATTGGGGCAGTTTGATCTGGGGCCTGCGGCGGCGATGAGCCTGATCTATTTTGCCATCACATTGCTGGTAAGCTGGCTGTTCTACACTTTGATGACAAAGGATGACAGCAAATGAAAAAGCGCAGCCTGATCCCCATCCTTTACGTGCTTTTCCTGATGTTGCCGATCTATTGGCTGGTGGCGATGAGCTTCAAAACCACCAATGAAATTCTGGCCGGGTTTTCCTTGTTCCCCCAGACCTGGACATTTGATAATTACATCACCATTTTCACCGATCCCACCTGGTACTGGGGTTATATCAATTCGATCATCTATGTGTCGATGAACACGGTGATATCGGTTACCGTGGCGCTGCCTGCGGCCTATGCGTTTTCACGCTTTAGTTTTCTGGGTGACAAGCAGCTTTTCTTCTGGCTGCTGACCAACCGCATGGCGCCCGCAGCGGTGTTTGCCCTGCCGTTCTTTCAGCTTTATTCGGCGGTGGGCCTGTTTGATACCTATCTGGCGGTAGCGCTGGCGCATTGCCTCTTTAACATCCCGCTGGCGGTGTGGATTTTGGAGGGCTTCATGGGCGGTGTGCCCAAGGAACTGGATGAGACGGCATTTGTGGACGGCTATTCCTTCCCGCGGTTTTTCGTGAGGGTTTTCCTGCCCAGCATCAAGGCAGGTGTCGGCGTGACGGCGTTTTTCTGTTTCATGTTCTCATGGGTCGAGCTGCTTTTGGCGAAAACCCTGACGGCGGTCGCGGCCAAGCCGATTGCGGCGACGATGACCAAGACCGCCTCAAGTGCCGGCTATGAGCTGGGCCTGCTGGCAGCGGCGGGGACGCTGACGATCATCCCCGGTGCCATCGTCATCTGGTTTGTACGCAATCATATTGCCAAGGGCTTTGCCCTGGGGAGGGTGTGATGCTGTCATGGATGGCCTGGACATGGCCCACCGCGTTTGTATTCATCGGTATATTCTCGGCCATGGGGGTGCTGACGCTGCTGGAGATACGCCGCCCCGGCGGGGCCGAGCGCAAGGGCATTCTGCGCCTGACCACCACAAGGGGCGACCGGCTTTTCATCACGCTTCTGGGCTCTGTCTATATTTTTCTGGCATGGCTCGGCCTGATCGGCATGCCGCTTTGGACGCCGCTTGGGCTGGCGGTTTTGTGGGGCGTATTTTGCTTTTGGAAAGTGTGAGAAACCCGCGCTGAATGGCGGTGATGCAAGCGCCCGGGGTATCCATGCGATCAAAGCGTTTCGCATTTGAACTTTTGCCTCGGATTACATGCAAAACGCTTTAGCCCGACAGGCCCGGCTCATCCAGCAGGTGGCGGCCCTTGCGGTCTTCAACTTCGATCACCCAAATGTCAGGATCAAAACCGCGTTGACGGGCGAGGGCGTGATCGACCTGTGTGTCATCGCCACGGGCCAGCTCAACCCATGTGCGGGTGCCGCTCATCAGATCGAAACTGCGCTGAAAGGCCACGGCCCGGCCGTCAAGGGTGTTGAGCTTGATCAGGACGGCACCGGCGGTGTTATCGCCATGGGTCACGACAAAAGCCGGGATGTCATGCAGGCGCAGGCGGGTGAGATAGGCCTGCACCCAGAATTCCGTTGTCAGGCGGGGCATGGTGCTACGTGCCCCGGGCCTGACCCGGGGCCTCCTGGCTGAGCCAGAGGTCCCGGCACGGGGGCCGGGACGGGGGGAGGCATGTTTTCATGCATTGCCATCTTTGAAATTGAGGCCCATTTCGGAATAACGCTCGGATTCCTCCAGCCAGCCGGGGCGGGTTTTGACCTGTAAAAACAGATGGATGCGGCGACCGGTGAAATCTTCCAGATCGGCGCGGGCGGCTTTGCTCACGGCTTTGATGGTCTCGCCATTTTTGCCCAGGATGATGCCCTTGTGGCCGTCGCGCATGACATAGATCACCTGATCAATCCGCGCCGAGCCGTCCTTGCGCTCTTCCCAGTTTTCGGTTTCAACGGTGAGCTGGTAGGGCAGTTCCTGATGCAGCCGCAATGTGAGCTTTTCGCGGGTAATCTCGGCGGCGATCATGCGCATCGGCAGATCGGCAATCTGATCTTCGGGGTAAAGCCACGGGCCTTCGGGCAATTCGCCTGCCAGCCATATGCGCAGGGCATCCACGCCGTGGCCTTTTTCGGCGGAAATCATGAAGGTTTTGGTGAACCCGAACCGCTCATTGAGGTCTTTGGTCAGGTGCAGAAGGGCCTCGGGTTTTACCCGGTCGATCTTGTTGATGGCCAGTGCCACCTTATGGGATTTGGCCATATCGCCAAGCCCCTCAAGAATGGCTTCCACGCCTTCGGTCACGCCTCTGTGGGCCTCGATCAGCAGCACAACCATATCGGCATCGGCGGCCCCGCTCCAGGCGGCGGCGACCATGGCGCGGTCAAGCCTGCGCCGGGGCTGAAACAGGCCGGGGGTATCGACGAAAACAAGCTGTGCCTCGCCCTCGGTGGCAATGCCACGGATACGGGTGCGGGTGGTCTGGACCTTGTGGGTCACGATCGAGACCTTGGCCCCCACCATTCGGTTGAGAAGGGTGGATTTGCCGGCGTTCGGTTCGCCGATCAGGGCGATGAAACCTGCGCGTGTCATGAGCTTTCCAATCTGTCCAGCAGGGCGCGGGCGGCGGCTTGTTCGGCCTGACGCTTTGAGCCTGCGGTGGCCTGTGATGTCTGGCCATCCTCAAGCCGGGCTTCAAGGGTGAAAACCGGCGCGTGATCGGGGCCGGAGCGGGATATTTCCACATAGGCAGGCGGGGGCAGCCCGCGCGCCTGCGCCCATTCCTGAAGTGATGTCTTGGGATCGCGGGCATCGTCTTCGACGGTGGTGATGCGGGTGGCCCAAAGCCGCAGGATCATCGCCTGTGCCGCTTTGAACCCGGCATCGAGATAAACCGCGGCAATCACCGCTTCCATGGCATCGCCCAGCAAGGCCTGCTTGCGCCGCCCGCCTGAGATCATTTCCGACCGCCCCAGTTTCAGCGCGGCCCCAAGATCAATTTCGCGGGCAATACCGGCGCAGGTCTCTTTGCGCACCAAAGCGTTGTAACGCGGGGCGAGCTGCCCCTCGGAGGCGGATTTGTCATGATCCAGCACCGCCTCGGCCATCACCAGCCCCAACACCCTGTCACCAAGGAATTCCAGCCGTTGATTATCGTCGCGTGTGGGTGAGGACATTGACGAATGGGTCAGTGCGCGGATCAGCAGCGCAGGTTGGGCAAACCCATGCCCGAGCCGCGCCTCGAAGGCTTTGAGTTCCGCCGAAAGCTTCAATCCAGCGCCTTGAAGAAACGATCCGGGCGCCAGGTCCAGAAATACATCATCCGGCGGCCAGCGGAGGAAAACATCACCCGGTCGGCGCGGCCGATCAGATTCTCGAAAGGAACAAAACCAACCCCGCCCGCCGCCTGGGGAAAGCGCGAATCCAGCGAGTTATCGCGGTTGTCCCCAATGAAGAAATAATGCCCCATTGGCACCGTGAACACACCGGTATGATCCGAACTCTGGTCGCGGATATTGAGAATGTCGTGCCTCACACCATTGGGCAGGGTTTCAATACTGCGCGATTTTTCGCATTTTGCACCATTGCCCACGGGGCCATTTTCACAGCTCGGGCGATTCTGCACCGGGCCCTGAGGGGCGTATGTTTCGGTGAATATACCGTCCTCTTCCAGCTTGACCGCGGCTTCGTTGATATAAAGGACGCCATCCTTCATCTGTATCTTGTCGCCGGGCAGGCCGATCAGGCGTTTGATGTAATCCGTGCCATGCACCGGGTGGCGAAACACAATGATGTCACCGCGCTCGGGCTCGCTTCCCATCAGCCGGGTGTTATCGCCATCCATGAAACCGCAGATATCAGAGGCATCAATGTTGATGCCCAAACGCGCAATCCGCAGTGACGGGCAGGAGGCATAGGAATATCCGTAAGCCATCTTGTTCACGAACAGGAAATCCCCGATCAGCAGGGTATCCTTCATCGAGCCAGAGGGGATCCAGAAGGGCTGAAAGAATACCGTGCGGAAGATACCGGCAAAGAGCAGCGCAATAACCACGGTTTTGATGGTCTCGATTATTGCATTTTTGTGTTTACCTTCAGCGGCCATTGCGGCTCTCCGTATTGTCGGGGTTTGGCGCTACATGGGCGGCGCGGGCCGGGGTGTCAAGGCTCCGTGGGTTTGTGCCGGGATGGGGATGTAAGTTTAGCCGGTAAAAATCGGTGGATGTCAGGCGTTCAAGCGCATAGGCTTGGCCGCATGAGCCATAAATTTGCCATCCGGGTTTATTACGAGGATACCGATATGGGCGGTATCGTCTACCATGCAAATTACCTGAAATTTGTTGAGCGGGCGCGCAGTGACTGGGTGAAAACCCTGGGCATTGACCAAAATCATATGCGCGAGGCTGACGGCCTGATCTTTGCCGTGCGCCGGGTGGAGGCCGAGTATCTGGCCCCGGCGCAGTATGATGATGAACTGGAGATTGAAACCACCACACATTCGGTCACCGGCGCGCGGCTGGTGATGGATCAGGTGGTGCGGCGCGGTGCGGAACTGGTGTTTTCGGCGCAGGTCACAATCGTCTGTATCAATCAGGCCGGGCAGCCCGCGCGGCTTCCGGCGAATATCCGCCGGATGCTGCATTAGCGCGGGCATCGCCGAAACCCCCCTGAAATGGGCCGGAATTGGCCATGAAAATCAATGCAATACCTCGTAATTGCGGGGGATTATCCCAACTGTGCGGAACCCTAGGCATGAAAAACTGCGAAACTGACAGATGTTATTGGCTTTTCCCATCATATTAGTCTATTTTATTCGGTAATAAGGCCGGATAAACCGGGCCAGACAAAAAAGAGCAGGTATAATGGACGGACAAACCCTGGCATTGGCACAGGAGATTGATTTCTCCTTGTGGGCGCTATTCGCACGCGCGACTATCGTTGTTAAACTGGTGATTATTCTATTGATGGCGGCCTCGTTCTGGTCGTGGTCGATTATCATTCAAAAGCTGATCAGCTATCGCACCGCACGGCGCGAGGCCGACAGGTTTGACCGCAGCTTCTGGTCGGGCGATCCGCTGGATGAGCTGTTTGATGAGATCGGCCCCGAGCCGGGCGGGCATTCGGAAAAGATATTTGCCGCCGGCATGTCGGAATGGCGCCGGTCGCACCGCAATGATGGCGGGCTGATTGCCGGGGCCACCTCGCGGATTGACCGCTCGATGGATGTGGCGATTGCCAAGGAAAGCGAAGGCCTGCTGGGCGGTTTGCCGGTGCTGGCCACGGTGGGCTCAACCGCGCCGTTTGTCGGGCTGTTTGGCACTGTCTGGGGCATCATGCACGCCTTTATCGGCATTGCCGGTGCGCAAAGCACCAGCCTTGCGGTGGTGGCACCGGGCATTGCCGAGGCGCTGCTGGCCACCGGGCTGGGCCTTCTGGCCGCGATCCCGGCGGTGATTTTCTATAACAAGCTGAGTTCCGACAGTGACCGGATTATCTCAAGCTATGAAGCCTTTGCCGATGAGTTTGCCACCATCCTCAGCCGACAGTTGGATAGTTGAGATGGGCGCGGGTGTTTTGGATAAATCGGGCGGGGGCGGCAGACGCCGCCGCGGCCGCAGGCACACAAGGCCGATGGCCGAGATCAATGTCACACCGTTCGTGGATGTGATGCTGGTCTTGCTGATCATTTTCATGGTGGCGGCCCCCTTGATGACCGTGGGCGTGCCGGTGAAATTGCCGGAAACCGCCGCCACGGCCCTGCCCGGTGAGCAAGAAGAGCCGCTGGCGATTACCATCACGGCGGAGGGCGAGGTGATGATCCAGAAAACCGCGATCAACCGCGAGGAGCTGGTGCCCAAGCTGAAGGCAATCGCCGCCGAGCGCGACAGCACGCGGATTTATCTGCGCGCCGACGGGGCGGTGCCTTATGCCAATGTGATGCAGGTGATGGGCGCACTCAATCGGGGCGGGTTCAACAATATCGGGCTGGTCACGGAAACCGGCGGCCCGGCGCTGGACGCCGAAGGCAACTGACGGGCGGGCGGGATGAACACCGGTCAGATCATATCGGGGGCGGGCCATCTGGGCCTGATCTTCTGGGCCTTGCTGGGCGGGCTGTTTTCGCCTGAACCTCTGCCGGTTGAGACAACCGATGTGAGCATGATCTCGGGTGAGGAATTCGCGGCCCTTATGGCAGCCGAGCAATCCCCCGATGCGGTGGCCATAATTGAAACGCCGGAACCGCCCCGGATAGAGGATGCCGCGCCGGATTTGGCTTCAACGGCGGATGATACGCCGGATCTGAGCCAGCCGGATACAACGCAGGAAACCCCGCCCGATGACGCCCCGGATGTGAGCCGGATCACCCCGCCGGATGTGGCCGAAGTCAGCGATGAAGCGCCGCAGCTTACGCCGCCGAATGAGGAGGTTGCAGTGATGGTGCCGGAAATATCCGAGCGACCACGGGAACGCCCGACCAATCGGGTGGCCCCCATCCCGGTGGCCCCTTCCGAGCCGGATGTGCGGATTGATGATGTGGCGCAGCCGGAGGTTGCACCAGACGAGGCGGCCGAGACGCCCCAGGACGTAACCGAAGAAACCGCGCAGGAAGAAGCCAATACAAGGATCGTGACCGAGGCGGACAGTTTGGAGCCGCCAAGCAGTTCACTCAGGCCCCGGTCGCGGCCCACGCGGCGACCTGAGCCAGTAGAAGAGCCGCAGGAGACCCAAACCGCCAGCGACACGCCCGATAGCACCGTGAATGCCGCATTGCAGGAGGCCCTTGCAACACCTACATCCGCCCCAGGCGGCCCGCCGATGACGCGGGGCGAAAAAGATGCGATGCGCCTCGCGGTGCAACGATGCTGGAATGTGGGGGCGCTCAGTTCCGAAGCGCTGAACACCACCGTGGTTGTGGCGGTAAGCATGACAAAGGATGGCAAACCCATTTCCGGCTCGATCCAGCAACTGAGCGCCAGTGGTGGATCGGGTGCGGCCACAAAACAGGCCTATGAGGCCGCCCGGCGGGCGATTATCCGCTGCGGGGCCACCGGATATGACCTGCCACGCGACAAATATGACCGCTGGCGTAATATTGAAATTACCTTCAATCCCGAGAAAATGAGGATTAAATGATGAAACATATACTGACCCTTGTGACCATGCTGATGATGTGGCCGGTTTCGCTTCTGGCCCAGGATGGGGAGCCTCTCAGGCTGGAGCTGACCGAAGGTGTGATCGAGCCCTTGCCCTATGCGGTGCCGGATTTTATATCGGACAACGCCGAGGGGGCGGAATTTGGCCGCAACATGGCGCGGGTGATTGCCAATGATCTGAGTGGCACGGGGTTGTTTCGCGAAATTCCCGACAAGGCCTTCATCAGCCGGATCACCAGCTTTACCAGCCCGGTGCAATATGCCGACTGGAAGGCGATCAATGCCCAGGCGCTGGTGACGGGATCGGTAAGTGTGGATGACACCGGCAAGCTGGTGGCGCGGTTTAGGCTTTATGATGTGTTTTCCGGCGGGGAGCTGGGCAGCGGTTTGCAATTTGTCGGCACCCAGGCGGGCTGGCGCAGGATTGCCCATAAGATAGCGGATCAGGTTTATAGCCGGATCACTGGCGAAAGCGGCTATTTTGACAGCCGGGTGGTGTTTGTGTCGGAAACCGGCCCCAAGGATCAGCGCGCCAAGCGGCTGGCGATCATGGATTATGATGGGGCTGACGTGAAATATCTGACGGACAATTCATCCATAGTTCTGGCACCAAGATTTTCACCAACCGGCGACCGCATCCTATACACCAGCTACGAATCGGGTTTCCCGCGGATTTATGTGCTGGATGTGGCCAGTGTGGGCCGCCGCGAACTGGAAAGTCAACGTGGCACGATGAGCTTTGCACCGCGATTTTCGCCCGATGGGCAGACGGTGATTTATTCGCTGACGCGCGGTGGCAATACCGATCTTTTCAGCATGGACATCCGAACCGGCAATAGCAGGCAACTGACCAGCGCGCCCTCGATCGAGACGGCCCCCAGCTTTAGCCCCGATGGCCGCCAGATCGTGTTTGAAAGCGATCGTTCCGGCAGCCCTCAGATATATATCATGAGTGCCAGCGGTGGCGAGCCACGGCGGATCAGCCAGGGCAAGGGCCGGTACGGCACGCCGGTATGGTCGCCGCGTGGTGATCTGGTGGCGTTTACCAAACAGGCCAAGGGCCGGTTTCATATCGGGGTGATGCGGCTTGATGGCTCGGAAGAGCGGCTTTTGACCGCGTCCTATCTGGATGAGGGGCCTACCTGGTCGCCCAATGGAAGGGTGATCATGTTTACCCGCGAAACGCCGGGGGCCAATGGCCAGGCGGCGCTTTGGTCGGTGGATATATCCGGGCGCAACCTGAAACAGTTGCAAATTGCCTCGGGTGGCAGTGATCCGGCATGGTCGCCCTTGCAGAATTAGGGCAAAACCAGGCAGGTATGGTAATCCGTTTTCCATAACCCGCAATATGTGGTAAGAAATTACAGAGCAGAATGAAGAACAAGAGCAAAACCAAAAGTGAGTGAGGCAAACCCATGACTTATATGAGCAAAATACTGATTTTATGCGCCGGGCTGGCGCTTGCGGCCTGTACCGACGCAGACCGGTTTGGCAATAATAATGGCGGCTATGATCCGAATGCCGCCGCCGGTGATCCCACCACTCCGGCCTATTTCCAGCAAACCGTTGGCGATAGGGTGTTGTTTGAGGTGGATCAGTCCAACCTGACCGCAGGGGCGCAATCCACCCTTGACGGACAGGCGCAATGGCTGATGAACAATACCGCCTATAATGCCATCATCGAGGGCCATGCCGATGAGCAGGGCACCCGCGAATACAACCTTGCCCTTGGCGCGCGCCGGGCCAATACGGTGCATGAATATCTGGTCAGCCGGGGCGTGGCAGGCAGCCGGCTTCAGGTGGTGAGCTATGGCAAGGAACGCCCGATCGAGATTTGCAGCGAAGAAAGCTGTTATGCCCAGAACCGCCGGGCGGTGACGGTCATCTCAGCCGCACCAAACAGCTAGGAAGGGGAGGCGGGGATGCGTCAGTTTTTCATCATTTTGGCGGTGATTGCCGGTTTCATTCCCGCAGGTGCCCATGCGCAGATGCGGGCAGAGACCCTGGCGGATATCCGCCAGGAAATGTCGGTGCTTTATGTTGAAATTCAAAAGCTTAAGCGCGAATTGAGCACCACAGGTGCCTCGGGCGAATTGGCGGTTGGCGGGGCCACGCTGGACCGGATCAACGCCATCGAGAGCGAATTGCAAAGGCTGACCTCGAAAACCGAGCAACTGGAATTTCGGATTGACCGGGTGGTGAGCGATGGCACCAACCGGCTGGGGGATCTGGAGTTTCGGCTGTGTGAACTGACCAAGGATTGCGATATTTCCACCCTGCCCGCGAATTCAACCTTGGGGGGCGATGAAATGCCGACAACGGGGGGTACGATCCTGCCCAATCCCGATGATAATCTGCCGCAACTGGCCGAGGCGGAAGACGCCGATTTCAAGGCGGCCGAAGCGGCATTGGCGGCCGGGGATTTTGCCGCAGCGGCGGATCAGTTCGCGCAGTTTCGCAGCAATTATCCCGGCAGCCCACTGAGTGATCAGGCGGCGCTGATGCGCGGTCATGCGCTTGAATCAGCCGGTGATCTCAAGGCGGCGGGCCGGGCCTATCTTGATCTTTTCAGTGAAAACAACACCGGGCCGATGGCCGCCGATGCGCTCAGCCGTCTGGGCATTGTGCTGGGTAATCTGGGCAAGGTTGAGGATGCCTGCGTGACGCTGGGCGAGGTTGGGGTGCGGTTTCCACAATCCGATGCCGCGCTTGAGGCCAATTCAGCGATGCGCAATCTGGGATGCCTGTAACCGGGGCCAAAGCCCTGAAGGCGCTGATTGACCAACATTTTTCGGGCAAATTGCCACAACGCCTTGGGGTGGCTGTTTCAGGCGGCAGTGATTCGCTGGCCCTGCTGGTTTTGCTGCATGAGATATGTGCAAAAGACGGCCCGGAATTGTTTGCTGTCACCGTCGATCACGGGTTGCGCGCGGAAAGTGCCGCCGAGGCAGCACAGGTTGCGCGGATTTGTGCCGGGCTGAATGTGGCGCATGACACGCTGAACTGGACAGGGTGGGGCGGGCAGGGCAACCTGCCGGATCAGGCGCGGCGGGCGCGCTATGCGCTGATGGCCGACTGGGCGCAGGACCGCGATATTAACGATATAGCCCTGGGCCACACGGCCGATGATCAGGCCGAGACATTCCTGATGCGTCTGGGGCGCGAAGCCGGGGTTGACGGGCTGTCGGCGATGGCATGTTCCTGGCAGGCAGGCGGCACCACATTCCACCGTCCTTTGTTGCAGGCGCACCGCAAGGCGCTGAAAGATATTCTGCGCGAAAAGGGCCATGAGTGGATCGCGGACCCAAGCAATCAGGATGCGGCCTATGCCCGGGTGCGGGCGCGTCAGGCGCTGGCAGTGCTTGAGCCTTTGGGCATCACAACCGCCGGGCTTGCATCGGTGGCGCGGCATATGAGCGACGTGCGCCAGACGCTTTACAGCTATGTTTTACAGGCGGCAAAGGATTTGGTGCGGCTTCAGGCGGGGGATTTGCTGATTGATCGCGTGGGCTTTAACGCCCTTCCCCGCGAGATTTCCCGGCGACTGATGCAAGCCGCGCTCAGATGGGTGAGCGGGGCCGATTATGCCCCCCGTGGCCGGGCAATGAAAATCCTGATGCAGGCCATCGCAGAGGGCAGGGATATGAGCCTGTCGGGCTGTTTGATCATGCTTGCGGATGATCAGATCAGGGTTACGCGCGAATATAATGCGGTGGTTGATCTGCGCTGTGCGGGGGATGAGGAATGGGATGGCCGCTGGCAGGCTGTGGGGCTGAATGACGCCGCTACCACGATTGCAGCGCTTGGGGATGCGGGCCTGAAACTCTGCCCCGACTGGCGCGAAACCGGATTGCCGAGAGCCTCCCTGCTGGCCTCGCCCGCGCTGTGGCAGGGGGATGAATTGCTGGCGGCACCCGTCGCCGGGGCGGGACAAGGCATGGAAATTGTGCTAAAATACGATCTGGATCATTTCTTTACCACAATATTATCTGTTGATGATGCATGATTGACGCATTGAAGATGGCGCCATGATCTCTATTTAAGAGTAGAAAGGCTTGTGATAGGGACTGGCCAGACTCATTTTATAGGAGAGTATCCTTGGGTAACGCGAGAAATTTTGCCTTCTGGGTGGTATTGTTTGTGCTGATTCTGGCGCTGTTCAACCTGTTTAGTGGCTCGGGCAACGCATTGCAGAGCAAACAGGTTAGGTATTCCGATTTTTACACCTCTGTGGAAAATGGCGAAGTCAGCCAGGTGACACTCGACGGCGAGAATGTTCGCTTTCGCGGAAAAGATGGCAAGGAATACATGACAATCGTTCCTAAGGATGCTGAAATCACCAAATTGCTGATTGCTAAAGGCGTGACGATTACCGCCGAAAGCCAGGAGCAATCGGGGCTGCAATCCTTCATTCTTGCGATCTTGCCGATTGCCTTGCTGATCGGGGTGTGGATTTATTTCATGAACCGGATGCAGGGCGGCAGCAAGGGCGGGGCCATGGGCTTTGGCAAATCCAAGGCGCGGATGCTGACCGAACGCGAAGGCCGTGTGACCTTTGATGATGTGGCCGGCATTGATGAGGCCAAGGAAGAATTGCAGGAGATTGTCGAGTTTCTGCGCCATCCGCAAAAATTCAGCCGCCTGGGCGGGCAAATCCCCAAAGGGGCGCTTTTGGTGGGGCCTCCGGGCACCGGTAAAACCCTGCTGGCGCGTGCCATTGCTGGCGAGGCCGGGGTGCCGTTTTTTACCATTTCCGGCTCTGACTTTGTGGAAATGTTTGTCGGCGTTGGCGCGTCGCGCGTCCGCGACATGTTTGAACAGGCCAAAAAGAACGCCCCCTGCATTATCTTCATTGATGAAATCGATGCGGTGGGTCGCTCCCGCGGGGCCGGTCTTGGCGGCGGCAATGACGAGCGCGAACAGACCCTCAATCAATTGCTGGTGGAAATGGACGGCTTTGAATCCAATGAAGGCATTATCCTCATTGCCGCGACCAACCGCCCCGATGTGCTGGACCCGGCGCTCCTGCGTCCCGGACGCATTGACCGCCAGGTTGTGGTGCCCAACCCGGATATTATTGGCCGGGAAAAAATACTCAAAGTGCATATGCGCGATATCCCATTGGCCCATGATGTGGAACCCAAAGTGATTGCCCGTGGCACCCCCGGATTTTCCGGGGCGGATCTGGCCAATTTGTGCAATGAGGCCGCTTTGCTGGCCGCCCGGCGCGACAAACGCATGGTCACCATGAGCGATTTTGAAGATGCCAAAGACAAGGTGATGATGGGGCCGGAACGCCGTTCCATGGTGATGAGCGAAAAAGAAAAACAACTCACCGCCTATCACGAGGCCGGTCATGCCGTGGTTGCCTTGAATGTACCGTCATCGGATCCCGTGCATAAAGCCACCATTATTCCCCGTGGCCGGGCGCTGGGCATGGTGATGCAATTGCCCGAAGCCGACAAGCTGTCCATGAGCCTTGAGGAAATGACCTCTCGTCTGGCGGTTCTGATGGGCGGGCGCGTTGCCGAGGAAAGCAAATTTGGCCTCAATAAAGTTACCTCCGGGGCAGCCTCTGATATTCAGATGGCCACCAAACTGGCCCGGGCTATGGTCACACAATACGGCCTTTCCGAAGAATTGGGCCCCATTTCCTATGCGGATGATCAGGGCGAGGTGTTTCTTGGCCAGCAGATTATGCGCTCCTCTTCGCTGTCACCCGAAACCAGTCGCAAAATCGAGGCCGAAGTCAAACGCCTGGTCGAAGATGGTTTGAAAACCGCAAAAGATATCCTTGCCAGTAAGAAAAAAGACTGGACCATTATTGCCGAAGGCCTGCTGGAATACGAAACGCTCTCGGGGGAGGACATTACCAATCTGATCGCCGGGAAGCCGTTAAAACGTCCTGAAAGC
>JAJFIA010000021.1 GCA_021775255.1 Roseovarius sp.
CGCAACGCGGTGATCGGCAAGGTGCATCGTCTGGGCCTATCAAACCGCAACACCAGCCCGGATCAATCCGACAGCAAAGCCAAGGCCAAGCCTGCGATCAAACCAGCCAAATCCAAAACAACCCCAAAGGCACCAGCAAAACCCGCAGCCAAATCCGCCGCCAAATCCGCGGCCAAATCCGATACGGTCCCGGTACCGGTTGTTACTCGCATCAAGCCGATTATTCCGGCAGGCCAACCCCTGCCGCCACAGCCCTCCGCCAATGAGATCGACCCCGAGGCGCTGGCCAAGGTGACCGAGGTGGAAAAGAAGGCAAAAAAGATTTCCCTGATGGAACTGACCGAGCGCACCTGCAAATGGCCCATCGGCGATCCGGCCACCCCGGAATTCTGGTTTTGCGGCCTGCCTGTGAAATCCGGCAAACCCTATTGCGAGGCGCATGTCGGCGTCGCCTTCCAGCCCATGAGCGCAAGGCGCGACCGGCGGCGGTAGGCAATTCCATACCCCCACATGCGACAACAAACAAATCGCCCTCCCTTGGCCTGTAGTGTGGGTGAAACCCACGCATGGTCCTTAATATTGCAAGCCCCCAAAATTCCCCGCGTAAACAGTATTGTTACTATATTTGATTATCCTGCCCCTGAAATTACCGTCAACCTGAACCCAAAGGAGGCCCCAAATGCCCTACCCCAGCTTTACCCGTGCCGAGCGTATTGCCGATGGCATGGTGCATGTGCTGGGCGTCTGTGCGGCCCTCTTTGGCGTCACGGCGCTGTTCTTTTACTCGGCGCATCAGATGGGGTGGGGCCTGTTCACTGCCACGGTGATCTATGCGGTGGGGCTGGTTGCCATGCTTTCAGCCTCGGCGGTCTATCACCTGGCGCATCACACCTCTGCGCGGCCGTTTCTGCGGCGGCTGGATCATGCGGCAATCTATATCAAAATCGCCGCGACATTCACACCGCTCAGCGTGATCCTGAACACCTCATATGGCTATCTCATTCTGGCGTGCGTCTGGGCTTTGGCCCTCATCGGCGTGGTGGGTAAGCTCACTGCAAAACGTGGGGCGATGACAACCGGCTCGTGGCCCTATCTGGCGCTTGGCTGGATCGGGGTGGCATTGCTCATCCCTTTGATGGGCGTGCTTACGGGCTTCAGCCTGCTGTTGTTGCTCTCTGGCGGGCTGCTTTATTCTGCGGGGGTGATTTTTTACCGCTGGGAGGGGCTTAAATATGCCACCGCAATCTGGCACGGGTTCATCGTCATCGCATCGGGGTGTTTCTTCCTTGGCATATCATCGGCGCTGGCCACAACGATCTGAGGTCAGTCCGGGGTTTCGCCAAGATAGGCGCGTACACTGTCCTGAACATGGCGAAACCGGTCACCGCCCAGTTTTTTGCCCCCGTACCAGCGGGTTACAACGATGATATGATCATATAGGGCCGCGCGCTCCAGCATGCGCAGGATCACCATTCCGGCCCCTGATTCACCATCATCCGCCTTAAGCCCCCCGCCATCCGACAGCAAAACCGCCCATGTATTATGCGTGGCGCGGGAAAATTTCTTGTTTTGTTTCAAGACCCTGATGAATTCATCAATTTCACAACGGGCCCGTACAGGCCCACCGGAAACCGCGTATTTTGAGCCGCGGTCATTGATCACCCTCGTCAACTGCCGCATCAAAGCCCGGCATTCACACGTTTGACCGTCTCCAGCCGCTTGGCATTGGGCGGGTGCGTGCCCAAAAATCTGTCACCGGGATCAGGGATCTGGGTGAAAAACTGCGCCCCGCGCACCGGATCAAACCCGGCCTGTTTGGCAATGACAGTGCCCAGCGCATCGGCCTCAAGCTCAAATTCCTTGGAATAGCTGCGCGCGCCCACGCTGCCGCCCAGATTGGCCGCCTCCTGAACCGCCCCCGATCCGGCCCCGGTCAGCGCCGCAAGCCCGCCCAGAATAAGCGCGCCGGTCTGGGCATTTACCTGGGTGCGCTGCAAATGCCCCCTGATATGGTGGGCCGCCTCATGGCTCATGACAAAGGCCATCTCATCGCGGTTACGCACATCCGCAATCAAAGCCAGCGTAAACGCCAGCACCGGACGGCCGGATCTGTCAACCGTCTGATAGGCATTTGAGGGCTGGTTGGGGCGGGCATCCACAACAATGCGAAAATCGCAATTATTGCCTCGGGTGCGCTGCCTACAGGCCCGTTCCGCCACCGGCTCAACCGCGCGCACAACCTGCTCAAATCGCTGTTTATCGGCGGCTGTCGGCACCGAAGGCGCTTTTCTTTGTACACCAGACGGCGCAGGCTGCCCCGGCCGGGGTGGCTCTGTTGTTGTCACACAGCCCGCAAGAGCCGCCATTGAAATCAAACATAACAGACGCATTTTAACCCCATGAATAATCAAACCCCCTAAGAGCTTAGCCAAGGTTTCATATCGCTACCAGCCCAAAGCGATCAATCCATGCAGGCTTGCAAAGACCCGCCAATGAATTAAATTACCCCCATGTTTTCGATCGAACACGAATTTGATGCCACGGTGGTCACATTGGTGGATGAAGGCGCGGCCCCGCTTGGCGAGGATGTGGTGATCAACGCCTTTGAAGAATGCGTCACCCTCAGCCAGTATGATCCGCGGAATGACAAGGTGCAAACCATCACGCTCACAATGTCGCAACTGCGCGATCTCAGCGCCGCTTTGAACCTGCCCGAAGGGGTCTATTCTCTCGAGGAAAATACCTGATATCACCGCCGCCCCGGGCTTGATCCGGGGCCTCCCGGCCAAGGTGGAGGTCCCGGATCAGGTCCGGGACAGCCGCGCGCTTATTCCACCCGGAATACTTTATCCCGCGTGCTTTGCCCCCGGATCAGGCGCAGCTGTGATTTTGGCAGGCCCAGCGCCTTGGCCAGAAGCTTTTGCACCATTGCATTGGCCTTGCCATCCTCCGGCACAACCGTCACATAAATCCGCACTTGCCCGTCGGTCACGGTGATGCGGTTGTTTGATGCCCTTGGCGTCACCCGCACGGCAATTTCCGCCCCCTCAAGGGCCAGGTGGCTCAGATCAATAGCTTTCATGGTTATGGCATACACACCGTACCACCCTAACGCCAAGCCCGATAAACCGCTTGACCATATCCTGCACAAGCCTGACATGTGGCATGACCATCATCAATCTCATGAGGCCCCGATGCCCCTGCCCAACACCCCCGTTCTTGAATTCCTGCAAAGCCGCCGTTCGCGCCCCGCCAAAACCCTGAGCGCCCCCGCGCCATCCCGCGAAGAGCTGCGGCCGATATTGCAGGCCGCCCTGCGCTGCCCCGATCATGGCAAGCTTGAGCCCTGGCGCCTGATCGTGCTTGAACGCCCCGCCTTGCAGCGGCTCGCAGGCCTTGTGGCCCCTTGCGGCGCGCGGCTGGGCAAGGACGCGGCAGACATCGCCAAAGCCACCGGCCAATTTGCCGACAGCCCTCTGGCGGTGGCGGTGATCGAGGTGCAAAAACCCCTGCCGAAAGTGCCCCCGATCGAGCAAAGCTATTCCGCCGGGGCGGTCTGCCTTGGCCTGCTCAATGCCGCGCTGGCCTCGGGCTGGGGGGCCAACTGGCTCAGCGGCTGGGCCAGCCATGACCGCGAGTTTCTCACCACCGGATTACAGCTTGAAGCGCATGAAAAGCTGGCCGGGTTCATTCATATCGGCACCGAGACCTCTGCCCCGCCCGAACGGCCCCGGCCCGACATGGATGAAATCATTACCTGGATGGCGGATTAAGGCCGCCCCATCCGGTTGAACACATCTATATCCGCAATGGTAATGGCACCGGTTAAAATGATCGTCGCAACAATGCCCCAGACCACAACCGCCACGGCCGTTGCAATCAAGGCCTTTTTCTTCAGATGATGCTCTTGCGGCGATCCGGCATGGGTGCCGGGCACGATGTCACCCGCCTCATCCTGGGTCTGAATGCGGATCGGCAGCGCCGCCATGAAAGTGACAACCCAGATGATCAGATATAAAACCAGCCCGGTGACAACACCCATCAAATCTCCTCCAGCTCAATCAGACAGCCATTGAAATCCTTGGGGTGCAAAAACAGAACCGGCTTGCCATGGGCGCCGATTTTGGGTGTTCCATCGCCCAGCACCCGCGCGCCCGTGCCTGTCAGTTGCTTTGCCGCTGCGGCAATATCCTCCACCTCATAACAAATGTGATGAATGCCGCCCGCCGGGTTCTTTTGCAAAAACCCATTGATCGGGCTGGCCTCTCCCAAGGGATACAGAAGCTCGATCTTGGTGTTGGGCAACTCGATGAATACCACCCTGACGCCGTGATCCGGCTCATCCTGTGGCGCGCCAACATTGGCCCCCAAAGCGTTGCGGTATTGCGTCATCGCCGCCTCAAGATCAGGTACGGCAATGGCCACGTGGTTCAGGCGTCCGATCATCTAACAATTCCTTCATCGCAGCTTTGATGCCTTATGATCCGCCGCCCTGAACAAGGCAAGTGCGGAATGATTTCCGGGTTATCGCCGGTCGTTAACCTCTTGTTAGCCGTGAATGCGTAACCCTGTTGCCATCTGCTTTACCTGAGGACCAGCCAATGGATGATTTATCGCCCTTCGCGCCGCAGCGCGCCCCCACCAGCAACCGCCCGCTTCTGGGCATGACCGTGCTGGTTGTCGAAGACAGCCGCTATGCCTGTGAGGCGATGCGCCTGATGTGCCTGCGCAGCGGTGCCCGCATCCGGCGCGCCGATTGCCTGCGCTCGGCCCGGCGGCATCTGCAGGTTTACCGCCCCTCGGTGGCGATCATTGATCTTGGTCTGCCCGATGGCTCGGGGCTTGATCTGATATCCGAGCTTGACCGCGCCTCGCCCCGGATCACCGCCATTATAGGCCTGAGTGGCGATGACAATTCCGAAACCTCCGCTTTGCAGGCCGGGGCCGATGGATTCCTGCACAAACCCCTTGAAAACCTTGGCACCTTCCAGCAGGCCATTCTTGAAAACCTGCCCGAAGACCGGCAGCCCAACGGCCCGCGCGTGTTGAGCGATGAGGCGATCACCCCCGATCCGGTGGCCTACCGCGATGACATGACCCATGTGGCCAGCCTTCTGGAAGATCACAGTGACGGCCCGGTGCTGGATTATATTGCGCAGTTTCTGGGCGGTGTCGCCCGCTCGGCCGAAGATTATCAACTGGCCAGGGCGGCGGATAATCTGGCAAAACATCGCGCCAATGGCGATGATCTGCGGGGCCAAATCTCGCAGCTTTCAGGCATGGTTCAGGAGCGGGTGAACAAACGCATCGCGATCTGAAGCGCTACAGCGTCGGATCACTGGCCGCGCGCACCAATGCAGTGAGATCACTCAGGCGTTCGCGCTGTCGGCCGTCTTTGTCAAAATTCCCCGGATCAAGCCAAATCCGGAACGCCTCATCAAGCGCGGGCCATTCCTTGTCAATCACCGCAAACCATGCGGTATCGCGGTTACGGGTCTTCACCAGCATCGCCTGCCGGAAAACCCCTTCATAACTAAACCCCAGCCGCTGCCCCGCCCGGCGTGAAGGCCGGTTCAAGGCATCGCATTTCCATTCACAACGGCGATAGCCCGCGTCAAACGCCCAGCGCATCATCAGATAGATCGCGTCCGTCGCGGCCCGGGTGCGTTGCAGGCAGGGGGCCATGGCAATAAATCCGATCTCAATCGCCCCCGCCGCCGGTTTCACCCTTAAATACGAGGCAAAACCGCCCCACTCACCGGTGTCCAGATCACGAATGGCATGGAAGTGAATATCATGCTTCGCCGTGGCCTCCTGCATCCAGCGGTAAAACTGCGATGAAGAAGAAAACGGCCCCGCGCCCATATAATCCCAAATCCAGTCATGGCCAGCAAACGCCTTGTAAAGCAGCGCAGCATGGGCATCCGCATCCAATGGCTCAAGACAGGCATAACGCCCCTGCAACACCGTACCATCCGGTGCGGGCGGCACATGCCAGCCTTCAACCACCGGCCCGATGGGGCGTTCATCCTGCATGGCCTTGCCTCCCGTTGCATCCGCGCACAAGATAAACCACCCGAGAGCTACCTGAAAGGTTATTCCTGAGGGATCACCCGCAGATGCAGCTCCATCAACTGCTCATTTTCCGGCTCAGACGGCGCGTTCATCATCAAATCCTCGGCCCGCTGGTTCATCGGGAACATGATCACCTCGCGGATATTCGCCTCATCCGCCAAAAGCATCACGATCCGGTCAATCCCGGCGGCACAGCCCCCGTGCGGCGGCGCGCCGTATTGGAACGCATTGACCAGCCCGCCAAAGCGCTTATGCACCTCGGCCTCATCATATCCCGCCAGTTCAAACGCCTTGATCATGGTGTCCAGCTTGTGATTCCTGATCGCGCCGGAAATCAGCTCATAGCCGTTGCAGCTCAGATCATACTGATAGCCCAGAACCTGCAGCGGATCACCGTTCAGCGCCTCAATCCCGCCCTGCGGCATCGAAAACGGGTTATGGCTGAAATCCACCTTGCCGGTTTCCTCATCGGCCTCGTACATCGGGAAATCCACGATCCAGGCAAAGGCAAACCGGTCTTGATCCGTCAGCCCCAACTGATCGCCGATCTCAACCCGCGCGCGGCCTGCGACAGCCTCAAACGCCTTCGGTTTTCCGCCCAGGAAAAACGCGGCATCGCCTACGCCAAGGCCAAGTTGTTGGCGAATGGCTTCGGTGCGCTCAGGGCCGATATTTTTGGCCAGCGGCCCGGCGGCTTCCATCCCCTCACCCTGATCACGCCAGAAGATATACCCCATCCCCGGCAGGCCCTCTTTCTGGGCAAAGGCATTCATCCGGTCGCAAAACTTTCGGCTGCCGCCCGAAGGCGCGGGAATGGCGCGAATTTCCGTGCCGCTCTGCTCCAGTATTTTGGCAAATATCGCAAAACCCGAGCCACGAAAATGCTCCGATACATCCTGCATCCTGATCGGATTGCGCAGGTCGGGCTTATCGGTGCCATACCACATCGCCGCATCGCGAAACGAAATTTGTTCCCACTCAGTATCCACCTTGCGGCCCTTGCCGAACTCTTCAAAAATGCCCTGAACCACCGGCTGAATGGTGTCAAACACATCCTGCTGCTCAACAAATGACATCTCAAGATCAAGCTGATAGAAATCCGTGGGCGAACGATCTGCGCGCGGGTCTTCATCGCGAAAACACGGCGCTATCTGAAAATATTTGTCAAAGCCCGACACCATGATCAACTGCTTGAACAACTGCGGCGCCTGCGGCAGGGCATAGAATTTGCCCGGATGCAGCCGTGAGGGCACCAGAAAATCGCGCGCGCCCTCGGGCGAAGACGCGGTAATGATCGGGGTCTGATATTCGCGAAAATCCAAATCCCACATGCGGCGGCGAATTGAGGCGACAACATCCGAGCGCAGCTTCATGTTTTCCTGCATCGCCTCGCGGCGCAGATCAAGATAGCGATAGCGCAGGCGGGTTTCTTCGGGGTATTCCTGATCGCCGAACACGATCAGCGGCAGCTCCTTCGCCTCGCCCAGAACCTCCATATCGCGGATGAAAACTTCCACCTCGCCAGTGGGGATTTTCGGGTTGATCAGATCATCATCACGCGCCTTGACCTCACCATCAATCCGGATGCACCATTCGCTGCGGACATTCTCCACTTGCGCAAAAACCGGGCTGTCGGGATCGCACAGAACCTGCGTCACGCCAAAATGGTCGCGCAGGTCGATAAACAAAATCCCGCCGTGATCGCGCACCCGGTGGACCCAGCCGGACAGGCGCACAGCGTCACCCACATTGGATTTGTTCAGATCAGCGCAAGTATGGCTGCGATAGGCGTGCATCATGTCATCTCCGGGCCCATGCGGGCAAATGAATTGCTTCGCGCCGGTACACCTTGATGGGCCGCCAAAGTCAAGGCCCGCAGTTGCGCCAAAAGCCGCACAACGATGCAAAACCGTTTACAGATTGTTAAATTTACGCAAAAATATCATGCAACGCGCGAATAGCCCGAATGGGAGGGGAAATATGTGGGCAAATATTCTTGATCGGCTGCTCAGCCATATGATGCGCAACGGGCTGCTGTCGGTTACTTATCCCGATGGCACAACCCGCCGCTATGGCAGCGGCAAAGACGGCCCCGAAGTGGCGGTGACACTGCATGACGAAAGCCTGCCACGCCGGATCGTGATTTCGCCTGATCTTGGGGCCGGTGAGGGCTATATGGACGGCACCCTGACGATTGAAAACGATGATGTTTTCGGCTTTCTTTCCCTCGCGGTGGCCAATATATCGGCCCATGGGCAGCCCTGGTTTCGCAAGCCGCTTGACCTTGGCCGCCACATGCTTCGGCACCTGCATCAGTTCAATCCGATAAAGCGCGCCCGCGCCAATGTGGCGCATCATTATGATCTCTCGGGCGAGCTTTATGATCTTTTTCTTGATGAAGACCGGCAATATTCCTGCGGCTATTTCCCCGATCCTTCAATGTCTCTGGATGCCGCACAAAAGGCCAAGAAATCCTATATCGCCAAGAAACTTCTGATCGAGCCGGGAATGCGTGTGCTTGATATCGGCTGCGGCTGGGGCGGCATGGGGCTGACGCTGGCGCGCGATTATGGTGCCGATGTTGTGGGCGTCACCCTGTCCAGCGAACAACACGCCATGGCCAATGCCCGCGCTGATGCGGCAGGCCTCGCGGACAGGGCCAAATTCGAGCTGATGGATTATCGCAAGGTTACCGGCAAATTTGACAGGATCGTCTCAATCGGCATGTTCGAGCATGTGGGCGTGCCGCATTACAACGATTATTTCGCCCATGTGCGCGACTGTCTGACCGGAGATGGCATCGCCCTGATCCACACCATCGGCCGCGCCCAGCCGCCGGGGTTTTCCAGCCCCTGGATCACCAAATACATCTTCCCCGGCGGCTATGCCCCGTCCCTGTCTGAGACCATGAAAGCGGTGGAAAATCAGCGCCTGTTTGCCTGCGATATTGAGGTCTGGCGGCTGCATTACGCCCGCACATTGCGCCTTTGGCATGATCGCTTCATGGCCAATATCGACAAGGCCCGCGCGCTTTATGATGATCGGTTCTGCCGCATGTGGCGCTATTATCTGGTCGCCAGCGAGGTCACTTTCCGCCATAGCTGGCAGGTGGTGTTTCAACTGCAACTTTCGCCCGATCAGGAGGCCGTGCCGCTGACGCGCGATTACATGTGTGCCAAGCCTGAAAAGCCACGCGGCAAAGCCAGATAACCGGGCAATATCCGTTCAAATCCGCCGCCGGATCATCCCGCTGGCAAAGCGGGCTTTCCACAGGGCCTCATCATATTCGCTGGCCGCCGTGCTGTCATAAACAATTCCGCCGCCCACATTCAGCCGGGCCCGCGCACCCTCAAGCAGCAAGGTACGAATCGCCACGCTAAATTCGGCCCGCCCGTCCGGCGCGGCCCAGCCGATCGTGCCGCAATAAACATCACGCGCCTCAGGCTCAAGTTCGGCAATGATCTGCATCGCCCGCATCTTCGGCGCGCCAGTGATCGAGCCACAGGGGAATAGGGCGCGAAAAATCTCATTCAGGCCAATCCCCGGCCGCATCTGCCCGGTAATGGTCGAGGTCATCTGATGCACCGTGGCAAAGCTCTCAATCGCAAACAGCTCAGGCACCCGCACCGAACCGGCCTCAGATATACGCGACAGATCATTGCGCAGAAGATCCACGATCATCAGGTTCTCGGCCCGGTTCTTTTCATCCGTCTGCAGGAAAAACCGCCGCCGCGCGTCTTCCGTCGGGTCCGGGCTGCGCGGCTGTGTGCCTTTCATCGGGCGGGTCTCGATCCGGCCCTTCGCATCAGTGCGGAAAAACAATTCCGGCGACCGTGACAGGATCGCAGTGCCCTCTTGTTCAATCAACGCGCCATGGCGCACCGGCTGCGCCTGCGCCAGCGCCTGATACAGCGCCGCCACCGCGCCATCGGCACGCATCTCAATCGGAAAGGTCAGGTTGGCCTGATAAATATCACCCGCACAGATGTATTCATGCACCTTTTCAAACGCCCCGGCATAGCGCGCCGCATCCCAGCCCGGTTGAAAATCATCAAGCGTGGCCGCCTCCGCCGCCAATTCCGGCGCTGCTTCCGGCCCGTCAAATACCCCAAACCGCAGAAGTGGCAGGCGACGTTTCGCAGGCATGAGCGGCCACAATCTCGGCTCAAGCGCATAGCCCAATTCATAACTGGCATATCCCGCCAGCCAATGGCCCTGCGACCGCGCCTTATCCAGCGCCTTCAGTGCCGCAGACACCTCCGCCTGCTCCCCGGCCTCAATCAGATACCGGGGCCGCGCGAACATGCACGCCACCTCACCGGGGCCATGATCAAACCGAATCTGCACGCGCGCGTCCTTCAAACCGGGGGTTACGCCCTGTATCTAAAACGGCGCGCATAAAAAAACACCCACAAAAACGCCCATTAGCCGCAGTTTTCCGATCCCCCTTGCGCTGCGCCCGCTGATGGATATAACCGCAACAATTTGCCAATGCAGGCCCGCCCTGCACCATCCCGCTGCCCGAGGATTCCCATGCCCAAAAGAACCGATATCTCATCCATCATGATCATCGGAGCGGGGCCTATTGTCATCGGGCAAGCCTGCGAATTCGACTATTCCGGCGCGCAAGCCTGCAAGGCGCTGCGCGAGGAAGGCTACCGCGTCATTCTGGTCAATTCCAACCCGGCCACGATTATGACCGACCCGGAACTGGCCGATGCCACTTATATTGAGCCGATCACCCCTGAAATTGTCGCCAAAATCATCGAAAAAGAACGCCCTGATGCGCTCTTGCCCACCATGGGCGGGCAGACCGGGCTGAATACTTCGCTGGCGCTGGCCGATATGGGGGTGCTGGAAAAATTCGGGGTTGAGCTTATCGGCGCCAATCGTGCCGCGATCGAGATGGCCGAGGATCGCAAGCTTTTCCGCGAGGCGATGGACCGGCTTGGCATCGAGAACCCCAAGGCGACGATTGCCAACACAATCGAGGAATGCATGGCCGCGATTGATTACGTCGGCCTGCCCGCGATCATCCGCCCCGCCTTTACCCTTGGCGGCACCGGCGGCGGCGTGGCTTATAACCGCGACGATTTTGAACATTACTGCAAAACCGGGCTGGATGCCTCGCCTGTGAATCAAATCCTGATCGACGAAAGCCTGCTGGGCTGGAAAGAGTTCGAGATGGAGGTGGTGCGCGACAAGGCCGATAACGCGATCATCGTCTGCGCCATTGAAAATGTCGATCCCATGGGCGTGCATACCGGCGACAGCATCACCGTGGCCCCGGCTTTGACCCTCACCGACAAGGAATATCAGATCATGCGCAACGGCTCCATTGCCGTGTTGCGCGAGATCGGCGTGGAAACCGGCGGCTCGAACGTACAATGGGCGGTGAACCCCGCCGATGGCCGCATGGTGGTGATTGAAATGAACCCCCGCGTCAGCCGCTCCTCGGCTCTGGCGTCCAAGGCCACCGGCTTTCCCATCGCCAAGATCGCCGCCAAACTGGCCGTGGGCTATACACTGGATGAGCTGGATAACGACATCACCAAGGTCACGCCTGCCAGCTTTGAGCCGACGATTGACTATGTCGTCACCAAAATACCCCGCTTCGCGTTTGAGAAATTCCCCGGTGCCAAGGCGACGCTGACCACCGCGATGAAATCCGTGGGCGAGGCCAT
This sequence comes from Roseovarius sp., assembly GCA_021775255.1. Classification (GTDB taxonomy): domain Bacteria; phylum Pseudomonadota; class Alphaproteobacteria; order Rhodobacterales; family Rhodobacteraceae; genus Roseovarius. The sequence goes on from JAJFIA010000021.1 coordinate 11,760, forward strand.
GGCCATCGGCCGCACCATCCACGAGAGCCTGCAAAAGGCCCTCGCCAGTATGGAAACCGGCCTTACCGGCTTTGACGAGATCGCCATCGAAGGCGCGCCCGACAAGGCTGCAATCGTCAAGGCACTCAGCCAGCAGACCCCTGACCGTATCCGTGTCATCGCGCAGGCCATGCGCCACGGCCTTTCGGATGACGAGATAAACGCCGCCACGGCGTATGACCCATGGTTCCTTGCCCGTATCCGCGAGATTGTGGACGCTGAGGAAGCCGTGAGGCAATCGGGCCTGCCGAAGGACGAGACCGGCCTGCGCGCCCTCAAGATGCTGGGCTTCACCGATGCCCGTCTGGCCACCCTCACCGGCTTTACCGAATCCGACATCCGCCGCGCCCGCCACGCGCAGGGTGTTACCGCCGTGTTCAAACGCATTGACACCTGCGCCGCCGAGTTCGAGGCGCAGACCCCTTATATGTATTCCACCTACGAGGCCCCGGTGCTGGGCGAGGTCGAATGCGAAGCGCGGCCCTCGGACCGCAAGAAAGTGGTTATTCTGGGCGGCGGGCCGAACCGGATTGGCCAGGGGATCGAGTTTGATTACTGCTGCTGTCACGCCTGTTTTGCCCTGACGAAAGCGGGCTATGAGACGATCATGATCAACTGCAACCCCGAAACCGTCAGCACCGATTACGACACCTCGGATCGGCTGTATTTTGAGCCGCTGACCTTTGAACATGTGATGGAAATTCTGCGGGTTGAGCAGGATAACGGCACCCTTCACGGCGTCATCGTGCAGTTCGGCGGGCAAACGCCGCTCAAGCTTGCCAATGCATTGGAAGACGAAGGCATCCCCATCCTCGGCACCTCGCCCGACGCGATTGATCTGGCCGAGGATCGCGAGCGGTTTCAGGCGCTGGTCAATCAGCTTGGCCTCAAGCAACCGCATAACGGCATTGCCTCGACCGATACCCAAGCCCTTGCAATCGCAGAAGATATCGGATTTCCGCTGGTCATTCGCCCGTCATACGTTCTGGGCGGTCGCGCCATGGAGATCGTGCGCGACATGGCCCAGCTTGAGCGCTACATCAATGAGGCCGTGGTCGTATCCGGCGATAGCCCCGTGCTCCTGGACAGCTACCTTTCCGGCGCGATTGAATGCGATGTGGATGCGCTTTGCGACGGCAAAGAGGTGCATGTCACCGGCATCATGCAGCATATCGAAGAGGCCGGCGTGCATTCCGGCGACAGCGCCTGCTCGATCCCGCCCTATACGCTTTCGGATGCGATCATTGCCGAGATCAACAGCCAAACCGTGGCGCTCGCACTTGCCCTGAATGTGGTGGGCCTGATGAATGTGCAGTTTGCCGTCAAGGGCGATGACATCTACCTGATCGAGGTCAACCCCCGCGCCAGCCGCACCGTGCCGTTTGTCGCCAAGGCCACCGACAGCGCCATTGCCGCCATCGCCGCGCGGCTGATGGCCGGTGAGCCGCTCTCGAACTTTCCGCATCGTGGCAGTTACCCCAAAGACGCCAAACCCGGCACCCTGCCGATGGCCGATCAGATGACGCTGGCCGATCCCGCGATGCCGTGGTTTTCCGTCAAGGAGGCGGTCATGCCCTTCGCCCGCTTCCCCGGTGTCGATACCATCCTTGGCCCGGAAATGCGCTCAACCGGTGAAGTCATGGGCTGGGATGTCTCGTTCCCGCGTGCCTTCCTCAAGGCGCTGATGGGCGCGGGCGTGGAATTGCCGGAAAGCGGCAAGGTGTTTTTCTCGATCAAGGATGCCGATAAAACCCGGCAACTGGTGGAAACCGCGCAAACCCTGATTGATCTGGGCTTCAGCATCATTGCCACAAGGGGCACGGCCGGCTTTCTGGAAGCGCATGACATTCCCTGCGAAGTGGTCAACAAGGTTTATGAGGGCCGCCCCAACGTGGTGGATCAGCTCAAGGACGGCAAAATAGCCCTGCTGATGAACACCACCGAAGGCGCGCAGGCAGTGGAAGACAGCCGCGAGATTCGCTCGGTGGCGCTTTATGACAAGATCCCCTATTTCACCACCGCCGCCGCCTCGCACGCCGCCGCCATGGCCATGAAGGCGCGGCAGGAGGGCGAGATCAAGGTGATGCCATTGCAGGGGGCGCAATAAGACGTTAATACCTATAAGTACAAAATAGGAACAGATTCAGGAAAAATACTGGATATTGTGGTTGGGATTTAGCAAACTGCAATATAGTCTGTTCTTGAAAGGGGTATGATGCGCGTATTTTCATCCATCGAGTTTTGTGCCGGTGCCGGTGGTCAGGCTCTGGGCCTGGAACAAGCCGGGTTTGAGCATCGCTTACTGGTGGATAATGATCCCCATTGTTGTGACACGCTTCGGCTTAACCGCCCTGAATGGAATGTTCAGCTTCAGGATATGAAACACGCGGCGGCGCATGATTTTCATGGCATTGACCTGTTTGCCGGCGGCCTGCCATGCCCACCCTTTTCTGTTGCTGGAAAACAGTTGGGGGAAAGGGATGAGCGTAATTTATTTGACGATGCCTTGCGGATAATCCGGCAATGCCAGCCAAAATTCATCCTGATTGAAAATGTGCGCGGCTTCCTTGATCCCCGGTTTGAGGCTTACAGAAACAGCCTGAAAACCCGTCTTGCCAGAATGGGATACAAAACCGATTGGAGGCTTCTCAATGCCTCGGAATTCGGCGTGTCTCAGCTCCGCCCCCGTGTCGCGATATTAGCTGCAAAAACCAAATATTGGGAAAACTTCCGCTTTCCGGCAGCGGCCGCGCATGCGCCGGCACCGGTTGGGGATTTGCTGTTGGACCTGATGGCAGAAAATAGGTGGCACGGCGCCACGGCCTGGGCAAGGAATGCCTCCGAGATTGCGCCCACTATCGTTGGTGGCTCGAAAAAACACGGCGGCCCCGATCTCGGCCCGACACGCGCCCGCAAAGCCTGGGCCAAACTGGGCGTCGAGGGGCGCTCAATCGCAAACGCAGCACCCGAAAGGGATTTCATCGGTATGCCCAGATTGACTACAAGGATGGTGGCCAGAATTCAGGGTTTTCCCGACAACTGGCAGTTCAGTGGAAAGAAAACCAACGCTTACCGTCAAGTTGGAAATGCTTTCCCGCCACCGGTCGCGCGCGCCATTGGGGAAATGATCGCGACCGCGATAAATTTAACCGAAAACCTGCCTGCTGACGCCCAAAAAGCGTTAGCGGCGGAGTGATCAATAATGACCAGTAAACAAGGCGCAAGATCAAAGCTGCGCGACTATTTCCTGAATAATATCGGTATCGTTCTGGAAGCCAATGATCTGCGCGAAGTTGCCGGAAACATCAGCGAATGGGCACGCCGAATACGCGAGCTCAGAACCGAAGAAGGCTATCTTATACTCACCCATAACGACCTCAGCGAGCTGAAGCCGGGCCAGTATCTGCTCAATACCGCAAAGCCGGAGCCCGCATTCGAGCGTAATATCTCAAAAGAAACCCGCGCGATTGTATTGGATCGCAATGGCTTCACCTGTCAACAGTGCGGGGCCGTCGCGGGCCAGCCCCATCCCTATGACCCTTCCCGAAAGACCCGGCTGCATATTGGCCATATAATTGACAAGTCTCAGGGGGGTTCAGATGAGCCAGACAATCTTCGCGCGCTATGCTCAGTCTGCAATGAAGGGGCCGCGAATCTAACACTCGACCGCCCATCATTACACAAATTACTGGTGCAAATACGCCGGGCCACGGCCAGTGATCAGCGTGAAGTATTGCAATGGCTTCTGAAGAAATTTCCAAATAAGTAATTATTACAATGGCTTATTAGCTATGCATTCACGTGCTACCAGAGTTGCATTCACTGCATGGAATTTTGGCTTCTTTTTTATTGCACTCTAAAATTTTTCAACTATCTGGGCTTCATGGACAGGCACTAATGCCGGTCCTGCCCGTAGCTGATCAATAAGGAGGCTTGCCATGAACCGTGACGAACTGAACCGCGAATTGCGTATGCATAGCGCCACCTTCCCTGCCGTATTGATCGTTTACGGCGTGCTCGTTGCAACATTGGTTTTTTCAGCCATGGCGATCATCTGATCCGCTGGATAATTGAAAACTGACGTTGTTTTGAGCCAAAGGGTGGGTTTCACCCACCCTACGGATCAAAACAATCCGGGGCTCATATCCAAAACGAAACGGCGGATCACCACATAGGTCATCCGCCGCTTTTCGTTTCAATATCAGATGCTCAGGTGGCGATTTTTGCCGCCGCCGCATCGCCTACATTATCAACGCCGCGCTCTTCCAGCAATGTGGTCAGCCAGTTGGGATCCATCTCGGGCACTGAACTGAGCAGAAGATCGGTATAGGGATGGTGCGGCGGTTGGAACATCTCATCCTTTGGCCCCTGCTCAACCACCTTGCCCTGCTGCATCACCACCACCTCATCGGCAATGGAACGCACCGTCGCCAGATCATGGGTGATGAACATATAGGCCAGGTTCAGCTCATTTTGCAGCCGGTCCAGCAGCCGCAGAATGCCTTCCGCCACCAGTTGATCCAGCGCCGATGTTACCTCGTCACAGATGATGAAGGTAGGCTCCGCCGCCAGGGCGCGCGCAATCCCGATCCGCTGTTTTTGTCCGCCCGACAATTCAGGCGGATAGCGGTTATAATAAAGCGCCGGTTCCAGCTCGATCAGATCCAGCAATTCATCCACCCGGTTCTTCAGCGCCGCCCCCTTCAGGCCGGAATAAAACTGCGCCGGGCGGCCGATGATCTCGGATATCCGCACCTTGGGATTAAGCGATGTATCCGCCGATTGGTAAATCATCTGACATTGCCGCAGCTCATCTTTCGTGCGGTTGCGGTAATCCGGCGTAAAGGGTTCGCCCTTGAACAGAACCTCACCTTTTTGCGGCGGCAGCAACCCGGTAATCACCCGCGCCGCCGTGGATTTGCCCGAGCCGCTTTCGCCCACCACCGCCACGGTCATGCCCGCGTAGATGTCAAATGATACATCATCCAGAATCTTCGGCCCCGCCGTATAAGCCGCATCAATATGCTGCAACGAAATCAGCGGCACCTCGCCCTTGGGCCGTTGCCGTTGCGGGCTTTCAAAGCTGCGCACCGCCCAGAGGCTCTTGGTGTAATCCTCTTTCGGATTATCCAGCATCTCTTCGGTCGGGGCCTCTTCCACCTCTTCGCCCTTCAAAAGCACCTTGATGGTATCGGCCATCTGCGCCACCACGGCCAGATCATGGGTGATATAGATCGCGGCGGTGTTGTATTCATCCACGATATCACGAATCGCGGCCAGCACCTCGATCTGCGTGGTCACATCCAAAGCGGTGGTCGGCTCATCAAAGATGATCAGATCAGGCCGGCATGACATCGCCATCGCCGTCATCGCCCGCTGCAACTGCCCGCCCGACACCTGATGCGGATAGCGAAAGCCAATCTCATGCGGATGCGGCAGGCGCAGCTTTTCATAAAGCTGCATCGCGTCTTCCTGCGCTTCCATGCGTTTTTGCAAACGGTAATGCAGCGGCGCTTCGGTGTGCTGATCAATGATCTTGTGCGCCGGATTGAACGAGGCCGCCGCCGATTGCGCAACATAGGCAATCCGGTTCCCGCGCAGGGCGCGTCGCTCGGATTCCGTGGCGGTGGTCAGTTCCATCCCGTCAAATTCAACCGAGGAGCCCTCCGAGATGCGCGTACCATCGCGGGCATAGCCCATGGCGCCCGCGCCGATGGTGGATTTGCCGGCACCACTTTCGCCAATCAGGCCCATCACCTCGCCCCGGTGCAGGGTCAGATCGACCCCTTTGATAATGTCGACCCAGTGCTCATTGGAATATCCCTCGATCCGCAGGTTCCGGATCTTCAGGAGAACGTCTTTTTTCTTGGTCATCTTACTTACTCCTTCAGGCCAGAGGACCGGTGCAGCATCCAGTCAACCACAAAGTTGACGCCAACGGTCAACAGCGCAATCGCCGCCGCAGGGATAAGCGGGGTGATATCGCCAAATGAGATCAGCGTTGCATTTTCACGCACCATTGATCCCCAGTCGGCCGTGGGGGGTTGAATGCCAAGACCGAGGAACGAAAGCCCGGCCACCAGCAGGAACACGAAACAGAACTCCAGGCCAAATTCGGCAATCAGCGGTGCCATCGAATTGGGCAGAACTTCTCGCCGGATCAGATATCCGGTGCCCTCGCCGCGCAGTTTGGCGGCTTCGATATAATCCATCACCACCACATTGCCCGCCACCGCGCGTGTCAGGCGAAACACCCTTGGCGCATAGATGATGGCCACTGCGACGATGATCACCGGAATCGTCGGGCCAAAGATCGACAGCATGAGAAGCGCGAAAATCAGCGACGGGATCGACATGATCACATCGGCAAACCGCCCCATGGCCTGATCAAACCAGCCGCCCTTGACCGCCGCCAGAAGCCCGGCAGTCGCGCCCAGGAAAAACGCCATCAATGTCGCCGTCAGCGCCAGCCCAACCGAGTTGCGCGCACCAAACACCAGACGGCTGAACATGTCACGGCCCAGTTGATCAGCCCCCAGCAACATGTTTTCATCCGCCGGTGCAAAGGCCCCGGAAATGACCGCAGCCTCACCATGAGGCGCGATCAACGGCGCAAAGATGCCCGCGATGGCATAGGTGAAGATCACAAACATCCCGAAGGCTGCCGTCAGCGGCGCGGTGCGCAGCTCCTTGGCAACCCCGGTCGGGGAAAGGGTGATCAGAAACTCCCGGAAGGCATATGATACCATCGCCGAAAGCGCGATAAGGCCGGCAACGACAACAACAAATTTCAACGCGCCAACCCCGCCAATGATCCCCAGAACGAAGGAAACCAGCGTTAATGAGAACAGCAGCAGAAAGGCGGATCGTTTGTTGAAATACGCGGCCAGGCACGAAGCCGCAAGGATCAGGGTATAGTAGCCAATTACGAATAAACTCATATCTCTGCTCCCTTACTTCGGATGCCGCAAACGCGGATTGGTGAGAATTGCGCCGACATCCGCTGCAAGATTGAGCAGGATATAGGTCGCGGCGAAAATCAGACACGAGGCCTGAACAACCGGGAAGTCACGTTTTGACACCGCATCAACCAGCGCCTGGCCAATACCCGGATAGACAAACACCACCTCAACCAGAACCACGCCGGTAATCAGATAGGCCAGATTGAGCGCCACCACATTGATGATCGGCGCCCAGGCATTGGGCAGCGCGTGTTTGACGATCACCTTCCAGGGCGGCGTGCCCTTGAGGCGGGCCATCTCGATATAGGGCGAGGCCAGAAGGGCGATGATCGACGCCCGCGTCATCCGCATCATATGCGCCACCACCACCAGCACCAGCGTCAGCGCCGGTAAGAAGGTACGCCAGAGCAGATCAGCAAATGACATGCCGTCTGATATTTTGGCGTTTGACGGAAACATGCCCCATTTGATCGAGAAATAGAGGATCAGGATGTAGGCCAGGAAAAACTCAGGTGACGAGATTGAGGTGAGCGTCACCACATTCGCCACCCGGTCAAAGATCGAGTTGCGCAAAAGGGCGACGATAACCCCAAGAATGATCGAGATCGGCACCGCAATTACCGCCGCGTAGGAGGCCAGGAAAAGCGTGTTCATGAAACGCTCGCCGATGATCGACATCACCGCCTTGCCGGTCACGATCGAATTGCCGAAATCAAGCGTCAAAGCGCCCGCAAGCCATCCGAAATATCTGACAACCGCCGGCTGATCCAGCCCCATTTGCTTGCGCATCGCGGCCAGGTTTTCCGGGGTCGCCCCCTGTCCAAGAACCGCCTGGGCCACATCGCCCGGCAGCAGTTCTACCATGAAAAAGATAATAATCGAGATGATCAGTAGAATGACCAGCCCAAGGCCAAGCCGCTTACCAATAAGCTTTGCTATGTCTCCCATTTGTCCCTCCTGTTTTATACACTGGATCCCAGCTTACAGTATTTTGGCCTTCTTCCCCGCTTGCCATTCAGGCGTATTCTATCCCCGGAGTCAGGCAGGTCGTTTAAGTACCCTACAGAGTTTCAAGACCCTTGAAAGATAAAACCCGGCGCATTACACGCCGGGTCCGTCATTTCAGCGCTCAGGCCTCAAACCACCAGCGGCTACAGGCGCGGGCGCCATCCATCTGCCAGCTGGCTGCAAGGTTTGGCCCGTGGCGTACCTTTTTGTTACGCGCATAAACGAAATTCGGGAAGAACGGGATCACCGTGCCGCCGTCATCGCGGGCAAGCATGGCCATCTCATGATACATCCCGGCGCGTTTGGTATCATCCAGCTCGGATTTGGCCTGACGCAACAGCACGTTGAAGCGCTCATTCTGCCAGCGGCTCTCGTTCCACGCGGCATCGTCCTTATAGGCCAGTGAATACATCACATCCGGTGTCGGGCGCGCGCCCCACTGAACCGCGCACCATGGCTTTTTCAGCCAGACATCGGAATAATAACCGTCATTGGGCTCGCGTATCACATTGATGGTAATGCCCGATGCCTTGGCATGTTCGGCAAAAAGCACGCACATATCCACAGCACCCGAAAACACCGAATCCGCCACGCTCAGATCAACCGTCAGGCCCTCTGCGCCAGCTTTCTGCAGCAGGGCCTTGGCCTGTTCCGGGTCATATTCGCGCTGCGGAATGTCATCAGGCCAGTAGGGCATCGCCGGTGAATGATGAAAATCATTGCCCACCGTGGCCTTGCCATAGGCAATCTTTTCAATCAGCTCATTACGATCCACCGACAGTTTCAGCGCATTGCGCACATCAACATTATCAAACGGTGCGGTATCGCAAAGCATCGGCATGGTGATTGCCGCCGCAGAAGGCACATTGTCGATCTCGATATCCGGGTGCCGCTCCAGCAGTGACAGGGTTTTCAGGTCAAGCTGCGTCGCGCAGTCAATATCACCGGTTACCAAGGCCGCCTGCATCGCGTTAGGATCATTCAAAACGGTGATATCCACCGCATCAAAGTAAGCTCCCTCCAGATGCCAGCCATCATGGCGCACAAGGCTGTAGCCGATGCCAAAATTTGCGTTAACCATTTTGTAAGGGCCAGAGCCATCGCCCGATTGCCAGTTGGCTGAGCCATCAGCATTGGCCGGGATGATCGCCAGGTGATAATCGGTCATCAGCCAGGGCAGATCGGCATTGCCCGCGGCCAGTTTGAACGTCACCGAATTATCGCCATTATCCACCAGATCCACCACATCCGCCAGTAAGGCTTTGGCGGCCGAGGTTGATGCGTCACCCCGGTGGTGATTCATCGAGGCAATCACATCATTTGCCGTGACCTTGCCCCCAGAGTGGAAGCTGGCCTTGGGGTTGATCTTGAACGTCCACTCCGCTGCATCTGGTGTGGCAGACCATTCCGTGGCAATGTCAGGGCCAAGCGAGCCGTCGGATTCAATCAGCGTCAGATAGGAACGGTATGTATGCGCCGTCTGAATCATTGAGAAGGTCACATATGTACCGGGGTCATGGCTGTCTGAGGTGTTGCCGTCATGCGCCCCCAGTCGGAGCGTACCGCCGCGCGTTGGCGCGGCTTTGGCGCTGGTGCCCCAAAGCCCGGTCGCGGCCGAGGCCGTCATGCCCGCCGCCATCGAATAATTCATGAAGGACCGGCGCGAGATTTTACCCGCCCGGGCGGCCTCTGCAAGCTTGTCCATTAAAACCTGATCGTTGACTTTCGACATAATACTCTCCCTGTGAGTTTTTTATCTATAAGCGCTGTTGTTCCCCAGCTTCTGGTCTGTTTCTGGTCTGTCTGGCAAAGTGCCTTGTTCCTCCACGCCCGCTGGGTAGTTCAAAAGCGACATTTCAAAACTAAAGCATGAAACATTCCATCCATCTACCCCGATGTTAGATGTTTCAGTGGTTTTTGAGATTGCTGAATAAATACGGATGGTTTCGTATTACGCGTTTTGCCCGCAATAGTTGGCGATAATGCCGCTTGTCCGACCAGATGGTCAAAAACGACATTTTCACCACCCCAGGTTGAATGGCCCGAGAATTTGGCTTCAGTGACGCAAACATCCCGATATGCGAATCAGTTCAGGCCTCAGCCCCGGCGGCTGCGCAGCTTGACAAAATAATCCAGCCGCCGCTTCAACTCGCGCTCAAATCCACGTTCCACTGGCTGATACAAAACCGGGCGTTTGAGGCCTTCGGGAAAGTAATTCTGCCCCGAAAATCCATCCTCGGCATCGTGATCATAGGCATAATCCATGCCATACCCCTGCTCTTTCATCAGCTTGGTTGGCGCATTCAGAATATGCTTGGGCGGCGGCTCGGATCCGGTTCTTTTGGCCTCCTTGCGCGCCGCCTTATAGGCCATATAACCGGCGTTCGATTTAGGTGCCAGCGCCAGATAGGTCAGTGCCTGCGCCAGTGCCAGTTCCCCCTCGGGGCTGCCCAGCCGCTCGTAGGTCTCCCACGCCTGCAGGCAATGCGCCTGCGCCTGTGGATCCGCCAGACCAATATCCTCCACCGCCATCCGGGTGATCCGGCGCGCCAGATAGCGCGGGTCTTCGCCGCCTTCCAGCATCCGTGCAAACCAGTAAAGCGCCGCATCCGGGTCTGAGCCGCGCACCGATTTATGCAAGGCGCTGATCAGGTTGTAATGCGCGTCACCGCCCTTGTCGTACTTCGCCGCCCGTTTCATCAGCCGCGCACTAAGAGCGTCTGTGTCCAGCTTGCCCTCAACCTTCCACGCCGCCACCTGTTCGATCAGGTTCAAGAGCGCCCGGCCATCGCCATCGGCCATCTCCAGCAGGGCCTCCCGCGCCGCGCCGTCCAGCGGCAGCGCGCGCCCCAGCTCTTTTTCGGCCCGCTGCGCCAACCTCTCCAGATGCGCCAGATCAAGCCGCTCCAACACCAGAACCTGCGCCCGGCTCAGCAACGCGGCATTCAGCTCAAAGCTCGGGTTCTCGGTGGTGGCGCCCACCAGCAGAATGGTGCCATCCTCCATATGCGGCAAAAACCCGTCCTGCTGCGCCTTGTTGAAGCGGTGTATTTCATCAACAAAGAGCAGCGTACCCTTGCCGTTACTGCGCCGCAGCCGGGCCTCCTCGAACACCCGTCTCAGCTCGGCCATGCCGGTGAAAATTGCGCTGATCTGAATAAAATGCAGCTCCGTCTCATCCGCCAGGAGCCGCGCGATGGTGGTTTTGCCCACCCCCGGCGGCCCCCAGAACACCAATGAGCCAAGGCTGCCCGAGGCCAGCATCACCCCCAAAGGCGCCTCCGGCCCCAGCACCCGATCCTGCCCGATCACATCGCTCAATCGTTTGGGCCGCATACGATCCGCCAGCGGCCTTGGGCCAGCATCAGGCACCTGCCCGGCTGCGCTATCAAAAAGATCGGCCATCAAATCGGTTCCACTTGCTCAACAGAGCCGCAGAATACACGTTTATCCAGGCCAAAAAAGCGAAAACCCCACCCGATACCGGGCAGGGTTCAGCAAACCGGAATGACCCGGATATTGTTATTCTGCAGCAGCTTCCTCAGCGGCCACGCGGGCCTTGTCACCGGCCCCCTTGGCCGTGACATCCCGATCGACAAATTCAACGATCGCCATCGGGGCCATATCGCCATAGCGAAAGCCCGCCTTCAGAACCCGGACATATCCGCCCTGACGCTCTTTGTAACGGGGGCCGAGAATTTCAAACAGCTTGGCCACATACTGATCCTGCTTGAGCTGTGCTGCCGCCTGACGACGCGCATGCAGATCGCCGCGCTTGCCAAGGGTGATCAGCTTCTCCACCACCCGGCGCAGTTCCTTGGCCTTGGGCAGGGTTGTCTTGATCTGTTCATGTTCAATCAATGAGCCGGCCATGTTGGCCCACAGCGCCTTGCGGTGCTCATGGGTTCGGTTCAGGCGGCGGTAGCCTCTTGCGTGACGCATTTTATTTCTCCTTAACGTTTTATGCTTTGTCCGGCGGTCTGATGCGTGTCAGCCGCTCTCCTTGGGGCAATCAGCCCGGGGTGGGCGTAAGCCGGGCTTAAGCCCGGCCTACCTCAAATTTCAGAACGCATCCTCAAACTTCTTGGCCAGATCCTCAATATCATCCGGCGGCCAGTCTTCAACATCCATGCCCAGATGCAAGGCCATGCCTGAAAGCACCTCCTTGATCTCATTGAGGGACTTGCGGCCAAAGTTCGGCGTGCGCAGCATCTCGGCCTCGGTTTTCTGGATGAGATCGCCAATATAAACGATATTGTCGTTCTTCAGGCAGTTGGCCGAGCGCACAGACAATTCCAGCTCGTCCACTTTCTTCAACAGCAGCGGGTTGAACTCAAGCCCGTCATCTTCATCCTCACGCCCCGCCGCTTCCGGCTCATCGAAATTCACGAAAATGCTCAGTTGATCCTGAATGATCCGCGCGGCAAACGCAACCGCATCATCCGGCGTGATCGAGCCATCGGTCTCAACCTTCATGGTCAGCTTGTCATAATCCAGCACCTGCCCCTCGCGGGTGGGCTGCACGTCATAGCTTACACGCCGGATTGGCGAATAGATCGCATCTACCGGGATAAGACCTATCGGCGCATCCTCGGGTTTGTTCTTGTCCGCCGTGACATAGCCCTTGCCGGTATTCACCGTCAGTTCCATGAACAGATCAGCCCCCTCATCAAGATGGCAGATCACATGCTCTTTGTTGAGGATCTCGATCCCCGCGCTATCGCTGATATCACCCGCCGTCACAACACCAGGCCCCTTGGCGCTGACGGAAAGCCGTTTCGGCCCTTCAACTTCCATGCTCAGGCTCACGCCCTTCAGGTTCAGCACAATATCGGTTACGTCTTCACGCACGCCCGCCACGCTGGAAAATTCATGCAGCACGTTGTCGATCTGAACGCTGGTAATCGCCGCCCCCTGCAGCGAGCTCAAAAGCACCCGGCGCAGGGCATTGCCCATGGTCAGGCCAAAACCGCGTTCCAGCGGCTCGGCCACAACAATCGCCTGACGTGCCGGATCATTTCCCGGCTTTACGTCAAGCTGTGTCGGCTTGATCAGTTCAGCCCAGTTTTTATGGATCATGTGTCCCTCCATTCCTGTCTTGTCCTCATGTCCGAAGGGCAAGACGCCCGAGGTTAAAAATCATTGGAAATTCAGGGGCCAGCGAACAATCCGCAAGCCCCAAAACAGAAACCTGCTTAGACCCGGCGGCGTTTCGGCGGGCGGCAGCCATTATGCGCCATCGGCGTCACGTCGCGGATCGAGGTGATGTTGAACCCGACAGCCGCCAGCGCCCTGAGCGCGCTTTCGCGGCCCGAGCCAGGCCCCTGAACCTCAACTTCCAGGCTGCGCATGCCATGCTCCTGCGCCTTCTGGCCTGCATCTTCTGCCGCCATCTGCGCCGCATAGGGCGTTGATTTGCGCGAGCCTTTGAAGCCCATTGTCCCAGCCGAGGACCAGGCAATGGCATTGCCCTGCACGTCCGAGATCAGGATTTTGGTGTTGTTGAACGAAGAATTCACATGCGCAACACCGGTGGCGATGTTCTTGGAAACCTTCTTTTTGGTGCGTTTTGTATCGCGTGCCATAATCTATGCCCTCCCTTATTTCTTCTTGCCGGCAATGGCTTTTGCCGGGCCCTTGCGGGTGCGGGCATTGGTATGGGTGCGCTGACCGCGAACCGGCAGATTGCGACGGTGCCGCAGACCCCGGTAACAGCCCAGATCCATCAGGCGTTTGATGTTCATCTGGGTTTCACGGCGCAGATCGCCTTCAACATTGACATTGGCGTCAATATGTTCGCGCACCGCCAGAACCTCGGCATCGCTCAGCTCATTCACCCGGCGCGAGGCGTCGATTTTCACGGCTTCACAGATGGCTTTGGCTGTCGAATGGCCGATACCGGTGATATAGGTCAGGGCAATAGGGACCCGTTTATGGGTTGGGATGTTTACGCCAGCAATACGTGCCACGTTATATCTTCCTTTTCGTTGCGGGTCCGTAATGCCAGACCCTTTTTTCACAACGCAAGCCCGAGGCGTTTTCGCTCCGGGCCATAGTTGAATTCCAGGTGATCTTGATCCATTCCGGGCGCGACCCGTTCAGAATCAATTCTCTTGCAAGATAGGGCTGGTTAGGAGGATTCTAGCGGGGCGTCAAGCCCTTGCTGGTAACGCCAAGCGTTCTTTTTACTCTAGCCCCTGCCAGAGCGCGCCTATCGCCATCAAGGCTGCTCATCATCTTCAGTAGGTTTCCCTTTGGGTCGGCCAGACATTATATGGCCGAACCAAGAAGTATCTGAAAATTCGCCTTTGAGCACAGTACGCAAAACATGCGAAATCCCAAGAAGTGCGCCCACAAACATTATGGATTGCCACCAACCAAGTTTTACAAGTGTGTAAGATGTTCCAAAAACCAAGGCCAAACCGAGAGTGACCGCCAAAATCATTCCCAAACGTGTGGTATTGTTATCAATTACAACAAAATCACGGCGATCATCAACAATCTGTTTTGCCAAATCCGGGTGGCTATCCGCCAGCTTTCGAAGCTCCGCAATATCGTTAGGTGTTAAATGAACGTCACCTTGGATGATGACATCATGGCCAGAGTTTGACTTCCTACCTTGGGAGCTGCCACCGTTATTTTTACGAGGCAGATTTGTCATGCTTGGCACGATGTTTTCGAACTACAGGGTGTTGCGTGGGCTTCCCATCAGTAGCTGAGTTTCTACCAGCCGAGCCGATACGCTCATGCATCAAGGACACAACCGCCCGACGAACGGGTTTGAGAAGCAATACCTCATCAACACCGCGGCTAAACGCTCGTGGGTCAATTTTCATTACATTGCTCATTCGATTACTCCCCTAATAGAACTATTCAGCGCATAAATGGGTGTGTATTGCAACATTAACAATGCACAATTTACGCGAGTCGCAAAATTATGCCGTAGGTGTGTTTAACAAGCAATTAAGGCAACGAAATGACGGCTCACCATGAAACAATATTTCAGGGTCGGTGAACTCAACCCGCCAGAAACAATGCCGCGGCTATTCCAGATGCCTGCAACGTCAACCCAACGCTTTGTTGATCTCGGCCTGCACCTCGGCAATCTCACCCAGACCATTGACCGATTTCAGCTTGCCCTTGGCATAGTAATAGCCAATCAGCGGCGAGGTTTTCTTGTAATATTCCATCAACCGGTTGCGCAGCGCTTCTTCATTGTCATCCGCGCGGCGGGTAAATTCCTTGGCCTCACCACATTTGCTGCAGATGCCATCCTCGGGGATCGGCTTGGACAGGTCATTATATACCTCACCACAGCCCGAACAGGTTGACCGCGCGGTGATCCGGCTGACCAGCGCCTCATCATCCACCTGCATCTCAACCACCGCATGCAGCGCTTCGCTGTTTTCCGCCAATAGCGCGCCCAGCGCATCAGCCTGCGCCAGCGTGCGCGGAAATCCGTCAAAGATGAAGCCACCCTGCTTGTCGCCCTGCAATTTCTCGCGGATCAACCCGATCACGATCTCATCCGTCACCAGATCGCCCCGCGCCATGACATCGGCCACACGTTTGCCCATCTCGGTGCCGCTGTCCTTGGCCTCGCGCAGCATATCGCCGGTTGAAAGCTGGATCATGTTGCGGTTTGCCACCAGCAGATGCGCCTGTGTGCCTTTGCCCGCGCCGGGCGGTCCCAGTAGGATGATATTCATTTACGGCCTGATCCTTTCCTGCGCGTGCGCTTCTTGCCTTTGCCGCTTAATTGCGACTTCTCAATCAGCCCCTCATATTGATGCGCCAGAAGATGCGATTGCACCTGCTGGATGGTGTCCATTGTCACCGACACAACAATAAGAACCGATGTGCCGCCAAAATAAAACGGAATGGCAAACTGGCTACGCAAAATCTCAGGCAAGAGCATCACAATCACCAGATAACCCGACCCCAGCACCAACACCCGCGTCACCACATATTCCAGATATTCAGCGGTTTTCTTGCCGGGGCGGATACCGGGCACAAAGCCGTTCTGGTTCTTGAGGTTATCGGCCACGTCCTCGGGCTTGAATGCCACGTTATAAGTATAGAAATAAGCGAAAAACACGATCATCGCCATGAAAAACAACAGATAAAGCGGCTGTCCGGGGCCGAAATACGCCAGCACGGTCGACATGATCGGCCCGGTCTGTGCGCCGGAAAATGTGCTGATCGTGATCGGCAACAGCAATAATGAGCTGGCGAAAATCGCCGGGATCACGCCCGCCGGGTTCACCTTCACCGGCAAATGGCTTGATCCGCCATCATACACTTTCATCCCCACCTGACGGCGCGGATACTGAATGTGGATTTTACGCAGGGCGCGCTCCATGAACACCACGAATGCAATCACGACAACCACCATGATCATCACCCCGATGATCACAGCCGGGCTGATCGCCCCCGAACGCCCCTGCGCAAAGAACTGCGCCAAGGCGGCCGGCACCTCGGCAATGATGCCGACAAAGATGATCAGGGATACCCCATTGCCAATCCCGCGCGCTGTGATCTGCTCACCCAGCCACATCAGGAACATGGTGCCGCCCACCAGCGTGATCATGCACGAGATCAGGAAAAACCCGCCCGGATTGGTCACCAGATCGCCCGATTGCAGCGAAACCGCCAAGCCATAAGATTGCAGCGTCGCCAGGAATACCGTGCCATAACGGGTGTATTGATTGATCTTCTTGCGCCCCTGCTCGCCTTCTTTCTTCAACTGCGCCAGCGGAGGATACATCGACGTCAGAAGCTGAATGATTATCGAGGCGCTGATATAAGGCATGATCCCGAGGGCAAATATCCCCATCCGCCCCAGCGCACCACCGGTGAACATCGACAGAATGCCGCCAATGCCCTGCCCCGCAGCCTCCATGAAATCCCGCAGCGCCGCGCCATCAATCCCCGGCACCGGAATATAGGTGCCCAGCCGGTAGATGATCAGCAACCCAAGCGTAAAGAAAATGCGGTTACGAAGATCAGTGGCCTTGCCAAGGGCGGCCCAAGAGGTGTTGGCGGCCATTTGCTCTGCTGCAGATACCATGTTTGGTCTCTTTCATATGACAACGCCGCCCTTGGGCAGTTTTTCCCAGCCCGGGCGGCGCGTGTTTGGAAAACTTGGGAATATATGTAAGCGGGTCATGAGCCGCTCACAAGGTTTTATTCTGCCGCAGGTGCAGCCACAGCCACAGTCAACGTGCCGCCCGCTTTCTCCACGGCTGCAACCGCCGATTTCGATGCGCCCGTCACTTCCAGCGTGACTTTGGCCTTGATGTCGCCCTTCGCCAGAATGCGCACCCCGTCCAGCTTGCGCCGCACAAGGCCCGATTCCACCAGCACATCTTCCGAGATGGCCTTCTTGGCGTCCAGCTTCTTGTCGTCAATGAATTTCTGGATCAGGCCCAGATTGACCACGGCAAATTTCTTCCGGTTCGGCTTGGTAAAGCCGCGCTTCGGCAGCCGTTGATACAGCGGCATCTGCCCGCCTTCATAGCCGGCAATCGCCACGCCCGAACGTGATTTCTGGCCTTTAATCCCGCGCCCGGCGGTTTTACCCATGCCCGAGCCCGCACCACGTCCAACGCGCTTGCGCTTTTTGGTTGCCCCGGGATTATCCTGTAATTCATGCAGTTTCATGTCGCTTCTCCTATGCCGGATGTGACCCCCAGCGACGGGAGCGGCCAAACGCGGCTTTGAATTGATATATATGGCAATAGACTCACCACCGGGCGCGTATAACCGCGATGCGGCATTGGATCAAGACCTATCCCATGAGTTACCCCGTAGGGTGGGTGAAACCCACGCGCCGCCCTCGCTGCCACCTCACCCTGCCGCCGCATAACTCCCATCCGCATCATGGGTCTCATGGCCAGTCAGCGCCGGTGTGAAAATACAGATAAACCGCAAATCAGATTTGGTCGCCCGCACAATATGCGCGTCATGCCTGTCCAGCACATAAAGGCTGCCGGGTTTGAGCGGATACACCTTACCGGTGGCCACATCCTCAACCTCGCCCTCGCCTTCTATGCAATAATTGCTCTCAATATGGTTCTTGTACTGCAAATGCTGCTCTGAGCCCTGCCGCACCACCGTATCATGCAGCGAATACCCCACGCCATCCCCCGCCAGCAACAACCTGCGGCTCTCAAAACTCTCCCCCTTGATATGCGCCTTTGTCCCAAGAACCGAGGCCAGCGTTTTCACAATCATGATGCATCTCCATTTTGTGGCTTACCGGCAAGCATACCGCCTGATCCCCCCACCAACCAGAGGGCAGCGCCCGACCCTGGGTGGGCGCAATTCACCTCCGATATTGCCATGACATTAGCCAAAAAATCCAGCGTCCCCTCAATAACACCCCGTTGCAAAAGCGCCCTCCCGTGGGGACGACCTCTCATGGATTGCCTTGCAATCCACTGCCGGTCCAGCGGGTCGGGCGCTGCCCGGGCAAGCCGGGCGGACGGTTATTTTGCTCAGTGATTAATTTCATCCAATAGAATATTTCATCCAATAGAATACACGTGTAAAAATCATACTTGCTGCACATACTCGACACTTTTCCCATACGCTATTTGAGGCATGTATTTGGTGCGCCTTTGGCGACTATTGCCTGCCAATCTGCGCCTAGCGTAGATCTTGCATTTAGGGCATTTTGCCCTTCCGGGTCATTCGATTTGAACATCACTGCAACTATTGCAGCATCTTGTGTTCCCGCAAAAATAGGAGTCGCTGTTGTGGTTCCCGAATATGTCGCAGTATTACCGTATGTATTTAATGTGCCCGTTGAATTATAGTTAGCTCCAATAACTCTAACATTATTTTGAGAATCCATCGCAGCGATGTAGTACTTATCATAACCGAAGCGAATAGTTTCTACTGCAGCCATTCTGTTCACTAACTTTCGAGCGCCCGAAGAACCGCATGCAGGAGCTGCACTTACATCAATACGCACAATGTTTTGAGCAAGACGAGTAGTTGTGGATGATGCACAAGCGCTCAAAAAAACAGCCACTGAAAGTCCCAATACCGTTACCAAACTTTTCATATATCAACCTCAATGACAATGAAGGGGCTTAGAGCCTGCGTGACAGCATTTGCCCGGCGGTGAAGACTTTCTGCACCCGCCACTGTGTTGGACAATTTCGCTCAACTTCTCAAAAATAAATCCTGTATTGCCCGCTAACCCCGGTTGAACATTAGTAAATGCAAAAATGGGCACCATAATTAGTAAGTATCTCATGAATCCCCCCCATAGATTGAATGATCGGGTTCAAATCTACCCTACCGTTAACATTAGTTAACAGATTAAACGGTGATTCCCAATACATATTGTTGCAGGAACATTCGCTCAAGCAACTGCCTACCCAACACAAAAAACGCCCCCGGCATAACCGAGGGCGCTTTCAAACTGTAGCATGGGTTTCAGTCCGTTATCCGCTCCCGGGGCTCCGCCCGTTCGCACCTGAAATCGTCCACTGGACGATTTCCGAGACGGTGCTTACCCCTTTTCCTCAATAATCTCAACCATATGCGGGATCTTGCGGATCATGCCGCGTACCGAGGGCGTGTCTTCCAACTCGCGGGTTTTATGCATCTTGTTCAGGCCCAGACCTACCAGCGTCGCGCGCTGTTTGGCGGGGCGGCGGATCGGGCTGCCGATCTGCTTGATGACGATTGTTTTTGCCATGTTCCTGTTCCCTTACGCTTCTGCTGCTTCAGGAGCGGCCGCCGGAGCATCATCCTTCTTGAGGATATCCGCCACCTTCTTACCACGCCGCTGTGCCACCATGCGGGGGCTGCTTTCGCGTGTCAGCCCGTCCATCGTGGCACGGATCATGTTATAGGGGTTCTGGCTACCATTGGATTTGGCCACAACGTCCTGCACACCCAGCATCTCAAACACCGCCCGCATCGGACCACCGGCGATGATACCCGTCCCTTGCGGAGCGGTACGCATGATCACTTTACCGGCGCCATGACGGCCTTCCATATCGTGGTGCAAGGTGCGGCCTTCGCGCAGTGGCACGCGGATCATCTTGCGTTTTGCGGCTTCTGTCGCCTTGCGGATCGCCTCGGGCACTTCCTTGGCTTTCCCTTTGCCAAATCCGACCCGGCCCTTTTGATCGCCAACAACAACCAGAGCGGCAAAGCCAAAGCGCTTACCACCCTTGACGGTTTTGCTCACCCGGTTGATCGCAACCAGACGATCAGCGAATTCCGGGGCCTCTTCGCGTTGGCGGCCCCCACGGCGGTTACTTTCTCTTGCCATCTGGCATTCCTTTCAAAAGCGGCGCGATCTGCACCCTTAAATCAATCCAAGTGAGCAAACGCCCCCGGATCATCGAGACGGGCCGCTATAGCCCGCCTTCACTGTATTAAATCTTCAACCCGCCTTCGCGGGCCGCATCTGCCACGGCTTTCACCTTGCCGTGAAACAGGAAACCACCCCGGTCAAAATAGGCCTCGGATACGCCGGCCTTCTTGGCACGTTTGGCGATCTCGGTGCCCACTTTGGTGGCGGCTTCGACATTGTTCTTGCCCTGAACACCCAACCCCTTTTCCAGGGTCGAGGCCGAGGCAAGCGTCACGCCCTGCACATCATCAATCAACTGCACGCTGATATTCTTGTTCGAGCGGTGAACAGAAAGGCGCGCGCGCCCTGCGTTGACCTTGCGAAGCTTGTTCCGAACGCGCATGCGGCGTTTCAGGAACAGTTGTCTTTTACTGTTTGCCATAATCTGCGTCCTTTACTTCTTCTTGCCTTCTTTCTGGAAGACATATTCACCCTTATAGCGAATGCCCTTGCCCTTATAAGGCTCGGGCCGCCGCCATTCGCGGATATTGGCCGCAACCTGACCGACCAACTGCTTATTGGTCCCCTCGATCACCAGCTCGGTGGGCTTGGGGGCCGTCACAGTCACACCGTCGGGCACATGATATTCAACATCGTGGCTGAGGCCGAGGTTCAGCTTCAGGACATTGCCCTGCATCTGCGCCCGATAGCCAACACCGCGAATTTCCAGCTCTTTTTTAAAGCTGGCATTGCAGCCCTCAACCATGTTCGCCACAACGGTGCGGCTCATGCCCCACTGCTGACGCGCACGTTTCGATGACCCGCGCGGGGTTACCCGCACCTGACCGTCTTCAATGGTCAGCGTCACGTCATCCGTGGCGGTAAAGGATTGCGTGTCTTTGGGGCCTTTGACCTCAATGGTCTGGCCTGAAAGCGTGGCCGTGACCCCATCGGGGAGCGCCACAGGTTGTTTTCCGATACGAGACATTTCAATCGCTCCTTAGAATACGGTGCAAAGCACTTCGCCGCCGATATTCTGGCTGCGCGCAGTTGCATCCGACATCACACCCTTTGAGGTGGAGACAATCGACACACCGAGGCCCTGACGAACCACCGGGATGTCCTTGACGCTCAGGTAAACGCGACGACCGGGCTTTGACACCCGCTTCATTTCGCGAATAACCGGTTCGCCTTCGTAATATTTGAGGCTGACCTCGATGGCCGGATGGCCGTCTTTGCCGGTGGTCTCCTCAAAGCCGCGGATATAGCCTTCATCCGCCAGCACATTAAGCACACGCACGCGCATTTTCGACGCCGGAACCAGAACGGTGGATTTGCCACGCATCTGGCTGTTGCGGATACGGGTCAGCATATCGCCGATAGGATCATTCATAACTGCTCTCCTTACCAGCTTGACTTCACAACGCCCGGAGCCTGACCATTCGAGGCCAGATCCCGCAGCGCGATCCGCGACACTTTGAGTTTGCGGTAATATGCATGCGGACGACCGGTCAGTTGGCACCGGTTGTGCAGGCGCGTGGCCGAGCTGTTGCGCGGCAGTTTCGCCAGCTTCAGCGAGGCGCGAAAACGCTCTTCCATCGGCTTTTCCTGGTCACTTACAATCGCCTTCAGTTCGGCCCGTTTGGCGGCATATTTTTCCACCAGTTTCGCGCGCTTCACTTCGCGTTCGATCATTGCTTTTTTAGCCATAATTCTTTCTCCCGCTGCTTTAGCTGTTGAAGGGCATGTTGAAATGCTTCAACAGCGCCTTGGCTTCAGCGTCGGTTTGCGCCGTTGTTACGATGATGACATCCATGCCCCAAATCTCATCAACCTTGTCAAAGTTGATCTCGGGGAAAATGATGTGCTCCTTGATGCCCATGGCGTAATTGCCGCGCCCGTCAAAGCTTTTGTCGGACACACCACGAAAATCGCGGATACGCGGCATGGCAACGGTGATCAAACGATCCAGAAAATCATACATCCGGTCGCCGCGCAGGGTTGTCTTGGCCCCCATCGGCATGTCTTCACGCACCCGAAAACCCGCGATCGAGTTCTTCGCCTTGGTCACCACCGCATGCTGGCCGGCGATCGTGCTCAGATCTTCCTGCGCCGATTTGGCTTTCTTGGAATCGCGTACCGCCTCTGCGCCGCAGCCAATGTTGAGAACGATCTTCTCAAGCTGTGGCACCTGCATCGCGTTCTTGTACCCGAATTCCTCGGTCATCGCGGCGCGGATGCTTTCTTTGAACAGCGTCTTCAGACGCGGGGTATAGTTTGCCGTATCAAGCATCAATCACATCCCCCGTGGTTTTGGCGAAACGCACCTTCTTGCCGTCTTCGATTTTGAATCCAACGCGGGTGGGTTTGCCGTTTTTATCCAGCATCGCCAGATTGCTCAGCTCAACGGGCATCGCTTTTGGGATGCGCCCGCCCTGTTCTGCCTGCGATTGCTTGGTATGGCGAATGGCCATGTTCACACCGTCAACCACGGCCTTGCCAGCCTTTGGATCCACGGAAGCGATGGTGCCGTCCTTGCCCTTGTCCTTGCCGGCAAGCACGCGAACCTTGTCGCCTTTTTTCAGTTTGGCAGCCATATCACAGCACCTCCGGCGCGAGCGAGATGATTTTCATGAAATTCCTGGCGCGCAATTCGCGGACAACCGGCCCGAAAATACGGGTGCCGACCGGCTCGCCTGAATTGCTCAGGATCACGGCGGCGTTGCTGTCAAAACGAATGGCGGTGCCGTCTTCACGGCGAACGGCCTTGGCGGTGCGCACAACGACGGCTTTACGCACATCGCCTTTTTTCACACGGCCGCGCGGGATGGCTTCTTTCACCGATACAACAATCACGTCACCGACGCTTGCGTATCTGCGTTTTGAGCCTCCCAATACCTTGATGCACTGAACACGGCGCGCGCCGCTGTTGTCAGCAACTTCAAGGTTGGTCTGCATCTGGATCATTAGGTGTCTCCCGACCTTTGGGGTAACAACCCCAGGGTTTCGATTAAACTGAAACTGTTCTCAGGCGCTACGCCTCCAGAACCTCCCAGCGTTTGGTTTTCGATCTTGGCGCACATTCAATAATGCGGACCTGATCGCCCACTTTGAAGGTGTTCTGCTCATCATGCGCCCGATATTTTTTCGATTTCCGAATGGTCTTTTGCAAAACCGGGTGCTTGAAACGGCGTTCAACTGATACCGTGATTGTTTGCTGATTTGCGTCAGAGGTCACGACGCCTTGCAGGATACGCTTTGGCATAAGTGCTCTCCTTATTCTTCGCTTGCCGCAGCAGCGGCTTTTTCATTCAAAATGGTCTTGACCCGTGCCGCATCCCGGCGCGCGGTTTTCATCCGTGCAGGGTTTTCAATCTGGCCGGTCGCCGCCTGAAAGCGCAGGTTGAACTGCTCTTTTTTCAGGCTCACCAGCTCCTCGCGGAGCTGATCAGGTGTTTTGTCACGTAGTTCCTGGGCGTTCATGCGCCTATTCCTTTCAACATCACCGGCAGGCCGCTTAATGCGTCACCCTGATTCCAGTGGAGTTCAGTATGAAGGGGCCCAATACGCCCGGTAGGTGCATATTGCAAGCCCTCATTGACCAGAAAACGCAGCTTTTATCCTAATGCAATTTGGTTTGATCCGCAGGGTGGGGTTTGAGCCGCCCAGGAAACGCTCCGTGAAAACGTTTGAGGCTATAACGACGCCAGCCCGGGAAATTCACGCGCGCAAAGCAAGACTTCTGCACAACTCAACGCTTTGCTAAAAATTCCAGCACCCGCCCGGGTGGGTGCTCCGCACGACCTGCGCCAAACCGACTATCGGCTGATAAATTTCAAGGCGCAGGGCCTCGTGGGTCACGTCTTCATTCACCCCGTCGATCTCAAACATGATCCGGCCGGGTTTGACCTTGGCCGCCCAGAAATCAACCGAGCCTTTCCCCATGCATCAGCGGTCCAGACCGGAACAAGGTCGCGGGCCCGTCCGGTGACGACATTGAACACGCCAGCGGGCACCCCTGCCCGCACTGCCAGTTTGGCAAGCGCAAGGGCGAAAAACGGCGTTTCGCTGCTGGGGTGCGCAACAATTGTGCGGCCAGCCGCCAGCGCCGCTGCGGCCTTGCGTGTCAGCATTGCGGCGGGGAAATTCCACGGTGTGATCAGCGCGGCGACGCCAATCGGTTCGCGCCAGACTCCGACTTCAGCGGCTTCCGGATGTGATGTCACGCTTTCAATATTCGGGCGCTTTGCCTATTCGGCGTAATATTCGATGAAAGATGCCGCGTAGTCGATTTCGCCGCGCGCCTCGGAAATCGGTTTGCCTTGTTCGACGACCATGATGCGGGCTAGATCCTCTTTTGCCACCATGATCAGATCAAACCAAGTTCGCAGGATGGTCGCGTGGCCCTGTGGCAGACGCGCGGCCCAGTCGCCAAAGGCGGCTTGGGCACAATCGGCCGCCGCGCCTGCTGTGGCGGCGTCCATCGCTGGTACATCCGCGATCACAGCCTGAGTCGCCGGGTCAGTCACCTCAATCCGTGCGCCATTCGGGGCCGCGCACCAGATCCCGTTGATATAGGCATCAGTAGGAATGAGCGCTGTGCCGGTCAGGCCGATGTTGGTTGCTGTGGTTTGTGTCATAGGTGCGGTCACATCAAAATCCTTCCGTCCGGCCTGTCAAAAGGCTGCCGTCTGTGGCTAAATTCAAGTCT
Organism: Roseovarius sp.; assembly: GCA_021775255.1. Lineage (GTDB taxonomy): Bacteria > Pseudomonadota > Alphaproteobacteria > Rhodobacterales > Rhodobacteraceae > Roseovarius. Next base: position 36,799 of record JAJFIA010000021.1, read on the forward strand.
GATCCACCCTGGCGAAGGGCATCCCAGAGCAGGCATTGGATGCTGCTAAGGCACGGCACTTTCAACACGCTCTCAAGTTCATCCAGCGTTTGCATCGCGCGGATGGCGGTGCATGAAATGAACAACGCGTCCGCTTCCGGGTGATGCGCCGCGCGCGCGGCCTGTTTAATCGAACCCGGCGACAGCAGCGCCATGTCTGCATCACTTTCGATACCCAGATGCGTCTGTTTCAGCACTTCGATACCGTTCGAACGGAAATAATCGGCAACCTCTTCACCGACCTCCGTGAGATAGGGGGTCATTAGAGCAATGCGTTTTGCGCCAATTGCGGTAAATCCGTTCAAGGCGGCAGTGGCTGGTGTGACCACGGGCACGTCATCGCGCCCTGCGGCTATCTGTGCCGCAACTGTATCGAACCCCAGCGCCACCGTGGCCGAGGTGCAGCTATAGGCGATCACGTCCAGCGCCATGCCGGGTAATATCCGGCCGGCACATTCACCCAGCTGCGGGCCCATTGTGCGCAGATTTTCCAACGTCACCGGATTGGCGTTAAGCACACGGGTTGTGTGGAATTCAACGCTTTGTCCGACCAGCGCGCGGCGAAAGTCAGATTCTGTCGCCAGATCGGTGGCCAGAACGATCAAGCCAATCCGACAGGACGCGCCGCCATCGTCATAGACCAATTCAATCGGAGTCGCGGTCGCGTTTCCCATCACAATCGCCCTTCAATAGCCGTCATTTCGCGCTTGAACGGCACGGCGTCGCGGTCGATCACCTGATCCAGATTGCGCGCGTATTTATGCCCGGCATAGACGGCGGCGGCGATGGTGCCGGGCGCATATGCGTCGCCGATCAGATCAATGGATTTGATCCCCGCTGCCGCCCATTCATCCTTGCGCGCCTTGAGATCCAAAAATAGCTGATCCTCGGGCAGGCGCGCGGTAACTGGCACGATTGTATCAAACGGCGTTTCGCTTAAAGCACCGGTAAAGACGCATTCCAGCACCGCCACACCGTCTTTGACTTCGCACAGCGCCTGATTGACATGCACTTTGTCGCAGGCCTCGATCACGTTCTTGTGGATGCGGTGCTGGTCGAGCGCATGCACCGACCATTCCGAGACAATGCCCGCCGGGGTCACATAGGTAACAATGTTGCCCTCGGCCCCCAACACCTCGGCCATCAGCGAGCCGTGGTAATAGTGATCATCGTCATAGATCAGGTAATGCTTGCCAGCGCGCTTGCCATCCATCAGGTCATCCGGCGTCAGGCAACCGCGTTCAACCAGTCCGGGGATCGCATGTTGGTGATAGCGGGCAATCCCGTCACGCCGCCATTTTGAACCTGTGGCAATCGCCACCCGTTCAAAGCCAAAATCCATTACGGCATCAGCGTCCAACTCGCTTTCCAGATAGAGGCTGACGTTGGGTCGGGGCGTCAGCAGTATCTCGCGATGGTCTTTGACCCGTCCCCATGTAGCCATGCCCGGCAGGCGCGCCTCGCGGGCTACGCGCCCGCCCAATTCGGTGCCCTTTTCGGCCAGTGTTACCTCATAGCCACGGGCAGATAGGTGGTTTGCCGCCTCAAGCCCGGTTGGCCCACTGCCGATAATCAACACGTTCTCGGTTTCACCCTTAGGCGTTGACCGTTCTGGGTGCCAATCCTTGCGCCATTCTTCGCCTTGCGTCGGGTTCTGAGTGCAGCGGATCGGCACACCCAATTCATCATGGGCGACGCAGATGTTGCAGCCGATACATTCGCGAATCTCGTCAATGCGGCCTTCTTCGATCTTTTTGGGCAAGAACGGGTCAGCAATGGATGGACGCGCCGCGCCGATCAAATCAAGAATACCGCTTTTCACCTGACGCACCATCGTATCAGGCGAGGTGAACCGACCCACACCAACCACCGGCTTGGTGGTCAGCTTCTTGATGCGATTTACAAAGGGTTCTTCGACCGCTTCTGGCGCAAAGCGCGAGGTCTGGCTGTCATTGGACCAATCCGATAGGGTCACATCCCACAGGTCAGGGATTTCCGCCAACATGCCGATGGCATCCTCGGCCTCGTTCTTTTCCAACCCCTTGTTGCCCACCAGTTCATCCAGGCTGATGCGCACGGCCATTGCCGCCTCGCCGGCAATTTCATCCTGCGTGTCCAGCATGATTTCTTTCAGCAGCCGCACCCGGTTTTCCAGACTGCCTCCATATTCGTCGGTACGGTGGTTCCAACGTTTGGACAGAAAATGGAACAGCACAGACAGGTTATGCGCGGAATAGACATAGATAATGTCAAACCCGGCCCGCTTGGCGCGCCGGACCGCATTACGATGCCAGCGGCGCAGGTCGGCAATATCATCCTTGTCCATCGCCCGGCACTGCACAGGATCGCGATTGGGCGTTTGCACTGGTAAATGGCTGGGTGACAACGGAATTTCGCGGGTATACATACTCGCCATCGAATAAGAGTTATAGGCCAGTTCGACCCCGGCCAACGACCCGTTGGCCTGAACCTTTTCAACCATAAGTTCCAGCGTCGGCAGATCGCGGTCATCCCACAGGCGCATTTCGATCAGCGGCGCGGAATCAGATGACGGATGGATTTCGCATTGTTCGGTGTTCACCACGCCCCAGCCGCCTTCGGCCTTTATCCCGCGCATAACGGCCATGCCGGTGGCGTGTTGATAACCCAAGCCATTGCAATGGGGCACCTGATAAAACCGGTTGCGTGTCACGCGCGGCCCTATTTTCACAGGCTCAAACAAGATGTCATAGCGAGGGTCGCGAGTCATGATCTCAATCTCCGTCAAAGGGACAATTGGCTTTGGTTTGACCCAAATTCCGCTGTGGCGTTTTACCGGGCAGCTCTGAGTGCAGGTTTCAGCAGTTTTAACTTGGGTACAAGTCAAGATTATCAAAAGCTTACTTTAGGAAAATTCAAAGTAATTTCGGCGACATCCCAACATTCATGTCGGCGCGCTATTTGGTGTGCGACATCAATAGCGTCACAAAGCTCTCAAGTGCCAGAGTTTCACGATTACCTGACTTTGTGACAATCGCATGCCTTGAGACATAATCGGCCCCGTTACCGCCAACCTGAAACAGGCCACCTTGCGCAACCCAAGGGCTTGCATAGTGATCCGGCAAAAACCCGATGTAGCCGCCCGACAGCAACAGCGCTAACATGCCTTCCATCGTATCGACCCGCGCGACCTCTTTGACGACCCCCAAAGTATCGCGGTCGAATTCATGGTGGTATTGACGTACCACAGCCGGAAACTGCGCCAGATCCACCGTGCGCAAACTATCCTTACCGGCCCCATACAATGGATGCCCCTTGCCGCAATAAACACCATGTGTTTCATCAAACAACGAAGAGAAAACCAAACCCGACCGGTTGCGAATGAACGGGCCAATTGCGGCGTGCAGATGTTCGTTGACCACGTCATGTTCAAGGGTCTGGCGCGGTGCCACAACCAGTTCGATTTCCACATCATTTTCGACAGAATTGAATTCCCGCAGTGCCTCGGAAATAGAAAACCGGGGATGGGTCATCAAACCGTCAACCATACCGATGGACAGACGCCCGCCCAACACACTTTTAGTTGACGCCAGAACGCCGGTAAAATCATCCAGCGATTTCAGTATCTTCTTGGTTTCGCGGAACACAACAGCCCCGCGGTCCGTCAGTTTGAAGCCACCACGCCCGCGTTCACATAGCCGCAACCCAAGGCGCTTTTCAAGATTAGAGATATGCACTGATATGGTCGAGGTCGACACGTTTAAGTAGGCCTCGGCGGCGGCAAATCCGCGCGCCTCAGCGACAGCCACAAAAATGCGCAGCAGCCGCAGGTCGATATCAGAGACGCGCTTCATCATTGATACTCATGCATAAATTCTATCTCTTACTTTGACAAGACTAAAAGTATAATTGCGTTTATCAACATTCTTCTAAACCCGGAACGAGGCCTAAATTTGCCTTGCGCCCGCTGTGCGAGCGACCGGAAAAAATTTGATACCAAAAGGGGACTTTGCGATGACACTAGACCACGACCGCGAGATCATGATTGTCGCGGATCATACCGAACATGTGACGTTCCAGGGCACGTTGCGCAAAACCGCCAGCGGTTACGATCTGCCGATGATCGTGCACGACCGGCTGGCATTTTCGCCCGAGGAATATGTGCGCCGCTATAACAGTGTTCAGGCGCAGATGGAGGATATGGGTCTTGATGCGCTTTTGATCCGTGGCCCGGAAAACATTACCCATTTCACTGGCTATGAAACACCCGGATACTACAAATATCATTGTGTGGTTGTGCCCAAAAACGGCCAACCAGTGTTTATGGTACGGGATTTTGAATGGATCAATTCGCCGGAATTTGCCTGGTCCACAAAACTGGCCAAAGTCTATGACTGGGATCACCCGCCCAGTGTCACGGTCAACATTCTGCAACAGCTTGGTCTGGGTGACGGCAAGCGGATCGGCGTTGAGAAACAGGCGTTCTTTTACACTGTGGACGAACATGAAACGCTGGTGCGCGACCTGCCCGGCAACACCTATGTTGATGCGACCCAGATCATGTGGAACACCCGGATGATCAAATCCGACGAGGAAGTTGCGGTTATGCGCAAATCCGCCGCTTTGGTAGATATGGCCATGTTGGCTGGTTGGGATGCCACCGCACCGGGGGTCAGCGCCGATCATATCAATGCCGTCGTCAACCACACCCTGTTTGAAAATGGCGGTGAATACATGGGGCTGCCGCCCTTCATTCTGGCGGGTGAACGGTCCTGCCTGCCGCATCAGACCGGTGGTGCCAATGTGCTTAAAGACGACGACGTGATGTATTTTGAGATTTCCGCATCTCAACATCGCTACACCGCCGCATTGATGCGCACGATCTTTCTCGGCAATCCAAAAGACGAATGGGTACGCGCCTGTGAAGCCGTGATCGGTGCCACAAATGCCGCTCTTGATTTCATCAAGCCGGGTGTCACCCCGCATGACGCGGATCTCGTCGCACGCGCCGTAACAGAAAAGGCGGGCTTTGGTGAATATCACCGCAACCGGTTGGGGTATTCAATCGGCGTCAGTTATCCGCCCGATTGGGGTGAAGGCGAGATAATTTCCCTGCGTCAGGGCGAACATCGCCCGCTGGAACCGGGGATGACCTTTCACATGCCGCCTTTGTGCCTGAAATACCGAGAATACGGCATTGGCTTTTCTGAATCCATCGTGGTGACGGAAGCCGGATGCGAGCCGCTTTCCAAACTGGGCCGCGAGTTGATTGTCAAGAAATAGGGGCGCGCGTTTTGGGTGACCTGATCGCAAAACCGATCCGGGGAGAACGTGTTCTCGACAATCTCGAGACTCTGGCCCGTTTTGGATCAACCGACAGGGGCGGCATGGACCGCCCCGTCTTTTCTCCGCAATACCGTACAGCGATTGATTGGTTGGCGTCCGAAATGCGGGCCATCGGCATGACCGTACGATTGGATCCGGCGGGAAATCTGATCGGGCGTTTGGGCCCCGCCGCAGGCCCCGCTATCCTAAGCGGGTCGCACATCGACACAGTACCCGGAGGCGGAATATATGACGGCATGTTGGGCGTTGTCGGTTCCCTGGAAGTGGCGCGATGCCTGTCGGACGTCGCACCAACCATGTCCTGCGCTTATGAGGTTGTCGCCTTTGCCGACGAAGAAGGGGCTTATATCAGTCTGTTGGGCGCGCGGGCAATGTTTGCCGAATTGCTGCAGGACGAAGTGCTTGCCGCAACCGGGCGGGACGGAACCCCGCTTGTCGATGTGATGCGGGCGTTTGGTCTGCCGCCCGAGAAAATCCCGGATGCCGCACGCTCGCCTGATGACATTCTGGCATTTATCGAACTGCATATTGAACAGGGGCCGATTCTGGAAACAGAAGGTATCGAGATTGGTATCGTAGAAAATATTGTCGGCCTGCAAAACAGCCATCTGACATTTCACGGCCAGCCCAACCATGCGGGCACAACCCCGCACCACCTGCGCGCCGATGCGTTTCATGCCGCTTGTCTGGCCGTTTCCGAAGCATTTTGCATTGTGGAACAGCAATGCGGACCGGATGTGCGGCTGACGTTCGGAGACTGTGAAATTCTACCGGGGGCATCCAACGTTGTACCGGGCGAGGTGCGGCTAACCCAGGAAATTCGTGCCGCCACCGGTGCTGAAATCCTGCGCATTGGTGATACGGTTCTGGAATGCGCCAACAGCGTTTCGGCCCGCATCGGCGTTAGCGTTACAACCAGGGTTATTTCTGACGATGCCCCCGCAACAATGTCGCCAATCGTGATCGACGCGGTTGCGCAAGCCTGCGATCAGGTGGGTGTGCGGTCAAAGCGGATGCCATCGGGGGCCGGTCACGATTCACAACAAATCAGCAAACATGTCCCCACCGGTATGATCTTTGTTCCCAGCCGCCAAGGTCTGAGCCACAACCCAGATGAATTTACACAACCACGGCATATCAAGCTGGGCATCCAAGTGCTTTGCAATACCGTTGTCTCGCTGATCAACGCATCCTCATGAATGGGTGCGGCGTCCCTCCGAAAAGTATCCCTAGAGCTGTTGTCAGAGGGCGTATGCAACATATTATGTATCGTCGTTTGGTGCTTCATTTCGGAATAACGCCGCCCAAGACGGTGCGTTGCATACAGCTTTGTCGGATATTAAACCTGCACTTGCTTCAGGGGCCCCGATTCAGAGCGGTTGAAGAATGATCCGTACAACAAGGAAAACTGTCCGCCTTACCAACTTTGAAGGATTCTCCGGTTGGAACAAGGCACTGGCCGAGGCATTTATTATGCCTGACACCAAGGCAACTTTGCGCAAGATCGGCGATGGCCTGTGTGCCCTTTTTGAAGCGGATGCATGGTATATCATCTTCTTTCGCCCAAACGAACCGCCAATCCTTTTCGATTATATCGATGCCGACACCCGCAGAGATACCTACGAAGATGGCCCCTATTTGCTGGACCCATTTTATCAGGCCTATCTGCGTGGCGACCCCGATGGGGTTACCCATGAACGCGATATTTCACCAAAAAACCTGGCTGGGCTGTCGGCGATAACCGAGTATTGCTGCGACCACTTTGGCCCGATGGAGGAATTTGGGCTGGCAGCCGATATTCGCCCTGATAAGCGGGCATTTTATTGCATCTCTCGTAAGAAGACGTTGGGCGAAAATTCATATTTCACCAGAAACGATGTAACACTACTGGAATGTATTGCCCCGATACTGCGCAGCCAATTAGGCGTTTTGTGGGATCAGGTCGCCCTGAATGGACGTGACACACCCTACCGAATCGCCAAGCACTCGCGCATTACCAATTTTTTCACCAGCTTCGGCCGTGACCGATTGACAGAAAGAGAGGCCGAAGTAGGCAACCTGATGATCAAGGGGTTCAATGCCCGCGATGTCGCATCATTTCTTGACATCAGCTATGGCACTGCACGCAACCACATGAAAAAAATCTATCTGAAGCTGAAAGTTTCATCGCAAAACGAGTTGTGCGGATTGTTTATCGAGCAATTGCTAAGCAGTTCTGACTAAATCATAATTTTGCCAGTGGACAGCTTTTCCAATACAAAGAAAACAATAACGCGAACCAATCAAACGGGTAGAGATGCGAATACTTATTTTTCAACATGCCAGACATGAACACTTGGGGTTATTCGCCGAATTGCTGGCACGTTATGGCGACGACGTCGTCGTCGAAATGATTGCTGAGTCCCGCAGCACCATTGATTTGAACGACTTTGACGCCCTTTGGGTCCTGGGTGGGGCAATGCAGATCTGGGAAATCGACCGGTATCCATGGATGGCGCGGGAACTGGCGTTGATAAGGGATGCAGTCATTACCCGACAAATGCCCTATTTCGGAATTTGCCTGGGACATCAGTTATTGGCCAAGGCACTGGGCGGAGAGGTTGGGCCGATGCCACAAACCGAAGTGGGGCTGCACCCCGTGACGACGATTGAAAATGCAAAGATGTTCAAAGGTTTTTCAAAGCCCATCTTGAGTTTTCATTGGCATGGGGCAGAAGTTACGACAATCCCCAAAGGTGCGACCGTCACCGCATCTAGCGACACATGTGCGATTCAAGGTCTGGAATGGAACAATACCGCCTGCTCGGTCCAGTTTCATCCCGAAGTGAACAAAGAGACCATTAAGGACTGGTTTCAACTGCCCGAAACAATCTTGGAGCTCAAATCGGAACTTGGTCCCGGTGCAGATGCACAGTTGCTCCACACTTTGGCGCTGGCCGACGGAAGCCTTCGTGAATCTGCACGGATTCTCTGTCAAAACTGGAAAGAAAACTTTTGCGGCAATTAGAAAAGCCCCGCGCCTCTGTTTCAATTGGGATATAGTGAAGAGTTGCGATTATTTGGTAGTTTCATGCACAGACAAAACAGGACCGTACGCGATGCAGGTTTTCTTTTCAGAAACGCACAAACGCCACCAACCCCGTCACGAGTTTATCGGCGGTGCCCTGGTTCCCGCTTTTGACCGGCCTGAACGGGCCGAACAAATTGCCGGGGCTTTGCAGCAAACCGGGCTATTCAAATTCGATCAGCCAACGGATCTCGGGATGGTTCCAATCCGCGCCATCCATGAACAGGATTATCTGGATTTTCTAAGCACCGCCTTTAAATCTTGGCAGGCTGCAGGCCTGGAAGGCAGCCCAATGGCATCCAACGTGGCCGGATCACCCAAAGGCCCGCGTCCAGAATATATCGAAGGGGTCATCGGTTACTATGCCAACTCCTGTGAGACGACAATTGATGATGGGACGTGGGAAGGTGCCTATGCCAGTGCGCAAAGTGCCATCAATGCCGCGCGATATGTTACCACCGGGCAGGGCCGTTCGGCTTTCGCCCTGTGCAGACCACCAGGTCACCATTGCGAAGCAACGCGTTTTGGCGGCTATTGTTATCTGAACAATGCCGCAATCGCCGCGCAATATCTGCGGGATCACGGCACAGCAAAAACCGCCATCCTCGACATAGATTTCCACCATGGCAACGGAACGCAGGCGATTTTTTATGACCGTGCAGATGTGTTTTACGGCTCGGTCCACGGGGATCCGTTGCTGACATATCCGTTTTACAAAGGGTACAGCAATGAAACCGGGACCGGTGTGGGGGCGGAAACCACGATGAACTTGCCGCTGGGTGCGGATGCCGGCAATGACGAATGGTTGGCGGCAATCACGGCCCTGCTTGGCGCCATCGACAGTTTTGGCGCTGACACAATCGTGGTGTCGCTAGGTGTTGATCCGCATCATTCGGATCCACAGTCAAACTTTCAGGTCACCACAGATGGGTTTTCCCGTGCTGGTCACCTGATTGCCAATGCCGGCAAACAAACGGTCATCATCATGGAGGGCGGCTATAGCGCAGATGCCATCGGCCCCTGCGTTGCCGCCTTTTTGCAAGCACTTGATGATACCTGGCCCTGAAACAAGACCGAAGTCGTTTCCAAGTAGCTTTCAATCTGTTCAGGGCCCAGGTCTTTGCCAAATCCGGACATGCCCTGCCCGCCAAACGGAAAGGCGGGATCAAGAAAACCGTGACCATTGACGTAAACCGTGCCCACGCGAAGCCCGCGTACACATTGCATGACTTCCGACTGATCCTGCAAAAACTGGCCGCGCCCAGACCAAATCGGATATCATTGGCGATCTTCAGCATTTGTTCAATGCCGTCGGCACGTTGAACAACCAGAAACGGGCCAAAAATTTCATCAGTCCAACAGGGATGATCAAGTGGACAATCCTGAATGATGACCAGGCTGCAAAAATACCCGGTACTGGTATCGGTGCGTTGGTCAAGCGCCATATCAAGCCTGTCCTGTATCGTCAATTCGACAAAACCCGCTACTTGGCGTTTATGTGCGTCTGATGCCAGTGGACCAATAAATGCCTGTTCATCCAGCCCCGGCCCCATCGGCAGGGCGCGCACATGTTCGATCAGCTTTTGCATGAAATCATCGTGGATTTCATCTGCAACGATCAATCTTGATCCTGCATCACACACCTGACCGGCATTAATGAAAATGCCATTCACAACACCTTCGACTGCCTGGTCGATATTGGCATTTTTGGTTACCAGAACCGGCGACTTCCCCCCAAGTTCAAGGGTGATCCGTTTCATTGTTCCAAACGCGGCGCGCCCAGCGATCCCGGTGCGGCCTCCGCCCCACGATAGGGGGCCAAAGCCTGTTGCGCGTGAATGTTGCGTGCAATTCTGAAAGCTTTCCGGTTAAGAACCCTATCCTCTTCAGCAGAAAAGTAGTTGTGCTGAATGATCGGGTCATCGTCAGACTGGTTTGATCGCAACCGCACGGACCAGCAGCTTTTGGGTGAATGACACCCCAGTGAATTTTATTGGCATGCGAACGCGGCTCGAATGTTCCGATCTGCAGATGGGCAATTGGCCAACACCGACCCGGCTGACCCGGACATTGTTTTTCCAATCAACACCAGTGGCTAAGCAAGACTGTTTGACAGTCTCGACCTTTGCCAGAATATCTCAGGTTCATTTCGCCGAAAGAATTTCCCAAAAGGGGCAGACACCCCAAAGTCTAACCGGTTCTGGTTCGTTCAGACGCCTTTGTTCGGGTTCGGAACGCCCATCCGATAGGCGGCAATAGCACTGGCTGCCCGAACATAGCGATCAAAAACAATGGCCATCCCGGCAATTGCCAGTCCCGCAAGCAATCCATCGCCAGCCTGCACACGGGCAATCGCAACAAGCGTGATTTCCTCTAGTCCGCGTGTTCCGACAAGGGCAGTGATCACCAGCATCCCAAAAGCAAGCATTATCACCTGATTTAGGCCCATCAGCATGGTCGGCAGGCCAAGTGGCAGTTTGATCTGGGTCATCAATTGCCATCCTGAACAACCTGACATCAGGCCGCCCTCAATCAGCGACGGCTTTACCCTGTCCAGCGCTGAGATTGTGTAGCGGATTGCCGGGGTCACGGCGTATAGCACGATTGCCACAAAGGCAGGAAAATCTCCGATGCTGAACAACATGACGACCGGGATAAGGTAGACAAACATTGGCATGGTCTGAAGCGTATCAACCGCGGCAATCAGGAAAACCCGCGCTGGTTTATTGACCGCGCCCAATATCCCAAGCAGCAGACCGATAAACGTGGCGAAAACCACTGAAACAACCACTAGGTAAAGCGAGATCATTGCCTTGGTCCAATAGCCACCAACAGCAATCAGAAGGAAGATCACAATCCCCAGCAGGGCAAGTTTCCATCCATCCAGCAAGTATCCCAACGTGCCGAAAAAGGCGATCACGCCAATCCAGGGCAAGCCCGTCAAAAACAGCTTTACCGGTTTCAGAAGGTAAATAATGAACAGGTCGCGAAAGCCGCTCAATTGTTCATGAAAATTGTTTGAAATCCAACTGATCATCTGGTTTGCAGATTTTCCTGCCTGAACCACCCAGGCATCGGGCCACAATTGTAGCGCAGGAACCAGAAATGAAAGGCCAGTAAAGCCGACCAAAGCCAACAGAACCTTGACCAGCAGCCAATTTCGTTGCATCCAGGTCGGGGCAATATCCCAATGGATGGGACGGCGCATCGCTATCGCGTAGGAAATGCGATCCAGCACGATGGCCATTAACGTAACCGCAACACCTGCCACAACGGCATCACCAATACGCAACGATTTCAGCGCCTTCAGCACATCTCCGCCCAGTCCGCCTGCGCCAATCAGCGACGAAATCACCACGACTGATAGTGCCAGCATGATTACCTGATTGACGCCCAGCAACAGGCTTTTGCGGGCAGCAGGGATCAATACTTGCCAATTCATCTGGCGGTTGGAACACCCGGACATAACACCAAATTCTTTAACGCTTGTATGGACCTCTTGCAGTGATTGTGTGGTAACGCGCGCCATTGGCGGTAGGGCAAAAACGATTGTCGCTATCAGGGATGCAATCGGGCCGAACCCAAAAAACAGGATCATCGGCACCAGATAGGAAAACAGCGGCAGCGTTTGCATGATGTCGTAAACCGGTTGCAGCGCCCGGTTTATACGCTGGCTTTTGTATCCCCAAAGACCCAGCAGCAAACCTATGAAAGTGGCGAACAAAACTGACACCGTCACCAGTGTCAGAGTTAGCATTGCATTTTCCCAGATGCCAAAAACTACAAAAAACATAAAGGTGGCAAACGTGCCGATGGCCAGTTTCCTGTCGCCAAAATGATGTGCAACAATTGTGAAAACCGCGGTTACTGCCGTCCAGGCCATCGGTGGGATAACACTTTTCCCACCTTCCTCGTGATACAAGGTGAATCCAGTCGCCACTACACCTTTCAAGCCCTCGTAGGGTTGCGAAATAAGCGCGCCAAATCCCCGGGTAATCTGCGAAAATTTAAACGGACCAATTTCAGCCTTGCGGGCCAGGAATTTCAGAAAGTCCCCCAATGGCGTGGCCAAATCTATTGTCCATGCTTTCGGAAACTTTGTGAAAACACTCTCGGCAGATGGAGCAAGTGTACAGAACAGCACAATCACAATGCCGATTGCCGTCATGATCAGGTTCCGTCCGGAAAAATACATGCCAGAGGTAATTTGCCCGTTCTCGCCCATGATCCACCCTCCTCTAGGTTATAACAGGAACTAGATCCCGCCGGTGAATGGAACCAACCACGGTGTTGTCGTCGTCCGTTACAGCAAGAACGCCGTCCGACATCAAAACCTGCGCTACAACAGTATCAACTGTCTCTGACGCCTTGATCGGAACATCGCTAAGGGCGCCCTTATCAACCGGGCCCATGATGGCCGAAACCCGCAGCACCTTTTGTTTTGGGATACTTTTTGTGAACTCTTTCACATAATCATCAGCAGGATTGAGAACCAGTTCTTCGGGTGGTCCTTGCTGGATGACACTGCCATTTTTCATGATGGCAATCCGGTCTGCCAGACGAACTGCCTCTTCGAAATCATGGGTAATGAATACGATACTTTTGTTCAGCATTTTTTGGATGCGCAGAAATTCAAGCTGCATGTCGTGACGAATAAGCGGGTCAAGCGCAGAAAAAGGTTCATCAAGAAACCAGACTTCTGGTTGAGTCGTCAGGCTGCGGGCAATGCCGACGCGCTGTTGCTGGCCGCCGGACAATTCGTCGGGAAAATAGTTTTCGCGGCCCGTCAGGCCCACAAGATCAATCATTTCCTTGGCTTTGACTTCGCGGGTCTTGCGATCAACACCCTGTACTTTCAGCGGAAAGGCGACATTGCCCATCACTGTCAGATGTGGCAGCAGGGCAAAATCCTGAAAAACCATGCTTAGCCGGTTGCGCCTTATGTCCACCAGTTCCTTGCGCGACAGATTGGTGACATCCTGACCCAGGACAATCAACTGTCCGGCGGTTGGTTCGTGCAGACGGGTCATGCACCGCACCAGCGTCGATTTCCCAGACCCTGACAGACCCATAACAACAAAAATTTCGCCCCTATTGACATGGACGTTGACGTTACGGGCACCAACGATCAGTCCGCGCTCTTTGAATGCTCCTTCTGGCGCATCCGGGCCCAGTTCTGCGATGGCCTTGGCACCTCCTTCGCCAAAAACTTTCCAAAGGTCGATACAGTTCAGAACCGTTTCCGGCGTGGCAGATGAACTCATGATGCACTTTCTCCGGGGCTTCGTGCCAACCTGTTTCATTAGATGGCCGGAAATTCGAAATGAAGCGTGTTTTCAGCCCCGTACAGGGCTGAAAACTCTCGGCAGAACCAGTTGTCAGTCTATAGACCAGCTACGCCAGGTGGCTTCGTTTGTGTCGATCCATTCACCGGCAACAACCGCAATGTCAACGCCATCATTTTCGATTTTGCCTGTGGCCGCGGCCACTTCGGCGGTGGTGAGCTGGAAAAGATGCAGTATCCGCGCCGCTTCCGGCGATTTGGCCGAGAACCCTGTCGATGCCACTTTCCACACAAATCCCACTGAGTATCCGCAGTCATATGTTGCATCCGGATTGGGCCCAACGGATGGGTCATCGAAACAAGCGTCAGATGACGCTGGCATTTCTACAAACGCACCCGGGGTGTCGTCGAAAAACCAGTGCGGCCTATACCCCCAACTGATCACCGGCTCCTTGCGCTCGACCGCGGCGCGCACCGTGGCAACCATGGCCACGATCGAGCCGGAGTTGATCGCCTCATAATTCAGGCCAAGCGCCTCCAGGCGTGTGCCGGCATCCGATTCCCAATCCGCCGGGGCATCAATGTAGCGCCCCTTCGGCGACGTTTCTGCCGTTGCAAGAGCGGCCACACAAGCTTCGGAGTTGAGCGCTTTGTAATCCGGCAGGCCGGGGCAAATCTCCTCCATGTACAATGGATACCACCAGCCCTCCTGGACCGCGACACCAGTTGAACCATAGTTGACAGCAGTCCCATCGTTGACCGCGCTGACAACTGCAGGCCACGTTGTCGTGTCCCAGATCGAGGTGGTTACATCCAGATCAGATGTCTCAACTGCCGAAATCATTGCGGTATAGTCGATGCGCAAATACTCGACATTATAGCCGAATTTCTCAAGGATACCGCCGTAGACATAAGCAATGAAGTCAGCGTCAGAAGAATCGATTGTGGCGATCGAAATCGGCTTGGTTGTATCGGCTGCGTTTGCCGCACCGAAGGCTGCAAGCGATAGCACTGTTGCACTTGCGCAGATGCGAAGTGCCGTTAGCGATTTGTTGATTTGTTTCATTTTACTTCCCTATTTGAACGAGTTTCCGATCAGCCTGACACGCCTAAAATTAGGTATAGGCACGACAAGCGCGTCATATCTTGTTTCCATTTAATGCGTAATCGACGGTATCGAATCTCTCCTTTTTGGCAATGTCCCATCCGGACTAGGCGAGCACAATTTGGGAGCTGCTACTATTTGAAGTCACGAAACCGATTCAAGCCATAACTGCTGGTTTCGAAGAAGTGGCAAATTCGAGGCCCTCCCTTTCGATGTGAGCATGCATCGCATACGTTTCCAATACGGTCTTGCCGCTTGGCAATCGGTGATCTTAATTCACTATCATGGATGGAAAACAACGACACCTACGGGGTTACCAAATATAGAACAAAAACTTCACCCATTCCAAACAGCGCTATGCACACGATTAGAAACGCCGTCCTGCCATTTGGGTATGCATTAAAACTAGCAGTGGTGCGGTGCTCTTGCTGCATTGTGATGCCGTCGGCCCTCTTAGCCAGAGGGATAGTTTCCCACAATTCTTTGCGCGAATTTTCGCTCAGTTCTGCAACCTCGAGCGAATACAGATTTGGCCACCGGCAGATCACTAATTTCTCCTTAAGATGATATAGTTTGCGGTCGCTTTGGGCTGCATTGTCCATAAAAATCCCGCCATACGATGCATTCCCCTAACACCGCTTTTTTAGTAAGATAACATTCCAACACCTTTCAGTTCATCAAATACATTCAATGTTAACTTTTTATTATTTCAAAGTTTAAAAATGCTGTTTGTGTCTGACGATGGGCAGTGTGACCGGTGTTCGGCATCGGGCATAATCTTAAGCTTGGCTGCCGGTGCATTAAGCGCCAATCCGTTGCAAGTCACCAAATGACTGCATCCATGCCAGCATCAGCTTCTTGCCTTGTCATGTTGTATTGCGGCAAATCTCTGAATTACTGGAATTTGGTCGTTGTCGTCAACTATAGCAGCGACATGGAGGCCTTTGTGCGCATCAACTCCACCAACGACTGGGGTGGTTAACCAAATCACTGAAGCGTAGTTTATCATTCTAGTAGGCAATTAATAAAGAACCCCCGCCGATCTCTCGGCAGGGGTTCTTTTTCTTCACCGGGGTGCGGCCCGCGAATTTCTTTGAAATTCTCTACACCGCACCAACTATTCGCAAATGCGAATAGTTTTACCAGTCTTCCCGGACAACAACGCGGGTTTTGACCGGCAGTTTCATCGCCGCAAGGCGCAGGGCCTCATGGGCCACATCCTCGGACACGCCGTCGATCTCAAACATGATCCGGCCGGGTTTAACCTTGGCCGCCCAGAAATCAACCGAGCCTTTCCCCTTACCCATCCGAACTTCGGTTGGCTTCGAGGTCACAGGCACGTCCGGAAATATCCGGATCCAGACCCGGCCCTGACGTTTCATATGACGGGTCATGGCGCGCCGTGCCGCCTCGATCTGACGGGCAGTCACCCGCTCAGGCTCGATCGACTTCAGGCCATAGGTGCCGAAAGTCAGGTCCGAGCCACCTTTGGCCAGGCCATGAATACGGCCCTTGAACTGCTTGCGGTGTTTGGTGCGTTTTGGTTGAAGCATCTTTTCTCTCCCTTACCGACGGCCGCCGGCGCCACGCGGGGCCGGGCCATCCTGAAGTTCCTGAGCCTTGCGGTCACGCGCTGCAGGATCATGCTCCATGATTTCACCTTTGAAGATCCACACCTTGATGCCGATGATGCCATAGGCAGTCAGCGCCTCAGTCAGGGCGTAATCAATATCCGCGCGCAGCGTGTGCAGCGGAACCCGGCCCTCACGGTACCATTCGGTACGGGCAATTTCAGCCCCGCCCAGACGGCCCGCAACATTGACCCGGATGCCCAAAGCCCCCATGCGCATGGCATTCTGCACCGCGCGTTTCATGGCGCGGCGGAACGAGACACGGCGCTCAAGCTGTTGTGCGATGCTGTCACCCACAAGGGCCGCATCCAGCTCGGGCTTGCGCACTTCAACGATGTTGAGATGCAGCTCGCTATCGGTCATCGCCGCCAGCTTTTTGCGCAGGGTTTCAATATCGGCGCCTTTTTTGCCGATAATCACACCCGGACGCGCCGTATGAACAGTAACGCGGCACTTTTTGTGCGGGCGTTCAATGATCACCCGGCTGACACCGGCCTGCTTGCAATCCTTGCTGATGAAATCGCGCATTGCGATGTCTTCCAGCAGAAGATCACCGTAATCTTTGGTGTTGGCAAACCAGCGGCTGTCCCAGGTGCGGTTCACCTGCAGGCGCATGCCAATCGGATTGGTTTTATTCCCCATCAGGCTTGCTCCTCAATTTGACGGACCAGAATTGTCAGCTCGGAAAACGGCTTGCGCAGCGCGCCGTAGCGTCCCCGTGCCCGCGGACGCCCGCGTTTCATCACCAGATTTTTGCCAACATAGGCCTCGGCCACGATCAGCTCATCCACATCCAGATTGTGATTGTTCTCAGCATTGGCAATCGCCGATTGCAGACATTTCTTCACATCTTCCGCGATACGCTTTTTGCTGAACGTGAGGTCCGTCAGCGCTTTTTCAACCTTCTTGCCTCGGATCATCTGGGCCAGAAGATTAAGCTTTTGCGGGCTGGTTTTGAGCATGCGCAGCTTTGCACGTGCTTCATTCTCAGCCACGCGGCGGGGGTTCTTTTCCTTGCCCATGGCTTATTTCCGCTTCGCTTTTTTGTCGGCGGCATGGCCATAATAGGTGCGCGTCGGGCTGTATTCCCCGAACTTCTGACCAATCATGTCTTCGCTGACGTTGACAGGAATATGTTTGCGGCCGTTATAGACACCAAATGTCAGACCCACGAACTGGGGCAGAATGGTGGAACGACGCGACCATATTTTGATAACTTCATGACGCCCGCTTTCGCGTGTCGCTTCGGCTTTCTTAAGCACATAAGCATCCACAAACGGGCCTTTCCATACAGAACGTGCCATATCTAGCGGCCCTTCTTCTTGGCGTGACGCGAGCGGATAATCATCTTCGACGACGCCTTTTTCTTGTTACGGGTGCGGAAGCCTTTGGTCGGCTGGCCCCATGGGCTTACCGGATGACGGCCACCGGACGTGCGGCCTTCACCACCACCATGCGGGTGATCAACCGGGTTCATGACCACACCACGAACAGAGGGTCGTACGCCCTTATGACGCATGCGGCCCGCTTTACCGTAGTTCTGGTTTGAATTGTCAGGGTTCGAGACGGCACCAACAGAGGCCATGCATTCCTGACGCACCAGCCTCAGCTCGCCCGAGCTCAGACGAATTTGCGCATAGCCACCATCACGGCCAACAAACTGGGCATAAGTGCCGGCCGCGCGGGCAATCTGACCGCCCTTGCCGGGCTTCATCTCAATATTGTGCACGATGGTACCAATGGGCATGCCCGAAAACGGCATTGCATTGCCGGGCTTGATGTCGGCCTTGGCTGACGCCACAACCTTGTCACCAACGCCCAGACGCTGCGGTGCCAGGATATAGGCCTGCTCGCCATCTTCATATTTGATCAGCGCAATAAATGCGGTCCGGTTCGGGTCATATTCAATGCGTTCGACCAAAGCCGTTACATCAAATTTGTTGCGCTTAAAATCCACAACGCGATAGAGGCGCTTTGCCCCACCGCCGCGACGACGCGAGGTGATCCGTCCGGTGTTGTTACGTCCGCCCGATTTTGTCAAACCCTCGGTGAGGGCCTTGACAGGGCGTCCTTTCCACAGCTCCGAACGGTCGATCAGCACCAGCCCGCGCTGGCCCGGCGTCGTTGGCTTATACGACTTGAGTGCCATGCTTTCTGTCTTCCGTTTAGCAAACGCAGAACCCATGGTCCTGCTATGTGTAGGCCGGGCTTCAGCCCGGCTATGTTATAGGGCCCCTCAGGTCCCCGGCTTTTGGTGTTCTTTTCGAACAACAGCAAAGCCCCGGACGAATCCGGGGCCTAACCGATGGCCTCCTCTATTGGAGACAACCGAGCGGGTCAAGCCCCTGCCCCAAGAAATGCAACATGGCAACAATATGCACGCCCCCCAGTCCGGGCAGCACCTGCAAGGCGGTGCGATACGCGTTGACCTCGGGCGGGAGAGCTGCGCGCACGCACATACCCGAAAGCAGGTTATTTTCGGAAATTCGATCCAGATCAAAGTGGCGGCGGTCAAACCCTGTTAGTCTGGCATTTGCGAACCGAATCCTTTCGCGCGCCCGCGATGGTTTATACATGCATGCCTTTCGGAGGAATACCATGACGAAAAAAGCCACGAAGCCCGCCCAAAAGCCCGATGCTGCGACACCCGATATATCCGCGATGGCGGCGATGATGATACCGAGCAATACCGCAGCCGCCAAAGTCTGGGCCGCCATGATGACCGAAGCCACGCGCTTTCTGTCACAGCGTCTTCAGGAAGATATCGAGACGCAAAAGGCGATGCTCAATTGCAAGCACCCTGCAGAAATCATGGAGGTTCAATCCGAGTTCTTTCGCACAGCGGTCGAACAATATTCGGGTGAAGCGCAAAAGCTTTTCGACATGATGAGCGAAGCAACCCAGACGACCCTGAAAGAAAAAACATCCGGTCAGTCGCGTAACTATGATGATTTACCGCTCTGATCACATAAGCCTTTTTCACGTTATTGCGGCGGGCCAAAGCGCCCTTGAAGCGCTTGACCTTGCCATTGGTGATGGTGGTGTTCACCGCCTTCACCATTACCCCAAAGATGCGCCTCAACGGCTTGCTTGATCTGGGGTTTGTTGCTTTCCATCGCCATTTCAAACACCACCGCGCCGTGCTCGGAGGCCATGGTGGCTTTTACCGTGACAACCGGCTTGCGGATCACGTCGTTATGCCCGGGTTTTGCCAATAAAGGGTCAACAATCCGGTGATTTAACTCTGCGGCCCTGTCATATCTTTGGCTATAACATGGAAGGCATAACTGTGCATTTTTAAACGTATTGCAAATTTACATAGGTTAATGTGCATTTATGCCTATTGTCTCAGGCCTTTTTAACCCGCAATTAGCACCAGATGACAATGCACCCGAAAAGGTAGTTTCCCAATGTCCAATCCCACGCTTCTGACAATCTCTGGCGCGCTGCGCAAAGGCTCGCATAACCGGATGCTTCTGGCCGAGGCCGCACAGGCCTTTGGCCCCGCCGATGTAATTGAGGCCGATCTCAACCTGCCGCTTTATGACGGCGATCTTGAGGCGGCTGAGGGCATCCCATCATCCGTGCAGACCCTCGCCAATCAGATCACTAATGCCGATGCCATCGTGATTTCCGCGCCGGAATATAACAAAGGCATTTCTGGCGTGCTGAAAAACGCGCTCGATTGGGTCAGCCGGGTCGAGGGCATGGCCTTCAAAGACAAGCCCACCGTCGTTATCGCCGCCTCTGCCGGGCGCACCGGTGGGGAAACCGCGCATTTCATGACCCATAGCTGCCTCACCCAGCTTCAGGCGCATCTTCTGCCCGGTCCGTCTGTGCTGGTGGCCGGGGCAATGAATGAATTTGATGCGGATGGCCGCCTTACCAATGAACACTACCTGCACACCCTGACAATCCGGATGCAGGCCCTGCGCGCCATTTCCGGGCAATAACACCGCTGGAATATTTCTGACTGTTGGCATAAAGCCGGGGCCAAAGCGCAGCCGCCACTGGATGCGCAAGATCTTCGGAGTCCGGCCCATGTTCACCGCAACCCTGATTGCCGCCAAAACCCGCCTCTCGCCCGCGCTGGTGGAAAACCTGCGCAATGCCTGGGGCGGGGGCGATGCCTTATGGCTCTCACCCGATGAGGCGGCGGAGTTTTCCCTACAGGCCATGCCGGAAAATCTCTGGCAGGTCTGGGAGGATTTGCAGAAAATGCAGGTTGATCTGATGCTGCAACCCACACAGGGGCGGCGCAAGAAGATGCTGCTGGCGGATATGGATTGCACCATGACAGAGCAAGAATGCATTGATGAGCTGGCCGATGCCGCCGGCTTTGGCCCGCATGTGCGCGCCATCACCGCCCGCGCCATGAACGGCGAGCTGGATTTTACCGAGGCCCTGCAGGAGCGGGTCAAACTGCTCAAGGGCCTGCCGCGCGGGGCCGTGCAAAACGTGCTTGAAACCCGCATCACCTATATGCCCGGCGGGGCGGTTCTGCTGGCCACGATGAAGGCGCACGGGGCCTATACCGCGCTGGTCTCGGGCGGGTTTACCTTCTTCACCGAAAGCGTTGCATTGCATCTGGGCTTTGACGAAAGCCGCGCCAACAAGCTCTTGTTTGAAAACGATATTCTGACCGGCGAGGTGGCCCGCCCCATCCTGGGCCGACAGGCCAAGATAGAAGCCATGGACGAGATCACCACGCGGCTTGGCCTTTCCCCATCCGATGTCATTGCCGTGGGTGACGGCGCCAATGATCTGGGCATGCTGGGATGCGCGGGCACTGGCGTGGCGCTACATGCCAAGCCAAGCGTGGCCGCCCAATGCGATATCCGGGTAAACCACGGCGATCTGACCGCACTATTGTATTTGCAGGGCTATTCACTGGATGAATTTATAGCCGCTTGAATATGTGGAGCCCCTGAATAAACACAGGCCTTTGTAAAAATGCCAGCCCTCGCCCGGGTGGGGGCATGTCCTGAGGATCATGTATCTCCTGACGCCGAAAAACAATGAGTGTTTTCAATATGATGAACCTCCTGCAAAAGCCCCCGCCGTGGGGCGGGCGGGGGCTGGCATTTTTACAAAATGCCAAGGGGGTGCAGTATTCAGGGGTATCATACCCCAACCTGTTTTCGCCTTGCACTCCCCATAACCCGGCCCTAATGTCCGGCTCACCTCGGGGTGTCTGGGCCTGGCCTTGACTGAGATGCAATTTCGCGAACCCGTTGAACCTGAACCGGCTAGAACCGGCGGAGGGAAGGTATCGGGATTTCATCCCCCCTTGCCCATTCGCTGCAAAGGAGGATGACTTGAAATATTCTGTTTTTGCTGCGGGAATTCTGAGTGCGACGGCCATCATGGCCGACACGCCTGAATTGACCGTTTACACCTATGACAGCTTTGTCTCGGACTGGGGCCCGGGGCCACAGGTTGAACAGGCGTTTGAGGAAATCTGCGCCTGTGATCTGAAACTTGTTGGCGTTGAAGACGGTGCCGCCCTTCTGGCGCGTATCCGGCTGGAAGGCGCGCACACAGATGCCGATATCATGCTTGGCATTGATACCAATCTGATGTCCGCCGCGCGTGAAACCGGGCTCTTTGCCCCCCATAATGTCACCACGGAATTCGATCTGCCCGTGGCCTGGGAGGATCCGGTCTTCCTGCCTTATGACTGGGGCTATTTCGCCTTTGTCCATAACGCCGGAGAAGACGCCCCCGCAAATTTCCGCGCCTTGGCCGCGAGCGATAAAACCATCCTCATCGAGGATCCGCGCTCCTCCACGCCGGGGCTGGGATTGCTGATGTGGGTCAAGGCCGCTTATGGCGATGAGGCCCCCGCCATCTGGGAAGGCCTCAGTGACAATATTGTAACCGTCACCAAAGGCTGGTCCGAGGCTTACGGCCTGTTTCTGGAGGGCGAGGCCGATATGGTCTTAAGCTACACCACCTCCCCCGCGTATCACCTGATTGCCGAATCCGACGCCAGCAAAGCCGCCGCCGCCTTTGACGAAGGCCATTACATGCAGGTCGAACTGGCCGCCAAACTGGCCGCAACCGATCAGCCCGAACTGGCCGGGCAATTTCTTGAATTTATCGTCTCGGATGCGTTTCAATCCATCATTCCCACAACCAACTGGATGTATCCGGTGCGGGTGCCAAAGGCGGGATTGCCAGCCGGGTTCAACGGCCTCATACAGCCGGAAAAATCGCTATTGCTACCGGCAGACGAGGCCGCAGCCCTTAAAAACAAGGCACTGGACGAATGGTTAACCGCGCTCAGCCGGTAAAGTCCGGATCGGGGATCATTGCTGCGGCCCTTGTTGCGGCGCTGATCTTTGCCACATTGGCCGCCGTGTTCATGCGGGCCGAGCACGGCACAGGCTTTACCCGCGCGGATTATAGCGTTTTGCGCTTTACACTGGTGCAGGCCACCCTGTCGGCGGTCATCAGTGTGGCGCTGGCCGTGCCGGTGGCGCGCGCATTGGCGCGGCGGCGGTTTTTCGGGCGCGGCATATTGATCACGGTGATGGGCGCGCCGTTCATCCTGCCGGTCATTGTCGCGGTTCTGGGCCTGCTGGCGGTGTTTGGCCGTGCCGGATGGCTCAATCAGATCACCGGCTTCATCGGCCTGCCGCCTGTTCAGATTTACGGGCTGCACGGCGTGGTTCTGGCGCATGTCTTCTTCAATCTGCCCTTGGCCACCCGGCTGATTCTGCAAGCCTGGCAAGAGATCCCCGCCGAGCGGTTTCGCCTTGCCGCACAGCTTGGCTTTGGCCCGCGCGCAATGTTTCGACAGATCGAATACCCGCTTCTGCGCCGGGTTGTGCCCGGAGCGCTGGCGGTGATTTTTGCCCTTTGCCTTTCCAGCTTTGCCGTGGCGCTGACCCTTGGTGGCGGCCCCCGCGCCACCACGATCGAGCTGGCCATTTATCAGGCTTTCCGCTTTGATTTTGATCTTGCCCGCGCGGCACTGCTATCGCTCACTCAACTGGGGCTGACCATTCTTGCGGCGCTGATGGTGTTGCAAAGCGCCGGGGCCACAGCGTTTGACAGCGGGCCCGGTCGCGCTGTGCGGCGCTGGGACGGTAAAAACCTTACGGCCAAACTGTTCGATATGGCCTGCATTGCCCTCGCCGCCGTCTTTCTTATGCTGCCTCTGGCGGCGGTCATCCTTGCGGGGCTCAGAACCCTGCCGGATGTGGCGGGCCTGATGCTTTGGCCTGTGCTCATCTCGCTCAGTATCGCCCTGATCAGCACGGCAATTCTGCTTTTGCTGGCGCTGCCCATGGCGGTGGCAACGGCGCTGGGCCGGGGGGCGGGCCTTCTGGAAACCGCGGGGCTTTTGGGGCTTGCCGCCTCGCCTTTGGTGATCGGCACCGGGCTTTTCATCCTGATCCGTCCCATTGCCAACCCCACGGCCCTTGCCCTGCCGGTCACAGCGCTGGTCAATGCGGTGATGGCGCTGCCCTTTGCCCTGCGCATTCTGATCCCTCGCGCGCGTGAGGTTATTCGCCGTCACGGGCGTCTGGCGCTGTCGCTCGGCATGGCGGGCGGGCCATTCATCCGCCGCATCCTGCTGCCCCGAATGCGGCCGCAAATCGGCTTTGCCGCAGGGTTATCGGCCGCGCTTTCGATGGGGGATCTTGGCGTAATCGCGCTTTTTGCCGATCCTGATTTCGCCACCTTGCCCTTGCAGATTTACCGCCTGATGGGGGCCTACCGGATGGCCGATGCCGCCGGGGCCGCGCTCATGTTATTGTTTTTGTCACTGACCATATTCTGGCTGTTTGATCGCGGAGGCCGCTGGCATGCTGAAGCTTGAAAATTGCCTCATCGACAATGACGGCTTTCACCTGAGCGCCGATTTCAGCATCAATTCCGGCCGCCGCGTTGCCGTAATCGGGCCATCGGGCGGCGGCAAAACCACCCTGCTTGAGGCCATCGCCGGATTTCTGCCCCTGCTTGAGGGACGCATGTCATGGCAGGATAAGGACATCACCAACGCCCCCCCCGACAGGCGGCCCATCGCCATGCTGTTTCAGGAGGATAATCTTTTCCCCCACCTCAACGCCTGGCAAAACATTGCCCTTGGCCTTGACCCAAATCTGCGCCTCACAAAGCCGCAGCATGAAACCATCGCCAACGCCCTCAACCGGGTGGGCCTGACAGAATATCAAGCCCGTAAGCCCGCCGCCCTTTCTGGTGGTCAGCGGGCGCGGGTGGCGCTGGCGCGGGCACTTGTGAGGGATCGCGCCCTGCTGCTTCTGGATGAGCCATTTGCCGCCCTCGGCCCGGCGCTCCGGGCAGAAATGCTTGATCTGGTCAAAGCCCTCTGCGATGAAACCGGCGCCACGGTTCTGCTGGTCAGTCACGATCCCTCAGACGCAAGCCGCATCGCTCAGGATGTGATCTTTGTTGATGCGGGCCGCGCCTATCCCCCCGCAGAAACCGGCCAGATATTTGCCCATCCACCCGCCGCTTTGCGTGCGTATCTTGGTGCGGATAAATAACTATATTTCAAT
This sequence comes from Roseovarius sp., assembly GCA_021775255.1. Classification (GTDB taxonomy): domain Bacteria; phylum Pseudomonadota; class Alphaproteobacteria; order Rhodobacterales; family Rhodobacteraceae; genus Roseovarius. The sequence goes on from JAJFIA010000021.1 coordinate 61,781, forward strand.
CACTTACACTGTAATAAATCCTGCAATGCCAGCGCCATAACCTGCGCCGATTGCACCATATCCCCGATCCCCACATATTCATCCGGCTTATGCGCCAGATCCAGAATCCCCGGCCCGTAAGCGATGCAATTTTTAAGCCGCCCGATCCGGTCAATATGCTTTTGATCATAGGTGCCGGGGCTGACCACATAATCCGGCGCGCGCCCCAACACCTGCTCAATCGCCCGCGCCACCGAGGCCACCACCGGGGCATCCCGCTTGGTCATCGTCGGCAATACCCGGTGCAATTCGCGCATGTCATACTCAAACTTTTCGCGCCCCGCGCGCACCCGCTCCAGCGTGGCCCGTATCTCGGCCTCGACCTCAGCTATATCTTCTTCAATCAAGAACCGCCGGTCAATCACCATGCGGCAGCGATCGGGCACACAAGGGCTTGGCAGCCCGGTATAATCCGCATCCTGCTCGGCCTCACCGCCATGAATGGAATTGATATTCAGCGTCGATTGCTTTGCCCCTTCCGGCACCACCGGCATATCGGTTTTGCGCCCGGCCAGCGCCGGAAAAAGGCTCTCTTCCATTTCCGCCACCACCGCCGCCATATGCCGCACCGCGCAATCGCCCAAAAACGGCATCGAGCCATGCGCCATTTCGCCCCTAGTTTCAATCTCGGCCCACCACACGCCGCGATGCCCCAAGCAAATCCGGTCCTTGTTCAGCGGCTCGGGGATGATCACATGATCCACCCTTCCAGGGCTGAAATAGCCCCGCTCGGCAAGATAGGCCACACCGCCAAAACCGCCGGATTCCTCATCCGCCGTGCCGCTTATCTCAATCACCCCGGCATAATCCGGGCAGATGGCAATAAACGCCTCAGCCGCCACAATGCTCGCCGCCAGCCCGCCCTTCATATCACAAGCCCCCCGGCCATAGATGCGGCCGTCTTTCACCTCGCCGCCAAACGGGTCCATGCTCCAGCCATGGCCAACCTCAACCACATCAATATGACTGTTGAAATGCACACAGGTGCCGGGGTTTCTGCCCTCGCGCCGCGCCACGATATTCCAGCGCGGATGCCGGTCACTATCGCCCGGCGCGCCATTTGCCCGGATCAGTTCCGTCTCAAACCCCGCGTTTTGCAACCGCCGGTCAAGATATTCACAAATCTCAAGGTAATTCTCCCCCGGCGGGTTGAGCGTGGGCATTCGGATCAAATCCTGCGTCAGCGCAATCAGATCCTCACGCCGCCCTGCCACCTCATGCAACAACAGCTCACCCATCCCAGTTCCGTCGCAACAACCCTTCTGCCTCGGCCACAACCGCGTTCAGAATATCCGCCGCCGGGGGCCGGTCATGGATCAGGCCTGCCGCTTCGCCGACAAATGTATTGGCCCGTTCCGGATCTCCCGCCGCCCAGCCCTCAACCCATCTTGCCGCCTGCGCTTCCGCATCCGCCATGAGCCCCGGCACATCCCCATGCCAGCGCTCGGTAAAGGCATTCTTCAAAACCCGCGCAGTATATCTTTGCGGCCAGTTCAGCCCCCGCGCCACATCCATCACGGTTGAGCGCACCGTCTGATCCCCTGTCGCGGCAATCGCTTCATCAACCATCGCCGAGGATACATTTGCCTCTGCCGACGCCCAGAACCGCGAGCCCATCAGCACGCCGTCCGCCCCCAGCATCAGCGCCGCCGCCAGCCCACGGCCATCGGCAATCCCCCCCGCCGCCAGCAGCAGGACATCGGGCGCATGGGCGCTCAACCAATCGGCCACCTCCGGCACCAGCGTCATCGTCGCGCGCTTCTCACCGTGGCCCCCGGCCTCGGCCCCCTGCGCCACGATCACCTCCGCCCCGCAATCTGCCGCCGCCTTGGCATCGCGCAAGCTCTGCACCTGACAGATCAGCGGAACGCCCGCCTCGGCAATCTGCGCGGCATAGGGCGCGGGGTTCCCGAATGACAAAAACATCGCCGCCGGTGCATGATCCAGAACCCGGTCTAAAATTTCCGGCCCACCGGCCATTTTCGCCGCCATTTTCCAGGTGATCAGCCCACAGCCAACCCGCGCATTTCCCGCATTGGCAAATTCCTGTTCCAGCCAGTCCGGATCCCCATAGGCGCCGCCGATCATCCCCAGCCCGCCGGCACTTGTGACTGCCGCTGCCAGCCTGCCGCCCGCGGCAAAGGCCATCGGCGCCGAAATCACCGGATGTTTGAGATCAAATTTTTCCGTCAGCCGGGTTTTCATGTCGTATCCTCCTGCCGGATCACCATGCGACAGGTCGCAGGATCAGGCAAGCCCCCGAAATTCAGGCATTTTGTACAAAACACCGGGTCATTTTATACAAGAGTCAGGCCGCTTCAGCCGCCGTTCTGATCGCCCGGATATTTTCGCCGTAAACGCCCGGGTTTTCCACGCTGCCACCCTTGAAAACCGCTGAACCCGCTACCAGAACATCGGCCCCCGCCGCCGCCATCAACGGGGCTGTTTCCGGCGTTATCCCGCCATCAATCTCAATATGAATCGGCCGGTCGCCGATCATTTGCCTAAGTTTTTCAACCTTGCTGATCTGGCTATGAATAAATTTTTGCCCGCCAAATCCGGGGTTTACCGTCATCACGCAAATCAGATCGACCATATCCAGCAGATAATCCAAATCCTCGATCCCACTGCCCGGATTAAGCGCCAGCCCCGCCTTGCACCCCGCTGCGCGAATGGCCTGCAACGTCCGGTGGGTGTGCGGCCCGGCCTCAAGATGCGCTGTCAGAATATCGGCCCCGGCCTCAGCATAGGCGCTAACATATTGATCTACCGGGGAAATCATCAAATGCACATCCATCACCGTTTTGATATGCGGCCGGATCGCCTTGAGCAGAGGCGGGCCAAATGTCAGGTTCGGCACAAAATGCCCGTCCATCACATCAACATGCACCCAATCACAGCCCTGCGCCTCAATGCATTGAATTTCCTCACCAAAGTTGGCAAAATCGGCTGACAGGATCGACGGGGCAATCTTGATCGAGCGGTCAAACGGCATCGGCATTTCCCTTCGCGGGTTTGGAATTTCTGCCCGATCCTAATGCGTTCGCGGCACGCGGAGGTCAAGGAAAATGAAACGGCCTCAGCACTTCACCCGTTTCATCTGCGGATCAATCAGCGGCTGCATATGCACTGTGCATGGGATGCGTTTTGTCGCCACTTCAAGCTCATATTCGCCCGCCATGACATAATCATGGTCAACCCCATCGGCATTGCGGATAAAGCCGTAACCGATTGATTTACCGATACTATATCCAAATCCCCCGGAGGTAAGCCAGCCCACGCGCACACCATTTCGATAGATGGTTTCGCGGCCCAGCAAAACAACATCCGGGTCGTCCACGGTAAAGCCCGCCATCATTTTCCTGACACCATTTTCCTTTTGCGCAACCATCTCGGCACGGCCTTTGAAATCAACATTGGATTTCAGTTTCACAGCCCAGCCAAGGCCGGATTCAAACGGCGTATGGTCCGGGCCAATGTCGGACCCCCAGGCGCGATAACCTTTTTCCAACCGGCAGCTTTCCAGTGCGCGATAGCCCGCATCCTGTAGCCCGTGTTCGGCCCCGGCTTTCATCAAGGCGTCATAAACCGTGGTGGCATATTCCACCGGCAGGTGCAGCTCCCAGCCCAATTCGCCGACATAAGTAACCCTGAGCGCCAGCACCGGACAGCCGGCAATGCCGATGGTTCTGGTGCTGCCGAATTTGAAGCCCTCATTGCTGACATCATCGCGCGTTACCGCCCCAAGAATATCGCGCGTCTTAGGCCCCATCAGCGCCAGAACCGCATTTGAGGAAGAAATATCAAACAGTTGGCAATTCATCCCCGCAGGGATATTGCGGCTGATCCAGTCGAAATCATGGGTGGCAAAACCGGTGCCCGTGGTGATGTAAAATTCATCTTCGGCCACCCGCGCCAGCGTCAGATCACATTCGATCCCGCCATGATCATTCAGCATCTGGGTATAAATCAGCGATCCAACTGGCTTTACCACATTATTGGCCGCGATCCAGCTTAACGCGGCCTCGGCATCCGGTCCTTTAAGGGTGAATTTGGCAAATGAGGTCTGATCAAACAGCACCGCCGCCTCGCGCACGGCCTTGTGTTCACGCCCCACCGCGTCAAACCAGTTTTGCCGCTCAAAACTATAGACATCCTCGGGGGTTTCGCCCTTCGTGGCATCGGCAAACCAGTTGGGCCTTTCCCAGCCAAGTTTTTCACCAAAACAGGCGCCTTTTTCCTTCAAAACCTCATATAAAGGCGATTTCCGGCAGGGCCGCCCCGATTTGTTTTCCTCATAAGGCCAGCCCATTGTGTAATGCTTGCCGTAAGCCTCAATCGTGCGGGTGCGCACCCAATCGGTATCAAAATGCGGGCGGCCAAAGCGGCGAATGTCAGCCGACCACAGATCATAGGGCGGCTCGCCATTTTTCACCCATTCCGCCAGCGCCATGCCCGCGCCGCCGCCGGCCGCAATGCCAAAGGCGTTGAAGCCCGCGCCAACAAAGAAATTGCTGAGCTCCGGTGCTTCGCCGATGATGAAATTGCCATCGGGGGTAAAGCTTTCGGGGCCATTGGTCAGCGTCTTGATCCCGGCAGTTTCCAGCGCCGGAACCCGGCCAAGGGCCAGTTCCATCAGTGGCTCGAAATGGTCGAAATTGCTATCAAGCAACGTGTAATGAAACCCCTTCGGAAAGCCGTCAACCGCCCATGGGATAGGGTTGTGCTCATAGCCGCCCATGACCAGCCCGCCGACCTCTTCCTTGTAATAAGTCAGACGATCCGGATCGCGCAGGGTAGGCAGGTTTTTGGGCATGTTTTCAATGGCTTCTGTCACCATATATTGATGTTCCATGCTGACCAGTGGCACATTCACGCCAAAGCGCGCGGCAAATTCGCGGCTCCATTGCCCGGCGCAAAGCACCAGTTTTTCGCATTCAATCCGGCCATGCTCGGTGATCACCGCGCGGATTTTGCCCTTGTCAATTTCAAGGTCAAGCACCTTGCAATCTTCAAAAATCTGCGCCCCGCCCATGCGCGCGCCCTTGGCCAAAGCCTGGGTTATATCCGAGGGGTTGGCCTGCCCGTCAGTGGGCATGAAAGCGGCGCCAATCACATCGTCGATATTCATCAAGGGCCACAGATCCAGCGCCTCCTGCGGGGTCAGAAGATCCATCTGCAGGCCAAAGGAATGCGCGGTTGTGGCCTGACGCTTCACCTCGGTCCAGCGTTCGGGATTACAGGCAAGCCGCAGCCCGCCATTCATTTTCCAACCGGTGCCAAGGCCGGTTTCATCCTCAATTTTATTATACAAATCAACGGAATAGCCCAAAAGCTGTGTGATATTGGCGTTCGAGCGCAACTGCCCCACAAGGCCCGCGGCGTGAAATGTGGTGCCGGATGTGAGCTTTTTGCGCTCCAAAAGCGTGCATTCCACGCCCATTTTGGCAAGGTGATAGGCCGTCGAGCAGCCGATGATACCACCGCCGATGATAACGGTTTTGGAAGAGCTTGGAAGATCGTGCATTTCAGGCCTCAGCTTTGGCTAAATTCATTAAGGGCAGCGCGGAAAAGCGCCAGATTGTCAGCGGTGTAGGTGGCGAAATCAAAGTCGATCTCAGACGAGATTTCCGACACCATGCTCCACATGGTTTCGCGCAGCAGTGACGCGCATTTCATCGCCGTGTAGCGATGGAACAGCGCGTCGGTGAGCGGCGTCTCAAAATAATTCTCCAAAAGCCAGACTTCCTGATCCGCGCTCAGATCATTATTCGAGGCCAGCCCACCCAGATCAAACAGCGGCGAGTTGAACCCGGCATAATCCCAGTCGATCAGCCAAAGGCGCGTACCGTCATCCAGAAAATTGGCGGCCAGCAGGTCATTATGGCCATAAACCATGTCAAACGGCCCGGCCTCGGATTCCAGCATGTTGCCGGCGGCAACAAGTTCGGGCAACAGGGCCGCATGGGTACTGCCACCATCTTGCAGCGTCGCGGCATAATCGCGGATCACATGAAACACCCAGAAGATCAGTGCCGGACCACGCAGATATTTGGGCATCTCAACATGGCATTTGCGGATAAGCGGCAGGATTTTTCCAAGGTTTTCGGGCCTGGCTACATCCTTTGGCTCAAAGGTGGTGCAGTCGATGAAATCCAGAACGGTGATCCCGGTCTCGGCATAGACAACGGCGGGTGAAAGCCCTGCGGCATGGGCCGCACGAGAGGCCGCCAGCTCGTTAAAGCGCATGACGTGGTGTTGCGGGATGTCGTCGCCCATCCGCACCACATATTTCTGCGCGCCATCGGTCACGGTGAAATTCACATTGGTAATGCCGCCGCCCAGGGGGGTGGCTGTTATTTCATGTTTCCAGATCGGCAAACCTTTGATTTTATTCAATATATTATCAGCCATGCGCAGCCTCCAGCCCGTAACGAACACGCGCGTTGCGGGCACTGGCCGATATGATGCGATCGGCGATAATGGCGATAAAGGCCACGCCAAGCCCTGCGACAATGCCGCGCCCGGTATCGGCTTTGGCCAATGCGATATAAACTTCCTGCCCCAGATCGCGCGACCCAACCAAAGCGGTGATTACCAGCATGGAAAGCGCCAGCATGATCGTCTGATTGATGCCCAAAAGGATGTCGGGCAGTGCCAAAGGCAGGCGGATACGGGTGAGGATCTGGCGGCGGGTACAACCCGAGACAACCCCTGCCTCGATCAGATCCCCGCTAACGCTGCGCACGCCGTGGGCGGTATAGCGCACGGCAGGGGCGAGGGCATAAAGCACGATGGCAATCATCGCGGTGAAATCTCCGATGCCCAAAAGCATCACAACCGGAATGAGATAGACAAAGCTGGGCAGGGTTTGCAGCGTGTCGATCACCACGCCGATTATGCGGCCCGCACGCGCGTTTACCGCCGCCAACACGCCGATGGGGATACCGATGACGCAGGCCAAAATCACCGAAGCGCCGCACAGATAGACCGAGATCATCGCCTTGACCCAAAGGCCGGTGCTGACGATGAAAGCGGCCATGATGAGGTTCATCAGCGCCAGTTTCCAGCCGCCAAAGCGCCAGCCGATCAGCACCACAACCCCGATCATCCATGGCCAGGGTACGCTCAGTAAAAACCATTTGAGCGGCAGCATGAAACCCTTGAGGAAGAAGATTTTGACCGCCTCGAACTGATCATAGAAATTGATGTTTAAATATTTCACACTGTCATCCCAAAACGCGCCGGTGGTCAGGGTTTGCGCCTTGGGATAGGTCTGAAACGCGGGCAGTATATAGCCGATAACCAGCGCCGCAATCAGCACAATTGCAACCACTATTGTACGGGGATGGCGCGCCAGCCACGGCGTGCCTTTGGGGGCAGTGACATGCGCGCGCTCGGCAAAGGCCTGACTAAGCCGGTCTATTGCGATGGCCAACACGACAATCGCAATTCCGGCCTCAAATCCGCCGCCGATGTCAAGCTTGCGCAAAGAGGCCAGCACATCAAAGCCAAGCCCGCCCGCGCCAATCATCGAGGCGATAATCACCATGTTGAGCGACAGCATGATCACCTGATTGACCCCGATCATCAGGCTGTTTTGCGCCGCGGGCACCAGAATGCGCCATGTCATCTGTGCGCGGGTACAGCCGGTCATATTGCCGAAATCCTTGATCTCGGGGTCCACCGCATTCAGCGATTTGGTGGTGATGCGCACCATCGGCGGCATGGCGTAGATCACCGTGGCCACCAGCGCCGATACCGGATTAAAGCCGAACATCATCAATATGGGCACCAGATAGGCAAAAATCGGAATGGTCTGCATCAGATCAAGCACAGGCGTCAGCATCCGGTCAAAGCGCGGATGGCGATAGGCAAGGATGCCCAGAAGCAGACCGCCAATCACACCGATGGGCACCGCGATCAACACCGAGGCGAGGGTAATCATCGCCGATTGCCATTGCCCGAAGATGGCAAGATAGGCAAACGCGGCCCCCACCAACGCCGCCAAACCCCAGTTTTTTGCGTAATGGCCCAGCGCCATGACCATGGCAATAACGGTGATCCAGCTCAGCGGCGGCAGGATTTGCACCGCGTCTCTGCCCTGCCCGTGATCAAAGCCATCCGCCAGCAAGGCGCGCACCAGATCATAAGGCTGCGCCACCGTCCATGAAATGGCCCGCGTTGTCATGGTAAAAAGGCCTTCATCCTCGACCAGCCATTTCATCGTGTCCGAGATCATGCCTTTGAGCGGGAACACCCAGGCCGTGGGGTATTTCACCAGCCATTTCATATCAAGCCCGGTGGCGATGGTTTTGCCATAAACTGACAGCAGCCATGTGAGGGCAAATAAAACCCCCCACCAGAACACCGGTTTGCGTAAAATCCGCACGCTCACCCCCCGGCCCGGGCAAGAATGGGAATGATCGCCTCGCGGGAGATGGCCCCGACCGGGGTGCCGTCTTTGTCGACCACGCTGAGCGGGGTATCCGAGGCGACAACCTCCTCGGCCACTTGGGCGATTTTGGTGGTCAGCAGAATGCCGGCCCCGCTGCCTTGCGCGCCTTTATCCATCACCGCCCCTACCGACATCACCTTGGCGCGGGGGATGTGGCGGGTAAACTCCTCAACGTAATCCGATGCGGGGGAAAGCACCAGTTCCTCGGGCGTGGCCACCTGAATAACGCCCCCGTCTTTCATGATGGCGATGCGGTCGGCCAGGCGGATGGCCTCGTCAAAATCATGGGTGATGAAAACGATGGTTTTCTTCAACATGCCCTGAAGCCGCATGAATTCATCCTGCATCTCGCGCCGAATGAGCGGATCAAGCGCCGAGAACGGCTCATCAAGAAACCACAGTTCCGGCTCAACCGCCAATGAGCGGGCGATGCCGACACGCTGTTGTTGCCCGCCGGATAATTCACGCGGGAAATAGTCCTCGCGGCCCTCAAGGCCCACAAGGCTGATCACTTCGCGGGCGCGGGCCTCGGCCTCGGCCTTTTTCCGGCCCTGAATGCTCAGCGGAAAGGCCACGTTTTGCAGCACCGTAAGATGCGGCAACAGGGCGAAATGCTGAAATACCATGCCCAGCTTGTGCCGCCTGATTTCAATCATTTCCTTATTGGACATGGCGCGCAGGTCTTCGCCGTGAAACCGCAATTCGCCTGCCGTGGGTTCAATCAGGCGCGACAGGCAGCGCACCAATGTGGATTTGCCTGATCCCGAAAGGCCCATGATGACAAAAATTTCGCCATCCTTGATGTCGATATTGGCATTGCGCACAGCGGGGATCAGGCCTGCCGATCTGATCCCGTCCAGCGTGGGATCAGGGTTGGCCTGCAAAAAACTTTCGGCACCGGGGCCGTAAAGCTTCCAGACATGGCGGCAGGCGAGCTTGGGCAAAGCGTTCATCTTGTGACCTGTGAATTGGATGTTTTGCGGCAGTTCAGGGATGAAAAATGCGGCCGACGGGCTGTGGTAAATCCCATCTCCTGTCCCCCGGGGCCAGTGATCAGGCCCCGGGGTGTTTCATTCGGATCAGTTGGCGATCCATTTGCTCCAGCGGTCTTTGTTGGCCTTCATCCATTCGGCGACGACCGTATCAACATCCTTACCGTCAAGATCGACCTCGCCCACCATGGCCGACATCTCTTCATTGGTCAGGGTATAAGCCTGCACGGCCTTGTAAGCGCCGGGCCATTTGCCTTCCATGCCCGCCCAGGCCGCTTTCCAGATCGGGCCGCGCGGCTTGCCGCAATCATAAGCCGCATCCGGGTTTATACCCACCGACGGATCATTATAGCATTCTGCCGAATAGGGCGGAAAATCAACAAATTCACCCTGGTATTTGGCCGGTGCCCAATGCGGCACATAAACCCACAAGATAACCGGATCCTGCCGCTGATAGGCACTTTCAAGCTCGGCAAAAAGGGCGGCATCTGTGCCCGCATGCACCACGTCAAAATCAAGGCCCAATGCCTCAACCCGCTCATCGTCAAACCCGCCCCATGTGACAGGCCCGCCAACGTAGCGGCCATTTGGCGCGGTTTCGGCGGTGGAAAATTCCTCGGCGCATTCCTTGAGCGCAGTCCAGTCCGGCAGGCCCGGGCAACGCTCTTTCATATAAAGCGGATACCACCATTCCTCGATCGCCTGCAGGCCGGTTTCGCCCACATTCACAACCTTGCCCGTGGCGGTGGCTTCATCCAGCGCTTCCTGGCCGGTTGTGGCCCAGATCTCCATCGCCAGTGTCAGATCGCCGGTTTTGAGCCCGGCAAATTGCGCGATATAATCGGCCTGAACATATTCCACATTATATCCGGCCTCTTCCAGAATTGAGCCCATGATCTTGGTGTTGATCAACTGGCCTGACCAGTCATGCAATGTCAGCTTGATCGGGTCAGCGGATTCCACCTCCGCCAATGCCGCGCCCGCCAGAAATGTGCTGGCGACAGCACCGATCAGTGTTGATTTAAGTAATTGCCTCATCAAAAGGCCCTCCCGGTTTTGTTGCGCGGGGGAATCGCCCCGCTTGTGAAAAATCTTGCGCGTTAACATCTGCCCTGTCAACTAAAACCACAAAAAACCACATCGCAAAGCAATAAATGTTGTTAAACGAGGTAATTTATGTATTTCTTTACTCTGAGATACGAGAAAACAGAGGCAAAACATGCCGGACACAGGCGCCCATTCAAACCACCGCGAGCAGGAAATTCTGCGTGAATTGCGCCTTGCCGGCGGGTCAAGCCGGATCGGGTTTCTGGCGGGGCGTCTGGGCGTATCAGATGAAACAATCCGCCGTAATATCAAGCCTCTCGCCGCCAAATCACTTGTACGCAAGGTGCATGGCGGGGTGCTTTTGGTCGAAAATCTGACAGTCACCGAACAGCCCTTTCAATCACGTATGGATCAGAATGCGGATATAAAACAGCGCCTGGCGCAGCGGGTGCGCGAGATGATCAAGGATGGCGACTCTCTTTTCCTCGATATCGGCTCGACCACCGCTTATGTGGCGCAGGCGCTCAGGCATCACCGCAACCTTTATATCGTCACCAATTCACTGGCCGTGGCGCATACATTAACGGCCCGCAACAACAACCGGGTATTTCTGGCGGGGGGCGAATTGCGCTCGCATGATGGCGGTGCGTTCGGGCTGGACGCGATCAATTTCATCCGCCGGTTCAACGTGCAATATGCGGTATTTTCCGTGGGCGCGATCAACGCGGGTATCGGCTTCATGCTGCATGACGTGCAGGAGGCCGATCTGTCGCGCGAAGCCGCCGCGCGGGCGCAAACCCGCATTGTCGTGGCAGACAGTGAAAAATTCGGGCTACGTGCGCCGGTTGCCGTGGAAGACCCCTCGCAGTTTGACATTCTGGTGACAGATAAAATGCCCTCGGGTGACATCGCAAAGATGCTTGCCCAGAATGAAATTACCACCCTTCTGCCCGAAAACCATGACCCGGTTTTGGGTAAATGAAAGACATCTGAACATGGCAGACCATTCGGCAAAACACCTGATCATCGGCGGCGGCATCATTGGCTGCTCGGTCGCGTATCATCTGGCACGATCCGGCGAAAAAGATGTGGTGCTGCTGGAAAAAGCCGCCCTTACCGAAGGTGCCACATGGCACGCGGCGGGGCTGGTGGGGCAACTCAGATCATCGCGCAACACCACGCGGATGCTGCAACGCTCGGTGGCGATGTATGACCGGCTTGAATCCGAGACCGGCCTTAATTGCGATTGGAAAAAAACCGGCAGCCTCAGGCTTGCGGCCTCAAAAGACAGGATGCTGGAAACCCGCCGTCTGGCCACCATGGCGCGCAGTTTTGACCTTGAGATGAACCTGATCACGCCCGATGAGGCCAAGGCACTTTTCCCCTATATTGAAACTCAAGGCCTTGAAGGGGCTGCCTTTATTCCCTCGGACGGCCATGTTGATCCGGCGAGCCTGTGCCAATCCATCGCCGCCGGGGCGCGGCAGCAGGGCGCACAGTTGAAGCAGGGCGTTGAGGTGCTGGATTTCACAGTTACAGGCGGGCGCATCACAGCCGTGAAAACCACCGATGGCATCTATGAGGCCGAAACCATCACCATTGCCACCGGCATGTGGAGCCGTGAGCTGGGCGCGAAACTGGGCCTCAAAATCCCCGCCTGCGCGGTTGAACACCAATATATCGTGACCGAGCCGATCCCGGATTTTCCCGCGGGCCTGCCCACGCTGCGTGACCCGGATCGGCTGGTCTATTACAAGCCCGACGCGGGCGGGCGGCTGGTGATTGGCGGCTATGAAGATAACACGCAGCCCTTTGGCGATGACGGCATTCCCGGCGCGTTTGTGCGGCAGTTATTGCCGGAAAACCTTGATCGCTTCATGCCCCTGGCCGAACAGGCGGGGATTGTGACACCGGTGGTCAATACGGTGGGCATCCGGCAGATCATCAACGGGCCTATTCCCTATTCGGCGGATGGTGATTTTGTCATGGGGCCGGTGCCTGATTTTGATAATCTGATGCTGGCCACCGGGTTTTTATACGGCATTGCCGCCGGTGGTGGCGCCGGTGAGATGATTGCCGAATGGCTGCTTGAGGGCCGCCCCTCGCTTGATCTGTGGCCGCTTGATAATCGCCGTTTCGGGGCGCATCACGGCACCCGCGCCTTCATGTATCCCCGCGCGGTTGAGCATTACGCGCATCACTACAAAATGCGCTATCCCGGCGATGAAAGCCATGTAGCGCGCAACCTGCGGCTCAGCCCGCTGCATGAGCGGTTGAGCGCGAATGGCGCTGTCTGGGGGTCGAAGAATGGCTGGGAACGGCCGCTTTGGTTTGCCCCTGAAGGGGTCGCGCCGGTGGATCAGCTTGATTTCCTTGCGCCCGGCTGGAAGAAATTTGCGGCCCATGAGCATAAGGCGGTCCGCGAGGCTGTGGCGCTGATTGACCAGACCAGCTTTTCCAAGTTCGAGCTTTTGGGCCCCGGTGCATTGCAGGCGATTCAGCGGCTGGCAGTTTCCAACATGGACAAGCCCGTGGGGGCAGTGATTTACACACAACTTTGCAATTCCGGCGGCGGGATCGAGGCAGATGTGACCATCACCCGGCTGGGGGAAAACCATTTCTATATCATCACCGGCGCGGGCTTTGGCGTGCATGACAGCGACTGGATCAGGCGCAACCTGCCACGTGATGGCCGGGCCATTCTGAGCGAGGTGACCTCGGGCTTTGCGGTGATCAACATCTGCGGGCCAAAGGCGCGTGATGTGCTGGCGCGGGTGACGGAAAATGACATCTCGAACGCCGCTTTTCCTTTTGCCAGCAGCCGCAATATTGTGATCGGTGCCGCAACCGTGCGGGCGGTGCGTATCGGCTATGTGGGCGAGTTGGGGTGGGAGCTGCATATCCCAACGGAGTTTGCCCGCCATGTCTATGACCTGTTGAAAGAGGCGGGCGCGCCCGCGGGCATTCGTGATGTCGGTTACCGCGCGATTGATTCCTTGCGCATGGAAAAGGGCTATCTCTACTGGAGCGCCGAGATCACCCCGGATTACACCCCGTTTCAAGCCGGGCTTGGCGGCCGGGTGCATTTCAAAACCGGCGGGGATTTCATTGGCCGCGCGGCTTTGCAGGCACAAAAAGCGCAAGGCGAGGAGCAGCGCCTTTGCTGTTTTACCGCGCTGGGTGATCTCCCGCTTTATGGGGGTGAGACGATTTTACTGGATGGCAAAGTGGTGTCACTGGTCACAAGTGCCGCGTTTGGTCATAGCGTAGGTCAATGCATCATGTTTGGCTATCTGCCGGTTGACATGGCCGGGGCAACCGAGTTTGAGCTTGAGGCTTTTGGTGAAAGGTACCCTATTACCCGTGTCGATGCGCCGCTCTATGATCCCGAAAACATCCGGCTGAAAGCCTGACAGAAAAGGAAAAATCATGCCCCAGAACCGTGATGCCGTGCTTGCCGCGCTACGAAATGTGCCCCATCTGACCGGGGCCGGGATGGCGGAGTACAAAATCCAAAGGCTCGGCGGGCTGACCAATCTGGTGTACCGGGTGGATACCAATGATGAGCTGCTGATCGTGCGCATCCCCGGCGCGGGCACCGATGATTATATCGACCGCGCGGTTGAGCTGCATAACGCGAAAGTGGCAGCCGAGGCGGGGGTTTCAGCCGGGATTATATGGGCCGATGGCGGAACCGGCGTGATGATTTCACGTTGCATTGACGGCATTGAGACGATGACGCCGGATTTGTTTGCAAGCCGTGAAGGATCGCCCGCCCGCGCCGGGGCGGCACTGGCGCAGTTGCATGGCTGTGGCAGGGAATTTCAGTTCCGGTTTGAATTGTTTGCGATGATTGATGAATATCTTAAAATCCTGTCGGGCAAGGAGATTGATCTGCCTGAGGGCTATGCTGGTATTGTCCGCGCCGCCGAGCCGGTGAAGGCGGCACTGGCGGGCAATTCCACGCCTTTGGCACCCTGCCATTGTGATCCTTTATGTGAAAACTTTCTCGATGATGGCGCGCGCATGTGGATCGTCGATTGGGAATATTCCGGGATGAATGATCCGATGTGGGATCTGGGGGATCTGTCGGTTGAAGCCGGGTTTGATGCGGCGCAGGACGCCGCCATGATGCAGGCCTATTTTGGCCGCGCGCCCACGCAGGCCGAGACGGGCCGGATGGTGATTTATAAAGCCATGTGTGATCTGCTCTGGACATTATGGGGCCTGATTCAGCATGCCGATGGCAATATTGCAGAAGATTTCATGGCCTATGCCGAGGGCCGTTTTGCCCGCTGCCGGGCGTTGATGCAAAATGCGGCGTTTGCCGGGCATCTTAAGGCAATTTCATAATCTGGCGGCAGGGCCTGTGGCCGGGGCCGGGACGCCTCCGGCGGGAGTATTTAAAGCGTTTCGAGTATAAGTCGAGACACGACTTAAACTCAAAACGCGCGCAACATCTCAATCTCGTGGGCGTTTCGACATATTGTCATACGTCAACAATATGTCGAAACGCTTTAAGGAAAAATGAAAGGTTAGGCGGTTTGATGCTTCAGGCGTTCCACGGCCATTAATATGCATTCGGGGGTGGCGGGGCTGTTGAGGCGGGGGCATTCGCGGTAATCCGCCACGCTGGCCACGGCCATGGAAAGCGCTTCAAACACCGAGACGCCAAGCATGAAAGGCGGCTCGCCCACCGCTTTGGAGCGTTTGATTGTCGGCTCGCGGTTTTCCGACCATTCGGGAATGCTGACGTTGAAGATGCGCGGGCGATCCGAAGCGAGGGGGATTTTATAGGTCGAGGGTGCGTGGGTTCTGAGCTGGCCTTGCTTGTCCCACCACAATTCTTCTGTGGTAAGCCATCCCATGCCCTGAATGAACGCGCCTTCGATCTGGCCCTTGTCAATCGCCGGATTGAGCGAGCGGCCCACGTCATGCAGGATGTCGGTGCGATCGACCTGATATTCGCCGGTGAGCGTGTCGATTGAAACCTCCGAGACCGCAGCACCGTAAGCGAAATAATAGAATGGGTGACCGGTGCCGGTTTCGCGGTCCCAATGGATTTTCGGGGTCTTGTAAAAACCCGCCGCCGAAAGCTGAACCCGCGCCATATAGGCCTGTTTGATGAAATCGGGGAAGGCATGGGTCTGATCACCGATTTGCACGCCATCGGGGGTGAATTGCACGTCTGCCTCGTCCACATTCCAGGTATCAGAGGCGAATTTGATCAGTCGCGCCTTGATCTGATTACAGGCGTCGCGCGCCGCCATGCCATTGAGATCAGACCCTGATGAGGCCGCCGTGGCCGAGGTATTGGGCACTTTCTCGGTCGTGGTCTTGGTGATTTTCACCCGAGCGAAATCCACCTCAAACGCACTGGCCACCACCTGTGCGATCTTGGTATTCAGCCCCTGCCCCATCTCGGTGCCGCCGTGATTGAGGTGGATCGAGCCATCATTGTAGACATGCACCAACGCCCCCGCCTGATTGAACCATGTGGCGGTGAAGGAAATGCCGAATTTGACCGGGGTGAGCGCAATGCCCTTGCGGATAATCCCGCCTTTGGCATTATGATCGAGCACCGCTTTGCGCCGCGCCTGATAATCTGCGCTTTGCTCAAGCTCATCCACCACGCGGGGCATGATATTGTCTTCAACTTTCTGGTGGTAGGGCGTTACATCTCGGCCATCATCGCCATAGAAATTCAGCCGACGGATTTCCAGCGTGTCCTTGCCAAGGGCATAGGCGATCTCTTCGATGATGCGCTCGGCGATGATCAGGCCCTGCGGCCCGCCAAAGCCGCGGAATGCAGTATTCGAGACGGTATTGGTTTTCATCGGGCGCGATCTGAGCCGCACATTTGGATAGAAATAGGCGTTATCGGCGTGAAACAAAGCGCGATCAGTAACAGGCCCGGAAAGATCGGAGGAGAAGCCGCAGCGGGCGGCGAATGTGCCGTCCACCGCAAGAATGCGGCCCTGCTCATCAAACCCCACCTCGTAATCATTGACGAAATCGTGGCGCTTGCCGGTGGCCGACATATCATCATCGCGGTCGGGGCGGATTTTGACAGCCTGGTTCCATTTTTTCGCAGCCAATGCCGCCACCGCACAGAACAGATTCATCTGGGTTTCCTTGCCGCCAAAGCCGCCGCCCATGCGCCGCACCGAGATCACGACAGCATTGGACGGCACCCCCAGAACATGCGCCACCATATGCTGTGCCTCGGTGGGGTTCTGGGTTGAGGTATAGACCTCGACATCACCGTCCTCGCCGGGCAGGGCAAGGGCGATATGGCCCTCAAGATACATGTGATCCTGCCCGCCAACATGCATCCTTCCCTTGATCCGGTGGGGGGCGTTGGCCATGGCATCGGCCACAGTGCCGCGCTCCAGCTTGAGCGGCGCGGTGACATGCGGATAGCCCTTCTCAATCGCCTCAACCGGATCAAGCGCATGGGGAAGTTTTTCGTAAGACATCTTCGCCAGAGCCGCCGCGCGCCGGGCCGCATCGCGGGTTTTGGCCACAACCGCAAACAGCGGCTGACCCCAGAACTGCACCTTATCGGTGGGGAAAACCGGCTCATCATTCAGGCCGGTGGGGCTGATGTCATTGCTGCCGGGGATGTCGTCGGCAGTCAGCACCCCAACCACGCCGGGGGCGATGCGCACGGCGGAAAGATCCATGCCGGTGATGCGCGCATGGGCCACATCCGAGAGGCCAAGATAGGCGTGCAGCGTGTTTTCCGGCAGGGGCAGATCGTCAATATAGCTGGCTGTGCCGGTGACATGTTTTTCGGCTGAATCGTGTTTGAGATCGGTGCTGACAGCGCCTTCGATGCTTG
Source organism: Roseovarius sp. (assembly GCA_021775255.1). GTDB lineage: Bacteria > Pseudomonadota > Alphaproteobacteria > Rhodobacterales > Rhodobacteraceae > Roseovarius. Next base: position 79,161 of record JAJFIA010000021.1, read on the forward strand.
TGTTATCTTTCATGATCCTACCCCCTTCATGCCCGTACCAGCCGGGCCGGTTGTGCGCTTTCGCCCTTTTCCAGATAGAACCGCCGGAACAGGTTTTGCGCGGATTTCAGGCGGTATTCAGCCGAGGCGCGCCAATCGGTTAGCGGGGTGAAATCATTGGCCAAGGCTGCCCCGGCGGCGATGAAAGCGGCCTCTCCCCATGCCTGCCCCACAATCGCCGCCTCGGCCTGCGCCGCGCGTTTGGGGGTTGCCGCCATGCCACCATAGGCGATGGTGGCGGCGGTGATCCGGCCCTCCACCACCGTTACGTTGAACCCGGCGGCGACGGATGAAATATCCTCGTCACGCCGCTTGGAGATTTTATAGGCGGCGTGCAGGCTGTCAGGGGGCATCAATGGGATATGAATGGATTCAAGAAATTCGCCCGGCGCGCGATCCTGTTTGCCGTAGTCGATAAAGAAATCCTCAAGCAATATCCGCCGCTGTGATTGCCCGTGGCGCAGGGTGATTTCGGCACCCAGTGCAATCAGCACCGGCGGCGCATCGCCGATGGGCGAGCCATTGGCGATATTGCCGCCCACCGTGCCCATATTGCGCACCTGCCAGCCGGCGATACGGTTCCAGTACTCGGCCAGATGCGGATAGGCCTCGGTCAGGGGGGATTGAGAATCGGAATAGCTGACCCCGGCACCGATGGTAATATGCGTGTCGGTCACGTCAATCCGTTTCAGCCCTTCCAGATGACCGATGAAAATGGCAGGCGTCACGGGGCGGAGGAATTTTGTTACCCAAAGGCCCACATCGGTGGCCCCGGCGATGATTGTGGCCTTGGGGTTCTCGGCCAGCACCTGCGCCAGATCATCCACATCGGCTGGCAGGATCGCCCGGTCACCGTTTTTTTCAACCTCAACCCGCCTGCCATCGGCGAGATCCGCCAGCCGGGCGGTGATAGTTTCCCGCTCCCGCATCAGGAAATCATTGGCCGGGTTGCCGCTATGGCTCAGCGTTTGCGCCGCGCGGATGATCGGCGCATAGCCGGTACAGCGGCACAGATTGCCTTGCAGGGCGGTCTCAATCTCATCCTCGGAAGGATCAGGGTTTTGCATCCACAGCGCATAAAGCGCCATGACAAAGCCCGGCGTGCAAAAGCCGCATTGGCTACCGTGGCAATCCACCATTGCCTGTTGCACCGGATGCAGGCTGCCACTCGCGCCGGAAAGATGCTCAACCGTGACCACATGACAGCCATCAAGTGTTGCCAGAAACCGGATGCAGGCATTTACCGCCTCATAGCGCAAGATCCCCTCATGCATCCGCCCCACCAGAACGGTGCAGGCGCCGCAATCGCCCTCGGCACATCCTTCCTTGGTGCCGGTCAGGCGGCGCTCAAGACGCAGGTAATCCAGCACCGTATCCGAAGCGCCCACAGCTTGCAAAGCGACATCGTGATCATTCAGAATAAACCGGATTTCCTTGCGTGCAGTCATTTGATATCCCCTGAGTTTCGGGCCGTCGCCCACCAGATAAGTATGCGCATAATTCTATTTCAAAAAAACAGATATTTTCGCAATGCTATTTCATGGAAATCTTGATAATGAGGCGTGGGGGCGTTTACCCCGGCGCGTAATCCGATGGATCAAGCGTTGCGGGCCTGTCGGGCAGGGCCAGATCAACACAATGCGGCGCAGTCCGGGCAATCACTTTACCCGCCCGGATCGTGGCCAGCCGGTGGGCGCGCAGGCGCAGCGCCTCAATCGCATCGCGCGCCTGAAACAGCACCATATTGGCCTTGCATCCCGGTGCTATCCCGTAACCCTCAAGCCCCATGATATGGGCCGAATTCACCGTTACCGCGTCAAAGCACCAGGCCATGTCGGCGCGGCTTGATAATTGCCCCACATGCAGGCCCATCGCCGCCACATCCAGCATGTCGGCGCGGCCCAGCGAATACCACGGATCCATCACGCAATCCGAGCCAAAGCCCACGGTGATGCCTGCATCGCGCAGCTCAGGCACGCGGGTTTGGCCGCGCCGTTTGGGATAGGTATCATGACGCCCCTGAAGCATGATGTTGATCAAGGGGTTGGGGATGGCATGCAGCCCCGCCTCAACCATCAAGGGGATCAGTTTCGAGACATAATAATTATCCATCGAATGCATTGATGTAAGGTGCGAGCCGGTGACGCGGCCCTGAAGGCCAAGGCGCTGTGTCTCATAGGCAAGGGTTTCCACATGGCGGCTCAGGGGATCATCGCTTTCGTCGCAATGCATATCCACCATAAGCCCGCGTTTTTCGGCGATCTCGCATAGCAGCCGCACGGATGCTGCCCCATCAGCCATCGTCCGCTCAAAATGCGGGATGCCGCCCACCACATCCACCCCCATATCCAGCGCGCGGATCAGATTATCCATCGCCGTGGGATCACGCAAAACACCGTCTTGCGGGAAGGCCACCAATTGCAGATCGAGATAGGGGGCGACTTGGCGGCGCACCTCAATCAGCGCCTCGACGCCCTTGAGCGCATCATCGCACACATCCACATGAGAGCGGATCGCCCCAAGCCCCATCGACACCGCCAGATCACAATAGCGCAAGGCACGGGTGATGATATCGTCCACGCTTTGGATCGGTTTCAGCTCGCCCCAAAGGGCGATACCCTCCAGCAAGGTGCCCGAAACATTCATCCTTGGCGTGCCCAGTGAGAGCGTCGCATCCATGTGAAAATGCGGATCTATGAGGGGCGGCGAGATCAGCCAGCCCTGCGCGTCGATCACTTCGCCCGCTTCCGCCGTGATCCCGGCCTCAACCGCTTTGATCAGGCCGCCCGCACAGGCGATATCAAGGCCAGTACGGCCATCGGGCAGGCTGGCGTTTTTGATGATCAGGTCAAACATTTTGCGGCTCCTTTATCGTTGGCCTTTGAACCACGGGGTCAGAAGCGCGCGCGGATAATCAGCCCGGCGTGCGGCGATCACAAGGGCGAAAATCGACAATATATAAGGTGCCATCAGAAAGACCTGACCGGGCACGAATGCGCCCACCTCGGTTTGCAGGCGCACCTGAAAGGCATCGAACGCGCCGAACAAAAGCGCCCCCAAAAGCGCCTTTCCGGGCCGCCAACTGGCAAAAATCACCAAAGCGATGCAAATCCAGCCGCGGCCGTTGACCATGCCAAAGAAAAACGAGCTGAACGCCGACATGGTTAGGAATGCACCCCCCAAAGCCATCAAGGCTGATCCGGCCATGATGGTGCCAATCCGCAGCCCGTAAACCGACAGGCCCTGCGCATCCACGCTATCGGGGTTGTCGCCCACAGCCTTGATCGCCACGCCAAGGGCCGTGCGATCAAGCACATACCAGACCACCCCGACCATGATCAGCGCCAGCATGGTCATCGCGGTTTGCTGAAACAGAACCGGGCCGATGAAAGGCAGATCAGACAGGATCGGAATATCCAGCGCCTGAAATGGTTCAATCCGGGGCGGGCTTGTGGTATCGGGCAGCGCGGTGCGGTAGATGAAATAGCTGACGGATGTGGCAAACATCGTCACGCCAAGGCCCGAGACATGCTGCGACAGCCCCAAAGGCACCGTCAGAATGGCATGGATCAGGCCAAAGAACGCGCCCGCACCGGCGGCCACCAACACGCCGCCCCAAAGCCCCGCGCCCAGCCACACGGCGATCCAGCCGGCCATGGCACCGGCCACGAATATGCCTTCGATGCCCAGGTTGAGCACGCCGGATTTTTCACATAAAAGCGCGCCCAAAACGCCGAATATCAAAGGCGTGGCAATGCGCAGGGAGGCTATCCAGAAGCTCTCGGAAATCAGGATGTGCAGGATGTCGATCATGACGCAGCCCCCTGCACCGGTTTGGTGCTGGTAATCCGGTAACGGGCGAAAAACCCGCCTATGAGCACGCAAAGAAGCGACATGGAAACCACCAGATCCGCCAGATAGCTTGAAACGCCCATGGCCCGGCTCATGCTGTCGGCCCCGACAAAGACCGAGGCAATGAAGAGCGCCGAGACCACCACCCCGATGGGTGAAAGCCCCGCCAGCATCGCCACCACAATGCCGGTATAGCCAAAGCCGGGGGAAAGATCGGCGGTAAGATAGCCCTTGAGGCCCGCCACTTCGCTCACGCCCGCAAGCCCCGCCAAAGCGCCCGAGATCAGCGCCACGCTCATCAACGAGCGATTGACGCCAATGCCCGCATGGCGCGCGGCGGCGGCATTTTCCCCCACGGCGCGCAAACGGAACCCCCAGACCGAGCGCGCCAGCATGAACTGCGCCACCACCGCCGCCAATAGCGCGATGATCAGCCCCGCATGCACCCGAGTGCGCGGGATCAATTGCGGCAGCATCCCCTGATCAAGGATCGGCGAGGATTGCGGCCAGCCAAGGCTCATCGGGTCTTTTAGCGCGCCTTCCAGCATCATCTGCACGAAAATCAGGATGATGAAATTGAGCAACAGGGTGGTCACCACCTCATCCGCGCCAAAGCGGGTTTTGAGCACCGCAGGCACGGCCATGCCCGCCGCCCCGGCAGCAGCGCCAAAACCGATGATCAGGGGCATCAGCAGCACGCCCGGCAGATCAAACAGCCCGGTGCCCACCGCCACGGCGGCCATGGCGCCCAGGTATAATTGCCCCTCGGCCCCGATGTTCCACAGCTTTGCCCGAAACGCCAATGTCGCGGCCAGCCCGGTGAAAATCAATGGTGTGGCGCGGGTTAATACCTCGGTGAATGAAAACACCGAGCCAAACACGCCGCGCGCCATTTCAGCATAGGCCGTGGCGATATTTGCGCCCGCAAATAACAGCGGGATACAGGCCAGCACCAGCGCGATCACCGCCGACAAAACCGGCACGCCCAATGTCATCAACCGGCCGGGTGCCACGCGGGGTTCAATACGGATCATGCGGGCTCTCCTGCCATCATCAGGCCAATTTGGCTGCGGTCACGGGTCATGATTTCATGAACCTCGCCACTGTGAATCACCAGTATCCGGTCGGCGAGGCCCAGGATTTCATCCAGATCTTCCGAGATCAGCATCACGCCCGCGCCGCCATCACGCGCCTCCAGCAACCTGCGCCGAACCTCTTCGGCCGCCCCCATATCAAGGCCGCGCACCGGTTGGTTGGCCAGAATAAGCCGGGGGTTTTGCTCGAACACCCGCGCCAGGATCAGCTTTTGGATATTGCCGCCTGACAAAAGCTGTGCCTTGGCCTCAATCCCGGGGCCGCGCACGTCATAGGCTTTGCTCAAACGCTCGGCATGGCTGGCAATCGCCTCGTTTTTCAAAAACCCGCGCGATTGGAATTCATCGTCCCAAAGCCGTTCGATCACCATGTTCTCGGCCACGCTCATCGCGCCGACCATCCCGTCATGATGCCGGTCTTCGGGGATGCGGCCCACATGCGCCCGGATCATCGCCAAAGGCTCGGCGCGGGTCACATCAACGCCCTCGACCGTGATTGTGCCGCTGTCCGGGTGGCGCATGCCCGAAAGCGCCGCCGCCAGTGCCGACTGGCCATTGCCCGAAACCCCGGCGATGCCAACAATCTCATTGGCATGTACCGTCAGGCTCACATCGGTCAGCGTATCGCGGTCAGACTGCCCCTTGAGGCTCACGCCTTTCATCTTTAAAACCGGCGCACCGGGGGCGATGATTTCGCGCGAGGCTTCAGGCGTATCGGCCCCCACCATCATCCGCGCAATCGCCTTTTGATCGGCGTCCGAAGTGGCCATCTCACCCACTTTCACCCCATGGCGCAGCACCGCGATACGGCTGGAAAACGCCAGCACTTCACGCAGTTTATGCGAAATGAAAATCACCGAAAGCCCGTCTTTGGTCATCATGCCGATGTTTTCAAACAGCGTGTCGGCCTCTTGCGGGGTCAAGACTGCCGTCGGCTCATCCAGCACCAGTATGCGGGCATCACGGAAGAGCGCCTTGAGGATCTCAACCCGCTGACGCTCACCCACAGATAATTTGCCCACCAGCTCATCCAATGGCGCTGTAAGGCCCGAGCGCGCCATGATCCCCTCAACCCTGGCGCGCAGCCGGGCACGATCGCGGCGCAGGGATTTGAGCTTTTCCGAGCCGAGCAGAATATTATCCAGCGCGCTGAGATTCTCGGCCAGGGTAAAATGCTGATGCACCATGCCGATCCCGGCTCTCAGCGCGGCCTGCGGATGGCCCAGCGCGAGGGGCTGCATTACGCCGTCTTCACCAGCCACATCAATCGAACCGCTATCGGGCAGGTAATGGCCAAAGAGCATGTTCATCAAGGTGGTCTTGCCCGCGCCGTTTTCGCCCAGCAGCGCCAGTACCTCGCCCTTGTGCAGGTCAAGATCAACCGCATCATTGGCAACAACCGTGCCAAATTGCTTTGACAGGCGGTTCAGTGACAGAATTTTTTGCTGGGTCATGAGCAATGGTAGGCCGGGCTTCAGCCCGGCCCCCCTCGGTCAGTTGCTTGAAACCGGCGGCTCGTCATTCACCTTGACGGTAAAGCTGCCGTCAAGGATCTCGGCCTCACGCTCTTTGACCTTGGCAAGCACATCCGCCGGCACCAGGGCCTCATCCACCACAAGCGAACCGCCACCATAGGCCATATAGCTGTATTGACCGTAATCTTCGGCGCTATATGTGCCGCCTGCAACCTGGCCAATGGCATGATCAATCGTGGCCTCCATATGCCACAAGGCCGAAGCCATGATCGTGCCGGGATAATCGCCCGAGGTGTCAATCACATTGCCGATGGCCTTGGCCCCGCGCTCAACGGCAGCGTCCGAAACACCAAAGCGCTCGGCATACATGATGTCCGCGCCCTTATCCATCATCGCAAAGGCGCTTTCCTTGGCCTTGGGCGGGTCATACCAGCTATCTATGAAGCTCACCAGGAATTTGACATCCGGGTTGACCTCATGCGCGCCAGCCATGAAGGCGTTCATCAAACGGTTCACTTCCGGGATGGCATAGCCGCCAACCATGCCGATCATGTTGCTTTCAGTGGCCGCACCCGCGACCATGCCGCTGAGATAGCTTGGCTCGTGAATCCAGTTGTCAAACACCGAGAAATTAGGTGCCTGCGGCTCAAACGACGAGCCCATGAGAAAGGCCGTTTCAGGATAATCCGCCGCCACTTTGCGCGCCGCACGCTCAAGGCCAAATACCTCACCAACGATCAGTTGCACGCCCTGCTCGGCATATTCGCGCATTACCCGCTCGTAATCGGTGTTGGCGACGTTCTCGGAATAGACATATTCTATATCGCCGCGTTCGTTGGCGGCATTCAGCGCCTTGTGAATGCGGCCGATCCATTGCTGTTCAACCGGCAGGGTGTAAATCCCCGCCACTTTGATCTTTTCGCCCGCCGAGGCGCCGGTGGCGGCCACCAGCCCAACAGCCAGCATAGCGGCCATCGCCACCCTGCGTGTGATTGCTCCGAATAGTTTCATAATGTTTTTCTCCCAGTTGGTTTTTATTTTTTGGTTCCTGTCAGACTTTTATATTAAATCCCCCTTATCCGGTGCCTTATAAGCCCGTAGTTCAAAATTGCGCCGGGGCATGGCGGAAAGATAGTCCAAAATTTGTGTTCGGGCTACATTTTTTTGACCATTAGGTCAAATTTACATTTCGAATAACATCCCGCCTGGGCATTTTGTAAAAATGCCAGCCCCCGCCCGCCCCATGGCGGGGGCTTTTGCAAACGGCGCAACTTATTGCAAGCATGGGGTATTTTGCGATGCTCCGCGATGCTTGATCCGCCCTCACGCCCCCACCCGGGCAGGGGCTGACATTTTTACAAACTCTCTGACCTTTCAAACCTTCCCCCGCTCAATCAACTCATCCACATGTGCCGCAGCACTTTCGGCCAGCGCCTCAAGATCATAACCGCCCTCAAGGCTGGAAACCACCCGACCCTTGCAATGCCTGTCCGCCAGATCGCATATCCTGCCGGTGATCCAGGCAAAATCAGCCGTCTCAAGGTTGATCCCGGCCAGAGGATCAGCGCGGTGCGCATCAAACCCGGCCGAGATGACAATCAGCTCAGGGGCAAAATTATCAACGGCAGGCAGGATCAGATTTTCCCAAAGCTGCCGGAATTCAGGCCCGCCCATGCCACTGCGCAAAGGTACATTCACCACATTGCCATGGGCGCCGGTATCATGCGCGGCCCCGGTGCCGGGGAAAAGCGGCATCTGGTGGCTGGAGCAAAACAGGATGCGGGCGTCATCCTCAAGCAAATCCTGCGTGCCATTGCCGTGATGCACATCGAAATCCAGCACCGCCACCCGGACAAGCCCGTGATGATCCAGCGCATATCTGGCGGCAATCGCCACCGTGCCAAACAGGCAAAACCCCATCGCTTTGGCCGTCTCGGCGTGATGCCCCGGCGGGCGGCAGGCGATGAAGGCATTATCCGCTTCACCGCCCAGAACCAGATCAACCGCGCGGGTGGCCGCCCCCGCCGCGCGGTGGGCGGCCTGCAATGTGCCCGGCGACATGAAAGTATCGCCATCAAGTGCCGCAAAGCCATGATCCGGGGCGGCGGCGCGGATGGCCTTGATATAATCTTTCGGATGCACCCTGAGCAGATCATCCTCGGCCACCAGAGGGGCGGGCACATGCACAAGGCTTTTGCCCTCAAGCGCACGCAATATATACTCAAGCCGCGCCACCTGTTCGGGGTGACCATCCGGCATGACATGCTCAAGACAATCGGGATGGCTGAGGAATGCGGTGGTCATTGGTGGCCTCACTTTTTGGACAGGATTCAACCCGAAAACGCTTTGACAGGCTTGCTCATTCGCTGCGTGCATGCAAGTCTGTTGTGAATGGCAGAGATGAAAACCACCCCGGCAGAAATACCCGAAGGCGCGCAGGATATTGCGCTAAGCCTGTGGGATAGGGCCTATGAATTCATCCATGGGCTGATGCGGCCATGGAACGCCTATCAGATGGCGATAATCCTGGGTATTCTTCTGGTTGCCTATCTTTTGTCGCGGGTGCTCGCACCCAGGCTGCATGACTGGCTGCGCACCCGTGAAGGCTGGCCCAAATGGCGCATGCGGTTTGCGGTGATGGTACACCGCCGGATCATTCTGATCCTTTTTGTGGTGCTGAGCTTCCCGGTTGTCTGGGTGATGCGTGAAATCACCTGGCCCAGCCGGTCATACTTGGTCGGTGTTGCTTCGGATCTGGCGCTGGCCTGGCTGGTGATCACGATAGTAACCCGGTTGATCAACAATGGCTTCATCCGTTCAACGCTGCGCTATGCCGGATGGATCTGGGTCACGCTGATAGTACTTGGCCTTACCGGTGAGGCGCAAAGCCTGCTGGATAGCGCCGCGATTGAAATAGGCGATACGCGGCTGTCATTATGGATGGTGTTGCAGGCAATCGTCGTGATTGGCGGGCTCTTTGCCCTGGCGCGGTTTATGTCAAAAACCACCACATCGCGCATTCGCAACAACTCGGAAATATCGCCCTCAATGCAGGTGCTTGTGGTCAAATTTCTGCAGGTATCGCTCTATGGGGCTGCGTTTTTCATCGGCTTGCGCATGGTTGGGGTGGATCTGACCGGGCTGGCCTTCCTTTCGGGTGCCATTGGCCTGGGCCTTGGGTTTGGCTTGCAAAAGGTGGTTTCAAACCTTGTCAGCGGCGTTATCATCCTGATGGACAAATCAATCAAGCCCGGAGATGTGATATCCCTCGATCAGACATTCGGCTGGATCAACTCGCTGGGCGCGCGCTATGTTTCGGTGGTGATGCGTGATGGCAGGGAATATCTTATTCCCAATGAGGATCTGATCACCAATCAGGTGGTCAACTGGTCTCATTCCAATGATCTGGTGCGGCTGGATATCGAATTCGGCACCTCTTATGGTTGCGATCCGCATGTGGTGCGCAAGATCGCCATAGAGGCCGCCAAATCGGTTGACAGGGTGCTGACATTCAATGCGCCGGTCTGCCATATCACCGGCTTTGGCAACAGCAGCGTTGATTATACCCTGCGCTTCTGGATTACCGATCCGACCGAAGGGCTGACCAATATCCGTGGCAATGTCTTTCTGGCGCTGTGGGATGCCTTCAAGGAGCACGGTATCACGATCCCCTTCCCGCAGCGCGAAGTGCGGATTCTGGGGGATGAGGCCGAAGAGATCACAAAACCATCAGATAGCTGACGGCTTTCATCATCCGGATGGGCTGCATATCTAGCACAATCAATCGCTACCGAGCCTTCGAGGGCCTCATTTGACTACTGGCTGCCATTTTGCGCCGCCACGACCTGATCAAGCGCCACACGAGTGCCTTTGAGCGAATAATTTACCGTTTGCATCGGGGTTTCGATCCGCCAGGTACTCGCGTGCTGAAATTTCGAAATGTCGCTGTCATTCAGAGAAAAGGTATATAACAAGAACCCGTTTTTATTGAATGAATCACCAATAAGGAATGCGCCTTCAACAACAAGTGAATGTGTCGTGCCATCAGCATCAATCAAGGTGGATTTCAAAGAAGAGGCTAATTCCTTGCCAAAAAATCCAATATGAACATCTATGATTGCGCCAGAGTTGCGGAGGCTGAGTATGGCAAAGGTCTGATCGGATTGTACAATCGCGGCTGTTTCATTATCGTCAAAATAATAAGCATCCCCCGGGTTTTGATATACCCATATATCCTGAGCCTGGGCCGATGCAGCAATCGGCATGAATATGAACAGAATAAACAGGCGCACCGCGCGCAAAGATGTACTGATACCCACGTTTTCCCCCGATAATCTTGGTTTTTCTCATATAATAACACTATAACGATCTTTTGAGAACAGCACTTTTAAGAGCGATAATGCAAATATCTCTCATCGAACAAAGGCATTCATTGAAATGTTATCGATGCTTTGCTATTTTACAAATACCCAGTACCGCGGCAAACGGTGCATAATAAAGGAGTATAATGCCCTGTCCTTCACGACCCACGCGGCCTCTGCCGCTGACAAGGGGGGGCCAGTAATGGCCCCGTCAGAACAAGCAAACAGCGACGCATTGCTGGCGCTTATCCTTTCCTCATTAACCGAAGATAAAGCCGAAGACATTGTGCAGATTGATCTGCGCGGCAAATCGGCTATTGGCGATTACATGGTAATCTGCTCGGGGCGCTCGACCCGGCAGGTATCGGCGCTGGCGCAAAATCTGGTGGATCGGCTGAAGCACCAGCTTGACCGGCCCAGCAAGATCGAGGGCAAGGATGCCGGCGATTGGGTGCTGATTGATACCGGCGATGTGATTGTGCATATCTTCCGGCCTGAAGTGCGCGAGTTTTACCAGCTTGAAAAGATGTGGCTGCCCGCCAGTGAGGCGGCGGCCTCACCTGGTTAAACAAGGGGGGGCGGAATGCAGGTTTCAATCTGCGCTGTTGGCCGGCTGCGCGCCGGGCCCGAGCGCGTGCTTCTTGAGGATTACCTGACCCGGTTTGAACGCACGGGCCGCGCTATCGGGTTGGCCCCTGTATCCCTGCATGAGGTTGAAGACCGCAAGGGTGGTGGCAAGACTGCCGAAGCTGATTTGCTGGAGCGGGCTTTGCCCAAGGTTGCGGTGGTTGTGGCCCTTGATGAGCGCGGCACACATCTTAGCTCGCCTGCATTTGCCAAACATTTGGCCGATTGGCGCGATCAGGGTCAGGGCGATCTGGCTTTTGTCATTGGCGGTGCCGATGGCCTGACCCCGGAATTGCGCGCGCGGGCAGATTTCAACCTGTCTTTTGGTCAGATGGTCTGGCCGCATATGCTGGCGCGGGTGATGCTGTCCGAGCAGCTTTACCGTGCCGCCACGATCTTGTCCGGCGGGCCCTATCACCGGGCTTAAATTTTCATACCCGTATGTTCAGAATCAAACCGACCCCAAAAGTTTTTAAAACTTTTGCCAAATCTTTTCAAAAAAGATTTGCACCGCACCAGAATACAAAAGGATCATCGGTGAAATCTACTTTCCCCTCATCACGCAACCCGCTAAAAGGTAAAAATTCAAGCAGGAGCAATCATGAACGCCACCAAGCCCGTTGTCTTGTGCATTCTTGATGGATGGGGTCTGTCCGACACCTCAACCGCGAATGCGCCTGTTCTGGCCCGCACACCGGTTTTTGACAACCTCATAGCCACCTGCCCGCATGCAACGCTGATTACCCATGGTGTGGATGTGGGTCTGCCCGAGGGGCAAATGGGCAATTCGGAAGTGGGTCATATGAACATCGGCGCCGGGCGGATAATTGAGATGGACCTGCGGCGCATTGATAATGCCATCGCGCAGGGTGAATTTGCCAATCTGCCGGGGATTAAGCGCTTCATCCGGCAGATGAAAGCCTCCGGCGGCACCGCGCATCTGTTGGGAGTGCTGTCCGATGGCGGGGTGCATTCGCATATTGATCACATGATCGCAACCGCCAAAATACTGACAGAGAATGACATCCCCGTGGCCCTTCATGCCTTTACCGATGGCCGCGATGTGGCGCAGGTTTCAGCCGGGCTTTATCTCGGCAGGCTTGCTGCCGCGCTGCCTAAGGGGGCCTTTATCGCCACCATTTCAGGGCGCTATTATGCCATGGACCGCGATAACCGCTGGGACCGGGTCGAGATGGCCTTTCAGGCGATGGCACAAGCCCGTGGCCTCAAGGTTGCCACCGCCGCGCAGGCGATTGCAGATGCCGAAAATGAAGGCCAGACGGATGAGTTCATCAAGCCGCGCGTGATCGGCGATTATGCTGGTATGCATGACGGAGACGGCATTTTGTGCCTCAACTTCCGCGCCGACCGGGCGCGCGAAATACTGGCGGCACTCGCTGATCCTGACTTTGATGCGTTTGACACCGGCCCGCGGCCTGATTTTGCGATTACCAGTGGTTTTACCAGCTATTCGTCGCGCCATGACAGTTATATGGATTGCATTTTCCCCGATGAGCCCCCTGAAAACACCCTTGCGCATTGGGTGGCGGAACACGGGCTCAGGCAGTTTCACCTGGCGGAAACCGAGAAATATCCGCATGTGACGTTTTTTCTCAATGGCGGTCGCGAGATGCCTGAGAAAGGTGAGGATCGCTATATGGCACCCTCGCCGAAAGTGGCTACCTATGATTTGCAGCCCGAGATGTCTGCGGCCGAGGTGACCAATCACTTTGTAAGGGCGATCGAAGACGGGTATGACCTGATCGTGGTGAATTATGCCAATCCCGATATGGTTGGCCATACCGGTGATCTAAAGGCCGCCATGGCCGCCTGTGAGGCGGTGGACCGGGGGCTAAGCCGGGTTGTTAAAGCACTGGAAAAAGCCGGGGGGGCGATGATCATCACCGCTGACCACGGCAACTGCGAGGTGATGATCCACCCCGACACCGGCAAGCCGCATACGGCGCATACACTGAACCCGGTGCCAATGATATTGCTGGGCGGGCCTGAGGGCGCGCGCCTGCGTAATGGGCGGCTTGCGGATCTGGCCCCGACTTTATTACAGTTGATGGGCCTGCCTCAACCGGATGAGATGACCGGCAAAAGCCTGATCACATGAGGCTGCTGGCACTTCTCATATCGGCATTCATTGCTGGAAATGCCCTGGCGCAGGAAAGCCCGGCGGCGGCGGCCCGCGCGGCGGCTGCGCGGCTGGATCAGGCGGCGCTTGGGCTTAGTCAGGCGCAAACCGCCCGCAACCGGGTGAAGGCGCTGTCGGAAACCATCCACGCCTATGAAGACGGGCTGCGCGCCCTGCGGATTGGCCTGCGTCAGGTGGCTATCCGGGAACAGGCGCTGGCCCTTGATCTGAACGCGCGGGAGGGGGAAATTTCCCGGCTTCTGGGGGTTTTGATGTCAATAGATAACACCCCCTCGCCGGTGTTGCTGTTGCATCCCGCAGGTCCGGTGGGCACGGCGCGCTCGGGCATGATCATGGCCGAGGTCACGCCGGCATTGAATAAACAGGCGGCTGATCTGCGCGATATACTGATCGAAGTCAGCGCCTTGCGTGAGGTGCGGCAAAATGCGGCCAATACCCTGCAAGACGGGCTGGCGGGTGCGCAGGATGCCAGAACCGAGCTGAGCCAGGCCATATCGGAACGCAAGGATTTGCCGCGCCGCTTCATTGAAGACCCGGTAAAAACCGCGCTGCTCATCGCCTCGACCGAAACGCTGGCGGATTTTGCTGCGGGGCTTGCTGATATTGCCGTGGATGAAACCCCCGGCAGCCTGCCCGGTATCGAGGGGCGCAAGGGCGCATTGCCGCTGCCGGTTCAGGGCCGTATCCTGCGCCGTGCCGGAGAAGCCGATGCCGCCGGTATTGCCCGTCCCGGAATTGTCATGGTCACGGCACCGCATGCGCTTGTGACAACCCCCGCCGCGGCCACCTTGCGCTATAGCGGGCCATTGCTGGATTACGGGAATGTTATCATTCTTGAGCCGCAGGCCGGTATTCTGCTGGTATTGGCCGGGCTGGATGTGGTTTACGGTCAGGCAGGCGAGGTATTGCCCGGTGGCAGCCCCGTGGGCCTGATGGGCGGCATTGATGGGCAATCGGACGCTGATTTATTGCTCGCAGAGCAAGAGACAACTACCGCAAAGGCCAAAACCCTCTATATAGAGGTGAGACAAGATAATTCTCCGGTGGATCCGGAACTGTGGTTCAAGACTGACAAGGGTGAATAAGGCATGAAAAAATTCCTGATGGCGGCTGCGGCCGGGACATTGACAGGTATCATTGTGACAACGCAGGTTGCGGCGCCCTTGTTGGCGCAGGAGACCGCGGAAACCACCAATGTGTATGAACAGCTTGATCTGTTTGGCGATATATTCGAGCGCATCCGCAGCCAATATGTGGAAGAGGTGGATGACAAGGCTCTGATTGAAGCGGCGATCAACGGTATGCTGACATCGCTTGATCCGCATTCCAGCTATCTTTCGCCGGATGACGCGCAGGATATGCGTGTCCAAACCCGTGGCGAATTTGGCGGGCTTGGCATTGAGGTGACCCAGGAAGACGGCTTTGTCAAAGTTGTCTCGCCGATGGATGGCACGCCTGCCGATGCTGCCGGGGTCGAGGCCGGTGATTTCATCACCCATGTGGACGGCGAAAGCGTGCTGGGCCTGAACCTTGATGAGGCGGTTGATCTGATGCGCGGGCCGGTGGGATCCGAGATTGTGATCACCATTGTCCGCGAAGGCGAGAACGAGCCATTTGATGTAACGATCATCCGCGATACCATCAAACTGACAGCCGTGCGCGCCCGAACCGAACAGCAAACGGTTGTATTGCGCGTAACAACCTTCAACGATCAGACTTACAAGAACCTCAAAAGCGGCCTTGCCGAGCAGATCGAGGAAGCCGGTGGTGCCGACAAGGTCAATGGCATCGTGCTTGATTTGCGCAACAACCCTGGCGGGCTGCTGAATCAGGCCATCATGGTGTCGGATGCTTTCCTTGAGGAAGGCGAGATTGTCAGCACCCGCGGCCGCAACCCCGCAGATGGTGATCGTTTCAATGCTACGGCTGGCGATCTGGCCGGGGGCAAGCCGATGGTTGTGCTGATCAATGGCGGCTCGGCCAGCGCGTCCGAGATCGTGGCCGGGGCGTTGAAAGATCACCGCCGGGCGATTGTTGTGGGCACCAAAAGCTTTGGCAAGGGATCGGTGCAGACGGTAATGCCACTCAGGGGCGACGGGGCCATGCGCCTGACCACGGCACGGTATTACACGCCCTCAGGCCGCTCGATCCAAAATCTGGGCGTGTCACCGGATATTGTGGTCGAGCAGCCCCCCCGCAAGGCGGCCAGTGAAGAAGAGGAAGCGGATAAGCCGCGCGCGGGCCGGTTTGAATCTGATTTGCGCGGCAGCCTGAACAATGACAGCCTGTCCGAGGATGAAATTCGCCAGATCAAAGAGGATCGTGCCGCTGCCGAGGAGGCCGCCAAATTGCGCGAGGATGATTTTCAACTGGCCTATGCGATTGATGTACTGAAGGGTTTGTCGGCACTGGAGAAATCTCAGTAAATCCGGGGCCTGCTCATCAGTCCCTTACGTGACTGCCTCGCGATGAGCGCGCCCGCCTTGAGGATCAGGTATATCAGAGGATCAGATGACCCCTGAAGACATTGCAAAGCTGCCGTTTCGCCCCTGTGTTGGTATCCTTCTGGCCAACCCTGCGGGCCAAGTGTTTGTGGGTCGGCGCATTGATAACCCAACCCCGGCCTGGCAAATGCCTCAAGGCGGTATTGATCCCGGCGAAGCACCCCTGGATGCGGCATTGCGGGAACTATGGGAAGAAACCGGTATACCGGCGGATCTGGTCACGGTTGAGGCAGAATCCGCGCAATGGATACCTTATATGCTGCCGCATGATCTGGTGCCGCACCTGTGGAAGGGCCGCTATCAGGGGCAGGAGCAGAAATGGTTTTTGCTGCGCTTTAACGGGGCTGACAATGATGTGAACATAGTCACCGAACATCCGGAATTTTCCCATTGGCAATGGCTGGCCCCGGATCAGCTTGTGGCCAGTATCGTCCCCTTCAAACGCGATGTTTACATGAGCGTTCTGGATGAGTTTGGAGGTTTGCTCTGACCCGCATCATTTTAAGTGCAGCCCTTGCCGCGACGCTGGCCACTGGCCCCGCATTTGCCCTTTCGTGCCTGCCGCCTGATCTGGCACGTAGCTATCATCAGGCGGCTGAGGCAGAAGAGGTTTATGTGGTTGTGACGGGCCGGCTTGTCTTTGACGAAGGGAAATTGCCGGTCGTTGATTACAACAATCAGCAAGACACCCCGCATAATACCTATATTCCGGCCCGCCTGACGGGGCAGTCTTTAACCCTGAACGGGTTTGATACGGGGTTTGATCAGGAAATCACGCTCAACGCCAAATGCTTTGGCCCATTTTGCGCCGGCCCTGTCTCGGATCTGCCATATCTGGCCTTTCTTGAGCGCCAGCCGAAGGGATACATGCTGGTGTTCAATCCATGTGGCGATCTGGCCTTCCCCGAGCCGACCGCAGCTATGCAGGAAAAAGTGCTGCACTGCTTTCAGGGCGGCCCATGTGAGCCGGATGAGTATTAAAACATTACCATTCATCACAGCATTGTGTCTTGTGAATTGGCTTGAGGGCGGCATTCTTCCGTTGATCTGACAAAAATTCATAAGGACAAATCTCATGAACCCATTCTCGCTTAAATCCGCAATACTGGCCGTCGCCATTTCGCTTTTTGCAGGCTCCACAATGGCCGCGCCAGTGAGCGTTGAAGCCGTGATGACCCCCACCGAAGTGATCCGGATGGATTTCAAGGATGGGTCAAAACATTTCGTCGCGATGGTACGCCGGACAGGCCATGCCACAGGCACCGGCCTGTTGGCGGATACGGACGTGGTTGAGCAGGGCTGGCATGACATCAACCCGCCACATGGCGCTGATCCGCAGGGCTATCTTGAGATGACAGCGGCAAACGGTGATGTGGCCTATTTGAAATGGACGGTCAGGGCGGTGTTTATGAAAGGTGCTGAGAAACCGGAACTGCATGATTTCGGCTTTTGGGAGCTGGTTTCGGGCACTGGTCAGTTTGCGGATAAACGCGGTGTTGGCACGCTGGAAATCAAGCCGGTTACAAAAACCGACCGTAAATTCATCCTGCATGGTGAGATTGGCCCGAAGCCCTGAAACCTTTCGCCATAATCAATCGCCCCGATGCGGTGGAGCATGCTTAACGCTTTTCGCCTTAACCCGGAGGCAGGGTTAAGGCGAAACGCTTTTGATGTGGTAAAAGCCAAACAGCCACCGCTATTCAAGGGTCAGACATCTGCAATGGCATGTAAGGTGGGTGAAACCCACGCACCCTGCGGTTAACGCCGCTTCAGCAGCTTCAGCAAATCCTGGCTGGGATAGCCATCGGGGGTGACTCCGGCAGAGTTCTGAAATGCCCGGATGGCATTGATTGTATTCGGGCCGATGATGCCGTCGATCTTTTCCAGCTCATATCCCTTGCGGCGCAGGCGGCGCTGCATCTCTTTACGTTGCTCAAATGTCAAGGGCTCGTACCCGCGCGGCCAGCTTGCCTGTATTTCAGGCCCGCCCTTGAGCCGGTCCGACAGATGCCCCACGCCAATCACATAGGCATCGGCCTTGTTGTATTTCTCGATCACCGCGAAGTTGTTGAAGATCATGAAGGCCGCCCCCGCCGCCCCCGCAGGCAGCAATATCGATGCCTTGCCATAATTCTTCACCGGCTTGCCATGGATATCCGTGACCCCAAGCGCGGCCCATGCCGCCGGGGTCTTGATGTTTGACCGCGTGGCCAGCGCATGATTGAAGCCCTTGGGCAGGCGCACTTCAACCCCCCATGGCTGCCCCTTCGTCCAGCCGAACCGCGCCAGATAGGCAGCGGTCGAGGCCAGCGCATCCGAGGGATCATCCGACCAGATATCGCGCTTGCCATCGCCGGTAAAATCCACCGCATAGGCCAGGTACGAGGTGGGGATGAATTGCGTATGGCCCATCGCCCCGGCCCAGCTTCCTGTCATGTCGCGCGGGGATACGTCACCTGACTGGATGATCCTGAGCGCTGCAATCAACTGCCCTTCAAAAAACTTGCCGCGCCGCCCGTCATAGGCCAGTGTCGCCAGCGATTCGATCAGAGGCATCGTGCCTTTGCGCGTGCCATAAGTGCTTTCCAGCCCCCAGATGGCCGCAACCACCTCTTTGTCCACGCCGTATTTCTGCTCAATCCGGCGCAGGGTGGGGCCATATTCGCGCAGCGCCTTCTGGCCGTTTTCCACCCGCACGGGCGAGGCAGCGCTATCAAGGTAATCCCATATCTGGCTGTGGAATTCCGATTGGTTGCGATCTTTCTGGATCACGCTGGTATTGTATGTCACCCCGCGAAACGCCCGATCAAACACCCCGGCTTTGATCCCCGCAGAAAGGGCGCGAGGCCTGAACCCCTTGATCCAGCGGTCAAACGCCAGATTTGCCGAGGCAACACGCACCACACCGGCCTCATCCTGTTCCTGCCCATCAACTAAATCCGTGGGCCGCAATTCGGGCCGTATCCGGTTTTGGGAAGTGGCATCCTGCACCGATAGCCTGACCGGTTTCAGGTAGCCCGGCCGCATTTGTGGCCTGAGTGAGGTTTCAACCGGGGATGCCAGCGCGGATATTCCAAAAACTCCGCCCAAAGCAGCGGTCATGATAAATCGGATACGCATTGCCTGCTCTTTTCCTCAATGGTTTTTGGCCCATCATAAAGTGAATAGCATCAAACAGGAAGTCATCAAAACACATCCTTGCTAGGGATTGCCTATGAGGCCACTTTCGCCTGCATCTGCGCCCAGTACTCGCGCAGCATCGGCACCCGGCGGGGCCTGAATGAGGCTTCGATAATTTCCAGCCCCCGCATCCGATCCAGCCGGAAGGCGCGAAAATCCTTGCGCAGGTGGCAAAACGCCAGCAGGCAATGTGACGCCTGCATGTAAACGATCGACAGCGGATCAACGCTGCGCCGGGTGTCGCGGGCCTGGGCATCGCAATAATCAAACCGGATGGTGCGCTCGTCCCATGTGGCCTGTCTGAGTATGGTCACATCAATCCCCGGCTCGGGCAGGGGCGCAAACCGCCGCGCCGTCAGCACCGCGTGTTGCAACCGGTGCGCCTGTGCCGCAGGCAGCCGCGCGCGCAGTTTGCTAAGCGCCGATTGCGCCGCTTGCACCAAAGCCGGATCACCCACCTGCCCCACTTCGCGCAGGCCCAGCACCAGCGCCTCAAGCTCATCATTGCTAAAGCTGAGCGGCGGCATGGCGGCATCTTCGATCAGGGTATAGCCAAATCCGGCGGCACCGTCGATCACAGCACCAAGGCCGCGCAGGGCATCAATATCGCGGTAGATCGTGCGTGGCGTCACCTCAAGCGCCTGCGCCAGATCGCGCGCCGTGGCCGGGGGCGGGCAATCGCGCAGGGCTTGCATCAGTTGGAACAGGCGGTGGGTTCGGGTCATGGGTAGGAGTATCCTTGCACGTCCTGACAGGAAATGTCAGCAATCAATGCGGTTTTCCCGCCACCAGATCAACCACAGCCGTGACGGCCGGGTACAGATCACTTGCCGGGCAACCGGTGCGCGCCCGCACCATCAGGCCCCGGGCCGTTGCGGCCAGCATCATGCCCAGATCATCCGCCGGAGGCTGGGCTGGTACCTGCCCAATCTCCTGCGCTTTTGCGACACGATCAGAAAGTGCGCGCTCTATATTATCAAATTTCTCCGTCAACTCATCGCGCATGTGCCCATCATTGCCTGCCGCATCCGCCAGCACACAGGCAATCAGGCAGCCCGGCGTTTTGGCATCACGGGTGGCAAACTCAATCAAGCCGTTGAAGAAAGCCGTCAGATCATCCCGCAGGGTTTTGCCCGCATTCAGAAGCTGCATCACCGGGGCAAAGCTGACATCGCGGTAATGCCGGATCGCCGCCAGAAACAGCCCCTCTTTATCGCCGAACATCTGGTAAAGGCTGGCGCGCGGCACATGCATCGCCCGGCTGAGCGTATCCACCGAGGCCGCCGCATAGCCCTGCGCCCAGAAAACCCGCATCGCGGCCTCGATGGCAAGGGTCTCATCAAAGCCTCTTGGGCGGCCCCGCGCGCGGGTATCACGGATTTTTGAACTCATCGTTCTGAAATAGCTTGAAAGGTCCAGCTTTGCAATATATGAAATGATCATTCTGTAAATTAAAAGGACGACTCATGACCCGTACCGCCTTGATGAAAATCACCCCCGCCACACCCGAAACAGCCGCCCCCGAGGTTGCTGAAATTCTCAACGCCACCAAGGCCCGGTTGGGCTTCATCCCCAACATGTATGGCTATATGGGCGCACTTCCAGGGGTTTTGACCGGCTATATCGCCTCTTATAACAGTTTTCGTGCCGATGCGGGCTTTAGCCCGGCAGAGCAGGAAACCGTTTTCCTCAGCGTCAGCCGTGTCAATGGCTGCACCTATTGCACGGCGGCCCATTCGATGATTGCCGATAAGATGTCGGGTGTTCCGGCTGACAGCCTTGCCGCCTTACGCGCGGGCACCCCCTTGCCCGATACAAAACTGAATGCGCTGGCCACATTCGCGCGCATCATGACCGAAAAGCGCGGCCTGCCGGATCAGAGCGAAGTTGACAGCTTCCTTGCCGCCGGTTTCACCACGCAGCATGTGCTTGGCATCGTGCAGGCCATCGCCTGCAAAACCTACTCCAACTATGTCAATCACCTGGCCGGAACCGAAGTTGACGCCGCTTTCACAGATTACAAAGTGGCAAGCTGAGATATACCGGGGGGCGGGGCCGCCCCCCGATATACTGACAGATAGTGACAGTATATATTGATAGGCACGGGCTAAATTCATGTTCAAGGAAACCTGCCCGTGCTTACTTTGCTTACATTCCCCGGAAATTCTGATCAACCCAGCCATAGCCCGTTTTGTCTCAAGGCCATGTGCCTGCTGCAAATGTCCGGACAGACATGGGTGCCGGAATATGTGGCCAACCCGTCAAAGATGCCACTTGGGCGCCTGCCGGTACTGAAAACCGCTGACCGGCTGATCCCCGACAGCACAAATATTCAGACCTATCTTGAAAGCCATGGTGCGGATTTCAATGCCGGGCTGAGCGCCGATGACAAGGCCCGGTCACATGCGTTGACCCGTATGGTTGAGGAAAATCTGCGCTGCGGGCTGGTGCATGACCGCTGGCTGAATGAGCAATGCTGGCCAGTTATCCGTGAGACGTTCTTTGCCGACATGCCTGCAATATTGCGCAAAATCATTCCCGGCATGATCCGCAGGAATGTCCGGCGGGCGATGATGGCGCAGGGTATTGCACAGTTTTCCCGTGAGGACCGGCTGGATCGGTTGGGGCGGGATATCAGGGCGATTGAGCAAACACTGGGCAATAACCCCTTTTTGTTTGGCGAAACCCCCAGCGCCGCAGATGCCACCATCGCTCCGGTGCTTGATATGATCCGCACCCTGCCATGCGATACCGGGTTGCGGCGGCTGGTGCGTGAGAATGCGGGCCTTATGTCTTACATTGAGCATGCCCGCGCGGCACTCTACCCGGCATGACCCATCCAGCCATGCCCGCCCCTGTACGTGAGGTGATCAACAGCTACCCCGCAACGGTGCGGGATGGTGTGGTACGCCTGCGCTCGGTGATCATGGATGTGGCAAAGAACCTGCCGGATATTGGCCCTCTGGAAGAAACCCTGCGCTGGCGGCAGTCGGCATATCTCACGCCTCAGACAGGTGCCGGATCAACCCTGCGCCTTGGGCCGCATAAACAGGCCAGTTTTGCCATATTCGCCCATTGCCGTACAACGATCATCGCCCGCTACGCCCAGGCCTTTCCGGGGTGGGACAGGCTGGATGGCAACAGGGCTGTGTTGTTTGATGATCCGGATCAGATTGAGCCTGAGCGCCTGTCGCATCTCATTCGTCATGCGCTGACATATCACCAGAAAGCCTAGCGCCTGCGTTTCACCTTGCGCTTGCCCGTACCGGCCTTGCGCCCCGCTGGCCTGCCGCGTTTGCGCGCGCCGGATTTGGGCAGGGATTTGCCGTCAAGGCTGATCAGTTCCAATGCAATGCCGCCGGTGACCGGTGCCGCTTCGGTCAGGCGCGCGGTGACCGGCTGCCCCAGGGCGATCACCATGCCTGTCTCGGCCCCTTTCAGCGTCCCGGCATCGCGGTCAAACTGAAAATATTCCCGCCCAAGGGTGCGGATCGGGATCAGGCCATCGGCACCGGTATCATCAAGCCGGACAAACACGCCAAACTTGGCGATGCCGCTGATGCGCCCGGTAAATTCCTCGCCGACGCGCTCGGACAGAAACGCCGCCAGATAGCGGTCATTGGTGTCACGCTCGGCCATCATCGAGCGGCGCTCCGTCTCGCTGATATGGGTGGCTGTGGCCTCAAGCCGCTCAATTTCTTCCCGGCTCAGCCCGTCATCCCCCCAGCCATGGGCCGAGATCAGCGCCCGATGCACAATCAGATCGGCATAGCGCCGGATCGGCGAGGTGAAATGCGCATACGCCAGTAAAGCCAGTCCAAAATGCCCGAAATTTGATGGGGCATAATAGGCCTGCGTCATTGACCTGAGGGTCGACATGTTGATCTGTTCGGCGTGTTCCGTGCCCTCGGCGGCGTGCAAAAGCGCGTTGAGATGCGCGGTTTTGAGCACCTGCCCCTTGGCCAGCACCAGCCCCGCCGCCGCGGCCACTTCGCGCAGGCTATCAAGCTTTTCAGGCGGGGGTTCCTCGTGCACCCGAAACAGCAGCGGGGATTTTTTGGCCACAAGGGTTTCGGCGGCGGAGACATTGGCCAGCACCATGAATTCCTCGATCAGCTTATGCGCCTCCAGCCGGTCGGTGAAATTGACGCTGGTCACCTTGCCTTCATCGCTGAGCACAACCTTGCGTTCGGGCAGGTCAAGATCAAGCGGCTGGCGGTTTTTGCGGGCGATTCTCAAGGCCTCATAGGCGGCATAAAGCGGGCGGATCACATCATCCATCAGGGGGGCGCATTTATCGCTCGGATCACCGTCCATCGCCTGCTGCACCTCGCGGTAATTCAGCGACGCGACCGAGCGCATCAGCCCGCGCTGAAACGCATGGCTGATCTTTTCGCCATGGGCATCTATCTGCATTCGTAGGGCTATGCAGGCGCGCGGCACACCCTCGTGAAGCGAGCACAGATCGCCCGACAGCCGGTCAGGCAGCATCGGCACCACACGATCAGGGAAATAGCTGGAATTGCCACGCTTGCGGGCCTCAATATCCAGCGCCGATCCGGGCGTTACATAATGCGCCACATCGGCAATCGCCACCCAGAGAATATGGCCGCCCTTGTTTTTAGGATCATCATCCGCCTGCGCCCAGCAGGCATCATCGCGATCGCGCGCATCATGCGGATCAATGGTGATCAGGGGCATGTCGCGCAGGTCTTTGCGGGCTTTCAGGCCTGCGGGTTTCATTGCGCCGGCCTGCGTGATCACCTCATCCGGAAAATCATCGGGAATGCCATGTTGATGAATGGCAATCAATGACACGGCCCTGGGTGCAGACGGATCACCCAACCGCTGCACGATCCGCGCGTTTGGCAGGCCCATGCGGCCCTTGGGGCCAGCCTGTTCCGCCTCGACCAGCTCGCCATCTTTGGCCCCAAAGGTGGCATCATTGGCCACGCTCCATTCCTTGCCGACGCCCTTGTCGATGGGCACGATCCGCCCGCCCTCGGCGCGCTTGCGAAATACCCCCAGAACCTTGAGCGGGTTGGTACCGATGCGGCGGATCAGGCGGGCCTCATATTGGTGATCCTCGCCCTTGACCTCGCTCAGGCGGGCCAGAATCCTGTCGCCCTCGCCCAAGGCAGGATCGCTGGCACGGGGGACGAACAGCACCACCGGCGCGGCGCCCTCGCCTTCCCATTCCATCGGTCGCGCCAGCAAATCCCCATCCGGTGTCTGCCCGGAGATCTGCAACACCGAAACAGGCGGCAGGCGATCCGGATCGCGATAGGTTTTGCGGCGCTTTTCCAGATGCCCTTCGGCCTGCAACTCTTTCAGCAGGCGCTTGAGATCAATCCGCGCCGCGCCCTTGATGCCAAAGGCGCGCGAGATGTCGCGTTTCGAAGTGAGTGTCGGGTTATCGGAAATCCATTGCAGGATCTCGTCTTTGGTGGGGATATGGCTCATGGCGTTTGCCTATCATGAACCACGCCAGGCGCAAACCGCTCATCGCGCCCTGACATGCGCGCCTCGCGAGGCAGCCTGTCAGGGCTGATGAGCGGCCCCGAGATCAACAGCCCTGTCGACATCGCGCAGCATATCCACCTCAGCCACACGCGCGCCTCCAAGGCTGGCAATGCTGTCGCTCAGCGCATGTTCACTCGACCAGCGCACCCCCTGAAACAAACTTGCAGGCACCCGCCCCGCGCGTTTCATCCCGACCAGCCAATAGCCCCCATCCGGGGCCGGGCCAAATACCGCCTCATGACCCCCGAGTGCCGTAAATGCCCGCGCGATATGCGCCTTTCGGATGCCCGGAATATCGCCGCCGATGATACACACCGGCCCCGGCGGAAGGCTGCGCATCAGCCGCCCCATCCGTGCACCCAGATCACCGTGCCCTTGCGGCACACGCGGCAGATGCGCGGGCCAGACCCGGCTTTGCAATCCCGCCCGATCAGGAGAAACCGCCAGCAGCACCTGCCAGCGCGGGCTTTCCACCTCGCGCAAGAGCCGCTGCACCTGATGGCGAAACCACCATGCGGCGTCAATCATGCCAATGTCAGCGCCCAGCCGGGTTTTGACCTGTCCCGGGCGCGGCTCTTTCAGCATGACAATCAGATAGCGACGCATCGCTCAGGCAAAATAATCGGCAAGAATACGGGCATAGATCGCCTTGAGTTGTATGATCTGCTCAACCGGCACCCGCTCATCCACCTGATGCATGGTCCGGCCCACAAGGCCAAATTCCACCACCGGGCAGTGATTTTTGACAAACCGGGCATCCGAAGTGCCGCCGGTGGTTGATAGCACCGGAACCACCCCGGTTTCGGCCTCAACCGCAGCCGCCACCAGATCAGAAAGCGCGCCCGGAGCTGTGAGAAAGCTTTCGCCCGAGACTTTCACATTCATCTCAGTTTTGACATCGAACTCATCCGCCACCTTGTCCAGCTCGCCCTGCAGCCAGGCGATCAGGCCGGCACTGTCATGGGCATCGTTAAAGCGGATATTCACCGTGCCCCGCACCTGCGCCGGGATCACGTTGGTGGCCATGTTGCCGGTATCAATCGTCACCACCGCGAGAGTTGAGGGGTCAAAATTTTCCGTCCCCTGATCCAGCTTGTGCGAGGCCAGCCGATCCATCAGCCGGGCCATCGCGGGCAGCGGATTACGGGCGCGATACGGATAGGCCGAATGGCCCTGAATGCCGGTAAGGGTAAACCACGCCGACAACGATCCGCGCCGCCCGATCTTGATCATCTCGCCCATTTTATCGGGGCAGGTCGGCTCTCCCACGATACAAACGCTCATCTTCTCGCCGCGGGCCTGCATCCAATCCAGAAGCGCCGTGGTGCCATCCACCGCGTCACCCTCTTCATCGCCTGTGATGGTCAGAATGACCGCGCCATCGGGCGGTGTTTGCGTCACGAAATCCATCGCGGCGGCGGCAAAGGCCGCAACCCCCGATTTCATATCCACCGCGCCGCGCCCCCAAAGCTGGCCCGCGTTGATCTCGGCCCCGAATGGCGGCTTGCTCCAGGCGGCCGCATCGCCCAAAGGCACCACATCGGTATGGCCGTTAAAGCCAAATGTCCGGCTCGCACCCCTGGCACCCCAGCGGGCAAAGAGATTACATATGCCACCCCGATCCACCCGCTGGCATTCAAATCCGGCGCGGCTTAGAACTTCTTCCAGCAGCACCAAAGCACCGCCTTCATCGGGCGTGACGGAGGGGCAGCGTACAAGCCGGGCTGTGAGGTCTACAGGGTCTGTGGCGGGATGTGTCATGGGCAATTACCGGGTTTTAAGGATCAAGGCTGGCCTAGCGCGGATTGACGGGTTGTGCAAACCGGATAAGAAAAGGGGTTCAGAACACAAGAATGCGTGATCGCAATATCAAGACATCGCCGAGGATCAAGGCAAAGGTATCTTGCACGCGCATCACATGTATCATAAAGGCGAAATTGACATCCTGTTGGGGGATTAATGAAAAAACTGATTTTACTTGTCGCAGTGGTTTTATGGCCCGGCCTGAGTGCTGCCCAGGAATTGACGGTTGGCACCGTTACCCGCGTTCCATTTTCGATGAGCGAAAAGGGGCGTGATACCGGATTTACCATTGAGCTTTGGGATCAGATTGCCCGCAAAATCGGGGTGAAATACAAAATCCGCCGGTTTGACCGATTCAGCGATATGCTCAAGGCCACCATGGCCGGCGATGTTGATGCCTCAGCCGCCAATATCTCGATCACCGCCGAACGCGAGCGGGTGCTGGATTTCTCCCAGCCGATTTTCAGCGCCGGCCTGCAGATCATGATCCCGGCCAAATCCGGCTCGAATTCAGGGATATGGAAGATCATCACCTCGGCGGATTTGCTGCTGGCGGTGGGAATGGCGTTTGCCCTGTTGCTTGGCGGGGGGATGCTGATGTGGCGGTTTGAGCGCAAGGACCAGCCCTATTTCGATCAGCCCGGCAAAAAAGCCATGTTCCCGGCCTTCTGGTGGGCACTTAACCTGGTGGTGAATGGCGGCTTTGAAGAGCGGGTGCCGCGCACGGTCATGGGCCGGGTTCTGGCCACGATCATGGTTGTGTCATCGCTGTTTCTGGTATCGGTCTTTGTGGCCAATATCACCTCGAAACTGACGGTTCAGGCGATCAGTTCCTCGATCAATACGGTCAATGATCTTTATCGCAAGCGGGTGGGCACGATCAGTGAGTCGACCGCCGCAAATTTTCTTGACCGGCGGGATCTGAGCTATACCGGGTTCAATGATCCCGAAACGATGCTGGCGGCGTTTGAAGCGGGTGATCTTGATGCTGTGGTGTTTGATGCGCCGATCCTGGCCTATTTTGCCAACGCGGATAACAAACGCCCCGCGCGCATGGCCGGGCCGGTGTTTTTGCGGGAAAATTACGGCATTGCCCTGCCCTCGGGCAGCCCTTTGGCCGAAGACATAAATCAGGCCCTGCTAAACCTGCGCGAAGATGGCAGCTATGCCAAATTGCGGCAAAAATGGTTTGGCTCCGGCGCGGAGTGATCAATCATAAAACGGGGTGACCTGCGCCACGATAACGGCGTTTTCATCCAAAGCGCGCTGCATCAGGGCGCGTTCATCATCGGCAATATCATGGCCTTCCGCCTCACGCTCGGCAAGCGTGCCATAGCCCGACACATCCAGCGGCGCGGTATCGGCCTGCTTTAGGATTGCCACGGTTTCACGCACCGCTTCGGCCTCGTCAATACCGCTGGCATAGACAACCAAAGCCGCGCCCGTTGCCTTATCAGGCAGGCCATCGCCATCTTTGCGGCCAATCTCGACCAACAGTGTATAAACCTGCTGGCGGCTGTTCTTTTTGGGCTTTGTCATGAAGCTTGGCTTAGGGCGGCGTTGCATAAAATTCAATCTATTTTCCCAACTGGCACGGGTAATACATAAACTTTGCATAAACATGCGTTCCATATTGTCGGGTCTGACCCAGACAATGACGGATACCTAATCATGCCCACAGCATCAGAATTGCCCATTGATACCTCTGCCTCGGCGCAGGAAATGGCCGAGGAAATGTTCGGCAATGGCATCCAGATCGTATCCGCCAGTTTTACCGGGTCCGATAACGCCTCGGGTATCTTTACCGAAGGCGACAGCATCGCGCCGGGCATCACCCCGTCAGATACTGGCGTCATCCTGTCCACCGGCTCGGCCGCCGACATCACCAACAGCAATGGCGATGTTAACACCAGCTCCGACACGACAACCAACAATCACACCGAAGGCGATGCTGATCTGACCGAAATATCAGGCCAGCAAACCTATGATGCCGCGATTTTTGAAGCCGAGTTTGTGCCCGAGGGCAGCACATTAACCATGCAGATCACCTTCTCGTCCGAGGAATATCTTGAATATGTCAATTCAGGTTTCAATGATGCGGTTGGGGTCTGGGTAAATGGCGAGCAGGCCGTGCTTACCGTGGGCACCGGTGACATCACCATCAACAACATCAACGATGAAAGTAATGCAAACCTTTATGTCGACAACTCGGCCAGTGACGATAATTTCAACACCGAAATGGATGGGTTTACGGTTACGCTCACCCTGAAAGCGCCGGTTAATCCGGGCGAGATCAATACCATCAGAATCGGCATCGCCGATGGCGGGGATCGCGCCTATGACAGCAATCTTCTGATCGCCGGCAATTCCGTACAAACCGCTTTGATTGCCGAAGATGACGAGATCGAGGTTGAAGGCACGGATGCGCAGGAATTCGACCTCCTGGCAAATGACAGCTCCTCAAATGGTGGCAGCCTGATCATCACCTCGATCAACGGTCAGCCTGTTGTCGCCGGGGATACCGTGACCCTGCCTTCCGGTGAGATGATCACCCTGACCGAAGATGGCATGGTTCTGGTCGAATCCGATGGTGATGAGGGCAGCAACAGCTTTTCCTATACGGTTGAAGACAGTGAGGGAAATACCGATACCGCCTTCGTCAACCTCACCACCACCGCCCCCTGTTTTACCGCCGGCACTCTGATTGATACCCCAGACGGTGCCACCCCGATCGAGCGGCTTCAGCCCGGTGATCTGGTGCAAACCCTTGATCACGGGCCGCAACCGGTGCGTTGGGTGGGCATTTCGCAAAGATTTGCCCAAGGGCCGGATGCGCCGATTGTTTTTGCCAAGGGCGCGCTTGGCGAACATGACAGGATTGAACTATCCCCCAACCACCGGGTGCTGATCGCCTCGCCCATGGCCGAGCTGATGTTCAATTCATGGGAAGTGCTGGTGCTGGCGAAAACCATGGTAAATGGCACAAGCATCACACGCCGCGCAGATGGCAAGCCGGTGACATATGTTCACCTGCTGTTTGACCGGCATGAAATACTCACCGGCAATGGTTTGCAAAGTGAAAGCTATCACCCCGGTTGTGAAACCCTCAACAGCTTCAACGGGGATACCCGCGATGAAATCCTGCGCCTGTTCCCGGAAATTGAAAAAGACGGCCCTGATGGATACGGCCTAACCGCCCGCATAGCGCTTAAACCCTATGAAACACTGGCATTGCTGGCGGGCTGAATGAAAAATGCTCCATTCATCTTTTACGCCAGACCTGAGATATCCGGCTCGTATACGGGATTGCGAGGGTTGATACCCGTTTCGTTCTAATCCCCGCCATCTTTCTCAGCCCGCGCTAAGGGTTCTGCATCCGGTGTTGTGGCTGTTACATTCTCGAAACCTGCTGGCGTATCCGATATCGGCTCGCTCTGATCCTCAACGGGTTTTCCCTGCAAAAAGGACGGTTCGATCTGAATATCGGTATTGCGAGACCCCTTTTTGCGTGTCACCTTTATGGCACTTCTGGGGATGCGCCGGATTAGCCTTCCGGAATTATCAATTGTCGATATCGGATCACTACCAAGCAGCTTTCTTGCCTCTGGATATATCGTATTAGAAACGTCGCCATCATCAAAGACTTTCCTGCTGGCAGTGATTTGCGCAGTTCCGTCCGGTCGTACGATCGCCAAGCGGGTGAGAGTAGTAATATATTCCACATCATTTGTGGCACTTAAACCGGTTTCCCTAATCAACAGCCAGTTTCTACCCTTATACTCATATAAATTCACTTCTATTGTAGATGAGTTGATCCATAATAATGGGCCTTTACATCCGGCAACCAGCGACAACATCAGCAGAACCATTGCGATCAAACCAAATCTCATTTTCCACCTCATCTTCTGGCGATGTGCAAATTTGCCTTTTTATGTTAATATGAGGCGCAGACATATGCATGTCGTCACCAGATCTGGTGATGCCCGCAGATAAATTGGGGGGCTGAATTATCGCAGGTTTCACTGACATCGAAATTCTTGATGCCATATATGCCGCAGCTCACGGCGAAACGACGTGGGAGAGTGGCCTTGAAATTCTGGCCGATGGGCTGGGATACCGCGAAGTCACCCTTGAATACCACAATGTCGGGCAGGGCCGCCTGCTGCATATGGAAACCGCCCGGATCGACCCCGACAACCTGATGGTTTACCAGCGCGATTTTGCCAATGATAACCCGCGCATTGATTTTCTTGCGCGCTCATCTGAAAGCATTCTTCACGATCACATGTTCATGACCGAGACCGAAATGGACCACCACCGCTTTTATGCGGATTTCCTGCGCCCGCGCGGATTGCGCTATTATCTGTCGGTCGGATCACAGGTTTTCGATCACGAAATCAGAGGCCTTATTGCGCTTCACCGACCCGGCGGGATTGCAGGCGCCGACGAGGCCGGTATCGCCAGAATTGGCCAGCTAAAGCCACATCTGATGCGCGCGATGCGGGTTTTCTGGAACCGGATCAAGCTCAATAGCGACCCGGAGTTTTTTGCGCGCAACCTGCGCAGATATTCCCTGACCGCCGCAGAACAGCGCCTTGCCCGCTCGATCGCCTATGGCGAAGGCCTGACCGAATATGCCAGCCGCTGCAAGCTGTCGATAAACACCGTCTATACCCATTACCGGCGGATCAAAAGCAAGCTTGAGTGCCGCTCTCAGGCGGCGCTGATCACACGTTTGTATGCCATCGCCAATGGTATGCCATCGACTGAAAACAGCCCCCGGCAGATTGTTGATCCCGGTATATAAGCGCGCCCGTTCATTCAGCCGCTTCATGATCAAGCCCGGCACGGGTTTGGCTGATCATCAGCGCCGCATGGGCGGCCTCACGGCCCTTTTCAACGAAATGCGCCTGATAGATCGCATTGTGATGCGCGGTTTCCTGATAGTGATGCGGCGTAAGCGAGACTGAAAGCACCGGCACCCCGGTATCAAGCCCCGCGCGCATCAGCCCGTCCACCACCGCCTGCGCCACGAAATCATGCCGGTATATGCCGCCATCAACCACAAAGGCGGCGGCAATCACGGCCCCATATTGCCCTGAGGCCGCAAGATCACGCGCCAGAAGCGGCATCTCAAATGCGCCGGGCACATCAAACACATCTGTCTGAGCGGGTGGGATCAGTTCGGCAAATCCATCCAGGGCCCGATCCACAATACCTGAATGCCAGTTCGCCTTGATAAAGGCATATCGGGGAAGTGTCATGGCGTTTATCCTTTCCTCTTTGACACGTCACCCAGAGCATCAAACGAAAGGACGCAGCCCAAAACCGGGCCATGCCATCACGCTCTCTTCCATCCGGACTATGACCGTCGGCTCTGGAATTTAACCAGATCTGCTGACCAAAGGGTTTTTATAAAAACCCGATGCGCTCGCGGGCTTGAGGCACAGGCCCCTTACCGCCGGTGGGGAGTTTCACCCCGCCCTGAGAACAATCAAAATATGGCGTGTTTTCAAGCTGCCTTCAAGCCGCGTTTGCGTCAGATCATAGCAATGTTGCGGCAGGTTTGATCATTCCGGTTGTCATGTCCCGGCAATTTTCGATCGGTGTATTCATGAATTTCCGCGTTGCCGGGTGATCGGCATCGAGCACCCCAAGCCTGACCAGTATCGCGGCAATGGCGCATTCGGCACCGCGCGTGCCGCCATCGACGATCTTCAGAGCCACGCCAAGCTTGCGCCCCGGGATGATGGCCACGAAAAATGCCTCGGCCCCGGTTTTAAGCGCCACCGGCTCGGAGCAGGCGCGCATCAGTTCGGTACAGGCGCGCCCCTCACCGGCCACCAGCTCAGGATGCGCCACCATGGCCTGCCAAAGGCGGGTTGCCGCGGTTTGGCGGGCGTCCCGGCCTTCAATGGCCGCCGCATAAAAAGCCATGGCGCGGGCCATGCCGTGCAGCGTGGTCATGAAATTCGGGGCCGAACAGCCATCAATGGCAAAGCCGGGGCTGGATTCACCGGTGACGGATTCAAACGCCTCAAGACAGGCCTTTTGCACCGGATGATCCGGATCAACATATTCCGGCCCGGCTTTGAGATGTTTGGTCAGGGTCAAAAAACCGCTATGTTTACCCGAACAGTTATTATGTGTCTGGTTTGGCCTGGCAAAGGCACGGATAAGGCCCTCATGGGCCTCGGTATCCTTGGGATCATGCGCGCCACATCGCAGATCGCTCTCATCCAGGCCCAGATCATCCAGCCAGCTTTGCACGGCGCTGGTATGAATATGCGCCCCGTTATGCGAGGCACATGAAAGC
This sequence comes from Roseovarius sp., assembly GCA_021775255.1. GTDB lineage: Bacteria > Pseudomonadota > Alphaproteobacteria > Rhodobacterales > Rhodobacteraceae > Roseovarius. Next base: position 112,096 of record JAJFIA010000021.1, read on the forward strand.
GCAAGCTGGCGCGTGCTCAGGCCCTGCGCATCCGCCGCACCGCTTTCAATCAGCGGCAGCGCCTGTATCATCTTGGCCGAGCTGCGCGGCAGGATCACGGCATTGGAATCACCCCACGCCTGAACGATTTCCCCATTCGCATCGCAGATCACGGCATGCCCCATATGCAGGCTTTCAAGCAGGCCTCCGCGCCATATCTCGGACATCACAACCGGGTTTGTCATCTCTCAGGGCTCCTTTGGTGGCGGCATGTGCATTTACCGCAAATTTCAGTCTTTATCATCTCGTGGGTTTCAGGCTATTATTGTTTTGTTGGGCAAGAATGGGCCACACACAATAAGAATTCCCCGCGACAGGGACATTGTGGCCCGATTAATTGAGGTCAGAACAGCTTGGAGGCTGGTCAAATGGTATCATCACGAACAATTTTCAGTATCATTGCAGGTTTTGCATTTGTGGCATCGGGCGCAGTTGCCCAGGAAACCAGCACCAATCAGGTGGCCGCCGAAACCGCATGGAGCATTTTTGAAGATAATGATCCGCGCGAATGCTGGGCCGTATCGGCCCCAACCGAGACGGTCAACACCAAAGATGGGCAGGTTGTTGCGGTACGCCGCGGCGATATTCTGCTGATGACATTTTATCGCCCCGGCGCGGATGTGTCGGGCCAGGTTACCTTTACCGGTGGCTATCCTTTTGCCGAAGGCTCAACGGTAACTGTCGACATCAGCGGCAACAAGTTTGAGATGTTCACCGAAGGCGAATGGGCCTGGCCCGCAAGTACCGGCGATGATGCCAAGATCATCTCGGCCATGAAGCGCGGTGCGGATGCCGTACTGACAGCGCGCTCAAGCAAGGGCACGATAACAAAAGACACGTTTTCATTGCTGGGCTTCACCGCCGCCGTTGAGGGCGCCGAGAAGCGTTGCCAATAATCGCAGCATCGTCCCGGACCTGATCCGGGACCTCTACCTTGGCAAAAAACACACGGATCAAAGGCAATTTGGCGTGCGGTTTAATGGCGGCTGTGAGCCCAACCTGCCCGTTATCCCCGCCCGGAATCAAGGGCGAAGCCCGGTGGTCATTGCCAGGCCAATCCAGCCCCTCACCGCCAAAATCAATCCCAGGTCGGATGAAACCGGCCTGCGGGCGAAAGTGTGAAAATCTCGCACCCATCCGCTGTCACGCCAATGGAGTGCTCAAACTGGGCTGAAAGGGATTTGTCGCGGGTCACCGCCGTCCAGTCATCGGCCAGAACCTTGGTTTCGGGGCGGCCAAGATTGACCATCGGCTCAATGGTGAAAAACATCCCCTCTTCCAGAACCGGCCCCGATGCAGGGCGGCCAAAATGCAAGACATTGGGCGGCGCGTGAAACACCCGGCCAAGGCCGTGGCCGCAAAAATCGCGCACAACCGACATGCGCTGCGCCTCGACATAGGCCTGAATGGCGTGACCGATATCGCCGAATGTATTGCCGGGCCTTACCGCCTCAATACCCTTCATCAGCGCGTCATGTGTTACCTGAACAAGGCGTTCAATCTTGCGGCTGCGTTTGCCCGCCACATACATGCGCGAAGTATCGCCAAACCAGCCATCGACAATCACCGTGACGTCAATATTCAGGATATCGCCATCCTTGAGCTTCTTATCGCCGGGGATGCCATGACAGACCACATGATTGACACTGATACAACTGGCATGTTTATAACCCTTATAGCCAATCGTCGCCGATTTCGCCCCGGCATCGTTGACCTGCTGCTCGATCAGACGGTCCAGCTCACCGGTGGTCTGGCCAACGAACACATGCGCGGCAATATCATCCAGTATATGCGCCGCCAATGCGCCGGCCCTGTACATACCGGAAAAATCTTCTGCGCCGTGGATACGGATGCCATCGCGGGTTAATCGTCCGTGGTGTTTGTCTGTCACCGGGGGCCTCATCATTTGGTAATCAGTTCTGGCCTATTTATGCGCGATTGCCGCCAAGAACCAGAGCTACCCGTAGCGTTTCACGAAATTCCGCAACACAAGTTCGGGCGCGTGCACATCTGCCGCATGGCACATGGCAATCAATGCATCGGCGGCCTCGGGCGGGAAATAGCCGCGGTGTTTGTAGATATTGATGCGGGTCTGAAAACCCGCGCTATCGGCTTCGGGATGAAATTGCGTGGCATAGACATGCGCGCCGTAGCGCAGCATCTGATAGGGGCAGGCGGGCGAGCTGACCAGATGAACGCAGCCCCCGGGCAGGGATTGCAGCGCCTCTTTATGGCCGACAAAGGCCTGAAATTCATGCGGCACACCGGCCAGAAGCGGATCATTGGCCCCCTCAGGCGTCAGGGTGCAATCAGAGGTGCCCACGGGCTCATGATAGGCGCGTTTACTGACGTCACCGCCCAGATGCCTGCCCAATATCCCGATACCATAACAACAGCCAAGAAAGGGGAAATCACGGGCCGTGATCTGAGGCATGAGCGATAAGATTTCGGCCTCGATCCGGGCCTCAAGCGGGGGTTTGCATTCGGGTGCATCGCTGACACATCCCGGCCCGCCGCCCACGATCACACCGGCATAATCCTCAAGGTCAAGCCCATCCGGCAAAGCCGCCTGATCAAGGCGGATGCGGCGCACCTGCCCGGCCTCAAGCCCGCCTTTGTGCAAAATCGCATCAAATTCACTGTCTGATGCCTCGGTTTCCGGGCGTAGCTGTAGGATCAGAAAAGGTTTTGTCATGTCAGTTCCTGTTGGGCGCTCAAACACTGGTTGCCTGTTTCATGGCTTTTCGTCAAGATGGGCCATGAGAAACACGAAACCCTGAACGCATTGAAATTTACGGCATTTTCAACAAGGATCAACAATGACACAACGGCTGCATCTGGTATTTGGTGGTGAGTTGACAGACCCCGCCCGCACGGTTTTCAAGGATACCGATGATCTTCATATCGTTGGCATTTTCCCCGATTACGCGACGGCTTATGATGCCTGGAAATCCGAGGCACATCGCAGTGTTGACAATGCACATATGCGGTATTTCATTGCCCATCTGCATAAGCTCAGAGATGAAGAAGCCGAGGCCTCGCCCACCGAAGAGCTTGGGTAAGCTGATCCATGGCGCGCTCACTCAGCCTTGCGGCCTATATGACCTATGCGCGCCGAGCAACCAAAGCCCCGCCCGCGCCGGATATAACCCGCCCCGAGGGGGATTTGATCTGGGCACATGCATCGGATGCAGATCAGGCCGAGGCGTTGATTCATCTGGCTCAAAGGCTGAAACAACAGCACCCGAACGTGCATTTTCTACTGACAACCACTGCCGGGTTCACCCAGGATATTCCCACGGATGGATCCGTGATCCGGCAGGTGCTGCCTGAAGATACGATTGTTGCTGCAAAGGCATTTTTGCGCCACTGGAAGCCGGGCATCTGCCTGTGGGCCGGTGGCAATCTTCATCCGGCGATATTGATCACTGCCAGCCACGCGAATGTGCAGTTGTTGCTGGTAGATGTGGATAAAGATCAACTGACAAAGCCGGGGTGGCGCTGGTTTCCTGATCTGCCCAAGGCGCTTTTGGGGCGGTTCGATCTGATCATGGCGCATAATGTTGAAACAGCCATGCATCTGCACCAGATCGGCGTGGAGGATGTGGATATCCATGTGACCGGCCCGGTGCAGGAAGGTGCGATTGCCCTGCCTTATGACAGCGCAACCCGTGAAAAATTTGCGGGTATATTGCTTGGCCGCCCGGTCTGGCTTTCGGCAATGATTGGATTGAATGAACTGGATACAGTGCTTGAAGCCCATGCGCGTGTCAGCATGATGTCGCATCGGTCACTGTTGATTATCGTGCCGGATAATGCCGATGATTTACACGAGTTTGAAGCCCGGCTGAAACAACATGGATTGCGCTATGTGTTGCGAAAAAAAGGCAAGCTTCCGGGGGAGACAACGCAGGTTTTACTGGCAACCTCAAAAGATGAGCTTGGATTATGGTATGTTCTGGCACCGGTCAGTTTCATGGGCAATTCCCTGCATCCGGGCCAGAGCGGGCAGGATCCAAACGCACCCGCCGCCCATGGCTCGGCCATCGTTTACGGGCCATATGTTGGCCGGTATCTGGGCCGGTATTCGCGTTATGCCCAGGCCGGGGCCGCCCGGCTGGTGCGTGATACAGCCACATTGACGACAGCCGTGCAAAGCCTGATCGCACCGGATCAATCCGCCAAAATGGCGCATGCGGCGTGGGATGTTGCCTCAAAAGGGGCGGCGGTGACGGATATGATCCTTGATCTGATCGAAGAGCGGCTTGATACGCTTGAGGCCAGCCCATGAAAGCCCCACCGTTCTGGTTTACTGACCCGGCAAAGCCCGCACCTCTGGCCCGGCTGCTGGCCCCTTTGGGCGGGATATATGCCAAGGCCACGGCGCGGCGGTTGGCCGCAAATGCCCCGTACCGGCCTGATGTGCCGGTGATATGCGTTGGCAATCTGAACGCCGGTGGCACGGGCAAAACCCCGATGGTTATTGCGCTGGTGGCGTATCTGCAAAACAAAGGGCTGAAGCCGCATGTCATCTCACGCGGGCATGGCGGATCCCTGCAAGGCCCGGTCCGGGTTGATGCGCGCAAACATTCCGCTGCCGAGGTTGGCGATGAGCCGTTGTTGCTGGCGGCATTTGCGCCAACATGGGTGGCCAAAGACAGGGCGGAGGCCGCGCGCAAGGCCGCGCGCAAGGCGGATGTGATCGTGATGGATGACGGGTTGCAAAATCCGTCAGTTGCCAAAGATATTTCAATCGTTGTGGTCGATGCACAAAAGGGCTTTGGCAATGGCCGCTGCATTCCCGCCGGGCCTTTGCGCGAACCGGTAAACACCGGCCTGAAACGTGCCGATCTGCTGCTTTCCATCGGGCCGGAGGCGGCGCAACAGAAATTTGCTGAGATCTGGGGGCCGCAAATAACCCTGCCGCATCTCAAGGGCCGTCTGGAGCCGTTACTGACCGGGATGGACTGGACAGGTACGCCCATTCTGGCCTTCGCAGGCATTGGCCATCCCGAGAAGTTTTTTGTTACATTGCAGGGGCTTGGGGCCAAACTGGCACGGGCCGAGGCGCTTGAGGACCATCAGCAACTGACCCCGGCGCTTATGGCCCGGTTGGAACGCGAGGCGGATCATCTGGGGGCACAGCTTGTCACCACTGAAAAAGACGCGGTGCGCCTGCCTTATGGGTTTCGCCGCAAGGTGATCACGGTGCCGGTCCGGCTGGAGCTTGAGGATTGGGGACCTGTGGATCAGGCGCTGGTGCGCGCCGGTATAGTCTGAACCAACGCCGTCCCGGCCCCCGCGCCGGGACCTTCTGGTTTGAGGAGAGGCCCCGGGTCAGGCCCGGGGCTGCGCCAATGCGGGCCTTACTCGGCCAGCTTGGCATCTATGACCTCTTTGAAGTCGTCATAGCTCATGTTTGAATAGGGCTCACCGTTGATGATGAACGAGGGCGTGGCCCGGATATTATCGGCCTCGGCATTCTGGCTGTACCAGGCCACAAGCGCTTCGGCCTTGTCTTTATCGGCCAGACAGGCATCAAGCGTCTCCTCCCCAAGCCCGGCCACTTTGCCGATCTTGCGCAGGTTCTGGATAATCTTCGCCGGGTCATCGCCGCCGGCAATCCAATCCTGCTGTTGGGTATAGAGCATATCGGCAATGCCAAAGAACCGCTCAGGCCCGCCGCAGCGCGCGACCTGTGCCGCCATCAGGCCAAAGCGGTCAAAATAGACATCGCGGTAGATGAAATGTATCAGGCCCTTGTCGATATAATCGGCCTTCATCTGTTTGAACGGGCCTTTGTGAAAGTTGGCACAATGCGGGCAGGTAAAGGAGGCGTATTCCGTGACCGTTACCTTGGCATCCTGCGGCCCCATTGTCATTTCAACGATGGATGACGTATCCACGTCCGACGATTGCGCCGAAGCCGTCGACACCGGTTCAATCAGGGTTGAGCCGGGGGTGCCATATTTCCAGATAAGCCCGCCGCCGGCGATGGCCACTGCAATCCCCCCAAGAATTAGCCTTCGATCCATGTCATGTCCTCACAGGTTGTTATTTTGATTTCGATATGATGTTTTGCCCCAGAAGCTCAAGGGCTGTTCGCAGCGACATATCGCGCACAGGGGCTGCCAATGCTTCGGCTTTGGCTTTTGCCTTCGGGTCCGGGGCGGCTTGCGGCCCGGGCTTTTGCTGATGCTCAAAACTGGCCTGGCCTTCGCTGAAACCGGTGGGCGCGGTTTGGGTGATGGTGATGCGCGAAATGGCGTTATAGCCGTAAACCGTATTGACCTTCTGGCGCAGCTTTTCCTTTTGCATCTCAAGCATCAAAGCCTGCGCGCCGGTGGTCAGCACCGTTAAAGTGGCCCCAAGCCCATGTTTTGCATAGCTTATTTTCACAGGCCGGGCGATGGCGGCAATATCCTGCCCGACGATCTCAACCCATTGGGTCAACAGCCGCGATTGCGCAAAGCCGCGCGATTCCGATGCGTTGCGTATACGCTTTTGCAACAGCGTTGAGGTGCGCTTGAAACCATATGTTGTGGCTTTTCGTTGGCTCACGAGGTCCATTCCTCTACACAACCTGATTGATTGAACTTGTGGTAACACATAACAAACCAGGTAAACCAGCCGAAGAATTAAATGGGATAACATATGCATGATCAGGCGCGATCAGCCGATTTGCTGAATTGGTACGATAGCCATGCCCGCGAACTGCCCTGGCGGATTGGCCCGGCGCAGCACGCAAAAGATGTGATGCCCGATCCCTATCGCATCTGGCTTTCCGAGGTGATGCTGCAACAAACCACCGTCGCCAGCGTGATCCCCTATTTTGAGCGTTTCACCGCCCGGTGGCCAACGGTTGCCGATCTGGCTGCGGCGGAAGATGCGCACGTCATGGGCGAATGGGCGGGGCTTGGCTATTACGCACGGGCGCGGAATTTGCTGAAATGTGCGCGCGCGGTGGTGGCGGATCATGCCGGGCAGTTTCCGGATCAGCCTGCGGCGCTGCTCGGGCTTCCCGGCATCGGGCCATATACCGCCGCCGCGATTGCCGCGATTGCCTTTGATCAGCCGCAGGTGGTTGTGGATGGCAATATTGAGCGGGTGATGGCGCGGCTGCACAATGATCCCACGCCCCTGCCCAGGGCCAAGGCGGCGTTTACCCGTGCCGCCGCCGCATTAACGCCAATCCACCGGCCCGGAGATTACGCCCAGGCGGTGATGGATCTGGGGGCTATGATCTGCACCCCCAAATCGCCAAATTGTGGCCTTTGCCCGTGGCGTTTGCCATGCCGGGCGCGGGCCGAGGGCACCCAGGAAACCCTGCCGCGCAAGACCCCCAGAAAACCCAAACCCACACGGTTGGGCATTGCCTATGTGGTGCAACGCCCGGATGGCGCATTATTGCTTGAGCGCCGCCCCGGCAAGGGCCTGCTTGGCGGTATGCTCGGCTGGCCCGGAAGTGATTGGAATGAGGCCCCCGCGCCCGCGCCGCCGTTGTCGGCCGGCTGGCAGTTATTGCCGGTTGAGGCGCGCCATACCTTCACTCATTTTCACCTGCGGCTTCAGATCATGCTGGCGCAGGTGGGCGCGGATGCCCGGCCCAAAACCGGCGCATTCATTGCTTATCGGAATTTCAACCGATCCGAGTTACCCACCGTTATGCGCAAGGTGTTCGATCTGTCACATGACGCGCTTGAAAATATCAATTATACTGCGCCAAAACGGAGCCGCCGATGATCCCCGCCACCGAAGTTGCCAAATTTCAAAATGCGCTGCCGTTCTGGCTGTCCCTGCTGCTGATCCCGATGGCTTTGATCGGGGCCACGCAGGGCGGCTGGACCATCGCCTTGCTGCCGGTCACCACATGGATCTTGTTTTCGATCTTTGATGCCCTGGTGGGGCTGAACAAGGAAAACGCCGATCTGTCGACATCCGAGGCGCAGCTAAGCTGGTACAAAGCGATCACCCTGATCTGGACACCGCTGCAATTTTGCCTGCTCTACTGGATGATCTGGTATGTCAGCGGGGCCGGGCATTTATCGACCGCCGGCAAGATCTGGATGTTTTTTGGCGTTGGCGTTGTCACCGGCACCGTGGGGATCAATTACAGCCATGAACTGATGCACCAAAAAGACAAGGGCGAGCGGTTTTTGGCGGATGTTCTGCTGGCGATGGTGCTGTATTCGCATTTCCGGTCTGAGCATCTTTTGGTGCATCACCGCTATGTCGGCACCCCGCGCGATCCGGCCACGGCGCGGTATAATGAGGGGTTTTACCGGTTCTTCCCGCGGGTTTTGCGGCGCTCCCTGAAATCCGCTTTCCGGGCGGAAAAGGCCATGCTGGCGCGCAAAGACAAACCCTGGAGCGATTTTGACAACCCGTTTTTCCGCTATTGGGGGATGCAGGGGCTGATGCTTTTGTTGGCGCTGTGGATTGGTGGCTGGACGGGCCTGGGATTGTTTCTCTGGCAGGCGTTTGTGGCGATCTGGCAGCTTGAGCTGGTGAATTATATCGAGCATTACGGGCTCACCCGCAAACATCTGGGCGATGGTAAATACGAGCATGTCCTACCGCAACATAGCTGGAACGCGGCGAACAAGGCCACCAACTGGCTGCTGATCAACCTGCAACGCCATTCCGATCACCATTACAAACCCGACCGGCGCTTTCCACTGTTGCAAAACCATCCCGATACGGACGCGCCGCAACTGCCATATGGCTATCCGTTGATGACCATGGCGGCGATGGTCCCGCCCATCTGGCGGCGGGTGATGAACCCGCGCGTACGGCGCTGGCGCAGAATGTATTACCCCGAGATCACCGATTGGAAGCCTTACAACAAAGCGCACAACCCAATTCCGCGCTAAAGCGTTTTGCCTCAGGCGGCTTCCGGCATCGGCAAATGCCCGGTTTTCACATAAATCAGGCAGCCTTCTTCGGAATAGGGCTTGTGCTGTGACAGGTGCGGGCTTCGGATCCATGTGCCTTTGGGATAGCTGCCATGCTCATCCTGAAAGGTGCCTTCCAGCACGAAAATCTCCTCGCCGCCCCAATGCTGATGCGCGTTGAACCGCGTTCCCGGTGCCCAGCGTACCAGTGCCACGTTTTCACTGGCAGCAGAGTGCAGCGGCAAAACCGTAAGGCCGTCAACAAGGCCGGGATTGAACGCCGCAGTGGTGGTATCAATATGAAACTGCTGCTGATCCCCGGCGTCAAACTGATGCAGCTTTACCAGAATGGTGCAGCCCGCATCGGTATGCGGTGTGTGACTGGTTCCAATAGGATTACGCACATAGCTGCCCGCCGGAAAATCGCCGGTTTCGTCGGAAAACACCCCCTCAAGCACCAGAAATTCCTCACCTCCGCCGTGGGTGTGGGCGTCAAAGCGTGAGCCCGGCGCGAATTTCACGATGGTGGTGGCGCGGGCGACCTCATCGCCCACGCGGTCCAGCATCATGCGCTCAACCCCGGCGGCCGGTGAAGCGGCCCATTGATAATCTTCAGGCCGGATAACAACCCGCTTGCTAAAGTCTGCATTGATCCGCATTTGAAACCCCTTATCACCACAACCAGGCAGGGTGATTTATTATTTATCTGCCGTACTACATGTAGGCTCAGGTGGCATTTATCAAGCACCGGGTCAAATCAGCGCGGGCTGCGGGTTTTTCCCCATATGGGCAGATTTATGATATGCTGAAGGTTGCACGAATGATTCAGACCGGAGAAGCCCCCATGCCATTGTCAGAGCGGCAGATGATGTTGATCCGCGACAGTTTTGACATGTTGCGCGATGATATCGAGCCCAGATCAATCCAGTTCTACGATGCCCTGTTCAAACACGCCCCGCATCTGCGCGATATGTTCCGCGAGGATATTGCCGGGCAGGGAATGCGGTTCATGTCGACGCTGCGGGTAATCGTTGATAATCTGCACAATCCCGATGCCATTGCCGGGCGTTACTCCGATCTGGGTGAGGGGCACAGGGCCATGGGTGTAAAGGCCGTGGATTTTGAACCGATGGGCCAGGCCCTGATCGAGACATTGGCAAATGCCATGGGGGATGATTTTACACCAGAGACCCGCGAGGCATGGCTGGCGGCGTATACAGAATTCTCGGATGAGATCATCAAACGCGGCGATATACCAACACAGTGATCCGAAAAAAGCCCCGCCAATGAAGGCGGGGCCAAGGTATAGTGCATGTGCGAGTCAGACCACAGGCACCGGCGGTATTGCATGAATTTCAGTTGGCCATCTCGGCGCGAATTTGCTGGCGCAGAAGATCAATCGGCACGGTTTTTCCGTCACGCTTAAATCCCCAATAGGTCCAGCCATTGCACGATGGTGCGCCTTCCAGATATGCGCCAACCTGATGGATTGATCCCTTGATATCATCGCCAATCAGCGTGCCATCGGCGCGCAGCTTGGCCTTGTGGCGTTTGTTGAGCGAATAAAGTTCCTCACCCGGGCGCAACATGCCGCGCTCGACCAACTGGCCAAAAGGCACCCGTGGCTCGGCTCGTTTCGAGGTGGACACCTGTAATGCCTCACGATCCAGTCGGCGGGTATTGGCAATGCGTTTGGCGGCCACTTTGCGATAGGCCTCTTCGCGCTCGATCCCGATGAAATCACGGCCCAGCATCTTGGCCACGGCGCCGGTTGTGCCGGTGCCAAAGAACGGATCAAGCACCACATCGCCGGGATTGGTGGACCCCACCAGCACCCGGTGCAGCAGGCTTTGCGGTTTTTGCGTTGGATGGGCCTTATCGCCGTTCTCATCCTTGAGGCGCTCATGTCCGGTACATAAAGGCAGCACCCAGTCACTGCGCATCTGAATGCCTTCGTTCAACGCCTTCAGCGCCTCATAATTGAAGGTATATTTGCCGCCTTCCTGCTTGCTGGCCCAGATCATCGTCTCATGGGCATTGGTAAACCGCTTGCCGCGAAAGTTGGGCATCGGGTTGGATTTGCGCCAGATCACATCATTGAGAATCCAAAAGCCCTCGTCCTGCAACGCGGCACCCACCCGGAAAATGTTGTGATACGAACCGATCACCCAGATCGCGCCATCAGGTTTGAGAATGCGCCGCGCCGCCTTGAGCCAGGCCTTGGTGAACCTGTCATAAACGGCGAAGGATGCAAATTGGTCCCATGCATCATCCACCGCATCGACCTGTGAATTATCAGGTCGGCGCAGATCACCTTTTAGCTGCAAATTATATGGCGGATCAGCAAAGATCAGATCAACGGACCCCTCAGGCAGCCCGTTCATCACCTCAATGCAATCACCCTCAAGTATCGTGTTCAGCGGGAGCGCAGGCGCACTCTTACCTTTATTCTTCTTCGTCATATTCTGCCTCTGTCCCGGCGCTTATGCGCTCTGGTTGTTCGGCCTTTAGCATGAGTCAAAGATGATTCGCCGTCAAATTCTTTTTTGAATCAGTGGGTTAACTATTTCTCTTGATACAAGATGTTGTGGACAGGTTTGAACGAACGTCTATGGTGTGGGGTCACCCCAAGATTTTGCAGCGCCAGTTTGTGGCTTTTCGACGGGTATCCGGCGTTTGTCTCCCATCCATAGCCGGGAAACTGTTGCGCCAAATCCCACATGATCGCGTCGCGTGCTGTTTTGGCCACAATGGAGGCGGCGGCAATGGAAAGCGAAATCGCATCGCCCTTGATGATCGCACGCGCCGGGATGGTCAGGTTGCGCGGGATCATATTGCCATCAATCAGCGCCATATCGGCGGGCTGCTTCAGCCCCGCCACCGCGCGTTCCATCGCCAGATGCGCGGCGCGCAGGATGTTGATCTGATCAATCTCGGCCACCGAAGCATGGGCGATGGAAACCACGGCGCATTGCATCAGTTGATCATTCAGCACCTGCCGCCGCTTTGCCGAAAGGCGCTTGGAATCGTTCAGCCCCTCAGGGATGTGATCCACATCCAGAATGACCGCCGCCGCCGTGACCGGCCCGGCCAATGGGCCACGTCCCACCTCATCCACCCCGGCGACAAAGGCAAAGCCCCCGGCAAGGGCCTCGGCTTCATATCTGTAATCCGGGTTGCTCATGCAGGATCAAAACCACAGGCCGGGGCGGAATGCAAAAAGGGAAGGGCATATGCCCCTCCCCTCCTGCTCGATTTATTCTTATGTTCAGTAGTTGCCGGGGCGATAGCCATGCCGGGCCAGGCAGTTTCTGTCATAAACCGTATGATGCGAGCCATTTCGGGTTGTGCGCGCACGGAAGGCACATTGGTTTGGCAGGGCATGGGCATAGCGGAAATTGTTGTTCAGGCAGCGGCCACTATAGGCCGGAACATGCCCATTGCGGGTGCGGGCCTCAACCTTGCACGAACGCGGCAGCACCTTGCGCTCAACCCGGTGCGGCAGCGGGCGGTTAACGCTTCCGTCATTGTAATAATCATCATCCCGGCGATACCCGTCATCACGATATATGTTATCATCGCGGTAGCCGTCATTGCGGTAGCCGTCGTTGCGGTAGCCGTCGTTATAATAATCTGAACGTGTTGTCCGGTTTCTGCGGCTTTTATTGCTTTGCGAGATTGCCACGCCAATGAGGGCAAGGGCGGCAACACCGGCGATGATTTTTGCTGTATCGTCTTTAGCTTGGGCGGGGGCGGTTGTCAGGCCGGTAACGGCGATGGATGTGGCCGCGACAAGGGCGATGAATTTGCGATGTATCATTTGGTTTCCTTTCAGGCATTAGTGGTCAGGTGTTTTCCGGTTTTTCCAGCTCCGGGATGTTTTGCCCGATGCGATGAAATGAAGATGGGGCCATCCCTGAAAGACAGGCAATATCAATCCGATGTTATCCGATAACAACGCACTTTGGGGTCATATCGCATCACTTGTTATTGAATAACCGTGACATTCACCGCATGTTCAGAACCATGAAACAGATCCTTTTATCCCTCGTGGCCTCCATGGCCCTGACCGCAGGCGCGACCAGCGCCCAGGCGGCGTGTTATGCGGATTACAAAGCCAAGCGCGACAATCCGCTGGAACTTCATTATGGTGTGATGCAGGTCTCATCCTGCTCGGCATCCCAGGCCGCGCCGGAAGTTAACGCGCGGCTTGCCGGGCAAGGCTGGAAACTGCTAAAGCTGTTATCAACATTTGATGACAGCGGCCTGAATGAGAAGAGGAAGGAACGTGCGGGACAATACTACCTCCGCTTCTGACACATTGAAAACCGGCAATCGAATTGTCACCATCGGTATCGCATCGGTGGTGGGTATTTTGCTGATCTCGGCGCTTTTATTGTTCATGTATCTGCCCGATGCCAACGCCTTCAATGCCCGTGTTGAGCAGTTATTCATTGATAATGATAATCTTACGGCGCAGGCCGAGATCAAATTGCTTGAGATTCTGGCACAGTCCGGCACCTCGTTTTCCGAGGTGCTGACAAGCTATCGTTTCGTGATATTCGTGTTGCTGATCTTTGCCACCGCCCTGTTGGTTGCCGCCCTGGTGTTTCTGGTGATGCTGATCACTTTGAACCGCCGCATGGCACAGATTGAGCGATCCGGCATTCAGGTGTCATCCCTGCTGATCAGCCGCGATGAAAAAACCGTCTACCTGAACAATCTTGGCTTTAAACTGACCGATGCGGCGATGGAAACACTTTCGGTTCTGGCCGAGGCGCGGATGGATGATGATGTGCTGTCGGGCAGTGAGCTTGAGGGGATAATTTCCGGCCGCAATGCCGCAGATTGCGATGAGGCCGCCGGGGCCACGCGCATCAAACGTCTGCGTGATACGCTGGGCAATCAACTGGTCAGTGAACTGCTGGTCAAGAACATCGCAAGGCGCGGTTACATGCTGGCGATTGACAAGGATGTGATCCGGGTGCTGTGACGCGCCGCTTATTGCGCCTGAATGCTTTCCAGATAGGCCAGCAGCGCGGCCAGCGGTCGCGGAGTTGGAGTCAGCACACCATCGCCCACATCCACCGGCACCGTATCCCCCTCCAACAGCAGGCCAAATTCGGGCATGTCCTTGCCCGGCAGCCCGGTGCGGTCATAACCGTCGATCACGCTTAAAACCCTTGCCTTCGGGAACACGCCATTCGCGGAAAGCCGCGTCAGATCAGCCGGGCGCGGTGAATATGCGCTGGCCCATGGCCCGTCGCCCATGCCCGATGTGCCATGACATTGCACGCAGTTTTCAGCAAAAAGCGCCTGCCCTTCGGGGGCTTCCGGCATGGAAACCTGGGTGCAGGCGGCAACAAGGATGGCCATTGAAATCATAAGATTGCGCGCCATGGGAAAGCTCCTTTTAATCATTCTGGCACGGGCTGCAGACCCGCGCAATGACTGAAATCAGCCCACGCAAATGCGTTGCAGTCAGGCATTCGGCAACCGGGACAGGGTTGATTTACAAAACATACCGGCTCAAATCCGTGGATTTCAACAACTCACCCAGATTGGCCTCGACAAATTCCGCGTTTACCGTGACCGATTGCCCGCTACGGTCCGGGGCGTTGAATGAAAGTTCTTCGAATACCCGCTCCATCACCGTGTAAAGCCGCCGGGCACCGATGTTTTCAACCGATTGATTTACGTCTGCCGCGATCTTGGCCAGAGCGGCGATGCCATCGGGCGTGAAATCAACACTCACCTCCTCGGTGCCCAGAAGGGCGGTATATTGCAGGGTAAGCGCATTGTCCGTTTCGGTCAGGATGCGGACGAAATCCTCTTCCGTCAACGCGCGCAGCTCAACCCGGATGGGCAGGCGGCCTTGCAGTTCGGGCAGAAGATCCGAGGGTTTGGCGATGTGGAAGGCACCCGAGGCGATGAACAGGATATGATCGGTTTTGACCGAGCCATGTTTGGTGGAAACAACCGTGCCTTCGATCAAAGGCAGTAAATCGCGCTGCACGCCTTCGCGGCTGACATCACCGCCGCGCGCGTCGGTGCGGGCGCAGACCTTGTCAATCTCATCAAGGAAAACGATGCCGTTTTGTTCAACCGCGTCCAGTGCCGTGCGATTGACCGCCTCGTCATCCAGAAGTTTATCGGCCTCTTCACCGATCAGAATCTCATAGCTTTCCGCCACGGTCATCTTGCGTTTCACCGTACGGCCACCAAAGGCTTTGCCGAAAATATCACCGATATTCATCATCCCCATCTGGCTGCCGGGCTGGCCGGGGATGTCGATCATGCCCATGGGGTTGGAATTATCCGCCATTTCCAGCTCGATCACCGTATCATCCAGCAGCCCGTCCTTGAGCTTTTTGCGGAACATATCGCGGGTGCCGGTCCGGGCATCCTCGCCGGCGATGGCGGTGATCACCCGGTCTTCGGCGGCCTCGCGCGCCTTGGTTTCCACGTCTTCGCGCATCCATTCACGGGTCTGGGCAATGGCCCCATCCACCAGATCGCGGATGATCTGTTCCACGTCGCGGCCCACATAGCCGACTTCGGTAAACTTGGTGGCCTCGACCTTGATGAAGGGCGCGCGGGCAAGCTTGGCCAAGCGGCGGCTGATCTCGGTTTTGCCCACGCCGGTGGGGCCGATCATCAGGATGTTTTTCGGATACACCTCATCGCGCAGCTCATCGGGCAGTTGTTTGCGCCGCCAGCGGTTGCGCAGCGCCACGGCAACGGCGCGTTTGGCATCTTTCTGGCCGATGATGAAGCGGTCAAGTTCCGAGACGATTTCGCGGGGGGTCAGATCGGTCATTTGGTAATTTTCTCCACCGTCAGATTGCCATTGGTGTAAACGCAGATATCCGAGGCAATCGCCATGGCAGCGCGGGCAATCTCTTCGGCGCTGCGCTCGCTGTCCATCATGGCGCGGGCGGCGGCGAGGGCGTAATTGCCGCCCGATCCGATCGCGGTCACGTCATGTTCAGGCTCCAGCACATCGCCCGCACCGGTGATCACGTAAAGCTCGGCCCCGTCGGTGACGATCAGCATGGCCTCAAGTTTTTGCAGGTACTTATCTGTACGCCAGTCCTTGGCAAGCTCGACACTGGCGCGCTGTAATTGCCCCGGCGTGGCCTCCAGCTTGGCCTCAAGCCGCTCCAGCAGGGTGAAGGCATCGGCGGTGGAGCCGGCAAAACCCGCGATAATATCATAGCCGCCGGGCGACAGGCGGCGCACCTTGCGGGCCGTGCCCTTGATCACGGTCTGCCCGAGCGAGACCTGACCATCACCCGCGATCACCACCTCGCCACCTTTTTTAACGCCGATGATTGTTGTACCGTGCCAGCCGGGGAATTCGTTGCTCATGATGCTTCCTTTCCGCTAGGCACTATATGGAAGGGGAATGGCAGGGACGCAAGGCCCGCAAATATTGATCAATAGAACGGGGGTGACGATGCTTTCAAATTCAGACCTGGTTGAGCTTACCGAGTTCCGACGTGCCCTGCACCGTAGGCCTGAATTATCAGGCGAAGAAGCTGAGACAGCCAGGACTATCAAAGCAGCATTACGGCAGATGCATCCGGCCCGCATACTGACCGGGCTTGGCGGGCATGGGGTGGCGGCGGAATTTGATAGCGGCGCTGCAGGCCCGACTGTTTTGTTCCGGGCGGAACTGGATGCATTGCCCATTCAGGAAATTTCTGAAGCCGAGTGGAAATCTGAGGTGCCGGGCAAGGGGCATCTTTGTGGCCACGATGGGCATATGGCCATGTTGCTGGGGCTGGGGCGGTTGATCTCACGCAAACCGGTGGCCAAAGGCCGGGTTGTGCTGATGTTTCAACCCGCCGAGGAAGACGGCAGCGGTGCCCGCGCGGTTGTGGCTGATCCGGGCTTTGATGACATCCGGCCCGATTGGGCCTTTGCCATTCACAACGAACCCGGCAGGCCCTTTGGCCATGTGTCCACGCGGGTGGGGCTGATGAATTGTGCCTCGGAAGGGATGAAAATCACCCTTACGGGCAAAACGGCCCATGCCGCAGACCCCGAAGATGGCATATCACCGGTTGAAACCGTTTCCAGACTGATCCCTGCGCTTGAGGCGCTTGGCCGGGGGGGCGATCTGAATGATGATTTCCGGTTGGTTACAATCACGCATGTCAACATAGGTGAGCCAAGTTTTGGCATCGCTCCGGGTGAGGCCGTGATCTTTGCAACGCTGCGAACTGCGCGCGATGAGGTTAAAACCGACATGGCAAATACTGCGCGCGCGCTTGTGGCCAGCATGGCAGATAAAGCAAGGCTGGGCGTGGAAATTGAAACCCGTGATGATTTCGCCGCCTCTGTCAATGAGGCGCAAGCGACGCAGGTGGCGGTTACCGCGATGAACGCACTTGGGGTTCCAAACAGCGATCTGGGCTTGCCGATGCGGGCGTCTGAGGATTTTGGTGTGTTTGGCTGGAATGCCAAAGCCGCGATGCTGTGTCTGGGGCCGGGTGAAAACCATGCCGCGCTTCACAATCCGGATTATGATTTTCCCGATGACCTTATTCCGGTTGGCACCGCGATATTTGAGCGAATTGCCCGTGATCTTCTGGGTTGAATATTGCGGCCGCAAAGGGAAGTCATTGAAGAACGAAAAAGGGGCCAGTGCGGCCCCCTTTAACCATTGGATTTGCCGGGTATTTTAAAGCGCCTCTTCGATCCAGCTTTGCAAAGCCGCTTTCGGGGCGGCACCGGCGCGGTTGGAAACCACCTCGCCGTTTTTGAAGATGAAAAGCGCGGGAATGCCGCGAATGCCCATGGCGGCGGCGGAATTCGGGTTGCTGTCCACGTCAACCTTGGCAACTTTGATCCTGCCTTCCATCTCGGTTGCCAGCTCTTCCAGAGCGGGGCCGATCTGTTTGCAGGGGCCGCACCATTCCGCCCAGAAATCCACCACGACGGGGATGTCGGAATTTTTTACTTCGGCGTCAAAGGTTTGATCCGTTACGGCTACGGTGGCCATGGTTGTTCTCCAGTTTATATCAGGGTTGAGTGTAAGGGCAGTTTGGGATGAACCTAGGTAGCTGTGCGCCCGGCGTCAAGGTATCTTGGTGCTTCGCAGCGCCAAAGACACAAGATCATCCGGCAGGGGCATCAGGCTTGCGGTGCGCGTCCACAAGATTGCCGTTTCAATCCGGTGATTGGGGTAGATCAGCCGCAAGGCCTCGCCATACGCGCCCATCTGACGCAGCAGGCCATCGGGGCAATCTGCGGCCCGTTCAGGCACCACCGCGTTGGTTTTGAAATCCACCGCGAGAATATGATCAGGATGGATCAGCAGCCGGTCAATCGTGCCGTGAATACGGCGGTTATCGAGGGTTTTTGATCGGGCGGTTATCGGCACCTCGGCCAGAGCGTTGCCAAAGATTGGGGCCAATGCGGGCGCGCTCAGCACTTTTGTGGCTTCGGCCAACAGCCCGGCCAATTCCGGCCCGCTGGCGGCATCCTCGCCATATTGCAGCAAAGTGGTGGCCATGGCGGGCCATTGATCCGGGGCAACATCGGGCAGAATCTCAAGCAATCGGTGGATTTGCCGGCCACGCCTGAGCGCTGTTTCTTCATCCAACCCCGGCTCACCCGGCAGCGCCTTGGCCCCACCGAGATCAGAGGGGCTTAGCGTGGGTTTTCCCGCCTCTTTTTTGGCGGCGGGGGTTGTGAAACAAGGCGGTAAAGCCGTTTCACGGGGATCAGGGGGGTCTTCGGTGGTGGCAGTGTTTTCACCCCAATCACCATGGCTGAGCCGCAGGCCGGTGCCATTGGCAAATTCATGCGGCATGGCCCCGGCGCGCTGCATGCCTTCGCTCACTTTCTCATGCCATGTCTCACCGGTATTGCCCAAATCCCCGGCGGCGGCGACGATCAGCCATTTCTCGGCGCGGGTCATGGCGACATATAGCAGGCGGTCGCGCTCGGCTTTTTCGGCGGCTTTCATCCGTTCGGTTATTGCAATGATTTTACCCGGTGAGCTATCGGCAGTGCTGCGCCACAGCACCGTATCATCAGAGGTTACAAGCTGTGCATTGATTTTGATGTCGCGTTTGCCGGTATCGGGCAGGATCACCACCGGCGATTCCAGCCCCTTGGCACCGTGTACCGTCATCACCCGGATGCGGTTGCCGGCGCTGTCCATCTGGCGTTTGATCTCAAGCGCGTCGGTTTCCATCCAGACAAGGAAACCGGTCAGGCTGTCGACTGCGTTTCGTTCAAACGCCAGCGCCTGCGAGAGCAGCGCATCAATGCCGTCTTCGGCCTCAAACCCCAGCCGCGCCAGCAGGTTGCGGCGGCCATGGTGGCGGGTCAGGATGCGCTCGATCAGATCATAGGGCCGCAGGTAATCGGCATGCCTGCGCAGATCGTCGAGCATGGCCATGGTCTCGGGAAATTCATCCGATCGGTCGCGCAGCTCGGCCCAGAGGAATTTTTGCGCGCGGCCCTGTGCCAGATCGTAAAGATCGCGCTCGGACCAGCCCAGCAAGGGCGATTTGAGCGCCACAGCAAGGGAATAACTGTCATCGGGGGTGGCAAGGAACGAGAGCAGCGCCTCAAGATCGCGCACCGCCAGTTCCGCCCCCACCTTGAGCCTGTCAGCCCCGGCAACCGGCAGATCGAGGGCCTTGCATTCGCGGATGATCTCGTGAAACAGCTCTGACCGGCGCTGTACGAGAATGAGGAAATCACCGGGCTGGGCCGGGTGCGAGGGGTGCGCGCCGTTTTTCGCATCACTGGCCGGAATCGGATGTCTGGTATCAATCAGGTGGTGAATTTGCGCCGCCACCTGCCGGGCCAGCACAATGGCCGGATCATTGGGAGCTTTGACATCGACCGGCAGGTGCCATTCAGGTTTGTCTTCCTTGTCGGGCTTGGGGATCACCGGCCACAGATCCACCCGGCCGGGAAGTGCGGATTTGAACGCCAGATGCGGCTGATCAGGGGAAAATCCGGCGGATTCGGCGTTTTCAAAAGTATGATCCACCGCTGTCAGGATCGCCTGCGACGAGCGGAAGGAATACCCCATACCCATGATCTGAAGCGGGTTGCCCGCAGCCCCAAGGCGGGCGGCAAAATCATCTTTCATGCGGTCAAATTCGCGAGGGTCTGCGCCCTGAAACGAATAGATCGACTGCTTTTTATCACCGACCACAAAGATTGTGCGCAAGACATCGGCGCGCGCGCCCTGCCCGCTGGTAAACTCCTGCGCCAGCCGCTCGATCACCTGCCATTGCACCGGGCTGGTATCCTGGGCCTCGTCCACCAGAATGTGATCAATGCCGCCGTCGAGCCGGAAAAGCACCCAGGCGGCCACGTCAGGGTTGTTCAGAAGCGCACGGGCGCGGTGGATGAGATCGTCAAAATCCAGCAACCCGCGCAACTGTTTGGCATGGGCATAGGCGGGCAGGAAAACCTGCGCGAAATCGTGCAGGGCGCGGGTTTTTCGCATCGCACCCAGCGCCAGACGCGGCTCGCGCAGCGCCTCGACCCGGTGCATCCAATCCTCAAGCTGCGGCAGAATATGGCCAATGGCTATTTGACAGGGCTTGGTGGGGAAACTGCCGATCTTGGCGCTGAAGGGTTCTTTTGCGCTTTTACCGGTTAGAAAGACGTTTTCAAGGATGGGCAACGTGTTGAGATCAAACCCGGTGATCTGTTGCAGCTTTTCCGCGGCTTTCTGATCATTGGGGCTGCTGGACAAAAGCGCCGGGATCAACTGATCAAGCAGGGCGCGTTCATTGCCTGTAAAGGCTTGTCCGGCAATCTGATCCATGGATATGTCCGGTGATTGGCCGTAAATCTTTGCAAGGGCTTCATCGCTGAGGGGGTGGGCAAATGCCTCCTGATGGCGGGCGATTTCGGCGGTGAGGCTTTCGAATGTTTCGCCGGAATATTGCCGGGCGACGGCGTATAGTTTGCCTGCATCCGCTCCGTTGGCGATGTCTTCGACGATCTCGGTACGCATGAGGGCGGATGTGCGCTCTTCCATCTCGCTGAATTGCGGGCTGACGCCGGATTCCAGCGGGAAGCGGCGCAAAAGGCCCGAGCAGAACGAGTGAATTGTCTGGATCTTGAGGCCGCCGGGCGTCTCGATCGCACGGGCAAAAAGGCGGCGGGCATCGCGCAGGGTGTCGGGGGTTATCTGCGCCTCTGCCCCCAGTTTTTGCAGCTCACCTGTAAGGGCGTCATCGGCCAGCATCGCCCATTTGCCCAAGCGGCCCAAAAGGCGGTTTTGCATCTCGGAGGCGGCGGCCTTGGTATAGGTCAGGCACAGGATGTGCTGCGGATCAACGCCATCCAGAAGCAACCGCGCCACCCGGTCGGTCAGGACATGTGTTTTGCCCGATCCGGCATTGGCCGATAGCCAGGTCGAGCGGTCGGGGCGGGCGGCATCAATCTGCACCTCGGTGGCGGCGTCGCGTTGCATCATAGCCGCACCCTTTGGGGGGCATCGGTAATGTCCCATTCGCCGAAACGGGCAAGCTGATCGTAATCGCTTTGCTCTTTTTTGGAGACCATGGCGCGGCGCGCGGTATAGCCGTTATCGGGATTGAGATAATGCGAGATCAGGGCGTGAAACTCGGCCCATATCTTCTCGGGTGGTTCGGTATCCAGCGGCGCGGGAACTTCTTTGCCGCCGCTGCCCAGACCGATGAAAACCGCGCGGGCCACGGCGGAAGGATCAAGATCGCCAAAGCCCGAGCGCTGGGCGATGGCGGCCTCAAGCAACAATTGTTTGTCGAAATATTGCTGCTGATCCTTGGTTGGCGGCGCGCCGGTTTTGTAATCATAGATGTGCAGGGCGCCGGATGTGTCGATATCAATCCGGTCGGCCTTGGCGGAAAGGGTAAAGCCCAGATCATCCAGCGTGGCGGCGGCTTTGGCCTCGAACTCGGCAGGGTTTGCCAATATGCGGCGCGCAGTTTCGGTTTCAATGAACCAGTTTGCAATGCGCTCAAGCCGGGCGAGCCACATGGCACGCGCTTCGGCCCAGGGTACGGATTGCACCAGAATATCGGTGGCGGTTTGCATGAAAAAACGCGCTGTGCAGAGGGTTGGATCGTCTTTGGTGGCGCGCACAAACTGCTCCAGCACGTCATGCAAAACGATGCCGCGCATCAGCGCATCGGGGGCCTGCATCAGGGCGTCAAGCGGGCGCAAGCGCAGCACATGTTTGCCGTAAATCGCATATGGATCGCGGATCAGGCGCTTGATTTCCGTAACCGAAAGGTGATGCGGGCGGGCCTTTACCGGCGGGCAGGGCGCGGGGCGCGGGGCTGACGTTACAGGCTCGGGCGCTTCCAGCATCGCCACCCGGTGCAGCCATTGGCCCCCGCGTTTGCGCATGTCTTCAAGGGCTGCTTCTCCGCCCTGTTCCGGCAGGCCCATGAGCAGGTTTTGCAGCCGGTTGAGCCAGCGCGAACATACGGTTTGGGCGTCATCCGAGCGCAACGAACGGCTGAGCCAGACCTCGGGCGCGGCCACGGCCTGTTGGAAATCATGCGCCGACAGGCCGATGCGGCGTTCGGGCAACAGCAATCCGGCCTGATGGCGCAGGGAGCGATTGAGCCACGGATCGGGCTTGGAGGCCTCGGGCCAGCCCCCCTCATTCAGCCCCGCGAGGATCAGCAGGTCAGCGCCCTGAACCCGGGCCTCCAGAGTGCCCCAGATCAGGATATCGGGGTGTGGATCGGTTGTATTTCGCACCTCACCTTCGGCCAGTATTGCATGAAACAATCCGGTATAATCGGCGGCACTCAGCGCCCCGCCATGGGGGGCCTCATGGGCCAGGTTCTGCATGGCTTTTTGGGCCTCACGCCCGGCGTCATGCTGCCACAGGCTGCTGCTGCCCTCACTGTTGCTGCCCCGGGCGATTTTTTCGGCCAATGCCAGATGTTCGGTGACAAATTCCGCAAGCGCCAGCGTGCCGGGTTTTTCGCGGCCCATGAAACAGGCGCAAAGCCATTTGGCCCAATCGGCGGCCATGGGATTTTTAAGGGGCGCGGCCCAGGCATGAATATCCGGGGCCTCGGGGTATGGCGGGCCGTGGCGGCGCAGGTGCAGCTCAAGCTCGTTCGACAGCAGGATATGATCGCCGCGCCCGCCACCGCTATGGGCAAGCGGGTGTTTGAGCAGTATCAGCAGCGCCTCGGCGGTAAGACGGTGGCGAAACAAATCCCCCACATGGCGCAAAAACCGCCCCGGCGGCGACAGGTGCAGGGGCATCCCGGCGCTGTCATCGGGGATGATATTCCAGCGGTCAAGCGCGGCGGTGACCTGCCGGGTCAGGGTTCTGTCAGGGGTGATCAGCGCGGCGGTCTGGCCCGTCTCGGCGGCCGCGCGCAGGCGCATTGCGATGGCCATGGCTTCAAGCCGCATCGAGGGCGCTTCAAGCAGGGTGACATCGGCCATGGCCGCATCAATATCGGCGAGCTTCGGGCCATCGCGCAGCCATTGGTCGGTAACCGGCGCGGGGCGCAGCGCAAGCGAGACAACACGATTGCGCGCCGCATTGGCGGGGGGGATGTCATGCCAGTTTTCAATTCCGGCAGGTGATATGCCAAGATTGGCTGCGAAATGGCTGAAACGGTATTGCGGATGATCCTCGGAATGCATCGGATCGCTGAGCGCCTGCCAGACGGCATCCGGGGTGTTGGCCCCGTCAAAGCCGGGCAGGATCACCGCCCCTTGCGGCAGCCGCGCCACCGCCTGCATCAACAGTTGCGTGGCCCCGCGAGACCCGGTGGAGCCCGCGACAATAACCGGGCCATCCGGCGGATTTTCCTGCCAGTTCCGGGTAACATGCTCGATCACCAGCCGCTGACGGGTTTCCTTGTCGGGGGTATTGAGATCAGCTTCGAAATAGGGCCGGACGATGTGCAGGAAGGATTTGATGCGCTCCCAATGGCCCGACTGATCGGTGATGTCGAGGGCCGAGATGGCCTCGGGTGCGACACCCTCGCCGTGCATCTCATCCATCAACGCGGCAAGGCTGTCGGCAAGGGCATAAAGCGACGAACGCGGCGCAAGATCGGGTTGGTGATCCAGCAAAGACGAGATGAGCTGTACCAGTTCAAGCCGCCTTCGCAGGGGGGGGATGGCCTCGGGGATATGCGCCAGATTCCAATGCGCGCCCAGATCGGTAAGCAGCTCGATCTTTGGCAAAAGCAGCGCCGGCCCCTGATCAAACAGCGCCCGGATACGCCGTGCCATGCGGCGGGTGTTGACGATCAGGCAGATCTTGGCCAGCGCCTCGGGCGGGTGCGATCTGCTGCGCTGCATCAGGCCATCCACCAGCGCGCGGGGGAAATCGACGCCCGGCGGAACGCCGTAGACGCGGGGGGTTTTGCGCGGCTCAAACATCGGCGCCCCTCAGCATGTGTTCGGCTATTTTGATGCTTTCGGGGCGGCCAACATCGCACCATTTGCCGGGATAGGATGCGGCATGAAGGCGATTGCTCTCAAGCATCCTGTCCCACAGGATATTAAGCGAAAAGCGCGTCTCGGGGATGGCTTCCAACAGATCGGTTTTGATGATTTGCAGGCCGGAATAGACATGCCCCGCGCCGCGCCGCGCCGTGCCATCCCCGGCAATGATGAAATCACCGGGGCCACTATGGCCAAGGGCGTTTTGCGGCGGGATACATAATAGCAGGGCGTCCATATGCTCAGGCTGCCACAGCTTTGCCAGATGATCCAGCGGGTTTGGGCCGCGCCAGACGGCATCAGAATTCATCGTGTAAACCGGGCCTTCACCCAAGAGGGGCAAGGCGGCGCGCAGGCCGCCACCGGTTTCCAGAATATCGGGCGACTCATAGGAAAACAGAATGCCGGTATCTGCGAGATGGGCCTCAAGCATTTCCGGCAAGTAATGCAGGTTCACCACGATGCGCGGCAGGGTGATCCATTGCAGGGCATGATCAATCAGGGGCCTGCCCGCCACCTTGATCATCGGCTTGGGCTGTTGCGCGGTGAGCGCCCCCATCCTTGTGCCAAAACCGGCAGCATAGAGCATTATTGAGCCGGGGATGTTGCGCATTTGTCTTTCAGTATTTTAAGGATTTCAGGGGTTGGCGCGGGCAAGGACGGGCCAAGGATACGGGCAATATCCGCCAGCGCCGGGTGGGCAAGATCACGTTTAAGAAGGCCCCAGACACGAGGGATGAGATCAATATAGCCGGGCTTGCCATCCTTCAGGCACAGCCGGGCGAACACGCCCAGGATTCGCAGATTGCGCTGGGCGGCGAGGCAATGATAGGCGGCAGTGAAGCGTTGCATGTCCATACCCGAGGCCACCACATAGCGGTGGATCATCATGGTCTCGATCATGGGCGGGACATCGCGGCGGGCGTCTTGCAGCATCGACAAAAGATCATAGGCACGGTGGCCGCGCATGGCATCCTGAAAATCGAGCAGGCCAATGCAGGCGGCACCGGTGCGATCCGGTAGCCAAAGCAGATTTTCCGCATGAAAATCGCGCAGGATGACCACATCGGATTCAGCCGCGTTTCGGCTGAGTGCCGCGTGCATGGCGCTGTGAAATTCCTGTCGTGCTGCGGCACCGGATTCGGGCGCATACCACTCAAAGGCAAGGGCCGCCATATCGGCCATGATCCCCGGATCATAGGCGGGCAGGCCATCGGGCGGCGGACAGGTGTGCAGATCAAGCAGCATATCGGTAGCGGCGGCGTAAAGCGGAATCTCCTGCTCTGGTTCTTCGGCGATCACACGGGCAAAAAGCGCGTCTCCCAGATCTTCCAGCAGCAAAAGCCCGCGCGCCTCATCGCTGGCCATTATCCGCGGCGCGCTGAAGCGATAGGCGATGAGATATTGGGCGATATGGATAAAGGGCCGGGTATCTTCGCCGGTCTCGGGGGCCGCGTCCATCAACACGGCGGTCTTGCCCGAGAGCCGGGTCAGGCGCAAATATTTGCGGTTCGAGGCATCCCCGGCCAGCGGTGCAATGGCGGCATCCTGCCAGCCCGCCTGTTCAATAAAGCATCGGATTTCAGACGCGCGATCAGGCATTGAGCACCTCTTTTAATGTAACGTCCCAAGCCGGGTCGGACCATGTGAGCGTCACGATACGTGTATCATCGCCCTTGCCATCCTCAAAGCAAAGATGCAGGGCATTGGCCGGCATTTGATCCCCCAGACGATCGGGCCATTCCACAAGGCAGATGGCGGTGGCGAAGGCGTCCGCAAGGCCCAGCTCATCAACCTCGGTTGTGGTGCTTAGCCGGTAAAGATCAACATGCCAGATCTCGGCCCTTTGGCCAGCGTAGGTTTGCACCAATGTGTAGGTGGGCGAGGGCACATCCTCGGGCGCTTCAAGCGAGGCAAGGATAAGGCAGCGGGCGAAATGGGTTTTGCCGGCCCCGATGCCGCCCGACAGCAACAGCACATCGCCGGGCCGCAGCACGGGGGCAAGGGCCTGCGCCAGATGGCAGGTCTCATCGGGGGAATTGAGATACAGGCTTGCGGTATGATGTTGCATGGCGGCACAGTAGCGGATTGGCAGAGGCATTTGAATCCCTCTATTGTGGGGAAATTGTGGGAAAATACCGAATTGAGGGGGGCAGATCATGTGCGATACGGCCAAACCGGGCACGGCCATTCCGACGGTGTTTATTGAAAACAGCCGTACAAGGGTGACGGAATGGCGATTTGAAAAACCCGGCGACAATACCGGCTGGCATACCCACGCCTATGATTACGTGGTTGTGCCGCTGTTTGACGGGATTTTGCGGATCCGGCTGCCGGGGGGTGAAACGGTAACGTCGGAGGTGAAAAGCGGCGTGCCGTATTACCGCGATCCAGGCGCAAACCACGATGTGATCAACGGCAATGATTTTGAATGCGCCTTTATCGAGGTTGAATTTCTGATGTAATCAAAATTGCCGTTAGCTCAATCCGTGACCCTGTGAAAAACGCCCATCCAGGCCTCGCCTTCGAGGGAATAGGGCGGATCGCCCTGAGGGTATCCACAGGCTTCCCAATCCAGCTCAAAACCCCGCATGGCGGCGTAATCAACGATGTCGGTCGAGCGCCTGCGTGAAACAGCCAGATTTCTGTCAATCGCCCGGATAATGATCGTTTCCTTGCAACGATCCAGAACCATCTGTAACAGCTCTGCGGATTTGGTAACCTTGTGCAGCACGGCATTTGCCAGCACGATATCGTATTGCGGCAACAGCCCGTCTTGATTCAAGGCGGTTTTGGGGCGCAGCAAATCACCCTGAAAATATTTGAGCTTGTCGGATTTTCTGGCATATCCGGCAAGTGATCTGGCAACTTCAACCGCGCGCACACGTTTTTCAATGCCATGCACAAGAGTGGCGCCGCGTTCTTCGCATTGCATGGATGTCAGGCCTTCAGCGCAGCCAATATCCAGAACGGTTTTGCCTTTCATGTTAACTTGTGAAAGCCCGCTTGTCTGACGTTTGACATGCACCTGCCCGCCATTGTCGCCAATGATGAACCAGGGCTTATAGGGTTTATACCAGCGTTTATAATGCTTTACCAAGTTGTTACTCCCCCAAGTGAATGTAATCCGATTTGATACAATAAAATCTGTTCAAACGATCCTGAATGTTACCTGACTGCATCCAACTGTAGAGCAAATATGTCAAATCACAGGCGTGATTACAGCTTTTTAATCAAATGTGTAGTAAATTTGAAATTACATATGGGGATAAGCATGATGCCATGATCCGCAGTGGCAGAATTGTCAAAGGTCATCATATGTGCAGGCCTGTCCCCCCGGGGAGCGCAGGGAGGGCCCGGCCTTCTGCCATGGCCCAGCCATTACATCTGCAAAAGGCTTTCTTCGGCCGGATTCTGCACCGATTGCGCGGTGATGCAAAGCATGGCCGCCCCGCCAGCAAGGGGCAGCACCCGGCAATTCATTTTGTCACCGCCCGGTTTTGCAACGGTGCCCATGGGGGCGGGATCGAGGGATTTATTGATGATATGGCTGCGGATGTTTTGCCAGAAATCATTATCGGGAAAGGCCGTATTGCAGGCGGCAATAAGATCACGAGTACCCATATCGGCAAAGCTGGTATCAGGGTCAACGCCCAACATCTTGGTGCTGGCCTGATTGCAGAACATCACCACGTTATTGGCCCCGATCACAACCACGGCTTCCTCCAGCGCATCCAGCACTGACTGACGAATATCAAGCTGTGCCCGAAAGCGCCGGGTGAGCGAGATTTCGGCGGTAATATCCTCAAACAAGAACGCCACCGCGCCATCCGGGTGCGGCCGTCCGGTAACACGGTAGGTAACCCCGGTGGGCAGGGCCCAGGTTTCAAGATAAAGCCCGTCCGTGGCGGTTTTGATCATCTGGGTAATCTGCGCCCGCCAATCGGCATAGTTTTTCGGCTCAGGCATGACCTTCCGGTCGCGGAGGTTGTCAAAGAAGCTCACCAAATCGGGCCGCGCACTCAGGAATTCAGCAGGCAGGGCAGTCAAATCTATCAGCGCAGGATTGAACAGGACAAGCTGTTGTTTGCGGTCAAACATCGCCAGTCCGGTGGTGAGATTGGCAAATGTCTTGGTCAGGGTCTGGACGAATTGCCTCTGTGCCGCTTCGGCCTCGACCACGCGGGTAATATCAATGGCATAATGTATGAAAGAGCCGTGCGATTCTGTGCTGTGGACCTCATACCACAAGGAATCAGGCCGATCCTTGCGGGTGATTGAAACGCGGGTTGTTTGGGTTTCGCCCGGCGCGGGAAATTCACCAATCAGGGTTTTTACATCGCCCTCGATCTCATCATGGATGGCATGGCACGCGGCATTTTGCCAAAGGACATTACCCTCTGCATCGGTTTTGCAAATGGCATAGGGCGCGCGATTCAAAGCGGCGGTCTGATGCGCGAGAATATCGTCATGCCGCAGCGCCTCGTGGCGGGATCCGGGGTCAGACAAAGCATCATCTGTCAACAGGACACGGGTTGCCGAGTGAAGCGGTGTTATCTCAAGCCTGGCCGGGGCGGCGGGATCGGTACTGGTAAAATGCGCGGGCGTGTCATCCACACCTTCGGGCAGGGTTTCGGGCAGTCCCCTGAAGCGAAAGCCCAACCAGTCGCGCATATCACTCCAGTCATGTATATGGTCTGCGCTGGGTGAATCATAATCGGTCAGTTCACCGTTTTGAAACAAAAAAGCATTTTCAGGCTTTGTCAGGGCGTTGGGAGAGGCAAGTGTTGACCGGGCCTGAAAAATTCGGCCTGTGAGCCATAAAATTACTAATGATATGCCGGATGCGGCAAAAAGTATCCCCGCCAAACCCCATAATGATAGCCCAATCATAGCAGCCCTCCCACCGATGATGCAGTGAAGGGTGCATCCGATTTTGTTAATTATTTGTTAACATTTGCGGTATTGTGCAGCCTGAAGTTGAATTTTCAGGGCTGAATCAGCTTATTTTCACCCAAACCCTGCGCGCCGCTTATTTTCTCGGCCTCAATGGCGCTTCGCGGCCATATGACCTCAACCACCGCGCCGATCTTTTGGCCCGGGCGGGTTCCGAAAATATCCGGACCGTTGGCAAAGCTGAGATCCGCGCCGCTGCGTTCCAGCAATGTTTTGGCGATAAACAGCCCCAGGCCCATGCCCTCATATTCCGGCCTGTTAAAATCGGTTGGCTGTGGCCTGCGACGCATTAGAGGATCACCAATACGGCCCAGAAGATGCGGCGGAAATCCGGGGCCATCATCCATGATGCGCAAGGTGATCGTTTCGGGTGTCACGCGGCTTTCAACCCGGATGTTTTCATCTGCGTAATCCACTGCATTCTGGATCAGATTGCGCAGCCCATGGATAATTTCGGGCTGGCGCAGAATATCGGGCTGGGTTTGGCCATCGGCATCATTGGAGAAATCGAAATGCACCGATTTGCCGCGCGCCAGATGCGGCTCGGCGGCTTCTTCGACCAATGCGGAGAGCGGCGCGCGATGCAGGTGCAGATCATCCTTGCCCACCCGGCCCATGGAGCGCAGAATATCGCGGCAGCGGTCGGCCTGTTCTCTGATCAGAAGGGCATCTTCGCGCTGAGCCTCATTGGTCAGCTCATCCGCCAGTTCGGAACTGGCCAGTTTGATGGTGGCCAGCGGCGTGCCCAGCTCATGCGCGGCAGCGGCAACAACCCCGCCAATATCGGTGAGCTTCTGCTCGCGTGCCAGGGCCATTTGCGTGGCCTGAAGCGCATCCGACATGGCGCGCATCTCGGAAATGACCCAACGGGCATAGACGCCCAGAAACACAACCCCGATCACAATCGCCACCCAATTGCCATATAAAAACACATCCGGCATTTTGAGGGTCTGGCCTGTAACGGTGCGCAAGGGCAGGTTGAACCGGGCAAGCAATGTAACAAGCAA
This sequence comes from Roseovarius sp., assembly GCA_021775255.1. Classification (GTDB taxonomy): domain Bacteria; phylum Pseudomonadota; class Alphaproteobacteria; order Rhodobacterales; family Rhodobacteraceae; genus Roseovarius. Next base: position 142,454 of record JAJFIA010000021.1, read on the forward strand.
AATCGCCATCAGCCCCAGAACCACGGTTGAGCGCGTGGAAAGCGCCGAGGCAGAAACTGCAACCGGCACGACAATCAGGATGGAAAACGGGTTGTCCAGCCCACCGGTCAGATAAAGCAGGAAGCCAAGCTGCAACATATCGTAAAGCACGAATAAAAATGTTTCGCGCTCGGACAGGCGTTTGTTTTGCGGATAAATCGCCAGCGCCACCAGATTGTTGATCACCGACAGGCCAACCACCAAAGAACAAAGCCCGATCTCAAGGTGCAGATCATAAAGCTGCCGGGCAATCACAAGTGCGGCGATTTGACCGGTGATGGCCCACCAGCGTAGCAAAACAAGCGTGCGCAACCGGATCCAGCCGCCGCCTTGGCGCGGTTTGATCCGATCTGTGCTTTTTTCATGCATTATTGCGCCCTGCCCTGTTCATATGTCCGGATCTGGATGTTAGATGTGTCACAGGATATGGCCAATGCCCAGCAATGTTAGGAAATTCTCATGACCCGCACTTTTTCAATTCTCGCTGCCTTGGTGATGGTGGTGCTGTCTGGTGGTATTTATGCCTTTACACTATGGCCCTCTGCGGGTGATGACCGGTTTGCCCAGTGTCGCACCGCCAAAATTGCCGGCGGGGCGGATCAGATCGGCGGGCCATTCACGATGATTGATGAAACACGCAAAACCGTGACTGACAAGGATGTGATTGATCAGCCTTCGCTGATTTATTTTGGCTATACATTTTGCCCCGATGTCTGCCCGCTGGACAATGCCCGCAATGCCGAGGCCGTTGAAATCCTGGAATTGCGCGGCACAATCGTAAAACCTGTGTTCATCTCGATTGATCCGGGCCGTGATACCCCCGAAGTGCTGGCCGAGTTTACCGATTACCTGCATCCGCGGATGATCGGGCTGACCGGCTCCGAGGCGCAGGTAAAGGCCGCGAGCAAGGCCTACCGCACGTTTTATCAAAGCCACAAGGAAGACAGCGGCGATGATGAATTCTATCTGGTGGATCATTCAACCTTTACCTATCTGACCTTGCCGGAATATGGCTTTGTCGAGTTTTTCCGCCGTGATCTTTCACCTCAGGATATGGCCGACCGGGTGCAATGCTTTGTTGATGGCAGTTGAGACGGTTTGACGCATCATTGATGGCAAGCTAGAACCAAGCAAGATCAATGCGCGCAACAGGAGACTTGAATGGCCGGTGACCTGAGGGAGATTGGCGAGGATAAATCGCTTTTGCTGCTGGATGATGATGAGCCATTTTTGCGGCGTCTGGCCAAGGCCATGGAAAAACGCGGGTTTGAGGTGGAATCTGCCGGGTCTGTGGCCGCTGGCAAGGCGATAGCCACGGCGCGCCCACCGGCATATGCGGTGTGTGATCTGCGGCTTGAGGATGGCAACGGGCTGGATGTGGTTGAGGTGATCCGCGCGCGCAGGCCCGATAGCAAGATTGTGGTACTCACAGGCTACGGCGCGATTGCCACCGCCGTGGCCGCGGTGAAAATCGGGGCGACGGATTACCTGTCGAAACCTGCCGATGCCACGGATATTACCAATGCTTTGCTGTCATCAGGTGATGAATTGCCGCCACCGCCGGAAAACCCGATGAGCGCGGATCGGGTGCGCTGGGAGCATATTCAGAGGGTTTATGAGCTGTGTGATCGCAATGTATCTGAAACCGCCCGGCGGCTGAATATGCACCGGCGCACATTGCAGCGTATTCTGGCCAAGCGGTCGCCAAGATAAGGCTTGGCTTTTGCTGCCTGAAAGCCGCATATGGATTTCGGATAAAGCAACAATTTTACATTGAAATACCGGAGTTCAGGCCATGAAAATCGTCAGGACCGACAGCAATCTGCAAACGCCTGATCTGGATGCCGCCCTGCGTGCCCTTGGCCATGATCTGCATCTTTTGCCCGATGGCGTGGCTGAGCAGGAGCTGATTGCCACGCTGCACGATGCCGAGCTTTTGCTGATGTGCTACACGCCGATTACCCGCCGTGTTATTGAAGCCGCGCCGGGATTGCACGGCATTGTCAAATACGGTGTTGGCATTGATGCGATTGATATTCCCGCCGCACGCGCGCATGGCATCACCGTTGTGAATATCCCCGAATATGCCGAAGAAACCGTGGCCGAGGGGGCGTTTGCCCTGATGATTGCACTGGCCAAAAAGCTTACCGCGTTGAACAGGCAGATGAACACCCATGGCTGGGCCTGGCCCGAAGCGCCTTGGCTTGGCTCGGACATCGCGGGTAAAACCGTGGGCATCATCGGGCTGGGCCGGATTGGCCATTCCATGGCCCGCATGGCAGGACAGGGCTTTCGCGCAAAGGTTATTGCCTATAGCCCGCATACCTCTGAGGCCGACATGCAGGCCGCCGGGGTTGAGAAATGCGAAAACCTGTCTGATTTGCTGGTGCAAAGTGATTTCGTGAGCATCCATTGCGTTCTCAATGATGAAACCCGTCACCTGCTGGGCGAGGCCGAGCTGCGGCTGATGAAGCCTTCGGCATTTTTGATCAATGTCTCGCGCGGGGCCATCGTGGATGAGGCGGCTTTATGCCGGGCGATTGAGGAAAAGTGGATTGCGGGCGCGGGCATTGATGTGTTCAGTCGCGAACCGCTCAACCGCGATGATCACCCGATGCGCGCGCTCTATGCGCATGAAAACGTGATCCTCATGCCGCATCTGACATTTTACACCCATGAGGCGATGCAACGATTGGAGCATGAAACGCTGGAGCGTTGTATTGAGCTGCTGGAAGGCCGGGATGTGCTGATCAAATCCGCCGATCCCCGGCTCAGGGCGCAAAGCAAGGGCGTGATTTTCAACAGCCCTTGATCGCCGTGATAACAATATCCAATGCCCGGTCCAGATCACCCTGCGAAATGGTTAGCGGCGGCGATAATGTCAGCACATTGCCCATGCTGATCTTGAAGTTCAGCCCGGCCTCAAGGCAGGCGTAATAAATCTGTTCGGCTTTGTCTCGGTCCGGTTGATGGTCGCCCGTTACAATATCAACCCCGAACATCAACCCGCGACCGCGCACATTGCCCGTAAGGGGGATATTCTCAAGCTCTTCGCGCAACCGCTCCACCGCGTGACTGCCCAAGGTGGCTGCACGCTCAACAAGGCCTTCCTCCTGGATGATTTCAATCGTGGTCAGGGCGGCGCGCGCCGTGACAGGGTTTTTCTCATGGGTGTAATGCCCGATGGCAAAATCACCGCAGATATCCAGATCGCGCCGCGCGATGCAGGCCGCAATCGGCAGGATCCCGCCGCCCAAGGCTTTGCCCATGGTCACGATATCGGGGATGATCCCGTCATGCTCAAAGGCAAACATCCGGCCGGTTTTGCCCAGCCCCGTGGGAATTTCATCCATGATCAGCAGCGCGCCGTGGCGGGTGCAGGCATCGCGCACCAGACGCCAGAAGCCGGGCGGCGGCACGGTGGGCACGGCGCGCATTGGCTCGGCAATAACCGCCCCGATATCGCCTTCGCGCTCCAGCACATAGTCAACCATGTTGGCGCAGGCCTGCGCGGCGCCTTCAAGGCTGGTCTGATTGTAAGCGCGCAGATTATCATAAGGTGCAATATGCTCGGCCCCCGGCAGCAAAGGCCCGGCGATATGGCTGCGAAAGGTGGCCTCGCCGCCAACACTCGCGGCCCCCATGCCGGCACCATGAAAGGCATCCCAAAATGACAGCGTCTTGAACCGCCCAGTGGCGGCGCGGGCGATCTTGAGCGCCACTTCATTGGCATCCGATCCGCCGGTGGTGAACAAAACCTTGCCCAGATCCCCCGGCGCAATCGCTGCCAGCTTTTCCGCCAGTTCAACCGCGGGCTCATTGGTAAAACGGCGCGGGGCAAACGGCAGATCGTCAAGCTGTGCCTTGATCGCGGCAATCAGGCGGGGATGGCCATAGCCGATGTGATGCACGGAATTTCCGTGAAAATCCATATACTTGCGGCCGTCCAGATCTTCGATCCAGATGCCACTCGCCTTGGCGATGGTGGCGGCACAGGGGGTTGAAAGGCTTTGGTGCAAAAAGGCGTCAGAATCGCGTTTGAGCAGCGGCTCAGACCTTGGCCCGACAGATTTTTCCCGCCACGCGGCCCTTGCCTGCGAGGTGTTGGATTCGCCTTCCGTATGGGTGATTTTTGTCATTGCCGCTCCGATCAGGCTAGGGCTACACCGTCCCGGACCTGATCCGGGACCTCCACATTGGCCAGGAGACCCCGGATCAAGCCCGGGGTGGCGATGGGCTTATTTCGGCCAGGGCAGCGAATAGGTTTTGACATTGGTGAAAAATTTCATCGCCTCCAGCACGCCCTCCTTTACCGCATTGCCGCTATCCTTGATGCCGCCAAAGGGGGACATCTCGATCCGGTAGCCGGGCTGTTCCCAGATGTTGCAGGTGCCCACATCGAGCCCGTTGATATAGGCAATCGCCCGATTGAGATCATTGGTGCAGACGCCCGAACTGAGGCCAAACTGCGTGCTGTTCGAGATCGCCATCACCGCGTCATCCTCATCGGGCACCCGCACGATAGGCACGATCGGGCCAAAGGTTTCTTCCATCACCAGCTCACAGCCATGCGGCACGTGATCAACCACAATCGGCGGCAGCAATGCCCCCTGACGGCCCGGATGATAAAGGATTTTGGCCCCTTGCTTTTCGGCGTCATAAACCCGGTTTTCGAAGGTCTCGGCCGCCTGCGCATGCACCACGCAGCCCAGTTGTGTTTCAGGGTCTTGCGGATCACCGAACCGGATTGCCTTGGCCTTTTCCAGAACCTTTGGCACAAACCTGTCAGCCACCGATTCCTGCACCAATATGCGTTTGACGGCGGTGCAGCGCTGGCCTGAATTGCCGGTGGCCCCGGCCACAGCAATCGTCGCGGCCTTTTCCAGATCGGCGTCATTCAGATCATTGCAGATAATCAACGGATCATTGCCGCCAAGCTCAAGTGCTGTGCGTTTATACCCGGCTTTCGCGGCGATGATCTTGCCCACCGGCACGCCGCCGGTGAAGGTGATGATGTCGATATGTTCATTCGTGCACATCTCATCGCCAATATCCTTGGGCCAGCCGGTCACGATCTGAAACATCTCAGGCGGCAGCCCGGCCTCATAGAGAATATCGGCCAGGGCAATCGCCGTCAGCGGCGTGAGTTCCGTGGGCTTGCACACCATGCAATTATTGGTGGCAATCGACGGGGCAATTTTGTGGCTGACCATGTTGAGCGGGTGATTGAACGGGGTGATCGCGCTGATCGCCCGCACCGGCTCGCGTTTAGTGTAAATTTTGCGCTCCTTGCCCTGCGGCGTCAGATCACAGGAAAATATTTGCCCGTCATCCAGAATGGCCATCTGCCCGGCAAGGGTGAACACATCATAGGCGCGGCCCGTTTCATAAAGCGCGTGCTGATGGCAAATACCCAGTTCAAGCGTCAGCCATTTCGCCAGCCAATCGCGTTTTTCGCGGATCAGCTCCCCGGCGCGAAACAGAATCTGCTGGCGTTCATAGCGCGTGAGCTTGGGCTTGTAGGCAGCAGCAATTTCAAAGGCGCGGGCGGCATGGCTCGCGTCACCTGCGGGCACCGTGCCAACCACCTCATCGGTATAGGGGTAATGCACCTCGATCACATCATCGGTGAACACCACCTCGCCACCTATGCGCATGCCCTCATGACGAATTTCCGTTTTGTTCATATCTGCATCCTTCATCTCATAGCGCCGCCGCTGTTGTGGCATAGAAAAACGCATCAAAATTGCGCAGTTCCGGCTTTTCGGGCAGGTCCATCACCCGGTTGACGATGAACGGCACCACCTGTTCGGTCAAGCCGCCATGGCTTCTGAGCGGCTCTTTCAAAGCGGCCAGATCATGACGGTGGGCCGAGGTTCCGATGGTCATGTTCTCGGTTGAGATCATGACGATATCGCCAATGCGGTCGGCGGGCAGCTCAAAGCGTTTTACCGCCTCTTCCAGGCCCATGACCTCAAGTATTTCAGGGCGCGCCGCAAGCCGCGCAATGATATCCGCCCGGTCGGCGCCCTCGGGCAGATAGGCGGTGGCAAAACCGCCAAGCGCGCCGTGATGCACCACGTAAGGGTCAGTGATAGGCAAGATCACCCTTGCTGCGGCCTCGCCCAGCCAACCGTCCAGCAGATCCTGCACATAGATCACCGCCGGTTCCCCATTGGCATCATGCTTGGGCTTCATGCCGTGATCGGCGGTTACCACGATGGCCGCGCCCATGGCATCAAGCTCGGTCAGGTATTTATCGAACATTTCATAAAATGATTTGGCTTGCGGGTCATCGGGCGCATATTTGTGCTGCACGAAATCGGTGGTGGTCAGATACATCACGTCGGGCTTCCAGTCGCGCAGGAGTTTCACCCCGGCGGCAAACACAAATTCGGACAATTCGGCGGAATAAACATTGGGCTGCGCCATGCCCAGCCAGGTGCTGGCCGCGTCTACCCCATGAATTTCAACCGTTGAGCTATCGGATTTCTCGGCTGAAAAACACCGGGCGCGATCCTCGTCAAACTTGAGGCCCGCCCCCAGCAAAGCGCGCAGCTTATCCTTGGCAGTAACAATCGCCACCTTGGCCCCGGCATCATAGAACTGCTTGAAAATGGTTGGCGCGCGCAGGAATCGCACGTCATTCATCATCACTTCTTCGCCGGTGTCGGGATCAAACAGGAAATTGCCACAAATGCCATGCACGATCGGCGGGCGGCCGGTGGCGATGCTCAGATTGTTGGGGTTGGTGAAGGACGGGATCACCGAATGTGCCAGCCTGTCGGTGCCGGTTTCGCGCATATGTTTCAATGTCGGCATCAACCCATCCGCGATGGCTTTTTCCAGGTATTCCGGCTCGCAACCATCCAGACAGATGGCAATCGCCGTGACTTTGGGCGCGGGGTAGGTGCGGTCATTCGCGATAACCGGGGTTTGAATTGTCATTCCTGTCGTCCTTCTTACCAATCACACAGCCAAAATGGCGCGCTCTTCCAATGCTCTGGCAGGCGGGGTGGCATTGGCCACGCCCATCTCGGCCAATGTGTCTCTGGCGGCGGTCACCACCTGCCGCATCACATGCTCATCCATCTGGCCAATGCAGCCGATGCGAAAACTCTCGACCACCGTCAATTTACCGGGATAGATGATAAAACCCTTGTCTTTCATCAGCTTGTAAAACTGATCAAACACGAAATTCTCATCCGCCGGGCAGAAAAACGTGACAATGATCGGGCTGAGCCAGCGATCCTTGAGCAGGGTTTCAAACCCCAATTCGCGCATGCCCGCTACCATCACATCACGGTTGCGGGTATAGCGCGCGCCCCGGCCCTGAACGCCGCCTTCGGCCTCATGCCCGTGCAGCGCTTCCAAAAACGCGGCAACAACATGGGTGGGCGGGGTAAATCGCCATTGGCCGGTTTTCTCCATATGGGCCCATTGCGCATGTACATCCAGGCTAAGTGAATGGGCATTGCCCTGTGCGGTATCCAATTCAGATTTGCGGGCGATGATAAAGCCAAAACCGGGCACGCCTTCAATGCATTTATTGGCCGATGAAACCATCGCCTCATAGCGGATTTCGTCTGGCTTCAGATCCACCGCGCCAAAGGCCGACATCGAATCCACCAGCAATTTTCGGCCCGCCGCATAAGTTGCCTCCGAGATTTCCTCAATCGGGTTCAAAATGCCGGAACTTGTTTCGCAATGAATCGCCACCACATGGGTAATGCCCGGATCATCGGCCAGAATTTGCGCCACTTCCGCGCCCCTTGGCGGCAGGTAATCGCCCTTGTCGAGCAGCACATGATCGCGGCCCAGATATTTCATCGTCTGGGCCGAACGCAGGCCATAGGCGCCATTGGCCAGCACCAGTGCCTTGCCATCTTTTGGGATGAATGTGCCCAGCATCGCCTCAACCGCGAATGATCCGCTGCCCTGCATTGGCACGCAATCGAAATCAGATTGGCCTTCGCCCAGTAAATTTAAAAGCCGGGTGCGCATCTCGCGGGTCATGGCGCGGAAATCATCGTCCCAGCTGCCCCAATCGCGCAGCATGGCTTGTTTGACCGCATAAGATGTGGTCAGCGGGCCGGGCGTCAGCAGGTAAGGCTCGCCCAGTCGGGGGGGCTCGATTTTATTGTTCGGGATCGTCATAAGCCCTCTCCGGGTGGCATTCTCAAGGTGAGTATTGCAGGATTTTAACCCATATGTGAAATTGTAAATAACAATCCTTGCATAAGCTCTGCCTATATATCATAAAACACTCCCATGCGGCATTCTCAACTCAGGGCCTTTCATTACACCGCTTTGCTTGGCGGCTTTTCGCGTGCCGCCGAGGCCTTGTTCCTGACCCAGCCCGCGATCTCGGAACAGGTTCGCAAACTGGAGCAGGAACAGGATGTTCTGTTGATCTCGCGCGAGCGCAAACAGATCACGCTCACCAAACAGGGCGAGAGGCTTTTTCACTTCACCAAACAGTTTTTCGAGGTTGAGCAGCAGATCCGGGAATACCTGTCGGAAAGCAGCGCCGCACTTGAGGGCACATTGCGGATCATCGCAGATTCTGCGCATCATGTAACCGGTATTCTCAGCCGTTTTCGCAAGCGTTTCCCCAATATCAAGGTGACGATACGCACCGGAAATACCGGTGAGATTCTGGATGAGCTGCGGGCGTATAATGCCGAAATTGGTGTGGTTGGAAGCCTCGGTGACAGCCGGGATATGATCTCATTCAACCTTGGCAGAAGTGAGATCATCGCCTTCGCGGCCAAAGGGTTCCTGCCTGCCGGGCAACACAGCCTGTGCCTGAGTGAGTTGAAAGACCATCCGCTTATTTATCGCGAGACCGGCTCAAAAACCCGGCAAAAACTGGTAGATGAGGCGGCCAGGCGAAAAATCCGCCTGACCCCGGTGATCGAAGCCGAGGGCCGTGAAGCGGTGCGCGAGATTGTGGCCTCGGGGGCCGGTATCGGTTTTGTTTCGCGCGCGGAATTCAGCCATGATGACAGGCTGGTACCGCTGGCACTTTCCGATGCTGATATCCATATGAGCGAAAGCATTGTGCATCTTGCGGGGCGTCGCGAGGTCCGGCTCATTCGGGCTTTCATGGAATTCGCCCGCGCCTCTTAAACAGGTTGAGCTGCCTTTCCAGCAATGCTGAAAATTCCGGACAGTCAGAAATATCCCTTTACAAGGCTGCCAGCAATCAGGGACCAGCCATCGGCGATCACGAAAAACGCCAGTTTGAACGGCAGTGACACAACCACCGGGGGCACCATCATCATGCCCATCGACATCAGGATTGCCGCCACAACCAGATCAATGATCAGGAAGGGCAGGAAGACAAGAAATCCGATCTGAAAGGCGCGGGCAATTTCGGACAACAGAAAGCTCGGCACCAGAACAGACAGGGGCGCATCCGGGCCTGCTGCAATGCCCGCAGAATCGGGGCGCAGGGCTGCCATGGATGAAAATGTATCCGGATCAACCCGGCCCGCCATGAAATCCCTGAACGGGGCAAGGGCCCTCGGAATGGCGGTTTCTATATCGATTGTATTATTTATCAGCGGGTCAATCCCCTGTTGCCAGGCCAGGGTAAAGACCGGCTCCATCACAAAATAGGTTAAAAACAGCGCCAGGCTGATGATCAGCATATTGGGCGGTGATTGCTGCAGGCCGATCCCCTGCCGCAGGATAGAAAGCACCGTAACCATGAATGGAAAACAGGTGATCATGATGGCAAGGCCGGGTGCCAGGCTGAGCACGGTGATCAACAGCATCAACTGTATCGCGCGCGCCGATAATGCCCCGCCCTCGCCCAGTGAGATCGAAATATCCTGCGCCGCCGCCGGCCCGGCCAGTACCATCAGGGCAAGCGGCAAAATCAGCCAATAGCGACAGGCTAAGGCAAATCGCCAGAAGGATATGGGCCGCGCGGCGCAGATCATCCCAGACCGTCTTGCAGATTGGCAACCTCAGTCAGGCGAACCGCCAGTTGCCCGGCTTGCTCGCCCTCAAGCTCTTCCAGTTCCCCGCGGGCAATCAGGCGATCACCGACATATAGTTCGACCGCGTCATCAACCCGCCGATCAAGCGGCAAAACCGCGTCTTTGCCGAGTTTCAGCAGATCGCGGATCAAAGGCCGGGCCTTGCCCACGGAAATTGTAATCTCGATAGGGACTGACGAAAATGGATTGGCCAAATCCGCGGTGGGCTTTTGCCCGGCATCTACAGTTGCATCGCTCATGCTATTTCCTTCCTGTTTTCTTCAAAAAATCCGGTTACGGCCAGATCAAGCCCTTCCAGAACCTGGGCAAGGTCAATCTCATGCTCGTTGGTGCCAAACCGGATGAAAACCTGACCATCGGCAAGTGATGCCTCTTCAATGATGCTCATGGGCATCGCCGGATTATCCGAGAGGATCCCTTCCAGCGCCGTGACATTCGCGGGCGCGGTGACAAGCTCGATCGGCTCTGGCCCCTGGGTTCTGGCCAGGCCCTCAAGCACCTCGATCAGCCGGGTGCCAAGGGTTTCACGGGCAATTTTTGGCAACACCACTTCAACCATCTGCCGCAGAAGCGGTTCCAGTGAATTGAGCGCCGCCGCATGGGCCTCGTGATAGGTAAAGGACAGCTCTTGCAGATTGCGGGCGAAATCGGCGGTGATATGGCGCGTATCATCCGATTGCGCCTTTACACTGTCATCCCAACCGGCCTGATACCCCTTTTCAAAGGCCTCCAGCCGCTGTTCTTCAAGCGACACATCGGTCAGGGAAATGGGCGTGCCCCGGGCGTAAGCGCCAAAATCTTCAAGCAGGTGGGATATGGACATCAGGCGGTCTCCTCTTCGCCTTCGAGCCAGCTACGCAGAATCTCAACGGTTTCTTCCTGACGCTCGCCAATCAGGCCGCGCAGGCGCTCAACCGGATCCTGCCCGCTGGCCATAGTCAATGCGGGCATGCCACCTTTGCCCGTTTGAGCATCCGAGATTACCGGGATATTTCCGGCATCGAAATCATTATCGGTTATCTCGCCCGTAAGAGATGCCGAGGTGGCAGCAGCGGTGTTGCTGATTGGCGCATCTTCTGAAGGTGGCACCAGTCGAGCTGTTGCATTAACGGGCGAACCTGACAGAACCGGACGCACAACAAACATGCCCAGAACAATCGCCACAACTGCCAGGACAAGTGCTTGAACAAGAGACATAACATCAAGCCCCAGCCCGGCAAGAAAGGATGGCTCTGCTGCGGTTCCCATTGGTTCTTCGGGTATGAACTGCATGGTTTTGAGGGTGATGACATCGCCGCGCGCCTCATCAAACCCGACAGCCGAGGCCACAAGCTCGCGCAATGCTCCCAGTTCTTCCTCTGATCGCGGCTGAAATGTCTTCGTACCAGCGGCGTCGGCCACCACAGTGCCATTTACCAAAACCGCGACACTCAGCCGTTTGATTGCACCGGGGGCCAGTACAACCTCGCGCTCGGTTGAGGATACCTCATAATTAACCCGCTCGCGGGTCTCTGATGTCTGGCTGGACGACGAATCACCCGCCGCGCCATCCCCCTCGGGCAGGTTTGACGCCACGGTGACATCACCGCCGCCGCCCTGATCCGAGGATGTATCGGAGCGCTCTTCGGTATCGGTACTGATCGCAACCCGGCTGGCCGGATCAATCTGCTTTTCGCGAATGGATTCGCTGCGCGTTTCGGTATCAACCGTGGCCTCGACCATTACATTCCCCACACCAACCCGCGCCTCAAGCAGCCGTTTGATCCGCATCCGCATGGCTTCGGCCCGGTCATCAGGGGCATTTGCCGGGGCCTCTTCGGCCGAGCCGATCAGCCCGCCAACCGTATCAATGATCGCCACGTCCTCAGGCACCAGACCGGTCACAGCGGCCGCCACCAGAAATTTCAGGGCACGCGCATGTTTGGCCGTGATACTGCCGCCGCCTGTGGTGATCGAGACCGAGGCCGAGGGCCTGATATCGCGCTGAAACGGGTTTGATCCGGTACTGGCAATATGTACCCGAACCCCAGTAATTGCAGGGTGTGACAGGATCGTCCGGGCCAGTTCGCCCTCTTTGGCACGCCAATAGGCGGCATCAAACATCTGCGATGTGGTGCCAAAACCGGAAAGTTCATCCAACAGTTCATAACCGCGCGCGGAACTTGCTGGCAATCCTTCGCTTGCCAGGGTCATGCGCAATTCATCACGCCGGGACGCTTCGACAAAAATAGAATCCCCGCGCACCTCATAACGAACGCCGTGTTGCTCCAGAGCACTGACAACTTCGCCCGCCGGCCCACTTTCAAGGCCCGCATATAATAATGTCAGGCTGGGGGATGAGGCCATGCGCGACAACGTCAGCACTGCGGCAAACATCGCAAGCGTGGCTGCAATGATGATAATCCGGCGGCGCGTGTCCAATGCGGCCCAATTGGTAATGATCTGCTGCAATTCTTTGCCTCCTGATCCTCGGCGTTCTGCCGGGTGCAAAAACATCTTTCGCTCATCAGGCTTAATAATCGGTTAGCTCTGTCCGGTTATGTTTCAGGAAATGAAGCTCACAGGTAGTAAAATGGCAGAAGCTGAAGAAACCAAAGAAGAAGCCCCTAAGAAAAAGTCGAAAATGCCTTTGATACTTGGGCTTGTGCTGGCGCTCGCGGGTGGTGGCGGCGGATTTTATGCGGTCAGTTCCGGTTTGATTCTGGGGGATGATTCGCATGTTTCAGATGAGATGGCAGATGACGGGGAAATGATCACGGATATGCCCGATGTCGCCTTTATCCCAATAGAGCCGCTGGTGATTTCCCTGGGCGAAGGCAGCAATAGCCGTCACCTGCGATTCCGGGCGCAGATTGAGGTGCGATCAAGCCATCAGCATGAGGTTGAAAGGCTGATGCCGCGGGTCGTGGATGTGCTCAATAATTATCTGCGCGCCCTTGATAGCAAGGATTTTGAGGACCGCAATATACTGGTGCGGATCAGGGCGCAGATGCTGCGGCGCATTCAGATTGTGACAGGTGGCGGGCGGGTCAAAGACCTGCTGATTATGGAATTTGTACTGAACTAAGGGCGGAAAAATGGAAATGATTGCGGATATTTTGCTGGTGGCCGGTGCGCTTGGGGCCGGGTTTTATTGCTATATTCTGGCGCGGCGGCTGAGCCGGTTTAATGACCTTGAAAACGGGGTTGGCGGGGCAGTGGCGGTTTTGTCGGCGCAGGTGGATGACCTGACCAAGGTACTGGTAGCGGCACAAAATACCGCCAGCGCCTCAACCATGTCGCTTGACGGGCTGACAGACCGGGCCGAAGGCGTGGCCAAACGGCTGGAGCTGATGGTTGCCGCGATGCACGATTTGCCCGAAGTGCCGGAAAAAGCAGTAGCGCCCAAACCTGAAGAGCCCCCTGCCGGCCCGGTTTTCAAACGCCATCAGGATACAAAGGCGGATGTCGCATAATGGGAAGAGATAAAAAAGCACATCGCAAACGGCGGCAACCCGGGCGGGGGGCTTTGGTTATCATTGCGACATTACTGACCGGCTCCGCCTTGATTCGGCTAGGGGATAATGCGGGACAGGCGCTGGCGCGTGCGGTGGATGATACTGAAATGAGCGTGCCCCAGGCCATGCCAGGCCCGCAAGAGTGCAAATCCCCCGAAGGTATGCTGCAAATGCTGGAAGCCTTGCGCGCGCGTGAAGACAAGTTGGCAGAGCAGGAAACCGCCTTGCAGGACAGGATGCAGGCTTTGAAAATTGCCGATCGGGAAATCACCGGCAAGCTGACAGCGCTGACCACCGCAGAAGAAAAACTGCGTTCTACAATCGCATTGGCCGATAGCGCTGCCGAGGATGATCTGGCACGTCTCACCAAAGTCTATGAAAGCATGAAACCAAAACAGGCCGCCGCATTGTTTGAGGAAATGAACCCGGATTTTGCCGCCGGTTTTCTGGGCCGGATGCGCCCCGAAGCCGCCGCAGGTATCATGGCAAGCCTCAGCCCGCAGGCGGCCCTTACATTCAGCGTGGTGATGGCGGGGCGGAATGCCAATGTTCCAACCGAGTAAATTATCAATGGCTCAGGGTTTCTTAACACCAGGATGCCATGATGGCCCATATATATCCGGGTGGAGCATCTGATGATCGGTCTTGTAGGCATTGTAGTTATTTTTGTGATGGTCTTTGGCGGGTATGTCATCGCCGGAGGCAAGATCGGAATCATCCTGAAAGCCTTACCGTTTGAGCTTATGATGATCGGCGGGGCCGCTGTTGGCGCGTTTTTCATAAGCAATGATTTTGCCGGTGTGAAACATACGCTGAAAGATGTTGGTAAAGTATTCAAAGGCCCTAAATGGAAACATGAGGATTACCGCGATCTTCTTTGCCTGTTATTTGAGCTGATCAGCCTGGCCAAGAAAAATCCTGTGGCCATTGAAGAGCATATTGAGGCCCCGGACGATTCTGCAATTTTTGCCAGGTATCCGAAAATTCTTGGTGACACTGAAACCATTGCCCTGATCAGTGATACCCTGCGCTCGATCTCGATGAATTATGACGATCCTCATCAGGTTGAGGAAGTGCTGGAAAAGCGTATGGAGGCAAATCTAAATCATGCAATGCATGGCACACACGCATTGCAGTTCATGGCCGATGGCCTGCCTGCGTTGGGTATTGTTGCTGCGGTTTTGGGGGTGATCAAGACCATGGCGTCGATTGATCAGCCACCTGAAGTGCTTGGGAAAATGATTGGCGGTGCCCTTGTGGGCACATTCCTGGGTGTCTTCTTGGCTTATGGGCTGGTCGGGCCTTTTGCCGAAAAGGTTAAGACCGTTGTTGAAGAAGACGGGCATTTTTATCAGTTGATCCGCGAGGTTCTGGTGGCCAATCTTTATAATCACGCCACCAATATCTGCATTGAGGTCGGCCGCCAGAATACACCAATTCACAACAGGCCCAGTTTTACGGATCTCGAAGAAGCTCTCAAGGCAATTAAACAGGGGGCTGCGTGATGCGCGGTATTTTAGCGCTCATGGGTGCCATGCTCATGGCATATCCGGCCCTGTCTGAACCGGTTAGGATACGTTCAGGTGAACATGAAAATTTCACACGTATTGTATTCGATTTGCCAAATCGTGGTAAATGGAAGCTTCGTGAGGAGAACGAAAAAGCCATTTTTACTTTTGCCGGGCAAGAGCTTGAATTTGACACCAGCTCAGCTTTCGACCGGCTGTCTGATGGCCGATTGTCTGCAATTTCCAGCGGACCGGGTGTCGATTCAGTAACAATTGAATTGGGCTGCAATTGCCTATTGTCCACATTCTGGTATGGCGGCACATCTTTAGTGGTTGATATTCGCGATGACGACAAGCCGCCTCAGTTTGAGCCGGTCACTGAAGCCAGTGACCCGGTAATTGATCGCCCTCTGCCACCACCTGATACGGCTGAAAGGCGCAGGATTTTTTCCGGGCCGCACAGATTGCCGGAAGTGAATACATCTGTCGCTGCGGATCTCGCGATAGAAAATCTATCAAGTGACTTATCTGTCGTATCAGCCAGGCCGACCCAGTCAGGGGAAACTCATAGCCCCGCCCCGGTTCCGGCTGATGCACCGGTTGCTGATATGCATGACACTCGTGATGCATTGCTACGGCAAATTGGCCGCGCGGCCTCACAAGGCCTGTTGTCGCCCAATATGGAATTGCCTGGCAAAATCGAGCAGGATCATCCCACACCCGAAGCCAACAGCAGTGCAGCTCCTATGATTGCTGAGGCTGAAGTTAACCCAGACGCCACAAATCATATCAACCTCAGAGCACAAAGCAGCATAGATCGGGATTTTCTGGGTGCGTTTGCAGAGGCTTCGGGAGATTCAGCCAATCCAACCTGCATCAACCCCGGCCTGATTGATGTTGCAGCCTGGGGTACGGATGAACCATTTGCGGATCAAATCGGTGCCGTGCGTATCCGGCTTTCCGGTGAGTTTGACAGAACCGATGCGGCGGTGGCATTGGAATTAACCCGGCTTTATTTATATTTTGGCTTTGGTGTTGAATCTCTCCAGGCATTGAAATTGGCCGTACCGGAAACACGCGAAACGGCTTTACTGAAGGATTTGGCGGCGATTTTCAAACAAGGATATGCGCCCTCCGGATCACATCTAGCCGGACAACTTGATTGTAATGCTCCGATATCTTTGTGGTCAGCCCTGTCATATCAAACTTTGCCGACAGATGTAGCGATTGATGAAAAAGCAATTCTGCTGGGCTTCAATTCTCTGCCGCCCCATTTGCGAAGCTATCTCGGCCCGATTTTGTCAGGCCGGTTTCTGAAGGCTGGGCATCCATCAATATCAGATCAAATTCTCAATATCCTTGAGCGCAATGAAGAAACAACAACCCCGCAAGCCGATCTTGCGAAAGCCGAAATAGTATTGGCTGAGGGTGCACATGAAGAAGCTGAAGACATCCTTGATGATGTGATCACAAGCGGCACCAAACCATCGGCCGAGGCCCTGTTGCGCAAAATTGATACGGCACTTGCGGCTGGCCATGAGATCTCTTTTGAAACCGCACAGCTCGCTGGGGCCTATGCCCAGGAGAACCGGGATGAAACTTTGGGCCGTGAATTATCACAGGCATATGTAGTTTCACTTGCGGCTTCAGGTGCATTTAATCAATCCTATCAAGAGCTTGCGCGTCTGGGAGCAGAATTTAACCCGGAAAATAAGCATGATGCCCAATCAAGAATGCTTGGTTATTTAACCCTTAATGCGGATGATATGACATTTCTTGAACATGTTTTTTCAGACCATATCGGCCTGCCGGGGGACATGAATGCACAGGATGTCAATAACGTGGCAAAACGGCTATTGGCTCTTGGATTTGCCGAAAAAGCCCGGCAATTTCTAATACCACCGGCAGTTGGAGAAAACAGGCGTAACCGGGCATTATTGCGGGCTGAAGCTTTGCTTTTGGAAAATCGCCCGCGCCAGGCTGAAGTGGAATTGCTGGGTCTTGCCGGTGAAGATGCAAATATTTTGCGTGCAAGGGCGCGCAGTATGGTTGGCGAACACAATGCTGCGGCTCGGTTGTTTGCCTCGGGTAA
Organism: Roseovarius sp.; assembly: GCA_021775255.1. Taxonomy (GTDB): domain Bacteria; phylum Pseudomonadota; class Alphaproteobacteria; order Rhodobacterales; family Rhodobacteraceae; genus Roseovarius. The sequence continues at coordinate 159,600 of JAJFIA010000021.1, forward strand.
TCAACAGGATATGGCGAAGCGGGAGGCCTGGCTTGCCGAGGATTGGGAGATGGTGCTTAGCTCGGGTGATCCTGTATTTACGGATGTGGCAATGCTGGTAAAACCTGATAAATCCCCCGCTGATGATACGATTTCAGCCGCGGATGATACGGCTGTGCTGGCACATGACAGGGCCCTGATTGAAGCAAGCAGTTCAGCCCGAAATTCGATTGAAGCCTTGTTGCAATCGTTACCCGGCCCAGTCACTCAAAGTGAATGAAAAACCGGCCAAAGTTACCAAATATAAAGAACAAACACCTAACCTGACGAGGACGGCTGCAGAATGCGGCTGAAACCGAAGGGAAAACTTTTGCAAAATACTGAAAAAGCGGCAATGCACCCATGCCAGGCCGCTCAGGCAATAGTCTCTCATAATCATGCATTCCAATCAGCATTCAGGATATGGGTATCGGCGAACTTACTGATGCTGGGCCTGGCATTGCTGGCGTCCCCTACGGCTGCCTCAACTCAGAATATTTGTGATACAGCGGCATATCAGACAGCCCGGGAAACCGGTGTACCCGTCTCTGTACTTTTGTCCATCACCCGCACTGAAACCGGCCGCAATCAGGGCGGCTCTCTTGAGCCATGGCCATGGACCGTGAACATGGAAGGCAAAGGCAAATGGTTTGAAACCGAGGATGCCGCGAGGGCCTATGTATTTCAGCATTTCAAACGTGGTGCCCGCAGTTTTGATGTTGGTTGCTTTCAGATCAATTACAAATGGCATGGTGCCGCGTTTCGATCAATCGACCAGATGTTTGATCCAATTGAAAACGCACGATATGCGGCGGCCTTTCTTAAGGATCTTTATGACGAATCCGGCGATTGGTCTGCTGCTGCGGGCGCGTATCATTCGCGCACACCTGAATACGCGCAGCGTTATAAAACACGATTTGACCGCATAAGGCAGAAAATCTCCGGGCAGCCGGCACCGGATCAGCCGCAAAATATTCCCGACATGCGGCTGGCAAGCATCACGGCTGACCCGGTTCGAATCAACCGGTATCCATTGTTGCAAAGGGTTGAAACCAAAGGGGTTTATGGCTCTCTTGTCCCTCTGGCAAAAACCGGGGGCCAGGCGCTATTTCAGAATGCACAACCAATTGCCGGAATAGATTAATGACAAAACTGTCCATCAGCACCTTTTTCCAACCCACGGTCCTTTTGGCTCTGGCTCTGATGGCAATCATCGTGATGATGATTCTGCCAATGCCAGCATTTGTGCTTGATATCGGACTTGCGGCCTCATTCGCACTGGCAATTTTGATTTTCACAGTCACGCTTTTCATTGAGCGTCCACTGGATTTTTCGGTATTCCCCACGGTGCTTTTGGCCTCTTTGATGTTACGTTTATCTCTCAATATATCCTCAACCAAACTAATTATCGGGCAAGGCCATACCGGCACGGATGCAGCCGGTGAAGTGATTGAGGGGTTTGCCAATTTCATCATGGGCGGCAGTGTTTTTCTGGGGCTCGTCGTTTTTGGTGTTTTGCTGATTGTGAACTTCATGGTCATAACCAAAGGGGCGGCTCGCATGGCCGAAGTTGGCGCCCGGTTTGCTCTTGATGGCATGCCCGGCAAGCAATTGGCGATTGACAGCGATATGTCTGCGGGGGCCATCAACCATCAGGAAGCCAAAGAACGCCGCGAGCGTGAGCAACAGGAAACAACATTTTTTGGCTCGCTCGATGGGGCCTCGAAATTTGTCAAGGGCGATGCAATTGCCGGGCTGCTGATTACCCTGCTGAATCTGGTAATGGGCCTGATCATGGGTGTTGTGGTGCATGATATGCCGCTGTCCCAGGCCTTTGAAACATATACCATCCTGACAGTCGGGGACGGGCTTGTTACCCAAATCCCGGCTGTTGTTATTTCAATCGCCTCTGCGTTATTGCTGGCGCGCGGGGGGGAGCAGGGATCTACCGATTCAGCTTTAACCAAACAATTGGGCCAGCATCCCATAGCCATGGCAACGGTTGCCATCCTTATGGCGTTATTTGCTTTGGTTCCGGGCCTGCCTTTCATTCCGTTTATGCTTGGCGGTATCGGGCTTGGGATCACATCCTATTGGCTTTTTAGAGCACAAAGGCGAGTTTCCGATGCGGGCTCCGAGCCGCAAATCAAGAATGTTTTACCCGCTGAAAAATCGCTGGGCGATATATTGGAGCTTGATGACATTCACGTGGAGTTTTCCCCTGATCTGGTAAACATGGTGCTTGATCCGGGTATCGGGCTGGATGCACGAATATCCAATATGCGTAATCATGTGGCAACGACATACGGCCTGATACTGCCGGAAATACGGCTTACGGATGATCCCTCTTTGGCGCCTGGAACATATGTAATCCGCATACAGGGCGTTGAAATGACCCGTGCTATTTTGCGTAGCAATCAGATTCTGGCCCTGGACCCTGACAGCAACCCGGATCTGCCCGCGGGTGAAAATGTGTCTGAGCCGGTTTACGGCGCTCCGGCACGCTGGATTGATAACAGCGCTCAGGATGATGCGGCCCTGAATGGCACAACGCTTGTATCGCCCACCGAAGTTCTGGCGACGCATCTGCTTGAGGTGATCAAGAAAAATCTCAACCGGCTGCTGAGCATGAAAACCATGCGGCGGCTGCTTGATGAAATGGTGAACCTTACGGATCAGGCCCGTTCAGAGGCAAACCGAAAGCTGCTTGATGAGATGATCCCTGATCGGGTGCCACTTGATTTGCTACATAATATTTTACGATTGCTGCTGGACGAGCAGATTTCTGTCCGCAATCTGCCATTGATTCTAGAGGCAACAGCAGAGGGCCGGCAAATTCACAGCTCACCGGAAGCAATCTGCGAGCATGTCCGTCAAAGGCTTGGTTTTCAACTGGTTGCCAATCTGCAACGGCCTGATGGCAGCTTGCCATTGATTCAACTGGCCCCGGAATGGGAGGATACATTTTCAACCTATCAGATAGATAATGACCGCGGCCGGATTGACGTGGCTTTGCCGCCTGAAATTTTCAATTCCCTCACATCATCCGTGTCAAATCAGGTGAGCAAAGCAGGTGAACAGGGGCTTTTCCCCGCAATTGTCACATCAACCGTGCGCCGACGGTTTTTGCGCACGGTGCTGGCGGCAAAAAACATATCAAATCCAGTGCTCTCATTTGAAGAAATCGGGCTTGATGCAAAGCCTTCTTTGGTAGGCGTAGTTGCGGCATGACCGGGTTGGCCGAAATACTGCGTCTGTCAACCGATCTGCTTTGGCTGAATTTCATTGTTTTCTTACGTGTCGGGCCGGTCATGTCCCTGTTTCCCGGGTTTGGCGAACAATCGGTGCCAAGGCGGATCAAGCTGATACTGGCACTGGCTCTGACCATCGTGATTTCTCCGGCCCTCGCGCAACAGCTTGCACCCATGGTGCAAAACCCACCGCCCCTCGCCTGGTTGATCCTCACGGAAACAGGTGTCGGGCTTTTGATCGGTATTGGCATCCGTCTGTTTATCCTGGCGTTGCAAACCGCAGGTTCAATCGCGGCACAAGCCACTTCGCTTTCGCAAATTCTGGGCGGTGCCAGCATCACGCCCTTGCCCGCTTTTGGCCATTTGCTCACGGTTGGCGGGCTGGCTTTGGCGATGATGTTAAATCTGCATGTACGGGTGGCGGAAATGATGGTGCTGACATATGGGCTTTTCCCCGGGGCGGAATTGCCTGATGCCGCTTCGGTTTCCATGTGGGGCATTCACCGGATTGCCAGCGCTTTTGCCCTCGCGTTTACACTGGCGGCACCTTTTGTCATCGTGGCGGTCCTTTATAATCTCACGCTTGGCATTATTAACCGGGCGATGCCACAGTTGATGGTCATTTTCGTGGGGGCCCCTGCCATAACTGCAGCCGGGCTGATGCTGTTGATGCTTTTGGCCCCGACAATCCTTCATATCTGGGTACAGGCCTTGCAAAGCTTCATCAGCAACCCATTTGGAGGCGGCTGATGGCGGGAAAGGACGACGATACCGAAAAAACCCATGATCCAACCCAGCACAAACTGGATGAGGCACGCAAGAAAGGCGATATTGCCCGCTCGGCCGATCTTACCACTGCTGCCGCCTATGGGGGGTTCTTGCTGGCGGGTCTGGCGATAGGTGCGCAATCCATTCAGCAGCTCAGCGGAAATCTGATGGTGTTGCTGGACCAGTCCAATACTCTGGCGGATCTTGTATTCAAGGGGGGGGCCACTACGCCTGTTGGCGGGCTAATGGGGGCTATCGCTTTGAGCCTTATGGCATGGGTCCTGATCCCGGCGGTTATGGCCATGCTTTCCATTCTTGCCCAGCGCGGTTTTGTCGTGGCCCCGGATAAACTTATCCCAAAGGCTTCGCGCATTAATCCTGTTGCAAATGCCAAAAACAAATTTGGCCCATCCGGATTGTTTGAATTTGCAAAAAGCTTTGTGAAATTGCTGCTTTATTCAATTGTGCTTGGGGTTTTTCTGACCCGCAGATTATCGGATGTGGCCGGTACAATATACGGTGAGCCACAGATCGTCGGCGCGTTGATGTTGCAGTTGTTAATCGAGTTCATGTTTGTGGTCTTGTTGATTGCGCTTGCCATCGGTGCTGTTGATTTCATCTGGCAAAAATATGATCACCTGCGCAAAAACCGAATGTCATATCAGGAAATCAAGGATGAGCACAAACAACAGGAGGGCGATCCGCACATGAAGCAACAACGCCGCCAGCGCGGTATGGAAATTGCTTCCGATCAGATGATGAAAGATGTGCCGGATGCCGATGTGGTTATTGTCAATCCAACCCATTATGCGGTGGCTTTGAAATGGAGCCGCCTGCCCGGGGCCGCGCCGATTTGTGTGGCCAAGGGTGTGGATCATGTGGCCCATGCGATTCGCGATCTGGCGTTTGAGCATGGCGTGCCGGTGCGCAATGATCCGCCAACAGCGCGGGCCTTGTATGCCACGACCAGTATTGGCGATGAGATTGACCCGGCACATTACCGTTCAGTTGCGGCTGCTATCCGTTTTGCCGAAACCATGCGCCGCCGCGCCCGGAGTTTCGGATAATGCCCCAACCACTTGCCGATCTCGCCGATCTGACCGACGCGCTCTATCAGGCGGAATTGGCAAAGATGCACGGGCTGGTGGCGCAGGAACGCAAATTGAGGGCGGATCTTGCAAAGCTTGAAAAACACCACAAGCATAACCTGACCTTACCGGCCACGCAGATGTTTGCCCCCCGTCATATCGGTGCCGATGTGCTCTGGCATGGTTGGGTTGGCCGGTCTCGTCTGGAGCTAAACCAAAAGCTTGCGCTTGTTCTGGCACAGAAATCCCGGATGATGCACGCCCTGCGCCGCGCCCATGGCAAACATCTGGCCGCTGAAAAATTGCTGGAAAACGCCCGGATCGAACATCGCAAACGGATTGATGATAAACGGGATCAGCAAGAACAAAACCTGTTGCTCATGAAAGGCTATCAGGGATAAACGCGCTACCGCGTTGGCACCGGTGTTTCGCCCCGGTAATCATAAAATCCCCGGCCGGTTTTACGGCCCAGCCATCCTGCTTCAACATATTTCGTCAACAAAGGGCAAGGCCGGTATTTGGTATCGGCCAGCCCTTCATGCAGCACGTTCATGATTGCCAGACAGGTATCAAGCCCGATGAAATCCGCCAGTTCCAGCGGCCCCATCGGATGATTCGCCCCCAGTTTCAGCGATTGATCTATCGAGTTTACATTGCCCACGCCCTCATAGAGCGTATACACCGCCTCATTGATCATCGGCATCAGGATTCGATTGACGATAAATCCCGGAAAATCCTCGGCTGAAGCGGCGGTTTTTCCAAGTTTTTCAACAACTTCCAGACAGGATTGATAGGTTTCCTTATCCGTGGCAATGCCCCGGATCAGCTCGACCAACTGCATCACCGGCACGGGGTTCATGAAATGGAACCCCATGAATTTTTCCGGCCTGTCGGTGCGGCTGGCCAGACGGGTGATCGAGATCGACGAGGTATTAGAAGTTAAAATCGTATGCGGTTGCAGATGCGGCAGCAGCGCATCGAATATCTTTTGTTTGACCGCCTCACGCTCGGTTGCGGCTTCAATGATGAGGTCGGTCTGACCCAGATCACTCAACTCGACAGTGGCCGTTATCCGCGCCATCGCCGCCTGCATTTCACTGGCAGTGACCTTATCCCGGCCAACCTGGCGATCCAGGTTTTTTCTTATTATTTCCAATGCTTTATCAAGAGCATCCTGATCAATATCATTGAGCAGAACATCATAACCGGCAAGCGCCATCACATGCGCAATGCCATTGCCCATCTGCCCTGCCCCGACCACGCCGATTGTCTGAATTGTCATCTGCTGCCCTCTCGTTTTTTCAGCCTCAGCATAGGCCCGCCGGGCAATGGCCTGCAAGACCTGCCGGCTAGTTAAAATATGTGATGAATTGGCGCATTAGCACATTCTCAACAGGTTTGGCCGAATCTTGTTTGTGGTGAGAATAAATTGGTGGGTACGATGTCTTATTTGCGTCAGGGGGATAACCCCCTCAATTATAATCTGTGTCGGTATGACGGATCAAAACTCATGTTCCGGGGGCCGCGCAGGCAGCTTTACGGCGATTATGCCGCCTTTCTTGGGGCGTCTGAGACTTACGGTAAATTCATTGCCCATCCGTTCCCTGAACTGATTGAGGTTCAAACCGGATTGAAATGCGTGAATTTTGGCTGGCCGAATGCGGGGGTTGATGCATTCCTCAATGACCCCGGCATTTTACAGGCCGCATCCGGTGCCTGCATCAAGATCGTCCAGATACCTTGCGCACAGAATATGTCGAACCGATATTATTCTGTGCATCCGCGCCGCAATGACCGGTTTTTGGAGGCTTCAGGCGCGTTGCGCGATCTGTATGACGAGGTGGATTTCACCGATTTCCACTTTACCCGCCACATGCTGGGCCATCTGGCCGAAACTTCACCTGGGCGGTTCACATATATACGCGAAGAATTACAGGCCATCTGGATTTCACGCATGATGATGTTGCTTGAGCGTATAGCCGGCCCGGTGATCCTGTTATGGTTTTCATCACGCAGGCCAGACGAGGCAAATAACAGTCTGAATGTGTCCGACGATCCTGTCTTTGTAACCCGCAATATGATCGAGGCCATACGCCCGGTGGTATCTGGTATTGCCGAGGTTACAGCCAGCGCAGCGGCCTTGTCACAGGGCACTAACGGCATGGTATTTTCAGATATTGAAGCCCGGGCCGCCTCGGAAATGCTTGGGCCCGCCGCACATCAGGAAGTAGCTGAAATACTCAGCCCCCTGATTGCAGATTACACCATCCACAATAAAAGGCCCGCCTGAACGGGCGGGCCTTTTTAAAACGTAAGCCGGGCTTAAGCCCGGCTTACTTTGTATATATCACAGTATATATCACAGTTTTTCAGTCAATTCAGGCACGGCGTCAAACAAATCCGCAACCAGGCCATAATCGGCGACCTGAAAGATCGGCGCGTCTTCGTCTTTGTTGATGGCGACGATGACCTTGCTGTCTTTCATGCCCGCCAGATGCTGAATCGCGCCGGAAATGCCCACTGCCACATAAAGATCAGGGGCTACCACCTTGCCGGTCTGGCCCACTTGCCAATCATTCGGCGCATAGCCCGAATCGACCGCCGCACGTGAGGCCCCAACCGCCGCGCCCAGCTTGTCGGCCAGCGCTTCGATCAGTTTGAAATCTTCCTCTGATCCCACACCGCGCCCACCGGATACAACCACACCGGCCGAGGTCAGCTCGGGCCGGTCAGAGGCGGCAACCTTGTCTTCGATCCATTCTGACAGGCCGGGGTTTTCCACTGCCGCCACGGTTTCCACGCTGGCCGCGCCGCCCTCACCCGCCGCATCGAATGTCGAGGTCCGGAAGGTCACGACCTTTTTGCCGTCTGAGGATTTAACCGTCTGAATGGCGTTGCCCGCGTAAATCGGCCGCTCGAATGTGTTGCCGTCAACCACGCCCGACACATCCGAAATCACCATCACATCCAGCAATGCCGCCACCCGGGGCATCACGTTTTTGGCATCGGTCGTTGCCGGGGCCACGATATGCTCATAATCCCCCGCGAGCGACACAATCAACGCCGCCGTGGATTCCGCCAGGCGGTGCCCCAATGAGGCATCCTCGGCCACCAGAACCTTGCCAACGCCGGCAATATTCGCCGCCGCATCCCCAGCCGCAGCCGCTGAGGCACCACAACAAAGCACGGTAATATCGCCCAGCGATTTCGCTGCAGTAACGGTTTTCGCCGTGGCGTCCAACGCCAGTTCGCCATCGGTTACTTCTGCGAGAAGAAGAACAGCCATTATATCGCCCCCGCTTCTTTGAGTTTCTCAACAAGCTCGTCCACCGAGCCAACAATCTCACCTGCCTTGCGGGTATCCGGCTCAGCGGTGCCGATGATCTCAAGCCGGGGTGTGACATCAACGCCGTAATCGGCGGCGGTTTTCTCATCCAGCGGCTTTTTCTTGGCCTTCATGATGTTGGGCAAAGAGGCATAGCGCGGCTCATTGAGGCGCAGATCAACGGTGATGATGGTCGGCATCCTGACCTTGATGGTCTGCATGCCGCCATCAACCTCACGGGTGACAACAGCGCTGTCTCCGTCAATTTCAAGCCCCGAGGCAAAGGTGCCCTGAGACCAGCCCAGCAAAGCCGAAAGCATCTGCCCGGTGGCGTTCATGTCATTATCAATCGCCTGCTTGCCGGCCAGAACGATGCCCGGCTTTTCCTCATCGACAATCGCCTTGAGGATTTTGGCCACGGCCAAAGGCTCAATATCGGTATGCACATCCTCGGCGGCCACCACCAGAATGGCACGATCGGCACCCATGGCCAGGGCCGTGCGCAGGGTTTCCTGTGATTGCTTCACGCCAATCGACACGGCGATGATTTCTTCCGCCTTGCCGGCTTCGCGCAGGCGAATGGCCTCTTCCACGGCAATCTCATCGAACGGGTTCATCGACATTTTCACATTGGCAAGATCGACCCCGCTGCCATCCGCCTTTACGCGGACTTTGACGTTATAGTCGATCACACGTTTGACAGGCACAAGCACCTTCATTGGCATGGTCTCCTTGGATTGAAAGGGGCCGCCACAGGCGACTCCTCAAATGCGTTCCCGCGTGTTCATATCAGAGACAGGAGTGAATGAAACAGGGTAAATTCGTCACGTTTGCGCCTTGCGACGTCGCGTTTGCGTCTTAAACGCCAGAAATCTTTCAGGAGCATGCCAAAACCTGGCGTTCAGCGGTTCGCGCCGGGCACCCAAAGCACATCATCCTTGCCATTGTTATTGGCAACCCGCGCGGCCACAAAAAACCAGTCTGAAAGCCGGTTGAGATAGGTCACTGCCGCCGGATTAACCGCCTCAATGCTGGCCAGTTCCACCACCAGCCGCTCGGCCCGGCGTGAAACCGTGCGGCACAAATGCAAATAGGCCGACAATTCAGAGCCGCCGGGCAGGATGAAACTGCGCAACGGCTCAAGCGCTGCATTCATCGCGTCAATCTCGGCCTCAAGCCGGGAGGTCTGGGCCGCGTTCATCCGCAGCGGGGCATATTCAGCCTCGGAATCGCGCTCCATTTCGGGGCGGCACAGATCGGCACCAAGATCAAACAGATCATTTTGAATACGGGCAAGGCCCGCGTCCATATCGCCCTTAGTCTGCAAGCGGGCAAGCCCGACCGTGGCATTAACCTCATCCACGGTACCATAGGCATTCACCCGCGCGGAATGCTTGGCCACACGGGCACCATTGCCCAGCGCGGTTTCACCTTTATCGCCGGTTTTGGTATAAATCTTATTGAGCACAACCATATTATTGCCCCCCCATCCGGCGCACAAAAACAAACAACAGGATCAGGAGTATTGCCACAAACTGCGCCCCGATTCGCCAGCGCATGATCTTGTTGGCGTGCTTGCGGTTGAATTCTCCGCCCCTGCCAAAAGTGCCTATACCAAACATTAAAATCGCCGCCACAGTGACGCAGGCCACAGCCACAAGAATAAATAGCGGGTCGTTAAGCATATGGCGTTCCTTGCTTTAAGTCAGTTGTGGCCCATGTAGACGCATCACCCGCGAATTGCGAAAGGAATTTTGACGCAGCCACGCAAGGGGCTGATGAGCTATGACCGGGATATGACCCAATCCAGCGCCCTCGTGGGCAAAATTCGCCGTAATGTGCCCATAACATAGGTGGGCGTTGTAACATAATACCGCGCTTTCGGGCGTTTGGCCTCAACCGCATGGATCAGCTTTTTGGTCACGGATGAGGGCGGTAATTCAAATTTATCCGGTCCGCGTTCAGAATAAAGCCTGTGCTTCAACGCCCCGTAATCATCTGCCCGCGCCGAGTTTTCCCAATCAATCCAGCGTTCAAAATGCGGAATCGCATTGACCCGGATTTTTGAGGTCACCGGCCCCGGCTCAATCAACACCACGTCAATACCGGTGCCGCGCATCTCGATACGCAAGGTATCGCTCAGCCCTTCGATGGCAAATTTGCTCGCGTTATAGGCCCCGCGCCACGGCATGGTAACAAACCCAAGCACCGACGAGCATTGCACAATCCGGCCATGGCCCTGACGGCGCATCGCGGGAATTATTTGCCGGGTCAGATCATGCCAGCCGAACACATTTGCCTCAAAAATGGATCTGAGCGCATCACGCGGCAAATCCTCGGCCAGCCCCGGACAGGCAAAAGCGCCATTGTTGAAAAGCGCGTCCAATCCGCCGCCCGTGGCCTCAAGCACCTCGGCTACGGCCGACGTAATTGTTGCTTCATCCTGATAATCCAGCCGTGGGCTTTCCAGCCCTTCCTCAATCAGCCGGGCGCAATCTTCGGCTTTCCGGCAGGCGGCAAACACCCGCCAGCCCCGCGCCTTCAGCCCGTGTGCCGCGTCATATCCGATGCCCGATGAGCAGCCGGTGATCAATATGGATTTTTGCTGTGTCATGGATCCTGATATGGCTTACAAAATCATCATAAGCAATCAGTTTGCAGCCGTTATCAGCCAATCCGCAATCCAGCCCGTCTCACCGGTGTCCAGCACCAGAATACTGACCCAGCTATTGCCCGGATCCTCCAGCACCTCAATTTCCATGCCTTTTGTTATCTTGCCTACCCGCTCAAAAATTGTGCCGGGCCCGCTTCGCATATTAACAATATTACCGGTCACCAGGCGGATATCTGATGGCTCTGTCACCTCTGCCACCGCATCATCCGTATCCAGCGTCAGCGCCGCCACCTTCTCAGGGTCTGTGCCTGCAAGCTCAAGCTCCTCAGAATTTTCAATCGCCTGATCACCGGTTTGAACCGAGGCCAACGCAACCTGTGTATCGCCGGATTTGCGCAAATCCAGATCAGCAAGCGACGTTACGGTGCGGGTCACCGGCGCATCCCCGGAATCGGGCAACAGATCGCTCAGAGTCCGGATGGGTTCTGGTGTCGGCTCAACAACACGCGCCTGCAATGAGCCGGGGCGCGGCTTGTAATCCGCACCACCGCTGGCCACGTAAAATGCCCAGCTCAGAAAGATGAATGTTACAAAAATAAAGCGCTTCATCGCGCATATCCCCCAGGATGCAAGACTTTTTACCAAAATTAACAATGCAGCAGGTGCATCTTACACGATTCGCAAGGCAGCATCACCGGGAAAACCACAAATCTTTCCCGCTTGAGTGCTTTACGGCAAATCCCGCCTTCGGTATCACATCATCTATGAGTGATTTGCTGGATGACCCCAATATCGGCCCCAACACTGTTGCAGTGCCGCTACGCCGCGCCATTGGCGAGCGCTATCTGACCTATGCGCTCAGCACGATCATGCACCGGGCCCTGCCCGATGCGCGCGACGGGCTGAAACCGGTTCACCGGCGTATTTTATATGCCATGCGCGAGCTGAAGCTGAATTCCACCGGGGGTTTTCGCAAATCCGCCAAGATCAGCGGCGATGTGATGGGCAATTATCACCCCCATGGGGATGCCGCGATTTATGATGCCATGGCGCGCTTGGCACAGGATTTTGCGGTGCGTTATCCGCTGGTCGATGGCCAGGGCAATTTTGGCAATATCGACGGCGATAACCCCGCCGCCAGCCGCTATACCGAGGCACGGATGACCGCCGTGGCCGAGGCGCTGCTTGAGGGCCTGAATGAGGACGCGGTTGATTTTCGCGACAATTACGATGGCACCCTGACCGAACCTGTTGTGCTGCCTGCCGCCTTTCCCAACCTTCTGGCCAATGGCTCCGCCGGGATTGCCGTGGGCATGGCCACCAATATCCCGCCGCATAATATTGCCGAGCTTGTGGATGCCTGTCTGCACCTGATCAAAACCCCGGATGCGCGCGACGATACTTTGCTCAATTTCGTGCCCGGCCCGGATTTCCCCACCGGCGGTATCATCGTTGAGCCGCCCGAAAACATCGCCACGGCCTATCGCACCGGGCGCGGCTCATTCCGGCTGCGCTGCAAATGGCAGGTGGAAGATATTGGCCGGGGCCAATGGCAGATCGTGATCACCGAAATCCCCTACATGGTGCAGAAATCCCGCCTGATCGAGAAAATTGCCGAGGCGATCCAGAATAAGAAACTGCCCATTCTTGGCGATATCCGTGACGAATCCGCCGAAGATATTCGCCTGATCCTCGAGCCGCGCTCCAAGAATGTCGATCCGGAGGTTTTGATGGGCATGCTTTATCGCAATTCCGAACTGGAAGTGCGATTCTCATTGAACATGAACGTGCTGATTGATGGGGTCACGCCCAAGGTCTGTTCCTTGAAAGAGGTGCTGCGCGCCTTTCTGGATTTCCGGCAAGAGGTGCTCACCCGCCGCGCCACTCACCGGATGGAAAAGATCGACCACCGGCTTGAGGTGCTTGAGGGCCTGATCGTGGCCTTTCTCAATCTCGATCGGGTGATTGATATCATCCGTTATGATGACGATCCCAAAGCGGCTTTGATGCGCGAGGACTGGGGCCGCGATTTTACCCGCGCCACATCCGAGGCCGATTATGAACCGCCCCTTGCCGGCGGCGATGACGGCCTGTCGGAGGTGCAGGCTGAAGCAATCCTGAACATGCGCCTGCGCTCGCTCAGGCGGCTTGAGGAAATGGCCCTGAAGAATGAACGCGATGCTTTGATGCAGGAACGTGCCGGGCTTGAGGATCTGCTTGAGGATGAAACCCTGCAATGGGCGGCGATTGCCGATCAGTTGCGCGAGGTGAAGAAATCCTTTGGCAAAAACTATCCCGGCGGGGCCCGCCGCACGGTATTTGCCGAGGCCGGTGAGGTTGAAGAGGTGCCGCTTGAGGCGATGATCGACCGCGAGCCGATCACCGTGGTTTGCTCTGAAATGGGCTGGATCCGGGCGATGACCGGCCATATTGACCTAGAGCGCGAGCTGAAATTCAAAGATGGCGACAGCCCGCGTTTCATGTTCCACGCCGAAACCACCGACCGTTTGCTGGTGATGGGCAGCAATGGCCGGTTTTACACATTATCCGCCGCCAATCTGCCCGGTGGGCGCGGCATGGGCGAGCCGCTTCGCCTGATGGTTGATCTGCCCAATGAGGCGGGCATTGTTGATCTCTTTATCCATCAACCGGGGCGCAAACTTCTGGTGGCGTCCAGCGCGGGCGATGGCTTTGTCGTGGCCGAAGACGATGTTCTGGCACAGACCCGTTCGGGCAGGCAGGTGCTGAATGTGCGCAGTGAGACCCGCGCAAGTGTTTGCACGCCGGTCGCCGGGGATCATATTGCCTGCGTCGGTGAAAACCGCAAAGTTCTGGTATTTCCGCTGGATGAACTGCCGGAAATGGGCCGGGGCAAGGGTGTGCGGTTGCAAAAATACAAGGATGGCGGGCTAAGCGATGCCATTACATTTACCCTTGCTGAAGGCCTCAGTTGGCTTGACCCGGCAGGGCGCACCCGCACGGAAACAGAGCTGACGGAATGGACCGGCAAACGCGCCAGCGCCGGGCGCATGGCGCCGCGCGGATTTCCACGGGATAATAAATTTACATGACTGAAATCATCCAGAGCCTTTCTGAAATATCAAGTCGATACAAGGCGTTATACGTTGATCTTTGGGGTTGTGTGCATAATGGTGTCACCGCCCATGTCGCGGCGGTGGCCGCACTTCAGGCCTTTCGCGCCACCGGTGGCCGGGTTGTCATGCTGACCAATTCGCCCAAGCCCCGCGCCGGGGTGGCCACGCAGCTTGCGCAATTTGGCGTGCCCGAGGATGCCTGGGATACCATTGCCACCTCCGGTGACAGCGCCCGCGCGGCGATGTTTCGCGGCATCGTGGGCGAAAAGGTGTATTTCATGGGCGAATGGGGCCGCGATGCGGAGTTTTTTGAACCCATCGGCGTGATCGAAAACCCGGTTGATATTACCCGCGTGCCGCTGGATCAGGCGACAGGTATTGTTTGTTGTGGTCCGTTCGATCCCATGGCTGACCCGGATGTGAACCGCGCGGATTTTCTTTATGCCAAGCAAAAGGGCCTGAAACTGCTTTGTGCCAATCCCGATATCGTGGTGGATCGCGGTGAACGGCGGGAATGGTGCGCCGGGGCGCTGGCGCGGCTATACACCGATATGGGCGGCGAGAGCCTCTATTTTGGCAAACCGCATCCGCCGATCTATGATCTGGCCCGTCGTCGTCTGACCGCTTTGGGCCGTGAAATTGATCCGGCCGCGATTCTTGCGATTGGCGATGGCATCCTAACCGACATTCAGGGGGCCATGGGCGAAGACATCGACAGCCTTTTTATCACCGGCGGCCTTGCCGCACGCGAGACAAAAACCAGCCTTCAGCCCGATGAAGCCGCGCTAAACGCTTATCTGGCAAAGGAAATGTCCTCTCCGACCTTTGCAATCGGCCAGTTGAGATAAAAAGAAAACACTTGATTTTCTGCACTTGCAAAGTAATAAAGTTACTATATACGGTAAACTTACGCCCGATTATTTCGCGACCAGCCGGATAAAGAGGATCAAATGTTGGATAACCTGCCCCGTGGCACGATCTGTATTGAAGATATCGAGATGGGAATGATCCGCCATCTGAGCAAGAAAATTACCGACCGCGATATCGAGATGTTTGCCGAAATTTCCACCGATCATAACCCGGTGCATCTGGATGATGACTATGCCCGCGATACCATATTTGAAGGCCGCATCGCGCATGGGATGCTCACCGCCGGTCTGATCTCGGCCGTGATCGGCGAGCAGCTTCCGGGGCATGGCACGGTTTACATGGGCCAGAGCCTGAAATTTCTGGCCCCGGTACGCCCCGGTGATACGGTCCGGGCTGAGGTCGAGGTGATTGATATTGACCATGGCAAGCGCCGGGTACAGCTTGATTGCCGCTGTCTGATCGACGGCAAGAAGGTTTTGATTGGCGAGGCCACGGTGCTGGCCCCGTCGCGCAAATTCGACTAACAATCTGCGCCATAACCGCCTAAACTGTCGGGTAATCTTGACAGGAGCACCTCATGGACATCCATAAAAGCGGCTCGCGGCCCTCCTCGGCGGGCTCATCCGATTATTTCACCGGTGTTGTACGCATGGACCCGATCCTGTCGCCCCCCGATCCTTCGCGGATGCGCGCTGTGACCGTGACGTTCGAGCCTGGTGCGCGCACTGCCTGGCATACCCATCCTCTGGGTCAAACGCTGGTGGTGCTGTCAGGCCTTGGTCTGGCGCAAAGCTGGGGCGGGCCGATCATTGAGATCAGCCCCGGCGATACCGTCTGGTTTGCGCCCGGTGAAAAGCACTGGCACGGGGCCGCCCCTGACGTTGCGATGTCTCATCTGGCCATACAAGAGGCGCTGAACGGCTCGCCCGTGGACTGGCTGGAACAGGTCAGCGATGCACAATACGGTGGCACCGAAAACACCTGAGCCATAGCATTTACTTCGCTACAGATTTAGGCCAGCCACATTGCCAAAAGGGTAATATGGCATATTTCCACCCGATGCGCGATTGACCATTCCGGGCCGCATCCCGCTTGCACCCGCGCGCATGGGGCGCTACCCCTGCGCCATGCGGATTATTCGTGATTATACATATGTGGATAAGTCAGATCGCGGGGCCAGTGTGGCCATCGGCAATTTTGATGGCGTGCATATCGGCCATCTTTCGGTGATCGATATTGCCCGGCGTGAGGCCGCCAAATCCGGCGCGCCACTGGGCATCATGACGTTTGAGCCGCACCCGCGTGAATATTTTGCCCCCAAAGCGCCGCCCTTTCGCCTGATGGGATCCGAGGCGCGCGCCCACCGATTGGAAAAGCTGGGGGTCGAGCGGCTTTATGAGCTGAATTTCAATGCGGCCCTTTCGGTGCTAAGCCCGCGCGAATTTGCCCAGAATGTCATCACCCGCGGGCTTGGCCTGACCCATGTGGTCATCGGCGAGGATTTTTGTTTCGGCAAGGGCCGCGCCGGAAATGCCGATGATCTGAAGCGTTACGGCCAGGAAATGGGCTTTGGCGTGACCATCGCCAAGCTGGTAAAGGGCAATAGCGGCGAGGTTTCCTCAACCGCGATCCGCCGCGCGCTCAGCGATGGCCGCCCGCGTGAGGCCGCCGCCATGCTGGGCCACTGGCACCGCATCGAAGGCCTGGTTCTGGGCGGAGAACAGCGGGGCCGTGAACTGGGTTTTCCCACCGCAAACATGTCCATCGCGGGCCTGCACAGGCCAAAATTTGGTGTTTATGCTGTGCTTGTTGATGTGCTGACCGGACCGTATGCGGGCCATTATCACGGGGCCGCATCCTTGGGTGTCCGTCCGATGTTCAACGGGGATGAGCCAAATCTGGAAACCTTCCTTTTCGATTTCACCGGCGATATTTACGGCGCTGACCTTTCCATCGCACTGGTGGAATATCTACGCCCCGAGGAAACATTTGACAGCCTTGAGGCCTTCATTGCCCAAATGCAGGCCGATTGCAGCCGCGCCCGGCAAATTCTGGAGGCGCTGTGAGCGGGGGCATTGACCGCAGCGGCCTGCGCCCGCGTTTTTGGGAAAAGCACGCCCCCAACCGCCTGACCCGCAAGGAATGGGAGGCGCTTTGTGATGGCTGCGGCAAATGCTGCCTCAACAAGCTTGAGGATGAGGAGACCGGCAAGGTTGATCTCACCTGCGTTGCCTGCCGCCTGCTTGATGATCGGACCTGCCTGTGTTCGCAATACGCCACGCGGCATCAGTTTGTGCCCGAATGCATTGTTCTGAGCCCTGAAAACATGGATAGAAACCTCTATTGGATTCCTGAAACCTGCGCCTACAAACTGCTATGGCTGGGCAAGCCGCTCTATGATTGGCATCCGCTGATTTCGGGAGATCCGCAATCGGTGCATAAGGCCGGGGTTTCCGTACAAAACCGAACAGTGCCGGAAAATGAAACCCATGAAGACGATTGGGATGATTACATCATTAAGGAACCGATATAGGCCGGTTGCACAAATCAGCCATTGCGTTGCAGCCGATATGTTGCTCCTGCGCGCAGGCCTTGATTTAGCAACGTCTGACTGCCATCAGCCCATTCGATTTTCAGGCTGTCAATCTGTCCGGCACCGGCCAATCCGAAAAAGGCAACCGGGGCATCAAAAGACATGAACCCACCGCCGGATTGAATCTCGCGCGTCTGGATTTCATCGCCATACCGGATCGTGATCCGGGCCCCGATGCCGTGGCTGTTGCCAATAGGGTCGCGCAGCTCAAACGCGATGGAATTGCCGGTTTGCGCATTGTTGCGAAACAAGACCACAGGCCCGTTTACCGGCTGGGTGATGATATCAAGATCACCGTCATGATCCATATCAAACACGGTTGCCGCTGCTGTCATCAGGTAATCCTCAAGCCCGTAAGGCCCTGAAGCCTCAATGAATGTGCCATTGCCCTGATTGCTGAAATAAAGGTTCGACGGGCTTACCTCATTGGGCACCCACGTGCCGTTGACGATATAGACATCCAGAAAGCCGTCATTGTCAAAATCGGCGATTTTCGTATCCCAGCTCCAGCCGCCAACGCCCAGCCCCTCGGCCTCGGCTGTATCCACATAGGCAGGCCCGTTTCGCGTCAGCAACACGTTCGAGCGTTTCACCTGCGCAATCGCGGCGGCAATCTCGGGCTGCTCCGGCGTGCGGGGCGGCATGAAATGCACATCGCAAAACGCGCGCGCCTGGGTTTGCGGCACCGGGATCAGGCCGCAGATTGACGGGTCATTTTTCTGTATCGCAATATCCTTGACCAGCATCCCGCGGCATTCATCTTTCAACGGATCGGCCAGGTCATTGCATTTATGGGCATAGGTCGGATCAAACCGGTTACCGGATTTATACCATTGCTTGATCTGCATGTTGCGCTCACACACGGCGCGGGCATTGGCGTTTGTTATGGCATCGCAATAGGCCGTGAGCGCCTGCATCTTGAGCGTTTTCGACACCCCCGATGAGCGCCCGGCAATCTGGGCAAAGTACAGCTCGGGCAGGCCGTCATTATGCAGATCGGCGGTTTTGATTGCCATGGTCGTATTGGTGGTGTGCGGCACGGTTGCATCCTGCGCGGTCAGGGCCTCAAAGCCGCCGGCCCCATCGCCCATATAGATATAATCCGGCACCTCAAAATCATTGCCGACCAGCAGATCGGCAGCGCCGTCAAGATCAATATCGCTGAACAATATGGATAGTGTCTCGCCGGGGATACCGGGCAGATCAACATAGGAATCACCATTCAGCACGCCGCCCTCGTTGATCAAAATCCGGTTGCGGCTTTCCTCGCCGGGGATATGGCGATACCAGCCCGCGGCCCAGTTTCCCAAGGCAACATCCAGATACCCATCACGGTTAATATCGGCAAAGCTCAGCGCCAGCGACAAGATGGCATCGGGGCGGTTTTTGACCGGCTGCATCTGCTCAAGGGCTAATTGCCCGGCTTTGTTGGGAATGATGTAATTGCCGGTGAGGTAGCTGGCCAAAAACAGATCAAGCCAGCCGTCATTGTCAATATCCACAAGCGCCGCGTTGAAAACATCCAGCCCGGCCAATGGCTCGGGCATATCCCCGCTTCGGGTAAATTTCCCGGCACCATCGTTGAGATAGATGTATAGCCCTGCTTCGGTTGAGGCGATGATCAGGTCGATATCGCCGTCATGATCAATATCGCCCGATGTCAGGCTGCGGCCTTCCCAAAACGGCGGCCACATATCCTTGAAGGAAAATTCCAGCGGCTTGTCAATACCCGCTTCCATGGCTTCCAGGCGGGTAAACGGCGCGTCACCGGCGGGCGAGCGCGGCGCGAAGGGGCGTGATGTGATGGTAACGGTGCCGGGTGCCATGGTATCCGCCGCATAAGCGGCGCCGATAAGCGAAAAATCAGACCCAAGCAACTGTTCAAGCGCACGATCGGTTTGCCAGTTATGATAGCCGTTCACGCCAATGCCGCCCAGAATGCCAAGAGCCGCCACAGCCCCCCCCACCAGCATGGCGGCACGGGTGGAAATTGCCCGCGCCACAATAAGCCAGGAATAGGCGCTGAATGCGCCCAGGGTAAACACCAGCGTAAACACATAGCCCTGCGCCAGCCCGCCCGACAACAGCGCCCCGGCAACCACCACATCAAAGGCAATGGGCACCGGCAGAAACGTACCGATAAGGGCCACAAGAATGACAATCCAGATGCTGAAAGTGGCCCCCATGATCAGGTCTTGCGGGAAAAGCGCCCCGGCAGTGGCCCCCAAAAGCCCGGCAAGAAACATCATCGGAACGGTTGTGCGGATGATGAACCAAAGATTGCCCAGATAGTTTTTGATGAATGCAAACAGGGCAGACAGGATGAATTCGCGTTGTTCAGAGGCATGGCCTTCGGGCTGCGGCGGATCACTGATTATCGGTTGCGCAATCTCAAGCTGCCCGGGCGGCAACAGGCGGCAAATCCACGGGATCACCAGCAGGATAACAATCAGGCTGAGAACGATCTTGGTAACGGCCATATAAAACGGCAGCAGGCTGAACAGCATGGTCAGAACAACCACATTCATGGTCGGTGAGGCGATCATCGCCGACAGGGTCGTCTCGGCCCGCACCCCGCTGGAATACAGCCCCTTGGCAATCGGGGCCGCGCAATTCACGCATACACCCAGCGGTGCCCCAATAATCAGCCCCAGAAATGAGTTAGAGTAACTGTTTCGAAAGCCGCGGCGCCTGAGATAGCTGAAAAGCGTGAGGAATGCCGCGCCAAAGAGTATGCCAAATGTCATGCCCTTCTTGTTGGTATCCAGCCAGTTGACGGTGGAATAAGCGATCCGCTTCCACAGCGGCATATCCGGTGTGATCGGCAACACCGCCTCAAAGCTGATCGGATCCTCAAGCTGAATCGCGCCGCTCATCAAGGCCTTGTCATCAAGTGCGGGATATCGCGATTGGGTCCAGAAAAAAACCGACATCATGGCAATTAAAATCAGGCTGAATACCACACGCTTATCGACAGGCAGGCTCATGTATTTGAACATCAGAATTAACCCAGGTCAATGAAAGCGTTGAGATCTTACAATGCAATGCTATCAGTTCCGCTTATTATTTGAAGCCAAAAAATCCTTGATATTAACAAGTAAAAGATGTGCCCTCGATGATCGAAGGCACATCTGAAATCAGCGCGCTTAGTAATTCCCGCCTGATCTTATTCCTGCAAAGCCAGCTTTTCTTCCAACATGACAATACGATCATTCATTTCGGCAATATAGATATGGGCATGCTCCAGTTCATTAAGCATGCGCAACATCTTGTTGCTCAGATCATACTGACCGTTTTCCGCAGTTGGGCCGACATTGGGCAAATACCCGTTTTCCCACATTGCAACAGCGTGCTCCTGGATGCTGGCCAACTCGTAATCGGGGGCAAACACCCGGTCACACCCTACACTACAGCTACCTGAAGTGGTGATTGTGCCGGTTAAAAGCATACTGCCTGCAACATCAATCCGATCTGGAACAATGGGGCCAAGCCGCAACAGATTGTTAGCGGCATCATTGTCGATTTTAAAGGGCGTCGTTCCGCCCTGCGCGCCGAATGTCAATCGTCCCGCAGCCATGTTATTTTTGATGACCCAGTTATTGATTGAAGAGCCTGAAGTATTCGACAACTGAAGAAGGACATCAGCGCCAGAGTTGTGGATATCAAGATCTGCCTGTGGGTTTGAGGTGCCAAGGCCCACATTATTCACATTGTCGATGTGAATTGAACTTGCATCTGCACCAGGTTCAATCCGGAACGCCAGTTGCGAGCCGTTTGTTACATCGCGAATAAAGAAACCAGCCTCATTGCCCGCCACATCCCATGTTTGCGGGGTAAAGCCATCGCTGCCATCCTGTTCCAGCCGCAATGTGGGTGTATTGCCCTCGACTACATGCAGATCAACCACCGGATTGGAGGTTTTGATACCTACATCACCGTCTGATTCGACATAAAGCGTGTTTGCTGGCGCACCGGCTTCAACGCGGAAGGGCTGCCGACCTGCTGTCGCATCTTCAAAGGCAAGGTAGTTCGCACCGCCATTGGACGTATCATTGGCCACAATGCGCCAGTCATTGCTTGGAAAGCTGGCTGATGTGCTGGTGTCCTGAAAATGCAGGCGCGTGTTATTTTCCTTTATGCGGATGGTATCAAACCCGAAGCTTTCACCATTCACACAATCAAAACCAACGCAAAGGCTGCCCTGAATGATAACATCTGTCACAAATACCTGCTGCGCGCTTGCCCCGGATGCCACCATCATCGCAATCGCACTGACAGCTCCCAGACCGGTTAATTTAATTTTTGAAATATTCATTGTCATAATCCCCCTCATTCACCCGGATCCTGGCCAAACAGTGAGGCCGCCTCGGCTTCGTTCACTACAATTTGCCCATTTGATATGCGGAAAGTGCCGCTTGTCGAATAGGATACGGCAGCCTGACCGGATGCATCATCACCCCGGCCATTATCCAGCGATGTATCAACATTTTCCTTGTCTCGCGTCGCTGCTGACAGGCTGTAAGAATAAAGCCCGTCTGCCAAAGCACCGGCACCCTGAACCGTAAAGCCGGGCAGGCCGCTTTCGGAGAAACTTTGCGAACTAAAGCCATCTGGCCCGGACACGCTCAGCGTGCCGTTATACATGCCGCTGGTATCCTTGAAGGTTATCGCACCAGAGCTTTTGCTGGCGGTCACATCTGCAAAGGCCGAGGTGGCTCCTACAGCGGATAAACCAATTACTGTTAAAAATACCGATGGTGTAAGTTTCATTGTCTTTAATCCCCCTTATAAAAATCGCATTAATCTTATGTCAGATCAGTATAACAAATCTCGCCACATACCGAGATATTTTTGCAAATTATATCATAATTTTACTGGTTATACTAAACATTAATCCGAAAAATCATTTATTATGCCTGAATTGGAAATCAAAGACGCTGCGATTTATTCTTTGGATTTAGTAATTTTCCAGCGCTCTACTGCCAGTTGATTGGCGGATGCTATTTGATCCGCTGTCATATGTTGTGCTGCGTTGTCGCGTATCGTTTGCGCCCCCGCAAGGCCGCTTGCCGCTGCCAGGGAAAGCCACATGTAACCGATCTCGAAATCCTGCAAAACGCCGCGCCCCTGCATATGCAACAGGCCCAGATTTATCATTGCCGGGGCCGATCCCTGACTGGCCGCTTTGCCAAACCAATTGGCCGCGGCCCGGTAATCGCCCGCGTTTTGTGCAGTAGTGGCAAGAAGGTATCCAACCAGAAATTGCGCCACCGGATCCCCGGCTTTTGCCGCCGTCAGATAGCTTTTGAATGATGCAGCTTCGGGCCTCACCAGCCGGGGATCAAAATAAAAGCCCGCACCGCTTGAACTTTCCTCCATGATGCTCCGCTGCCGGTACCACATCGCGGCAGTTTCATTGCTTTGCGCCACCCCGAAACCGTTTTCATACATCACCCCGAGATTGGCCATGGCAACGCCCAATCCCTGCTCAGACGCCGCCGCAAACAGCTTTGCCGCGCGGGCATAATCCTGTGTCACACCTTCGCCGCGTGAATAAAGCAGCCCAAGATTGTTCTGCGCCTTGGCATTCCCGGCATTGGCCGGCCCTTCAAGCAATTCAGCCGCGCGCGCCGGATCTTTGGCAACGCCGCGCCCTTCGAGATACAAAACCGCCAGCGATACCGCCGCAGACATTGATCCGGCCTGCGCCGCCTTTTCATAAAGCTCTGCTGCGCGCGTGGCATCTGCCGCTGTGCCGAAGCCTTTCTCATAGGCCAGGGCAAGATCTTTTATATGCGATGGATTGCCCTGTTCAGCGGCCTTCGAAAATAGCACAAAGGCAGCACCTGCATCGCGATCCACCCCAAGCCCTTCGGCCAGAAGGGCCGCGAGTTTGTTTTGCGCCTCCGCATGGCCCTGATCTGCAGCACGGCGATACCATAGCGCCGCCTGTTCATAATTCTGGGGAATGCCAAGCCCAAGCCGGTACGTCTCGCCCATCTGATATTGCTCATCTGCCGCCCCCGCCTCAGCCGCTGGCCGCAGTGAGGATAGCTCATCGGGTGCAGGTGTGGTGCTTTGCGCCCCCCCCGGTGCAGCAAAAAACAGACAGGCCGAAACCGCAATCGCCCACAGGCCGTAGCGGCAATATTTACCCGTCATGCCCATGCGTTCACTCACCCGCCAGATAGGCGCGCGCCTGGTTTTGCGCCTCGGCAATCTCTTCTGCTGTCATCAGTTTTTCCACCGTTTCACGGGCTTTCAGGGCGTCCTCAATCCCGGCGGTCGCGGCCAGATTGGCCCATTTATGTGCGGCAATATAATCCCGGGGCACGCCCTCCCCCCGGGCAAATAGCTGACTGAGCTGATACTGAGCCTGAAAATCCCCGGCCTCGGCAGCGGCCTGAAACAACCCTGCTGCGCGGTCCGCATCGGGGTCAACCCCCTGGCCGGCAAGGTATAATTGCCCCAGAATTGAACCTGCCTGCGCGTCATCCGCCGCCTGCGCCTCAAGCCATGACAATGCCGGGGCATGGCCGGAGGCCGCAGCTATGCCCACCCATGCCGGCCCTTCTTCCGGTGCCAGATCAAGGCTGAACTGGCCATCGGCAATCAGGGCACCTAGGCGTTCTTGGGATGGGCGATACGCAAATCTGGCCGATTGCAGGTAAAGTGCCACGGCCTTGTCAATATCCACCGGTGTTCCGCGCCCGTTTTCATGCATTTCCGCCTGTGCCGCCATCGCCCGTATCAGGCCCTGATCCGCCGCAGCGCTGTACCAGCGAAAAGCCTCGGTATCGTCGCGGGCAACACCGGTGCCGGTGGCAAAGGCATAGGCCAGATTGGATTGCGCGCCCGCATCCCCCGCCTGCGCCGCCTGCGTCAGCCAGATGATCGCCTTTTCGGGGTCGGTCTCAACCCCTTCGCCTGTCAGATAGGCCGAGCCCAGCATCCGTTGTGCAAGGGGCAAGCCGCCCTCGGCCGCGGACGTCAGCCAGTGCAGCGCCTTGGCATCATCCTGAGGGAAGCCCGAGCCCTGCTGATAATTTATCGAGAGCGACAGCATCGCATTGGTTGATCCGGTCTCGGCCGCCTGCAAAAGCCACCGGGCGGCCTGGGCCTTGTCCTGAGCGGTGCCCTCGCCCCGCGAATACATCTGACTGAGCGAAAACTGAGCGTCCGCGTGGCCGGTGCGGGCCGCTTTTTCCAGCAGTTGCACTGCGCGCGGCGGATCAGCCTCAAGGCCACGCCCGATGCGCAACATCTGCGCCAGATAGAAATAGGCATCGGGAATATCTTCGGCAACAGCCAGCTCCAGAAGCGCGGCGGCGCGCGTGTAATCCGTGATTTCCGGGTTGGTGCTCAGATAAGTGCGCGCAAGCAATGTATAGGCAGGCAAATATTCCTGAGCGCTGGCCACCTCAAGAAAGGGTTTGGCGCCCTCAAGATCAACCGGGCCGCCAATGCCCTCAACCATCATGTATCCAAGCCGGTAATTGATGGATGCGTCCCCGCCGGGCGCAAGCTGTGCCAGACCTTTGCGGGCGGTTTCAGTATCACCGCTTTGATAGGCGGTCTCGATCTCTTGCAGTGTCATGGTGTCGGCGGCATTTTCTGACCGCGCCAGTGATGGCAAATTAAGGCTGCACAACAGCACGAATGCTGCGATAAATAACTGAGACAGAATGATTTTCATGAATGGGCCTTGGGATTAAAATTGCTGAAATGGCCCAATGTCTGTGATCGGGCTGTAAATGGATGTGAGGCACAAGATTGCCGTTGTGATCGCCATATGGCAAGCAATTTGTCGTTTGGGCATTTACCTGATTGACATATACTGCCGCAGCTCACGTTGCCAATGGCTCTGACGGCCATTACACCAATGGGGCAACAGATTTACCGCAACAAAGGATTTGAGCATGGCAAACCACCTTTACCAAAACGATCTGCCCGATGGGCTGGATCTGGGCCCGGTTGTTGCGATTGATTGTGAAACCATGGGGCTTAACCCGCATCGCGACCGGCTTTGCGTGGTTCAGATGTCTGGCGGCGATGGCGATGCCCATCTGATTCAGATTGGTAAGGGGCAGCGCCATGCGCCCAATCTGGCAAGGATGCTGGAAAACCCGGATGTGCTCAAGCTGTTTCATTTCGGGCGGTTTGATATTGCCGCGATGCATCATGCCTTTGGTGCTCTGGCGGCCCCGGTTTACTGTACCAAAATTGCCAGCAAACTGGTGCGCACCTATACCGACCGGCACGGGCTTAAATACCTGTTGCAGGAATTGCTGGGCGTGGATGTCTCAAAGCAGCAGCAATCCTCGGATTGGGGGGCGGTGGATTTGACCGAAGCACAGCTCAGCTATGCCGCCTCGGATGTGCTTTACCTGCATCGGTTGCGCGATGTGCTGAATGACATGCTCGGGCGTGAAGGCCGGATGGAATTGGCGCAATCATGTTTCGATTTTCTGCCTTCCCGGGCACAGCTTGATTTATCGGGCTGGCCCGAGACAGATATTTTTGCCCATTAAAGCGTTTGCGAGTTTATGTTGGGACAGCTTAAACTCGCAAACGCAGTACAATACTTCAATGTTGTGGGCGTTTCCAGCAAACGCTGTGAATCAACGTTTACTGGAAACACTTTAGATGGCCCGATCGGATAATTTTCACACGCAATTTGTTGCCTGGATGAAGATTATCCTGCCGGTGGCGGGCCTGCTGCTGTTATCCACGCTGTTCTTGATCTCGCGGAAATATGTGCCCGGTACGGCCCTCCCGGTTGCCCGGATTGATCTGGAGCAACGGGCGCAGGATCAAGGCGCCACCAACCCTTCGTTTGCCGGGGTGTCGGATAATGGTACCGAGATCACATTACAGGCCCGGCGCGCGCGCCCCGATCCTGAGGACATGCAGCACCTGCTGGCCAATGATGTGAGCATGCAAATGCGCCTGACATCCGGGGTGATCATTGATATTACCTCGGATAATGCCGATATGCATCAAACCAGGCTGACGGCAAATCTGGATGGCAATGTGCATATGATCACCAGCACCGGGTATCAAATCCGTACCGCGACAGTTTTATCGCGGCTTGACCGGGTATATGCCGAAACTCCGGGGGCCGTGACCGGCAGCAGCCCGGGGGGCGAATTCTGGGCCGGACGGATGTTTTTGGACAGGGATAAGACAACCGGCCACATACATTTGCTTTTCACCGACGGCGTCAGGCTGTTATATACGCCGCAAGTAACCAAGGAATGATCCCGGTGCCCCGATTTTTACGCCTGTTTTTACCTGTGATCTTTGTGCTTCTGCCGGCATTTTCCGCCGCGCAGGGGGGCAAGTTTGCCTTTGGCAGCCAAAAACAGGACAGCAGCCTGCCGATTGAGGTAATGGCCGATAATCTGGCGGTGAACCAGAATGAAAACACCGCCACCTTTACCGGCAATGTTTTGATCGGCCAGGGCGAAATGCGGCTTGCCGCGCCGATGGTTCTGGTGATTTACCGTGCGGATAAAAGCGGCATTAGGATGCTGAAGGCCTCGGGCGGGGTAACGCTGGCCAGTGGTGAAGATGCGGCCGAGGCGGCCGGCGCTGAATATAATGTTGATACCGGCAAGATTGAGATGCACGGGAACGTGCTGTTGGTACAGGGGCAAACGGTTCTTACCGGCGACAGGATGTATGTGGACACCAATGCCAACACTGCGCGCATGGCCGGCCGGGTGAAAACCGTGCTTAACCAGGAGCCATCGCAATGAGCAAACCCGATCTTCATATCGCCCATGAAAACACCGGGCCTGATAATGCCGGTCTCAAGGTTGATAACCTGCGCAAGGGCTATAAAAAACGGGTTGTGATCCGGGATGTATCGCTAAGCCTGAAACAGGGCGAGGTGGTGGCGCTTTTGGGGCCGAATGGCTCGGGTAAGACCACCTGTTTTTATGCCATTGCCGGGCTGATCAACCCCGAGGGCGGGCATGTCTCGATTGACGGGCGCGATGTGACCAACCTTCCGATGTATCGCCGGGCGCGGCTGGGCATTGGCTATCTGCCACAGGAAATGTCAATTTTCCGGGGCATGAATGTAGAAGACAACATCATGGCAATCCTCGATATTTCCATCCGTGATCACCATAAACGCCGTGAACGTCTGGAAGAGCTGCTGTCGGAGTTTTCGATCGAGCATCTGCGCCGCGCCCCGGCCATGGCCCTCTCGGGTGGTGAGCGTCGCAGGGTTGAAATTGCCCGCTCATTGGCCGCCGATCCTAAATACCTGTTATTGGATGAGCCCTTCGCCGGGGTTGATCCCATATCGGTGGATGATATCCGGCATCTGGTGGCGGATCTGAAAAAGCGCGGCATCGGCGTTTTGATCACCGATCACAATGTGCGCGAAACTTTGGAGATTGTTGATAAGGCCTATATTCTGCATGATGGTAAGGTTCTGATGTCAGGCACGCCGGATGATGTTGTGGAAAATGAAAACGTGCGCCGGGTCTATCTGGGCGACAGTTTCAGGATTTGATAAAACCCCCTGCATTCATTCATATAACTTTTGAGTTACGTTACCAAACCGCATTGACATTGGTCGCTGAATTCGCATCAATATAATGTATGACGATTGCAAATCTCGTGCTGCCCCTGAAATGGCCCCTGCATTATGGGCCGGGTTCTGAGCAAGCTGAACAAACGTCAATTTTCCTTATCCGGTCCTGAGCGAAAGGCACGGCCTTTCCGCGCTCAAACCCAATGCCGGATGTAAATAACAGGAGACAAAATGCGCTATCAAATCACCGGAAAACACATCGATATCGGCAACGCCCTGCAGCAGCATGTAAAGGATGAACTTGGCTCGATCATAGCGAAATACGCCGAACGGCCGACGGATGCGCAGGTGATTTTCTCAAGAAACGCGAGCGAATTTGCCTGTGAAACCATTGTGCATCTCTCCACCGGCCTGACAGCGCAGGCGCGTGCCCATGCCCATGAAATTTACGCCGCGTTTGAGCAGTGCTGCGAGAAAATGGACAAGCAATTACGCCGCTACAAACGCCGCCTCAAGGATCATCACCGCGACCGCACTGAACCGGTTGAACATCTTGGCGCATCCACCTATATCCTCGCCTCGGATAGCAAGGAACCCGAATCAGAGCCGGAAAGCCTGCAACCTGTAATTGTTGCCGAGATGGAAACGAAAATACCGTCATTGTCTGTTGGCGAAGCCGTAATGCAAATGGAATTGGCAGGTGCCCCGGTGCTTGTTTTCCGGAACGAAGGAAAGGCGGGATTGAACGTGGTGTATCGCCGGGATGACGGCAACATCGGCTGGATTGATCCCTGAAATCCCGGCGCTTTGACGCATCTGCGTTGGCCCGGATGGAGTGACGCAAAACAAATGGAAATGCCTATGATCCTCAAGCCCGAGGCGGTGCGTGTTTTATCAGCCGCAACCAGCAAAAAACGCCTGTTTCATGAGCTGGGCGGCATTGCCGAACTGGCTTATGGCGTTAAACAATCCGATGCCATTGACGCCTTGCAGGAACGTGAAAGCCTTGGGCCGACGGGCGTGGGGCATGGTGTAGCACTGCCGCACGCACGGCTTGAGGGGCTTGATGAGGTTGTCGGCGCATTGGTATTGCTTGAAAAGCCGATAGATTTTGATGCGGTCGACCGGCAGCCCGTGGATCTGGCTTTTGCGCTTTTTGCGCCAAGTGATGCCGGGGTTGAGCATCTCAAGGCGCTGGCGCTGGTTTCACGCACCCTGCGCAACCCGGCCATTTGCGCCAAGCTACGGGCCAATAGCGATCCGGCCACGCTTTATACCATCGTCACCGAAACCAAGGTGGTTCAGGCGGCTTAAGAGCGCAATTCTTTATGCCCAGCTTTGAAAGCCAAACATCAGGTAATCGCGCTGATAAATGCTTTTTGCCAGCGCCTCGATCCTGTCGTTGTAAATATCTTTTAACGCAAACGGGCGATCTTCAGCCGGTATTTGCGGGGGCGTTGCATTTTCAATGCCAATCCCATGCGCCAGTGCTGGCAAACTTTCCGCCATATCAGGCTCACGGATGATCTCATCCGGCAGGCAAAACTGTGCCATTCCCTGCAAAATCGCGGTTTGCGTGGCCCAATGCGCATCAACCCGCACGCTTGTCTGGCCTGCAAGATTGGCGCGCAGGAATTCCAGAAATGCAACAAACGCCTGTTGATGCGCGTCCAGATCATATTCTGCATCCGGCAGGCGCCCCGGCAGCGGCAGCTTGTAGAAATTGCGCAATCTTTTCCGGATCGCGGAATATGAGCCCGGCCCGGTTTGCAGGATTTTATCGCAAAACGCCCGGTGGGCCCGCGCAACCGGATGACTCAGCACCGTAAAACTGCGATGCCCGGGATGTTGCTGTTTCCATTGCCGTAACGCCTGTTGCGTGAGGCCCGTGAGCACCCCCCCCTGATTCGCATCATCAAGTCCCGCCATCCAGGCACCAACCTCATCCACCGGCCCGGATTGGATGGGCATATACAAAAGCGGCGCCTTTGCGGCCAAAACAAACCCCGGTACGGCAGGCCCGCGCCGGGGCTCAAGATTGGGCGTGCGGGAAATATCAAACCGGTCAAACCCCATCAGTGCCGTTTGCATATCCGCAAAATTTGAAACCTTATCCTTCAACCCGCCGGGATTTTGTTTTTTGAGCCGGGCATCCAGCCTGTCCAACAGCTCATCCGAGCCAAGATAACGCGACAGGCCATTGATCATCTCAAGACTGTGCAGATCCTCATATGTCAGATAAAAGGCGGTTTGCCCCGCGGCCTGAAGCCTTGATTTCAATACCTGCTGAAATTCCTGCAACCGGTTGAAATAACGCTCAAATTCATCCGCATCGAACATGATCTTACTATCTTTGCGGCGCTTGACATTGGTAAGTTTCCACTGCCCGGTTTCGCGGGCAATCTTCAGGGAAACATAGCTGTCAACCGGGTTTCTGGTCAGGATGATCTTGGCGCAGCGCGGATCATCGACACAAGGCTCAAGCACCCTTGGATCATGATCATGAAAATACCGAAAACCACCAAGCGCAGGCCCGTTTGATTTAATCTTGTCAATCACCAGAAAGGGATCCGCCTCGCGCATTTCCGCTGTAATGCCCAACAGCTCGGTTTCATTGGGATAGCCGATGAAATTGGGGTTGAACGCCTCACCGAAACATTCAAATCCGGCAAAACTGTTGATGTGGCTTTCAAGCAGGTTTGAGCCGGTGCGCATATCGGCAAACACCACGAAATAATCAAACGGGGCTGTCATATGGGCTATTTCACCTGATAGGTTTTGCGTTTGGGTTGTGGCGTATCAGCCGGATCGCCCGGCATTGGAAAATCCCCCATCATATAGGGGTGCATACCCT
Organism: Roseovarius sp.; assembly: GCA_021775255.1. Lineage (GTDB taxonomy): Bacteria > Pseudomonadota > Alphaproteobacteria > Rhodobacterales > Rhodobacteraceae > Roseovarius. The sequence continues at coordinate 190,625 of JAJFIA010000021.1, forward strand.
GGTTTTTCAGCTTTTGCAGGAAGTCGCCAAACCCCGTCAGATCGGCCATTTTGGGAACTTCTGTAACAACAGTGCTGTCTTTAAGGCTGATCTCATTGATAATTGCCTGAAGCGGCTCCATCGGGGCTTTGATAAAATCGGCCAATGTCCAGACCCGCAGCCTTGCTTTGGACCAGCTCGATTGCAGAATTTCCATATGCTTGATCTCTGCCAGTTGGTGCCGCGCGGCCACACCGCGGATGTCATCAAAATCACGGCCAGACAGAAACAGCGGAACCGCCCACGCCCCGGTGATGACCGAGATATGCGCATTCGGGTCTTTGGCCATTGGCCAGCTTATTTTTTGCCGGTCGCGCGGCCCGAACTGAAAACACTGACGTTCGCCCCGTGTGTTCCAGATCAGGCTGGCAAGAAAGGCCGTTGGATTATAATCGCGCAATTTCGCACTATCGCAAAGCGCGCCACTGATAACCGTCTTGCCATCGGCAAATTCCGCCCTTTGCCGGGCAAATAAATGGCCGTGTATTCTTGCGCCTGTGGCCTTGCTCAGCCAGGTTTCAAAATCTTCAAACAGATCGCCAAAGCCTTCCAGTACGGAATAGGGCGCACAGGTAAGGCTGTTTATCTTGTCCTCAATCGGAAAGCGGCTTTGCATGTAAAGCCCGGGGCGGCCATGGGTCCGGCGATTGACTGCGGTGGCAAAGATATGATCAATCTTGCCGGGGTTCGGTTCTGTCCGGCTCATGGCGTGGGCCTGATCCGTCAGGAAAGCATCATAAAGCGCCTGCGCCCGGGGCCAGATTTTGCGGGCAACAAAACAATCTGATCGCCTGAGCAATTGCAGATGATCATCATAAAAAACATGCGGTTTACCCTGATAATCAAACTTTGACAGGGTCAGTGAGCGGCTTTCGATCTTGTTTGAGTATTTCCGGGCCAGGGTTTGGAAATAGCTTTCATCGGGGATCCAGACCTTGCTGAAATATTTGTCATAGACCTGCCGGTTTGGGTCTTGCAGGATGGCCGACAGGGTGGCGCGTGTCAGGCACCACCATTGCGAGCCCATATGCGGATCAATGCCATCGGGGATCTTGCGTTTGAAGCCCAGACGCCGTTGCAGGGCGACATATTTATCAAATAACTTTCGGCGCTTGCGCCATGAAAACGGGAACCGCATGGTAAAGCGTTCGCTGTCAAGCCCGCCAATGGTCCAGGGCACATCGGCGGTGGTGGCGGATTCGATGAAATCCGTTTGCGGGCGCGCGTCAAGGTAATCCAGCAATTCCTGCACCGGTCTGAGCGGCAGGCACGAGCCGGACGCCAGATAGACATGGCGCACATCCTCATAGCTGTCCAGCATGACCTGTGCGGCGCTTTGCGTTGCCGCAACCAGCCCCCAGGTGCCCCATTCACAGCAAAAGCGTTTGCTGAACCGAACTTCAGGCAGATCCGACAATGCGGTAACAAACGCAGTATATTCCGTATCCGGCACCCGGCAATCAACATGGATCACCAGCGGGCACCCTGACGCCGCCCAGTGCCGCGCCAACTGTTCGGCGCGGTCAAAGGCCGTATGGACCAGCATGACAATACCCGTTCGCATGGCCTACCTTTCCTTTTTCATGCCCAGTTACCCTTTGACATCAACCCAAGAATATCCAGTTGCCGCCAGTTTATATACTTTTCCGAAGACTTGCACCAAAGCCCTGAATTTTCAGACCCATTTTCAGCATAGGCCTTATATTCAATGCTGCCGGAATAATGTTGACCGCGGCTTAATTCTTCATCCGCCTTTTCCGGGAACATGTTCAGAAACTTGGCATGAAGCAGTATACCGCTGGCCCGTTCGCCGCCCCATTCATCATAAACCAGATTAAGCCCCCGCGGCAGCAATGTATGGGTTGAACTGATATAGGTGTAATTTTTGTGCCATTTGACCAAAGGGATCTTGTTGAGCGCCGGGGCCTGTTTCGGCTTGTCACGGAAAAACACCCGCGCCCGCGGCCCGCCTTGTATCCAGAGATTTCCCAAAAGCTTGTTTTTTGTAATGGTGTAATTGCCGGGATCAAACCATGGGGCAATTTCAATCGGGTTTTGTCCCGGCTTATAGGGCTGCGCATCAAACCCGCCCCTTGGGTACATATCCAACAGCATCGCCCCGAATGAGCGCACCTGCGTGGCATCCAGCCAATCGGTCAAAGCCCGGATCGGCCGGGTATCGCAAAACGGATAGATAAACAGCTCATCAGGATCAACCACCAGCGTCCAGTGCCCGTGGCCGTATTTCCGTTGCAGCCAGTTCAGCCAATCCACACCAAACCCGGCCTTCTTATAGCTCGCTGTAGTGGACCAAAGCGATACATCTTCCTGCGCGCCAAGGTAGTCACGGCTGCCATCATCGCTGTCATTATCGACCATCAGGAAATGCGAAATGCCCATATCGCGATAGTAGCTCAGGAAATAGGGCAGGCGGATGTTTTCATTGCGCAAGGTTGAGAACAGAAGAATATCACCGGGCCTGATTTTCGCGGTTCTGTCCACCACCGGCTTGAGCTCAAGACGCTTGCGCCAGGCACGGATCATCATGCGTTTACGGCGCAGGCGCATCCGATATGATTGCCTTAAACTCAAGCTTGACCTCTACAGATTTGATTTATGATTGCATCACTCAGGACACATCTGATCCTTAAAGTTGTCTTTTATCGGGCGCAATCGGGGCCGCGCCCTTTTTTCATACCCAATTTCCTTTTGACATCAGCCCCATAGCTTCAAGTTGCCGCCAGTTGATCAATCTGGTCGAGGCCTCGCACCACAGATCGGGATTGCCTGCCAGATCATCATAATAGCCGTCATAAAGCGCGTTATTGGCAAAATGTTCGCCGCGCTTCTTCTCTTCATTTGATTTTTCAATCACCATCGGCAGGAATTTCGTATGCAGCAAGACGCCCGACATCTTCTCGCCGCCCTGATCATCATAGACATGGTTCAGGCGTACAGGCAAAAGCGAATGGGTTGAGCTGACATAGGCATAACGCCGGTTCCATTTCACCAAAGGCGTTTTGCTCAGGGTGGGCGCGCGGCGCGGATCATCGGCAAAAAACCGGCGCGCCCGGACGCCGCCCTGTATCCAAAGGTTATCAAGTTTTGGCTGGCGCTGGATCATGTAATTGCCGCCGTCAAACCAGCCAAGTATTGCAAAGGGATCATCGCCGGGCTGATAGGCCTGATCGCTGAGCCGCCCTTTGGGATACATATCCAGCATCAGCGCCCCGAAAGATCTGCACCGGTTTTGCTCAAGCCAGCTTACAAGCGCCTGCAAGGGGCGGGTATCGTGATGCGGGTAGACAAATATCTCATCGGCATCCAGCGTTAGGCACCAATGATCATGGGCATGGCGGATTTGCAGCCATGTCAGCCAATCCACACCGAATCGAGAAAGGCGATAACTGTGGCGCGTAGACCAGAGCGACACATCCGGCTGCCGGGCCAGATAACCCTGGGTGCCGTCATCACTATCATTATCGACGATCAGAAAATGCCCGATCCCCAGCTTGCGGTGATGATCAAGGAAATGCGGCAGGCGGATGATTTCATTGCGCATGGTCGAGGCCAGCAGAATATCACCCGGGGCAATCTGTGCGGTGCGGTCCTGTACCGGCCTGAGTTGCCGCCGTTTGCGCAAAGCCCGAAACAGCAACCTGCGCCGCTTCCACCGCAGGCGATAGGCAAGTGCAAGATTTCCTGATCTAGACATAAGTCATAACGCCTGTTTGCCATCGCCTTTGCTGTTGAAAGTGGTGTTATTTGTTGTAATGCCCTGTTTGGTGCCAGCGCCAGGCGTCTGTAATCATGTCTTTCATTGCTGAGCGCACCGGCTTCCAGCCCAGTTTTGCCATGGCCCGGGTCGAGCCGGACACAAGCTTGGTACAATCCCCTGCCCGGCGCGGCCCCTCAACCACAGGCACCTGCCGGTTGGTTATGATACGGGCCTGATCAATCACCTCACGCACGGAAAATCCGCTGCCGGTGCCCAGATTGAACACGTCCGAATCCTTGCCGTCCTGCAACCATTTCAAACCCAGAATATGCGCCTCGACCAGATCCATCACATGCACATAATCGCGAATGCAGGTGCCATCGGGGGTGTCATAATCATTGCCGTAAACCGTTAGTGCCGCGCGCTTGCCATCAATCGCATCCAGCACCAGAGGCACAAGATGCGTCTCGGGCCGGTGAAATTCGCCCACCTCCCCCTGCGGATCTGCACCGGCCACATTGAAATAGCGGAAAATCACATGCCTGAGCCCGTGGGCAACCTCAAAATCGCGCAGCATGTCTTCGATGGCGCGTTTGCTGGCACCATAGGCGTTGATCGGGTTCTGGGCGCAGCTTTCATCCAGCACCACATTATCCTGATCGCCGTAAGTGGCGCAGGTTGAGGAAAATACGAAATCAAGGCATCCGGCCGCAACCGCCGCTTCCAGCAATGTCAGTGATCCCGCCACGTTATTGCGCCAGTAAAGCCCCGGTTGATGGATGCTTTCGCCAACCTGACTGAGGGCCGCGAAATGCATCACCGCCTTGGGCTGATACATAGCAAATACCTGATCCAGCCGGGCACGATCATTCAGATCTCCGCGCTCAAACGGGCCAAATTTCACCGCCTCTTCCCAGCCGGTACAGAGGTTATCATAGGTAACCGGGGTAAATCCCGCAGCCTTCAGCGCCTTGCAGGCATGTGAGCCGATGTAACCCGCCCCGCCGGTGACAAGAATATTGCTCAAATCCCGGCCTCCGGCACTTTATTGCGCGGCTTTATGCGAATGCACCGTGTCATTCAGATAGGCCCAAAGATCATCGCGCAGATCATCGCGCGCCAGTGCAAAGGCAACGGTGGCCTGCAAAAACCCCGATTTTGATCCGCAATCAAACCGCTGGCCTTTGAACCGATAGCCAAACACATCTTCACCATCGGCAATCGCATCGGCAATCGCATCGGTCAGTTGAATTTCACCACCCGTGCCGGTTTTCTTCGAGTTCAGCTTTTGCAGCACAGTGGGCGTCAGGATATAGCGGCCAATAACGGCCAGATTTGAAGGTGCCTCCCCCGGCCCCGGCTTTTCAACCATGCCGTTGGTTGAAACGATCGAGCCCATATCCTCTTTCACATCCAGAATACCGTAAGAGGATGTCATATGATCCGGCACATCCATCGCCGCCACGATATTGCCCTGGGTTTCCTCAAACGCCTCAACCATCTGCGCCAGACAGGATTTTTCGGCGGCAATCACATCATCCGGCAGGATCACGGCAAAGGGCTCATTCGCGATCAATCGCCGCGCACACCACACCGCATGGCCAAGGCCAAGGGGCTTGTGCTGACGCATATAGGCGATTTCACCGCTTTCCATATTGGTGGATTTAAGGATCTCCAGCAACTCATCCTTGCCGCGTTTGCGCAATTCCTGTTCCAGCGCCGGGGCATTATCAAAATAATCCTCAAGCGCGCCCTTGCCGCGCGACGTGATGAAGATAAATTCCTTGATACCGGCCTCGCGTGCCTCATCAATGGCATATTGCACAAGCGGGCGGTCAACCAGTGTCATGATCTCCTTGGGCACGGATTTTGTCGCGGGTAAAAAGCGTGTACCCATCCCGGCCACCGGAAATATTGCCTTGGTAACCTTCTTGCGCATCAATGGCTCCTTGCGGTGTTATGCCTGACCTTTGGGTCATGAAACATCGGTGTCTTTCCTCAGTATACATGCATTAAACGGAATGACAGGTTAATTCCTTACAGATTTTGAAATGCTGCGGTGATTTGCCTATGCCATGCCCATTTCAGCCATCATCGCCTCGATCCGGGCAACATCACCGGGGTTGTTCAGCTCCCAAAACTGCCGGCCTCGGGCTGAAACCTCGACACAAAGAATTTTGCGCCCGTTTTCCAGGAACCGCAACTGCTCAAGCCCTTCCAGCGATTCCAATGCGCCGGGTTGCCAGCCGGTATAGGCGGCAAGCCCCGCCGGGCGGTAGGCATATACCCCAACATGATGAAAAACCGGGGTCTCGTCCGCGTCATCATAATATTTATCCGTGTAGGGCAGGACTTCCTTGGAGAAATAAAGCGCGTGCCCATCATTGGTGAATACCGCCGTGGTGCCCCCCACCCGGCCATGGGCGCGATCTTCCAGGAAACCATTGAGAGCGCGGCCATCGCAACGCAAAACCGGGGTGGCCACATCTGCCGTCGGATCATCTTGCAGGCCCTTGATCAGGTCTTCCACAAACCAATGCGGTGTGAGCGGCGCGTCGCCTTGCAGGTTAACCACGATATCAAAGCCGCCGCCAAGATTATCCAGCGCCTCGGCGCAGCGCTCGGTGCCATTGCCGCACTCGGGTGAAGTCATGATCACTTCAGCGCCAAACGCCTCAGAGGCCTCGCGGATACGCCCGTCATCGGTGGCCACAACCACGCGATCGGCGTTTGAGACCTGCATCGCGGCCTCCCACGATCTTTGGATCAGGCTTTTACTATCGCCCGTGGCACCGGTCAGCGTGGCAAGCGGTTTGCCGGGATAGCGCGTTGAGGCAAAGCGCGCGGGAATGACAATCAAAACAGACATTCAGCTCTCCAAAACCCCGCAGCGCGGATATATACCTGCCCTAACCCGCCTGATCCCATGATCGCGCTATTTATCGCGAAATTGCGCTTCGCGTTTTTCCATGAAGGCCGACATGCCCTCAGACTGATCCTCGGTGGCAAAGAGCGAATGAAACACCCGGCGTTCAAACAACAACCCCTCACGCAGGGTTGTCTCGTATGAGCGGTTGACCGATTCCTTCACCGCCATGGTGGTGATGATGGATTTCTCGGCTATTTTTGCAGCCGCCTGCATCGCCTCTTCCATCAGCTTTTTGGCGGGCACAACGCGGCTGACAAGGCCTGAGCGCTCGGCCTCGTCGGCATCCATGAAGCGGCCGGTAAGGTTCATGTCCATGGCCTTGGATTTGCCGATGAACCGCGTCAGCCGCTGCGAGCCGCCCATGCCGGCCATGACGCCAAGGTTGATCTCGGGCTGGCCGAATTTGGCCGTGTCCGAACAGATGATGAAATCGCACATCATCGCCAATTCACAGCCCCCGCCCAAAGCATAGCCCGACACCGCCGCAATGATCGGCTTGCGGATGTTTGTAATGGCATCGCTTTCAGCGCCAAACAGATCAGCGGTGAACACCTCGACAAAGGTTTTTTCGCTCATCATCTTGATGTCGGCCCCGGCGGCAAAGGCCTTTTCCGAACCGGTGAGCACGATGCAACGGGTTTTATCGTTTTCCTGCGCCTCATTCAGCGCCTCGCCCAGCTCGGCCAGAAGCTGATCGTTCAGGGCGTTCATCGCATCAGGGCGGTTCAGGGTGATGAGGGTGATGTGGTCTTCTGTTTCGACGGTGATCGTCTCAAAGGCCATTGGTCCGCTTTCGCTTGTTTATGTCAGAGCTTGGGTTTTACTCTAAAAATAGCCGGGATCAACCTATCTTTGGCATGAGGCACAGTAAAATGAAGAGCGCCCTCCCTGTGTGATGCGCGATATGACCCCGGTGCAGCCCGCGCTGCGGCAGGGATGGCCTTCGCGGTCATAGACATCAAACCGGTGTTGAAAATAACCCAATTCGCCGCTGGTTTGTTTGAAATCCCTCAGCGAGGATCCCCCCGCTTCAATCGCCTCTGCAATCACTTCCCGGATGATCGGCACAAGCGTTGCAATCCGCTTGTCGGATATCTGCCCGGCCCGGCATTTGGGCGATATATGCGCCCGATAAAGCGCTTCACAAACGTAAATATTGCCCAACCCCGCGATGATTCGCTGATCCAGAAGCGCCGATTTGATCGGGGTGTTTTTAGCCTTGAGCGCGGCAATCAGATAAGCCTCGTTAAAGGCATTTCCCAAGGGTTCAGGCCCCAGCTTGGCCAAAAGCGGATGCGCGTCGGCTGTGGCGGTATCCAGCAAATCCATCGCCCCAAAGCGGCGCGGATCGTTGAAGGTGATGCGCGCGCCGTTGGCCATGTGGATCACCACATGATCATGTTTTTCCGTTGCCGGGTGCTTATGCACAAACTGCCCCAAAGGATCACCCGAGATCAGCATCCGGCCCGACATGCCAAGGTGAACAAGCAGGGTTTCGCCTGAGGCCAGATCGGCAAGGATGTATTTTGAGCGCCGCCGCAGGCCCAGCACCTTTTGGCCCATGAGGCGCGCCGCCATATTCTCAGGAAACGGCCAGCGCAGATCGGGCCGGTTGACCTCGGCGCGGGTAATTTCCACCCCTTCCATGACGGGGGCAAGGCCGCGGCGTACTGTCTCAACTTCGGGCAATTCGGGCATTTGACCCCTTTCCGGATAAATCGGCGCATTGTAACCGCCTCAAAGCTCCTTATAAGAAGAGCCTGCAAAGAGATATGGCAAGACCTATGAGTGAGAAAACCACGCATTTCGGATTTGAAACCGTCCCCGAGGCTGAAAAGGCCGGGCGGGTGCAGGGCGTGTTTGGCAGTGTGGCCAGCAAATATGACGTGATGAACGATGCCATGTCCATGGGCATACACCGCCTCTGGAAAGATGCGATGATGGATTGGCTGGCGCCACGGCCGGGGCAAAAGCTGTTGGATGTGGCCGGGGGCACCGGCGATATTTCCTTCCGGTTTCTCAAACGCGCGGGATCTGGCCATGCCACGGTGCTGGACCTGACCGAGCCGATGCTGGTGGAAGGCCGCAAGCGGGCCGAGGCGGAAAGCATGGCGCAAAACCTTGATTGGGTGGTGGGCGATGCCATGGCGCTGCCGTTTGAGGATAATTCGTTTGATGTCTATACCATCAGCTTTGGTATCCGGAATGTCACCCGGCCGATTGAGGCCCTGCACGAGGCCTACCGCGTTTTGAAACCCGGCGGGCGGCTGATGGTGCTGGAATTCAGCCAGATCCCCAATGAGATGATGCAGAAGATTTATGATCTTTACTCATTCAACATCATCCCGAAACTGGGGCAGATGATTGCGGGCGACAGGGATAGTTATCAGTATCTGGTGGAATCGATCCGGCAATTTCCCGATCAGGAGGCCTTTCTGGCGATGCTGCGCGAGGCCGGGTTTGAAAATGCCAAATATCGCAACCTGACGATGGGTATTGCGGCGCTGCACTCGGGCTGGAAGATATAGATGCGCGGGCCGCATAACATCATCCGGCTGATCCGTACCGGGGCCACGTTTGAACGCACGGGTGCGATGAAGGTGATCATGCGCGCCCTTGATGCGCCGGCTTTGGTGCGGGTTGCGGTGCGCTGTCTTGTCTGGCCGTTTCAATGGCTCGGGCACAGGGGCGATACCGCGATGCCACCAGTGTTGCGGGCGCTGACGGTGCTGGGGCCGGCCTATATCAAATTTGGCCAGATCCTGTCGACCCGCCCCGATCTTGTGGGCGAAGGCATGGCCACGCAACTGCGGATATTGCAGGACAAGCTGCCGCCGTTTGATACCGATCTGGCCAAGGCCAGTATCGAGCATGAGCTGGACGCGCCGGTGGATGCGCTGTTTGATGATTTCAGCGCGCCGGTGGCGGCGGCCTCGATTGCGCAGGTGCATAAGGCGCGGCTCAGGGGCACCGACAGGCAGGTCGCGGTCAAGGTGCTGCGGCCAAAGATTGAAAAGGCGTTTCGCAAGGATATTGATGCGTTTTATTTCGCCGCCAGAATGGTTGAAATTCTATCGCCCGCCTCGCGCCGGTTGCATCCAACCGAGGTGATCGCGCATTTTGAAGGCGTGGTCATGGGCGAGCTGGATTTGCGGCTGGAATCCGCCTCGGCCTCGGAATTTGCCGCCAATACAGGCAGTGATGCAGGGTTTGAGCTGCCCGAAGTGATCTGGCAATTATCCGGCCGCCGGGTCATGACGCTGGGCTGGGCTGATGGGGTGCCCTTGGGCGATAATGCCGCATTGGATGCCGCCGGGCATGACCGGGCGGCCCTGGCCGGGCGGGTGATGCAGCTTTTCCTCAGCCACGCCCTGCGCGACGGGTATTTCCATGCGGATATGCATCAGGGCAATCTCAAGGTGGCGGCAAACGGCAATATCATCGCTTATGATTTTGGCATCATGGGGCATATTGATGAATATACCCGCCGGGTCTACGCCGAGATTTTATATGGTTTCATCAAGCGTGATTACAAACGTGTGGCCGAGGTGCATTTTGAGGCGGGATATGTGCCCGCCGACCGGGATGTGGATGAATTTGCCCGCGCCCTTAGGGCCGTGGGCGAGCCGATTTTTGGCGAGGATGCCGGTCATATTTCCATTGGCAGCCTGCTGAGCTATCTGTTTGAGGTGACCGAGCGTTTTGGCATGGAAACCCGAACCGAACTGATCCTGTTGCAGCGCACCATGGTGGTGGTTGAAGGGGTCTCGCGCTCGCTTGATCCGCAGATCAATATCTGGACCGTCGCCAAACCGGTGGTGGAAAACTACATCAAGGACAGCATCGGCCCGCGCGCCATTTTGCGCGATCTGGGGCGGACATTGAAGGTATTGGGGCGGTTTGGGCCGCGCCTGCCAACGCTGGTTGAGGAGGCGCTGATGCGTCAGGCCGCGCCGCCGCACACACAACCGGAGCCGCGCTGGCCGGGGCGGGTTTTATGGCTTGGCGGCGGCATCGCCCTTGGCGCGCTGGGGGGGCTGGCCCTGACTTTGTTATCCTGAACGTATTGCTGTGTTGTCGTGGCCGCATGTTGCCGCTAGAGTGCCCTTAAAGGACGGGGAGCAAGTGAACCATTGGGTGTAATCCATAAGAACTGCAGGGTTGCAGCAGCATTTTGTTTGGGTATTTTGCCGGTATCGGCGAGTGCAGATGGCCTGACCACCGGGCAAAAAAACCTTTACGGTACACCCGGCGGGCTGCTGGATATGCCCACGGCCGAAATGGCGCCGGATGGGGAAATTGCCACAACCCTCTCCTATTTCGACGGTTTCAGCAAAACCACCCTGACATTCCAGATATTGCCAAGGCTCACGGGCAGTTTCAGATATTCCGCCACCGATAACCTCTCGACATCATTCAAAACATTCTATGACCGCAGTTTCGACCTTAAATTCCGGCTATTGGATGAAGGGCCGGTCAGGCCCGCCGTGGCCATTGGCCTGCGCGATTTCATTGGCACCGGGGTGTTGGCCGGTGAATATGTCGTGGCGACAAAATCCATCGGTGACAAGCTCAGGCTGACCGGCGGCGTTGGCTGGGGCCGGTTGGGCAGCAATAACAGCATCGGCAGCACCGGCAATCGTGATCCGTTCAGCTTTGCCGCTGTTGGCAATGGCGGCACGTTTTCCGCCGATGATTGGTTTCGCGGTGATTTCGCGGTTTTTGGCGGTGCCAGCTATGACGCAACAGACCGTCTGAGCCTTGCCGTTGAATATTCCTCGGATGATTATGATCTTGAGCGGGCCGTGGGCATTTATGACACGGATTTGCCCATCAATTTTGCCGCAAGCTACAAGATCAACGATAATATCCGCGCCCGGGCCTTTACCCTTGGCGGCGAGGAATTCGGCCTGTCTGTTACCATCGCGTTCAACCCCAAAAATGCGCCAAGCCCCGGCGGCATTGAAGAAGCGCCCCTGCCGGTTGGCGTGCGCGCGCCGGGCCGCGCCGCCGATCTGGGCTGGACCGCTGACAACACCGCAACAACACAGTTGACCGCAGCGGTGGATAAATCCCTTGATCAGGTTGATCTTGACCTGCACGGGATCGAGATACGCGGCACCAGCGCGCATATCCTGATCCGCAATAACCGCTATGATGCCGGATCGCAGGCTTTGGGCCGGACCTTGCGCAGCTTGAGCCGCACCTTGCCTGCCTCGGTTGAAACCCTGCATGTGACGCTGATTCAGAACGGCATTCCCCTGAGTACAATGACAATGAAGCGCCGTGATCTTGAGCGGCTGGAAAACGCCCCCGCGCGCGAGGCGCTGACCGCTGTCAGGTTTGAGGATTCGCTCAGATTTGGCGATATTCCCGCACCATTGGCGCAAACCTATCCCCGGTTTGACTGGATTATCGCGCCGTTCTGGCGTTTCAGCCTGTTTGATCCGGGTGAGCCGCTGCGCAGCAATGCCGGCCTGCGGTTTGGCGGTGATTTTCATATCGGTTCGGGCTGGATCGCCTCCGGATCGGTTTCGGCCAAACTTATTGGCAATCTGGGCAATCTCACCCGGGTGAACAATTCAAAAATCCCCCGGGTACGCTCGGATACGGCGCTTTATGCTGACCGCGATGAGCCGGTGATTGATTACCTTACGCTGGCAAAATACGGCCGCCTTGCGCCGGATGTGTATAGCCGTGTGACGGCGGGGTATCTGGAAACAATGTATGCCGGGGCCTCAGGCGAAGTTCTGTGGAAGCCGGTGGATAGCCGTCTGGCATTCGGGGTTGAGGTGAATTACGTGCGGCCGCGTGATTTCAATCAACTGTTTGGCACCCGCTCGCGGCACACGCCGTCGGGCACCATTCCGGAATTCAATGGCCATGTCTCAACCTATTATGATTTTGGCAATGGCTTTCACGGGCAACTGGATGGCGGGCGTTATCTGGCCGGGGATTGGGGGGCGACAATCTCGCTTGACCGGGAGTTTGCCAATGGCTGGCGGGTGGGGGCCTTTGCCACCAAAACCGATGTCTCAGCCGGGAATTTCGGCGAAGGATCGTTTGACAAGGGCATTCGCATTACCATCCCGCTTGCATGGATGATCGGCACGCCCACCAAGCAAAGCACCGATTTCGTGATCCGGCCCCTGACACGCGATGGCGGCCAGAGGGTGAATGTCAACGGACGGCTTTACGGGGTAATTCGTGAGGGGCATCAGCCCGAGATTGCCAAAAGCTGGGGGAAATTCTGGAGATGAGGCGGATGTTCAGAAAAACGTCGATCATAGCCTTGCTGGCAGCACTGGCTCTATCGGCATGTTCCAACAACAAAAGTGATCTTGATAGCCTGGAACTGGTGAAAGGTATTTTCAGCCAGCAGCGCAAGATACAACCCTCGGATCCGCAGGTCGTGGCGCGCAGCCTGACCAAGGCGATGGCAAATTCCGAGGGGCCTTTGGCGCTGTTGCATCTGAAAAGAACCCAGACAACCACGGTGCTGCGGGAGATTGAAACCAATGGTGCTTACCGTACGTGGGCGGCTTATGGATCGTCTGACCGGCGCAGCCTGACAACCAAAGGCGGGATCATCACCGCCACAAGGGGGCTTGGGTTTGATCTGATGTCGTCGGATGTGAATGGGGTTTTGGCGCTGATCACCCGGCGGCAGAATGGCACGGCAAAGCTGGTGCAGCGCTATCTGAACGGCGAAAATATCATCTATGAGATTGTTGCCGATTGCACCGTAATCCGCGGGCCGGAGCAGACGACTAAAGTGGGTAACCAAACCCGGCATACCACTGAGATGACCGCCCGCTGCATAGCGCCCGATCATGAGTTTACCAATACCTATCTGGTATCCGGAAATGGCCAGATCGTGCAGGCTCAGCAATGGTTAAGCCCGTATTATGGCCATGCCTTGATTCAGCGGCTACGCTAAAGCCTTATCTGGGCTGCGGGGCTGTCCCACCCGAAGACCCGCCGGAATCGGAAATCAGGATAACCGCGCCAATAACCGCCGCCGCGCCAAGGCCGATGATCAGCGGGCTGATGCGGCTGCCATCATTTTCTTCCGCCACGAACGGATCGGATTCTTCTACGGCACCGGCCAAACTGCCGGCAAAGGCCGGTGTGGTTGCAAATGCAAGTGCTGCAGTGAAGGAAATAAATTTGTTCATATCAGGCTCCGGAAATTTTTAAATCAATTTTAACCATGGGGAATATTACCAGTTCAGTCAAATAAAAAAACCCGTGCCCATAAATGGACACAGGTTTAATTCTCGATGTTCAATTTTCCAGCTATCAATCCTGATAGTGGTTTATGAACAATTAGTTGGCTGCATTCATCTGTGGTGTTGTTCCACCCGAAGAGCCGCCGTCATCACTGATCAGAATGATCGCGCCAATAACCGCCGCCGCGCCAAGGCCGATGATCAGCGGGCTGATGCGGCTGCCATCATTTTCTTCCGCCACGAACGGATCGGATTCCTCTACGGCACCGGCCAGACTACCGGCAAATGCGGGCGACATGGCAAGGATAGCCGCAGCGGTGAGTGTTGCAATTTTCTTCATTTCACGCTCCATTTAGGAAATAATTTTTTTACCCTGACTGTGGTATGAGACACGGGCTAACATATTTCTGGTTTATTTCATACCCCTATTATACAATCCAAATGGTATTCTTATCATGATGTGCAATTTTGCCACTAATGCCATCTTATTGATTTTTATATATTTTCATAAATCTTATTTCCCTTTTTGAAGGGCGGTCCACATGTTTACTTTTATCGGGTATGCACCAGCCATGGGGGTGATGTTGCATTACCCCGAGGGTGACGAACCCGACCCCACAACCCGGCTATTTCAAGCCGCCAAGCCGCATTTCGGGTTCGGTTAAAAGCAGTGTCACCCGAGCAGACCACGACAGGACATGAGCAACCACAGCAACATGAACCCGTGAATATCGACAAATCCCATGGTTAATGCAACAGTGTCAGGCCTGACACCGCATATGTTTTGATCCCTTGATTGCGCGGCGCTCAAAGCCCATAACCCATATAAAAAATCGACAAAGGACGAAATGGAAGCTTCATCATTCCCACTGGACGCCGCGTTTTGGATCACCATCGCTGCCATCGTGGCTCTGCTGGTCCTGTCAGCGTTTTTTTCCGGATCCGAAACCGCACTGACAGCGGCCTCACGCGGAAAATTGCGGGCACAGGCCGAGAAAGGATCAAAGGGGGCAAAAAGGGCCCTGGCGATTACCGAGGATAACGAGCAGCTTATTGGCTCGGTCCTGTTGGGCAACAATCTGGTGAATATTCTGGCCGCCTCTCTGGCCACTGCCCTGTTCACGCGGCTCTTTGGGGATAGCGGCGTGGCACTGGCGACTTTGGTTATGACGCTGTTGGTTCTGGTCTTTGCCGAGGTATTGCCCAAGACCTATGCCATCACCAATGCCGAGGTTGCGGCCGCGCGGGCCTCGCCTGTTATCATGTTGATTATAAGGCTGTTTTCGCCGGTGGTTACGGCAATACGCTGGTTCGTACGCGCTGTGTTGCGGTTGTTTGGCGTAGAGATTGACCCCGATAGCCATATCCTTGCCGTGAGAGAAGAGATTGCCGGGGCGCTTTATATCGGCCACTCCGAAGGCGTAGTTGAGAAAGAAGACCGCGACCGGATTTTAGGCGCGCTTGATCTGGGCGACAGGACGGTGGAAGAGATCATGCTGCACCGCTCGGGCATCGAGATGATTGATGCCGAGGCCGCGCCTGCGGCGATTTTGGATCAGTGCATGGAAAGCAACCACACTAGGCTGCCGATTTACCGCGATGACCCGGATAATGTGATTGGTGTGATCCACGCCAAAGACCTTCTGCGCGCGGTTCACGCCCTGGCTGTTGGCGGGGATGCATCTGATAAAGTTCTGAAGTCATTCCAGATTTGCGATTTTGCCCGCAAACCTTATTTCGTGCCGGAAACCACAACGCTGGATGATCAGATGCGCGAATTCCTGCATAAACGCAGCCATTTTGCGCTGGTGGTGGATGAATATGGCGACCTTCAGGGGCTGATCACGCTTGAGGACATTCTGGAGGAAATCGTTGGCGAAATTACCGATGAGTTTGACCTTGAGGATGAGCCGGGGATCATAAAAGTTGAGGGCAATCAATATCTTGTTGATGGGGCCATGACCATTCGCGATCTTAACCGCGCCACCGATTGGGCGCTGCCGGATGAAGAGGCCAACACCATCGCTGGGCTGGTCATTCATGAGGCCCGGATAATTCCAACGGACGGTCAGGTGTTTATTTTTCATGGCTTTCGGTTTGAGGTGATGAAGGTAAGCGACAACCGGATCGAACAGTTGAAAATCCGTCGGTTGGCGGGATCTTGACTCTGATACAAATTATACAATTCAGCGCGCGTTTTTGTACGATACCTGTGAAATAATGCGGCAGGTTTACCCGTCTTGCAGCAAAGTCAGGATCTCACTGCAATTTGCCACCTGACCGTTACAGCAATCCGATATCAGAAACCGGACAAGATCATTCACCACCGTCAGATTGGCCGCATAGTAAATTTCGCGCTGGTTGCGGGTGGATTTCAACAGTCCCGACCGGCGCAGAACCGCAAGATGCCCAGAGAGGGTTGAAGCGACGATTCCAAGCTTTTTTGAAATCTCGCCTACCTGCATCCCCTCCGGCCCCTGGCGTATCAAAAGCCGGAAGATTGACATGCGCGAAGATTGCGCAAGGGCCGCGAAGGCCTCGATTGCTGTGTCCTGATCCATAATTCGTTATTGCCCGGATTGCCCAAACTTGACAAGGGTGTGGTTGGCATCTAATAATTCGTTACTTTGGCAATTAACGATATAATGGGTTACTTCGCGCAGACTATAACCAAAGGTGCCAGAACATTTGATGGTGGCAGGGGGCGAATTTCAATGTTGCCAAACCGTAAAACAGGATCGTTTGTGACAAAGGATGTAACCGAAGAAGGGCGCGGCAATGGCGGATAGTCTGATTACATCGGAAATTGATTTTGAGGCACCCGGCAAGCAGACCGGGTTTTTGCGTCTGCCGCATTCTGTGCACCGGTCTGCCTATGGCTGGATCCCGATCCCGATTGTGATGATCCGCAATGGCAAAGGCCCGGTGATTTTATTGATGGCGGGCAATCATGGCGATGAATATGAAGGTCAGATTGCCCTGAGCAAACTGGCGCGAGGGCTGATGCCCAAGGAAATTCAGGGCTGTATCATCATCCTGACGATGGCCAATTTCCCTGCCGCCGAGGCCGGAACGCGCACCTCACCGATTGATGCGGGCAATCTTAACCGGGCCTTCCCCGGTGACGCGCGCGGCACGCCAACACAGATGATTGCACATTATATCGAAGAGGTTCTGCTGCCCAAATGCAATTATATGATTGATCTGCATTCGGGGGGTTCATCGCTTTTTTATCCGCCCACGCTGCTGCGGGGGCAAGGGCATTCAGATCATGAGGCGGCAACGCTCAGAACCCTGCAAGAGGCGTTTGATCTGCCATATGCGTGGGTGTTCAGGGGGGATGCCGGGCGCAATTCCACCGGGCGCACCGCCCTGAGTGCGGCCAATCGAAAGGGCGTGCCATCGGTTCTGGCCGAACTTGGCGGTGGCGGCGTGGTAACCCCTGATGCCTTGGGATGGGCAGAGCGGGGTTTGCGCCGGATATTGCAGGCGCTGAACATGCTGCCGGGATATAAGCCGGATGCCACTCAGGGCACCCGTGAATTGGCCTCGTGTGGTATGGTCTATGCCTATCAGACCGGGGTTTTTGAGCCATTCAAAGATATTTCCGATAGGATTGTCGTGGATGAGGTCGTTGGCATGATCCATCATCCCGACACGCCGTGGCTTGAGTCTGATCCGGTGGTTTCGCAATATGACGGCATTGTTTTGTGTAAACGCACCATGGCGCAGGTTACACGTGGCGATACCCTCTATCAGATTGCAAAGGATTTATGATGATCGCCCCGCATCCGGTTGATCTTCAGGCGATCTCACAGGCAGACAAGGCGCTTGAGGGGGTCGTGATCCGCACGCCGCTTTTGGAAAATCAGGATGTAAACCAGCATCTTGGCGGGCGCTTGCTGATCAAGGCCGAATCCATGCAGCGCACCGGGGCGTTCAAGTTCCGTGGTGCATATAACTGTATCCGGCAGCTCTCGGATGAGGAAAAAGCCCGCGGCGCCATCACCTATTCTTCGGGCAATCATGCGCAGGGCGTGGCCCTTGCGGCGCGGCTGTTGGGCAGTTCTGCGCTTATTGTCATGCCGTCCGATGTGCCCGAGGCCAAGATGCATGCAACCCGCGATCTGGGGGCGGAAATCGCCACGTTTGAGCGCGATCTGGAAAGCAGTGATGATGTGGTTGAGCGTCTGCGCCTTGAGACCGGGCGCATTATTGTGCCGCCAAGCGCCGATGCGCGGGTATTGGCCGGGGCGGGCACGGCGGCGCTTGAGATGCTGGAGCAGGCGGAAAATATGGATGCCATTCTGGTGCCCTGTGGCGGCGGCGGTCTGACGGCGGCCACGGCTGTGGTGATGCAGGCGCTATCGCCCAAGACGCTGGTTTATGCGGCTGAACCGGCACTTTTTGATGATACGCGCCGGTCGCTTGAAGCGGGCGGCCGGGTGCAAAATCCAGTGGGGCAGCGCACGATTTGTGATGCGATCATGACACCCACGCCCGGCGCGCTGACTTTCCCGATCAATCTTGATCTGCTGGCGGGGGGGCTTGTGGCCTCGGATGATGAGGTTTGCGCGGCGATGCTGTTTGCCTTTGAGCATTTCAAGATTGTGGTCGAGCCGGGGGCCGCTGTGGGCCTGGCGGCCATTTTATCCGGGCGCATTGATATTACAGGCAAGACCATCGCAACCGTTGTGACCGGCGGCAATATTGATGCGGCCCGTTATGGCGCGCTGTTAAAGCGTTCCGCCTTGCCTTCGGGGCTGACATAACGGCTATTATACCAGATCAGGCGCGCAGCTTTTCACCCTTGGGATCGAATGGTGGTTCATGCAGGATGCGCGCCTTGTGCGGGCGGCCCAGAACCATCACTTCAACCGCGTCGCCGGGGGCGGCTTCACCGCTGCGGACATAGCCCAGCGCCAGCGACATCCCGACCGAATAGCCATAGGTGCCGGAGGTGACCCGGCCAATGCCCTTGCCATCTTTGAAGATCGGTTCGCCGCCGGTGGCATCGGCGTTTGAGGCGGTGACCGCTTCTTCGTCAATATGAATAAGCACCAGATTTTCGCGGGTGGGTTTTGACATCGCTTGCGCCGTGGCCGGTTTGTTCAGGAAATCCTTGTCCATCTTGCACAGGCCCTCAAAGCCCACCTCATGCGGGAAATATTCCGGGCTGTATTCGCGGCTCCACGAGCCATAGCCCTTTTCGACCCGCATCGACATCAGGGCACGCCCGCCCACGGGGCCTGCACCAAATTCCTTGCCCGCCTCGATCAGCGCCTCGTAAAGCCGGAGCTGATCCTGCGCGGCGCAGTGCAGCTCCCACCCCAGATCGCCGGTGAATGACACCCTGAGCGCCAGGCATTTCACCCCCGCCAGCTCAATCTGAGCCGAGCGCATGAAGGGGAAATCCTCGGTGGCCAGCGAGGCATTGGTCAGGCGCTGCAACAACTCGCGCGATTTGGGGCCTGCGACGTTGAAGCCGCACATCTCTTCGGTTTGCGAGGTGAAACTTGTGCCTTCGGGCAGGGGCACCGCATCAAAAAACCGCTTGTGATAACGCTCTGCCATGCCCGACGAGACGATCCAGAACTCATCATCGGCCACGCGCGTCACTGTGGCATCTCCGGCAATCCCGCCATGCACAGAAATCAGCGGCGTAAGGCAGGAACGGCCAATGCCCTTGGGCATGTTGTTGGCAAAAACCGAGTTGAGCCAATCCGATGCCCCCGGCCCCTTGCAGCGGTATTTGGCAAAGTTCGAGATGTCGATGATGCCCGCCCGCTCACGCAGCATCCTGCATTCCTCACCCACCGGTCCCCACCAGTTTTGCCGGGTAAAGCCGTTGGTATCCTTGGTGCCGGGCGTGCCCGAAAACCATTGCGGATGCTCCCAGCCGTAATTGAGGCCAAAAACCGCGCCCATGGATTTTTGCATCTCATAAACGGGCCGGGTTTTCAGCGGGCGGCCGGCGCTGCGTTCCTCATTGGGGTAGTGGATGGCAAAGCGGTGGGCGTATTGATCTTTTACCTTGGCCTTGACGAAATCGCGATCATTGGCCCAAAGGCCGAAGCGGGCAACATCCCACGCGAACATGTCATATGCCATCTCACCAGTGGTCAGCCACTGCGCCACCATCAGGCCCATACCCGCCGACTGGCTGAAACCGGGGATGATGCCGCCGCAGACGAAGTAATTCCTAAGCTCGGGCACCGGGCCAAGGATCACGTTTGAATCGGGCGACCAGATCATCGGGCCGTTGATCACCCGTTTGATGCCCGCCTCGGCGGCCACGGGTACACGGTCCATCGCGCGCATGACATTCTCCATGATCCGATCCAGATCATCGGCAAACAGATCATGGGCAAAATCCAGCGGGGTGCCGCCTTCGGCCCAGAATTTCATATCCTTCTCATAAGCCCCGATCAGCAGGCCCTTGCCCTCTTGCCGCAGGTAATATTCGCCGTCGCGGTCGGCGACCGATGGCAGGCGGCGGTCCATCGCGTCAATCTCGGCGATGGTCTCAGTCACAAAATACTGATGCTCGGTGGGTTGCAGCGGCAGCTTGATCCCCGCCATGGCGGCCACTTCGCGGCCCCACAGACCGGCGGCGTTGATCACCCATTGGGTGGCAATATTGCCGTTGGGGGTTTCAACGATCCACGAGCCATCGGGCTGTTGCCGGGTGCCGGTAACGGGGGTGAAGCGGTGAATTTCGGCACCCTGCTGGCGCGCGCCCACGGCATAGGCGTTGGTCACGCCCGAAGGGTCGACATTGCCGCCATCCGGCTCCCACATGATGCAGCGGATGCCGTCGAAATTGACAAAAGGATGCAGGCGCTCGGCCTCATCGCGGCTGACCTCATGAAAATTCATGCCATAGAGCTTGGCCTTGGCCTCTTGCAGGCGCAACTGATGCTCTCGGTTCTCGGTTTGCGCCATATAAAGCGAGCCGGGCTGAAACACGCCGCAGCTTTGCCCGGTCTCGGCTTCCAGCTGATTATAAAGGTTCATGGTGTAATGCTGCAGGCGGCTAATATTAGCACTATCATGCAGCCCGTGGATATTGGCGGCGGCGTGCCATGTGCTGCCGGATGTCAGCTCATCGCGTTCCAGCAGCACAACGTCTTTCCAGCCCAGCTTGGTGAGGTGGTAAAGGATCGAGCAGCCAATGACGCCACCCCCGATAACAACGGCCTGAGCATGGCTTTTCATGGGTCTTCCCTTTGGTTCATTTTGAGGCCAGCCTAATGCACCTTTATAAGCGTCAAAAGCCGGTTCCCGACAGATCGTGTCGTGTATCAGCAAAATCTATTTCGGTTTGCGACACGAGGTGTCGTTTTTTCCTATGACTTCCCCTGAGCTACTCCGCAGGTTAACTTGAAATGGAAAAAGGGAGACCCCCATGAAAACCACATCGCGAGTTGTTGTGATCGGCGGCGGCGTTGTCGGTTGTTCGGTTCTTTATCATCTGACCAAGCTCGGGTGGTCGGATGTGATGCTGCTGGAACGATCCGAGCTTACGAGCGGTTCAACATGGCACGCGGCGGGCGGGTTTCATACGCTCAATGGCGATACCAATATGGCGGCGCTGCAAGGCTATACCATCAAGCTTTATAAGGAACTGGAAGCAATCACCGGCATGTCCTGCGGCTTGCACCATGTGGGCGGCGTGACGCTGGCCGATAATCAAGACCGGTTTGACATGCTTTTGGCCGAACGCGCCAAGCACCGTTACATGGGGCTGGAGACTGAAATCATTGGCCCTGATGAGATTAAAAAAGTGGCGCCGGTGACAAATACAGACGGTATTTTAGGCGCGCTTTATGATCCGCTGGACGGGCATCTTGACCCTTCCGGCACCACCCACGCCTATGCACGCGCCGCGCGGATGGGGGGCGCAGAAATTGTGACCCATTGCAAGGTGCTTGAGACCAACCCGCGCAAGGATGGCTCATGGGATGTGGTGACCGACAAGGGCACGATCCACGCCGAGCATGTGGTCAATGCCGGCGGGCTTTGGGCGCGTGAAGTGGGGGCGATGGCAGGGGTTTACCTGCCGCTGCACCCGATGGAGCACCAGTATATCGTGACCGATGATATTGCGCAGATTTATGAAAGTGCATCTGAGCACCCGCATGTGATGGACCCGGCGGGTGAGAGCTATCTGCGCCAGGAAGGCCGCGGCCTTTGTATCGGGTTTTATGAGCAGGCCTGCAAACCCTGGGCGGTGGATGGCACGCCTTGGGATTTTGGCCATGAACTCTTGCCCGATAACCTAGACAAGATCGAAACCAGCATCGAGTTTGCTTACCGGCGCTTTCCCGTGCTGGAAAGTGCCGGGGTGAAATCGGTCATTCACGGGCCGTTTACCTTTGCACCCGATGGCAATCCGCTGGTCGGGCCGGTGCCGGGGATGCGCAATTACTGGTCGGCCTGCGGGGTGATGGCCGGATTTTCTCAGGGTGGTGGCGTTGGCCTGATGCTGGCGCAATGGATGGTTGAGGGGGAGTGTGAACGCGATGTGACGGCGATGGATGTGGCGCGGTTTGGCGACTGGATCACGCCGGGTTATACCCTGCCCAAGGTGATCGAGAATTACCAGACGCGGTTTTCCGTGGCCTATCCCAATGAGGAGCTGCCCGCCGCGCGGCCCTTCCGCACCACGCCGATGTATGATGTTTTTGACAAGATGGGCGCGGTCTGGGGCCAGCAATTTGGCCTTGAGGTGGTGAATTATTTTGCCCAAGGCGACGAGCCGCGCTATGAGACGCCCTCATTCCGGCGCTCGAACGCCTTTGAGGCCACGGCGCGCGAGGTGAAGGCCGTGCGCGAGGCGGTGGGCATCAACGAGGTGCATAATTTCGGCAAATATCTGGTGACGGGCACAGGTGCGCGTGACTGGCTGGATCGGATCATGGCGGGGCGTATTCCCAAACCGGGGCGGCTTTCCCTTACACCAATGCTGTCGCCCAAGGGCCGGTTGATCGGCGATTTCACCGTGTCGTGCCTGAGTGATGAAGCGTTTCAGCTAACCGCCTCCTTTGGGGCGCAAGCGGTGCATATGCGCTGGTTTGAACGCCACGGCGCGGCGGATGTGCGTGTGGAAAACATCAGTGACCGGCTGAACGGATTTCAGATTGCCGGGCCAAGGGCGCGGGATGTGCTGTTGGCCTGCACACGGGATCCTTTGGGGAATATGAAATTCATGGATCTGCGCCATGCCACCGTGGGGATGGTGGATTGTCTGGTGCAACGGGTGAGCTATACCGGCGATCTGGGCTATGAGATCTATTGCGATCCGATGTCACAGCGCGCGCTTTGGAATGTGCTGTGGCAGGCAGGGCAGGCCCATGGCATGCGCGCCTTTGGCATGCGGGCGATGATGAGTTTGCGGCTGGATAAATTTTTCGGCTCCTGGCTGAATGAATTTTCGCCCGATTATACCGCCGCCGAGACCGGCATGGATCGGTTTATCCGCTTTGGTAAAAACAGTGATTTCATTGGCCGGGCTGCGGCGGAGGCCGAAACTTCTGCCCGGAAATTATGTGCCTTTGAGGTGGATGCCAAGGATGCGGATGTGGCGGCATATGAGCCTATCTGGATTGACGGCAAGGTTGAAGGGTTTTGTACCTCGGGGGGTTATTCGCATTATGCCGGGAAGTCGGTTGCGCTGGGCCTGATCCCGGTCGGGCGCGTAGCCGAGGGCCTGAAGGTTGAGATTGAGATATTGGGCCAGATGCGCCCGGCGCGGTTGATCACCGAGCCGTTATTTGATGCGGCTGGCGAACGGATGCGCGGATAAGCGGCCTTGGGCCCATGTTGGCCGATGTAAGGATTTGAGTATTTAAGGAAAAATGAAAGGCAAGGCGGCTGTGAATGGTGATCTGGGCATTGTGATTCCGGCGGCGGGGGCCTCCTCGCGGATGCGGGGCGACGATAAGCTTTTGCAGCGCGTGGGCGATGAGGCCTTGCTGGCGCGGCAGGTGAGGATTGCGCTGGGTACAGGTCGGCCTGTTCTGGTGACAGTGCCGCCTCGGGATGCGGCGCGCCGGGATGTGGTGGCACCTTTTGTTGGCGGCGCTCTGGAGATTGTCACGGTTGCGGATGCGCGCGAGGGGATTGCCGCATCAATCCGGGCCGGGGCGCGTTGGGCGCGTGAGCAGCAGGCTGACGGATTGATGATCCTGCTGGCGGATATGCCTGAGATTATGGGTGGTGATCTGGAGCGGATGATCGCGGGTTTTGAGGCCGCCCCGGATCAGGTGCTGCGGGCCTGCGCAGAGGACGGCACGCCGGGCCACCCGGTTATCTTCCCCAAGCGTTTGTTTGCAGCTTTGGGGGAGACCGCCGGAGATATTGGGGCGCGAGGTGTGCTTGGAAAAGAAGATGTGACCGCGTTCTGTTTGCCCGGGCGCAGGGCGGTTACCGATCTGGATACGCCTGAGGATTGGGCAATTTGGCGGCAGGAAAACGGGCAAATGCCTTAGCCCATCGGTCTGCTGTTCAGGATGGTTTTTGCAACCCACCAGCCGGGATATTCTTCGCGCAGGCGGCCTGCGGCTGAGGCGGCGGTTTCACGGTTGGCGTAGAGGCCAAAACAGGTGCCGCCCGAGCCGGACATGCGCATGAGCAGGCAGCCGGGGGTAACCTCGAGCGCATTGAACACCTGGGCAATGCCCGGCTCGGCTTTGATTGCGGCGCTTTGCAGATCGTTGCGCATTCCGCCCAGCCATTCGATCAGGCTGGATGCCTTTTTCAGTTTTGGCAAATCGGTTGGCATCGGGGCATTATCGCGCTTTTTCAGTTGTTTGAAAACTGTTGCCGTCGGGACGGGCAGATTGGGATTGACCAGTACCGCGTATAGCCTGGGCAAATCAGGGGCCGGTGTGATTTCATCACCAATGCCGCGCATCCGGGCGGATTTGGCCAGCAGGCAAACCGGAATATCGGCCCCCAGATCAATCGCATTATCCGGCACAGGGCGACCGGATAGTTGCGAGAGTGCGCGCAATG
Source organism: Roseovarius sp. (assembly GCA_021775255.1). Lineage (GTDB taxonomy): Bacteria > Pseudomonadota > Alphaproteobacteria > Rhodobacterales > Rhodobacteraceae > Roseovarius. The sequence continues at coordinate 215,562 of JAJFIA010000021.1, forward strand.
TTGCCGCGGCATCGGATGACCCCCCGCCAAGGCCCGCCGCATGGGGCAGGTTTTTATAGAGCCTGACCGATGCCGTGACCCCCATCAGCTCAGCCGCACGAAGGGCCAGATTGCTGCTACCTTGTGGCACGCCAGCGGCCATCGGGCCATTGACAATGAGAGAGGTCTTGTCCGCCGCGCGGGCGGTGATCCTGTCACCCACGGAGGCAAACATCACCAGCGAATCAAGCAGATGATAACCATCGGCACGCTGGCCGGTGACATGCAGTGTCAGGTTTATCTTTGCCGGAGCGAATGCCTTACTTGTCATCCGCAACCTTCAGTGGGTCGGCACCTTCTTCCGAGAGCACCTGATCCAGGCCAACCTCAAGCTTGCGGCGGATGCGACCGGGGTCAATATCCTGCACGCTTTCACCTTCATTCACGAAGGAAAGCGCGCGGCGCCATTGAAATTCGGCCTCGGTATGGCGGCCCACGGCCCAGAGCACATCCCCGAGGTGATCATTGACAACCGGATCAACCGCCTCAAGCTCGGCGGCGCGCTCCATATAGCTAACGGCCTCATCATAGCGGCCCAGCCGGTAAAGCACCCAGCCCAGACTGTCGATGATATAGCCGCTATCGGGGCGGGCCTTGACGGCGCGTTTGATCATATCCAGCGCCTCATCAAGGTTGACGCCTTTTTCAACCATCGAATAGCCAAGGTAATTCAGCGCCTGCGGCTGATCGGGGTTGAGCTTGAGCGCATAGCGAAAATCGGCTTCGGCCTTGTCCCAGCTATTTAGCCGTTCGTGGCCGATGGCGCGGGCGTAATAGACAAACCACTGCTCGGAATCGCGCTCGGAATAGAGCGCAATCGCCTTGTCATAGGCGTTGACCGCATCGTCAAACTGTTCAAGCTGACGGTACAGATCGCCGGCGCTGACAAACACGATCGGCTGATCGGGGTGGCTTTGCATCAGTTGCTCCAGCACCTCGATCGCGGCATCGGTTTTGCCGGCCTTGCGCAGGCTTTCGCTGCGCCCAAGCTCAGCGGCCTGAAACGCCGGGTGGCCAGCCGGGACACGGCGGTAGGCATCGGTGGCCAGATCATAGCGGCCCAGAGCATCAAGCAGTTCGGCCGACATGATCAGGGCTTCAACATGATCGGGATTAAGGCTTTCGGCGATGCGCGAGTAAAACAGCACGTAATCCTCGCCGGTGTCAGGCTGCAATGCGCGGCCAATGGCATAAAACACCTCGGCGATGCCGTCTTGTGTGTCATTGATCATGGTGAATGACAGCGCCTCACCCGCCGCAAGACGGGCGCGCAGATCGCCAATTTCGGGATCAATATCAAGGCCGAACGTATCATCAATCAGGGCGACAGCCTCGTCATTGCGCTCAAGCTGGCTCAGGATTTGCGCCCAGGCAATCATGCCGCGCCTGGTGCGTTGCAGGGGGCCGTCAGATGCGCCGGAGAATATTTTCTCTGCCGCCTCGAAATCACCGGCCGAAGCCAAAGCCAGCGCTTTATGATAAATTGCAAAATCATGCAGGCCGCGCTCGGCTGCGATATCGTCAAACTTTTTCAGCGCCGCCTGCATATCGCCTTTTCCCAGCTCTGCCCAGGCGGATATCAGGCCATCGGCAAGCTCGCCAACGCCGCGCTTGTCGCTCAGCCGGGTCAGCAGAACATCAAAGGCCCCACGATGCGCCTCATCATAGATCAAAACCATATTGGCGATCTGACTTTTCAGGCCATCGGATTCGATTTTTTGGGCGATTGGCAGGGCGCGATCAAGATCACCAATAGCGAGATAGGCGGCGGTGGTAAATTCAAGAATTGACGGATTCGACGGGTCTTTGATCAATGCCCGCGAAAACTGCTCGGCGGCGGTCACAAAATCATTGTCATAGCGCGCCTGCCGGGCCGCAAGATAGGCACCGGATGCCTCATCTGCCAAAACGGCTGGGGCGGGTGACATCAACACAATGCCAAGAGCAATAACGGAACTGTAGAGAGTTTTCACGAAGCGGCCTGCCTTTGATTTTTATGCGGTTGCACTGGAAAGTAGTCTTTCAGCGGGCACAAGGCAATGAGCCTTGCCTGAATTCATGCCCTGCCAGCCAAATTTCGCAAATTGCCGCATAGCTGCTTCACCTGACGGCCGACGCTTGGATGACATCCGGCATTCTGCGACATTTTTGACATTCACCCAATAGTGGTTGGATCAGAACATGCCTTTGCGAGTAGGTATAGGGTATAGAACCCCAATAGCCGGAGAAATATCGTGCATGTGGAACCTAAAGCCTTACGTGAATACCCGTGGTTTGTCCGGCTGTTTTTTGCCAAACAGCGACGGACATATGGCAAGGTATTGGACCCAGGGCTGCTGTGGGGGCGGTCAAAATGGGTGTTTTCATCGGTTGCACTGCTTTATGGCGCGCTGAATCGCCGGTCATCGCCGCTTGATTCCGCCCTCAGATCACTTGTGACAGTACGGGTATCACAAATCAATCATTGCGCATTTTGCATAGATATCAACAGCGCCACTTTGCAAAAACGCGGCGTCAGTGAAGATAAAATACTGGCCTTGGCAACATGGCGTGAGGGTTCGAAATTTACTGAAAAAGAGCGCATGGTACTTGAATATACCGAAGCCGTGACTTTTTCAGACCGGGAAGTGACGCCAGAACAGATAGAAGGCTTGCGAAAGTATTTTGATGATGATGGTTTGGTTGAGCTAACCGGGTTGATTGCCTTTCAGAATATGTCAAGCAAGTTCAACGCGGCATTGGATGTGCCGCCTCAGGGGTTTTGCCAGCTACCACAAAAAGCTGAAACCGTAAAAAACAGCGGCGAGCCGTGAGGCGCAGGTGGTTCAAACGCTTGCAGGCGCGGATGAGGAGTTGTAGAGCCATAGCCTGAAGAATAACGGAGAGCCCCATGTCAATCACCACGGATACCGCCGCGCGCGTGGCCAAACTGGCCCGCATTCGGGTGGACGATGATGCCCTGCCCGCATTGGCCGAGGATTTCAACAAGATTCTGGGCTTTATAGATCAGCTTGCCGAGGTGGATATCGAGGGTGTGGAGCCGATGGTCAGCGTCACGCCGATGCGTCTGAAACGACGCGCGGATGAAGTAACCGACGGCAATCAGCAGGAAAAAGTGCTGTCAAACGCGCCCGATGCCCGTGAGGGATTTTTTGCCGTGCCGAAGGTGGTTGAATAATGTCTGATCTGAACACACTGACCATTGCCGACGCCCGCGATAAACTGCGCGCGGGCGACATCACCAGCGTTGATCTGACCAAAGATTGCCTTGAGCAGATTGAGGCTGCAGGTGTTTTGGGGGCGTTTGTCCACAACACCCCGGATCTGGCGCTGCAACAGGCCGAAGCGGCGGATCAGCGGCAGAAATCAGGGGATGCACCCGCGATGTGCGGCATTCCGTTGGGGATCAAGGATTTATACTGCACCAAGGGCGTGCCCACACAGGCCGCAAGCCGCATTCTTGAAGGGTTCAGGCCCGAGTACGAATCCACCGTCACGGCCAATTTATTTGCGGCCGGGTCGGTCATGCTGGGCAAGCTCAACATGGATGAATTTGCCATGGGCTCCTCCAATGAAACGTCAGTGTATGGCAATGCGGTCAACCCGTGGCGGCGAGGCAATGATGACGCGGCACTGACACCGGGCGGATCGTCGGGCGGCTCTGCTGCGGCGGTATCGGCGGATTTATGTCTGGCGGCCACCGGCACCGATACCGGCGGATCAATCCGGCAGCCCGCGGCCTTTACCGGCACCACCGGCATCAAGCCCACCTACGGGCGCTGTTCGCGTTGGGGGATTGTGGCGTTTGCCTCATCGCTTGATCAGGCGGGGCCGATCACCAAATCGGTGCGCGACGCGGCGATCATGCTGGAAGCGATGTGCGGCCATGATCCCAAGGACAGCACCAGCGCCGATTTGCCGGTGCCGGATTTCGAGGCGATGCTGAGCGGCGATATCAAAGGCAAAATCATTGGCATTCCGGCGGAATACCGCATGGATGGGATGCCCGACGAGATCGAAAAACTATGGTCGCAAGGTACTGAGATGCTGAAAGATGCGGGGGCGGTGATCCGCGATATCAGCCTGCCGCATTTCAAATACGCGCTGCCCGCCTATTATGTGATTGCCCCCGCCGAGGCCTCCTCTAATCTGGCGCGTTATGATGGTGTGCGCTATGGCCACCGCGCAGGGCTTGAGGCGGGCGATGGTATTACCGAGATGTACGAAAAGACCCGCGCCGAGGGGTTTGGCGCCGAGGTGCAGCGCCGGGTGATGATCGGAACCTATGTTCTGTCAGCGGGGTTTTATGACGCCTATTATAACCGCGCCCGCAAGGTGCGCAGCCTGATCAAACGCGATTTTGAGGATGTGTTTGCCGCAGGTGTTGATGCGATCTTGACACCGGCCACGCCCTCAGCGGCGTTTGGGCTGGGGGAAATGACCGATGCCGATCCTGTGCAAATGTTTCTTAATGATGTGTTCACCGTCACCGTGAATCTTGCCGGTTTGCCGGGTATATCGGTGCCGACGGGGCTTGACCGGCAGGGATTGCCGCTTGGGCTGCAACTGATCGGGCGGCCCTGGGAAGAGGGGGATCTGCTGAATTGTGCTTATGCGCTGGAGCAGGCAGCCGGATTTGTAGCCAAACCCGGAAAATGGTGGTAGGATCACCGCAAAAAAGGCAGGAAATACCATGCGATATATCATAGCAGTTGTGGCCCTTGCGGGCGTTGCCGCCTGTGACACACCGCCACCCCGCTCAGAATCGGGCGTTGGTTTTGGCAATTACGAGCAGTATCAGACGGAAAAAGCCCAGCGCAAAGCACAGTTGGAAACCGCGGCTTTGCCTGCGCCGGATGCGGTTTCCGGTGAAACGCTTGAGCCAATCCCTCAGGCAATCCCTCAGCCAGCAGAACAACCCCCGGCTGTGGCGCAGGTTGAGGCGCCGCCAGTGGTTCCTGTAGAGGTTCAACCCGAACCCACGCCTGAAACCGATCTTGCCGCCGCAACGCAATCTGCCCTGAATGCGACGCCGCAAGCGGCTGATCCGGTTACGCTGGATAATCCCGGTATCTCGGACGAGAATGATTTTGAAGCGGTTGACGCGCGCCGCTCGATTGAATCCGACGCGGCAAGAATTGCCCGCAATAAGGAAAAATACCAGGTGGCCCAGACCCAGGCCCTGCCGCAGCGTTCAGGCGGCACCGGGCCCAATATCGTGGAATATGCCCTGCGCAGCAAACACCCGGTTGGCACGCAGATTTACAGCCGTCTCAAAATTGCCAGCACCGCCCGCTACAATCGGAATTGCGCCAAATTTGCCTCGCCTGATCTGGCTCAAATACAGTTTCTGGCCAAAGGCGGGCCGCAGCGTGACAGGCAGGGTCTTGATCCGGATGGCGATGGTTTTGCCTGTGCCTGGGATCCGACACCGTTTCGCAAGGCAGCCGGCGGGTAAGCGTGGCCGGTCGGGGCAGCGTGGGTTTCCCCCACCCTACAGATGAATTTCAGGGCTCGCCCAGTTTTGGCCCGCGTCGGAAGGGCGCGCTGCCGGATATGGTTGTGTTGCATTATACCGGCATGGAAACCGCAGAAGAGGCCGTTGAGCGGCTTTGTGATCCGGCGCATGAGGTATCGGCGCATTACCTGATCGCAGGCACGGGCCATATCTGGCAGATGGTTGCGGAAGATCAGCGCGCCTGGCATGCCGGAGCGGGTGCGTGGGGCGGCACATCTGATGTGAATTCGCGCTCGATCGGGATTGAACTGGCGAATTTGGGCACACATCCTTTTGCCGAGCCGCAGATGGCAGCACTTGAAGAATTGCTTCGGGGGATCATGCAGCGCTGGCAGGTGCCGCCCGAGCGGGTGATTGCCCATTCTGACATGGCGATCGGGCGCAAGATTGATCCCGGCCCCAGATTTGACTGGCGGCGGCTGGCGCTTGGCGGGCTGAGCATCTGGCCCGAGCCGGGAAAGCCCGGTGATTTCATCACGGATGCCAAGCGCTTTGGCTATGCCGGTGACAATGCGGATCTGACGCTTTTAGCCTTTCGTCTGCGCTTTCGGCCCGGTGTTACCGGGGCGCTGGATGAGATTGACCGCGCGATGATGCATGATCTGGCCGGGCGTTACCCCGTTGACGCGGGCGGGCTCAGCGCCTAGATCAGCAGGGCGCGGAGGGCTGGATGGCTGCCTTGGGCAAACCCATGCGGGTTTACCCAAGGAGGAAAGTCCGGACTCCACAAAGCAACGGTGCCGGGTAACGCCCGGCCGGGGTAACCCGAGGGAAAGCGCCGCAGAAATGAAACCGCTTTCGCATGCGAGAGCAAGGGTGAAACGGTGGGGTAAGAGCCCACCGCGCGACTGGCAACAGACGCGGCACGGCAAGCCCCACCGGGAGCAATGCCAAATAGGGGCAGCATATGGGCACGCTTTGGCCCCGCGGCCCGGGTTGGCAGCCAGAGGTGCTTTGGCAACATGGCATCAAGATGAATGGCCATCCTCGACAGAATCCGGCTTACAGGCCCTCCGCGCATTTATATTTAACCCGGCCCGCTCGTCAGCCCCTGACGTGGCTGCCTCGCTTTAGTTGGGGCACTCACGCGAAATAACCTGCAAAGCTGATAATCAAGGTTGACTCGGGCGCAGGCGTCGGTAAAAGGCAGGCTTCACGGGATAGAATTTCACGGGGTGGCATGGCCCCCTGTTGCAGGAGACATAAAAATGGCGAAGCCAACCACGATTAAAATCCGGCTGAATTCAACAGCGGGCACCGGCCATTTCTATGTGACCAAAAAGAATGCCCGTACCATGACCGAAAAAATGGTTGTGCGTAAGTATGACCCGGTGGTGCGCAAGCATGTGGAATACAAGGAAGGCAAGATCAAGTAGATCTGCCCACTTTGGCAAGAGGATCAAGGCCATGCCCGCGCGCATGGCCTTTTTATTTGCCTGTCACCGCTCAAGGCGGCCGGTTATATCACGTTCGGCATTGTGCAGGGTGACCACCGAGCCATCGCAGGTATAATCCAATATCAGCTCATCTTCGCTGCCAAGCATCCGGTCATGTTTTATCGGCGAGCTTTGGCTGCGCCCGCCAACGGTCACGGTCAGGCTGCCCCGGGTGCTGATTGATTTCGGGCAAACCAGTAATTTTCCGCCCGAGGTGCCCCAGATTGATTCACCTCTTGAGGTAAGTTCAATTTTGCCCTGGTGCCCATCTACCAGAAATGTGGCGCTGCCGGTAACATCCACCGTTGCGGTTTTGCCACCGGGGGACATGGTCACAATCGGCGGCGGGAATTGCAGATCAATGATATCATCGCGATGTTCGGTCAACCGGGCGGCGAATTCTCGTTTGATGTAGGTGGGTATGATCAGCGTCGTCTCACGCCATATCCCATGCAGGCAGATATCCTGGCTGGGCGGCGGGTTGCGGCAGCTAAGCTCACAAGGATCGCCCACCTTGCGTGCTGTCAGGGTGAAATCGGCCATATCCGCGCGGCTGCCAAAGCCAACCAGAGCATAGGTTTTTTCATCCTCGCATTCGACGCTGAGCGATAGCGACCCGGCCCCCCCGATGATCTTTTGCCAATCAGTGCCGGGATCGCCTGAGGCGCCAATTTCGCTGAGGAACATCGGCTCAGACGCATTGCTGGACATTTGCCAATCGCCGGGGCCAAGCACGATCTTGTAGCGTTCCAGCGCGCCGGTGCGGCGGTTGAAGAAATAATCGCGCTGATCGCCCACATCATTCAGCGCAATCCGGGTCTCAGACAGATTGGCACGCGGGCGCGGGTTGACAGCCACCCGCGGCGATACCCTGATCTGATAGGCCGAGTAATCCTTGGCAAACTCATACCAGTCGGTCGGATCAAGCAGGCCTGCAAGCGTTGTATCCGAATGATGGCCTTCGGGCAGGTTTTTGAGAAACTGCATCACATCCTGGGCATTGCCCCGGTGCTGCGCATACCAGGCAAAAAAAGGCCACAGGGAATAATGAAAATGCCGCAGGGTATTGCGCCCGGATTCGCGCTCGAACCTGTTGGCAGAGCGGGAATAGGTTTCGACCACCTGATCGGGCTGTGCCATATGGGCAAACCAATGGGCCGAGCCTTCGCCCCACCATTTATTATCCCCCGGTGCGATGTTGGGGAATGTTGCCTTCTGCACGCAATGAAACAGCTCATGCGCCATGATAAAGGCCATCGCTCCGGGCCGCTCCAAAAGCTCATGCGAGCTTGGCAGGATCACCAGATAACAAATTCCGTCTGATAAGGTGGCATAGGCATCGGCATCGGTATACTCGACGGTAGCCAGGATGACTTTGACGCGATCACCGATCTGCGCCTCACTGCCCAGCTTGATCAGGGCGCCATCGGCCATATCAAGCCCGTTGCGGACCTCGGATATGAGGTTGGGCGGGGGCGACAAAGCGGTTTCCACCATGATTTCTGCAGCCACCCCGGAGCGGCGCAAGGTGCCGCGCCATTCTCGGGTGCAGTCGCGAAACGCGGTACTGACCATATGGTCATCAGGGTCTTCGAAATAGTTTGTGGCGATATAGTCATCACAAAATTCAGCATGGGCAGTTTTGGCAGTAAAAACTGTAAAGCCAGCCGAGATAACCATCGCAGTAAATGCAAGCCTGATCATATTCCGCCCCATTGATGTGTTGCGATTTGTTCAGCAGTACCTTTAATTTACTTGTTTTATTATGCCCAAAAACAAAGGGCCGGTCAAATAGACCGGCCCTTGAATTTATTCTTTGATCCCTGCGCTTAGTTGCGGTTGCCGAACAGTTGCAGCAGGAACACGAACATGTTGATGAAATCAAGATAGAGGTTCAAGGCACCCATGATCGCCGCCTTGCCCATCCATTCACTATCACCGTGATGGGCATGCGCCAGATAGGTGGTTTTGATCTTTTGCGTGTCATAAGCGGTGAGACCGGCAAAAATCAGCACACCGAGGATTGAGATGGCAAACATGATCGCAGGCGATTGCAGGAACATATTGACGATCATCGCCACGATCAGGCCAATCACGCCCATGATCAGGAAGCTGCCCCAGCCAGAGATGTCTTTCTTGGTGGTATAGCCATAAAGGCTCAGCCCCGCGAAGGAGATCGAGGTGATCAGGAATACCTGAACGATCGAAAAGCCGGTATAAACCAGGAAGATCGAGCTGAGCGACAGGCCCATCAATCCGGCAAAGCCGTAAAAGGCAAGCTGCACCGTCGCCGCCGAGGCGCGGCTCATCAGGGCACCCAGGCCAAGGAATATAAAGGCGAGAGGCGCGAACATGATGACCCAGCGCAGGGGTGACATGTAAATTGCACCGCCCAGTTTTGACAGCATGATGCCGTTGGGCAGTTGTGCCACCGCAGCCGCCGGATCAGTTGTAACCGCCAGCCCGGAAATTGCCCATGCGGCAAGCGCCGTAATCAACAGGCCAATGGACATGGTGCCATAGACCTTATTCATATGTGCGCGCAGCCCCGCGTCGATTTCGGCGGAACGTGTGCCTGCCGTGCTGCGGATTTGGTCAAATTCAGCCATCATAGCCTCCAATATGTGAACAGGTAGCCCCCGACGGGAGCCTTTGCACCTAATATCGGCCAGATGGGCCTCGTTTTCAAGGCTTTTAGCGGCAAGAATTCCACTGAATTGGAATATCCCAGAACGGACGGCGAGATTCACCCATGGCCTGATCACGGGTCAGGCCCAGATCGTCAAGCTGGGCTTGTGTCAAAGAGGCCAGTGCGCGGCGCTGCCGGGCAAGTGACATCAGGCTGAAAAACGAAACGCGGCCAGGATATACCGGGCGGCAGGATGAACGGCTCAGGGTCAGGATGGCCATATGTTTTACCTCTCAAATATTGATGGTTTCACGTTTGTTCATTTCATATGTTGATCTTTTGGCAGAAATACCATCATATGGAAAATGAATGTTTATGAAGGCATCCATCAAGGAGTGTGATATATGCGAAATCTTGACATCACCACCCTGCGCTCGTTTCTTGCGGTTTCGGAACATGGCGGCGTGACCCGTGCGGCGGGGGCGCTGAACCTGACGCAATCGGCCGTCTCGATGCAGCTCAAGCGGCTTGAGGAATTGCTTGGGATTGAACTTCTGGACCGCAGCAACCGCAAGATCGGGCTTACCGGATCGGGCGAGCAATTGCTGGGCTATGCCCGGCGGATGATCGCGCTCAATGACGAGGTTGTCAGCCGACTGACCGATCTGGTCTGGGAGGGCGAGGTTGTTCTTGGGGTACCGCATGACATTATCTATCCGGTGATCCCACGGGTGCTTAAACGGTTCAATGCCTGTTATCCGCGGGTGAAGGTGCAACTGATCTCGTCCTATACTTCGGGGCTTTCAGAATCGTTCGGCCGGGGCAATATTGATCTGATCCTGACCACTGAATCCATTGTCGGGCCCGGTGGCACCATGCTTGCCGATGTGCCATTACGCTGGTTTGGCGCGCCGGAAGGCACCGCCCGAAAACAGCGCCCGGTACCGGTGGCATTTTGCCGCCACTGCATGTTTCGCCCCGGTGTGATCGCAAAACTGGATCAGCAGGGCATTGACTGGGAACTGGCGGTTGATTCCGAATCCGACCGCACGATTGAGGCCACGGTCAGTGCTGATCTGGCGATTACGGCAATTCTGGAAGGCCACGCACCGCCACATATGGAAATGATCACCCATGGCTCCGGCCTGCCGGATCTGGGCAGCCGGAAGATCAATATTTACGGCGGCTCCAACCCTAAAAACGAATTGGTGGGCAAGCTGGCAGAGATGGTACATGAGGGATTTTGCGCCACCAGGCCGATGGCTGTCAGCCAGTCGTGACCACAACCTTGCCGGTGGATTTGCGGGCGCGCAGAAGCTCAAGCGCGTCCTGCACCTGTTCAAGCTGTAAAACATGGCTGATATGCGGGGCGATATGGCCATCGGCGTGCCACTGCAGCAAGGTTTCCAGGCTTTTGGTAACCACATCAGGTTTGAATCGGGGATAGGCCCCCCAGTAAAACCCGATCACACTGATATTCTTGACCAGCAGGTGATTGGCCGGAATGCGCGGCACGCTGCCGCTGGCGAAACCAATGCACAGGATGCGGGCATCGGGGCGGCAGGCGCGGAAGGCGGCGCGAAACTGATCCCCGCCCACCGGATCATACACCACATCGACCCCGCCCAGCGCCTTGCATTCGGCCAAAATATCACCCGAGGACGCATCAATCAGATGATCCGCCCCCGCCTTGGCCGCAATCGCCAGCTTGTCCGCCCCACGCGCACAGGCAATCACCCGCGCGCCCATATGTTTGCCAATCTCAACCGCCGCAAGGCCAACGCCCCCCGCCGCACCCAGAACAAGAAGCGTCTCACCCGGTTGCAGCCGGGCCTTGTAATCCAGCGCCACATGGCCGGTGCCGTAGGCGATCTGAAAGGCGGCGGCCTCGGTAAAGCTCATGCTACCGGGCAGCTCAACCGTACATATCGCCGGGAAACAGCCATATTCCGCCAACCCGCCATAGCCGTTGAACACCGCCACACGGGTGCCCAGAGGCGGCGCATCGGTGCCCTCGCCAATGGCATCAACAACGCCGGCGGCCTCAAGCCCAAGGGTAAAGGGGGCCTCGGGAATTTCCTGATATTTGCCCGCGATCATCAGAAGATCAGCAAAGTTAAGCCCGCAGGCGGCGATCTTGACACGCACCTCGCCGGGCAATGGCTCGGGCTTGGGGATGTCGTGAACCACCGCAGGGGCATTTTTTGTAGGGATTTGAAAGGCGCGCATTATTTCCTCATACAGCGTTAAAGCGTTTCGCCCAGCATTAGAATTAGGGAATGTGGCGAAACGCGTGCTCCCCATAAGTGTCGCGGGCGTTTTCCATGCATTCTGTGACCCGAATTGCATGGAAAACGCTTTAAGCATCAGTTTGTACGCGAGTTGGAGGATTTTTCCATGGCTAAATTGGTGCAGGCGGGTTTTTAGCAATATTTTCAGCAGATGCATCAACCTTGCTGTGTGTTTTTGGGTGTTCTGTCAAACTGAAATACCCTGGATACCCTGAGGCGATGCTCTTTGGGTAATTCCAGGGCAAATCGTACTTCTTTGCATTTAAAGTGTTTCGAGATTAAGTTGGTTCACAACTTGATCTTGAAACGCCGACAACATCAATGGGTTACGTGCGTTTCGACTTATTGTAGCAATTCAACAATTAGTCGAAACGCTTTACGTATCCTTCATCTCAGGCATAGATGGGATGGGTATAATCCCATACTCATTACCCAACAGATTCAGGAACCGTCATGTGGCAGGGAGCATACGCTTGATGCGATGTTGTTGGTGTAGGATTTCTCAGGCACATCATTTTGTGGGTCAACTTTAATGGTAAACGAGATATTCTGCGACCCAACCATTGGTAACGGCACCTGATAAAATTGCCCGTTACTGTGTGCGGCCATTGCCGGAACATTCAGCGATGTATCCGCACCTGCGGCGAAATCTACCAATACCGTGGTGGCCGGTGAGGGCTTTGGCCCGCCATTGGCAACCCGAAACATCACATATCTTGTTTGCCCGACACTTCCGCAATAGCCGGAATTCGGCATGGGCCCATTGCCTTTGAATTTAGGGTGAACAACCAGATCAGGTTTCTGAGACGGATGGGTGTTCTGGCTAAGCGTGTTGGATGGCTTGTTGGTACCGGCATCCGCTGTTGAAGCGATAACCGCCGCGGCCAGACCAAATGCAATCAGGCCGGTACGGGCAGAGGTCAGATTAATAAACATTTTCTTCTCCTGTTTTCGATTGACTGTATTTATAGGTCTTGCAAAGCATCCCAAAGGTTCAAAAATATTCCAGCCACCCACAATCGGGGATGATCGGCCCGCAGGGGGATTTGTGGCAAAGATCGGCAAAATGCTTTACGCCCAGAAGCAGCGTTCAGGCCGGTTTACCCGGTTAATTCAGGGGCTTTTCCATGATAAAATTGGTGAGAGGGATGTTGTTTCGCATCACCTCCTGCCGTGAGATCTCAGCCCAGCCTTGCCGGGCAAAGAAAATCCGGGCCAGATGGCTGGCCTCGGCATGAAGCCGGGCGACGCCGATTTCCCGGGCTTTGGCCTCGATCACATCATAAAGGCGCTTGGCCACGCCTTTGCCAATGTAATCCGGGGCAACAAAGGCCAGATCAATATGGCCATCATCGGCAAGGGTCATGAAACCCGCCAGCGTTTTATCCTCCAGGGCCATATATGTGTATTGCGCGGCCAGCCGCCTGCGCCATTCAGATGTTGGCGGCACCCGCGCCGCCCAGGCCTGTCTTTCCTCTTGGCTGTAATACTCAAGCGTGCCCAGATGCACCGAGGCATAAAACAGTTCTGCCGCAGCTTTGGCATCGGCCGCTTCAAATGGTCTGATAACAATGTCATGCATGTCTGAGCCTTGAGGGCCTGATATTTTGCGCCAGTTTCATTTTCCGTATGGCATTTCTGCGCAAATAAGCCGTGATATCAAGTGCGCGCGGGCGCTTCCCTTGCGATTAGGCGGTGATGCAGACATTTACCGTGATGCACCTATCCGATCAGCCCCGAAAGATGGGATCTGCGATTGATGAGGAATTGCATCAGACGATCCTGATAGCCCTCAGGTGAGGCATGGACGATGGAGTGGCGCTGCGCCAGCGTGCCGCGCCAGATGTCAGTTGCAGGCAGGTCTTGCAACAATCCAAAATCGCCGATCCGGTCAAACACGTCAATATAGCGGAAAACCGTGCCCCAGACACCATCAATCATGTGAAAGCTTTCCCCGGCAAAATACCGCCCGGCAATTTCCGGCTCGATACGTTCAAACCTGCCCCGCAAGGCCGCGCGTCTGGTTTCAAATGCCGCACCATCTGGTGCACTATAAAACCCGCCAATGGCATTCAGGGTCTCTGAAGCAAACTCGATCCACGATCTATGCCGGGCCTTTTCAAGCGGATCAACAGGATGCAGCGACCCCGGTGTGACCTCGTCCAGATATTCGGCAATTACCTGGCTTTCAAACAACACGGATGTCCCGGTTTGCAGGATCGGCACGCGGCCCAGCGGGGATATTTTGGTAAACCAGCCCGGTTTATCGGCAAGATCAATATAGCTGCGTTTATGGGGGATTTCCTTTTCGCTCAGAACAATGACCGCGCGTTGAACATAAGGGCACAGATGATGGCTGATCAGGTGAAGGTCGGGCATTGGTAAGTCTCCGTTTAGATGCTTATGCATGTATATCTGGCGATGCCGGGTTGAAATGTCAATGCACTTGCATCTATAAAGGCACATGTCAGAAACAACCGACATCAATCAGGCGATCTGGATCGGGTTGGCGAAAGCCCACAAGGCGGCACTTGCAACCATTGAATCCAGGCTGAAACAGGCCGATATGCCGCCGCTTGAATGGTATGATGTTTTGTTGGAGCTTGAGCGGGCAGGAGCCACAGGCGCGCGGGCGTTTGAGCTGCGCGAAAAACTGTTGCTGCCGCAATACGGTTTGTCACGGCTGCTGGCCCGGATTGAAAATGCCGGGTATATCACACGCCGCCCCTGCGAGGATGATGGCCGCGGTCAGCGTCTTTTTATCACGCCATCGGGCAAGGCCATACGCAAAGCCATCTGGGCGGTTTATGGCAAGGCGATCAAGCAGGCCATCGGTGGCAGGCTCATTCAATCTGATGCGGATATGCTGTTGCGGTTAATGGCGCTCTTGCAATGCCAGCCGGATTCCGAGGGCGATGAAGATGGTGCCAAGGCTGCGGTCCATCCATCGGCCAATCGCCGGATTGCCCGGTAATCTTGATGTAAGCTTGCCCCGGCCAGCACTAAGGGCGGCTCGATAAAGGCGGCAACCACGATGATCAAAAGACCATGCAGGAAAAGCTGCGCCCAGACTGGGCCGACCCCGGCCACAACAAATTGCGGCAGAAAGGCAAGGAAGAAAATCGCCACTTTCGGCTTAAGAAAACCAACCCAAACACCCTGTTTCCAGAGGGTTGAAACCCCCTACTGGCCACCACCCCATCCGAGATAAATGACCCGCCCCCGAGCGCAAAGCAGCAATCCCCAGCCAGATCAGATAGCCCGCCCAGGCCCATTTGACGATTGAGAATGCCAGCGCCGATATGGCCAGAATAACCGACAACCCCGCCGCCGTCATCAGCACATGCCCAAACGCCCGGTCCAGATGCCCGGCATGGCCGCAAAGCCGGATTTACGCCCACCTCGCACAGTTTGCCCTTACATAAATGCAATATCCGGGCCGGGAGGGAGGTTTAACAGGGATGCAGCCGCCAGAAAACTTGTCCAGTGAAGCAAAGAATGCCCAAACATGTGCTAAATTTCCCGATTTGTGTTATCGTGTTTTTTTGATGTATCTTTTCGGCGAGATCGCAACCAGAGGTGATTCTCTAATTTTTTGCTTTAGCCATGGCTGTCTTGGATTTATCAGGAAATTGTCAGGAAAATACGCGGAATTCCACTATATTTATCCCTTATATAGGACCAAACTCGCCAAAATCCTGTGCGCATCGCTGGATTGTTTCATTTTCAGCCTAATCACCTATATGATGAGCGATATTTCTTGATATTTAACCCATTAGTGTTAGCTTCTCGCCACGCTACGAGGGATGAGTAACGTAAAAGTGTTTTGCCAGATGTCGCTTCAGGGACGGGCGGCAGACTGGCTTTGTAAAATATAACAGAAGGAATTAACCATGCCACACCCCGTTGATATTCATGTCGGGAAACGCGTTCGCCACCGTCGCTGGCTTGTCGGAATGACACAGCAGCAACTGGCGCAAAGCGTGGGAATTAAATTTCAGCAAATTCAGAAATACGAAACCGGTGCCAACCGGGTCAGTGCGTCGCGGCTTTGGGATATCGCGGATGCGCTTGATGTCGATGTCAGCTTTTTCTTTGAAGGGATTGAACATACATCGGGCGAGCGTGAGACCAGTGGTTCTGTGCCTGCGGATCTTCTGGGCGATAAGGAAGCGCTTGATCTGGTACGGTCTTATTATGCCATCCCCGAAAACCAGCGCCGCCGCCTGTTTGATCTGGCGCGGGTTCTGAGCGACGTGGCCTGAACCACCGCTTGAGATACATGCCATACCGGTTTACTCATGCCGCAAATGACGCGGCATGAGGGCGGTTGAATGGACAATCAAAATATTATTGCAACCGCCCATGCGCTGGCCGATGCCGCGCGCGGGGTGATATTGCCGTATTTTCGCGCTGAAAATCTGAGCACCGATAACAAGGCGGGCCATGGGTTTGATCCCGTAACCGAGGCCGATCGCCACGCGGAACGCGCCATGCGCGATATTCTGGCAAAGATGCGCCCGATGGATGGAATTCTGGGGGAAGAATACGGGGCCAAATCCGGCCAAAGCGGCCTGACCTGGGTGCTGGACCCGATTGATGGCACCCGCGGGTTTATCTCGGGCACACCGACCTGGGGGGTTTTGATCGCGCTGGCGGATGAGACTGGCCCGGTTTACGGCCTGATTGATCAGCCCTATATCGGCGAGCGGTTCGAGGGCGGATTGGGCCGCGCTGAAATGACCGGGCCTATGGGGCCGCGCGCCCTGAAGGCCCGGGGCAACCGGCCGCTTGATGAGGCTGTTTTATTCACGACCTTCCCCAAACTGGGCAGCGAGATCGAGCGCGCCGCCTTCAATGCGGTCGCGGATCAGGTCAGGCTCACGCGGTTCGGTTTGGATTGTTATGCTTACGCCATGCTGGCCGCCGGGCAGATTGATCTGGTGATCGAGGCCGGGCTTGCAGCCTATGACATTCAGGCACCGATTGCCGTGATAGAGGCCGCCGGCGGCATTGTCACCAACTGGCAGGGCGGCCCGGCCCATGCCGGCGGGCGCGCCGTGGCGGCGGCGGGCAGACAACAACATGAGGCGGCTTTGGAAATTCTGGCTCGGGCGGCTTGATCGGGCGGCGGCAATTCTGCTAAAAAGACCTGCCTGCGCGGGTCCTTCGCCCTTTTCTGCCGCGCTGGTTCCACGAAATGGATAATGCACCGAATTGGGCGGGGCATAACTTTTGTGGAGATATATAATGGCCGAATTTCTGATCCGGGGTGCGGATACCCTTCTGACAATGAATGACAGGCGCGCGGAATTGCACGGCGCGGATATTCATATTCGTGACGGGGTGATTGCCGATGTGGGCCATGGCTTGCAATGCCCGGGCGAGGTGGTGCAGGCCAAAGGCTCGGTTGTCACACCGGGGCTGGTGAACACCCATCACCATCTCTATCAGACCCTCACCCGCGCGGTGCCCGGCGGGCAGGATGCGCTTCTGTTTGGCTGGTTGCAGACGCTCTATCCAATCTGGCAGCGCTTTGGCCCGGAGGAAATGCGCATCTCGGCCAGCATTGGCCTGGCGGAATTGGCGCTGTCGGGCTGCTCGCTCAGCTCGGACCATCTTTATCTTTATCCCAACGGCGCGCGGCTGGAAGATACCATTGAGGCCGCCGCCGAGATCGGTTTGCGGTTTCATCCCACCCGCGGGGCCATGAGCATTGGCGAAAGTGCCGGGGGCCTGCCGCCCGATGATCTGGTGGAGGATGAGGCGGCAATCCTGAACGATTGCATCCGGGTGATTGATGCCTTTCATGATACCAGTGAGGGCGCGATGTGCCGGGTGGGGGTGGCGCCGTGCTCGCCGTTTTCCGTGAGCCGCGAGCTGATGCGCGATGCCGCCCTGCTGGCGCGTGACAAGGGGGTGATGCTGCATACACATCTGGCCGAAAACGAAGAGGATATTCGCTATTCAGAAGAAAAATTCGGCTGTCGGCCCGGGCAATATGCCGAAGGTCTGGGCTGGACCGGGGCGGATGTCTGGCACGCCCATTGTGTGCGGCTGAACGCCGGTGAGATTGATCTTTTTGCCCGCACAGGCACCGGTGTTGCCCATTGCCCCTGCTCAAATTGCCGCCTTGGCAGCGGAATTGCGCCGGTGCGCCAAATGCGGGACGCAGGGGTGAATGTGGGGCTTGGGGTGGATGGTTCAGCCAGCAATGACGCGGGCAATCTGGTGCTGGAGGCACGGCAATCCATGCTGTTGCAACGGGTGGCAAATGGCGCGGATGCCATGAGCGCGCGCGAGGCGCTTGAGATCGCCACCCGGGGCGGGGCCCATGTTTTAGGGCGCAAGGATTGCGGGCAAATAAGCATAGGCAAGCGCGCCGATATCGCGATCTGGGATATTTCCGGCATTGAAAGCGCCGGTAGCTGGGATCCGGCGGCATTACTTCTGGCCGGGCCAATGCGGGTAAAGCACCTGTTTGTGGAAGGCCGACAGGTGGTGCGTGATGGGCAAATTACCACAATTAACCTGCCCTTAAGGATTGAACGACAAAATATCTTGGCACGCGCGCTGTTCTGAGGGTAAATTGGCATAATTCATTGCACTGTATTGGGGACCGTACATGCGACTGACACTTATAATGTGCTTTATGCTATTGCTCTCACCTTTGACAGCGATGCCTTTGGCCGCTGAAGGCGCGGTGAAGAATGTTGGGCCGGTTGTTCTCGAAAGGATGAATGCCGTCAGGGCGCAGCATGGGCTACACAGGCTGAAACTGAACCGAAAGCTGACAGCCACTTCCGGGGTACATGCGCGCAATATGTTGAAATACGGGTTTTTCAGCCATGACGGGCCCGGCAATTCAACACCCGGCTCAAGGGCGCGCAGCCAGGGATACCGGTTTTGCCGGATCACCGAAAACATTGCCCAGGGGCAGAAAACCTTGGATATCGTGTTCGCCGCCTGGATGAATTCACCCAAGCATCGCCATAACATTCTTGATCCCGGCGTTACCGAATTCAGCCTGGTAAGGGGGCCAGGGAATATCTGGGTGATGAATCTGGGCAGGCGCGGCTGTTAATGCATTCGCAATTTAATGGCAAATACCTTCGATTTTGGCGCCTTTCCACGGGATAAGCACCTGATCCGGGATTGACAGATCCCCCAACGGAAACGCCCCGCTCAGCATGTCACGCAGGCGGGTGGTGCGCGGCGCATCCGGGTCAAGCGTGGCACAGCAGACATATTCCTCGACAATGCTGGCCTGCTGCTCATAGGCGTAATCAAGAAACTGGGTTTTGGTTGAAATATCAAATAGATAAGGATCACGCCCGCCGCCATGTTCGCGTGCGGCGCGGAGCGGGGTATAGCCGGTTTTGGCGCGGTTTTGCCATTGCCATACATGGGTAATCTCATGGGCAAACACCATCGCCGAGAAAAGATCAAACTCCTGCGGGTAATCGCGCATGTAATTGTCCTGATACCAATCGCTTGCATAGAAAACCTTGTTATGCAGCACCAAAGCGGCGGGGGAGACGGTGAAGGTTTCTTCGGTGGGTTCGGGGAAAATACGCTCACGGCAGGCAAGGCGCGGGCGTTTTTGCCTTTTATAGGTAACCGAGCCCACAAGCGCGCCATTCATCACCCGAATTTTATCGGGGTTGATCGAGGCCCCGTGCATTCTGCTGGCAAAGGCTTTTTCCGATGGGGTGAGGGGGCGGCCACAGGCGGCCAGGATGAGAAACAGGATAAGAAACAGGCGCATGTTTTTGATGTTAACAGCGGGGCGCTGCATGTGCGAGAGGGAATGCGCAGGCGGCATGATCATTGCTGAAGGAAAACCTGTCGGATCAGTTTGAATGAGGTTTTATTTGCTCCCTCCAGCCGCCGCCCAGGGTGCGCATGCCACAAATTGCCTCGGCAGGCAGATCAATCCCGTCTTTCCCCTGCATCTCGCTCATATGCCATCGGGAATCACCCCTCAGCTTGGCATGACGCAATCACTGCACCCGATCTCAAGACCCAAAAGCTGTACAATCCGGTCTGAGCTTTGCGTCAAAGCGTTTCGCCTTAACCCTGCCTCCGGTTTAAGGCGAAACGCTCTATTGAATGCTGATCATGTTGGGACACTATTTTAAATAGTTGTATTCTGGTGCTTTTTAAACACAGTATCGGTGTCTAAGATGGTCCTGAAGGACGGAATGGTTGCAAGATCATTAAATACCGGCGATCCTCATATAGGGAAGTAAGTTTCAGATAGGACCATTCAATGAAAAAACAATTTTTAATCGCACTTGCCGCGCTGGTTGGGGTTATCGTTCAGTCAGCTCCGATTCAGGCGGGTGAAGCGTATCTCGGCGGCCAGGTTTTTGGCATGTCCACAACACATGATTTTGGCGGGTTCAATACCGTTGGTGGATTTAGCAATGATGATTCAGTCAATGAAAGGCATGCGGGCATTGCCCTGACCTTTGGGATGCGTGATCAGTTCAAACTGGGAAATATGGCCATCACCCCCGAGGTTGAGGCGGCATGGTATGAAAATTACAACATCACATCAGCAAGTTTCCCCGGGCTGCCGAATCCTGCATTTTTCTACCGCTCCAAAGTCAAAACAGGCCGTCTTGGGGTGAACCTCTGGACACCTTTCCATAATGAAGGCCCGTGGCGGGCCGAGGCAGGTGCCGGCTTTGGGATGCTCTACCGCGATTTTCGGACAAACGATACAGTGGTTGGCGGCGACGAGGATGATTTCGCGGTTTATGGCAAGCTTGGCTTGCGCTTCATCCGGTCTGTCGGGCAAAGAGGAAGCCTGACATTCGGCGGCAGTTATATTGCCTCTTCCAAGACAAAGGTTTCGCTTGTCTCCAATGGCGGGGGCGGGCCGGCCGGTTCCTTGAGCCTGAAGACAAGAGGCCCTGAGCTTCATATCGGATACCAATTTTCACTTGGTAATAAATAAGGCACTCTTCATCAGGCCGCCCTGCATTTGCACGGGCGGCCTTTTTATTTATGCCCCCAGCCGCCGCCGCCCGGTGTGGCCATGCCAAAGACCGATCCGGCGGGTAGGTCAATCTCGTCATTCCCCTGCATTTCGCGGCGTGCCCCATCCGGCAGCTCGGCCCAGTTCTGGCCAGGTGCGCCATTGCCGCCGCCATCCACGCCAAACGGCGGCACAATCCGGTGCGAGCTGAGCGTTGTCACCGTCACCGGCGTCAAAAACCGCAAGCGCCGGATCACGCCGTTGCCGCCGTGCCAATGGCCCTCGCCGCCTGACCCTGCCCGGATGCCAAACTCTTCCAGCCGCACCGGAAAGCGCTTTTCCAATATCTCAGGGTCGGTCATGCGGGTGTTGGTCATGTGGCTTTGCACCGCGTCACAGCCATCAAACCCCGGCCCCGCGCCGGTACCGCCGGCGATGGTTTCGTAATTCTGAAACTCTTCCGTGCCCCAGACGAAATTATTCATCGTGGCCTGTGAGCCGGCAATCACATGCAAAGCGCCGTAAAGGGCATTGCAGGTGGCCTGGCTAACCTCGGTATTGCCCGCGATCACCGCCGCCGGATAGACCGGGTTGAGCATCGAGCCTTCGGGTACAATGATCTTGAGCGGCTTGAGACAGCCCTGATTGAGCGGGATATCCGCCCCCACCATGGTACGGAACACATAGAGCACCACCGCATCACAGATCGAGCGCGGCGCGTTGTAATTGCCTTTATTCTGCGCCGATGTGCCGGTGAAATCAATCACCGCCTCGCGGGCTTCGTGATCAACGCTCACCTTCACCTCGATTGTGGTGCCAATATCCATCGGATAGCTGAACTGCCCGTCATGCAGCCGGTCAATCACCCGGCGCACGCTTTCCTCGGCATTGTCCTGCACATGGCCCATATAGGCCTGCACCACGTCAAGGCCATACGCCCCAACCACCTTCAAAAGCTCCTGCCGCCCGGTTTCATTGGCCGCTACCTGCGCCTTGAGATCGGCCATGTTCTGTTGAATATTGCGGCACGGATAGCGGCACGAGCCAAGCACAGCCTCGGCCTCGGCTTCCAATAGCCTGCCGCGATCCACCAGCTTCACATTGTCGATCAGCACGCCTTCTTCATCAATATGGCTGCTGTCGGGCGGGGCCGAGCCCGGCGTGCGCCCGCCGATATCGGCGTGGTGGCCGCGGCTGCCAAGCCAGAAAACCGGCGCGTCGCTGCCATCGGCAAAAACCGGGGTGATCACGGTGACATCGGGCAGATGCGTGCCACCATTATAGGGCGAATTCAGCATATAGGCATCCCCCGGCGCCACATCCGGGTTGAGCCGCATGATGGTTTTGACACTGTCGGACATCGAGCCAAGATGCACCGGCACATGCGGCGCATTGGCCACCAGATCGCCCTGATCATCAAAGATGGCACAGGAGAAATCAAACCGCTCCTTGATGTTGACCGACCACGAGGTATTGGCCAGCGTAACACCCATCTGATCGGCCACCGACATGAAAAGATTGTTGAAAACCTCAAGCAAAACCGGATCAACCTCGGTTCCGGCGGCGGCATTACGGACCATTTCTTCATGACGCTCCATGATCAGATTGCCAAGCGGGTCAACATTCGCGGTCCAGCCCGGTTCCACCACATTGGTGCCTGTGGGCTCGGTAATCACGGCGGGGCCGGTCACGGGGATGGACGGATCAAGATTATCGCGCGCATATATCGGCACGCTAAGCCATTCACCCCCGGAATAAAGCGGGATTTGCGCGATCGGCCTGCCATCGCCGGTTGCGGGCTGCGCCGTGGAATTGGCACCACTGCCGCCCGTGGCTTCGACGCTTATCATCTCGATGATAATCGCCCGGTCCGGCGAGATGAAACCATAGCGGCGCTTATGGGCCTGCTCAAAATCCTTGCGGGCAAGTTCCCGGGTGCCATGCGCCACCGGAATGGTCTGGTGTGAGCCATCATAGCGCAGATGCAACCGGTGATAGGCCTCAACATTGCTGCCGCCTTGCTGTTCGACTTCATGCATGGCCTCGGCAGACAATTTTTCCGATTGCTCGCTGGCCTCATTCAATTTCTCCAGCGGGAGATCGAGCTGCATTTCCTTCATCGAAGTAAGCTGCGCCTGCCCCATCCCGTAGGCGGAAAGCACCCCGGCATATGGGTGCACGAAAACGCGGCGCATCCCCAATGCATCCGCTACCAGACAGGCATGTTGCCCACCCGCGCCGCCAAAACATTGCAGCGTGTATTGGGTCACGTCATGACCACGCTGAACGCTGATTTTCTTGATTGCATTCGCCATGTTGTCAACGGCGATCCGAAGAAAGCCTTCGGCCATTTCCTCGGGCGCGCGCGGGGTTTCTTTGGTCTCCTGTGCAACCTGTTTTGCCAGCGCTGCAAATTTCTCGCGGACAATAGCGGCGTCAAGCGGTGCGTTGCCATCGGGCCCGAATACGGCTGGAAAATGATTGGGGTTCAGCTTGCCCAGTATGACATTGCAATCGGTCACCGCCAACGGGCCGCCGCGCCGATAACAGGCGGGGCCGGGATCAGCCCCGGCGCTTTCCGGGCCCACCTGAAACCTTCCGTTTTCAAACTTGCAGATCGACCCGCCACCAGCGGCAACAGTGTGAATATCCATCATCGGGGCGCGCATCCGGACGCCCGCCACCTCGGTTTCAAAACTGCGTTCATAGTCACCGTCATAATGGCTTACATCGGTCGAGGTGCCCCCCATATCAAAGCCAATCAGCTTGATATAATCCGCAGCCTCAGCGGTTTCGACCATGCCAATTATGCCACCTGCCGGGCCGGAAAGAATCGCATCCTTGCCCTGAAACCGCCGCGCTTCGGTCAGCCCGCCATTGGATTGCATGAAAAGAAGCTGTTCGCAGGCCCGCCCCAGATCAAGCGCGCCCGCCACCTGATCAACATAGCGCCGCAGAATGGGCGACAGATACGCATCCACAACCGTTGTATCACCGCGCCCCACCATCTTGGCCAGCCGCGAAGTCTCGGCCGAAGTTGAAACCTGCGTAAATCCTGTCTCGCGTGCGATTTCGGCAACCCGGTTTTCGTGCTCGGGGTTCAGATAGGCATGTAATCCGACAATTGCCGTGGCCCGGATACCTTTATCAAAAGCGGCTTGAAGCTCGGCCCGGGCAGCGGCCTCATCCAGCGGGATAACAACCTTGCCATCGGCATCCAGGCGCTCATGCAGCTCGGCCACATCCTCATAGAGCAGATCGGGCCGTTTGATTTCCAGATCAAACAACCGGGGCCGGGTTTGATACCCGATCAGCAAAAGATCGCGAAAACCCCTGGTGATCAGCAGCAAAACCCGCTCGCCCTTGCGCTCGAGCAAAGCATTGGTAGCCACGGTTGTGCCCATCTTGACCGCCCGGATCGCGCCATCCGGGAACGCACCGGGCGCGCGCATCACCTCGCGGATGCCCTGAACGGCGGCATCACTGTAGCGTTGAGGATTTTCCGACAAAAGCTTATGAGTGTGGATAGCCCCCGTTGGATCAAGCGCCACGATATCGGTGAATGTCCCGCCCCGGTCGATCCAGAATTCCCATTGGCCGCTCATATCCGCCCCCTTTATTACATCAGGTTACGTTTGGCAGGGATCCCCTGATTGTCAACAATAGTGGCATTGATATCCGCCGCTAATTTGTGAATATTCCCCTGAACCCAACAGGAGCACCGATAAATGGACCTGCGCAAGATTACAGACCACATATCAGTTTCGCCTCAGATTGAGCCCGACGACATCCCGGCGATTGTCAAAGGGGGCTTTCGGTCGGTCATGTGCAACCGGCCTGATGACGAAGAACCGGGGCAGTGCTGCTATGATGATGTGGCCAAAGCCGCACGTGCAGCAGGGCTTGAGATGCATTGGCTGCCGATCGTCACAAGCGCCATCACAGCGGAGGATATTGCGGCATTTCGCGCAGCACTTGATGAAATGCCAAAGCCAATGCTGGCCTATTGCCGCACCGGGACGCGCTGCACGATGATGTGGACCATTGCCCGGCATGAAGAGATTGAGGCACAGGAGATTTTGGACCGCACCAGCAAGGCAGGCTATGACATGTCGGGCCTGTTGCAGCAGTTGGCGCGGCGGAGCCCGACATGACTCGCTGGATCGCCACTGGCCGTTTGGGTTCGGAATATGCGGCTTTTGCTATGGATGACGCTCGCATCATGAGCAAGATGTGTGGCGCGGATGAGGCCGAAGCGCTGCACGGTTTGCCTGTTGATACTGACCTGATTGTCAGAATTGGTGATGGTTCGCCAAAATCTGTGCCCTGTGCCATATTGCCGGAACATGGCATGGCGCTGCCGGTCATCACGCAAGATGATCCGCCGGATATATTAGACCCTTGGATGCGCGTATGGATTGCCGGATTCCTGGCACGTCACAAACATTGGGATGGCGTGATCTGGGCGATTGATGCGGATGTCAGTTATTGGATACATGTCAGCGCCGATGAGATTGTCAGCTTCACAAGCTTCCTCACGCCCCGGCTTGTGGCCACCTTCAAGGGTGCGGATAAGCCCGCCAAACAGGCATTAACTGATACAATGAGCCGGCCTGAGCAGTTGGCTTCACATCTGCGTCAGGCCGAGCTTAGTGGCGATTCGCGCGCCATCACAGGGCATTTGCTTGGGGCCGAGTTGGCCGCGGCCCGGCCCTATTGGCTAGGTCAGCATATGGCCCTTATCACATTAGACAAGAATGCCCCGGGCTATGCCGCCGTACTGGAAATGCAAGGCGTGCCGGGTTCCTCCAACACGTCCGCAGATGTGCTTGAGGATGGGTTGGCTGCCTTGGGCAAAGCATTGGGGTTGCACAATCAGGGGTAAGGCAATCGCCAAATAGGACCGAAAATGGGAGGAAATCAGGACTTGATCAAGACGGATACTTTAAAGCTGAACCCATATTTTAGTTAATCATTATGCGTTTTTTACCCGATACTGGCCTCAGCCCTCGATCGGAGCACCGGAACGTGTGCGGCAAGGGCCAACAACAGCCGTTACCGCAAGGATCAAACCCGAAATTGTGGCGATCATGCCTGCCGCACTCACCGCATTGTCAAAGCCCAGCCACAAAGGCCCGTAGCCTGCTATGACATAGCCCAACACCGCCGACATTGTGGCAAATATCACGCTCCATCCGATCTGATGCTCCAGCCGGTTGGTCATCAGCCGCGCGGCGGCAGGCGGGCAGATGAACATGGCAATCACGATGATTGATCCCACCGCATCAAAGGCGGCCACTGCGGCAATGGCGGCGACAATAACCAGGGCAAGGCCGAGAAGATCGGTACGCAACCCAAGGGTCTGAGCAAAGCCCTCGTCAAAGGTCGAAAGCTTCAAGGGCCGCCAGAACACCAATGTGAACAGCACCACAAACGCCAGTGCCCCCGCCATGCGCGGCAATTCCGGCGGCAATCCGGCCAAGGCCGTGATGTCCAGTATTGCCTGCCAGCCATATCCGTCGAGCCAGATCAGGCTTTCCAGATTGCCAAAAAGCGCGTGCTCGACATCCAGATGCACGGCTGACGTATCCGACTGTTCCAACAGCAAAACCCCACCGGCAAACATCGCGGTGAATACCACGCCCATGGCGGCCCCCGGCTCAATCCTGCCCAGACGGCGCACCAGCTCGATCAGGACAACCGCCACAAGAGCCGCCACCCCTGCGCCCAGCATCATCGGCATCGCAGTTACCGCGCCGGTAACCAGAAATGCCAGCACAATACCGGGCAAAACCACATGGCTGATGGCATCCCCGATTAGCGCCTGCTTTCTCAGCAGCAGGAAATTGCCGGGCAGGGCACAGGCGATGGCGGCGAAGGTGCCGATCACGATTGGCGTGAGTGAGAGGGTGATGAATTCCGAGCCCATTATATCACGACCTTTGGGCTTAGGCTGCTGTCAAGTTCTGCAAGCTGATCTTCGGTCAGCACGGATTCAAGCGGGGTCAGCCCATCGTAACGCGCGGCGGCAGCCTCATGGCGGGCATTGCTGCGCAATATCTGCCAGCGGCGTTCATCCAAAAGCGCCTTGGCTGCTTGAGCACGACCTGTATCCGTGGCCACACCGTCACGGCGCACAAACCCGGCGCGACGCATCAGCCGCAAAGTGAGGCGTTCATAAATCGGCTGTCCGGTGGCCAGCGCCAGAAGCCCCTGACGAATATGTACACGCCGCTGAAACCGGAAGTGGCGCAGAATGACCGCCAAAATGCCGCGCCCCGGTGCTGCGAGAAGCGAAATGGTAAACAGCGCAAAGGCAATCAATACAATGATTGGCCCGGTTGGCAGGGCCGGGGCCGTGGCCGATATTGCGGCACCGGCATAGCCCGAGAGGCCGCCAAATGCGCCCGCAATCAGCACCACATGCCCAACCCGGTTGGACCAGAAACGCGCAGCAACGGCGGGAATGATCAAAAGCGCCACAATCAGGATGAGGCCCACAATTTTAAGGCCGACCACCGTAATGGCCAGCGCCAGCCCCATCATTGCCAGCTCGATCCGGGGCACATTCATGCCAGCACCGGCTGCAAATTCCCGGTCGAACGCCACCAGCGACATCGGCCGCCGCAGGATCAAAGTCAGGGCCAGAACCAGGGCCCCGCCAATGGAAATCACCAGCGCATCATTCCACAGCATGCCTGCGGTCGAGCCCAGAAGAAAACTTTCCAGCCCGGCCTGCCGGCCCGAGCTCATGGTTTGAATGACGGTTAACAAAACGATGCCAAAGCCGAAAAATACCGAAAGCACCGCGCCGATGGCCGCGTCTTCGGCCAATCGCGTGTGGCGGGTGATCCAACTGACAAAAAGCAGACCGATGCCTGCGGATATGGCCGAGCCCAAAAGCAAGCCCGGCAACGCCCTGCCATCGCCACCCAGAGCGACCATCACCATGAAGGCAAGGCCCACGCCGGGCAGGGTTGAATGGCTGATGGCATCGCTGACCAATGCCCGCTTGCCCAGAAACAAAAATGTTCCGGTGGCCCCGGCGGCGATGCCCAACAGGCAGGAGCCGATGGTCACGAGTGTGGCGTTATAGCCAAGCTGAAGCACCAGCGCCTGCCAAAGCATGGTTGATCACATCGTCCCGGACTTGATCCGGGACCTCCCGGTGAGGCTGGAGGCCCCGGCGCTGCGGCCGGGGCGTGGGCGGGGTGTGCTGCGCGGCATGTTCTAGCCTGTCATGGCGATCTGTGCCGTTGCAAGGCGGCCGCCGTAAGCCTCCTGCAATGCGGCGGGCGTGAAGGCTTCTTCAACCGTGCCCTCGGCAACGCGGGTTGTGTTTATGATGAACACCCGGTCAAAATAATCCGGCACGGTGGCCAGATCGTGATGCACCGCAACCACGGTTTTGCCCTGAGCATTCAGCTCTTTCAGCACCGCGATGATGGCTTTCTCCGTGGCCGCATCAACCCCGGCAAATGGCTCGTCCAGCAGGTAGAGATCAGCAGTTTGCGCCAGCGCCCGGGCAAGGAAAACACGCTGTTGCTGCCCGCCGGAAAGCTGGCCGATCTGGCGGTTGGCAAAACCCTCCATGCCAACCCGGGCAAGACAGGAAATTGCGGCCTCAATATGCAGGGGCCTGACCCGTTTCAGCAGGCCAAGCTGGCGGTAAAGCCCCATCAGAACCACGTCAAGAACACGGGTCGGAAAATCCCAGTCAACGCTGGCGCGCTGTGGCACATAGGCGATGCGGTGGCGTTGCTTCGCCAGAGGTTGCCCATAGGATGTAACCCGGCCCGACAACGGCTTGATGATCCCAAGCGCCGCCTTCAGCAATGTGGATTTCCCGGCCCCGTTCGGGCCGATGATGGCGGTCATTGCGCCGGGCTCAAACGTGGCATCAACCGAGAAAACCGCAGGCTTTTGCCCATAAGATACGGTCAGGCCCCGGATCGCCAAAGGGCTGTGCGCGGTGTTGTTATCTGCCTGCCGATCTCCGTTTTTGGTGGCGAGTTCGAGTTGCATATCCGTCTCCTTCAGCTTCCGGCCATCAGTTTGCCATCCATGCCGCGATCAGGCACATCGCCACCAAGGGCGCGGGCAATGGTGGTGATATTATGGTCAAGCATGCCGATGTAAGTACCCTCATAACTGCCTTCGGGCCCCATGGCATCCGAGTATAGCTCGCCGCCGATGGTCATCTCATGGCCCTGCGCAGTGGCCCCTTCGATCAGGGCGCGAATGTTGCGATCAGACACCGAGCTTTCAATGAAAACCGAGCGGATATTACGCTCGGTGAGCAAATTCACCAGCCCGCTGATCCGGTTCAGCCCGGCCTCGGATTCTGTTGAAATGCCCTGAATGCCGATTACCTCAACATCATAGGCCCGGCCAAAATAACCAAAGGCATCATGGGCGGTAAGAAGAACCCGTTCCGCTTGCGGGATGGTGGCCATTTTCGCCCGGGCATAGGCATCAAGCCGGTGAATATCAGCCAGATGCGCCTTTGCATTGGCGGCAAAAATGCTGGCGCGATCCGGGGCAGCATCGCCGAGCGCCTGGGCCACAGCCCTTACCACATAAACCCAAAGGGCGGGGGCCATCCAGACATGCGGATCATAGCGGCCCTCATATTCGGCATGGCTTATCAGTTTATCACCCGGCACAGCCTCGCCAACAGCCACAACCTCGTTGCGCTGCGCCAGCTTGAGCAGGAATTCCTCCATCTGGGCTTCAAGATAAAGCCCGTGCCAAAGGACCAGATCAGCACGGGTAAGCGCCACGATGTCACTGCGGGTCTGGCGGTAGGAATGCGGATCAACGCCTACGCCCATCAGCGCCTTTACATTAACCAGATCCCCACCGATCTGGCGCGCAGCATCGGCAATCATTGACGTGGTTGCAACAATGTTGAGCTGGCCTGTGTCCGCACGCAATGGCGTAGCAGCCAAAGCTGTTGTCGCACTCAATAGCCCAAGGAAGGCGCGCCGATCAAATTGCATGACAATCCCGAATCAAGGAAATTCTGGCTTGAATATGAGAGTTGTTCGCAACTAAGTCAATGCATTTGAGAATTATTCGCAAGTTGAGGCATTTGCCGCAAATGAGGGTCTGATCCGTTGCAGCAGATTGTCTAACCTATTATTATCATTAAATATCCTGACGGGCAATATCGGTGATCAACACATTGGTGACGGCGGAACCAATGACAGATATTGCAACTTCCCGAAGCGAGGCGCGCAGAACATCCATATTTCTGGTATTGGTGAATTCACCCTGAAAACCACCCATATTAGCGTGATCAAACAGCACCTGCAAAAACGCATCACGCAATTTGGGCTCGCGTTGATATATCGTTTCCGTATGCCCCGGTTCAATCTCGATGCTGAGCGACATAACAACCAGAGAATTCACCTTCTGATTGCCAACCACTGGGATCACGAACTGGTTGTTAAGTTTGACATATTCCTGCGCGTGTTCCGGATTTGCGCCACCCTCTTCATGTGTTGTATCTGGCTTGGCCTCAGCGTGATCTGCCTGAGGGCACTCGGCCTGTGCCGCCATTTCTTCGGGGCCCGGTTTCAATGCCAGACCAGCGCCAACGCCCCCGCCGACACCAATCAGTGCCAGCAGGATTGGGAACAGTTTCCTGATCATTCAAGGCCTCCTAAAATGGCAATACTGCATCCAGCACCTGCTGACCGATGCGGGGCTGCTGAACATCCGTGATCTGGCCACGGCCGCCATATGACACCCGCGCTGCGGCGATTTTATCGTAGGTGATCTCATTTCGGCGTGAAATATCCTGAGGCCGGACAAATCCTGAAACAAGCAATTCACGCAACTCGAAATTAACCCGAACTTCCTGCGAGCCCTGAATTTCCAGCACCCCGTTGGGCATTACCTGCATTACCGTTGCCGCCACCCTTAAAGTCAGCTCTTCCTTACGGTTGACCGATCCGGTGCCGCCCGATTGCCCGGTTGAATTCAATGATACGGCATTATCCAGCGAAGCCCCGTCCGGCAATGAGTTATTGATGCGTTGCGGCAGACCGAAAAGATGCGGTATGCCCAATGATTCCGATCCGCTGCGTGAGCGATCGGTCGAATTTGTGATCTTGGCCTCTTCGTCGATTTCAATCACCACTGTCATGATGTCACCGCGCTGCATGGCACGCCGATCCCCCAGCAAGGATGTGTTGCCAGCACTCCAAAGTGACGCACGATCAACCGGTCGTGTGGAATCAGCCGTGAGTGGCAGTCCAAGGTTCATCATCGCCTCATGCTCGGTTGAATCATCAATCGGGGTAAAGCTTGGCGGCTTGCCAAGATGGTCCAGTTTTGAGCACCCGGCGGTGCTTGCCAATATGCCCAGACAGATCGCTACATGTAATTTGTTCATACTCTTTCCTACTGTGATATCCTGATCCGGCCATCCGGCAAGACCTGGCCCATGATTGTGGCCCGCGATGACATGTTCATGACCCGCACATATTCCCCCGGGCCCGCGCGGGCGAGCGATCTGCCCTCGGCAGAAATCCGCAATCCGTTCACCTCATAGACCAGCGGTACAATCTGATTGCGCTCAACCAATGCGGGCGGCCCGACATCTGTGAGCGAGATCGGCCGTCCGGCATAAAGCGATACCCGCGCCTCTTTGCCGATAAGCTGTTCGGCCATCACGCCGCCTTCTATATCGTTGCGCTTGATCGCCAGATCCTGCCCGGTGAGGATGGTCTGCGCCCGGATGGTGCGGGCGGCAACAATGGTATCGGCCTGCACCGGATGCGTGAGCAACAAAAGGGTTATGAAAACAATCTGTCGCATCAGCGTATCTGTGTGGTTGCGCCAAGCATCTGGTCGGCGGCCGAGATGACTTTGGCATTGAGCTCATAGCCGCGCTGGGCCTCGATCAGTTCGGTAATCTCCCGCACCGGATCAACCGAGCTGTCTTCGAGATAGCCCTGCCGCAAGGTGCCAAGCCCATCCTCACCGGGATTTGAGGTGATCGGCGGGCCCGAGGCCTCGGTTTCGGTGAAAAGATTGCCGCCGATGGCCTCAAGCCCCTTGGGATTGGTAAATCCGGTGAGGTTCAACTGCCCCAGAGACTGCGCCTGG
Source organism: Roseovarius sp. (assembly GCA_021775255.1). Taxonomy (GTDB): domain Bacteria; phylum Pseudomonadota; class Alphaproteobacteria; order Rhodobacterales; family Rhodobacteraceae; genus Roseovarius. The sequence goes on from JAJFIA010000021.1 coordinate 247,579, forward strand.
GCGGTATTTTGAAAGAATGCAAATACCTCACCTTCGGGATTGATTGATATGCTGCGCGCATCATCGGGAATGGTAATCTCCGGCTCAACTGGAAAGCCATCGGATGTTACAATCAGACCGTCGGCCGAGCGTTTCAGGGCCCCGTCACGGGTATAGCCCGCGTTGCCCGAAGGCAGGGTTACTTCGATATAGCCCTTACCTTCAATCGCCAAATCAAGATCAGAATTGGTGGCCGAAAGGGGCCCTTGCGCCAGATTGACGGAAACCGCGGCGGGCCGCACCCCAAGGCCAAGCTGCACCCCGGTGGGCAAGACCGTGCCATCGGCGGCATTCACCGTGCCCGCGCGGGTCAATTGCTGGTAATGCAGATCGGAAAATTCGGCCCGCCTGGCGTTATAGCCGGTGGTCGACATATTCGCGAGATTGTTCGAGATGGTCTCAACCCGCATTTGCTGGGCGGCCATTCCGGTAGCGGCGATTTTCAGTGCTCGCATTCTCAAATCTCCTTGGTTAACGGGTTATGCTATCGAGCGCCTTCAAAATGCGCTGATTTTCGGAATCGAGAAAGCTTTGGCCAAGTTCATAGGCGCGCTGGACCTCGATCATGCGGGCAATCTGGCCCACCGGATCAACATTCGCGCCCTCGAGAAACCCTTGCAGGATACGGCCATCAAGCACAGGCTCAAACTCACCCTCGGTGCGAAACATCACGCCGTCTTCGCGGATCAGATCAAGCTTATCAATCGGTTTGACCAACCCGATCTGGGTTAATGGGCGGCCATTGGCGCTTACGGTGCCATCCGCGGATACGCCCACTTCACCGGCATCCGGCGGAATGAAAACCGGGGCACCACCCGCATCAAGCACGCGAAAACCGTCATTGGTTACCAGATCGCCCTCGGCCGATACGGCAAAATTGCCTGCCCGGGTCAGGCGCTCACCGGCAGGTGTTTCAATCAGGAAAAACCCATCGCCCTCAATGGCGAAATCAAGTGTGCCCGCAGTTTGGGTCAGCGCCCCCTGGGTCAGGGAGGTATTGCGGATATTCGCCGTTGCCATCGAAAGCGAATCCCCGCCCTCAATACGTTTGACATATTCCCCAAAAACCAGCCCCTCCTGCCGGAAACCGGTGGTGGCGGCATTGGCGATATTATTGGCAACAACCTGCATTTCACGCATCAAACCTGTCTGCCGGGTGAGCGTTGTATAGCCAGCATTTTCCATCTCAGCCTCCTATGATCAGCGGGATCAGACGATCCTGAAAGAACGCCACCAGCGTCTTTGTCATGAAGCCCATCGACAGCCAGAAAACAAAGATGATCGCCGCCAGTTTGGGCACAAATGTAAGCGTCAGTTCCTGAATTGAGGTCAGCGCCTGGAACAACCCGACCGAAAGCCCGGCCAGCAGCGCCACCGTCAAAATCGGCAGGGATATGATCGTTGCTACCCACATCCCCTGTCGCATCGTGTCAAAGAAAACCACTTCATCCAGCATGGCTTACACCGGCATCCGCAGGATTTCCTGATACGCCTCGACCACCCGGTCGCGCACCGTGATAGCGGCCTCAACCGCCAGTTCCGTTTGCGCCAGCGCCTGCACCAGCGCATGCGGATCAGCCTCGCCAACCATCGCCGCTTTGGCGGTGGCTTCGCCCTCTTGCAAGGTTGCGGCGAAATCGCGGGCAAGCCCGGCAAATGCCGCACCCGCACCGCCTTGACCGGCATTCGGCTCGGTCGCGGGGCGGGCGGCTGCGTATCTCTGGGCTGCGCCCAATGCGTTAATATCCATTCTGGATCTCCTTTAACGTCGTAAAAGCTCCATCAGGCTGGCCGACATTTGCCGGGCCTGATCAAACATTTTGAGGTTCGCCTCATAACTGCGCTGCGCTTCGCGCGAATCCGCAATTTCAATGACAAGATCAACATTCGATCCGTCGTAATATCCGGCTCCATCGGCCAAAGGACTGCTCGGATCATAGATCTTTGCCAGCTCACTCCGGTCAAGGTGCACGCGGCCGGTTTCCACCTTGCCAACAGAGCCGCCTGCACCGAATTCTGTCTCAAAGCTTATGGTTTTGCGCCGGTAGCCGGGGGTGTCGGCATTGGCAATATTTTCCGATACATGCCGCAGCCTTTGGGCCTGTGCCTTCAGGCCACTGGCGGAAACCGATAACGCTTTCATAAATTCGCTCATGTCGATGATCCTTTCTCAGCGCGAGATTGCGGTGCGTAAAATGGTGAGCGAGGATTTATAGATCGCCAGCGCCATGTCATGCTGACGCTTCACATCCACAGCCTTGATCATCTCTTCTTCCAACGACACCGAATTGCCGTTTGGATCAGCCAGCGCATCGCGAGTTTCAGACACATCAAATTGTAATGAATTGTTGGTGCCATTGAGATGACCGGCGCGCGTGGCTTTTTGGCCAATGCCGGAATTCCCGGCCTCCATCACCGCCTTGAACGGCACAATCTCACGCGCGGCATAGCCGGGCGTATCGGCATTGGCCATATTCTGCGCCACAACCGCCTGACGGGCGCCCGCATGCACGGCCATGGCCTGTGCTGTGCGGAATATTTCCAGTTTTTCAAACACCGGGGCTTCTCCCTCGATTGGTTTCAATCAAGGCTTAACCCTGATTCCTTTAGAAATAGTTTGTGAGAAATTATTGGAGAGCACGATGCCCACATCCGGATTAGATTGCCTGCAGGCAAAAATCGCCACTTTACAGGCCGTTCGCGTGGTCGGCCGGGTTAGCGCTGTGGCGGGAAATACCATAAAAATCAGTGGTATATCAGGTGATGCGCGCCTGGGAGACCGGATCAGAATATACCGGCGTGATGGCGGCTTTCTGTCGGGTGAAATAGTGCAGATGGATCAGGCAGCCGTGGTGATGTTACCGGACGAATCACCCGCCGGAATTTCAATAGGAGACCGCGCATCACTGATGGAAGCCAATACAATCGCGCCATATGATAGCTGGATCGGTCGCATTATTGATCCGTTTGGAGAGCCGATTGATGGCCATCCTCTTATGCGCGGACCACAATCGCGCCCCTTGCTGGCTGATCCGCCCCGCGCCACGCAGCGCCGGGGGTTTGGGGCACGGCTGGAAACCGGAATGGCGGCTTTCAACACCATGTTGCCGATTGTCCGGGGCCAACGGATTGGCCTTTTTGCCGGATCCGGGGTTGGCAAATCCAGCCTTCTGGGCCATCTGGGCCGCAAAATGCAGGCCGATGTGGTGGTGTTTGCCCTGATTGGCGAGCGCGGCCGCGAGCTGCGCGATTTTGTCGAAAACGTGCTTGGGCCCGAGGGGATGCGCCGCTCGGTCATCATCGCCGCCACCTCTGATCGCTCGCCATTGGTTCGCCGTCGCTGTGCCTGGACGGCGATGAGCGTGGCCGAACATTTTCGTGATCAGGGCAAGCATGTGTTGTTTTTGGCCGATTCCATCACCCGCTTTGCCGAGGCGCATCGCGAGGTGGCCACAGCCGCCGGTGAAATGCCCGCCCTGCGCGGGTTTCCCGCCTCAACCGCCCATACAATCATGTCTTTATGTGAGCGCGCCGGGCCGGGCGAAGAGGGGATGGGCGATATCACTGCTATCCTCAGCGTTCTGGTGGCCGGCTCGGATATGGATGAGCCGGTAGCCGATATTCTGCGCGGAGTGCTGGACGGGCATGTGGTGCTGGATCGGCAGATTGCCGAGCGCGGGCGCTATCCGGCGATTGATCTGTTGCGCTCGGTGTCGCGCAGCCTGCCTGCGGCGGCGAGTGACGCGGAAAACGCCCTGATCCTGCGGGCACGATCATTGCTGGGCACCTATGCGCGCTCGGAAACCATGATCAAGGCCGGGCTATATGCCGAGGGCAGTGATCCCGATCTGGATCAGGCGATGCGGGTCTGGCCCGAGCTGGATGCGTTTTTGGCTGAACCGGAGACCATTTCAACCCAGAACAGTTTTGATCGTCTGTCGCTGATCCTGCGGCGCGCCGGATCTGACCGGCCTGCGCCGGGGATTTTGCCACGCCAAATGCCCGCCTCCAGGTCCGGCCCAAACACAAACACCCCCAGGCAAATTGCCAGGCAACCTCTGAAAGTTGGCAACAGGCCCTAGGATTAAGGGTATTGTTTTTGCACCCCCGATATCAGGCAGCAGAATGGCCAATCTATATGTGGTCGGATATTAAGTTGTTGAAAACGGGCTGGGCACGGATTGCAGCAGGGTCAGGGCGGTTGCACTGCTGGATTGCACCTGAATCGCCGAGATTTGATCGCGCAGCAGGTAGCGTTGGATCAACTTCTCTTGCAGATCATCATCCGTCAGCTCTGACAGCTTATCAAGCCCGAACTGGTTTCTGCTCTGATCTTTGAAGATCTCAAGCTGCTTGTCGATATCAAGCTGGCCAAAACTGCTGGGCAATCCAAGGGCCACCTCAAACACCTTCCTGAGCGGCGGGGTGCCCATGATCTGAAACCAGATCGTATCGTTGGGTGAGTCACTGCTTACCAGATCACCGATTTCGCGTTTCAGGTTCATCGCCAGCCGCAGGCTTTCATCCTGATCGCCAACGGCCACCTCAAATTCACGTTGGCGATATTTATCGGTGATGTCGGCCCCGAATGACAGCAAAATTGTGTTGGGAACAATTTTATCAGCAAAGCCAAAGGCATCGGCAAATTGTTTATACCGGGTATCCCCCAGCCGGTTGGCCAGGGCTCCACGATCCGCGGTGCCCTCTTCAAGAACTTTTTGCAGCAATGCCCGGTCATTGATCTGATCAGACAGGCCAAAAGCGCCCAGCGCCACACGCAATAGGCGCCGGTCCGACACCAGATCTTCCGCCGTCAGCACCGAGCCGATATTCTGTTCAAAATAATCCGTATCGCGAATGATCTGCGGGGATTTGTTGAATACTTCGGTCTGCCGCTCAAGCGTTTTGTTCAGCAACACCCAGCCGGGCAGCCCGCCAAGCGGTATCAGCGGTTGAAAGTTCATGACGCGCGCGGATGCGCCAAAAGCCGGTCTTCGCGTGGCAGCAAGGCACGCAGGGCTTTCAAACACTGGTAATGCTGATCGCCAAGCAAGGCCTCGGTTGCCCGGGTCAGGTGCGTGCGGCTGTCATGGTCGGTCAGCGCCAGGCTCAGCTCCTCGATGCGGCGCAAAAGCTGCAATTTTGCCTCTTCCGGCTCAGAATTGCCCGACAGCACAAGCTGAATTGCATAACAGGCGCGGCGTACCGGGGTTGTCGCCTCTTCAGGATGAATGGCATCGCGCAGGCGCAGGATATTGGCGTTCGGGGTCATGATCGACAGGCGCGAGCGCCGATCGCCGTTTTCAATCACAGCGCCATTGATCAGCACCCGCTCTTTCGGACTGAGTTTCAGGATAAGACCGCTCATGATCCGACCTCCATGTTGCGCAGACCTTTCATGATCGCGATGTTAATCTCAACCAGCGGATCGGCATTTGCCTTGCCCGCCAACACCTGACGGCTGTGGGCCTGGGTGAACTGTGACAGATAGATGATCTGCGCCCGTAATTGACTGGGCAGAGGATTGTCGTTGTCCGCCACATCGCCGGCCAGTATTGTCCACAGCCTGCGGTTATCCTGTAGCGCATCGGCAAGCTCCTTGAAGCCAGACAGGCCATCGCCGGTGGCAGCCCTTAGCCGCCGGGTGATTTTGGCAAATGCATTGTATTCTGTATCGCGGTGGGTGCGGATTGGCTGTGCGCTGTTTTTATACGCATTCTGTGCCTTGAAGATCGCATTCACATCATATCCTTTCGGGGTGCTAGCCTCGATGGTTTGTTCGGTGCCGGGCCTGCAATCAGATGTGAAACACCATGCCAGGCTCAGGCTTTGGTTGGTGACGCCCGGGTATGTTGCCCATCGCAACATGGCGAACCTCGTCAAATCATGTGGGTCAGGGGCACCATTGGGATGCCCCTGACCCGTTTTATATTACCGGAACAGTGACAGAATCGACTGCGGTGCCTGATTGGCGATCGACAGCGATTGCGTTGCCAACTGCTGCTGAACCTGCAACGACTGAAGCCGCGCAGAAGCCGCTTCCAGATCCGCATCCACCAATGCACCGATGCCCAATGTCATCGCATCGGTCAGCTTGGATACAAATTCACCCTGGCCTTCAATCCGTTTGGCCGACGCCCCAAGTGAGGCCGCGCCGTCAATTGCGGTTTGCAGGAAGGTTTCAATCTCGCCCAGTGCTGTTGCGGCAGTTGTTGTATCAGTGATCGCCGTGAGATTGGTCACCAGATCAACATTCGCCTCAAAGTCAACAGAAGCAACAGTGATAGAAGATGCTGTTGGTGCAGCAGAGCCAACCCGGTCAAGCGAAGACAATACCGACAGGCTTGTGGCACCATTACCATCAACATCCGTTGCCAGAAGATTGGCACCGTTGAACTGAGCTGCGGCAATAACCGAAGCAACCTGCGCTGCCCGCTCGCCAATTTCATTTTGAATCTTGGCGTGATCAACGTTTTCACTTTGCGCCGAAACAATTAGGGTTTTGATATCCTGAAGAACGTTAACAACCTGCTCGGCACCGGCGGACGCCACCGCAACAGTTGATTCCCCAAGGGCAAGACTGTCAGAGATGGCTTTGAAGCCGTTTGCATCCGTTTCCATCACTTTTGCGATGGCAAAAATCGCCGAGCCGTCTTTTGCGGTGGCAATGGATTTACCGGTAGAAATCATATCCTGAGTTTTGGCCAGATTGGTATTGACCGATTTCAGGGTTTGCAGGGCAACAATGGCACTGCTGTTTGTCAGAATGCTGGACATAGCATTATCCTTTACTATTGGCGCTTTTGCACCAGTTACATGTCCCACCCCCGAATGAGGGCAGATTTAACTGTCTTTCTGACAAGTGCAGCCATTGGGATTTATCCCGACTGCGCCACCCAAGTCTGGATGCAGGCACAGAATGGACCGGGATATGCTAATGGAATGCTAAGCCCTGCCGACGATCTATTCTGCATTTGATATAAATCCACTCAGGCACGTTTTTCGACCTTATGATCAACCGAACCGGTGATGATTTTTTTATGGCCGGTTTCATCATATGTCTCCAGCGACCGGCGGATTTTACGATAGGCGGCCATGCGCGACGCCACTTTGCGAATCCCCTGCAATGCCCCATCAAGAAGCGCCTGATTGCGCGCCACCTTATTCTGCAATTCCTGCAATTTGGGCCGGGTTGTCGGCTCAAGCCCGTTCAATGTATCTATCAGATATTCCTTTTGCTCAAGCAGCCCGGATATCCGGTCAAGATCACCCTCAAGAAGCGCCAGACGCTCCGAATCAAGCAGGTCATCCAGTTGATCAATGATTTTCTGCGCCTTACCTTGTGCCATTATCTGTCTCCGTCATTGATTTATAAAAGGCTTCGGCCAGCCCGATACCGCCCACTTTCACCATCTGTTCGGCCAATGCTTCACGCTGGAATGAAGCGAAATGATCCTCGCCCGCGCTGCCGCTGAAACTGTTATCCTGCTCACCAAACCCTGCGGATTTAAGCATCTCGGCGATAAATGTTGCCTCAAGCTTTTGTGCGGTCTGACGAATCATCTGATCTTTGTTGTCAGGCCCTTTGGCAGGGGGCGCATTTTGTGGCCGGATTTGGGGAATTGGTAAAAAATCAGTCACTGGAATACCTCTAATTGCGCGAATTACAGGTCTATATGACCCCAAACCGGTAAACATACGGTAACCAGATTTTGCCATAGTATGCCCATCGTGGAAGAAATCCCGGAGCACCGCATGCTAGACCCTTTGATTATCACCCCCACTTCAGGCCATGGAATTGCGCCCAAATCAGGCCCGCTCATTTCGCATGATCCAAACACCCCTGCCATGGCACCGGGGGGCGAGACATTCGAATCGATCCTTGCGGGAGACCGTAAATCAACAGATGCGGCAGATGATATAACGCTCATGATTGACGCAACGGATGCCGATCCGGTGGCTGATAATCAGGATGCGGATGAACCCGGCGATCAGGATCAGGCCACAGCCCTGCCGGATACTGATGCGCCTGATGAAATGTCCGATTTGGATGACGGTCTTATTTCCGCATTCGATCCAGCGGAGGATGGCAGGCTCATCACCGGGCAAGACGATATTTTTTCCGATGATCCCATATCTGATGACCCCATAGAGGATAGTAAACTACTGCATGGCGAAGCGGCGGGCATTACCAGACAAGCCCTGCCTGACAGGGCCATAAACAATCCGGGATCCCTGATCACCGGAATTGATAACAAACCAGAGGCAAGCGCCCCCCGCGGGCTACAGCCGATAAATCCGGAAATATCCCGGGTAACGGGCCATTCAGCAGTTTCAGATCAGCAAGGGCTGATGCTTGATAGCGGCTCAAAAACCTCTGCAGCTTCCACGACCCGACAGCCAAACGCGGATGAACTTGTCTCACAGGTCAAAACACGGCCCGCTCATTCTGTTATAGGTCTTGCCTTGAATCAGCAGGCCAATGCCGCTTTCACGGCACGAAACGCGGCCAATGGCAACGCCGCCGGCACCATGCAGCCGGTAGCGCATGATCCCGGTCAAGCCATGACAGAGAAAGCTGCCGGTAAAATTTTCCCGTTGGTTCAGGGGCATAGCAATGCCGAGAACCCGCCTGAATTGTCATCTGTCTCTTTGGAAAAGGGGATCAGAACACCTAAAGATGACGACCAAAGAGCCGGGCGCTCTCATGATTCCAAGCGGGGAAACGGCTTTTTGATGCCCGACCGTGGCGTTCAATTATCCACTGTTACACCCAATAACACGGCCTCAATCCCCGTTGCGGCAGGTCTTGCCCCCATAAATCCGGGCATTCCTGACAATCAATCGGAAACCGGGCGGATCAACTGGATAACAGAAACCGGTGAATTGACAGATACAGGCAGGTTATCCGAGCCCCTGTCACAGGGCGGAAAATCAATCGATGCCCTGTTGCGGAACCCGGAATTACCCCGCCACTTGGCGGCACAGATTGCCAGCATTGTTGGGCGCGGCAATGCCGAAAAACCGGTTGAGATACTGCTAAACCCGGCCGAATTGGGGCGGGTCAAAATCAGGATGATTTCGCATGATGGCATCATGAATGTCAGCGTCATTGCAGACCGGCAGGAAACGCTTGATCTGATGCGTCGGCATATTGATGTGCTGGCTCATGAATTTATTGATATTGGTTATGGTCAGGCTGATTTTTCTTTTGGCCATAACAGCCCTGGAGACAGGGATGGCTCTGATCAGCAGACCCCTGAGCGCAGCCTGAATATGACCAACCTGCAGTCTGGGCCAGCACCAATACCCGAGGCTGTTCCGGTATCCCGCATCATATCTGATCGTGTTGATATCAGATTGTAAATTCCCCCTGGAAAGGATTCATCATGGAAATCACTCCCGCAACCCAACCGACCGCAACCGCCAGATCACAGCCGGCATCACAAGCGGCGGAGGCGACTTCAGCACTGTCATCGGATTTTCAAACATTCCTGACCATGCTGACAACACAGCTAAAGAATCAGGATCCTTTAAATCCGATTGAATCTGCGGATTTTGCAGTTCAGCTTGCAACTTTTTCTTCTGTTGAACAGCAGGTTAAGACCAATGATCTTTTAACCGATCTCAGCAATCAGTTTGGGTCTTTGGGGGTGGCACAACTATCGGGCTGGATCGGGCTTGAAGCCCGCGCCCATGCTCCGGTTGTTTTTGATGGCGCCCCCGTTTCTTTTGATATCCATGTCGCCGCACAGGCAGATCGCGCTGAACTTGTGGTGCGCAATGCCCAGGGTGTAGAGGTACAGCGCAACATTGTGGCGCCGGTCAGCGGCGAGATTGAATGGGCTGGCGTCAATCAAACAGGTACGCCGCTGCCGCCGGGCACCTATAATATCACCGTGGAAAGCTTCACCGGAAATGATCTGAGTGAAACCCATGCGGTTGAAATTCAAAGCCGGATCATCGAGGCACGCAATGTTGATGGCCAAACTGTCCTGGTTTTAGAAGGCGGGCAGCAAATTTTAGCTGATGAAATTCTCGGCCTGAGTGAACCCACAGCCTGAAGTTAGAATTCTTACTTAACTTGAGTACGCCCATTAGCTGGCAATGTTAAATTGTTCCGGCGTTGCATTGGGCTATTCTTTTTTGCAACTGCAGGATGGGCAATCTGTTTTTCAATGCAAGGCCCAGCCTGTTTGCCGAAATACAATTCAACACGGGGGGGATTACCGGGGCTCCAGGCCTGATCGAAATCCTCAATATGTAGGTTATATTCAGAATATGAGATTGCGATCTGTCAAACGGCGGGAGATTGGTTCAACCAGCACGAGGGAAAAACGCTCTGCCGCATTGAAAAATCTGGTTTCGGGAGGGCGCAGCCAACATGGCCTATTGATCATTGCGCCAGGCATCTTGGCATCCCGCCATTGCAGGCCGCGCTTCAAAACATGGATGATACCGCTGAGGACGTGACGATCATCAACCCGTGGCACATTGTGTGACAAAGGAAAATATGGTTTGATCCGCGCCAGTTGTTCTTCGTAGAACCAAGATAATCCGAAATGTTGCCCTCCTTGTTTGGAGTGCATTGATTCAGCACATTCTCAACTATGCAAGAGGATCAACAGGTTCTGAGCCTGGATGAAATTTATGGAAAATTCCAGCTCCATGGGTTCATGCTTTTCATATGCACATTGGCGCGATATTGCTGGGGCAATGAACACACTTCCCCAAATCTATGCCCAAATGGTGGCAGATGGCACGCTCACCGCAGATCCGGCGCAAGAGGCCGTCATGCCCGAATTCGAGCGTATCCGCGCAGGGCTTGCTGCCACGAATTCAAAGGGCTGGTTTCGCAAAGCGCCCGCGCCGCCAAGGGGGCTATATCTCTGGGGCGGGGTCGGGCGCGGCAAATCCATGCTGATGGATATGTTTGTGGAAACACTGGATATGCCCCATCGCCGGGTGCATTTTCACGCCT
>JAJFIA010000022.1 GCA_021775255.1 Roseovarius sp.
TTCATGGGGATGAGCTTGACTGGCAAGGTCGCCCCTTACAAACAAGGTTTCGGCGCAATGATGCCAGACGTTTATCATGTGCCCTTCCCGATCGAGCTTCACGGGGTCTCAACCAAGGATGCGATGGGCGCGCTGAATAAATTGTTCAAAGCAGACCTTGATCCTGGCCGGGTAGCAGCAATTATCTTTGAACCGGTCCAAGGGGAAGGCGGCTTTTACCCCGCTCCGCTTGAGCTTGTGAGAGAAGTTCGAGCTTTGTGTGACGAACACGGCATCGTCATGGTCGCTGATGAAATTCAGACGGGTTTTGCGCGGACCGGCAATCTGTTTGCGATGGACGGATATGTGGAGGGTGGCTGAAGACGATGACGCGACGATCGACGAAGGTCATGACGAACCGATCCCAGAGGCTGCCGTTGCACCCGCGCTGCATCGCCGTCCATGCGTCTCTGAAGAAACCTTGCGCGAACGGCATCCGCCGCGCCAGCGCGCTGCCACGACGGCGAAAGAACGCCTTGAGAAGCTGGTCATAGTCCGCCGAGACGGCTTTTCGGACGGAAGGTAGGGCCGCCAGTGCAGCGCGCCACTCAGGCACTTTCGCAAGCCCGTCGAAAACTCCGAAATCATCGATCCGGTCGAAGGTGTCGAAATACCGAAAAACCGGTGCAAAGACGACATCGACCAGGCTGAATCGCACATCGCCCCACCACGGACCAACGCCAAGCTGGCCCTCATCCCCGCAAAATCTCAAAACTATGCTGGACGGTTCATTATTTGGTTTGAGCAGGGATCCGGCGCACTCCTGCCCAGACGGCATGAAGAAACGCGGGCCATGTAAATAATTCAGGACCGGCCCCAAGGCCATTCGCCTGGCTGAGCAGAAACCAGTATTAAAGCGTTTCGCCTTAAACCGGAGGCAGGGTTAAGGCGAAACGCCATGCAACATATCAGTGTTTCGCGCGTTTCACGACAAACCCGTTATTCAGGTTTATCGCGAAACGCTTTAATTGATCTGACCGCACAGCCTTTCTGATCAAAGCCCTTCATGACTTTTTGCATTCGATGGCTGAAAGGCGAACCTTTCACGCCAGGGTTTTTCCGAGGATCAGTTTGGGGTCGCCCTCAGCATAGAAATCGGGGATCTCGGCCAGTTTGCAAAAGCCTGTCTTGCGGTAAAACGCCCGGGTCGTGGTGTATTTTTCTGTCCCCGAGGTTTCGGCAATCAGGCGTCGGGCCCCCATGGCACGCGCCGCAGCTTCGGTCCGGGCCAGGATTTCGCGGCCAAGCCCGGCACCCTGCTGGTCATTGGCGACAACGATCCAATAGAGATCGAAGGTGCCTTTGGTGCCCGGCGTTTCACCATAGCAGGCATAGCCCGCGATTTCGCCATCGCGCTCGGCGATGATGAAGTCGTAGCCCGAGACCTGGCCGCGCGCGACCCGTTCGATGACCAGTTCGGCGGAAATCTCGATCTCGGCGCTGCTGAACATGCCGGTGGCGGCAACCAGATTGCGGATGCGCTCGGCATCCTCGGCTGTAACCGCCTCGCGCCAGCGCAGTTCGGGCGGCGGTGCTTTGGCGGCGGGTTTTGCACCCGATTTTACGGGGGCGGCGCGGTGCGGCTTGGCGGCCTGCACGCCCTCGGCCAGACCCAGAAAGACATTGCGCGCATTGGTGCCAAGGGTGCGCACCCGGTAGCCCCCCTCTTGCACCACTACCGTGGGCAGGCCGGCGGCACCGATCATCCGCCCGATCTCGTGGAAATCGGCGGGGCGGTTGGCCCAGGTGCCGGTCGGGTCGCCCTTGCCGGTATCATAGCCAAGCGCCAGCACCAGAAAATCCGGGTCGTGTCGGGCGATGCGTTTCAGCCCTCGGGCGATGGCTTCGCGATGCTGTTCGGGTGTGATCGTCTCGGACAGCGGAATGTTGAGGTTATAGCCCGCGCCGCGGCCGCGCCCGGTCTCGCCGCGAAAACCGGTGAAATAGGGGTAGGCAAAGCTGGGATCGCCATGCACCGAGACAGTCAGCACATCGGCGCGGTCATAAAAGATGTCCTGCTGGCCGTTGCCGTGGTGATAATCGATGTCCAGGATCGCCACCCGGCCATGTTTGGACAGGTAATTCGCCGCAATCGCGGAATTGGCGAAATAGCAGAAGCCGCCGAAGGTTCGGCGTTCGGCGTGGTGACCCGGCGGGCGCACCAGCGCATAGGAAAGCCGCGCCCCGCCCAGCACCTGATCGGCCGCCGTCAGCGCGCAATCGACCGCGTGGCGGGCTGCCGGATAGGCGTTGCGGTTGATTGGCGTGAAGGTGTCGATGCACCAATAGCCCGCCAGCACCGAGCGTTCCTTGGGACGGCGGTTGATATTGCGAACCGGAAAGACGTAAGGATAGACCGATTTGCCCTCGGGCACCTCGGCGCAGGCCTGTTTGATGTAATCGACCAGCCCGCCCTCATGAACCTCGCGGATCCAGCGCTCGGAATAATGCTTGGCCGGCAGGGTCTGGAACATGCCGGTTTTGTCCAGCTCCTTCAGGATAGCCTCGATCCGCACCGGGGATTCGACATAGCCATGTTCGCGAATGTGGTGGATCATGTGCTTGTCATTGACCACCAGCGGAATGCTGATCGTCGGCTTGGACTTGGGTTTTGCTGTCGGCTCACCATAGCGCGCGGGGCGCAGGCCGGGTTTGCCACCGCGCACCGATTCGACGACCTTGCGGATGTAGTCCTCCGGGCAGAGATTGCCATATTTGCGGCGCAGGATCGCCTCGACGATCACCGCCAGTTCCGCCGGTTTCGGCAGTTTGAACCGGTCCAGCCCATCAAACATCAGATAGGGCGCGTCGGTATCGCCGGGCGATAGCGGGGTTTCATAGGCGCTGCCGGTGATCGGATATGCGGCGTAGCGTTCGTAGAATTTCAGCCGCGCCTCGTTCTGCCGCCGGGTCTTGGCATTGGGGCTGAGGGCCGGGTCGTCGGGCAGGCATTCAAAGAACATCCCGTGCGAGCCCAGCTGTTCGCGCGCCTCATCGCGCACCTCTTGATAGAGCGCATCGCCGATGCCGCCACCGCTGCGCCCCAAGGCGGTGGCGATGGTGTCGAGATAGGCGAATTTCAGGTCGGGAAAATACAGCAGCAGGGCAAAGGCGCGCATGGTGCCATGGCCATTTTCGGCGACAAAAATCTCCGACACGAAGCCGGTTTTCAGCGGGTCATCCAACTGCGTCGGCAGCTTGGCGATCATCTCCTCATCCATGCCGGGAAATTGCGCGCGCAGGATAGTCTGGATATCGGCGACGGTGGCGCGGCTGGCAGGGCGTTTGGCGTCTTTCAGTTTGCGGATACGCAGCATTTCAGGCGGCCTTTGAGTGTGATAGGCAAGCGGAATCAAGAACATGCGCGATCAGCGCGTCATACTCGATGCCAGCTTGCAGGGCGGTGGCGACAAAGCCCGCGTCGCGGGCCAGGCATGGGTTGGTATTGACCTCGAGCACCAGCGGCTGGCCGCTTTGGGTGACACGGAAATCAACGCGGGCATAACCGGTTAGGCCAAAGGCGTGCCAGCAGGCCAGCGCATGGCGAGCCAGATCGGCGGCCAGCGCGGGGTCTTGCACCTCAAGCCCGAAACGGCGCGGCGTATTGTGGTAGGCGTGGCTGTCGGCGTCCCACTTGGCGGCATAATCGACGATCTTGGGCTGATCGTCAGGTAAGGTATCAAACAGGATTTCGGGGATCGGCAGCATCCGCACGCCCTGTGCATCCTGCAACAGCGCCACGTTGAATTCGCGGCCCGCAACATAGGCCTCGGCAAAGAAACGCCCGCCGAACCGCACCTCGCGGGCGGTGATCTCGGCATGCGCCTGCGCTCCCATCACGACAGAACCCGCATCAATGCCCAGCGAGGCGTGCTCGCTGTCAGACTTGACAATCACCCGCGTGGGGGCCGGAACATCTTCGCCCGCCTCCCACCAGAGCGGCGTCGGGATGTCGGATGCGGCCATCAGGCGCTTACTGGCGGTCTTGGATAGGGCCGCAGTCAGCGCAGCGGCACTGCAACCGGTATAACGCAGGCCGAGCTCCTGCATCAGGCGCACCGGCTGATCGGCGCGGGTGGCATCACCCGCGACCGCCTCGGCCATGTTGAACACGACCATAGGGCGGCGTGCGGCCAGCGCGCGCAGCGGTGCAAAATCGCTGCCGATATCGATCACCTCGGTCTTGTGACCCAGCCGGGCAAGCGCTGCGGCGATGTCAACAGCGGTATCGACGGTATCCTGTTCGTCCGGCCGGTCGGGCCGGGCCGCGTGGATCACCGGCACATATGCCCCGGCGGCGATCATTCAGCGGCCTCAAGAGCGCGCCCTTGCGCCAGCCCAAGACGATCACAGGCTGCATCAAGGATCTGACCGATCAGCCAGTCGAAATCATGGCCCGCCATTTCGGCAATCATCGGCAGGTCGGAATGCACCGGGTTCAGCCCGGCAATCGGGTTTACCTCCAGAAACTGTGGCATGTGGTCCGCGTTTGAGCGCATGTCGATGCGCGCGGCATCGCGGCACTCCAGCGCGCGGTAGGCGGCCAGCGCGGCTTCCCCGGCCAATTGCGCCTCGGCGTCATGGGCCAGATGATAGGTCACGCGCTCCTCGGAATTTTCCTTGTTGTCAAAGGAATAGACTTGATCGGCCAGCTCTGGCCGGATCATGATCTCCAGTACGCCAATGACCCGCGCCGCAGCCCCGTTGCCCAGAATCGCGACAGTGAATTCGCGGCCCGGCAGAAAGGTTTCGGCAATGACGGGCTGTGCAAAACGCTGCGTCAGCGCCGCAATGATCTTTGCCAGTTCCGCGCGGTGTTGCACCACAGAGGCAGCAGCGCAGCCCTTGCCGGTGCCCTCTGCCAGCGGCTTGATGAAGAGTGGAAACGGCAGATCGACCGCCTCCGCAAGCTCGGCCCGATCCAGCACCATGAACGGCGCGGTCGGAATGCCCTGATCGCGCACCAGCCGCTTGGCCATCGCCTTGTCCAGCGTCACTGCCATCGTCAGCGGATCGGAAAAGGCATATGGCTGGTCGAACATTTCGCACAATGCAGGCACCTGCGCCTCGCGCGAGCGGCCCTTCAGCCCCTCGGCAATCGAGAACACCAGATCCCAACGCTCGCCCGCCGCCAGCCGCCGGGCCAGCGCCTGACCGCGCCCGATACGGTCGATCTGCGCCCCCTGACGGGTCAACGCATCCGCGATGCCGTCAATGGTGACGGCGGCGTCGAACTCGGCCAGATCGACGGGGTCATAGCCCTCGGCGAGATAATCCTCGCGGGCGTCATAGACAAAACCGATGCGCATTCTACAAATCCTTCAGGTATTGGGCAGGAACGACGCGGTCGGCGCCCAGAGTTCCGCCCTTGTCGGGGTAACGATAAACCCCGCCCTCGAAATTGCGCAGCAACAGATCATCGCCATCGCGGCCCACCAGATATTCCGGAAGCAACGGGATCTTGCCGCCGCCGCCGGGCGCGTCGATCACGAACTGCGGCACCGCATAGCCGGTGGTGTGGCCGCGCAGCCCCTCGATGATCTCGATGCCTTTTTCCACCGGCGTGCGGAATTGCGCGGAACCGCTGATCGGGTCGCATTGATACAGGTAGTAAGGCTTGACCCGATGGTGCAGCAGCCCCTGCATCAGCTCGGTCATCACCGGCACGTTGTCGTTGATGCCCTTCAGGATGACCGTCTGACTGCCCAGCGGAATACCGGCATCGGCCAGCCGCGAGGTAGATTTTGCCACCTCGGGGGTCAGCTCGGTGGGGTGGGTGAAATGCAGGCTCATCCACAGCGGGTGGTGTTTTTTCAACACCCTGACCAGAGCGCGCGTCACCCGCATCGGTAAAACCGTCGGCACCTTGGTGCCGATGCGGATGAACTCCACATGTTTGATCGCCCGAAGACGGCCAAGCAGATAGTCCAGCTTGTCATCCGACAGCGTCAGCGGATCGCCCCCCGACAACAGCACGTCGCGGATTTTCGGGTGCGCCTCGATATAGGCCAGCGCGCTTTCCCACTGGCTGCGCGAAAAGCTGTATTCGCCGCCCGCCTCGCCCACCATGCGCGAGCGCGTGCAATAGCGGCAGTAGGTTGAACAGGTGCCGGTAGTCAGGAACAGCACCCTGTCGGGATAGCGGTGCACTAGACCGGGTACGGCGGTGTCGTGGTCTTCGCCCAAAGGATCGTCGGCCTCGCCGGGGACACGCAGATATTCCTGCCCGACCGGAATATGCGTCCGGCGCAGCGGGTCAGAAGCGTCATGCCGGTCCATAAGGCTGGCGTAATAGGGTGTTATGCCCACTGGCAGCGACCCGTTGTGGCGCACCACGGCAGAGCGTTCGTCATCCGACAGGGTAAAAATGCGCTCCAGCTCGGCCTGGGTGCGAATGCGCGCCCGCAACTGCCAGCGCCAATCGGCCCATTGCATCGCATCCACATCGGGAAAGAACGCCTTGCGGAACGCTTTTGCGCCCGGCCCCATGGGAAAGGATTCGCGCACCGGTGGCGCTGCCCGGACAGGTCGTCCGTTCAGTGCCTTGTTGCCAGCGATGTAGGTGGTACTTGGAGGTTCCTCAGCTTCCGCGAAGGCCTGCGATCTGTTATCGGCATCGGTCATTTCTGGCCTGGCTCCTTGTTCTGGTGTGCCGTCGCGCGATAATCGTCGATGCTGGCGCACAACCTGAACTGAATCGCAAATATACCCAATCAGGATTTTTTCAAGCGTTTTTTTCGAGTCCCGCACCGGCCTGGGCATTGTTTTCCACAGCAATCCGGAACACAGCAAATTCACGGCAGAGAGCGCGGATTGAAAATCTAAATATGTAACTGATTATAAACGGGTTTTACATGAAAAATAATGTTTGTGAACTGGCGGCTAACCTGTTTCAATATGGCGGGATACCACTATTTATTTCGGTCAAAGCCCAGGCTCGTCTAATCATCGGATGAAAACTGCCTGATCCGCCCTTCCACCGATATTCAGACGGAGCAAAAATTGGCAGATTGGGTGTTTTGCACGTTGCCAGTGCCTCTCATGACGGAATCTGTTTCGCTATGGGGCGGAATGTGATCATAGCAGGATGCTGTCACGGGATTTGTCACGGGGCCAGATGCAAAGCGATATGCGGGGCATCGCGGTAATTGGCTTTGAGTGACCGCGAAACGCGATTCTTTGCACGTGGCTGCATGCCGCTGCCTGCTTATGTGAGCTGGTACGGTTTTTCCGGTCCGGTGTTGATGTGGTGTTGATGTAGACTGCAAACGCTTAAAACCCGACTGATTAAGTCGGGTTTTAAGCGTTTGATTCGGCTCAGTAATATTGGTTGCGGGAGTAGGATTTGAACCTACGACCTTCAGGTTATGAGTCATGGCGAACGAACCATGAACAATCCCTCAGAGTCGCGCTATTCTTCGCGTTTTCAGTGGCTTGCGACCCCAGGCCCCGGGTCGTCACTACGCCGGTTTTCGAAAGATACCGCAGCGAACCTCTCCCTCTTGCTTCCACCATGCTTCCACGCGGGCAAAGATTGATGCTCCGGTAGCAGGGCAATCATCGCCCCTTTGGTCGGGCGCGAGACAGAGCAGCATTCACTCGACTATCGCCCGGTGAACTGCGGCTTAAAACGCAAACATACCGCGTTAAGATTTCGGTATTTCGCGCCCGGAGCATGACACTGAGCTAAGGCACGGCCCACTCCGGATATTCGTCAATTTTGCAGCATTTTGGTTGGTTAGATTATTGCTGTGTGGACATTGCGTCTATCATATCCACTTCCATGAAAGTCAGCTTCCCTCCAAATCAAATCTCACCGTTTAAAGTCAATCGTCGATTTACCGTAATGCGGAATAGTTTTGTCGACATCAAAGCTGACCGTTCGGTGAGCGCAATATGATGATCAGACGTTTGGGACCAATTCAATCATGTCAGCGGGCCTAGGCTTCTGTTGGCGAACCTGTTTCCAGTGCGATTTTACGGCCCCTGCGTTGGTCATTTCGACAACGGCGGCCCCGATTTCAGACCGCTTTAGAAAGAGTTGCTCCTGAACTCTGGCGCTCAGTTCCTTGAAGGTCAGAGCCCCACGCTTAGTCAATATCGAGTGGATCACAGCTGTTGCCCTGCCCCCATGTTCTTTTCTCGCCCTCAAATACGGGCCTCGTAGCTCCATCTCATCAGCCTGCGGCGCAAACAGATCATCGACGTCCTTGTTCAGCTTCTTATTGTACCGAGCGCGATCATGGTCGGACAGCGCCTTGAATTCGGCCTGCCGTAAGACCTCAAGACCATCTGGATGATTGGTCCCATACGCCAGGTTGAAATGAACTTGGTTTTTGTCTGGGTTGTGGATTGGCGAGTACGCCGCATATTTGAATCCGAGATCATCCTGCAGCATATCCAGATAGCCCCGTTCGACGGCCTCTAGGGACAAACCGTTAGCGATCAACTGCGCGGCCCGATCCGCGCCGACGAGACCTGTGAGGGCACCTAGTGTGTTTCGGTGACCACCAGTAGCAAAGCGCTCAAGGAAGGACCGCATCATGTTCACGATGATCTCCTGCGACCTGCCAATGCCAAACTTCTTCAGGCAGGAAGGGGGAAAGCCTGTGTAACCTGTTGGGTCCACAAACAGCAGACGGAAGGCATGATTTGCCACACGGTCGATTTCGGCTGCATTCTGTTCAAAAGTGCCCTCAAAGGTCATAAGCTTTAGCAGCGGATACTGCGCTCTGCTTCGGTCAATGAACCCTTTGAGCAACTTGTACGATCTCGGGTCAGCCTCGTTAAAGATGCATCTAATGCGGGGATAGGATGCGGTATGGCCCGCCTTTTCGGCCACCTCAGACAGAACCTTCATCGACACGCCAATCGACGTGTCGCTGAGGTTCTTGGTGTCGTTGTTCTTCCAAGGCCCTGCAAAGCCGTCGATCACATCAATGGTCGGCCAAGTACTTAGAATTTTACTGGCGAAAGGAACCAGATAGCGAGCGTAAACGTCATGCTTGGCTTTGCTCTGCTCACGTCCGTCATACAAATCTGGCAATTACCCGCATCCTTTAAATCAACAAGTACAGTCTAGCCAAAATGCCGAATTGCGGGCAACCCATCGTGTACCGATCCATCAAGCAAACGCCCTGCCTCCTTCTTGCCCAGCTTAAACATCTCGGTGCCGTCTTGAGCTATTTCCATTCGCCGGCGCGCTGGCAAGTTCTCGCCATAACCTGGGCCCCAGTCACCCCACTGCTTGAAGTGGAATGCGACTGATCTCTCCATGCATTGATGGTGGATGTCGCGGAACCATTTTGGCGATGCAGGCCGAGCCTTTGGCCCGCTCTCGCCACCAGTGATGACCCAATTAATCGTGGACCCCATCCAAGGCGTTAGATCAAGCGGCCCGAGTAGCGGCTCAGCTGAGATGAAACGAACCTTTGCTGGTATCTCGGCCAGAAACGGCAGCAGCTCATCAGCACGGGTCTGCAGCTCAACGGTGGTGCCCAGCCAGACATTTTCCGGCCATTCGTCTTGCCATTTTGCCAGCCGCTTAACGTTTTGAGGTCTCTTAGTCAGCAATAGCCAATCAAGATTGGGCGTAGCTTCGATCAGATCGAACAGGCGTGCGCGCGGTGCTGCCAGCTCTGGTCGGTCTTCAAATACGTCTGCCATCGAAGCGCAGAAAACGCGCGGCCGCTCTGTGGCATTCTCCGCGTCGCGGTTCCATTTCAACGGCTGTTTCCAATGGTTTTCAGACATAGTCCGGCGCTCGGCCTTTGGCCCCCACACCTTCTGGCCTACACGCTTGGCCCACGTCTCAGCGTAGCAGTTCTTGCAAGCTTCAGAAACCTTCGTGCAGCCCCACCACGGATTAAAGGTGTGCGTGGTCCATTCGATTTTCGAGTTCTCGCCCATATTTTGGCTCCAATATTAAGGTCAGGCACGCAAGCCGTGGACTTTCTATCGACCGTAGCAGTTGAACGAACTGATCGTCAAAGTCGCATTTAAGCGGCGTCTAGTACTCGTTTCGGCATCTGCAATTCGACTTAGCCTAGATCACTCAGCTGGCACCAAGGGTTGCCCTGCTTCGTCAAGAACAACACCTCCGAACCATTCAAAGTCTTTGGTATAGGCCACATAAAGTGGGTGGTGCGGAGATCCATCAGCATTCACCATTAGGCAAAACAGCGTGACGTTTCGTAGCGCAGCCTCAGCGGTGAACCAATCGACGGGCCCGTACCTTTGGCCAAGCCCTCCCCAAGCACAAAGAATGTCTGCTTGCCCTGCCTGAGCACTATCTAACGCGGCAACCAGCTCTGCGGAATTCGCCGCGGTGCAACGGTGCTCTTCGGGCATTTGGCGCAATTTGCGGCTGTCGGTTTCAATGACGTCCTGCATATTCAGCATCATGAGCCCGCCATACCCACGTGTTTGAGCTCTTCGCTGACACTGCTCAACGGTGTTATCGTTGTTGATTTCATCAGCCTGAGATGGGTTCATTCCCACCACAATCAGTAAAGGAGCATCCTCGTCCCAAATACGCCAAAGCCGCTGCCGATGTGTGCGTTCCTCATTAAACAATGCGCCGTTGGCCATTTTCGCTCTCCCGCTAAGATTGGCTTCTTGAGAAAGAATCTTCCGCCAGCTTAAGTTGCGGCAATATGAAATATTCTGACTACCCCCTAAATGTTGCTATCCACGAGTATAGGCGTTTGCCAGCCGTCAGTTGTTCTTTGCCGTCAGACCACGCCATGAGGTGCACCAATTTTTCCATACGCCTATCATTCATGACGACTTACCCGATCAAGATCAGGTTTTCGGGATCCAGCTGCGCTTCACCTGTCCATCTGTAGGCGCAGGTCACTCGAGGATAGTCGAGGCAGGCCGCATTTGGTGCATCGATCGCCGGAGAGCCGAGCCTTTTGTAATGGCCGAAGAACACTGGCTTTGCCTCGGCAGCATATGCGCGAAACGCGACTTCGCCCTCAATTGGCGTCGCAGGAAGCGTTTTGGGATCAGGCACGGACAACGCCGCGTCGCGCCAAGTCATCGCGCCTGATTGCCACCATTTCAGGCGCAGGGCCGTGCGACGGTGCCCTTTGATGTCATGAAAGTGGTGTGGCGCAGGCAGTTCTGCTTCCGGTCCCTTGAGCGTGGTCAGTACCGCTTCGGCGAAACCGCTGGCGTCCTTTTCCATCGCAATCTCTTGGAGGTCGTCCAAGGCCAGGACACCGCTCGGGCGTCGGTTGAGGATCGTAGCCACCCGCGTATCATCCCAACAGGCGTGCACCAGGCGCAAGCCGCCCAGATCAAGAAAAAGGGGCAGCGTCAGGAACCAGTCGAGCATATCGGCCGTATCCGGGTGCCCAACCGGGAATTCGTCAAGGAACGTCTGGTGCTGGGCCTTGTTCTTGGAGGAATGGGCCCGCATGAAACCATCATCGGTGCCGTCAGCGTTCTGACCGGGCTGATGATAAAGGAGCGCATTCAGTTCGTGGTTGCCCATGATCGCCACAGCGCTCCCCTGTTCACACATGGCGCGGACGAGGTTCAGGACAGCCCTGTTCGCGCGGCCCATATCAATGAAATCCCCTAGAAACGCGGCGATACGTCCCTCCGGATGTGCCCAAGCCGTGTGGTCAGCCACATAGCCGAGGCTCAACAGCGTTTGCGTCAGCCGGTCCATGTCCGCATGAATATCGGGAATGATGTCGTATCGAGTCGTCATGTAACTTGCCCCCAGAAGCCCGACTTCCGGCTATGCTCTAGCTTCAGCCGAGCGACATAGGCGTCGTGCGGCTCAAATGTCCGGTAATCCTCAATCTTTCCGGCAAGCTCGGCACATGCGGCCAGGTGCTGGGCGGCATAGCCGTAGCGCTTTGATCTGGCCTTCGACAGTGTGAAGTCGATCATAGCTCTCAAGGCCAGCGTGGCGGCAAGTGGGTGGCGCTCCGAGGTAGCCTCAGCTGCGGGCACGAGAAATTCGTAGTGGTCGCCGTTGATTTCGACATGGCGGTCAATCAGCAACCGGGCTGCGCGGTCCGGCGATGGCCAGTCCAAGAAGAAGCCCAAGGCCGGCGTCACGCGCGAGTGGGCGGCGGCGTGGTCCATGGCCCGTTCCTCGGCCTCGATGTCCTCGAAATCGGGAAGCCGCTTTAGAAAATCGCGCAGGTATTCAGAATTTAGAGTGCTCTCGAAACAGCTCCAACGAAAAGCCTGCGCCTCCTCCTTGCGATCAAGCGTCTCAAGCACGTCAAGTCGAGTGTCCTGCCACTCGCGGGGCACCCAGCGGTCGTTGTCCACCTCGGCCCGTTCGATGAAGCCAAGCGCATCCTCTGCCCTGCCAGCGGCCAGTAGGCGCGCCGCTATTTCGGCCGCAATCTTTGGTACCCTCCGCGTTTTTTGATCGTATTGGGCGATGAAGGCATCCACGTCGCCCATCGCATCGGCGATGTCCTTCAGCGCCATCCCCACCATGCTTTGCCGGGAGCGCTCTTCCATCTCATGCGCGTAGGTGGTCCCGCCACTGCCATACCCCACAGCCTCCCAATCACCTTTCGGTGGCACGGGAACCGGCGTCGCTGCCATCGTCTCAATCCGCTGCTTGAGATGCGCCAGCCCAACTTCCCCAAGCGCGGGTGTCAGGATGGCGATCAATCCGTCGTACTGGCCGTAGCCGTTGTCGCGCAGGGCTTCGACCGTCGCATCGGCCAGCGCCTCCGGCGGCGTCCCGGCGGCAAGCGCGATCTCGCCCAGCAACACGCAGGCGTCGTGAAACACCTCGATGACGATACCACTGCTGTCATCGCACCGCTCGAACAGCGGCGTTGCCACCTGCATGAAGCGCCAGGCCAGCGAAAGCGCCTCGGCCGGGTCGTCAGGGGCGATCTGCTCCTTGATCGCGCGAAGCTGGCTCTCCAGATCGGTGACGAGGGGCTTGCGGTTCTTCCAGTTCACAAAGCTGCGCGCCCGGGCAATGCTGCTCAGACGTTTGGTAACTTCGCGCCCTGCCTCTTTTGGGCTTTGCGCTCCCGCCAGCTCCAGGCGCAATCGCCTCTTGGCCACGGCAGAGCCGGTACTGATTTCGATCAGCAGTTCAGCCAGACGCGCGGCGCCCAGCGTCTCGAGGTTCTTTGCGTTCAGGGTAGTCTTCGATGCCATTGGAAACCCGTATCAATTTATAACCACACTAACAGCGGTATGCGACGAACGAAACGCCAACGCTGATTCGGGGCCAATACCGGTTTGAATTCCGACAGAATACTGTTTTGCCGCTGGAACGGCTACGCAGTTTTTCCTTTTATTGCGCAATTTCAATGTGTTCGTTGACTGTGCGCAAATGATGCCCACTGTAAGGGCCAGCCATCATCATTGCGCAGGACCACTCATGCCAAAACTGACCAAACGCACTGTCGATGCTATTGAGCCGCAGGCGACGGAGTTCTTCATCTGGGACGAGAGCATTCCAGGCTTCGGGCTACGCGTGATGCCAAGTGGGCGCAAAAGCTTCGTGGTGCAGTATCGCGCAGGGCGACGTCCGCGACGCATGAGCCTCGGGCCCAGCACTGTATTGACCTGCGATCAGGCGCGCACCCGGGCGATTACGATCATCGCCGCCGTCAAGAATGGCGAGGATCCGGCCGCCGATCGGGCTGCCAAACGCAATGCCGCCACCGTCAGCGATCTGGCGGAGCGCTTCGACAAGGAACACATCGCGGTGCGCCTGAAAGCCAGCACTGCGAAAGAATACCGTGGAAATCTCAAGCGTTTCATCCTGCCTGCACTCGGCAGATTGGCCGTGCCGGAAATCACCCGCGCCGACGTGGCGAAGTTCCACCACGATCTGCGGCACATCCCGTATCAGGCAAACCGCTGCCTTGAGGTAGTTTCGAAGATGTTTGTCTTGGCCGAAATGTGGGGATTGCGGCCGGATGGCTCTAATCCGCGCAAGCACATCCGGAAATACCCCGAAGAGAAGCGTGAGCGGTTTCTCAGCGCCGCAGAACTGCGCCGGATCGGTGAAGTGCTGCGCGAGATGGAAAGCGAGGGCGTCGAGTTGTCGTCCGCCATACTGGCGGCGCGACTGCTGATCCTGACCGGCTGCCGTCTAGGCGAAATCATGACCCTGAAATGGGACTACATCGACTTCCACGAGCGCGCCCTGCGCCTACCGGATTCCAAAACCGGCAAAAAGATCGTCCATCTCGGCGCGCCAGCTGTCGAATACCTGCACGACACCCATCGCATTGATGGCAACCCTTGGGTCATTACCGGCACCCTGCTAGGCAAACCACTCAGCGACCTGCAGCCGTTCTGGCAACGCGTCCGGGCCCGCGCCGGGGTCAAGGATGTCCGGATCCACGACTTGCGCCACACGTTTGCATCGATTGCCGTCGCATCAGGTCAAGGCCTACCAATGATCGGCAAGCTGCTGGGGCACACGCAGGTGCAGACCACGGCGCGATATGCCCATCTCGCCGCAGACCCGGTCAGAAACGCCGCCGACATAGTGGCGACTTCGCTACGCGAAGCACTCGGATAAATCCTGCGCATAACCTCTTGCTTTTTCGATTGAACGCAATGCCACTCCCCGCTAGCGTGCAGCCAGCACAATAAATGGGCGCGCATATTAATCAAACGTGCCGAGTCAGGAGTGCGAAGTGGATAACGACAAGTCGGAGCTTCGTTGGGGGGTCGCACAGCGCCTCGAGTTCATCGAGTTTCGATTGTTTTGGGAGGGGCGTGTGAACCGTAGCGATTTGATGGAGCAGTTCGGGCTATCGGTGAACCAGGCGTCCGCCGACCTGAACCGCTACATTGGCTTCGCCCCGGACAACATGGTTTATGACAAGAGTGTGCGCACCTATGTCCGTGGTCCCGACTATGCTGCAGAGTTCCTGAAACCTGATGCCAGTCGTTACCTCGCGCAACTGCGATCTTTGGCCGATGGCATCATGGACAGCGACGATACCTGGATCGCTGAACTGCCCTCCTATGATGCTGCGCCAACGCCTGCCCGCGGTGTGAACCCTGTTACTTTGCGATCCGTTGTCGGTGCCATTCGCCGCTCAGAGGCCATTGAGGTGAAGTACCAGTCCATCTCGCGCCCAGAGCCGAGCTGGCGATGGATTGCGCCTCACGCTATCGGGTTCGATGGCTTTCGTTGGCACACACGGGCGTTCTGCAGGACCGACCAAGTGTTTAAGGACTTTCTGCTTTCACGGATTCTCCAGACGCGCGGCGTTCAGGGCAATGAAGTCACGGCCGCAACTGACAAAGCTTGGCAAGAGCACGTCACGCTGGAAATCGCACCCCACCCCGACCTTTCGGAGACGCAGGCAAAGGTCATCGTACTCGACTACGGCATGCGCGGCGGCAAGGCCAAGATCAAGGTAAGGCAGGCGTTGCTCTATTACGCGTTAAAAAGGCTGGGGCTCGACACTGACCCTTCAGCAAGAACGCCTCAAGAACAGCAAATTGTTTTAATAAATCGCGATGTCGTCCTTGGTAAAAATCCCGTCGGACACGTTTTGTAGGAGCTGACATGAAAGCGTTTGAGTTCGACCATCATCTCATAAACTCCTACGAACGGTTCTCCCGGTCGTTCAGCTCTATTCGGTCTGAGGATCTCCGAGCTGAAATCGATGCGCAATACGATGCCGGGCGCTTCTGGCCAGATGCCCTTCTGTCTTTAAACCCGCAATATGAAGACAGCCAGACAATTGCTGATCTAGTAACCTCCGGCGTCTTGGATGACGGAACTGGGAAAGTCTTTAGATTTGGCGAGTCTGCGTTGATCCTTCGCAAACACCAAGCCCAATCAATTGCGAAAGCTAAATCTGGCAAGAGTTTTGTCGTCACAACTGGAACTGGTTCCGGCAAATCACTGTGCTTCTTCGTCCCCATCGTCGACGCCATCATTCGTGCGCTGAGGGCAGGCAAGCCACGTAAGACCCGTGCCATAATTGTCTACCCAATGAATGCGCTCGCGAATAGTCAGTTAAAGGAAATCGACAAGTTCATCAGTCAATCTGGACTGCCCGACTCCCTGAAACCGGTGGTCAAACGCTACACAGGCCAAGAGAGTCGAGAAGAACGCTTGAAAATCGCAGCCAACCCGCCGGACATTCTGCTGACGAATTACATGATGGCTGAGCTGCTGCTTACCCGTCAGGATGAACTCGACTCCCAAGTCATCAACAACGCTACTGGCCTAGAATTCATCATCCTCGACGAGCTTCACACTTACCGAGGCCGCCAAGGTGCCGACGTTGCCGTACTTGTTCGCAGGCTGCGCGACCGTTGCGCACCGGATAAAGCCCCCATCTGCATCGGCACGTCGGCGACCATGGCCTCCGAAGGCTCCGATGAAAGCAGGGCGATGGCTGTTGCGAAGGTCGCGACGCGCCTGTTTGGTTCGGATATTGGGCCGGACGCTGTCATTGATGAATCCCTACAGCGTGCAACAGATGACTCCATTGACCTGACGCAAGCCAAGGCTGGCCTCGCAGCGGTCCTGAACCAACCGTTGCCGGACAACTTGAGTGATGAAGTTCTAAAAAGGCACCCATTGGCAGTTTGGGCGGAGCTTGCGCTTGGACTTGATGACGGTTTGGAACTCAAGAGGAAAAAGCCTATCCCCTTCGAGGACGCGGTCATGCGCCTCGCGGGCGACAGCGGCGTTGAGGCAGGCCAATGTCGAACAGCGCTCGAAGCGTTCTTGACCCGCGTCAGTCTGCCCGAACACGAACGTGGAGGACCAGGTGAAGTCGCGTTCCTCGCGTTCAAGTTACACAGGTTCATATCTGGAGCTGGCGAAGTTTTCACGACTTTGGCTTCGCGGCCACGGACTGTGCTCTTCGAAGGCCAACGTGAAGTTCCGGGCACCGATGGCCACCGCCTTTACCCAACGCGTTTCTGCCGTAGCTGCGGGCACGAATATCACGTCGTCACCAAGAGCGACAACGACGGTCAAATTAAGTTCTTGCCTCGGAACATTGATGACACGCCGCTGGAAAATGATGAAGACGACGACGTCGCTGGATACCTTTGTCCGATTCCTGAAGCTGATCCAGACTTTGCTTTCAATGGGGATCTGGACAGTTACCCGGAGAGTTGGAGGGAAGAACGCAACGGCATTGAACGCCTTAGGTCGTACCGGAAAAAGCGGGCTCCTGTGTCCTACGTGGTCGGCCCGGATGGTCGGCACGGCGCGGGAGGAAAGGACTTCTGGTTCATACCTGGCAAGTTTGCGTTTTGCCTATGCTGCCAGGAAGAACCGAACCAAGGTATGCGGGAACGAAGCAAGCTGGCGGGCCTATCTGGTGAGGGACGGAGTTCAGCAACGACCCTGCTGATCTCGAGTGCCCTTGAATGGATGAACCATCCGGAAAGTGGCGTTCCAGAGACAAAGAGAAAGCTCCTCGGATTCACCGATAACCGCCAAGATGCGGCGCTGCAGTCTGGGAACTTCAATGACTTCCTTTTCGTGAGCCTGCTGCGTGGAGCAATTCTCCGCGCAATTATTGCTGCGGGCGACGAAGGTCTGACTGAGGATGAATTTGGCTTGAGAGTCGTCAAGGCTCTTGGGTTCACCGCAGCAAATACAGGAGCCCAAGCACATTGGATGCTGGATCCAAACAAACGTGCAACCAGAGAAGACGCGCAACGGGCCTTAGCGAAAGTTCTAGCACATCGTGTCTGGACAGACCTGCGGCGCGGCTGGAGATACACTAATCCGAGCTTGTTTGTTTTGAATTTGCTGGATGTTGAATTTTCCGGTGTGAAAGAAATTGCTGCCGACCGTGGGCAAATGATGACGATCCTGCCCGAATTTGGAGATTTGAGCGAAGGAAAACGCGCTGATGTTTTGAAGATATTCCTCGGCGCCATGCTGGAGGGCCTTGCGGTTAATACTGAAGCGTTAGATCTGGCGGTTCTTGATGGCGTAGCTCAGAAATCGCGATCCCTATTGCGTTCCCCTTGGGCTATCGATGCCAAAGAAAATCCCCGTGGGCGTTCTACCCTGCTCTTGCGAGCGCCTGGCAAAGGCGTCATCGGCCTGCGTGAGGAGCAAACTCTTTTGCGCGCAGGGCATAACTCCCGCATCGCACGATTGATCAACAAAAAGAAAATCATCGGCACGAAACTCGGGAAAGAAGACTATCTTGAATTCCTCTCGCGTCTGCTCGAACTGCTCGCAGACGAAGGGTTAGTCGCGCCAGTCGAACTTGATGCAGACTTGGTAGGATGGCGGTTGACACCGTCAGCGGTCAAGCTTGTTCCAGGCGCAGCTCTTTCAGATGAAGGCAAACGTGGAAACCGCTACTTTCACGATCTGTACGCTTCCATCGCAAACGATCTCGCCTCCGGCAAAAGCGCATACTGGGGGTTAGAGGGACGCGAGCATACGGCGCAAGTATCGCAAAAACAGCGCGAATGGCGGGAGTGGCGCTTCAGGTTCGAAGATGATGACCGCGCCAATCTCAGCACTTCAGAGTATCGGGCCGAGATACGAGCTTCAGGCGAGTCTGACCAATTTCTGCCCGCATTGTTCTGCTCGCCTACGATGGAACTCGGCGTTGATATATCGGCTCTGAACGCCGTGTACCTTCGTAACGTACCTCCGACTCCAGCAAATTATGCACAACGCGCTGGTCGCGCTGGACGTTCGGGTCAGGCGGCGGTCGTCGTAACCTATTGCGCATCTGGCTCGCCACATGACCAGTATTTCTTCGATCGGCGCAACGATATGGTGGCAGGCGTTGTCCGTCCCCCCGCCTTGGACATTACCAACGAAGAGCTAGTGCGCTCGCACCTGCACGCCGTTTGGCTCGCAGAGGCAAAACTCGCCCTGAAGCCGGATATTCCAGATATCCTTGATCTCACGGGGACCGGCTATCCGCTCAAAGAGGAGGTTCTGTCTGTAATTTCAAAGTCAAATCTGGCCGCACGGGCGCGTTCGCCTATGAAGCGGGTGCTGGATCAGATCTTGGCGGCGGACGACGGTTCAGCGCCAATTTGGATGGGTGAACCCGAAGAGTTTGTTCTCCACGTGGCAATGAACGCACCAAAGGAGTTTGATAGAGCGTTCGATCGCTGGCGTGAACTATACGACTCTGCACGCACACAACTGGCTAAGGCTAATAAGCAATCCGAAATCACGGGGCTTTCCGGCTCCGATCGTCGTAAGATCAAGGCTGCGCAAATGCAGGCGAGCGATCAGCTGGCGATCCTTGAACAGGGCAAAGCGTCTAACGGCTCGGACTTCTATTCATACCGTTACTTGGCAACGGAAGGTTTTCTTCCGGGGTATAACTTCCCGCGCCTGCCACTTTACGCGTTTGTGCCAGGGGAAGGGAAAAGCGGCTCGTTTCTGTCGCGCGCACGCTTCTTGGCGATCTCGGAATTCGGACCCCGAAGCCTCATCTACCATGAAGGTCGGGCATATCGTGTCATTAAAGCAAAGCTCCCGCCTCAGGCTCGCGAAGGCGACGGGTCGGAGCTGAACACGAAAGACATCTACATCTGTCCGAACTGCGGCGCTTGTCATGAAGGTGAAATCGAACGCTGTCACGGCTGTGACACCCACATGGCTGGAGAAGTACCAGTCAAACGCACGCTAGTTATCAACAATGTCGAGGCAGCGCCAATAGAGCGCATTACAGCCAACGATGAAGAGAGGGTGCGCCAAGGCTTCGACATTCAGACTGTTTTCGCCTGGCCCACGAAAGACGGGCAGCTTCAGGTCACGAACGCCGAGTTCAAGTGCGGCGATACCTCGCTGCTCGCGCTTCAATATGCAAACAGCGCAGAGATCAGTCGCCTCAACAAAGGACTAAAGCGCCGGAAAGATAAGACCGTTTTGGGCTTTAACATAGATCCGCGGACCGGCTATTGGGCAAAATCGGAAGACGAGGACTCGGAAACTGAGCTGGCACCCGATGTCGTAAGGCCCGTCAAGATTGTTCCAATCGTTAAAGATACAAAAAACGCGTTGCTGTTCCGCTTCAAGAAGCCGGAAAGCTTTGATCCTGAAACGATCACTACGGTCCAGCATGCACTGATGCGGGGCATTGAAGTAGTCTATCAGCTTGAGGAAGGAGAAATCCTGGGTGAACCCCTTCCGGCGCGCGACAACCGCAGAGCAATTCTTGCTTACGAGGCAACTGAGGGCGGAGCCGGAGTCCTGAACCGCCTGGTCGATGACCCGAAGGCGATCAGCGAAGTTGCGCGGACAGCACTCGAAATCATGCACTACGAGAACATTGCAGCTTCAATCGGAGCAGGTGACGCGCAGCTTCTGACTGAGAAAACCGACGATGCATGTGTGCGCGGCTGTTATCGTTGTCTCCTCTCCTACTTCAACCAACCTGATCACGAACAGATAGATCGAAGCAGCACAGAAGTAGCGCAGCTTCTGATCGACCTGGCGCGGGGACAGACGCTTTTGGAGGCACGCGCATCCTTCGACGGATCCGCCTCTCCGTGGGTAAAGGCTTTCGAAGAAGCGGGACTTCCGCATGTGGATACCATGCCGGTCAAATTTGGCGAAACCGACGTGGAATTCGCGTGGCGGGGTCACGGCGTGGCCGCAACAGCAAACTCCGTGTCGTCTGAAATGTCTCAAGATGCTTTGGGCAAAGGTTGGGAACTGGTCTCGCTGCCAAGTCTTCCGGACGCCGGCATTCCCAAACAACTCATCGATCTACTCAAAGGATAGGCCATGACGCTAAGCTTTTCTCCTGGCGATCTTGTCCATGCCCGCGGTCGAGAGTGGGTTGCTCTTCCAGCGCCGCGGCCTGGCATTCTTGCGCTTCGCCCCCTCTCAGGAAACGAGAATGACGTAGTCATTCTTGATCCTGAGCTGGAAATTGCAAGCGTGGCGGCGGCGAGATTTGATCTGCCTGACGACGCGCGATCCACAGTACAAGCCAAAGCGGCACTCCTTGCAGATGCGCTTAGACTGACCTTGCGGCGCGGTGCAGGGCCATTTCGGTCTGCCGCTCAGCTCGCCTTTGAGCCGCGAACCTATCAGCTTGTCCCACTGCTTATGGCCCTGCGGCTGCAGGTGCCCCGCTTGCTGATCGCTGACGACGTAGGCATCGGCAAGACCATCGAAGCGGGTCTGATCCTTCGCGAACTAATGGATCGAGGTGAAGTCGATGCCTTTTCAGTCCTCTGCCCGCCTCACCTCGTGGATCAGTGGATTATCGAGCTCAAGGATCGTTTCGGCATTGATGCGGTTCCGGTGACATCTGGCACTGCGGCGCGCCTGGAACGCAACCTACCGCTCGCCCAAACGCTATTTGACGCCTACCCATTTACGGTCGTCAGCCTTGACTACATCAAGGCAGAGAAGCGCCGTGAGGGGTTTGCACGTGCCTGTCCTGACTTTGTAATCGTTGATGAAGCGCATGCTTGCGTCGGAACACACAAAGGTAAGCAGCAACGTTTCGACTTGCTCCAGGGGCTCGCAAAGGATCCAGAACGTAGGATCGTCATGCTCACGGCCACGCCACACTCTGGAGATGAAGAAGCATTCTCGCGATTGCTGTCACTAATCGACCCCGAATTTGCTTCAGCCGACTTTGACAATGCGAAGTATCGCGAAAAGCTCGCACGACATTTCGTCCAGCGTGGCCGGATCGATCTAATTGAGGGAGAATGGCATGAAGATCGAGCCTTCCCCAAGAAATGGGAAATGGAAGGTGGCCTAACCTATCGCCTGTCGCCGGAGCACCTTGCTTTTCATGAGGCGGCTATCGACTACTGCCTTTCAGTCGTGTCAAAAGCTGGAGATCAGAAGAAAGATCAGCGTCTCGCCTTTTGGGGTACCCTGGCTTTGATGCGATGCGTGGGATCTTCCCCAGCCGCGGCGCTTAGTACCCTGAGAAATCGTGCATCAAACGAAGCAGAGCGTTTGGAACCACAAATTTTCGACGAAGATAGCGACGACGAAGACGCTGTTGATGTTGAGCCCAATACGATCTTCGCGAACGATCCGGCACTTCAAGCTCTTCTGGATCAAGCGTCCCGTCTTTTGGTCGCAAAGGACCCCAAACTTGACGCGCTCATCAGTGCGCTGAAGCCATTGATCAAAGATGGCGCCAATCCAGTCGTATTTTGTCGCTACCTGGCAACGGCTGAGCACGTAAAGCAGGGTCTTCGCAAAGCGTTTCCGAAACTGAATATTGAAGCCGTCACTGGGGAACTGACACCAGACGAGCGGCGGGACCGCGTCGCGGAGATGTCGGTTGAAGATGTTGAAAAGGATGTTCAACGGATCTTGGTAGCGACGGATTGCTTGTCTGAAGGAATTAATCTTCAGCAGCTATTTGACACCGTCGTGCACTACGACCTCTCGTGGAACCCGACCCGGCACCAACAGCGCGAGGGCCGGGTAGACCGTTTTGGTCAACCCGCCGAACTGGTTCGATCCATCATGATGTTCTCGCCAGACAGCGCCATTGATGGTGCTGTCCTCGACGTTATCCTGCGCAAGGCCGAAGAAATTCGGAAAGCAACAGGTGTAACCGTTCCGCTCCCCGATGAACGTGGCCCCGTCACAGATGCACTCATGGCCGCGATGATGCTTCGCCGCGGTGGCCATAAACAGCTGACATTTGACTTGCGTCTGGATGACGGCACGCAAGCGATGGATGCCCGTTGGCGCGATGCGAGCGAGAACGAGAAAAAATCCCGTGCGCGTTTTGCACAGAATGCAATGAAACCGGCCGAGGTTGCGCCGGAATGGAACAAGGTCAAAGACCTGCTCGGCTCGCCGGATGATGCGCGGCAGTTCGTCGAACGCGCCATGTCTCGCTTTGGCGTACCTCTCGAAAAAAAGCGGTCGCTATACATTGCGCATGTTCATGCGCTTCAGGAGAGCCTGAAAGAAAAGCTGGGGCAA
Organism: Roseovarius sp.; assembly: GCA_021775255.1. GTDB lineage: Bacteria > Pseudomonadota > Alphaproteobacteria > Rhodobacterales > Rhodobacteraceae > Roseovarius. The sequence goes on from JAJFIA010000022.1 coordinate 22,946, forward strand.
CGAGGGCTGCAGAAATCAGTGAGGCTTGCCACTGCGGAGCCTGCGCCTTCGGGCACTACCCTGTTGACGCGCACCCATCCGCTGACTGCCTCTCTGGCGGAAAGCCTGGTTGAGGCTTCGCTGGACCAAGAAGCGCTACCAGATCTAGGCATCGGGCGCGTTGGGGCTTGGCCCACGCCAGCGGTCTCGGCAATGACCCGTCTCGTGCTTTTACGTATCCGCTACAAGCTCACCATCCATTCCCGCAAGGAAAGACTGCTACTTGCCGAGGAGGCTGCACTCGTTGCCCTACAGGGGAATATCATTGTCGCGACAGGAGACGCCGCGCGTGAAATGCTGAACACGCCAGCAATTGCTGATCTTGCGCAGATTGCGCGAGACCGGCTGGTGAACAATGCAAAGTCGGATTTGCCCTTATTCATTGAAGGACCGCTGGCGGCATTCGTGAAAAAGCGGGCGGAGGAGCTCGTCGAAGATCATGCGCGACTGCGTGCTGCGGCTGGATCCGCCTCGCGGGTCAGCGTGGAGGCGGTGCTTCCACCTGACGTCATTGGAATGTTCGTGCTGATGCCGGGCGAGGTTTAAGCATGGCCCGCAAACCCATTACAGATATGTCCGCATGGCCGTCGCTAAGCCTCGAGGGCAATCTCATCGCGCCCGCCATGATTGCAAAGATCGATCAGCGGGCCGCGCCCGAACAGGCGCCGGAGAACTACTCCGTTCGAAAGGGCCTGACGATCCGCGAAGAAATCTCGACGGCTTTCCGCGTCGGGCAGTCTCATTTCGATGCATTCGCCAAGATCGAGACACCAACTCAGGATGCCACACGTCGCTTTGTTTCGGGCCTCTTCAAGGAAACCTTCGGATACGACGATCTGCAGGCTGCTCAAGCACCCATCGCCCTGATCGCAAGCGGGCGCGTGCCGTTCGTCGTGGTGCCGACGTCCGAAACGCTCGACCGTCGTAGTCCGACCTTGTCCGTCGACCGGTCTCGCTCACCTGCGTTCGCCCTTCAGGACTACCTCAATGACAAGGACGAGGCGCTTTGGGGTATTGTCACCAACGGCACCCATCTGCGCCTCATGCGGGACAACGCCTCGCTGACCCGCCCGGCCTATATCGAGGCTGACCTCGCCCAGATCTTCTCGAACGAGGACATCGCCTCCTTCGCCGTCCTCTGGCTGCTGATCCACCGGTCCCGTTTCGGCAACGAAGGCGCACCCGCCACAGACTGCCCGCTTGAGCGGTGGCGAGAGACTGGCTCCAAGGAAGGTGAGGTTGCCCGGGATCGCCTTGCCGACCAGGTCCAGATCGCGCTCAAGGTGCTTGGGTCCGGCTTCCTTGAAGCCAACCCCGACCTTTCGACAAAACTGAAATCCGGCGAAGTGAACCTCACCGAGTGGTTCAATGAACTCCTGCGCCTCGTCTACCGCCTGATCTTTCTCATGGTCGCCGAGGACCGGAACCTCCTGCACCCCAGCAACGCCAAGACAGACGCTCGCGCACTTTACGCTCAAGGCTACTCCCTCGCGGCCCTGCGCAAACAATGCTACCGCGCCGCGACTTGGGACAAACACCATGACCGCTACGAAGGCGTCAAGATCGTCTTCAACGCGCTCGCCAATGGCCAGCCAGCCCTCGCCCTCCCGGCGCTTGGCGGTCTCTTTGCTGACGACCGTCTGCCCCACCTTGAAACCGCCCGCCTGCGCAACAAGGCCTTCATGGAGGCGCTCTACCGCCTCTCCTGGCTGTTGGACAAAACCGGCATGGTCCCCGTCAACTGGCGCGCGATGGAGACGGAGGAGCTGGGCTCGGTCTACGAATCCCTCCTCGAACTGCAGCCCCAGCTGGGCGACGACGGCAAGACGCTCGTCTTCGCCTCCGAGGCCGCCGAGCAGAAGGGCAACCAGCGCAAGACCACTGGCTCCTACTACACGCCCGACAGCCTCGTGCAGGCGCTGCTCGACACCGCGCTCGATCCGGTGCTGGACAAGACCGAGCCGGACAAGCTGCTGAAGCTGACCGTGATCGACCCCGCCTGCGGCTCGGGCCACTTCCTTCTGGCCGCCGCCCGTCGCATCGCAACGCGTCTTGCCCGCCACCGGGCCGAAGGCACGCCCGCATTGTCCGACTTCCGCCATGCTCTGCGTGATGTCGCGCGCTCCTGCCTGCACGGGGTGGACCGCAACCCCATGGCGGTGGAGCTGACCAAGGTCGCGCTCTGGATCGAAACGGTGGACCCCGGCCTTCCCCTCGGCTTCTTCGACGCGCAAATCCGCTGCGGCGATGCGTTGCTGGGGGTGTTCGACCTGAAGGTTCTGGAGGATGGCATCCCCGATGCCGCCTACAAGCCGCTGACCGGCGACGACAAGGACACGGCCAAATACTACAAGAAGGCCAATCAGGACGCCACGAAGGGTCAGGGCGGGTTCGACTTCGGCACCGGCCAGGTCGCCATGCCCGAGATGAAGCCGATGGCGCTGGATTTCTCAGGCTTCCGTGATCTGCCCGAGGATACAGTGGAGCAGATCGGGGCCAAGGCCAAGCGGTTCAAGGAACTGCGCAAGAAGCAGGGCTTTGTGCGGGCGACGGCGGCGGCGAACCTCTATGTCGCGGCCTTCCTGCTGCCCAAGGTGGGCGGTGCGCCCGCTGGCCCAACGTCCCGCACGGTACCTACGACCGAGGAGCTGTGGATGGCCCTCAATCAGGGCAAGATGCGGCAGGCAATGGCGGATGCCCCGAAGGCCGCGCGTCGTGCGCGGGCGTTCCATTGGCCGCTTGAGTTCCCCGATGTGATGCAGCGCGGCGGCTTTGATGTGGTGCTAGGCAATCCACCTTGGGAGCGGATCAAGCTACAGGAGCAGGAGTTCTTCGCAAGCCGCTCACCAGAGATCGCCGGAGCGCCAAACAAAGCCGCCCGTAACAAGCTGATCAAAGCATTGGCGACAGCAATCGAAGGCAGCGTCGAACGAGCTTTGTTTGAGGCATTCACATCCGCCAAACGCGAAGCAGAGGCAACAAGCGAATTTGTCCGCGTCTCAGGAGAGGATGGTGGGCGCTTCGCTTTAACAGGAAGAGGCGACGTTAACACCTATGCACTGTTCGCGGAGCTGTTCGCGGATCTCGCGCGCCAACGTGCGGGTGTGATTGTACCCACCGGGATCTCCACTGACATAACGACGGCCCCATTCTTTGCGCATCTTGTCGAAAAGCAACGCCTGGCACGACTCATTGATTTCGAGAACCGACGCCCAATTTTTTCGGCGGTTCACCGCAGTTTTAAGTTCTGCTTACTTACTTTGGGCCGAGATGTGCAGGAAGCGGGATTTTCGTTCTTCTTGACCGATGCGGGAGAGATCGCCGACCCAGAGCGAAACTTCGCGCTGTCTCCCCAAGAAATTTCTGCGATTAACCCCAACACTCGAACTGCACCGGTTTTCCGATCGCGTTGGGACGCAGAATTGACAGCGAAAATATACCGTCATGCGCCGGTGCTTGTAGATGACACAAAGGATTCCAAAGGTAATCCGTGGAGTGTTAGCTTTGCACGCCCCTTCGACATGTCTACGGACTCGAGATTCTTCCGTACTGCCGCGCAATTGGTAGCAGAGGGCTTTGATCGCTCTGGCGCGGATTGGATTCAGGGCGGCGTGAGACCTTCTCAAGGCGCTCTCTCTGTTGAGAGCTCAGGAGCAAGCAGTTTGCCTTTGAGTGGTGGAGGGCCGAGACAAACTCGATACGTTCCGCTTTATGAAGCGAAATTAGTTTGGCACTTTGACCATAGGGCTTCTTCGTATCATTCACGCGGCGACGATCGAGGGAATCGAGTTCTACCGCCTACTACTGAAGCAGAACATCAAAGCATTTCCTTTGAAACCGAGCCATTTTATTGGGTTCCATCTGATGAAGTCACCCGAAGGCTTTCTGATCGCCTTCGCGGAAAGAACTACCTGTTCGGATGGCGGGACGTAACAACTGCCATTGCTGAACGAACGATGGTTCCGTGCATTATTCCAAAATGCGGCACTGGCGATACATTCCTGCTGGCATTTACGGAGCACGAACCGAAACAACTTGCATGTCTTTACGCGAATTGGGCGTCTCTTGCGTTCGACTATGCGACAAGACAAAAGATTGCTTACGTACATCTCAAGTATAATATTGTGAAGCAATTACCGACAGTTGTGCCCGAATTCTACACCGAACCACGCCTCGCCTTCATCACCCCAAAGGTGCTGGAACTCACCTACACCTCGCACAGCCTCGCCCCCTTCGCCCGCGATCTGGGCCATGACGGCCCGCCCTTCGCCTGGGACGAGGACCGCCGCGCCGACCTGCGTGCCGATCTCGACGCCTTCTACGCCCGCGCCTACGGCCTGACCCGCGACGAGCTGCGCTACATCCTCGACCCCGCCGACGTGAAGGGCCTCGACTACCCCTCGGAAACCTTCCGGGTCCTCAAGGAAAAAGAAATCCGCAAACACGGCGAATACCGCACCCGCCGCCTCGTCCTCGCCGCCTGGGACCGCATGGAAGCGAACGGCGAATTCACGGCGTTGGGGATGTAGGGGATGGAGAGCAACACGATGACCAAAGAGTTCGAAGAGATCAAAAACGACGTCGGCGAGGGAAAGGAACCTTCGACGACGGTCCGAGAACTGCTCCGCTGGTTCGATTCCCGCAGGCGCCGCACCGGTGTCGTCAAAAGGATACAAACTGAGCTGGATGAAGCCGGCATCGTAACCAACCCAGATTTCACCAAGGTCTGGATCGATGCCGAGATCACGTTCAAGAAAGCGCCTCAAGCCGTCGCTGTAGTAGCGCCTGCCGAGGAAGACCAAAGTGGCACTGAAACAGCCTTCGCTGCCAAAGATGCAAACTTCCTCATCAGCATGCTCAAAGCTGCCAACTGTGGCGTGATTTCGGTCAAGCCACAGGATACCGTCGAGAAAGCCATTACCTTGATGTTGGCGCATGATTTCTCGCAGCTGGCTGTCATGTCAAACGAGCGAACGCTGAACGGTACGATAAGTTGGAAGACAATCGGGAAGCGCCTGAGCCATGAAAACAACCTCGTTGAAGTTAAAGACGCTATGGAGATGGCCGTCGCGCTGGAAGACACAGAGGCGCTTTTCAAGGCAACCAAACTGATCATTGAGCACGAATTCGTCTTTGTCCGCTCGTCCATTGACAAGAAGGTCACTGGGATCGTCACGGCGACAGATCTGAGTGAGCAGTTCCAGTTCCTGTCGGAGCCGTTCCTCCTAATTGGGCAGATCGAGAACCAGATCCGAAACTTGATGAATGGAAAATTCTCTGTCGAGGTTTTGCAGGAGGTCTGCAGCGATACGGATCTGGAACGGAAGGAGCGGATTCAATCCGTGGCAGACCTAACGTTTGGCGAGTATCTCCGTATCATTCAGAAGCCAGACAATTGGCCACTCCTTGGTCTCCGCGTGGATAGGGCCGTGTTTTGCGCGGAGATGGACAGAGTTAGGGAAATCCGGAACGACGTGATGCACTTTGATCCAGACGGCATCGATGAAGAACAATATGATCAGTTAAGACGGTTCTCGAGGCTGATGGATGAGCTTGAGGCTTTAACGCAGTAGATTTCAGGTATTGTATCATTGAGCAAAGTGGAAACTCCCCAGTCTTTCGTCATTCGGCAGGAATGCGACAAGATTGCATTCCAGAACGGGTTTCGCCGGACTCATGGCGAAACTGACGGATGGCGGCATTACACGTCGACCACTGCGCAAGGGTCTATCTGGCTGGCGGCCGAGCGGACCGACAACTGGCTGCTTTCTATCGACCATGCTGGGGTGCTGGCAGAGATCGGGCTTGAGATTTCTGATACAGACGGCCCGGGCCTCGCGCGGTTTCAGTTCACATCTCTGACCTCGCTCTATGCCGTTATGCCCCGCCTATACGAACTCGCCGTCAGTCTCCCCGACGCCCCCCTGCAAGAGTTCCTGCACCGAACGAAGGGGATGCCAAAGACGACTGAAGCAGAGCGTCTGGTGGTGCAGCGTGTTGGACAGGGGATATTCCGAGACCGTCTGGTCACCTACTGGCAGGGCAGTTGCCCCCTGACAGGCATTACCGACCACGCATTGCTGCGGGCCTCCCACATTAAGCCGTGGAGGGATTGTGAGAGCGACGAGGATCGACTGGACGTGCACAACGGCCTGCTTCTGTCGGCGCTCTGGGATGCCGCGTTCGACCGAGGCCTCGTTACTTTTGATGACGGCGGCCACCCACAGTTTTCAACGCAGCTAAGTGAAGCGGCCGCTGCCGAATTACGGTGGCAGGCACCAATTCGCCTGACAGACAAGCACCGTGCCCGCCTCGAATGGCACCGAAGCGAAGTGTTCGAAAAAGGCGCTGAGGTTGTCGGGCAATCCAACTAAACTGACCCACACACGCGCACTTGGTCTCGCATCACAGAATAGTCACCCATCATCTCTACGACAGCCGATCCGTCCGGCAACATCCTCAGTTCTTCGGCCGCCTGCGTCTGAAACACTCGGCTGTATTCCACGACCGGCAGACATGCCGCCAAGCCGTTCGCTTTAAAACCCGCCGTCGCGCAGCCGGTCAACCAGTTCGTCGCGATTGCGAGGACGACGAGCCGCCGCTTCCAGCATCCGGCGTTGAATATCATTGGCCTTCTCCGTGGCTTCAAGGCGTTCGGCAAGCCGCCCCGTGCGCTCACCTGCGCGGCGGATCGACAGCAGGAACAAGACGATGGTGAGGGCGGTCGCACCGTAGCGCAGCGCGGCCCTCGCCCACGGTTTGGCAGCGATCCCGCCAAGAATGCTGACGATCATCGCTGCCCCCTGCGCCAGTCATCTAGGCGGGCGTAGATCGTGACCGCGATGCCAATGAGCGCCACAGCGATGAACACCCAGCGGAGCGTGTCGAGGTATGGCACCAGCGGCAGGACGGCGGACTGGGTCTCAGAGAGGACGTTCTGCGCCACCTCAACCCCCGCGGCGCCCAGCGTCGCCACTCCGGCCGCTCCGCCACCTTTCATGGTGCGGCTATCGGCCAAGACCTCGCGCGCGGGCTGGGCTTCCTCGGCGAAAGCCGTCGCCCGGATGGGGAACCGCTCACCCCACTGCCGCGCCGGGCCAAGATCGACATGCATGAACCCCGAGCGTGGATAGAATCCAAACCCGAGAAACCCCACCGCGCGTGCCGCCGCCTCAAAAGTCACCGGGTCGTGGTTCGACATTGCGATGTCGAAGGCCGCGCCGTCCATGTGCTTCGAGCGGGTTGCGCCGCCGACGGCACGATTGTGCTCCGGGCTGCGATAGGCGGAGCGGACGATCAGCGGCTTACCCAGCTGGTCACGCAGCGCCTGCAACTTGTCAAGCGCGGGCTCGTTGATCAGCAGCTTGCCGGTGCCCCGGCAGGCAATTTCGGCGGGCGAGAAGTTGGTCCAGCGCCAGGCACTTTTTGGCAGGTCGCGCCAATGGTCGTAAAAGGTCGTGGTCATGGTTTCCTCCAAAAACGGAAAAACCCGCCACATGGGCGGGTTGAGGGTAATGCGTGAATCGTCGCGATGGGCGGCTACGGACCGCCGCCGAATATCTTGAGCTTGATCGCGATCCCGGCCAGCAGCGCCAACATCACACCGGTGGTGATCATGCGGACAGCGGTCTGCATTGCAGTGCGGCGTACAAGACGGATGCAGTCGAGCAAGGATCGCAGGTCGCGGATATCGAGCGCAGCCTCTTCACCATCGAGGCCGACATCGGCGAGCGCGCGTTTGGCGCCTTTCTCGGCAGCGCGTGCCAGCATGGCCTCGAACTCGGCGTCTGGCATGCGTACGAAACCCTGGTCGGATCGGGGTGGTGTCATGGGTCAATCCTCCCGCCGTTCAGCCAACCTTGCAGCCCCAGAAGGACGTGTGATCGGCGGCGAAGTAGCCGTCCGCGACCCGAAAATACCCCTGCAGTTCCACGGTATCGCCCGCAGTGAGCGGCACAATGGTCTGCAGCCAGATGGCGGTGGCGAGCGTGACGTGGGTGGCGGAGATCTCGCCAAAGGAACCCCGGATTTCGGTCGCGCCGTTCAGCACCAGCCGCCCACGCATGCGGGCTGTGGCGCTGGCGTTGATCTTGTAGAGCAGCGTTGCGCCGAGCAGGTATGTCCCGTCCACGGGCGCGGTGAACAGGCTGGTCCCGGCATCAAACGCACCCTGATCGTTGTAGTCGGTGTTATTCAGGCCGATCTTTGTCCAGGCTCCGACGCCCACGTAGTTGTCGTAGTTCGTCCAGGCCTTGAAGCGCGGCAGTTGCGGCTGCTCGACGATGCCGGTGGTATTGTCCACGATCAGACCGTCGAAGAAGGTGCTGCCGTCGGCCGAAACCGCGAGGCGGAAACTGTCGGAGCCGAAGAGACCGACGAGCGCCTTTGTCACGAAACCGCTCTGCAGGGTCAGGCCGAGATCGTCGCCCGCCGCCTCCTTGTTCATGGTGTAGAACAGATCGCCGGTGCCGCCCTCGGCCGCGGTCTTCGCCGTCCAGAGCGCGGAATTGAGCTTGGCCGAGAACGGGTTCGACGCATCGGCCGTGGTCCCGAGCCCGAGCAGCGCCATGTTCTGCAGCGCCGCTGGCGTCGTGCCGATCCAGCCCGCGCCGTCGTAGACCAGCAGCAGGCCTTCGTCCTCGACCCACGCGCTCCAGCCGGTCCTCGGTGGCAGACGCAGCCACGCCCCGTCCGTCCAGAGCGCCACGTTCAGGTCCCAGCCCGCCCAGTCGCCGGTGGCGCCCGAGCCGACGATGTAGCGATCGCCATCGGTGGGGCTTCCCGGCGGCGCTGTCAGATTCCGGTCGATGACGGAGAGTTGCACCAACCCGTCGAGGATCCGCAGCGCCTCGTTGTGCGTGACATGCTTCTGGGCCTGAGCCGCCAGAATGTAGGGCAGTAGAAGTTTGGTAGTGGTGTCGGACATGGGTTGGCCTTCAGAATGTGAGCGTGACGGTTTTGGCCCCACCCCGCCCGATCAGGGCGGAAAGCTGGGAGATGCGGACTGTCAGCGTGTCGCCGGGCCCGAACGGCGCGGCCCAATCGGTAGTTTGCTGGGCGGCCGTGTAGATTGCGCTTGTTGTGGGTGCACTCAGCACCCGCTTCACCGTGCTGCCATCGAGGATCTCGACCTCGTAGGCTTCCAGTTCCTCGGTTAGAGGCACCTCAACTGCGCCCCAGCTGTCGGCAGAAAGCGCTCGGGACCGGCGCGTCCAGCGGATGGTCAGATCGCCGGGCGTGCGGGGGCGACGCCACGGCTGCTGGACATGGGCGACGGAGAACGGCCGCAGACCCACGCCAACCGCTGTGAAGGAGGCGGCGACATAGGTCTCGTCGCTGACAGACCGGCTTGCGGGACCGACGCGCCAGTTCCAGGGAAGCCCGAGATCGGCCTCGGCGATTGGTAGTGATGCCAGAGCCTCGTCGAGAACTACGACCCGTGCGCCTGCAGGAGCCGGATTGGCCATAGCCGCTTCCGTGCCGCGTTGTCCTCGCAGGAGCCGCCTCAGTTGATAGCGGCCCGGTGCAATCAGCTCTGCAGATCCCGCCTGGACGATCTCCCAGCACCCCGGCGCAGACTCAACGGCCAGCACATTGGCCCCACCCAACAGGGTCAGGTCGGTGATGCTTTCCAGAGTGCCCGAGAGCAGATCGATCACCAGCGCATTGCCAAGATCGAAGCGCGAGGTCGGGCCCGCGTAGAAATCCGAAACCAGCGTCCCGATCCGGGCACGACCGCCAAATGTCGTCAGTAGCTCAAACCCGTCCGTCGACGGGCTGCGGAACACTGCCATCACCCCCGGCCAGGGAACGGCATTGGCAGCGATGAACGGCCGGTGCTGGGGCTGATCCTCGGTCAGCTGTGGCAAGTCCATCAGCACCACCTCGGGTGCGCCGAACACCACGGCCTTTGACAGGGACGACTGTCGTGGCGAACCGGGTGGCAGGTCGTGGGCCTCGCGATCCTGGCGGACCGCTTCGATCCCGCGTGCTTCAGCGTCTGCAATGGAAACAAGCCGCAGCGGTATTTGCCGCTCGTCATGGGCGAGCGTGACGACATCGGCCGGATCAAGCGCCAGTCGCGACGGCGGCAAACGAAACGCCGCTGTTTCTCGCCCGGTCCAAGCTTCCATGAGCGCCCGGCGGCAACGGCGCTCGGCCTCCTCGGGCGGCACCGCCATTGGAAAGCTCTCTGAGGCGATCCGCGTCGTGTCGACGGTGATCCGACGCGCCTCAACCAAGGCGGCATCGTAGTCCTCGTCAGCACGCGCCACCTGCCATTTGAGCGCCTGCGGCAGTTCGGTTTCCTGCGCACGCGTGAGTTCCAGAACGTCACCCACGCGAGCCGCAACAAGATCGTCGTGCGTCACACTGGCCACGGCGGCGCGCCCCCGCATGACAAAACGGATCACGCCCTCGGTCTCGACCGCGTCAAACCCGAAATGCCGCGACAGCGTTGTGATGGACGCTCGCGGGGATTCCAGTGCGCCAATCGCATAACCTTCGAGCGCACCCCAGAGACCGGTGACGTCGATCCGGGACACGGGCATTCCAGCCCGCAGGCAGAGATGACGGACGAGCGCGGCCAGCGACACCGCGCCAAGCCGCCCGGTCAGCCAGTGGCCGAGCCGCCAGTTCGCGCCGTCGGTCCAGACGTCGGTCAGCGCCGGAAAGAACGGATAGGGCCGCGCGTCCCATGTCCAGGCGGCACATTCCGGTACATTCACCATCCGTCCGCCATAGATACCGGAGATCGGGTTGTTCGCAGCCTCGCCCCACCAGAGATAGGTCGCCTCGAGATAGGCCCGCTGGATCGCGTCGTCGCGCCAGCCCCGCGAGAAATGAGGCACGAAGCTCTCCGACGATTTAGGGTCGAAGAAGACATTCGGCTGATTGGTGCCCCGGTCGATGGCCGGGCAGCCAAGCTCGGTGAACCAGATCGGCTTGGATTGCGGCACCCATGCCGTGGGTGTCCCGCTCTCCACTCCGCCCGGGCGGTTGTAATGCGCGTTCGACCACCAGGCGCGCAGATCCTTGTAGCGGAAGACCCACGGCTTTGCCGCAGCACCGTCGGTGATGGGCGTGCGGACTTGCGCTGAGCGGTCTGCGGCGCTGGCGTAGAACCAGTCAAAGCCTTCGCCGCCAGTAATGTTCGCCTGCAAATAGGCGCGGTCGTAGATCGCGGGCCAGCCCTCGGCCGCATCGGCATGCTCGAAGCCGTCCCGCCAGTCGGAGAGCGGCATGTAGTTATCGATCCCGATGAAGTCGATCTCCGGATCGGCCCAGAGCGGATCGAGATGGAAGAAAACGTCGCCCGAACCGCCGCCCGGCTGATGCCCGAAATACTCGCTCCAGTCGGCCGCGTAGCCGATCTTGGTGCCGGACCCGAGGATCGAGCGCACATCGGCAAGCAGGTCCCGATAGGCCTGAACCGCCGGATAGGTGATAGCGCCCGAGCGGATCGTCGTCAGCCCCGGCATCTCGGTCCCGATGAGGAACGCATCGACGCCGCCCGCCGCCGCGCAGAGATGGGCGTAGTGCAGCACCATGCGGCGCAGACCCCAGTCGCCGGATGGCCCGGTCCACGAAGCCGACTGACCCGAGACGCTGAAGCTGGCGGGCGTGGCCGCGCCGAAAAGCGCCGCGACTTGGGTTGCGGCTGTCGCCGTCTTTTCCACGGTCCCAGCGAAACCTGCGGCTGGAGAACAGGTGATCCGCCCCCGCCAGGGAAACGCGGGCTGCCCGGTTTCGGCGGCGTTATCGGAATACGGGTTCGGCAGCGTGTTGCCGGGCGGCACGTCCATCAGGATGAAGGGATAGAAGGTGACGCGCAGCCCACGCGCCTTCATCTCCTGGATTGCCTGGACCACCGCAAAATCGGCGGGCGTGCCGCCATAGACCGGGCGATCCTGATCATCGCGGCTGACCAGAAAGGCATTGGCGCGGCTGACGCCATTCACCGACCAGGCCGAAGGCGTAGTGCTCTTGGCGGTGACCTCGACGCCGGGCCGCACCTTGCAGTTTCCAGCGCGCAGATCGTCTCCGAACCAGGCAACCACCAGCGACACGCTCTCGACCTTCGGTGCCATCGCCTGCAGCCGGTCCAGCGCTACCACCATATCGGCAGTGTCGGTCAGCGCGTTCAGGTTCTCGGGAGTTTGCGATCCACTGCCGCCCTTGCGAATACCCTGCGTGGCATAAGCGAACTCGCCGGATGCCGGGATCATGGTCACAGCTTGTGTCAGTCCCTCCGCCGTGTCCGGATCGGCCAGAGGACGGAACACCTCGAAACTCAGTTGCGGGATGCGGTTGCCGTAGTTTCCGAGCGGCAGGTCCTCGAAGACAACATAGGCCGTGCCGCGATAGGCGGGCGTGTTGGCCGTGCCCATCTTGGCTGAGATGAACGGATCGGCCGCCTGGCTCTCATCGCCAGGATACCAGCGCCAAGTGACCCCGGCCGTGTCCAGCAGCTTGCCGTCGGCCCAGATACGGCCAATGCCGGTGATCGGCCCCTCGCAGAGCGCGACCGCAAAGGAGGCATAGTAGAAATACTCGGTCGTCTTGACCTTGCCGCCACCACCGCCGCCCTTGCCGCCACCCTGCGTCGTGGTCTTGGTCTCCTCGCGGAAATCGGTCGCCCAGACGATGTTGCCGCCGATCCGCATGCGACCATAGAGGCGTGGGATTACCGCCCCTTCGGTGGCCGAGGTGATGCGCAGATTGTCCAGCCGCGCGCCTTCGATCCGCTGAGTTGGTGCCAATGACGAAATGATCCAGCTGTCGACGACCGAGCCGACGGTGGAGCCGATGAAGCCACCGATGGTGGCGGCGCTGACGCCGAGGATCGCGCCGCCGATACTGCCGCCAATGGCAGCGCCTGCGGCACCGAGAACGAGGGTGGCCATGTGGGGGTCTCAGCGTTGGGGGAACAGGAAGGCGAAGGCGATGCGCCGCCGCCAGGACGGGGTGAGCGGCTCCTCGATCACGCCCAGCCGCTCGTAGGCGTGGAGGAAACTGTCGGGCCCGGTGAGGATCCCGACATGCTTGGCAATGGCGCGGGGTACCATGCGGAACAGGACCAGCGCGCCGGGACCAGCCTCAGAAGGTGCGATTTCCGGCATCATGCGCCGAGCACCATCCGCAAGAACCTCGCGGGGCCCGGTCTCGCCCCAATCCCGGCTATACGGCGGGATCGGGAACGGCTCGGGGCCGACGACCTCGCGCCAGACGCCGCGCGCCAGCCCGAGGCAGTCGCAGCCAACGCCCCGGAGGCTGGCCTGGTCGTGATACGGCGTGCCGAGCCAGGACCGCGCTACCTTGATAACGCGCTGTGATTTGGCAGCATTCAAAGCACCGCCCCCTCGTGCCCACCGTCCTTCGTGGCGTATCGCAACACGGCATCCTGGCCGGGGATGTGTGGGAAGCCGCGGAAGTTGACGGTGTTGGCGAACTTGGCGCTGCAGGTCTCGATACGCTTGTCGCACCCCGCGCGGACAATGAAGGCGTCACCTTCGGCAATGGTTCGTACCGGAGCTTCGAGCAGTGTCAGCACCGCGATGCCGTCAGTCAGGTCATGTGCGATGATCTCGGCGCTCCGACCGGCATTCGTGCCGTTTGTCCATTCGAAGGTGCCGAAGGTGAACCAGCCGGACGAAAAACTGCCGAGCCCTGATGTTGTGAAGGCCCGGTCGCGCAGGAGATCAATGACGCCACCCGTGCCCCTGAACGCGAAGTTCTCCAGATTGATGCCGCAACGGGCGTCGCCGAGTGCGGCATCGCAGGTCGCCTGGAAGGTCCGTCCCACCGTCTGCCCAAGCACGTGAGCCAATGACCGAACCTCGGCCACGAAGGCCAGTCGCCCGCGCCGGATCTGGCCGATGGCCCCGCGCCGCATCAGGACGCGCTGGCTGGTCTCGGCCCAGTTTACCCGCCAGACCTCGACCTCAGCGTTGTCCCAGCGGCCGTCGAGGATATCGGTCTCGGTGATCCGGTCGGAGGTCAGCACGCCCTCTGCGTCCTGTGCATCGACCGACAGGTCGGAGCCAGAGCGGACCTCTGACGCCGTCAACCCGCTTTCCGGCTCGAAATCGGTGCCGTCGAAGCTGAGCGTCCGGTCGTGGTCGGTGAAGCCGAAGGTCACGCCATCCGCGCGGGCGATGCGCCAGCACCAGCCCAGGCTCGTCGTGCCCTCGTCCAGATGCGTTTGCAGATCGGGGGTGATATTTTTCATCGGCGGAGTTCCAGAAGTGGAATGGAGGTGATCGAGCCCAGCCGCTCGAGATCAAGCGTCACGTCGAGCGCGTCAGTGTCGAAGCGGACGGGCACGTCGAACTCGAAGCCTGCGGAGATTGCGACGCCGGAATCTGGCGCTGTACCGAAAGTGACGACGCCAGTGGTCGTATCGACCGACCAGCCGGAGGGTTGCTCTACTCCGCCGAGGGCGATGCGGACGGTTCCTGTCACCGGCTTGGCGATGGCGCGCGTCGAGGATTGTGCGCCGGACGCGTAGCGCTTCACCAACTGGAAGGCGGTCGTCGTGCCATCGCCGGTGCCGATCGACTGATCCGTCGGCGATGGCGTGCCCGAAGGCAGGCAGGACTTGTGGTCGCCCCAGTCCTTGAAGCGGAACCCATGTAGCCGACCGTTGCGCGCCTCGAAAAAGGCAACCACGGCCGCCAGATCGTCGGCGCGGCGGATGCCATAGGCGACATCGTAGCGGCGACGCGAATTGGCCCAGCTGGCGTTGCGCTCCTCATCGCCGGAGGCCAGCTCGACGATTTGTGTGCGGCGTTCCGGCCCGCCACGCGCGCCGCGACTGATATTGTCTGGAAACCGGACTTCGTGAAACGCCATCACATGCCCCTCCGGCCGAGCGAGACCGCGCGAGCGATGTCGGCCGCGACCTGCGTGCGCGATTGTCGGAAGCTTTCAGCGTCGCGCGCCATGATGGTGACGTTGACGCCGCCACCCGTGCCGTAGCTCTGTGCTTCACGCCGCGACAGCACCCGCTCGCCCCGCTGCAGGATTGCGGGCACCTCGTCGTGGCGAAGTCCGGCCATACCGCCGGAATGCATCCGGGGCGCAGCGGCGAATGCCATGGCCGGGACCATCCTGCCTGGCGCGGAGGCACCTACCATGCCGCCCGCATGCAAGATGTTTGCGAAGATCCCTCCCGCACCGCCGAGCGCACCGGAGAGCGCATTGGCGATCGGCCCAAGAATGAATCGACGTGCCGCCAGCTTGGCGAGATCGGCCAGCAGCGAGGTGACCAGATCGCGGAAGTCCAGCTTGCCGGTCTTGACGAACTCGCCGACTGCGTTCTCAGCCGACTGAAATGCACCAACCAGCGCCTGGCCGATATCACCGCCGATATCGCGGGCCTTGCTGGCATAGTCACTGAGCGCGGCAGTGACCGCCTGCCAGCCAGTAACGGCGGCTTCGGTATTGGGTTCGGCGGCGGCCGCTGCAGCCCCGGCCGCTGCTCCTGCACCCGTAGCCGCACGTCCAGCATCGCCAAGCGCTGTCTCCAAACGCTCAGCCGCGCCAGTCGCCTCAGTCAGCGCGTCAGCGCCACCCTCACTGCTGCCCTGCACCGCGTCACGCAGGGCCTGCCAGCTGGCGAGTGGCGCACGCGCGCCTTCGGCCAAATCCTGCGCGGCACCGCGATAGGTATTGGCTGTGGCAAGGGCGGTATTGGCCGCTGCAGTAAGTCCAAGATCGGGGGCCGTGAGCGGATTGTCCGCAAAAGCCCGGTCGAAGGCGGATTGCGCGGCGGTGGTCGCGGCCGTCGCGGCACCCTCGAAGCGGTTCTCGATCTGACCCAACTCAAGATCGGGGATGATCGAGATGCGCCGCTCGGATCCGAGCGCTTCGAGCCCCTGGTTAATCCCGCCGATGAAGCGGTTGATGCGCGAGACCACGCCGTTCAGCATCGCCTCGACGCCGTCAACCAGGCTGTTGGCGGCCTGAAACGCCAGATCACCGATGGCGGCGGGGAGCAGGCCCCAGATCGCCTTGATCGCCTCGTAGGCCCCATCGAAGGTGTTCGCTGCCGTGTTGCCAAAGGCCACAACGCTCTCGATGGCGCTCTGCATGCCGGAGGCGGCATCGGCTTTCAGGTCGAAGAACATCGCCGTCGCCGCCGCCCCCGCTGCAGCAGCTCCCATCTCGATACGGTCCCAGACCTCGACGGCGAGGTCCTTCAGGAGCGACATCGCTTCGCCAAAGCCACCAGCGCCCGACACAAGGCGCGTGAACTGATAGACAAGCTCGCCCGCGCCGACGATCAAAGCGCCGATACCCGTGCGGATCAGCGCGCCACGCAGAAGGACAAGCGCTGTGGCAAGCCCGCGAACCGACAACGCTGCCGCCGCCATTCCGGCGACCCAGCGACCCGCGAGGAAGGCCGCGAAGGTCGCGGCGTAGGTGGTCAGGCGGCCGATATTGTCGAGGAGCCCGCGAATGGCGATGCCGAGCGGACCAGTGCGGCTGGCGACCGCAGCCATGGCGTTGGCGACGGCTTCCAGTGCCGGTGCGGCGGCGACCGCGAGCTGGTTCGCTAGCCCGCGCCAGATCAGGCCGAGCCGCGAGATGGCGTCGTTGGTTCGCTCGATCTGGTCAGCATCCTGTTCGGAAACAACCACACCAAAGGCCATTACATCCTCCGTCGCCTGGCGAAGCGTCGCGGTGTCGATCCGCGACATGGCGATGGAGCCTTCTTCGCCGAAGAGCTGCCCAGCGACGGCCGCCCGCTCGGCGGCGGGCACAAATTCCTCGATGGCCGCGTTGATCGCCCCCACCCGCTGATCCAACGGCAGGGAAATCAGGTCGGCAGCCGACAGCCCCAGCCGGTCCAGCGCATCGGCAGCGGGACCAGTCCCGGCGGCCGCTTGGCTCAGCCGTCGTGTCAGATCCTTGGTAGCCTGCTCGATGCCGGACATCGACACACCAGCCAGCTCGCCCGCGCGCTCCAGCGTCTGGATCGAGGCGACAGTAGTCCCGAGCGACTGCGCCAGCTTGGCCTGCGCATCGACCGTTTGCAGACCGGACCGGACCATTGCCACACCAGCGGCGGCAGCGGCTGCCACGGCGGCGGCGGCAGCCACAGCGACACGGCGAGAAAACGCAGCTAGACGGGCGTTGGCCGCCTCCATCTCCCGGCTGAGCCGCCCGAAGCCACGCGCTCCGGCCTCGCCGACACCTTCCAGTTCGGCGCGCACCTGTCGGCCGCCGACGGCCGCGAGGCGGACGCTGACCCTCTTCTCAGCCATGGGAATGATCCATCTGTTCGTTGAGCTTGGCCACCATCACCGTCTCGATCACGGGCAGCAGTTCGGCCATGGCGAGCGGTGGGACGCCGAGAGCATCGCCAAGCGCCAGTGCCGCTGACATGTCCCATCCGACGACGGCGCCAGGCAGCACTCGGAGCTGGCCGCCGAGACGGCCGACGAGGTCCCATACCTGCCAGCCTTCCGGCGTTTCCGGACGGTTCAGCCGCGCCGGGCAGTCCTGGCACGCTTGCGGGCAGGCTTGGCAGTATCCGTCGCCCCCGCCGAAGGACCATTCGGCGAGAGCGCGGAGACGTTTTTTTCCTGTTCCAGCAGCAGGCCCTTTGAGACGAAAGTCAGCTGGAAGGCCTCGAAGATCGGCCAGACGTCGAGCAGCGCGTCGATTGCCGCCGGGCTCGAGTCGATGGGATTGCCGTCGGCGTCGCCGATACCCTCCCAGGCGAGCACCGCCCGCCGCGCCAGCGCCTTGGCGAAGGCGACAGCGCGTTCCTCGTCGGAGGCCTCCTCAGGCACCGCTTCGACGGCGGGATCGCTGCGGGTCGCCACCATCAGCGCGGTGGTCAGCGGTCGCAGCTGCACCCGGACGCCGGGCGCGAGGTCATGCCAGCGCGGCGCGTTCGTCAGATCGAGCGTCAGCATCAATATGTCTCCACGTCGTTCACGAGTGTTGCGGTGCACATCCGGCCGATCACGCTGTCGCGCGCAGCCTGCCAGTCGAATGTCGCCTGCACGCCCTGCGGCCCGGAAATCTCGATGCGCGGGCGCGGCAGGTAGACGGCATGCACAGTGAAGGTGAAGCTCTCGCCAGAGGGCAGCACATAGGCGAACTCAAGCTCGCAGGGATCACCGTTGATCGCTTGTGTCACCAACGTCTGATCGGCGAAGCGCACCTCGATGGAGCCAGTCAGCGCGGCGATGGAGGGGTCTGCCCCGTCGATCCGGCCGTCCGAACGGATGGTCTCGATCCGGTCGAGGTTGTTGGCATAGGTGATGTCGGCAGAGACCACATTGCCGAGGGCCGACCCGTTGCGGGTGATCGCGCCGTTGAAATGCCCGAAGCGCTGCAGATCCAACGCAGCGGGCGTTCCGGCACTGGTCGTCGTGCCCACGGTCTCGCCCTGTGCCACGAGCCGCGCGGTCGCGGTCAAAAGGCCGGATCGCTGCATTTGCCAGTTGATCTGGTCGAGTACGCAGCCGGAATACATCGCAAAACGCGGGATCTCGGGCATGCCGGTCTCGATCGACATGCTGGGCAGCGTCCACGCGCCCGACTGAAACTCGTGCGTCCAGGGACCGGTGCCGGTCGTAGTCGGGTCGCCAAAGGCCGCCTTCAACCAGAACCCGAAGGCCTCAGCGTCGAGCGGCACGACGACATCGCCGTCCGCCGTTACCGCATCCTTGATGGGCGCCAGCGGATCGCGGCCGTAACCCAAAAGTTCCGAATTGAGCAGCGGCTGCTCCGCGCCGAGCGAAGTGCTGGCGAATGGCATTTTCGTAAAACCGCCCACGGGGGGCGTTCCATAGGTCGTCTCAAACGCAAGCGCCATCTGCGCCCGCGCCCCTTGGGCTCGTGCCATGTTCTTCTCCTTGGATTGTCGGGATCAGCCGAGCGGGTCGGCCGTTGAATAGTGCAGCAACACCGGAATGACGGCTGCCTTCAGGCTGGCCGCGCCCTCAACCGGCAGATCGACCGGTCGCGGTGCTTCCGCCTCGACCCAGTCGCAGAGGCCGCTTAGCGTTCGGTCCGCTGCAATGACCACACCAATGCTGTTGGTCAGCGTGTCGAAGGCGGCGTCACGGTCAGTACCTTGCACGACAGCTTCGATCTCGGCGCGGTGCTGGTAATGGTAGCGTAGCGGCGAGAGCGTGACTTCGGGCTCCCCCGGCTCGCCGTCGCGCAGGATCAGCAGGCCATCGGTCGGAATGCGCTCGGGCAGCACCTCACCACGCAGGGCCGTGGCGGGCAGCGCCGAAAGCCGCGCGTGCAGCGCGGTGAGGATGGTTTCGCGGGGTGTAGGCATCTATTGTATTGTCCGAGTCATTGAAGCAGAACGCGCGTCGTAAGCTCAGCTTGATCAACGATTTTTAGTCCCGCAGGGAGCAATCTGAATGTTCTATCTAGACCTATATCCTGATGACCCGCCTGGATATCATGCGCTTTCAACTTCGGCGGAATGGACAGCTTGGCTGATCTCCGCGGTACCGGCCGGGATTGATGGAGAAGTGAGGCGCAGATTGGTCTCCAACCTTAAGCACATTTTGGTTGGCCTAGAGATGAAGGCTGGCTTGATCGTGCCGCATGGGGAACGGGTGTCTGGCAAGTCAGTTCTCTTTGAACCCTATTGCCAGATCATGACTTTCGAGTTCAGCGTTGGTATGTTTTCAGTCTGCGAGGGTCTGGGATCAATCCATCATCTCGCGGGAATTGGCGATGACGGCTCCACCGGCGCGCGCGTCAATCCAAATGATTGGATTGCAGCTCTCACCAGAGAGTTTGACGGTACTGGAGCAGCGCATCTTGAAGTAAACGTTCGCCGTGTAAAAGAGGTTCGAGACAAAATACACCAAGATCGTCTCGGCGCACGGGCAAACATTGATTGGCACGACTTTGGCTACGCTGAAGCTTTTATTCCATCCCGTGATGCGTTGCAGCCACTATTGCGAAAGCATTTGGATGCCGTGCCTGATCGTACCAACCTCTTACTCAGATAAACTAAAAGCGTCTGACAATCCGGATTGAAGAGCTGCGTTATCGACCCTCCACCCAATTCGCGACGATCAGCCCCGGCACGCTGTCGAGCGCCCTCTCGGCGTCGCGGTCGAGATTGAGCCGCTTCGGCAGCTTGACCTGCGGCACCAGAAGGAAGATCGGCGCGGTGACCTTTCCGCGCCCAGTCTTTGATCGGGAGACCACCGCCTGACCCTTCGTATTCAGCCGCCCCTCTGCCACCAGCAGGCTAGGGCCCGTCCGCCGATAGACAAACCGCAGGCGCAGCCCGCGTCGGCGTTCCCATTCGCCGGGCGTGATCCGGCCACCACGGGTGGATTTGCCTGCGGCGGGCAACGGAATTGCCAGCCAGAACCCGTCCTTCGAGCGGATCAGTGGGCCGGTATCGTGAGCGCCGACAATCACCGGTGCCTTGGACCAGACCAGCGCCGCCGCATCAAGGCTTTCGCCCGACCGCGGAAAGTTCTGGTTGCGGATCGAATTTGCCAGCCGTCGTCCGAGCCCCGCGCCAGTAATCTGGGTGCGCCAGGCAGTCTTGAGCCCGGCTCCGGCCTCGCGCATGGCAGCTGTCACCGCACGTTCGCCCGCCGCGACCTCGGCCACCATCATCGCGACGATGTCGGGATCGATGTCGAGCTTTAGTCTCACGCGGGCCTCAGATCGACGGTCCAGACCAGCCGCTCGCGGTCGCGGACTGGCTCACCCTGAATGAGGAAGGCATCGCCGTCCATTTCCAAGCGGTCACCCGGACGCGGGGCCGGAACCTCCGCGACGCGCAGGTCGATCCGGGTCGTTTCCGACCAGAGCCGGGCATCGCCGAAGTCGGTGATCGCATCAGCCTGCCGCGAGACGACGCGCACCAGCATGGGCGCGCCGCCGTCGGAGGTGTAGATCGCCTCTTGCCCGATGTTCGGGTCGGCGAATAGCAAGTCGACGGCGGTGTCGAAGGCAGACATCACGTACGCCGGGCGCTGCGCAGAACCTGCGGCCGGGTGCAGATCGGGAGCGGATTGCTCTCGATCTCGAGCCGCACCCATTCGTCACGGTCCCGATCTGGGATCGTGCGGGCGTAGAGCGGCAGTCCCAGAGTATTGACCGTCTCGAAGGTGTCGGCGGGGGCATGGTAGATCTCGAACAGGCCCTCTACACCTTCGGGATAGAAGAAGGCCTTGTCGGTCGGCACGCCAAAGCCCGCCCCACCCCGGTAGCGGCGGAAGGTAATACCGCCAAAGCTGACCTCGTCGGCAACCCGGCCGCGCAGATCGGCAGCGGCGGCCGTGTTGAGATAGGTCTCGCGCACCTCCTTGTGGGCAATGAGATCAGCGAAGAAGGCCGAGCCGCATTCAGCGCGGACCTGCACGGCCCCGGCGGCAAGCCCGCCCATGCTGTCTTCGACGCTTTCGATCAGTGCCTGGCAGCGCTTGCGCAGCGCCCCAGAGCCCGGGGTCGCATTGTCGAGATCAAAATCGATCTCGGCGGCGGGCGTAATGGCGAACTCGGTGAAGTAGTTGATCACTGTGGCGCTGTCCTTGGGATCCTTCACGATGCCCTGAATGCCGTTCAGCAGGTGATATTCGAACGTCGCCTCCGCATCCTGGCGCAAACGGCCAAGCTTTCGGGCAACCTCGCTTTGCACCTGCTGGGTCGCACTTTCCGAGCCGAAGTCACGGATGCCCTGAATCTCAGAAGCCCAGAGCACGTCCTGCTTCTTGAACTGGCGGCACACGAACGCGCGCATGTCGCGGCGCTCTGGGACCTGTTGCTCGGCAGCCGAGCCGCGTTCGGAGAACGGGATCAGCGACAGTGTGCCGTCCCGGCTCTCGATCACGACGGTGCGCGAGCGCACGCCACGCGGTGAGAACAGGCTGGCGCCTGACAGGATCGCTGGCTTGAAGGGGATGTTTTCCAGCGCGCGGGTGAGTTCGATGATGGTGAAGGCATCGCCTTCGAAGATATCCATGGTGGTCATGGGAATGCCTCCTTTGAGGGTTTGATCAGCGGACGAGAATTCCGACCGCCAGCAGCGCGGCATGGGCGGCGGTGATCTCGCCCTCGCTGGGGGTGCCGACAAAGACGAGATCGTAGCGATTGACGACGGCGGGACCGCGAACCAGCGCAACGGCTGGCACATCGCCGCCTGTGGCGTCGGCCTTGCCCCAGAGCACCGCCACGGCGGTTTCCGTGCCATCGACGGCGGCGGGATCATGGGCGGCATATTTGCCGGACGCGGTGATCTTGCCCAGCACGGTGCCCGGATCGAGCGTGGCAAACGCTGTTCCTGTGGCGACGGTGATGGTTTCGCGGGTGTAGTCGCGGAAGGCTTCCCAGACGAGGAAGCCTCCGGGATGGGTGGTCTCGGTAAGCGTGGTCATGAGGTTATCCTTTCAGCTTGAAGGTACGGGCGACGATCTCGCCCCAGGGGCGGGCCGTCGTGGTCCGCCCGGGTTGCGGGTGATGGGCCGTGATTTCGGGTTCGGCCTCGGCTTTTGCCGCCAGAAGGGCCATGCGGACGTCGTCAAAGCTGGCGTCCTGTTCGAGGAAGCGCCCAGCCATCTGCGGCTGGCCTGCAAGGCGGCAGAGATCGACGACAGCGCGGGCATGGGTGATCGCCTCGGCGCGGATCGCGGCGGGATCGGGCGGTGCGCCACTCGGAGTCGGGATCGGATCCGAAGGGCTGGGCATGTCGTCGGTGACACCATGCCCTTCCGGCTCGACAGGCGCCTCGTCGCTGTCCGCCTCGCCGGTGCCGTCGGCAGGTTCGACATCGTCGTCCAGGATGCTGTCGGTCTCTTGGTGCATGTTGATGCTTGTCTCTGGATTGGCTCCGGCCGGAACGCCCTTCGCCTCGATCGGAACACCCTCCGGGTCTGCCACAGCCACCGCCTCGACGAGGTCCGGCGGCGCATTGCGGAACCGGCCGATGTCGAAGCGTGCGGCCATCCTCACAGGGTCCGCCAGCCGGTCCGCGAAGCCCGCCGCCACCGCATCGGCCGCATCGAACCACGTCTCAGCCGCCATCAGCGCTGCGATCTCGTCATCGGGTTTGCCGGATTTGGCGGCATATCCCCGAACGAGGCTGCCCGCGATCTTGTCGAGCGCATCGGCCATGGCGCGCATGTCGCCCGCCGTGCCCATTGCCAGACCCGACGGGTCGTGGATCATCAGGAACGCATTTTCCGGCATGACAATCTCATCGCCCGCCATCGCGACATAGGACGCGGCCGAGGCGGCAATACCGTCGATCCAGACCGTGACCGTGCCCGCGTGCCGCTTCAGCGCATTGTAAATCGCCACCGCATCGAAGACTGACCCACCGGGGCTGTTCAGCCGCAGATCTACCGGCGTCCCGTCAGACAGAGCGCCGAGTTCGGCAAGGAACCCCTTCGCCGAGACCCCATAGGCGCCGATCTCGTCATAGATCGCCACTTCCGCGCCTGTTCCCCGGGCGCGGATCGCATACCAGCTTGTCATATTGTCACTCCTGTTCGGTGGCGGGATCGGTGGAAGCGGATCCGTCGCCTGTGTCTTCGCCTGTGCCATCTCCAGGATCAGGCCGCGCGGCGGGCGTCGCTCGCGCGCCCTGCGTTTCGCCGGGACTCGCGCGGTAGCTCAGCCCCAGATCGGCAACGCGTTTGGCATCCGCCGCATTCTCTCGGTCCACTTCCTCGACGTCATAGCCGGTGGCCTCGACCACCTTCCGGCGCGAGGTAATGCCCGCTTCCATTGCCAGCACCTGCGCCTGGATGTCCTTCAGCGGATCGACCCAATCCCAGCGTGGCGGGATCCACTGCACCGGCCGCGCGACGGCGGGATTGCCGATATCGAGCGCCCCTGACAACACAGCCGTCTCAAGCCAGCGCCGCCAGATCGGCCGACAGAGCTGGTGCGCCATCACCCCATGCTGCAGCTGGCCGATGCGTCGCCGGAACTCGACCAGCTCTGCCCGCAGGCTCGAATAGTTCGCCTGGCGCACATCCCCGGTCACGAGGTGATACGGCAGCCCCAGTGAGGCTGATACCGACAAGAGCGTCCGATATTGAAACGCCTCATAGCCGCCCCCAACATCTGCAGGACTGGAGAACTTCACATCCTCGCCCGGCAGCAGCACCTGCATCGTGCCCGGCTCGAGGCTCGCAATCGCGGTGCCATCAAGATCTGCCTCCGTCTCACCCATCATCGGGTCTTCCGGCGCGGTCTTGGTGATGAACCCAGCGAACATCGCCGCGGTTTTCTTCCGGTCCAGTTCGGCGTCGTCGTACTGGTCCAGCAGAAACAGCCGCACCATTGCCGGAGCCACATGAGGCAGGCCGCGGATCTGGCCCGCATCAATGGGGCGGTAGATGTGCAGAACATCCTCAGCGGGCACGCGAACCGTCTCCGGGATCACCGCCCCCTGATCGGTGCTGTCGCCCGGATGGCGACGACGGAAGTGATAGGCCACCCGGCGGCCGATGCCGTCAAACTCGATACCGCAGCGGATGCGATTGCCATTTGCCGCGGTCTCGGTCTTCTCGAAGGGCAGCATTTCTGACTGCAGGAGCTGCAGTTGCAAAGGCACCAGTAATCCGTCGTCCACTCTACGGGGGCGCAGCCGGACAAAGCATTCGCCCGCCACGAACATTTCCCGCGCGACCATGGCCTGCAGGCCGTAGAAATCGGTTAACCCGTCGGCATCGGCCTCGTCGGTCCAAGCAAGCCAGAGCTGCTGGACACTGTCACGCAACGCCGCATCGGTGATCAGCGACGAGGGCTTGATCCCATCGCCGACCATGTTCGAAGCAAACGCCTCGCAGGCATTGGCGGCATAGCCGTTGGTGACGACCAGTTCCCGCGACCGCGCCAGCAGGCGGGGGCCGCCCGAGGCGACCAGCGAATTGATGTTCTCTAGCGGCGGGTTCCAGCCGCGAAGCCGCCGCCGGGCCATAGCGCCTTCGAGGCGCGCTGACACGGCAGCCGGGCCGCCCGAGGGTCGGCGGCGAAAGCGATCGAACAGGCCCATGAATCAGAGACCCTTCGTCGTCGTCACACGCACCTGCCGAACGATCCGTCGTCCCTCTGCAGCCGCGATCTCGCGGTCGAGCGCCTCGATGGCCCGGTCGATTTCCGCCACACTGCGATAATCTACCGTCTTTCCGTCGTACCCGACACGCGCCACGCCTGAGGAGCGTTGAACGACCAACGCCTCGCGGCGGGCACGGAGCTCGGCAATCGTAGACATCAATTCACCTCATGTAACTTGAGCGCACGGTTCGTCGCTGTGGTCCCGCGCGCCGAGAAGCGGGCGTGGTGTTTCCCGCCCCGTCCTCAGCCATGTCCTCCGCCGTGATCCCGACCTGTGCTTCCAGATCAGTCCACCGCGCATCGGACCAACGGTCAGCGCCCAATATCCAAGCGGCTGCTCGGGCATACACCCGACAATCCAGAGCTTCATTGCGTTCGCGCAGCTTCTGCCATTCGAGCCGGGCAAAGCCGCGTTTGGTGCGCACCGTGATCAGTTGTTCGGCCGTGAATTGCTTCAACCACTCGCCGTCCGCCCAGTTTGGCAGATGGATCGTTCCGGGCGGACAAAGGTGCCCAGCCTCGATGTCTTCCCGCGTCGGGCGGTCCTGCCGCAAATAGCGATAGGTCTCGGTCTTGAAGGTCGAGGTGGCGACCGTCCAAAGCCGCGCCCCGCGCCGCAACCGTTTGCCTGCGATGGTCGCGTCCACATACGTCGGGCCGGTGACCGGGCTAGAGCGATTGAAGCCTTCAACGCCTTTGACCGGGGCCACCTGCGCGAAGCCGACCTGTCGCGACCAAGCATACACGGCACTGGTCTCGTAGCCTGTGTCGATCGCCAGCCGTGCCAACGTCATCTTCTGACCTGAGGCATGCTCCCATGTCTGGCCGAGCAAATTGGTCAGCTGCTGCCAGCAACCCGGATCGCCGGGCCCGCCCTCAATGACCAGGTGATCGATCAGCCAACTCTCCAGCCCGCGGCCCCAGGCCCAGACATCGACCTCGATGCGATCCTTCTGAACATCGGCTCCGGCTGTCAGGAACAAGCCGCGCTCTGGAACAGTGCCTCCGTCCCAAGTCTCGCGCTGGTCCGCCAAGCGTTGCCAGTCCGGGGCTTCGCCGGTCTCGACCCATGTCTCGCCGAGGATCGTGTTGCGGAATGCCTTGATCGCTTCATCAGACCCTTGCGCCGCGTCCCATGCCCGCACGATCCGCTCCCAGCTCAGCCAGCCGATCGGCGAATAGAGCGCCGAGAGGTGATACCCGACCGTGCTCGGATCGGCAGCGACGGCCGTCGCGCGCCATTCGCCTGCCTCCAAAATTGCCGTCTTGTGATGCTCGGCGATGGGCTGGTCGCAGCCCTCGCAGTGATATTCTGCCGTCTCCGGCCGCCCCTTTTGCCAGCGCAGCCGTTCGAACTTCAGCCACTGTTCTTGACCGCAATGGGGACATGGCACGAAATAACGGCGTTGGTCGCTGGCCTCAAACTCCCGCTCGATCCGGCTCAGGCCCCGAATTGTCGGCGTCGAGACCAGGAACACCTTGCGCCGATGGGCGAAGGTCAATGATCGTGCTTCGGCCAGCGTGACTGGGTCGCCTTCATCGTCAGCGGAGGCCGGATAGGCATCGACCTCGTCGAGGAAGATGTAGCGCGCGGGTGTCGAGCGCAGACCCACGGCCGAGTTCGCTCCGGTCATGATCAGGATGCCGCCCGCAAACTCCTTCGACAGCATGGTGTTGCCCGCGTCGCGTGAGCGGGCCGGTTTGACCCGCTCACGCAATTCCGGACTTTCATCAATCAGCGGATCGATCCGCTGTCGCGAGTTGCGCTTGGCCAGTTCCACGGTCGGCTGGACCGCCAGCATCGGGCCCGGAGCCTGGTGGATGGCAAAGCCGATCCAGTTGTTCCCGGCCTCGGTCGCGCCGACCTGCGCCGCCTTCATAAAGACGATCCGCTGGGTCGGGTCGCCAGGCGACAGCCGGTCCATGATCTCCGCCATGTAGGGCGTGCGCGCCGTGCGATACCTTCCCGGTTCGGCCGAAGCGCGCCCCGAAAGCATTCGGTGCCGGTCCGCCCATTCGGACACGGTCAGGTCCGCATCCGGCGTGAGGCCCGCGCCCCAAGCACGCAGGATCTCTGCCGCGCCGTCGAAATCCAGCACATCGTCGGCATCACCGGAGATCGGGTTTGATCTCGGCAAGATCGTCGAGCTGGGCACGGACATGTTTCTCCAGAACCTTCTGCATTGCTGCGGGCTCGACGCCCAGATCGGCCGCCATCAGCGCCGCAGCTCGCGACGGCCAGTTGACCCAGGTATCGCGCTCCTGCCGCGCCAGCCGGAAGACCAGCGACAATGCGCGGGCCCGGTCGATCAGTTCGCCTTTCAGCTTTTGTAACCGGAGGCGGCGCTCCTGCGCCTTTAGCACTTCATTCGCCGTCTTGGCCTGCAGGAACGTGGTGCCGCTGCCGATTTGTGGTGCCGCTAACCCCTGTTCACGGAGCGTCTCGCCGACTGCGGACACTGCCGCCTCCGGGACAGGCTTGAGTTTTGGCTGCGGCGCTTTTCGGGTCTTCGACGGATCGGTCGCTTCGGCGCGCAAGGCATCGCTGGCCACCGCGTCAATGCTGCCATCGCCGTACAGAACCAGCCGCCCTGTCGCCTTGGCCTTCTGGATCGCCCCGCGTGAAAGGCCGACGCGGGCGGCATACTGGCGCTCGCTCAGACCCTCCATTGCGTGCTCCGTTTGTCATTCAAAATCATGTGCTTATGTAGTTGATTTGCCTCCATACCAGAGCGAACGTGGTCTCAAGAAAAAGATGCAACTCACCACGGAGCCGCCACGATGACCCGCCTGAACCCGATCACAACACCCCGCCACCAACTGCGCGCCGAGAAGGCTGCGCGAAACAAGGAGGCGGCCTTGAACGCCTTCATCGGCAAGAAAGCCGAGATCGACGAGGCGCTGGCGCGCTTGGCAAGCCTGAGCGACGAGCATTTCAACGCCCACCCCGACGAGGTGAACTGGGGCCATGTCGGCACCCTTGAGCACTACGCCAGCCTCCTGAAGCGCATCACCGACAGCGCCTTCAGCGAAGGCGAGCACGCGGAGTGAGCACCATGGAAACCAGCACCATACGCATTGCCATTCGTAAGCTGCCTGAGCACTTCGACCCAAGCCGCATCACCACGGTCCTCGACGAAATCGAAAGCGCCCTGATGGACGACGGCGGCGTTTATGTCCGCGCCTATGCCGACAGCATGACGATTACCATCGAGGTTCCGACCAGCCAGCTGATCGATGCGGCAACCAGCCTGAAAGACCTCGACCTGATCTGAACCGTGCAGCCGCGCAGACCCGCCCCGCATGTGCGGGGCTCGTCCCGGTAGAAGGGTCGCATTCCGCGCGCCCGATGACCGGAGAAAACCAATGACCCAGATCCAGCTGTCAGACCCACAAGCCATCATTCTGTCCACCGCCTGCGCGCGGGAAGACGGGGCAGTGTTCCCCGTCACCGCCAGCCTCAAGGGCGGCGCTGTTGGCAATGTCTGCAAGAGCCTCCTGAAGAAGGGGCTCATCGAGGAGATTGCAGCCACGGACCTGAATACGGTCTGGCGGCACGACGAAAAGCGCGGGCCGATAACCCTGCGTTCCACGTCGCTAGCTTACAGCGCCCTAGGGATCACCAACGAACCGAACGAAAGTGCCCCCACCGATAGCGCAAGCGAACCCGTCCAGCGTCGAAATGGGACCAAACAGGCAAAGCTGATCGAGATGCTCCGCGCTGAAGGCGGCGCGACCATCGAGGAAATCATGGTCGCAACTGGATGGCAGTCAAATACGGTTCGTGGTGCCATGTCCGGCGCGCTGAAGAAGAAGCTCGGGCTCGACGTTACCTCGGAAAAGCTGGACGGACGCGGGCGGGTGTATAAGTTGAACAACTAAGCACCTGCATCTCCTGCTTACTTTGACTATGCTGCTTTGCGGAGGACCATATGGATTTCGCGAACCCGCAAAGCAGTACGGTAATTTTTGGTTTTGACTCGGCTTGGACCGATGCTCCGAAGGCACCGGGGGCAATCTGTGCAATCGCCTTCGATGATCGCGGCCAAGTCCAATTTCATGAACCTCGACTCGTCTCGTTCGCTGACGCTCGTGCCTTCATCGAAGTGCTGTGCAAGGATTTTGCTGTTAGCCTTGTTGCGCTCGATCAGCCAACTGTCGTGCCCAATGCCACAGGCAGTCGTCCAGTCGATAAAGTTGCAGCGTCGCTGGTTTCGTTCGTCGGTGGAGGCGTCCAACCGGCAAACCGCAGCAAGATCGGCATGTTCTGTAACAATGCACCGATCTGGTCTTTCCTCTCTGAGCTAGATGCGACGGAAGATCCCGTCGAGGCGCGCGTAGCATCTGCCGGACATTTTCTCATCGAAGTTTTCCCGGGACTTGCTCTGCCCTCTTTGGAGGATGACTTTGCCCAACGGCTTCGCGCCCCAAAGTACAACCCGCAGAACCGGAAAAAATTCCGTATGGAAGATTGGCGCGCCGTTGCGCGAGTGATTCAGGCAACCGCAGACGAGTTTGGCGTGGTCGGCCTCGTCGACTGGGCCTGTTCGATGCGCTCCCTAACGCAACCTCGCAAGTCCGATCAGGACAGGCTTGACGCGGCGCTATGCGCGCTTATCGGGCTGGCTTGGCGAGCAGGACCTGTTTCTTGTTCAGCCATGCTGGGCGACCTGCGTAGTGGCTACATGGTTACACCCATTTCGGAGGCGACGCGGCCGAGGCTCGAGCAGGCAGCTATCCGGCGCGGTATACCAATAAGGCTGATGCACCAGCCCTAACCCCACAACCGGATCGCCTCGAACACCCTCCGCAAGGCGAACGAACGGGCGATTGACACGATGGTGAAGATAGCGCCCATCTTCAGGTTCTGCGCCAGCGTTGTGTGCAGCCCGAAGATCGGGAAGATAAGGATTTGTGTAACGACGGCGACGCCGTAGCCCACGATCACATTGGCGACGGATTCCACCAGAGACATGAGGCGCGACTGCTTCATGCCGCCACCTCATCCATCGGCCAGAAGTTCAGCTGCAAGAGTTCGGAGCGCATGCGCCGCAACCAGGGGGACCACGCCGTTGCCACAGAGGCGAAGCCGGTCCACCCGGTGGGCCAACCCATCAGCGCCTCGACGAACAGCGGGTTCAAGGTTCGGCGCTGCTCGGAGGTATCGGTCCCAGCCACCTGTGTCACCAGGACCTGGCGGCCAAGCAGGCCGTTCACCGGCGTGTTCGCCAATGTCGTCGCCCCGTCCTTGTGATCCCGCGCCGTCGGCGTCATCCACATGCGGCTGGCATGGGTCAGATCGGCCGTCTTGCGGTTGCCCGCGCTCGGTTTGCATCCATCGTTCGCCATCGGCGTCGGCCAGTCCCGCGCCATGCCGTCCAGACCCTTCTCGTGTTTCCGATCTCCGCCCCGGCTCCGGAAGCTGTCGGTTTGCGGCGTGGGCCACATCGCGGCGCTCGTTGCCAGGTTCATCCCATGCTTGCCCGCTTCTTGCGAGGGCGTTGGTTTCGTCTGCCGGTTCTCGTTCGCACTCGCCCTCGGCGTCGGCCACATTCGAAGCATTTCCGTTCGGTTCCCGCCGCTCGAGCGGGTCCCAGAGCAGGCGCGCGGGGTCGGCCAGTTCGCAGCCATCGCGGATGGCAAGGATGAACAGCCGCTCACGCTTGTGCGGCGCGCCGACTTCCGCCGCCGTAAAGAGACCCGCCGCAAGGCGGTAGCCCATGCCGACCAGTCCGCTGGCGACTTCGGGGAAACCGAGGCGGAGATGATGGGCGACATTCTCGAGGAAGACGAAGGGCGGCTCGCATTCACCGATGATCCGGGCGACGTGCGGCCAGAGGTGGCGTGGATCCTCGGTGCCAAGCCGTTTGCCTGCGACAGAGAACGGCTGGCACGGATAGCCCGCAGTGACGATATCCACCGCGCCGCGCCAAGGGCGGCCGTCGAAGCTGGCAACGTCGTCCCAGACAGGCGCGCAATCCAGGGACGCGTCTTCCATCCGCGCCACAAGAGTGGCTGCGGCGAAGGTTTCCCGTTCGACATGGCCCACAGTTCGATATCCAGGGATGGCGATGGTAAGCCCAAGGTCGATGCCGCCTGCCCCGGAACAAAGGGAGAGGCCGAACAGGCATGCGTCTTCGGTTCCGGAATTGCGCCCGGAGGAAAATAGAGCCAAGTCATGCATGCCTCAATTGTCTTTGATCTTGATTTCGTTGAACGTCTCATCGGAGCCGAAGAGAACGGCGTCCTTCCCCGTGAACTGTTGCCACCGCTCCACGGCGACATCGACGTATGCCGGATTGAGTTCGATCCCGTAGCAGACGCGACCCGTCGTTTCGGCCGCGATCAGCGTGGTGCCGGACCCCATGAAGGGCTCGTAGACCGCTTGACCCGGGCTTGAGTTGTTCAGGATTGGCCGACGCATGCATTCGACAGGCTTCTGTGTCCCGTGCACGGTTTCCGCATCCTGATCTTTGTTGGCAATCTGCCACAGTGTCGTTTGCTTGCGATCGCCCGCCCAATGGCCCTTGCCGGTTTTTTTCACGGCATAGAGGCATGGTTCGTGCTGCCAGTGATAATCACCGCGGCTCAGCACCAAGCGATCCTTGGCCCAGATGATCTGGGATCGAATGTTGAAGCCAGATGCCTCAAGGCTGTCCGCGACAGTCGTCGCATGCAGCGCGCCATGCCAGACATAGGCCACATCGCCCGGGAATAACGCCCAGGCCTCGCGCCAGTCAGCGCGGTCGTCATTCAGCACCTTGCCGGTGCGCTTGGTGGCGGCAGCCCCTGCCTTGTTGCGCCAGCCTGGATCGTATTCCACACCGTAAGGCGGATCGGTCACCATCAGTTGCGGCTTCACATCACCCAGTAGCCGCTCGACATCGGTGGCCACGGTGGCGTCACCGCAGAGCAGTCGGTGCTTGCCAAGCACCCAAAGATTGCCCGGTCGGCTAATCGGGGTTTCAGGGGCCTCAGGAACATCGTCCTCACCCTCTCGGGACGCAGTCTCGGGATCAACCTCTCCGGCCAACAGCGCCTCGAGTTCAGCGTCATCGAAGCCTATGAGCGACAGGTCGTAATCCTCGGCCAGCAGATCGTTGAGCTCGGCCGACAGCAGCGCCTCATCCCAAGTCCCGAGTTCCGTAAGCTTGTTGTCCGCGATCCGGTAGGCCCGACGCTGCGCCTCGGTCAGATGACCCAACACAATCACCGGCGCTTCCGTCAGCCCGAGTTGCGTAGCAGCCAGCACCCGACCGTGGCCCGCGATCAGTTCGCCGTCGCCGGCAACCAGACAGGGAACGGTCCAGCCGAACTCGGCCATGCTGGCCGCGATCTTCGCAACCTGGTCTGCGCCATGCGTCTTCGCGTTTTTTGCATAAGGCTGGAGCTTGGCCAGCGGCCAGGTCTCAATCGCGTCCGGGGCAAAGCTCAGGGTCATGCTGGTCAGTTCGCCTCAATGTAGTGGATGTCCTGGACTCCGGACACCGGCAACCAGCCTGGACTCCACAAAGGGTCCAGCGACCGCCGGGGTGTCCGGGTCCAAGAGTTTGTTTTGTTGTGGTTTTCAGAAGATCGCGGGTGGATGCCCGCCAGGGTGGCTTCCCAAAAAACCGGCCCTGTCGCTGGCGATATTGCGCGCTGCGCCCCCCCGTATACGTTTATGGCCAGGAAGGACCCGTAAAGTCAGTGGGTTAGACGCCTGGACCCCAGATGGACCCTTGGTTGGACCCCGGGGTCCAGCGGCTCGAGCTGTCCCGCACGCGCCTCTCCCGAGTATATCCAATTCATACCCTCGGGAGCCTGTTATTGTCCCTTCGAAAAGTGTCCGGCGGACACTTTCCTATCCAGCGCGATCCCCTACGCCGCTCCCGCAAGCTTGATCACGGCCTGCTTCGAAAGGTTGCGGCTGAACCGACGCTTGTTGAGGCGCAGCGAGATGACAGACAGCCCATAGAGCCAGTGCTGGTTGGCTGCGGATCGCTGCAGCCCGACGGTCCAGCAGACTTCTTTCCAACGCGTTCCATAGGCGCGCAGCCAAACGATTTTGCCGTCGATGGGCTCGAGGCAGGCGGTCCAGGTCAGCGTCTCCTCCATTCGGCTGATTGCCTGCGGAGAGGGCAGCACCCGCATGGGCTTGGCTTCCTGTTCGACCTTGTCCGCGAAGCTGTAGACGAACTCGGGCCAGGTGCTGAAATACCCCGACAGGCGTGGCTCGGGCATGCGCTTAAGAACCCATGCGGCTTCGGCCAACCGGGCTTCGACGATGCTTGGGCTCCAATCAGCCATTGCGCACCTCCAGACCTTCGGGCCGCTTGCCATAGAGTTTCTCGCCAATCTGGCGAATGAGCTCCCGCTCAGGCCAGGTCAGACGATGGTCATCGACGGCAACAGCCAGCACGCCCTGTTCCTTCCAACCCTCCCGCTTGACTTGATCGGGATCCCGACGCTGGCCGCCATAGCCTTTGGGGTAAAACCTCATGCCACACCTCCGCCGGTCTCGATTGCCCAGAGCAGGATCGCGATGGCATCGGCCTCGTTGTCGTCCGCAGGGCTGAACCCGCGGGCTCGGGCCGCGTCGATCATCGCCTGCTTCGTTGCATTGCCCTTGCCGGTGGCGTGGCGTTTGATCGTGCCCACAGGCACGCCCTGATATGGCACGCCGCGCAGCTCGGCCCATGCGGTCAGGGTCGCCATCAGACCTCCATAGACATGGGCCGCGTCGGTGCCGGCATGGCGTCGGACCTCCTCGAACCAGATCGTCTCCACCGGGCCCGACAGCCGGTCAATTTCAGTCAGCCAGTTGGTGAAGCGCAGGTAGCGCATG
Source organism: Roseovarius sp. (assembly GCA_021775255.1). GTDB lineage: Bacteria > Pseudomonadota > Alphaproteobacteria > Rhodobacterales > Rhodobacteraceae > Roseovarius. The sequence goes on from JAJFIA010000022.1 coordinate 56,889, forward strand.
CCACCACCGTCGAAGCGGCCGGGGCGAAAGCTGGCCGTGCCGCTGGTGATCAGCCCGGTGTGATCGCGCAGCGCCCAACCGGTTGCTGTGCCGAGATCAAGCGCGAGGGTTGCCATGAGCCGGGAGGATGCACCCGACAATGGGGGCTTTGCCTGGGGCTCGGTCAGAGTCAGAGTCGTCAACGCCATGATGGGTCTCCGTTGAGTAAGGGGGGATTCGATTTTGGTGGAGGGCGGCGGTGGCATTGTGCTTGGCGGTACGGGCCATCGTCGTCCGACAGATCCGCCCTCAGGGGGGAGCGCGCGGATATCCCATACGGATGGGGAAAGGGGCCAAACCTGCGGGTTGGCCTCCCCATACGTAGTATGGGGGTTTGACACCTAACTGTTCCGAGAGAGACAAGATGCTGATTTCATTCAGAAATAAGACTTCATGAAGTCTTCGGGTATGAGTTAGGGACCTAACACTTATTTTCCCGCAACCTATTGATTTCATTGAACGCACTGTTGGTGAAGACATATGTGTTAGGCCTCACTCATATGAGTTAGGTCGCCTTCAACCCCGTCCGGGTAGACCCAGAAGGCTGGGTTTTCGACTTGAAGGCTGAGCCCGGATTGGGGGCATTTGAAGTGGCTGGGCTGGACTGACCGGGTCGTTGTCGTGACCTCGCCAGTGGTTGGATCGACCTCATCGACGGGTGCGCCAAACTGCATGCCTTCGACGCAGAGATAGCCAAACCGGGACCGGGTGATGGGGAAACCGAACCCTGAGGGATCGCGCAGAAATTTCACGAACCCCTTGGTGGAGAGGACGCTGAGGCGCTCTCGGATGGTATGCTTGCTGCCTAGACCGCCCCGGTTCTCGAAGGTCTCGGAAAACTGCATTGCGGTGTAAAGCCGCTCGCCCGCTGCCTCGTCCAGCAACATTCCCAGAATGACGTCATGCTTGCGCAGCCGTTCGGCATCGAGCCTTGCGCCCACTTCCTTGCGCACCAGGCGCTCGCTCATCGGGTTCATCTCAACCCAGCGGCCACCTACCTTGTCGATCAGCTTTCCCGCCAGCGCCGGGCCGTTTCGCAACTCGATCTCCAGCCTGCGTTCGCTTCGGTCTTCATCCGGGCGATGCATGAGCAGCCCTGAGGTGTAGAATCCGCGCAGTGCACTGGCCCCGGACAAGGCCAGAAACGGATCGTCCTTCACCTGCTGCTTGCCGAGCTTCTTTGTGTGGTGGGCCAGGATCACGCCGCATTCGGGATTGATGACATCGCGCAGCACCTCGACCCGGTCCTTGAGAAAGAACATCATGGCGTCGTTGTCGTTCTCGCCGCCGCCGTCCGGGCCACCGTCAAAGAGGTTGCGGATCGGATCGACGCAAAGAATGTCGGGCGGTGCATCCGGGAACGCCTCACGGATGGCCTCGATGACCTTGGCGATACCCACCTCATTCAGCAGCAGCTTCAGCTTGGGCGTCGCTACAAAGGTTTCGCGGGCAGCGGCGATGACCTCCGGCGGAAGCGCGATCTGCTGAAGGCGTTCGCGCAGATAATGATACTGGATTTCGGCCTGCAGGTAGAACACCCGCAACTGTCGTGGCGGGGTAAAGCCGAGGAACGGGATCCCGGCTGCCATGTGCACGAGCCAGGAGATCAGGAAATCGCTTTTACCGACCTTTGGGGCCCCGCCGAGCACTAGCATGCCGCCGGGCGTAAGCACCCTTGGCGCAATGATATCCTCTGGCATGGGAGATCGGTCGTCGAGCAAAGCTCCCAGCGTGAACGACGACAACGGCCCCGGCTGGTTTTGTGTTGCGGCGGTTGTCTCAAGGCGGATCAGCGGCGGGCCGTTCTTCTCGATATGCTTGGCCCAGAGTCGTTCGGATTCCGCCTTAAGGCGATCCTCCGGCCAGCTCGGGCGCAGGGCGGCTGCATTGTAGCCACGGATCGCCTCCCATCCTTCATCAGGCGACATCCTGCCATCATGGACCATGCGCAGGAAATGACCGATGGCGACGCTGGCCCCGGTGAAGCGGCTCCAGTCATCCTGATCGCTTTCGCGCACCGGCGTTGTCAGCACCGCGTCCAGCGTCGGCTTGCCGGGTGCAGCAGCATTGGTAGTGGCCATGCCAACGCCCGACATGGGCGGCATCTCCGCTACCTTGTCTCCGAACTCCTCAAGATCGACCTCAATGGGATGGTGTTCGCGGATCTGCACAAGGCGCTGATGGCCATGCTTGTGATGAACTGATCCCGCCACCCGGATCGGCTGATGGGCGGAGCGGAAATGCGTGTCGCCGCCAACCTTGAGAGCGATCTCACCCCGCAGGCGGCAAAGCTCAGCCAGTGCAGTTCCTTCGGCGGGTTCGGTCATCCGCCACCAGACATGCAGCTTGTTGGCCCCTTGAGAGGTGCGCCCGCCGCTCTCGATGATCAGAGTGGGCTGACCTAGGTGGTGCAGCAGATGATCGAGTTTGGCGGAAATATCGCCGGCATCGAGATCGACGACAAGCGCCTGCATCTGCAGCACATCGGCGGATTTGGCCTGTCCGGCCCCAGCCACCGTGCCGGGGATCACATAGACGGCTGCCCCTTCGCGCCAGGCCCAATTGGCGAAGGTCACGAGCTTGGTTGGCGCTGTGGCGTCTGCGTCGATCCAGATGTTGTGTGGTCGGCCCTCTTTACCCTGTCCCATATCGACAAAGCCCCGGACCGGGATCTGGCCCTCACAATAGCCGAACACGACGTCAATGAAGGTTTCGATCTGGACGAGATCGGGCTCGACATCGAACGGATCCTCGAACGATGGTGCGTCGTTGAAATCTTGCCAGGGACTGAAGTGGATGATGTTCTCGTCGCTCACACCGCAAGCCCCCAGCAGCGCATCGCCCATGGGCAGAAACGGCATTCGAAGAAATCCCGGTTGGTCGCAACGCGCGGCAGCAGCTCACCTGCGTCCGTGGCCTGCAGGATCCGAACGCCGCGGTCGGACATGCGCTGCGCCAGATCGGCATCGAATGGCACCAACTCGTGGTGCATCTCTGCCGTGTCCTTGTTGATGGCGGTGAACACGGCGGGCGCGGCGCTGATGCCGGGCACGGTTGCCTCCATGTACGCCTGATAGACAGCGATCTGCGCGGCATAGACGGGCTTTGATTGGGTCACGCCCTCCTTGACGCAGGCGCGCCAGTTCTTGGCGTTCATCGTCTTGCATTCCCAGAGCGCGGGAACGACCAGTCCAAGCTCTTGTGGCCCTGCGGCAATGATCCCGTCGACATGACCGCGGATGCGCCCACCAGCGACAGAGAAGCCGAACTGGCCACCATCGGGGCGATTGCCCTTGCGAGTATAGAGATCGAAGCCCGCGCCGCGCAGCCAGGCGACCGCCAGATCCTCAAGCGAATGGCCGATGGCGAAGATGCGCAGGAGTTGGCCGCTGAAATCCTGGCCGTCGTCCTTCAGCGCATGGGCGAACTCGAACTGCAAGGCGCGTTCGCAGGCGTGGCCGAGGCGCGAGCCGCCGAGATAATCGCGCGGGGTGCGTGTGGCATTGTCAGTGGTCAGGGCTGCGTCGACAGCGGCGTTCACTTTCTCGGCGAAGTTGGGCCTGTGATTGTAATCCAGCGTCAAAACGGCACCTCCGGGCATTTCGTCTTTGCGATGTCGGCCATCGCCTCGCGAAAGCCCTCGACGGCTTCCTCAATGACGGCGCGGACTTGGGGCTCCGACAAATCGGCAAAGCGGGTTTGCCAGCCGATCTCGTCCATCAGCAGCGCCAGCCGCTTCATGGTGGCAGTGACGGCGGCACGTTCCTCGTCGGTCAGATCAACCATGGCTGAAGACCCCCGAGCCAATTGCCACCAGTAGTTTTGGCAGGGCATCGAGCAGAACCAGACCGATGGCCGGCGATGCTTCGATCGCACCGGATCTGACCAGCCGAAGCCATGCGTCGGAGAAAGGCAGACGGCGCAAAGCTGAAATCGCGGATGCCAAAGCGTCCGGTGCTGATCTGCGGACAGGGAAATGTTGATTGTCATGGGTCATGCGGCCCTCCGCTGATCGGGGGCGACACTCATGACCAGGTGACGGATCGCCCGCTTGTTGAAGGTAAAAGTCATCAGCGCCGAGGCGTGATAGCGTGTCAGGCCATAGTCCTGCCGATAGGCAGGCGGCAGGTATTGCAGCTGCTTTTCCGTGGCAGCCTGGTTCAACCAGCCGCGGGTCTTGAAGGCGCTTTCGTCGGTCTCGACCTCGTTCAGCCAATCATCGGCCTGCGCGAGGCAGACGGTGCGTTCGCCGATGCCCAGCAAACGTGGGCTCTGCCCTTTCGCGCCGCCGACCGCATGCCAGCGGCCCTCCAGAAAGAAGATGCCGCCCCAGGCGTTGAACCCATTGGCCATCAGCGCATCATCGGCCCCGAAAAGATCGATCCAGGCGAAGCTTGATCGTTTCAGGAGGTCGATCTCCGTCATGATGAAGCCGGTCAACTCGGCGCGGCTCGGCGCATCGGCCTCGCCGTCGTCATCAGCGCCAAGAACCTCGCCGCAGAGCGGGCATTCGAAACAGGCCAGAGGAATGTCAGCCCCACAGGCCGGGCACGCCTTGGTCGGGGCCTCGCCAGTCTCAGTCTTGCCGTCGAGATCGACGTCCTGCTCCAGAGTGCCGTGGATCAGACTCGAGGTCCCAAAATCCAGCACGACGCAGTCGGTCTTGATAACGCCGGGGTGTTCCTCCGGATCAATGGTACGCAGCCCGCGCCCGACCATCTGGATCATGGTGGATTTGTAGGAACTGGGCCGCAACAGCACGACGCAGGAGGTCGGTGGGTGATCCCAGCCTTCGGTCAGCACCGCCACGTTGACGATGATGCGAATATCCCCAGTGGTATAGGCAGCGAGAATCTGGCGGCGCGCTTCACTCGGCAGATCGCCATGAATCAGCCCGGCTGGCACATCTGCGGCGTTGAATGCCTCCGTGACATGGGCGGCGTGGGCGACGGTGGAACAGAACACCACGGTTTGACGATCACCCGCTTTCTCCTTCCAGTGCCGGATGACCTCGTCGGTGACCGGCGCGCGGTCCATGATCGACGCGACCTCAGCCATGTCGAAATCCGCCAGCGTCTTGCGCACAGCGCGCAGCTTGTCCTGCACACCAACATCGATCACGAAGGTGCGCGGCGGGACCAGATGCCCAGAGACGATCAACTCACCCAGACGCACCTGGTCGGCGACATTATCGAACACTTCGCGCAGACCCTTCTTGTCGCCACGGTTCGGGGTGGCTGTGACGCCGAAGATGCGGGCGTCAGGATTGGCATTGCGGACTTGATCGATGATGCGGCGGTAGCTTGCCGCCACCGCATGATGGGCCTCATCAATCACCAGCAGATCAAGCTGTGGCATGGCGGCGAGATTGCCGGTCCGGGCCAGCGTCGGCACCATTGCGAAGGTCACCTGACCGGCCCACGACTTGGCACTGGCATCGACCACCGACGTGGTCACGCCTGGATTGACCCTGGCAAACTTGCCCCGGTTCTGATCGGTCAGCTCATCGCGGTGGGCCAGCACGCAGGCCTTGGCAGCACTGTCGCCGATCATCTCACCCGTGACCGCCGACAGCATGATCGTCTTGCCCGCACCGGTGGGTGCTATGCCCAGCGTGTTGTCGTGGGCGTCAAGCGCAGCAAGGCTGCGCTCAACAAAGGTTTTCTGACGGGGACGCAGTCGCATGATCGCTCCCCTCACTCAGCCCAGCTGGGACGCCCGGAAAAGCCGGGTGTCGCAGGGGTTTGCGCTGTCTGCGTTTGCGGGGCGGGCTCGGTGGAGACCTGAGTCGGGGCATTCAGCACCGACGGCTGGCCGTATTCCTGCCTCGGAGCTGCCCCGCCATGCCCCATAAGCTGAGCATAATCGCGGTGGCTGGGTGTGACGGCTGAGCGGACCTCGTTCTTGTCCTCGCCATTGGTGTCGGAACCGATATCCATCCTGGCGATGAATTCGATCCCGTCCAATTCAGCAAAACCGCTGATCCGGCGTTTGGCCTGTGCCTGCGCCGAGTTGTCCTTGTCATCGAGCCCACGCGCCGAGTTCAGGATGCCCTTGACCAAGCCGCGCCCTGCGTTGCCCCAATCCGGGCCCTTAGGACTGTAGAGCCCGATCAGCGACCATATCTTACGCTTGGCATGGGGCCCCTCAAGCACGGTATATTCAGCGTCGAGATAGACAGCGCCTGTGGCGCCGCGTTTGGCATAGCCGCCGGTCCAACCCTGCGACGGATCGTCAAAGCCGCCGGGACGGATGGTCAGGCGCACCTTGGCCAGTGTGCCCTTCGGAATGACGGTGCCGTTGCTTTGCGCGGAGTTGAAATCGTTCCAGAGTCCGGTCATTGGATTTTTCCTTTCAATTGACGTGGGAGGGGTTAGCGGCAGCCTCTATTGGCTGGTCCTGAACTGGGGCCGCATAGGTGAGACGCGCTGCTGCGGGGCGCACTGGGCCGTGAATCTTGGCCATCAACTGGCCCAGATGCGGCACCTCGATCATATCGAGCCGCCCGGAGCGGTCCTTGGCCGGAAAGCCGAACGGGTTCAGCGTCTGACAGACGAAGGCGCGCGCGGGCTGGCTATCGGCGTCGGCGATCTCGGCCATGGTGATCACCTGATCGACGATCCCTGGCAGCTCCAGGCCGGTCTTGGAGCCGTCGATCTGGGGCGAGAACACCTTGCGATTGAAATCATTAAGTTTCTCGTCGAGTATCCCGACGAACCAGATGTTCTTGCCCCGGGTGTGCTGCAGATGCGTGAGCCAGGCGATCATTTCGCGGCCATGCAGCCCGTAAGCCCCCCGGACATCCGGCTTGCCGGTTTTTTCCGAGAACGCCTCAGGCTGGCCCTTGCACCATTGAAAGCATAGCCGCCCGGCAACGGTGATCGAGTCGACGAACAGCGTCTCGTAGCGTTCCAGCACAGCAGGATCACCGAACTTCTGGCAAACGGCGGCATGGTGCGCCGGGCTGTAGGCCTGATCGTCGCGCAGGCTCGGATTCGGGCCGCCGATAAACACCGCGAAATCGCGGCAATCCATCCAGGTACGCGGCCGTATCGTGTCTCCCTGCCAGCCCTCGATGGCGAGATCACCTGCCTCAAGATCCATGAACAGGGTCGTAGTGGCAGTCAGCGACCACAGCAGGCTGGTCTTGCCGATGCCAGATTTGCCGAAGATGCAGCCCTTGATGCCGCGTGGTTCGGCCAGCCGCTGATCAGCGGTAATGATGGGGAGGCTCATTTCTGGGCCTCCGCTTTCAACGCCGTGGCAACGACGGGGTCCGTACCGACACCACCGGCCTCACGACCGAGCCGGTAAAGCCGTTTGAGCGTCGACAGACGCTCCAAAACTACCGTGCATTCTTGATCTGCGGCGATGATCGCAAAAGCCAGATCGTCGAGCGTAGCCTTTTCGATCGGCATGGCTGCAATAGTGGGGCGCGTCGCATGCCGCGGCGACGAGACCGTTTCGGGAAGGGGATCAAGCCCGTAGTGCGTCTTTTTCAGACGTGCGAGAGCGTTTCCGGAAAACATCAGTTGTCCTCCTGGTTAAGGGTGAGGAAGAAGGTTTGGCGACCGATACGCAGGGTCCGCGCACCTGCGAAGCCATCGCGCATGGCGGGCGGCCAGGCGCTGTAGCGCCGTTCCGGCACCGAAAAAGTGATCTCGAGATAGTCGGTAGGGTTGTCGCCGCTGGCGCGGATCCGCTCAGCCATCGCGGCCAACGCCACTTGGTCCCATTCGACCCGCTTTGGCGCATCGGCGATCACGGTGACTGATCCGTCCTGAAAACGAACGGTGCCGCTGTCCTTGTTGGCGGCAAGACGCTCAGTCTGGGCACGGTGTTCGTATTTTTGGATGAGCGCGCCGTTGAACCAGTCACGCAGCTGCTTGGCCTTGCGGAAATGCTCTTCGACTTCGGCTTGCAGTGGGGCGAGATCATCCGCAGGCAAAGCGATGATTGCACCGATGGGTTGCTGGTTCAGGTTATCGAGGGTGATGCGGTTGGGAATGTTCATGATGATCCCCTCAAGCCGCAGGCTTTGACGAGATTTCAGCCGTGCTATTGCGCAGCTGGCTATCCTCGTAGCCTTCGACGTCTTCCAGGCGGTAAACCACCCGGCCGCCAACTTTCATGAAACGAGGGCCTTCCCCCGTCCAACGCCAGCGCTCTAATGTGCGCGGGCTGATGTTCAACCGAGCCGCCAGCTCGATCTGATTCAAATGTCTGATAGTCATCTGGTACTCCTTCGGAACAGATCGTTTCCAAAGGCAAAATCACGCAGATGACGGGAGAAGAGCGACACCCGAACAGGGAGAAGAACAGGGAGAAATTACCCTAGAACTCGAAAGCCCAGAGTCCGTTGGTCGATTTGAGGTGTGGGGAAAGTTGCGCCCATTTCAGACTGCCGAAAGTGCGGCGCAACGATCCGGAGCCAGAGCCAGCTTCTGTTAGCAGCTCTTCCGCTGAGTAGCGCTTGTTCGCGTTGAAGCCATCGACGAGCCTCCTAATTATCTTGATTTGAATTTCAGTTTTGAAGCTAATCGGGGCACCGCCAAGGATGATCAGCTGCTTGCCATCTGGCGACAAGCTCAGGGGTTCTGCCGGATCTGGCCGGTGGGTGCCGTCGAGACGGGCGGCCAAAATGTCAGGATGGACCGCAAGGCCGTCGGCAAAATCAACCACATCGCGGACATCGGCCACCATCTGCCCTGACGCGGCGTGCAATTTCAAATGGCGCAAGGGTGTCGTGGTCAACATGATGCGCATTCGCGGCGCAGGACGCGCCCTTGCGGCATCCGCGATCTGGTTGGCGACCACTTCGTTTGAAAATCTGCGCGCGAACCAAACCGGCACACGCTCGACTCGGCGGCCAAGCCGAACATCACCGATCTCCCACAAAAGGTCGGGGATCAAGTTGATCGGGCCATAGCGGCTGGCCAGATCGAACTGGGTCGTCAGCCGGGACAGCAGTGATGGCATATCAAGCCGATAGAGCGCCGTCTGTTCGGGCCTGACTTTCATCCAGCCCGCGTTCGGGCTGAAATAGCCGTGGGAACCATCTTCCGGTGACCGGATCAGCGGCACTGGCTCATCATCGTGATCAACCATCGAAGTCGTCACCGCGTTGTCACCGGCACGTACCAAAAGTCCTGCGGCGAGGAGCTGCCTTCCCGCCGCAGCGTGGTATGTCTTCAGAACTTGCGCAGAGATCTGCGCGTCAGGCGTATCTGCTATAGTGCTGATCAGGCCCAGCGCCTGATGATCAATCCTCAAAGAGCGGCTGGTCATCGACCAGGATTCCCCAACGGCGCAGGTACTTGTCGCCGATCAGTTGTTCCTGCTCTGTCTGGTCCTTGAGGTTGCAGCCATGCGGCATTGTCACGGCCAAGGTCAGCGACCGGCCCCGGCGCGCATCACCCTTCGGGTGAAACTTGATCGCCAACTTGGCCTGCGTGATCACCCAGCCGCGCCGCAGCGGGTTGTTGGCACCGAATTCCTCGTCAGCCATATCCCAGATGGTTCCATCCGCTTTGGCCGCATTTTCGAACGTGACCCTCCGGCCCTCGTGATCGATCGGCATCAAGCGCAGCTGGCGTACTTCGACCCGCTCGATCCCGTCCTCAAGATCAGTCGGAAAAGCAAAGCGATCAAGAAGCACCGACAGATCGTAATGGCGCATCGGGACTTTTTCGCTGCTGAACTCGACACCAAGCAGATGGCGGGCCAGAAATTGGGCCAATTCCGCGCGGCTTTCGCGATCATTCGCCACCACCTCGATAACACCCGTCGAGGGTTCATAGGTCATTGCTGCTTCGAAAACCGGCCGATAAGCACGGCGAACCAGCTCTCCACCGTCGTCGAAGGCGAAGTGATCGTCTGGCAGACCTTCGCGGTAAACCGTGATCTGGACTAGATCGCAATCTTCGCCATCAAAGGTCGGCCGAACGCGTTCGAAGATGTCGACATGAACGTTGTTCGACGCAAATTGCGCCCGCAGTGCAGCTCTGAAGGCATCGACCGAGTTCGGATCCCGCCGCACCGTGCAATCGACATCGCAGATGAAGCCATCCCAGCTGCGACCGCGACGGCGTTCATCGGTGAAACGGACTTCCTCTGCGTGTCGGAACTGCACACGCTGGTTCAGGAACATCCAGAGCGCCCGATCGTGGGCGTTGGCAAGACCGTCGAGGATAGTGCGATCATGGATGACACTGTAAATCGCCACTTGCCCCGCATCGTCCGAAAGTGACCCGACGCGGTCTGTATCATTGACGACGCGGCCGCGTGCTGCGTCGTCCATTTCGTCCACTGCTTGTAGCAGCGGCCGAACTACATCAGGCTCGGGGGCATCCCAATCCAGCGCCGATGGCAGCTCGATCCCTGAGGTATCAAAATAGGCCCGAAGCGATGCGGCAGGCGTATTCCGGATGAAGCTGGTGATCGAAGCCATCTGCAAACCCTCCTCAGCCTTTGATCTTACGGGGGTCGTTACCGTGCGAGTCCGACTGAGCGATCCGACCATCCTGGTTGTGGATCTTGAACTCGGTTCCGGCATTGCGGCTGATCTCGCGACCGCGATCTACCGCATCCCGCTTGGTGTCGAAGTGCCCGCTGGCACGCTCTGCCCCACCGCGACGTACATCCCAGCCACCGCCGTTGCTCGGCACCACATGATGCGTGCCCTGTGTCTTGCCCTTAGCCATTTTCAATCTCCTTATGATTCTTGCATGTCGGCTGATCTGCTAATCAGCGTATATCGCAATCACAAGGAGTCAATCGTAAAAATACGCACTTCCGCAGATTTGCGGCTTCCTATCCGAAGAGTGAGGCTTGGCCGGTGGTCGTCGTGATAAGGTTGAGCTTCAAAAGACGGACGCGCGCCGCTTCTTCTGAAACAGCAAAGCGTTCCATTACCATTTGCGTCAGAACGACTGCATGGTCTGATGTGACATGGATGTTGCCATGCAACTCGCGCGGGCTGCAATAGTCCGAAACCAATCGTCGCACGGGGGTGACCGGCATCAGCAACGCACCGCTGATGTATCCCGCTTGCCACTCCATCCAGTCGGACTGTGGGGCGTTCAGGATATTGTCCCGCTTAGAGACTGCCTTGTTTGCATGCGGCCGCCGATCAAGAAGGTCGCCAGTAGCGAACTTCTCCGCCCAGAGCGGACCATGAAACTTCACATGCCCGAATTCGTGGGTAAGCGTCGTGCGGTAACGATTCTCTCGCCTGTCATCGCCCGAGATGTGCTCCGAGATCGAAACTTTTGGCCCCTTTTCGGGGAAGAACTCGGTAACGCCCTCGACGTCGTCACCGTAGGCCTTGAGGTCGGCATAACAGTCGAGTTCAGCGTCATGGTTCTCGATGAGGACGGTGAGATCGTCGGTCAACACCGGATACTCGACCTTACCGTGCCGTTTCAGCAGGAGTTCACGGATTAGGCGCTCGCAGTCGCCATCGAGCTCTTTCTCTGTGAAAAAGGGGCGCTTGGCAAAGCGTCCAGTGTTGTCTGGGATCATCTTCACCATGCGTGCCTCTCTACTCTTTTAGCGTACGTCTGAAACTCATGAATGCGGCAACGACCCTGTCTGGGTCGGAGGTATCGGTCCGCAGGTCATCTGGCAGTCGACCCGCGAGCGCGAAGAGATAGTCTTCAGGTATGTTCAGGATCCCTGAGAACTGGCGGATTAAATGCCCTGAGCTTGGACTGCGCCGGTCGTGCTCGATGTCGTTGAGGTATTGCGGTGATATCGCCCCTGTATCCTCTTCCTTCATCACTCGTGCGGCGAGTTCCTTCTGGCTTAGTCCCAGAGCCTTCCGGGCCTTCGAGATCGCTTGGCCGAAGGTCACGCTTTCGGCAGACATGAACGGTCCATCGCTTCTTCTCCCTGTCAATCCGCTTGTTCGCGGATTTGCGAACTGTTACGCATAAACCTGCAATGAATCAACAAAGAAGCAGGATCTGACGTCCGAGAAAGAAAGCAAGTTGATGACCAAGATCCTTCACACAGCAGACATTCATCTGGACTCACCGTTGCGATCGCTGGCGTTGCGTGACCCGGATTTAAGAGATCAGGTCCACACTGCCACAAGATCAGCGTTCACCCGCATCATCGACACCGCCATTGCCGAGAGCGTCAACGCGCTTCTGATAGCAGGCGACCTTTTTGACGGTGCCGAACGCAGCGCACGAACAGCAGCATACCTGACTGGACAATTGGACCGCCTTCGTGATGGCGGAATCCGTGTGTTCTACATCAAAGGCAACCATGACGCAGAGAACCCACTGACGGGGGAACTCAACCTGCCCGAAAATGTTCATATTTTCGATGGACGTGGCGGCAAGGTCCAGTTGTCAGAAGATGTCTGGATCCATGGCGTGAGCTTCGCCAATCGTCACGCCCCCGAGAGCCTCCTGCCCAAATTTCCGGCTCCTGTTAGTGGGGCCATCAATATTGCGATGCTTCACACTTCGTTGGCCGGAGCTGGGGGACATGACCCCTACGCCCCCTGTACGGTGAGCGACCTAGTAGCGGCCGGGTTTGACTATTGGGCCCTCGGACATGTGCATCGCAGACAAGTCCACGCGGAATCGCCATGGATCGTCATGCCGGGAACGCCACAAGGTCGCGATATCGGCGAGCCCGGGCCGAAATCTGCCACGCTTCTGACCATCGGCGAGACAATAGAAGTCGCGGAAGTGCCAACCTCTTTGGTGGAGTTCCTTCACGTTCCAATCGATGCCACCAAAACCGAGAACGACGACGGCTTGCGCGATCTGCTTCGTCAAGTATTGCGCGAAACAGCGAACAGTCTCACCTCAGGTAGCGGCGTTATCCGCCTTTCTTTGACAGGGAGTACACCGCGCCGCTGGCAAATTCTGCGCGATCAAGACGTCTGGGAGGAAGCGGCATCCCAATTTGCCCGCGAGACAGGTAGCCTATGGCTGGACAAACTGGTGTTCGACCTATCGGACGTTACCGAAACAGGCAGCAGTGCGACTGACGAATTGGCAGCAATAATGGCGACTATTCGTCAAGAACCTGGGTTTGTCGAAACATCGCGGGCCGAGCTAGAAGTCATCCTTGCCGAACTGGCCGCACAGCGGCGTGGTGAGCTTTTGCCAGATGAGCACGCCGTGGATGTGCTCGCGCGCCGTCTTTCTGAGGCTGGTGCACAGCGCATCCTGGCGCGCATGAAGGGGGCAAGCTCCTGATGCGGGTCCAAAAACTTTCCTTCGACTTTTTCGGGCGATTCACCGACAAATCCTTCGATTTTGGAAAAGCAGACGGTCCTTCAGATTTTCACATCATTTACGGGCCCAACGAGGCTGGCAAAACTACAACCATGGAAGGCTATCTGCGCCTGCTTTACGGCTTTCCGCTGCGAGAGCCGTATGGGTTTCAGCATCAACGGGCCAACCTGCAGATCTCTGGCCTTATCGAAATCGATGGAGACGCCCGCAGCTTCACGCGCCTTCCATCGCGAAGTGGCAACCTGCGCGGCGACGCCGGGGCGCCGCTACCCGAAACCGCCATGGCATCTCACTTGGGCGGGCTGTCTTTGGAGGATTATCGCAGCCTGCTCTGCCTCGACGACGAGACGATCGAAAAAGGCGGCGAGGACATCGCGAGTGCGCGTGGCGATATCGGTCGGTTACTATTTTCTGCAGCGGCCGGTGTGGCGGACCTCAATGCCGTTCTGGCGCAGGCGCAAGACGAGGCCAACGGCCTTTACAAGAAAGGCGGAAGCAAGAACCGATTTGCTGAGCTCAAGCGTCAGCTGGCCGATGTAGAGCGCCAGATCAAGGATCTAGACGTGAACGCCAATATGTGGCGGAAGTTGAAAGAGGCCCTACAGACTGCAGGAAATGAAGAAACCGAAGCCAAGAAGGCCCGCGATGCGCTCCGTCTTGAACTTGCACAAATATCAGCGATGCGCCGCACCCTCCCCAAGCTCGGTGAAATCGACCGACTGCTGCCCGAAATCGAAGGGTTTGCCGACTACCCAGATAAATTGGACGTCAACAGCGAGGATCTAGTCGCGCTGAAGACCCAGCAAACAACTGCCCAAGCGGAACTTCAAAGGCTGACGGACGAGATCGCAAATGCGCAACAGGCGCTCAGCGAAATTGCTCTAAATACAGATCGCCTTTCGCTGGCAGAGCGTTTGGCGGAGCTGGATGAGCTACGTAGTCGAATGCAAACGGCCACGCTCGACCTTCCACGGCGTCGCGCCACATATGACGAGGCACACGCCGATATGATTAGGGTTGCCCGCGAACTCGGCACGGCGGACGGCACTAAAGCCCAAAACCTCGTCAAGACTCCCGCCGAGATTGCCAGCCTCGAAATGCTGCGGGACGAGATGAAAAGTGCCATCATCTCAAAGGAGGCGGAAGAGCGCGAGGTCAAGCGACTTCTGGGGCGGGTCACCGCTGCCCAAGCAGAACACCAGGCTTTGCTGGACGATGCCCCTACACAAACCGGCTTGATTGAACTGTTCACCAGGTTCGATGTGGACAGCCTCGTCCCAGCGGCGGCTACGGCAAGACAAGCAATCGCCTCTTCCAAGGAGCGTTTGCAGGATGCGCTAGCCGCGCTCTCGATTGGAGAGCGGGCATTCGACGACCTGCCAGATTGCCCAGTTGACCAAACGGAAGCCGATGATCTCGCTGAACAGCATGCCGTGCTGGTAGACAAAATTACGCGCGCCGACGAAACCTTTTCTCGCCATGCAGAGGATGTTGCTGTCAAAACCGCGCAAATCGCGAAACTCGAAACCAGCATCGGCGTTAAAAATGATGAAGATGCGCACCAGGCGCGCGATCGACGGGACGCATTATGGCGCGAGCACCGTGCGACACTGAACGCAATAACCGCCGATGCGTTCGAACCCACGATGAAGCAGGTCGACGACATTGATAGCGCAAGGCTTGCGCACGCCAAAGAGCTTGGCGAGTTGCGACAACTAGAGCAAGCCTTCGTCGAGGCGGAAACGCGCCTCGAAACCACCCGAAAAAACCTTGAAGTCTTCAGGTCGCAGATGGAAGCGATCGAAAACCGAATGGAAGAACTGGCAACGAAAATTAACCTGCCAAGCCTCTCTCCTGCCCGTTTCAAAGATTGGGTTGAGCGCCTAGGTTTGGCCGCAGGTGCCATGCGGAGCCAAGAAAAGCTTGCGCAGCAACATCGAGATATCCTTCATCAGGCACAGCAACTACACGTGGCTCTTTTGCCTCTGCTGCCGCTGGAATCCCCGGGTTTTGACGCCGCACTGGCAGCCGCACGAAGGCTTGCCGAAAAAGAGCGGGACCACAAAGACAAAGCGCATGCAGCGCACGAGAATATGGTGGCGTTGGAAAGAGAGCTCGAAGGTCGTCGTCAGGATCTTGATGCACTCGTGGCAGCTGCCGATACTGCAACCGAAACTTGGACCACGAAGGTGCAAGAACTTTTTGAGGGTGCCGTCCCGTCCGACGTGCTGGAAAGCGCCATCGGACAATTGCGCGATATCCGAGAGCATGACGGGAAGCTCCAACAGGCTGCCCGTCAGGTTTCGTCCATGGAAAGCGATCAACGCCAGTTCCTGGACGCGATAACAGCCTTGAATACCGAGTTTGACGTCGACGAGAGTGAGCCGCTCAAGGCATTTAGAGTGCTCGAAGACATCGCCAGCCAAGCGCAAACTGATAAAGCCCAACACGATGATCTCGGCAAGAAGATCGAAGAAAATAGGGAGAAGCGCAAAGAGATCGAGGCGCAACTTAAAGATATGGAGTTGCAGGTCGCCGAGCTTGGTGCGCATTTTCCAGCAACCGCAGACACACGCACGCTCGATGCCCTGCGCATCACAGTGGCTAAGGCCGCTGACATCATTCAAACGCGGGCGAAGATAGCAAACCTTGAAAAGCAAATCTTCGCGGATTCATCGGCCCTCTCGATAGCTCAGGCCCGCGATATGCTGAGCGACGAAACTGCAGCGACCCTGGAAGGAAAAGGTGCGTCCCTAGAAGCAGATCTTGAGCCGGCAGAGACCCGGCTATCAAATACGACGGTTGCGCGCGCTAATGCCGAGCGTGATCTCGGAGCCGTAAGCGGGAGCGCGGAGATCGCTGAGCTGGTTGAGCAGCGGACGACCCTTCAGATTGAGATGGAAGACGCACTGCTGAATTACGTGGAACGGGACTTCGGCTTGCGCCTCGCGGAGGAGGCGATCCGTCGTTACCGGGACAAGCATCGTAGCGGCATGATGGATGCTACTGAGCGTGCATTTTCGGAACTGACCAACGGCGCATATGTGAAGCTTCTGACGCAACCGGACGGTTCATCAGAGATCCTGCTGGCTGTCGATGCGAACGGCACGCCCAAGCAAATCGGCGATATGTCAAAGGGTACAAGGTTCCAGCTTTATCTGGCCCTGCGCGCCGCCGCCTACGAGCAGATGGTGTCCCAAGGTGTACAACTTCCGTTCTTCTGCGACGATGTCTTCGAAACCTTCGATGAAGATCGCACGCGCGCAGCGTGCCGTCTGATGGAAAGGATCGGGCGAAGCGGCCAGGCCATTTACCTGACCCATCACCGCCATGTCGTCGAAATTGCCAAGGAGGTGTGTGATGCACAACCGATCATTCACGAGATTTAATTACGAATTTCCCCGATTGATCGGCTCTAGTTTCAACGCACTAGAATGGATCACCGCTCTGGGCAGAATACGTTTTATAGCGAGATAAGTGGGCAGAAATATGAGTATGACAAATAGAGAGGCTGTCCTAGCCGACATCGCCAAAAATTCTCTGGACTGCATAGAGATGGTTGCAAGCGAAGCGGAAGGTGCTCGCAGCTCCCATCGCAGAAGCAGTGCCAGCGCATTTGCAAGTATCAATACGCTTAACAGCCCTCAGCAAGTCAACAGCCTTGGAAAGGTTGCAGATACAGAAATGGAGGCGCTTGCTGCCCTGATTGAGCAGCCAGTTATCGCCCGCATCCAATTCATCAACGAAAATGATGAAGAAGACACGATCTTCATCACCCGCAGCACTCCTCGTTCAGTACCTGGGTTCAAAATTGCGAGCTACAGGGCTCCGCTTGGTCGCATTGCGTCTCTAGCAGCCGGCGATGAGGGCACATTCCGCTTCGGCAGCACAGAGCGCGACCTGCTTGTTGACAGCTCAGCACGGCTTAAGCCGCAACGCGAGCATGGACAGTGGGACTCCAGAGACTCTGAGATCGACATCAGGGGCCTCGGAAGGTTCACAGTCGGATCCCTGCGTGAACTGCTCGAGCCTCGCGTCCATGTAGAAGAAGGCGAACTCGAATCGCTATGGGACGATGAAACAGACGCCAACGTGTTGGAGGGCGTACGTCGCGCGATCCTCACGAAAATGGGCTTACGGGATCAGCCAATCCTTGATCGGCATCAAGATGAAATCTTCCGGATGCCGATCAACAGCCGCTGTTTCCTGTCTGGACCTCCGGGAACAGGCAAGACCACAACCCTCATCCGACGCCTCGGCCAAAAGACTGACCGGCAGGCCCTTGAAGAAACCGAGGAGGAGATCCGGCTAGTCCGACAAGTGGAAGAGGAAACGGGCAGGCAGCACGAGAGCAGTTGGATCCTCTTCTCTCCGACTGAACTGCTGAGGCAATATGTGAAGGAAGCCTTCAACAAAGAAGGTTTGGCCGCGAGTGACGGACACATCCGAACGTGGGAGGAATTTCGCCGTGAACTTGCGCGTGAGGAGCTTGGACTTTTGCGCACGAGCGCTGGCACAGGTCCGTTCGTCGAGCGGCGGGCGCAGGACTACCTCAAGCCAGAGGTCATAGACGAGGCCAAATGGTATGATGATTTTCGTGATTTCTTGGATGAATCAGTCGCGGAGGAACTACGGTCTGACGCTGAGTTTCTAGCAAAGAGTTCCGCGTCCGATCTTAGCGCAATCGGCGACCTTTTGGGAGACGCCTTCAAGTCGCCCGGGCGCGACTTCTACGCGCGCACCATGCGTAGCGTAGCTGAACTTGTTCCTGAAATCCGCGAGGCAATTGCATCCCGGAGCGATGCCATCAGCCGAATTCTCACACGGGCACGCAATGCCCTCACCTATGAAGATCGTAACTTCCCTGACGTACTTCGCGAAGAAATCTCCCGGCAACTTACTGCTGAACCGCAGGACGCGGACGAAGAAGATGAACTTGAAGCAGTGCTTGACGACGAGGACGAGCAGACAGCCGAACCCCAAGCCGGTCGCCCGGTCAGCCGGCAGCAGGGCCTCATGCGCTATGAGCGTGCTCTGAAGTCGTTGGCGAAAGCTCGGTGGGCGAGGCGGCGTGTTTCTGAAAAGTCGCAAGATGGCATGCTTCTTGCGTGGCTGAGCCCAAACCGCACACCAAAGGACGACGAAATTTCTGAACTGGGCAAGTTGCTGGCCGAACAGTCACGACTGCGGAAATTCGAGCGTCTTGAGAGGCTGTTCCTTCGCGGTATCCCGGCAAAATACAAAAGATTCCGTACCGAAATGGCGAAGACGGAACGATGGTACAAGGCGCCGCCGACCAAGGCGTCGGATATCCATTGGCAAGAGCTCGACCTAGTCATCCTCGCAACACTCCAAATCGCGAACGAACTCTTGAGCAATTATCGGAGCCGGGCTGGCTTTGAACTTCCAACGGTCAGGCCCTTGGCCACCTTCCGGTACATGCAACGGGCACAGGTTTTGGTCGATGAGGCGACCGATTTTTCACGGGTTCAGCTCGCCTGCATGCAGGAGCTTGCACATCCTGCAGCAGGCTCCTTCTTTCTATGCGGCGACATAAATCAGCGATTAACGTTGTGGGGCCTCAAGTCGAATGATGCGCTCGACTGGATAGGGACTCGGATCGAGCGCAAATCTATAACCGTATCGTACCGTCAAAGTCAGCGGCTCGTCGATGTTGCAAAGCAAATTGCGACTATAGGTGGCTCCGATGCCGATGACATCATCCTGCCAGACCGTCTTGATGCAGAGGGCTTGCCACCCATCTGGCAAACGCGCCTCAGCGACAACGCTGCTACCGCGGAGTGGTTGACCCAGCGGATTCATGAGATTGATCGGATGGTTCAGAAGGCCACCACGATCGCAGTTCTCGTCAACGAGGAAGAGCAGGTCGAACCGCTCGCTCTGGAGCTGAACGACCGACTGGAGGAAATCAATCTGTCCGCGGTCGCTTGCAAGGATGGCAAGGTCGTCGGCAACGATCGGGATGTACGCGTGTTCAATATTCAGCACATTAAGGGGTTGGAATTTGAAGCTGTGTTTTTCGTGGATCTTGATAAAACAATCGCCCAACACCCTGATCTATTTTCGAAGTACCTTTATGTGGGGGCGACGCGGGCCGCGACTTATCTGGGGGTGACTTTCCATGGCGATATCCCAGAGAAAATAGAACCACTGTCGCATCATTTCGGTCAGGATTGGTCGCTTTGAGCGCCCAATGGACAGAGAACTAGGAGCCATGAAGATGCCACCAGAAAGCGCAGCAATTGAGCTGAGATCGATCAACCGGCTGCTCGTTGATGAACACGGCTCCCCTGCGCGATACTGGATCCCAGGCTACCAGCGAGGTTACCGTTGGAACCAGCTGCAGGTTACCCAGCTCTTGGATGACATATGGGACTTTATCCAAGCCAGCGAGGAGAAACGCCGAACCTCCTTTTACTGCCTACAGCCGCTAGTCGTTCGGAAGCTGGAGGACGGAAGCTACGAGGTCGTTGATGGACAGCAGCGGTTGACCACCATCTTCATCCTTCTATCCCATCGCGATGAGATTCTTGGACTACTCGGCAAACAACGCTTCACCATCGATTACGAGACCCGGGACCATACCTTTCTCGACGATATCGATCTCGACCGGTCGAATGAGAACGTCGACTTCCATCACATCTGCGAGGCGTGGCAGGCGATTGAGGACTGGCTAGGCGGGCGTGACCGGATGCATGCGCTGAAGCTGCTCCAGCACCTGCTCAACGACGATGAGGCCGGTCGGAACGTGAAGGTTATTTGGTATGAGCTGGCACCCACGGACGACCCAGTTGCAGCTTTCACCCGACTGAACGTCGGGAAGATCCCGCTCACTGAGGCCGAGTTGGTCCGTGCACTGTTCCTGCGCCGCGCGACCCAGGATGATGAAACTGGCAATTTGTCTTTACGAATTGCCTATGAATGGGACCAGATCGAAAAGCGACTGCAAGATAATTCAGTCTGGTACTTCCTGCAGAATGCAGACCTCGACGATGCTAACCGCATCGGCCTGGTCTTTCGACTCGCTGCGCAGATGAAAGGTAATGCGGTTGGCGGCGAAGACTATGCGGTGTTTTCGCATTTTTCAGATTTGTTGAGTTCGGAACTAAGCGCTGAGATTGAATGGCGAAAGGTGAAAGATATTTTTATGGCGTTGGAGGAGTGGTACGAGGATCGATACCTATTCCATGTCCTCGGTTTTATTCTCAATCAGACGGGCGGAGGGCTGTCCACAATTACGGAACTGCTTGAGGATAGCCAAACATCGAGCAAACACGACTTTTCCAGAAGCCTTCGCAATCGCGTCTATCGGATGATGCTTGGCAATGACCTCTGTGCAATTTCCAAGGACGAACTTGGGGAAGAGATTGCCAACCTTTGCCGTACAGTCGACTACGCAAATGCCCCCAAAGTGCGGAGCCTACTTCTCTTGTTCAATCTGGCAACGCTGCTTGAAGACCCAAGGTCAAATATCCGTTTCCAGTTCGATAGTTTCAAGCGCGAATCTTGGGATATCGAACACATACGCTCGGTTAGTGACGAACGGCCTTCACGCCCCCAAGCTCAGGAGGAGTGGCTGAACCATTGCTTGACGTTCCTGCGCTCTGCAGCAGGAGAAGCCGAACAGGCGCTTTCTGAGAGCATCGCAGCCTACCTCGACCCAAACAATGAACCAGGAAACGAAGCCACCTTCGAGGAAATCGACGGTGAGATCCTATCTTTCTTCCACGAGGCCGCAGCTGGCCCTGACCATGACCTTGCAAACTTGACCCTGCTCGACTCCCGGACCAACCGTGGCTACCGAAATGCGGTCTTTGCGGTGAAGCGCAGCGTTTTGCTGAAAAACGACAGGTCCGGGATATTCGTCCCACTCTGCACTCGCAACGTCTTCTTGAAATGCTACAGCTGCACCGTCGGCAACGTCATGTTTTGGACGGAGCAGGACGCACAGGACTACCTTGATGCGATCAGTGGGACGCTGACCCGGTTCTTCCTTGGGCAAGGAGGAGCGAGCCGATGACTGCGAGAACCACTTTTTGCAAGTTGATCGAACGTCACGGTCGGGTACAGATCCCGGTCATTCAGCGCGACTACGCCCAGGGCCGAGCTGACCAGCACATTGTACGAGACGATTTCCTCAAGTCCCTGCACGACGCCCTGTGCCTACCTCAAGACGATCCGTTGTTACCCCTCGACCTCGACTTTGTTTACGGCAGCGTTGTTAACGGCTCGTTCCAACCGCTCGACGGCCAGCAACGGCTCACCACGCTGTTCCTACTGCACTGGTACCTCGCATGGGTTGACGGCTTAAGCGAAGATTTTAGAACTCGAATTGTGACAGCTGGACTGTCCCGCTTCAGCTACGAGGTGCGCCCGAGCAGTCGGGATTTCATCAACGCTTTCGCAAGCTACGTGCCGGATGTATCTGCTGCGGACTGCCAAAACCTTGTCAGTATGATAACTGATCAGCCGTGGTATTTCCGCAGCTGGCGGTTCGACCCAACGATCCGCTCCGTACTGTCAATGTTGGAGCGGATGCACGAGGTATTCCGGAAAACGTCCGGCCTCTATATTCGACTGATCGACGAAGCAACTCCGGCTATAACGTTCCAACTTCTTGATCTAGAACAGTTTGATCTCTCCGATGACCTCTACATCAAGATGAACGCGCGCGGGAAACCGCTAACTTCATTCGAGACTTTTAAGGCACGTTTCGAGCGGCACTTGGAAAGCCAGTTCCAAGGGGTACCGCCGGATGTCTGTAACGGCACTCCACTCGCTGACTTCTTCTCACATCGAATCGATACTCGCTGGTCCGATTTCTTCTGGCCGTTCCGTGATAAGAGGACCGCCACGTTCGATGATGCCATAATGAACCTGCTTCGGACAGTGATTATGGTAACCAGAGGTCCCGAAGCTGCGGCGACTGCGGTGGATCTGGCCGACCTGCGCGCCACAGCGCGAGCTAGCAGCTATACTTGGTTTCAGGATAGGGGTTGGCTGGATCAGGATATGATCGTGGCACTCATCACCTTACTTGAGCGGTGGAGCGCTAGCCCGGAAACGTTCCGCTGTTATCTTCCCGACACCCGAAACCTCGACGAACAAGCCCTGTTTAAGGAAATTATCACGCGGCCAACTGGCCTTACTTTCCAACAGTTAGCTCAGCTCGCTGGTTACACACAGTACCTTGTTCACTCTACCGGAGAGATTGATCCCGCGGCTTTCAATTCATGGATGCGTGTCGTCTCCAACCTCGCTACCAATACCGATTACAACCGGTCCGAAGACCTCCGAAGAAGCTTTGCGGGACTCCGAGACCTCGTGCCGCAGATGAACGGTATCTTCGATCATCTCGCGGGACCGGACGGCGACGTCAGGGGCTTCTTCCGAGACCAGGTCGCAGAGGAGCGCATCAAGGCTCACCTAATAGGTTTCGGCGATGGTTGGTCGGAACGGATCGATCGGGCGGAGCGCCACACCTATTTTCGAGGGCAGATAGGGTTCCTACTACGTTGCTGCGGCATGGATCTGAGTGAAGTTGACGCTGAACTCGTGCGCCTCGATGCGGCAGCTGCGAATGACATGGCTGGACCGTTCGATCACTATTTCGCATGCGCTGCAAAGATGTTCGACGACCTCGTGAATGATCCAAACGTTGCTGGCCGTCTCTGGGAGCGCGCACTCTTGGCTGTCGGAAATTTCCTGCCACTCGTCGGTCGAAACCACTCGCTGCTGACCACCGCACAAGATGAAGCTTGGGGCTGGAAAAGGTTGCTTCGCAATGCTGCTTCGGGTGGTCGGCCAAGCCAGGTCCTGAAGGAGCTCTGGGACCGTCTTGAGGGACCCGCAACGTTCGCCGACAATCTATCCACAATCATAGAATCGGCGTCGGACATTGATCCTTGGCGCAACGCGATCCTCACAACGCCGTCAGTTTATGAATACGGGTTGTACAGAATGCTTCGTTTCGCGGACAACGGCGGTGTCTATATTCTGAGAAAGTCACAAATGAACGGAAGGCACGCGGAGCTGTTCACCTATTGTCTTCACGAAAATCTAAGGGTTGAGTCAAAACCCCTCGCATTGACGATCAGCTATCATGAGACAACCTCCACCGATGAGGAGCCGGGACTGCGCCTCGTGAAACACTTTGGTGGCGAAGAGATCAAATTTAACCTCTCCTTGGCTGAGTCGCGTGACGGATACGAACTTTACTTAGAAGAGCCCGAGGAACCGAGTGATCAACTGCGCGCGATTCTGGAAGACGAGGGCTTTGAGGACAGGGACGGCTGGTTGACAAAAGACGTAGTACTTACGGAAATGAAGCCGCAAGTGTTTTCGCTTGCTGGCGCCTTAGCGCAAGAGGCGTAGGGGGAATTCTTGAGGACAGGCACCGGTTTATGCCTTTCTACCAAGGACTTCGCACCTTTTTGCTTCCGTAGTGCTTCCGGGCGTGTTGGAACGCAAAAAGCCTCCCGATTGGGAGGCTTTTAAGCATTTGAATTAGCGTAGTTTTTTGGTTGCGGGAGTAGGATTTGAACCTACGACCTTCAGGTTATGAGCCTGACGAGCTACCGGGCTGCTCCATCCCGCGACAATATCGTAACCTACTATGGCAGATTGACCAGGGCTACAAGGCTAATTTCAGTACTATTTTGGAAATAACAACAAAAGAGTATTTCAACCCGCCAAGCCTATAGGTGACTGTTTTGAATAGCCACTATCAGAGCAATCTACGTAAGCGTCCGGCGTCACTGCTCTGCCGCGCATAGAGTGTGTTCGATAGTGTCCGCTTAGGATAGCGGACACTATGGAGCAGAGAATGGCACGTAGGGCGAAGCGGCTTTGGACGGATGAGGAGAAGCGGTCGATCTGTTTTCAGACGACGGCAGCGGGTGTTTCGGTGGCGCAAGTTGCACGACGCTACGCGATGAACGCCAATATTATCTTCAAATGGTTGCGTGACCCCCGGTATGTGCCCGATCCTGAGATGGCGGTTGATGATGTGTCGACAGATACGCCCTGTTTCCTGCCCGTTGAGATTGTTGATCGCCCCCGGCACGATAATACCAGCTCGACGATTGATCCTGTGCCAGCACAAAACGCTATCGAGATTGATATCGCGGGCGGTCACCGGCTGAGGATCATCGGTGGTTACGATCCCGAGGCTTTGGCCCGTCTGATCCGAGGTCTATCAGCATGATCCCGGTCCCGGTTAACACGCGTGTCTGGCTGGCGGCGGGCGTGACCGACATGCGTCGCGGGTTCACAACGCTGGCGGCGCAAGCCGAGCAGACGCTGAAGCAGGACCCTTTTGCGGGCCATATGTTTGTCTTTCGGGGCCGACGAGGCGATCTGATCAAAATCATTTGGTGGGATGGCCAAGGTGCATGCCTGTTTAGCAAACGGCTTGAGCGGGGCCGGTTCGTCTGGCCATCGGCCAAAGAGGGGAAGATCACCCTGACGGCAGCTCAGTTGGCGATGTTGTTGGAGGGGATCGACTGGCGTCTGCCGCAACGCAGCTGGAAGCCGCTCAAGGCCGGATAAATCTGCAATGAATGCACGCGCGGGATTCCCGCCGCACCGTCGTTTTGCTATGATCCGGCCATGCTGGACGTGTCCAAATCCCTGCCGGAAGACCCTGATGAACTGAGACAGTTCACAGCGCTGTTGCTGGCCGAGGTGCAGTCGCAGGCTGTCCTGATTGAAAAATTGCGGCATCAGCTGGCAGGTCAACGCCATCACCGGTTCGGATCGTCGTCGGAGAGCATTGAGCAACTTCAACTGGCGCTGGAGAACAGCGAGATTGCGGTTGCCAAGATGACGGCAAAACTGCGCCTTCCCGACGAGGAGCCAAAGGATAAGCCAAAACGCCGTCCTATCCCCGACCACATTCCACGTATGGAAGTCGAACTGACCACTGGTGATGACGATTGCGCCCAATGCGGTGGGCTCCTGCGTCGTTTGGGTGAGGATGTGACCGAAGAACTGGAATATGTGCCCGGGCGGTTCATTGTGAATCGCATCGTGCGGCCCCGCTTTGCTTGTTCGGGTTGCGAGGGCTTCACGCAGGCAGCTTTGCCGTCGCGCCCGATCGAACGGGGCCGTCCAGGCCCGGGCCTGCTGGCGCATGTCCTGGTTAACAAATACGCCGATCATTTACCGCTCTATCGCCAAAGTCAGATTTTTGAGCGCGACGGGATCGACATTGACCGCTCGACGCTGGCGGATTGGGTCGGCAAGTCCACGGCTCTGCTGGAACCGCTGGCGGATGCCATTGGACGGCATGTGCTGGCCGGGCAAGCCATCTTTGCAGACGATACGCCGGTAAAGATGCTTGCCCCCGGCACCGGGAAAACCGCAACGGCCCGTTTGTGGGCTTATGGCCGGGACGAACGACCTTGGGGCAGCAGTATTCCAGCCGCCAGTTGGTATCAGTTCTCGCCAGATCGCAAAGGGCAGCATCCCAAAGATCACCTCGCAAAATATCAAGGCTGGATGCATGCGGATGGTTATGCTGGGTTCGAAGATCTTTACCGATCCGGCGACATCCGCGAGGTTGCCTGCATGGCACACGTCAGACGCAAGTTTGTCGACATCCATAGGGCACAGGGATCGGCCATCGCCGATGAAGCCATCGGGCGCATCGCGCAGCTTTACGCGGTCGAGAAAGAAGCCCGTGGATCACCGCCCGGCCTGCGGGCCGAGACCCGGCAGGCCAAAGCCAGGCCTATCTTCGATGATCTGGAAGTCTGGTTGCATGCCCAGTTGCCCAGTATCTCCGGCAAATCGCCACTGGCGGGTGCGATCCGCTACGCCCTGACGCGCATGGCACGGCTCCGGCCATACCTCGACCACGGCATCTTGGAATTGGACAACAACACCGCAGAAAGGGCGATGCGTTCCATTGCCATCGGTCGGAAGAACTATCTGTTCGTGGGTTCACAGGCCGGCGGCAAGGCTGCCGCTATCGCCTACACCTTGATCGAAACCGCCAAGCTCAATGGCGTCGATCCACTAGCATGGCTGGCCGATACCCTTGCCCGTATCCCTGACTACAAGATCACCCGCGTCGATGATCTGCTGCCATGGAAAGCCGCGCCATAGCGCAGTCAGACCGGACGCTTACCAATCTACCCAACAAAATATAACCCCAAAAAGAAAAAGCCGCCCTTGAGGGCGGCCCTAGCTTGGGAATTGTGCATCGCAAGAGAGATACATAAAACACTCAGGGTTATTACTAGGTTTGGCAGTGACTTACTCTCCCACGTCTTAAGACGCAGTACCATCAGCGCTACAGTGCTTAACGGCCGGGTTCGGGATGGGACCGGGTGTTTCACTTGTGCTATGACCACCAAACCGAGAAATAACCCCAAATATCCAAGTCAATCATCGTAGTGTTGGTGTTGTATGACTTTCATCCATAGAAGTCTGGCTTCTACTGGATCAAATCAAGCCTATCGGACAATTAGTACCAGTCAACTGAACGCCTTGCAGCGCTTACATCTCTGGCCTATCGACGTGGTGGTCTACCACGGTCCTCAGGGATACCTTGTTTTGAGGGGGGCTTCCCGCTTAGATGCCTTCAGCGGTTATCCTGTCCGATCGTAGCTACTCTGCACTGCGGCTGGCGCCACAACAGATCCACCAGTGGATCGTTCACCCCGGTCCTCTCGTACTAGGGGCAACTCCTCTCAAGTATCCTACACCCACGGCAGATAGGGACCGAACTGTCTCACGACGTTCTAAACCCAGCTCACGTACCTCTTTAAATGGCGAACAGCCATACCCTTGGG
>JAJFIA010000023.1 GCA_021775255.1 Roseovarius sp.
CGCGCTTTGGCCCGCTTCAAATGTTTGGCGTTATTTTATTTTTGGTTTAATTTTTTTTCCTGGGGGGGGGGGGGGGGTGAGCCCCGCCTTCCCCTTTTCCCTGTGGGGGGGGCTTCTGCCCGCCACCCTTTCCTAAAACAAACCCTCGATTTCACCCGCATCATTGAGGCAAATGGATTCCGCCGCCGGTGTCCGGGGCAGGCCAGGCATGGTCATGATCTCGCCACAGACAACCACCACGAAACCGGCCCCCGCGCTCAGGCGCACCTCGCGGATCGGCACCGAATGGCCAGTGGGTGCGCCGCGCAGGTTGGGATCGGTTGAAAAACTGTATTGCGTTTTTGCCATGCACACCGGCAGATTGCCATAGCCTTGTTCTTCCCACAGCTTCAGCTGATCGCGGATTTTTCGATCCGCTATCACCTCATCCGCGCGGTAGATTGACTTGGCAATCCGGTTGATCTTGTCCATCAACGACATTTCATCCTTGTAGATCGGTGCAAACTGCGATGCCCCGCTATCGGCCACTTCCGCCACACGGCGCGCCAGATCTTCGGCCCCCTTGCCGCCAAATTCCCAATGCTGGCTGACAATCGCTTCGGAACCTTCGCTGACGACATATTCCTTGACCGCCTGCACCTCGGCCTCGGTATCGGTAACAAAATGGTTGATCGCCACAACCACCGGCACACCAAAGGATTTGAGGTTGCCAATATGCCGCCCCAGATTGGCGCAGCCTTCCTTCACCGCTGCCACATTCTCTGGCCCGAGATCGGCCTTGGCCACGCCGCCGTTCATCTTCATCGCCCGGATGGTCGCCACCAGCACCACACAATCGGGCGCAAGACCCGCCTTGCGACACTTGATATTCATGAATTTCTCGGCCCCGAGATCAGCGCCAAACCCGGCTTCCGTCACCACATAATCCGAGATTTTCAAAGCCGTTTTCGTGGCCGTAACCGAATTGCAGCCATGGGCGATATTGGCAAACGGCCCGCCATGCACAAAGGCCGGATTGTTTTCCAGCGTCTGAACAAGATTGGGCTGCATCGCATCCTTCAAGAGCACCGTCATCGCACCTTCCGCCTGAATATCGCGGCAGAAAACCGGGCTGTGATCACGACGGTAGGCCACGATCATATCACCCAGACGTTTTTCAAGGTCTTTCAGGTTCAGCGCCAGACACAGGATCGCCATCACTTCCGAGGCCACCGTAATATCAAAGCCACCCTCACGCGGGAAGCCGTTGGCAACCCCGCCAAGCGAGACATTCACCTGCCGCAGCGCCCGGTCATTCATGTCCACCACCCGCTTCCAGACGACCCGGCGGGTATCAATCTCAAGCGCATTACCCCAGTAAATATGGTTGTCAATCATCGCGCTCAAAAGTGAATGCGCGCTGGTGATGGCATGAAAATCCCCGGTGAAATGCAGGTTCATGTCCTCCATCGGAACAATCTGCGCATAGCCGCCACCGGCCGCACCGCCCTTCATCCCGAAATTTGGCCCCAATGAGGCCTCGCGGATGCAGATCATCGCCTTCTTGCCAATCCGGTTCAGCCCATCACCCAGACCCACGGTTGTGGTGGTCTTGCCCTCACCCGCAGGCGTCGGGTTGATCGCGGTCACCAGGATGAGCTTGCCGGTTTTGTTGTCCTGAACCGAATTGATGAATTCCTGGCTGACCTTGGCCTTGTCATGGCCATATGGCAGCAGATGTTCTGTTGGGATACCGATCTTGTCACCAATCTCCTGAATCGGGCGTTTCTTGGCCGCGCGGGCAATTTCGATATCAGTTTTATAGCTCATGGTGATTCCCTCGTTTTAAGCCGCGATGCGGGCTTGTTCGAGAATGGATATACCCGGTCTTCCATGGTATACAAAATGCAAATCCGACATATACCGTCGCGGTTGCGGCGAGGGCAGGCAAATTTGCGTGAAGGCCCTGGGTGCAGGGCTGTTGACCCGCATGTTTTTCAATGGGTTTCAGCCCCTCTCAGGCAGGAAAACCGCCCGATCTTACGCGCCGAAATTTTGGGCCAGAACGAAAATTCCCAACCCGATAGTTGCCACGCCGATGGCCGCTTGAAACCCGTTATAAACCAGTGTCATTTGCCGCGCTGCACGTAAAGGTACCGAGATGACAACAGAAAACAGCGCCATCCCGGCCATTGATCCCACGCCAAACAGCGCAATATAAACCAACCCCAACCAGGGTGAAGACAGCGTTTGCAATGTCAGCAATATCAACGCCGCCGATCCGGCCATGCCATGCATCAGCCCAACCAGCAAGGCACGAAAAGGAAAGCCTCTTGGATGGCTGTGATGATGGCTTTTGGCCGAATGATCCTGCCTTTTTTCACCTTTATGGGAATGGGCATGAAAGTGGTGCTGATCCGCCCCAGTGGCTTTGGAATGCGTATGGCTGTGGAAATGCACCCGGTCGCGGATCACATGCCGCAAAACGTCCGCCCCCAGAAAGATCAACATGATCCCAACGGTAAATTCAATCCCGTGCACAATCTTTTCCGGCATGACATCAGCCACAAACAACACGATAGAGCCAAAGAAAAAAAGGGTGAGCGTGTGGCCCAGCCCCCAGG
This sequence comes from Roseovarius sp., assembly GCA_021775255.1. Taxonomy (GTDB): domain Bacteria; phylum Pseudomonadota; class Alphaproteobacteria; order Rhodobacterales; family Rhodobacteraceae; genus Roseovarius. The sequence goes on from JAJFIA010000023.1 coordinate 2,604, forward strand.
CTGCCCCCATCCGCACAGCTTCACGGATTGATCTGCTTTGCGAAGAAAGTGAGGCAACAGCGGCAATATGATCGGCCTCAAGCGCATGGCGCATACCCAGGAAAAACCCGAGAAACAGAATCGAAATCATGATGAAAGGTTCCTGAACCTGTGCCTTACACCCGGTTTTACCCGGCGCTCACAGTCCATACATTTTCCCGCATCAATTTCAAGCCCGCTCAGACTGCGGTGCTGAGATTTTCGTTCAGATGCTGCCACACCCGCTGATCCGGGATATGCAGGCGCAGTTCATCCCCCAGCCTGAGCGGCCCTTCGCGCTCGACCCAGGCCGTTACGCCGCGCCGCCCCTTGGCTGCCGCCTTAAATGCCCGGCCATGGCCCTGCGCGTCTTCGTCAATCACCGGCCCGGGCAGGTTGCAGGGCCGGTTTTGCATGTCGATCACCAGCGTGGTGCCGTCCGAATTCTGCAACCGTGACGATGGCGGCACATGGCTGAAATCGGGAATGCCTTCCAGCACGATTGACGCGCCAATCCACGCCGGATCAAGCGCTTTTGTGCCAATTTCTGTTGCAATTCCCGCCAGTTCCTCGGCCGCGACCACGGAAAACTGCCGCACATTGCGTATCTCGGTACCCCTCGGATATTGCGCTATCACCCGGCTGCATGAGGCCCGCGTCAGCCCGCCATGATCCTCGCCCGCAACGCCTGCAAAACCGGCGTGAACCTCTTGCAGTGGCTCCGAGCGCAGGCTGGCCGCGCGGTCAGCCACCCGGCCAAGCCAGATGATCCTTGCGGTGAAATCCGTGGGTAAAAGGGCGGGCATCAGGCGCCTCCATCAGGTTTGAGTGAAAGCAGCATTATCCGGGGGCAGGCTGTGGTCAAATGACAATTCATGCGCGTGGCCATCACCAATATTGAAGCTGCGGCCTTACACTGTCAGGGTAAAAAACAACCGCCGGAACGGGAACAGGACCGATCCGTCCTTGCGCAGCGGATAGGCGCTTTTCATCACCTCTTCATAGCGCGCAATCAGGGCGTTTCTTTCAATTTTATCAAAGGCTTCCAGGATTGGGCGGGCATAGGTGCTTTCGGTAAAGCGGCGCACCGGATGGCTGCCCGGCTCGGCCATGAGGCGCTGATAATATTCCGTCTCCCACATCCGGAACCGGCCCAATGGTGCCAGCAGTTCTTCATATTTCACCGGAGCCATGACGCCAGGCGTGCCCATCTTGCCAATTCGCTCCGGGTGCATTTCCTCCACCAGACTAAGCCAGACCCGATGCGAGGGTGATTTGTTCTGATGCGGCATCTGCACCGCCAAGGTGCCCCCCTTGCCCAGCATTGCCGCCAGCCGGGGCAGCAGATTTTCATGCTGTCCCACCCAATGCAGCGCCGCATTGGAAAAGATCAGCCCCGGCGCGCGCAGGGGGTGCCAATCCCGAATATCGGCCTGTTGCAGATGTGAATAATCCCTGGTCTGGCGGGCCTTTTCCAGCATCGCGGGTGAGGCATCAACCCCGATCACCTGCCGCCCGGCAGCGCGCGCGGCAAGCGCCTCGCCGCTCGCGCCATTGCCGCAACCCAAATCAATAATATCGCCCGCGCCCATCTGCCCGACGGCATTGATCAGATCCAGCGCCGGGCGCAGCCGCTGATCGCGAAACCGGGCATAAGCGCCCGGGTTCCAATCAGATTTTACTGTTTTGCCATTCACGTTGAGGGCTCGGGCTCCATCCCGCCATCGCCTTTGGGCTTGGGTTTTGGCTTGGTTTTGGGGATCGCCGTTACTGAAGGCGCAGTACCATCATCGCCCGCATCATCATCATCCACATGCGGCGGCTCGCCCTTCATCACGCGCTTGATCTCTTCGCCGGTCAAGGTTTCATATTCCAGCAGGCCCTGCGCCAGACGCTCCCAATCCTCTTTCTTCTCAGAAAGGATTTTGAAAGCCTTGCTATAGGCCTCGTCGATCAGGCGTTTGACTTCTGATTCGATCAGCTCCTTGGTATGGGCAGAGATTGACAGGCCACCACCGGAATTTCCCATATACCCCTCATGGGCCTGCTCATAATCAATATTGCCCACCTTCTCCGACATGCCCCAGCGCAGTACCATCGCCCGTGCAAGGCCACTGGCCTGCTGAATATCCCCGGCCGGGCCGTTTGAGACATCGCCTTCGCCGTATTTGATGATCTCGGCGGCCTTGCCCGCCATGGTCATCGCCAGTTTTTCCTCACATTCCGATTTGTGCCAGTTCAGCCGGTCAATTTCAGGCAGGCTCACCACCATGCCCAATGCGCCGCCGCGCGGAATGATTGTCGCCTTGTAAACCGGGTCACATTTCGGCAGCGCCAAACCAACAACAGCATGGCCCGCCTCATGATAGGCGGTCTTTTCCTTCTGATCATCGGTCAGCACCATCGAGCGCCGCTCCGGCCCCATCATTACCTTGTCCTTGGCCATCTCAAATTCGTCCATGGTCAGGAAACGCTTGCCTACCCGCGCCGCCATCAGCGCCGCCTCATTTACCAGATTGGCCAGATCAGCCCCGGAAAATCCCGGTGTCCCACGGGCAATGATGCGCAGGTCAACATCCGGCCCCAAGGGCGTCTTGCGCGCATGCACCGCCAGAATTTTCTCACGGCCCTTGATATCGGGGTTGGGCACCTGCACCTGACGATCAAACCGACCGGGGCGCAGAAGTGCCGGATCCAGCACATCCTTGCGGTTGGTGGCCGCGACGATGATCACGCCTTCATTGGCCTCAAACCCATCCATTTCCACCAGAAGCTGGTTCAATGTCTGTTCACGCTCATCATTGCCACCGCCATAACCCGCGCCACGATGCCGCCCAACGGCGTCAATCTCGTCAATGAACACGATGCAGGGCGCATTTTTCTTGGCCTGCTCAAACATGTCGCGCACCCGGCTTGCACCGACGCCGACAAACATCTCAACAAAATCCGAGCCCGAGATGGTGAAAAATGGCACACCGGCCTCACCGGCAATGGCCCGCGCCAGCAGGGTTTTACCCGTCCCCGGAGGGCCAACAAGAAGAGCGCCTTTAGGAATCTTACCGCCCAGGCGCTGAAACTTCATCGGATCTTTTAAAAACTCGACGATCTCTTCTAATTCTTCCTTGGCTTCATCAATTCCCGCCACGTCTTCAAAGGTGACGCGCCCCTGGCGCTCCGTCAGAAGTTTGGCTTTGGATTTGCCAAAGCCCATGGCCTTGCCGCCGCCCGATTGCATCTGGCGCATGAAAAACACC
>JAJFIA010000024.1 GCA_021775255.1 Roseovarius sp.
GTACCTTCAAATACAATTCCACAGTATAAATCCCCAAACCCTCCCGAAACTTCGAAAGGGCCAAAGTGGCCGACTTTTACGCCGCCCGCGACAGCATTATGCCGTCGCTACTGTGGCTTAGTATTGCTCCGCCGTTTACAGTCATATTGCGGGATCAGCGGATATAGCCTGCAGATTGTTGTGCGGGTGGCATGGTTGCAGGCACAGCCCGGTTTGCGGCTTACAATGGTTTCATATTTGATGCTGCGCTTGCTGAGCTCGAAAGGGATGACCCGGTGATCATGATCGCCGAATTGTTCGAGATAGCCGCGTGCCTTCATATACTCATATTCCCCGGGTAGCAGGGGAAGCTCATTAAAGTGTCCGGTGGCCATAAATTTGAACTGCGCCTTATGGCTGGCAAAGCCGCTACAGCAATGCGCGTCACATAATTTGAAGCAATCTTTCTCATATACAAGGTCAGTTTGATAGATTTCATCAAAAATCTCATCGGTTGAGGTCATGAGAGGCTCCATGTTTTTTACCGGGCGGCTGCACAAAAAAGGCGAGCTGGGGGATGCGTTTTGCTTGGGGGCGAATTTAGACGGAGTTCAGGGCAAAAGCCAAGGCGGGAAAAAGCTGGAGCCGACATGCAGATACTTCCAGCATGGCGTGGTACTTGCAATTTGCGACATTCTTTTAACATTGGGCTTCAAAACCAAGGGCCCATTTATATAACTTTTGTCCGGGCAGCCCCAACGACGATTTTTCCCAAATTTCGCGCAAAGCTCCGCCACCGACACAGAAACCGCTACCCTCAGATTTTTTAACATTGTTCAAATAGGCATAGCGTAAAAACACCGGATGATCCGGCAGATCTTCTATAAAGTAGACACAAATCTTCCGTGGCCCGGTCTGTTCTACCGAGCTGATGGTTGTATTGTTGCCGGGAAATACAGAAAATCCATAATTCGGCAAGGATACAGGGTGCTGCGAAGCATCAATCACAAGTGGAGTCTGGCTGTCAAATTCAACGATGATTTTTCGGTTGCTGCGTGTGACCGTCTTGATCCGGGGCGCATAAAATTCCTCGTTCTTTTCCAAAGCGGTAATCGCATGACCAAGAAGCTCACCCACAAGGATTTTTGCGTCTGCCCCCATATGCATCTCATCGCACAAAGGGTAGGCATAGCGCGCCATAATCACATGGATGTTCCGGGTTCTGTCTTCGATATCCAGCAAGGCAAGGCGATTTGGCCAGGCATTGCCATTCCCCGCAGTACTGCTTCCGCCGGCCTGCGATAACAGCCAAACGATGGGGATGTCCAAATGTGCGATATCGCATTCCACATCAGCTATGAAATTATGTAGCTTGGCCAGGTAGCTGCGGCGTGTGTCACCCCGGTCAGATTCCTGATGGACAAAATGCAGATAGATACGCTTGACTGGTATTTTGGTTTGCTCTGCTGTGTGCGCAATTTCTCTGATCGTTTGGATCAGGTTAAGATAGGTAGGTGCGTATTCACGATGCTCATCGAGATAAATCCCGCCAAAACCATCCCCACCTATAAAGCGAAGCCCACCCTTGGCCTCTGAGCGGATAATAACCCTATCCGGTTTTTGGCTGCCTTCAGCCGCCATTATGCCAGCGCCGGCAGCCGCTCCAATGGACTGAATATCGACGGCAAGTTTTGCATCTGAACGCACAAATCCGGTAATATCATCCTGCCTGTGAAGCCCCATCCAGCCGCGAAACCCAACCTGGTCATTCGGCATGACGACAGCATCGGATGCAAAAAACCCGTCAGCCTTTGCCGGTCCATCATGATGCACATCGGCATTAGATTGACCGTAATGCATAAGTAAAAGGCTATAGGGTGCAGTTGTTATCTCTTGACGTTTTTTGTATTTTTTTGTCACCTTTGCCCTCAATTATACTGGATAGAAATATGATCAGCACCTGGTTTTCTAAACGCCATGCTGCTTTCATTTTGCTACCTTTCAAGTTCTACAGTAGACAGTATCACGTTTCCAGAGTCATGCGATAAGCATTGCTGTCGTAACTTTTGTTCATTGCCCGGAAGTTAATTGCAAAGCATGATAGAAAAACGGATCATCAGGCCGACTGGTTGTAGTTTGACACATATACTAGCAATACTGAGCAAACCAGCGCTGGGTAAGGAAATAATGGCGTTTTAGGGAGGATTAAAAGCACCCCCCAACAGGGTTTGCCATTGAGGATCAATTTCTCTAAAGCTATGGCCTTGTATAAGGCTGGCCAATCCCGGACACTCAAGGCAGAACCCATGCGCATAGGCGTGATCCTCAACCATTATGAGCCGCATCAGGTGCCGCATGTCACCCCCTTTGCCTTTGCCCTGTCGCGGCTGCGGCCCGGCTGGGTGGTGGATATCTTGTGCTCGACCCGCGCCGAGATGGATTTTGCCCGCGAAATCGCCACCCGGTTTGCGGATCATCAGGTCAATATCCTGCCCCTCAAAGTGCCGCTTTTTCTCCGCCTCGCTGACCCGCTTTTGCGTCAGGTCATCTTCGCCCGCAAAATTGCCACCCTCAAAGCCAATCTGCGGCAGCTTTCGGGATATGACGCGCTGATCATGCCTGAAATGACCTCACTGGCCCTGCGCCGCGCGCCGGGCATGGCAAATGTCAGGATGATCTTTACCGGCCACGGGGCCGGTGATCTTTATGACAACCCCTTTGGCATGTTTGATCAACGGGTCGAGAGCTTTGATCTGGTGTTGCTGCAAGGCCGCCGTATTGCCCGCGCCCTGGCCGCCGAGGGGCGGCTGCGCGATACCTGCCATGCGGTTATCGGCTATCCCAAATACGAGGCGGTGCCGCAAACTCCCCTGCGTCTTTTTGACAACGACAAGCCGGTGGTGGTCTATAATCCCACCCAAAACCCGCGCGGCAGTTCCTGGCATAAATTCGGCACTAAGGTTCTTGACCGTCTGGCCGCGCGCAATGATCTCAACGTGATTTTCGCCCCCCATGCGCTTTTGTTCAAACGTAGCTGGACCCGTGGCGCACGCCTGCCCGGGCGGTTTTGCACTCATCCCCGGCTGAAGATTGATCTCGGCTCTCGCGCCTCTTCGGATATGACCTATCTGCGCGCCGCCGATCTTTATCTCGGCGATCAGTCCAGTCAGGTTTATGAGTTCATCAACCGCCCCCGGCCATGCGTGTTTCTAAATCCCGATGGGGCCAACTGGCAGGGTAACCCATCCTATCGCTCCTGGACATTCGGCCCGGTTGTCGAGCGGATGGCTGAATTTGATGCAGCCCTTGACGCGGCCCTTACGGATTTTGACAACTGGCAACCGGCGCAACAGGCGGCCCTTGAGGAGGATGCCATCGGGCAGGAAGCCCCCTTCGCTGATGCCCCCGCCTCGGAACGTGGCGCGCGGGCGATTGCGGAATTCATCGAACAAGGCACCCTGCCGGAGCGCTGGAGATGAGCCATCCGCTCAACACCAAGCCACCCGAGGATGCCGTGGTGGTTATCCCCGGACCCACGGACACCAATAGCACCGCATTGATCAACGCGCTGTGCAACAGCCCCCGGCGGCTTTCGGTTGTGCTGGTGGCCGCAACGCCGGATGAGGCAACCGCGCTGGCCCGGCAATATCCGCGCGCCTATGTGCATCAGTCCGGTCCGGGGCTGTTGGCCGCCCGCCTGCGGGCGCGGGTGATCCTGCGGCTTGATTCCGGGGCAAATCCGCAACGGCTGATAACCCGGGCCATTCGGCGCGGCTTGCCGGTGTTTGGCCTGTCCGGCACTAGGCCCCTGTCACTGAAGGCCCTGTCGCCCTCGGCCGCGGATGGATTGCCCAAGACAGACGATCCAGCAGCACTGGCTGATCACCTGATTACAGCCATGGGGTTTGAGCGTGGGGACGGCCCCCTGCAGGGAAGTATTGCCCGCTGGGCGCAGCGGCGAATGCACGGGCGCGCGCGCGCCCTTTTCTCGCCGCTTGCGCGCCGCATCGACAGCCCCGAAGCCCTTGCCGCCCGCCTAGGTAATCCGCACATCATCATGTGCCTTGGAAATGGCCCCACATCGGCCGATCCGCGGCTGGAATCCCTGCCCCATGACGCGCTTTTGCGGGTCAATCATCAATGGATGCAGGATGGCTATATGACCGGGGCCGATATGATTTTCGCCGGGGTCAAGCGCTCGATGCGGGCGGCGGGGCCTGCGCTGATCGGTGTGGCGTCCCTGCGCAAGGAAGAAGCGCTTTTGGGTGCCCGCCTGCTGGCCCCGTGGCATGGGCGATTGCGCTATGCGGTGATCGAGGAAATTGCCGATCTTGGCGATGCCCTGCACGGCCATCCCCGCCCCACCACCGGTGCGGTAATGCTGGCCGCTGCCATTGCCCTTGCGCCAAAACGCCTGATTGTTGCCGGGATGGATATGTTTGCCGATAAAGCCGGTGCCTATCCCGGCCGCCATGACGCGGTAAACGCCTATAGCGCCGCCCATGACCGGCAAACCGACACGGATTTCATCCACAGCCATCTCACCCGTTATGAGGGCGAAATCATGACTCTCAGCCCCGCCTTTTTGAAGCTTGCGCAAAGTGTCGCAGACCGCCAATTTACGCTTGTAAAACCCTCTCAGGCTTGACTCTGTAGCAATCCTCGCAGATGTGAGGGCCAATCCCGCATCCGATGAGATAGCGAAAGGTCATACAAGATGAAAAAGATGAAAAATCCGTATAAAACCCATTGGTATCACCGTCAGGTATCCTATTGGCTGAACAAGGATCTGGAACGCGATTCCGGCGATATTGAGGATATGGAAGTTATCCGCCTCGATCCCCTGCCCGGCACCACGCCCTCGAAAAAGCCACCGGTGCGGATATTTCTGGGCACCGAACCCGGCCAGTACCGCGCCACCCGGATTTTTGTCTGGTCGGTGATGCAAGCCCGTAATCCGGCCCGGGCCTATGAGGTTCACCTGATGTCAAACGCCACTGGTATTTCGCGCGAGGGCTGGAAAACCGGTTTTACCAATTACCGCTATGCCATCCCCTTCTGGGCGGGCAACAAGGGCCGGGCGATTTATAATGATGTTGATCAGATATACCTGCAGGATCCTGCCGGACTTTTTGACATGGACACGAAAGGCAAGGGCATTCTGGCGATCTCGGCCAAGGAAAACGCGGTCATGCTGATTGATTGCGAAAAGATGGCCAATCTGTGGACAATCGAGGATGTGCGCGCCGGCAAGAAACACGACCATTTCAAAGGGGCGATGGTTAAGGCCGACATGTTTGGCGAAATGCCCGGCACCTGGAATTCGCGCGATGCCGAACACCCTCAGGAAGAAATAAACTGCCTGCATTACACCACCTTGCATTCACAGCCATGGAAGCCCTTTCCCGCCTATCTGCGCTACCGCGAAGGCCCGCTTTACAGCCTTTGGCATGATATGGAAAAAGCCGCCGACAAGGCCGGGTATCTGCTCTATACCAAAGAGCATCCCAGCAAGGAATTTGGCCGTCTGATCGCGCAATATCAGCAGATGCACGAAACCCCCGAAACCTTTGCCGGCTATCAGATCAAGAAGCATTTCAAAACTGTGGCCGATCTGGCGAAAGCCACCGGTGCAACTGAAATCCTCGATTACGGCTCGGGCAAGGCGATCAACTATCAAACCATCCAAGGCGAGCCGGAAAATAGCCCCTACCGCCAGTCCGAATCTCTGCCCGGCCTGCGCATCCGCTGCTATGATCCGGGCCACGCGCCTTTTGCCGATATTGGCGAAGGCCCTTATGGCGGGGTGATCTCAACCGATGTGGTCGAACATCTGTCGCCTCTGGATGTGCCCTGGGTCATTGACGAGATGTTTTCCCATGCCGGCGGTTTCGTGATGATCGTCGCGGCCTGCTATCCGGCGATCAAGATCCTGCCGGACGGGCGCAACGCGCACACAACTATGCAACCGCCCTATTGGTGGCATGTGCAGATGGCTCTGGCCGCGCGCCGCTATCCGAATGTGCGCTGGACGCTGATCTGTGAGGAAAAGGGCAAACTGGGGCGGCGGCAGAGCGTGTTCAGCGAAAAATCGCCGTCACCGCTGGATTGAGGCCAGGCGCCGCATGATCCACACAGGCCCTACATGAGTCATAAAGAAATTCACCGACGCTTTTTGCATAATGCCGGCCTGATCGTGGGCGGCAGGATGACATTCGGCCTGCTGAACCTTGGCACCAATGCCATCATCCTGCACAGCTTTGGCGCGGCGGATCTGGGCATGTTGATGCTTCTGGTCGCCTATATCCGGCTGTTTGCCGAAGTGGTGAAGTTCGAATCCTGGCAGGCTGTGTTGCGCTTTGGCGTGATCGCACAGGACCGGGGCGAAGACAATCAACTGCGCCGCCTGATCGGCCTGGCCCTGAGCGTTGATTTTGTCACCATGCTGCTGGCGATTATCGCCTCGATCCTGCTGATCCCATACGCGGCAGGATGGTTTGGCTGGAACGATCAGATCACCAGTGTCGCACCATGGTTCATGATCCTGATCGTGTTTGTTACCAACGCCACCCCGAACGGCGTGCTGCGGCTATTCGACCGGGTTGAGATCATCGCCCTGCAACACGGCATCAACGCGATGGTGCGGTTTGTGCTGGTGATGGGGGCGGTGATCCTGGGCGGCTCGGTGCTGCATCTGGCCTGGGCCTGGTTTATCGCCTTTGCAATCAGCGGCTCGGTTACCATGCTGGTATGCGCCTATGAGCTGATCAAACGCGATTTGCGGCCCCTGATTTCGCTCAGATGGCGCAAGACAGGCCGGATTTTCCCGGGCATCTGGCATTTCCTGATGATGTCCAACCTGATCAGCTCGGGGCCACTGCTGGTGACCCATGTGACCACGCTGTTTGTCGGTGCGCAACTTGGATCGGCGCAGGCGGCGGTGCTGAACCTTGCGCGGCAGATTGCCTCGGGTATCACCACACCGGCGCGGCTGCTTGGGCCATTGATGTTGCCGGATTATTCCCGCTTGTCAGGACGGGGTGACTGGACCGGGCTGCGCGATCTTCTGGTGCAGCAATTAAAGATCACAGCCATTGCTGCCCTTGGCGGAGGGGTAATCCTGTTCGCGGTGTTGCCCTTTGTTGTGGATACGCTTTTCGGAGCCGAGATGCTGGCGCATATCTGGCTTTTCCGGCTGCTGCTTCTGACAGCATTGATCAATACGCTCGGCTTTTCCCTGCATCACGCAATGTTTTCGGCCAACAAGGGTGGCACCGCCCTGCTGACGCAGATTGCGGCGATGACGGTTTATTTCACCATCATGTTTAGCGGCATTTGGGTCATCGGGCTGAACGCGGTAGGCTTGGCGATGATCGGCTTTGCCATCACAGCACGCGGGCTTACATTTCTGATCGGTCGCCGCCTGTTGAAAAAACGCATAAAACGATCCAGACTAACGGATGATCAACCCCACATCTGAGTTTGCAAACGCCCATTATCAAAACGCCCATACAGATCCGAGAATGGTTGAAACCCGCGGGTAAGCCATTCCAAGAGACCCACCAGAAAAACGGAAAGCAATATTGAGCCATGCAAATCAATTTCAAAGAATTTCTGGCCCGGTATGCATCGGGTTTGCGCTCAACCCGCCACATTGAGGCGCGTCTGCGATTTCCACGCATGGATTTCTATGAGGCGCTGACCCGGGTCACGTACAAGAAAATTTTCGGGGTCTGGCCCGATCTTGAGAACCCACGCACCCTCAGCGAAAAGATGTGCTGGCTGAAGATCAATGACAAGCGGCCGGAAAACACAGTGATTACCGATAAATACCGGATGCGCGGCTATGCCGAAAGCCTCGGCCTTGGGCATCTGCTGAATCAACTGCTTGGGGTCTGGGATTCTGCCGCCGAGATTGATTTCAACAGCTTGCCAGATGCCTATGCACTCAAAATCTCGAATGGCAGCGCAATGAATGTGATCAAGGCCCCCGCTGCGCCCCTTGATCAGGCCGCCACACGTCGACAGCTTGACCGCTGGCAGAGCATCAACATGGCCGATCATAAGGGCGAGTGGTATTATGCCCATTCACCCTCGCGCATTATCGCCGAGCGTTACCTTGATAATGGCGGCGGAGACCTGTGGGATTACAAGCTGTTCGTGTTCAACGGTGAAACCCGCTTTATCCAATATTGTGAAAGCCGCTATAGCGGCATACGCAGCCTTTTTCTGTCTCCTGAGTGGGAGCCGATGCCTTTCACATATGACCGCTTCGCGCCTTTTGATCCACCGCCACCAAAGCCCGATCAGCTGGATGAAATGCTCGAATCAGCGCGCATCCTTTCGCAGGGTTTCGCGCTTGTACGGGTCGACTATTATATCCATGATAATCGCCTGTTGCTGGGGGAAATGTCGCTCAACCCGGTTGGCGGCTATACCCCCTTCACCCCCGAGGAATGGCACCTTAAAATTGGCGATTGGCTGGAGCTTCCCGACAAGGCAGCGATTGCGGCCTAGCGAAACGCCCCGGCGCGCCAGAGCCGCCAGGCCAGTTTGGGCGCGTGCAGCACCGGATGGCGGCGCTCGGCGGCGCTGACCTCAATCTCAACCCCGGAATGGCTGGCCACCTTTTCAAGGATGTAATCCAGACCCGCATCAAACGTGGTTGCCGCCTTGAGCACCCGCAGCATCCCAAGCGGCTTGCCGATGATCCGGCGCAGCAGCCATTTGGCCCGGCAAGTGGCGCGGCGCAGCCCCCCCATATCGGGCAGCTCCCCATGCGGCACAATGATCTGCGACAGCCGGGCATAGCGCTTGGGAAACCGCGCGACAATTTCGGCGGCGCGCGGGCCGGGGCTTTCGGGGCGCAGCTCGGTGCGGTAGCTTTCTTGCAACCCGCGCGCCCAGATGTCGCCGGGGGCTACCGGACCGCTCAGAAGCGGCGTCACCTCAGCCGCGAAATGGCGGCAGGCTTTGGCCAGCACCTCGATCAGCCGCGCCCGCAGCACGGGATCCTCGGCAATAACGATCACCGGCTGTGAAAACCGCGCCCACAGCATTGATTCAAGCGATCCGCCCCCGGCCCGGCGCATAAACGCCGCCTGTGAAATCACCGCGTATTTACTGCGAAGTTTAACGCCCCCCGCATCGGTAACGGCCATGAAATGCACATTTGGCGGCAGCAGCCATGCCCCAAGGCTTTTGAGGCCAAGGCCATAGATCGCGCGGTAATTTTCCACGATTACATAGAAATCCAGCATCTTCTCTGCGGCGTCCCCTTCGCGCAGGGCCGATCCGTAAAACACCAGCGCCCGCACCATTGGGCCATGCCGGGTGCGGATTGCCTCGGCCATGGCCTGAGCCGGGGGCGATAGCGGCCCCTGATCCGCCTCGATCACCTGCCTGATCGCCGCCAGTTCACCCGCCTTTTTCATCGCAAAAACACCAGCGGCTCGGTTATCGAAACGCTCAGTCGGCCATCCTCGGCATGCGGTATCGCCTCACCATCCACCACAACCGGATCCGTATGGCACAGCTCAAACCGGTCCCCGCGATAGCTGCTCATGCCATGGGCGGCAAGGCGCGGACCAGAAAGATGCAGCAAAACCCGGATCAAGGCCCGACGAAAGCCTTTGATCGGCCAGGCGGCATGGGTCAGGGCAATCGCCCCCGGCCCTTTGCCCCAGAACGGATCAAGCCCAAGGCTCAGCTGCGGCAATGACGATATAAGCGCCAGCGTATGTGGCCCCTCAAGGGCAACGCCTGCGCCGGTCACCGACAAATCCGAGGCCCGCAGCAACGGCACACCATCGGTGTCGTAATATCTATGCGGTGCGATCAGGAACTGCCGGATGGCCTTGAGAATGGTACGCGCGCCGCGCCGACCCGCGCCGTGAAACTCGCGTTGGGCAAACAGCATCGCCCGCGCCAGGGTGCCGGTGGACAGCACAAACCCAATGGTCGGGCCGGTCATTGCCGCGTTTTCAATCCAGAGCGCCCGGTGGGTTTCGCGGATGGGCGCATCAACCTCATGGGCGATGGCGGCAATGCGGCGGGTCACCTCGCCCGCCGTCTTGCCGCGAAAGCCGAAACTGCGCGCCGCAAGGTTGGTACTGCCGCCGGGCAGAATGGCAAATTCAGGCTGGGTTTTGAAGCCCGCCCCGGGATCAAGACAGGCCGACAGCACCGCCAGAAGCGTGCCATCCCCGCCTTCGATGAATATTTTTTCAACGCCGTTTCTGGCCAGTTGCCGGATATGACCCTTCAGATCGGCGAAATCATCCAGCAGCAGGTAACTGGCATCGGGCAGCTCCAGCGCCACCGCCTCGAGCATGGCTCCGCGCTTTGCCACCGCATGGCTGCCATGGTTGACGATCAGGCCAATGCGCCTCATGCCGCTTCCATCCTGCGGGTGGAAAGCCACAGGCCAATCACTATCAAAATGCCGGTGGGCACCATCACAGCAATGCTGGCACTCAGGCTGCCGTTTTCCGATAATGTCTTGAAAACGCCGTCAATCACCATGAACACAAACCCCGCGCCAATGCCAATCGCCAGCGGAATTTCGCCACTGTCGCGGCGGCCAAACCGCTGCATGATCGGCACCGTCAACAGCAAGAAACCAAGGGCAATGAACGGCAGCGACAACCGGTTGAGAAACCATACCAGATAGGCCCCCGACGGCAGGCTGCCTGATCCGGTCATTTTTGACAGCCGGTAAAGATCAAACAGCGCCAGATTGCGCGGCTCAGACAGCAAAAGCCTCAGCGTATGCGGCGTCTGGACACTGTGCCATATCCTTGGCGGATCGGGATCCTTGCCGTCATATCGTATCTGGCGCGCATCCAGCAACACCCAGCCCGTCGGCGCCGCCATCGCATAATCGGCCTGCGTGATGGCATCAATCTTGCCATTCTCGCCGCGCTCGAACAATGTCACATCATTCAGCCTGAGCCCCCTCAGCCCGCCGACCTCAACCAGCAGATTCCCATCGGCCAGCCACAGCGTTTTCGGGGCCTGCCCGTCATCGCGCACTGCCTCGGGCCCCAGCCATTTTTCAAGCGCGCGGGTGGCCAAAGGATTGATCTGGTCAACCAGCGCGGCCGATACGATTGTTGCAATCAAAACGGCAGGCATCAGCGCCCGCACCTGTCCGAAAATCGAAACCCCTGCCCCCACAATCGCCACCAGTTCATTGCGCCGTATCAGGCTGATATAGGTCAGCAAAAGCGACATCAGCAGGGCAAAAACCATGATCCGGTCAAACAATATCGGCATTCTGAGCAGCATATAACGCAACTGCTCCACAAGGCCCGCGCCCTCCGGCAGCAACTCCGCATTGCTTAACGCATCCAGCACCCCAAGCAGCGCCACCAGCCCGAATGTGATGAGGGCAAACCGGTGAAGAAACAGCACGGCAAGATAGCGATTGAGATGAGTCATTTGCTGGTCGATATGTTGGTTTCAGTATGAGGTGAATCATTGGTATCTGCCTGCTTCACGGGCCGAAAATGGTGCCAGAACGCGGGAAAGGCAGATCGTCCGCTGGCTGTGCGCCGGAAAGTGTAAATCCCAAGCACCGCCACAAGTATCACAATCGGCCAGGTCCCCGCCCAGGGCGGCACCACACCGCGCTGAGCCAGCGACAGGCCATATTCAAGCAATTTCTGCACCAAAAGCAGCAGCACTATCCCAACCGCGATCCCCCCCGACCGGGCAACCCTTCCCAGATGAAGCCCCAGCACCACCGCAATCAAGGGCAGCACGATCAGAAGCGCCGCCCTGCTCATCCTGTCATGCATGTCAGATTGGGCAATGGCGGGATTGATATTTTGCCCACTTTCCAGATAGGATTTGCTCAAAAGCTCGGTCAGTGTCAGTTCACGCTGGTCATCCCCACGATCGCGATAGCCTTTGATCGGGCTGGGCATTTTCCACGTCACCCGGGCGGTATTCAGCCGATTGCCCTGCGCGGCTGTGATCCTGGCTGGCAGATCGCCAATCATCGCATCCTGCAGATTGATCACCCAGGTGCCATCCGGCTCTTCCTGCAGCACACCGGTATGGCCGGTGATGAAATGGTGATTGCCCTTTTTATCGGTTTCAAAAATGAAGGTCTGGCCCAGTTTGCGGCCGGCAAAATCAACTTTGGATGTCCACACCACCTTATCATCAAACTGCACGAATTTGCGCTCCTGAAAAGCGGTGACGATCGAGCTTTGCTTCAGTTCATGCACGATCTCGCGGTAATTATAGCGCGAAATCGGCTGCAAAAACCCTGATATAAAGATCGAACCCATCGCCAGAACCAGGCCCAGCCCTATGAAAGGCCGCGCAATCCGGTTGAGCGATATTCCCGTTGACATCAACGCCACGATCTCCCCCGACCGGCTCAGCCGTTCAATGGTGATGATGATGGCAATCAACAGCGCTCCGGGCAGAGCCATGCCCAGATAATGCGGCAAAAGATTGCCAATCATCCGCGCCGCCGATTGCAGCGCATCATCCGCCCCGGCAATCAGATCGGTGATCCGGATCAGCCGCTCGAGCAACAAAACCGCCAGAGCCAGGGCAATCAGTGCCGCCAAAAGACCCAGATTGTTGCGCAGTAAATATCGGTCAAGTTTGAACAACATCAGGGGTGATTTCTTTCACAGACAGGGCACGGGCAGTGGCAGCAACATGACAGAGTGACACAATTCGCAATCACTTGTGATAATGGTGATCTTTAGGCTCAGTTACAATTTTCCCGTCTGTTACTATATAATGCCCCATATCACCAGCAAGTGATTGTAACCGGCTTGTTATTTGAGGAGAGTGTAAATGTTTATCAACCGTACCCTGTGCGCCCTTGGAGTTTTAGGCGCTTTCGCTGTGTCCGGCGCGGCCCAGGCCGCCAGCGCAAACACATTTGACATCCGCCCCTATGAGGCAGCGGCACCCTGTGGCGCGCACGCCCTACAGGTAAAGGTCATAATCGAAAATGTCACCGCCCAAGGCATCCTGACGGTCGAGCTTTACCGCCCCAGCAAGCGCAGTTTTCTGAAAAAAGCCTCGCGGGTGCATCGCATCCGGGTTCCGGCCCAAAACGGCGAACAGACGGTTTGCTTCAATATCCCAACGCCCGGTGCCTATGCCGTTGCGGCCTATCAGGATCTGAATGCCGACAGACATCTCGACAAGAAATGGAATCGTATGCCGGCCGAACCTTTTGCGCTGTCGAACAAGAAAAAGCTGGCCTTTGCCATGCCAAAATTCGATGATGCGGCCTTTCAGGTGCCCGATACCGGCACAGTCATACGGATAGAACTGCAAAGATGAATAAAACCTCCCCGGTCGCCGCTCAAGCCGCCTCATCTGCCCATGAGGTGGTCGTCAGCGAGGCCCGCACTAAAAAAGACCGGGGGGCGTTCATTGATCTGCCATACCGGGCCTACCGCGATCTGCCCGGCTGGCGCGCCCCGCTCAGGTTTGAACGCAAGGCGCAGATCTCCACCAGGCATAATCCTGGCCTGACCGGGGTGGATCATGCCTTGATGCTGGCGCGCCGCGAGGGTCAGGTGGTCGGGCGCATTGCCGCCATCATCAACGGCAGACATCTTGATACCTATAAGGACGCCACCGGGCATTTCGGCTTTTTCGATACGCTTGCCCCTGATCCCGAAGTGGCCAGCGCCCTGATCACCGCCGCAGAAGACTGGCTGCGCGCGCGTGGCATGACGCGCATTTGCGGCCCGTTCAGCTTTTCCATCAACGAAGAATCCGGCCTTCTGATTGACGGCTTCGATACCCCGCCAATGCTGATGATGCCCCATGGCCGCCCCGATTATGCCCCGGCGCTGGAAGGCCTTGGATTTACCAAGGCGATGGATCTTTTTGCCTTCTTGCACGAGTTTGACGATGAATATCACATACCCCCCACCGTGAAACGCTGGAAAGACGCCTTTGACCGCGATCCCAAGCTCAGCATCCGTCCGCTTGATATGAAAAATTTCAAGGCCGATATCGCGCTTGTGATGGATATGTTCAACGATGCCTGGTCGGAAAACTGGGGCTTTATTCCGTTCAGTTCCGAACAGATCACCATGATGGCGAAGGAATTAAAGCCCCTGATCCGGCCTGATGCGCTGTGGATTGCGCTGATTGACGGCGAACCTGCCGGGTTTACCTTCATCCTGCCCGACATCAATGAAATCACCGACGGGCTGAATGGCCATATCCTGCCATTTGGCTGGGCGCAGCTTCTTTACCGGCTCAAGATACGCGGGCCAAAACGGGCGCGTCTGCCGCTCGCTGGATTGCGCCGCAAATACCACAAAACCCGGCGCGGCATGGTGGCCATGACCGGCAGTTTCGAGGCGGCTTTTGCGGCGCAACATGCCCAGGGCGTGCGCGCGGTTGAGGCCTCATGGATATTGGAAACCAACCGCGATCTGCTCAATCTGGTCGATCTTTACAAGATGGACCGCTACAAAATCTACCGCGTTTACGAGAAATCCCTATGAGCAAAAATCCGGCGCGCCCGGTTCAGACGCTGGTTCTTGCCGGTGCCCGCGCCACCGGTGATCCCTTATGTGAGGCCGAAGGCGTGGCCAGCAAGGCCGTGATCGACATCGCCGGAAAGCCGATGCTGTCGCGGGTGCTGCGCGCCCTTGAGGCCAGTGATGCCAAGGGCATCGTCTGGGTGCTTGGGCTTGAGGGCGAGATGCTCAAAACCGCTTCAGATGGGTTTGACTGCCGCTCGATTATCGCCGAAGGCCGTGGCCCGGCCTCCAGCCTTTTGCAGGCCCTCAAAGGCCCGGTTGACACGCCGCTTCTGGTCACGACCTGCGATCACGCTTTGCTCACACCGGAAATGATCAACAGCTTTCTGAGCCAATCCATCGCCAGCGGGGCCGATCTGACCGTGGGCCTTGCCGAGCGCGCGGTGATCTCTGCGGCCTACCCCGAAACCAAACGCACCTATCTGCGCCTTGGCGGGGCTGAATTATCAGGCTGCAACCTGTTTTATCTGGCCAGCCCTGTGGCACTAAACGTGCTTGAATTCTGGCAAAGTGCCGAACAGGACCGCAAGAAACCCTGGCGCATCGCCTGGCGTTTCGGGCCGTTGACGGCGCTGCGCATCCTTTTGTCACGCGCCGGGCCGGGGGCGGTGTTTGCCATGCTTTCCAAACGCCTTGACGCGCGGATCAGCCCGATCACCCTGCCCTTTGCCGAGGCCGCGATTGACGTCGACAAGCCCGGCGATCTGCTGCTTGTGCGTGAAATCCTGTCGGCACGTAGTATGTAATTGACTTAATGCCAAGAGTAAGGGCCGCGCCTGACCCTGGGGGGGCGCCGCTACGGTTTTACGGGCATAGCAGTTTAACTATCTGAAACCTTATTGATATTTGCACCGTTGCAGGCGCGCCCTCCCATGGGGAGGGTCAGGCGCGGCCCGACGTTAACGCCGGGCGGGACGGTTCTATTTATTATCCGTTGGCGAGCTTCATTCAGATTATTATTCAGTTCTACAATTCAGGCCAAACCGCACGCAACTTTGCCCCCACCCGCGCCGCCGCCTCCTCAGCCTTGGGCGCATGACCCAGATCAGGCAGGCCGGGCCAGCCGGGATCGGCAAATTCGATGCCCTCAAACACAATCTTCCGGTCATACCGCGGCAGCACATGAAAATGCACATGCGGATCAACCATCATCAGCATCATGTAGTTGATTTTCTGGTTGCCAAACTGCCCCATAACGCCCTCGATATCGCGGGTAATCCGGCCAAGCTCGCCATGTGCGCCCGCGGCCAGCGCGCCAAACGCCTGTGCCGGCCCGTGTGCCAGCAAGATCAGCGCGCCCAATGTCGCCTGCTGTGGCCGCACCTGCACACTCCACCAGCGATAATCCGCAATCAGCGTCTGCTCCCCGCCAAAACGGGAAAATGTGGCGTTTCGTTCTGGTATTTCGCGGCTTTCCATGGTTATTCCCCTTCATGATTGCGCAGATCAGAGCGGCAAAAGCGCCGCCCCTGCCCGCAGATGATAAATGGAATGACCCGATGACAACAGACCCAAGCCTGCGCCTGATTGGCGATGTGCCCAAAAAGCTTTGGGGGCTTGAGCTGCACGAATGGCAGCGCCGCGCCTGGCAAAAGGCCGGGGCCACGGCGGTTGATGACCCGGACGCGCGCCTCATGGTGGGCACCGAATGGGTGCTGTCGCCCGCCCTGCAACGCGCCCTGCTGGCCACGCCGGGGGCCGCGCTGATTGTCACCGAAAAGCCCGGCAATGCGCCACGTCTGGCCGCGCTGCACCTGTCCGAGGGCACCACACCCGACAGCTTTGAGGCCCTGATTGGCCAGGAAAACCCCGACACCGACGCGCTCAGAACCGCCGGCTTAACCCCCGGTGATGCGGATTATTTCGCCGGCTCCTACGACGAGGTGCTGCGCAAACGCGAGGCCCCCTATGCCCTTTCCATGCTCACGATACCCCCGCGCCGGATTGAAAAACGCCTGTTCAAAGGCTCCTACAAAGGTGTTACCGATCTGGTGACCAAATACGCCTGGCCCCTGCCCGCCTTTCACGTCACCCGCTGGGCAGCGCGGCGGCATATCTCGCCCAATACCGTGACCACGGTCAGCCTGATCATGGTCTTTGCCGCGCTCTGGCTGTTCTGGGAAGGCTACTGGGTGCTTGGCATCCTCTCGGCCTGGATCATGACCTTCCTCGATACGGTTGATGGCAAACTGGCACGCACCACCATGAGCTATTCCCAATGGGGCAATATCTATGATCACCTGATTGATCTCATCCACCCGCCGTTCTGGTACTGGGCGATGTGGCACGGGCTTTACCTTGTCCCCACCGGCATCAGCGCCTTCTGGCTGGATGCCGCGCTCATGGTTCTGGTGGTTGGCTATGTGCTCAACCGGGTGCAGGAGGGCGTTTTCATCGGCCTTTTCGGCTTTCACATCCATGTCTGGAAGCGGCTTGATTCCTTCGCCCGCGAAATCACCGCCCGGCGCAATCCCAACATGCTGATTTTCATGATTGCCGTCATGATGGGCGCGCCCGGCTGGGGCTTTGTCGCCATGGCTGTCTGGACGCTTTTCTGGCTGATTTTCCATCAGGTGCGGCTGTTTCAGGCGTGGCGGCTACCCGTCAAACCCACCTCATGGATGGCAGGCTGATCCGCCATGGCAGGCACGGCAATTTTTGATCTTGACCGCACCATCACCCGCGCCCCCACATGGACGTGGTTTTTGCTGCATGTGAACGGCAAAAAGCCGCTGTTCTGGGGGCAATTCGCGGTGATTGTCCTGCGCATGATCGCCTATAAACTGCGCCTCGTGCCCCGCACGTCAATCAAGGCCGCCGGTGTGAAAACCCTCAAAGGCCATGACCGGGCGCAGCTTCAGACCAAAGCCGATGCCTTTGTCGCCAATATTCTGGAAACCGGCCTGCGCCCCGGTGCTGTCGCCGCCATCAACGCCCATAAAACCCGTGGTGACAGGCTGGTTCTGGTGACCGCCGCCGTGGATGTGGTGGCAAATCCCCTGGCCCACGCCTTGGGCTTTGATCAGGTGATCTCAACCCGGCTGATATGGCCCGCAAACACCAACGGCCCGGTGCTGGACGGGGCCAATTGTTACGGCGCGGAAAAACAGCGCCGGATTGCCGAAGTGGAGGCCACGCAGCCCTTCGCGTCCCCGCTCTATGCCTATAGTGATCACATATCCGATCTTGATCTTCTGGTGCGGGCGGATCATGCTATCGCGGTCAATCCCTCATCCGCCCTGCGCCGCGCGGCCCTCGCCCACGGTTTTGAAATCGTTGATTACGACGCGCCGCCGTCACCCACAAGCAAACAGGACAAGACCCCATGAAAGCCATCATTCTCAGCGCGGGCCGCGGCTCGCGCCTGTTGCCCCTGACCGAAACCCGGCCCAAATGCCTGCTGCCAATCGGCGATACCACTGTGCTTGGCCGCCAGCTTGATACATTAGAGGCCGGCGGCGTCACCGAGGCGGTGATCGTCACCGGCTTCATGGCCGCACTTGTTGAGGAAGAAGCCGCCAATCGCACCGGCCCGATGAAGGTGACGACATCCTACAACCCGTTTTACCAGATTGCCGATAACCTTGCCAGTTGCTGGATGGTGCGCGACCATATGACCAGTGATTTCCTGCTGATCAACGGCGATACCCTGTTTGAACAGGCGCTGCTGAATGATGTGCTCTCAAGCCCGCACAACTTACCGGTTCAGGTCACGATTGACCGCAAGGGAGAGTATGATTCCGACGATATGAAAGTGCAGCTTGACGGGATAAGCCTGCGCGCTATCGGCAAGGCCCTGCCATTGGATAAAACCGACGCCGAATCCATCGGCATGCTGCGCTTTACCGGCGAAGGCCCCGGCATCTACCGCGCCAAGCTGGAACAGATGATGCGCACGCCCGAGGGCGTTAGAAACTGGTTCCTCAAGGCGATTGACGCGATTGCCAATACCACGGGGCAGGTCGGCACTTTTTCCATCGAGGGCCGCCGCTGGAATGAGGTGGATACGGTTGAGGATTATAACGGCATTGATGCGCATTTTCGCGAAGGCTGAGGCATGGCCCATGATCACGCGGTCTGCAAATCCCGGTGAGGATACCTATATTGCAGTTTTCAACAGGGTTGTCTGGCTGATATAAGCCGTAAAAACCAAGGGGAATAAAATGGTATTTGTTCGGGATCGGGCGCGTCGGGGGGCACATCTTTTTGCTGCGGCGCTTTTGGGGTTGATCACCGCCTTCACGGCCCTGCCGCTAGAGGCACAGACAACAACCTCCGAAGCCGCAGCGGAAGAACCCCCCGCCCCGCGCGGCACAAATCTGTCGCTTGGCGCGTTCAAGGTATCGGCCGATATGCCGATCGAGGTGGTCTCGGATGAATTGCAGATGGATCAGAATGTCAGAACCGCCATTTTCAAAGGCAATGTGCAGGTCGAACATGGCGATATGATACTCAACTGCGCCATTGTTGAGGTCGAATACGGCACGCCCGAAGGTTCGACAAAGACCAATCAGATCCTGCGGATTACCGCCACTGGCGGCGTGACGATGACAAGCCCCACCGAGACCGCCGAAAGCGATGAAGCTGTCTATACCCTGGCCACGCGCCAGATCGTGATGACGGATAATGTGGTTGTCACCCAAGGGCCAAACACGGTGTCGGGCGAACGGATGGTTGTCAATCTTGACGATGGCACAGCCGAGATGCAGGGCCGGGTACGTACAACCATCGGCACCGCAAAGCCCAAAAATGCCGAAGCGGAAGGCGCCGGAGATAGCAGCCAATGACAACAGCCGCGCCCGGGATCAAACCGGGACAGGCCGGATTGCAGGTCATCGGGCTGCGCAAAAGTTTCAAGCGCCGGATGGTGATCCGCGATGTGAGCTTTGATCTTTCCCAGGGTGAGGTCGTGGCACTTCTGGGGCCAAACGGGTGCGGCAAGACCACCTGTTTTTACATGATCGCCGGGTTGCTTACCCCCGATGCCGGTCAGGTGAGTGTCGATGGCCGCGATGTGATTACCCTGCCGATGGATCAGCGGGCAAAGCTGGGCATTGGCTATCTGCCACAGGAGGTTTCCATCTTTCGCGGCCTCAGTGTTGAGGATAACATCCTGACAATCCTTGAAATAATCGAACCCAACAGGCAGGCGCGGCAAGCGCGGCTTGAAAAATTGCTGACAGATTTATCCATTGATCACCTGCGCCACAGCTCCGCGCTGGCCCTCTCTGGCGGGGAGCGCCGCCGGGTCGAGATCGCC
The DNA here is from genome assembly GCA_021775255.1 of Roseovarius sp. Classification (GTDB taxonomy): domain Bacteria; phylum Pseudomonadota; class Alphaproteobacteria; order Rhodobacterales; family Rhodobacteraceae; genus Roseovarius. Next base: position 19,783 of record JAJFIA010000024.1, read on the forward strand.
CGCTGTCTGGCCGCAAATCCAAAATATCTGTTGCTGGATGAGCCTTTTGCCGGGGTTGATCCGATTGCCGTGGCTGATATTCGCGTGCTGGTGGCAGAGCTCAAGGATCGCGGTATCGGTGTGTTGATCACCGATCATAACGTGCGCGAAACCCTTCAGATCGTTGACCGCGCCTGTATCCTGCATGACGGGCAGGTTCTGATGCATGGCACCGCCGATGAGATCATTAACGATGAAACGGTGCGCCGGGTCTATCTCGGGCAGGAATTTCAGATCCATTAACATCTGCAAGGCAACAGGCCGACATTACCGCATGATATGCATCAAAACAGCGGCATATTGCCGTTTAAGCAGCCGCATAGTATTGCCATTCCAGCCATCCGAATTTACTATGGCACCGAAAAATATCACCTCATTTTATGGGTGCTTTGAGACACCAAAAGGAAGCCGCTCATGACAAGCGTCAACACTCCCCGCCCCCCCAAACCCGCGACGCTGACGCACGGCAGGCGAAAATTTGTCAAGCGCATGGGCAAAAAAGCAATGCGTTGGGCGGAAACATTTCAAGGCAAACAAGGCCTTGTGCCCGATGCCCCGTTTCTTGATAAAAACCTGTTCCCGTTCCTGAATGTATTCGAAGAACGGTGGGAAGAGATCCGCGACGAGCTGAAGGAAATCCTGAAATTCAGTGATGCCATTCCCGGCCTTGAGGAAGTTTCGCCGGATCAGTATCGGGTGGCGCTGGAGAGGCAGTGGAAAACCTTTGTGCTTTATGGGTTTGGCGAGGCTCTGCCAAAAAACTGCGCCAAAGCCCCGATCACGGCCGAGCTGCTCAGCAAGATACCGAATTTGCAGACCGTGTGGTTTTCCATTCTGGCACCGGGCTATCACATTCCCGCCCATGCCGGTGTGACCAAAGGCATCCTGCGCGCCCATCTTGGCCTGATCATCCCGAAAGAGCGCGAGAAATGCCGCATCCGGGTGGGCGATCAATATCATTCCTGGGCACCGGGCGAGGTTATTGTGCTGGATGATACTTATGATCACGAAGTGTGGAATGAAACCGACGAAGAGCGCGTCATCCTGTTGTTCGATTTCGACAGGCCCATGCGCTGGCGCGGGCGTTTGTTGAATAAGGTAATGTTATCCTTGATGAGATTCACCGCCTTCTATCAGGAACCCAAAAAGAACCTCGCGGATTACGAAGACCGTTTCGAGGCCGCCACCCGCCGCGCCGACGCCAATCTTGAAAAGCTGAGCGATTAGATCCCGAACAGGCGGATTTCATCAGGTGGGGGGCCGATTGACAATATCCGATAACCGCCGCGCAGGCGGGTCCAAAACCCGCAGAACACCTGTACCACCCCTTCCTGATCCCCAACGCTGCCCATTTTGAGCGGGATTACGCCGCTTTGTTCACGCATATCTTTTAAATTGTGATGGTGAAAAGCCCTGATGGCATGGCGGGCAGAGCAGCGGCACAGGCCAGAAAGGCCATAACCGAAGGCTGCATTAGCATGATTTTTACTTAAATTATTCCTCGTATCTCATTGTTATATAAACATTAACCTCTACGCCCATCCGCCGCATAACAACAAAACGCCAGCTATATAGCACCGACCGATCAAACCACCCGCTTGTGTTTGTTGCCCGTATGTTTTTGCCAACCCGCTGAAAACCCGTAAGAATGTGTAATAATAATGTGAGGTGTAATAATTTCAAAATCCGTGCATTTGAATAGATTAAGATTGTCAGCCGCGCAGTGCTCACACGCGACGTGCCTAGCTGATAAGATAATCTGGCTGATAAAATAATAGTGAGCCAAAACAGAGGTAATATCGATGCACCCATGTGACACAGAAAGCGGCCTTGGCCATCGTCGGGGAAATTTCTCAACCCTGACAGAAGCGCTTGATTATGCCGCCACCGGCAATTCCGGACTGAATTTCTATGCGGCGGATGCCTCTTTGATTGCGGCTGTGCCCTACTCAGAACTGCGTGAAAACGCGCTGTTGCTTGCCGGTCGGCTTGCGGCGGTGTTTCCGCGTCTGGCACGCATCGGGCTGGTGGCCGAAACCTCACAGGATTTCATGACCGCCTTCATGGCCTGCCAATATGCCGGCCTCGTGCCTGCGCCTTTGACCCTTCCGGCGGCTTTCGGCAAGCGCGAGCTTTATGAGATGCAAATCTCCACAACCGCCAAAACCGCCGATCTGTCCGCGGTCATGGCGCCTGATGATCTGCGCGATGTCCTGACCCGCGCGCTGAGCGATCAGGATATCCCGGTTCTGGCCCTGTCCGGCAGTGATCTGCCCCATGATAGCGTGGCAACAAAACCCCACGGTGCCGGTGATCCGGCCTATATTCAGTTTTCTTCCGGCAGCACCAGCGCCCCCAAAGGCATCTATGCCACTCAGGCCAGCGTGTCGGCTAATTGCCGCGCCATCGTGACCGAAGGCCTTGATATCAGAAAAACCGACCGCTCCGTTTCGTGGTTGCCGCTCTATCACGATATGGGGCTGGTGGGCTTTTTCATGGCGCCGCTCTATTCGCAAACAACGGTTGATTACATCTCGCCCACATCCTTTGCGCGCCGCCCTATCACCTGGCTGAAACTGATCAGCGAAAACCGTGGCACAACCGTTTACAGCCCCAGCTTTGGCTATGATCTCTGTGCCCGCCGCTATCGCGGTGAGCCGCTTGATCTCAGCTCGCTGCGCACCGCCGGTATTGGCGGTGACATGGTGCGTGACGATGCCCTGACAGCCTTTTGCGATACCTTTGCGCCCAGTGGTTTTGAACCAACGGCGCTGGTCTCAAGCTATGGCCTTGCCGAAAACACGCTGGGCGTGGCCTTTGCCCCCCTTGGCGGCGGGTTGCGGCGCGACCGGGTTGATACCGGGCGGATGCAAACCTCGGGGCGGGCCGTATCGGCCTCGCATGAAACCAAACCGGGGCAGGAACGCACCTTTGTGACCTGCGGCAAACCCCTGCCTTCGATTGAGCTGCGCATCGTTACTGAAGGCACTCAGAACCTCAAAGATCGCGAAGTTGGCCGGATCATCCTGCGCGGGCCAAGCATTGCCTCGGGTTATTTCCGCGCCGGAGAAGACCTGCAACCATTGACCGATGAAGATGGCTGGCTGGAAACCGGCGATCTTGGCTATTGGCTGGACGGCGAAGTGGTGATCACCGGCCGCTCCAAGGATTTGATCCTATGGAATGGCCGCAACATCTGGCCGCAGGATATTGAATGGGTGGCGCAGCACACCGGCGGGAAAAATATCTCGGGCGCAGGCGCGTTTGAAATCAATGAAACCGACGGCGGTACGCGCATCGTTCTGCTGGCCGAATGCTGGTCGCGCGATGATGAGGTACGCGAGCAACTGGTGCGCGATATTTCGGCGGCCACACGCGGTGCCACAGGTGCTCCGGTATCGGTTGAACTGATTGGTGTCCGCTCCCTGCCGATGACAAGCTCGGGCAAGCTCAGCCGGGCCGGCACGCGCGCGCGCTATCTTGCCGGGGGTTATAATACGGCCCCGGTTGAAGCACCGGCCACGGTCTCGGCCCCGCTCAGCGGTGCCTGAACACAGCAAGGCGTTGTCCACCCGCATTGCCCTGACCGGGGCAACCGGCTTTGTTGGGCGCAGTATTCTCACGCAAACAAATGCCCGGGGGCTGCCTGTTACGGCACTTGCGCGGCCTCAGAAGGGCCGCGACCTGAAGGATGGCGCGCATCTTCGCTGGATTTCCGGCGGGTTTGATCAGCAGGATGCGCTCAATACCCTTGTGTCCGGTGCCGATGTGGTGATCCATTGCGCCGGGGCCACCAAGGCGCTCACTGCCGATGATTTCCACCGCGTCAATGCCAGCGCCACCCGCGATCTTGTCGGGGCCGCGCAAAAGGCCGGTGTCCGCCATTTCATCCTTTTATCCTCCCTCGCCGCATCGCGCCCAACTGTTTCGGATTACGCCGCTTCAAAAGCCGCCGGTGAGGCCGCCGCCCAAAGCCATGCAGGCGGCATGACACTCACCACCTTGCGCGCCCCCGCCGTCATCGGGCCGGGTGACGCCGCCACCGCGCCGCTTTTTTCGCTGCTGGCGCGGGGCTGGATGCCGGTTCTCGGCAAAAAGGCGCGCATGGGCCGGTTTTCCGTGATCGACGTGGAAGACCTCGCAACCTTGCTGATTGATCTGGCCTGCGCTGCCCCGCCTGCCCCGCCGCAGCGGATTTTATCCCCTTACGGCCACGCCAATCTTGGCTGGTCCGAGATGAAAGCCAGCGCCGCGCGGGTGACAGGCCGTAATATACGCGAGGTTGTTCTGCCCGAGGCCCTTGCCACACTGGCCGGGCACGCCACCGGCTTGATCGCCCGGCTTACCCGGCGGGCGCAGGTATTTTCGCCCGGCAAGCTTTGCGAAATGCGCGCAGGCGACTGGAACGGCGATACGGCCCTTGTAACATCAACGCCGCTGGATGAAACAATGCGCCGTTGCCTTACGCCGTTTCTGGGTTTAGGAAAACCATCAGGCAAAACCAAAAATGCGACCGACGGGAAACCCGAATGACCACAGACAGCACAGAAATGTACAACCAGATCAGCGGCATTCTGCAGGCCCACTCGAAGGTGGATATCCAGATCACCCCGCAAACCCTGATTGCCACCGATCTTGCCATCGATTCGGTTGAGATGTTTGATCTGGTGATGGAGATCGAAGAGCAATACGATATCAGCTTCCCGCTGGAAGAAGCCTCGGACATCGACACCGTGCAATCCCTGGTTGACATAATCGAGAGGCTTATAAATGTTTGATACTCTGGGTGATAAAAACTCGGTTTTCGCAAAATTCCAGAAACTGGCCGAGCGCGCCAAAGCGGTTGAGGCCACCGGGCGCTCGCCCTTCGGGATGCGGTTTGACGATATGCTGTCGCAGACCCGCGCGCGGGTTGGCAATGCCGAGATTTTACTGGCCGGCACCAATAATTACATGGGGCTGACCTTTAACCCCGATGTCATGGCTGCCGCCAAGGCGGCGATTGACGCCCACGGCACCGCCACCACCGGCAGCCGCCTGGCCAATGGCACCTATAGCGATCACCTTGATCTGGAAGACGAGCTGAAAGACTATTTCAATGCCGCCTCGGCGATTGTCTGTACCACCGGCTATCAGGCCAATCTGGCCGCCATCAGCGCCCTTGCCGGGCGCGGTGATCACCTGTTGATCGACGCCGACAGCCATGCCTGCATCTATGACGCCTGCCGCCTCAGCGATGCCACCACCATCCGCTTTCGCCACAATAGCCCCGCGGATCTGGAAAAACGCCTGTCGCGCCTGCCTGTCGATGGCGCGCGGCTTGTGGTGATCGAGGGGCTTTATTCCATGCTTGGCGATGTCGCCCCGGTGGCCGAATTTGTCGAGGTTGCCCATGCCCACGGTGCCATGCTGTTTGTCGACGAGGCCCATTCCGTTGGCGGCTACGGCGAAAAGGGCCGCGGTGTGTCACAGGCGCAAGGTGTGCTCGACAAGGTTGATTTCATCTCCGGCACCTTCTCCAAAAGCTTTGCCTCTATCGGCGGCTTTTGTGTATCGCGCCATGAGGCGCTTGAACTGATCCGGCTGGTCAGCCGCCCCTATCTCTTTACCGCCTCGGGATCACCGGCCAATGTGGCCACGGCCCGCGCGGCCCTTGCGCTGATTGCCTCGGATAGCACCCTGGCCAAATCGCTTTGGGACCGGGTGCATCAGCTTTATACCGGGCTGGTTGACGCGGGCTTGACGCCGGTCTCGCCGCCGGGGCCGATCATGGCCATCTCGCGCCCCGATGAGCATCAGGCGCTGGCCGAATGGAACATGCTGATGAATGCAGGTGTCTATGTCAATCTGGCAATCCCCCCGGCCACACCGCAGGCGCAATCCCTGCTAAGGCTCAGCCTCTCGGCGGCCCATACCGAGGATGATATAAATCAGATCATCGCCGCCTTCCGCAGCCTGCCCCAGGCAGGTTGATAGGGGGAAGAAGACAGGCTTGCTTTGAGCCAGGCCTGTGGCTGCACCAGAACGGTGAGGCACAAGGCCAGTTTTTCAACCGCGTAATTCCACAAGCGACCCCGGTCAAAAATGGCGGGCACCGGTAGATGTGCCATGATTATCCGACCAGCCCTTCCGCCCGGAACATCTGCATCACATCCGCCTCGGGCCGGGCGCCGAAATGGCTGATCACTTCTGCCGCCGCGATGCAGCCCATGCGGCCCGAAACCTCCAATGAGCGCCCGGTTATCACGCCATATAAAAACCCCGCCGCAAACTGATCGCCTGCGCCAGTGGCATCCGTGGGGATAATCTGGCGCACCGGCACCGATACGCTCTCGTCGCCCTCGACAATCGCCACATCTTGGCCCGAGCGGGTGCAGATGATCAGCCCGCTTTCCGTGGCCGCCTGTTCAAGCGCCATGCCAAGGTCTTCGGTCTGATACAGCGATTTCCATTCATGCTCATTGCCAAAAACGATGTCGAGTTCGCGCACCAGTCGGCGGAAATCATCGCGGTGACGGTCCACACAAAACGGATCAGACAGCGTGATTGCCGCCTTGCCGCCCCCGGCCCGACAATCGCGCGCAGCGGTCAGAAAGGCCTCTTTGCCCTGCGGTTTGTCGTATAAATACCCCTCCAGAAACAACAGGCCCGCCTGCCCGGTCACCTCAGCAGGCACATCCTTTGGCCCCAGATCGGTGGAAATGCCCAGATAGGTATTCATCGAGCGCTCACCATCGGGCGAGACAAAGATCATCGAACGCGAGGTTGGCCCCTCACCGCCCGGCACCGGCGGATTGACAAAATCCGTACCCACATCCTCAAGGCTCTGGGCATAATAGCGCCCCAGTTCATCATCACGCACCCGGCCGATGAACGCGGTTGACAAGCCTAGCGCCCCCAGCCCGGCAAGGGTGTTGGCGGCGGACCCGCCCGGCATCTGGGCGCGGTTTTCCATGGCCTCATATAACAGCTCGGCGCGTTCGGTCTCGATCAGTTGCATCACCCCCTTGTCAATGCCCATGCGGGCCAGAAAGGCATCATCGCATTGGCTGATCACATCGACGATGGCATTGCCAACGCCCACGGCCTGATATTTTGTCATAGGTTCTTTTCCTCATAATCACATAGATCAACGATTAGGCACGCAGCACATTTTGGTTTGCGCGCGGTGCAGGTGTAGCGGCCATGCAGGATCATCCAGTGATGCGCATGGTGCTGAAAATCGGCGGGGATATTGTCCTCAATGGCGCGCTCAACCGCGACAACATCCTTGCCGGGGCAAATGCCTGTTCGGTTGCAGACCCGGAAAATATGGGTATCGACCGCCTGCGTCGGCATCCCCCACCACATATTCAGCACCACATTGGCGGTCTTGCGCCCGACACCCGGCAAAGATTGCAAAGCGGCGCGGGAATTGGGCACCTCGCCGCCATGGTCCTCAACCAGAATGCGGCTGAGTTTGATCACATTCTTGGCCTTCTGCCGAAAAAGCCCGATGGTTTTGATATGATCGCGCAGGGCGTCCTCACCCAGATCAAGCATCTTCTGCGGCGTATCGGCGATATTGAACAATGCCCGCGTGGCTTTGTTGACGCCCGCATCCGTTGCCTGCGCCGAAAGCGCAACAGCCACCACCAGCGTATAGGCATTCACATGCTCCAGCTCGCCCTTTGGCTCGGGCTCGGCCGCCTGAAAGCGGGTGAATATTTCGCGGATCGTGTGATAGTCAATTTGCTTTGCCATAGGCCCCCTATGCCGATAATTTTGCCAATGCGCAATATTCGGGTCGCATGGGATACGGGCCTCGCCTATCTTATTGTCAGAAAAACAGGATTTGTTACGATGAACGCAGAAACAGGCCAGGGTTATCACTACCACGTCATGCGCCGGGCGATTGATCTGATTGATCAAAGCGATGCGGCCCTGACGCTGGAGCAGCTTGCCGCAAACATGGACATGAGCCCCGCGCATTTTCAGCGGTTGTTCTCAACATGGGTGGGGGTGTCGCCCAAGCGCTACCAGCAATATCTGGCATTGGGCCATGCCCGCGCCATGCTGGCGGATCATTTCACCACGCTGGAAACCGCCCATAATCTTGGCCTGTCCGGCACCGGCCGGCTGCACGATCTCTTTCTGCGCTGGGAGGCGATGAGCCCCGGCGATTATGCCCGCCGTGGCGCCGGGCTGACGATCTATTGGGGCTGGTTTGAAAGCCCGTTTGGCCCCAGCCTTGTGATGGGCACCGACAAGGGCATCTGCGGCATCGGTTTTGCCGCTGAGATGGGCGAAGAGGCGGCGATGCAGGATCTGCTTTTGCGCTGGCCCAAGGCCACATTTGTTGAGGATCCGATGATGCTCCGGCCCTGGGTTCTGGCCGCTTACGGCGCATCAACCCGTGACCCCACGCCGCTCTACCTCATTGGCGCGCCGTTTCAGATCAAGGTCTGGGAGGCATTGCTGACAATCCCCTCGGGGCAGGTCACCACCTATTCCGAGATTGCCCGCGTCATCAACCGCCCCAGTGCCATGCGCGCGGTGGGCACGGCGGTGGGCCGCAACCCGATCAGCCTGCTGATCCCCTGCCACCGGGCTTTGCGCAAATCCGGGGCCTTAGGCGGTTATCACTGGGGTCTTCCGGTCAAGCGCGCCATTCTGGCATGGGAAAGTGCCCGCGCCGAGGCGTGATTCGGGCCAAAATGCGCGAAATCCTGCCGATTTCCCCGCTGATTCCCCTTGGGGAACGCGGCCCGGTTGATTATGTTCCCCTCAGGCCCGGCATGACGGGCGAAAATTACAATAATCGAGGCGAGCATTATGACCCAGACCAGAAAACCAACGCTATTTGCAGCCGGCGCATCGCTGTTGCTGGCGACAGCCTGTACCGAACCCTCAACCGTGGGCGGCAACCCCTATCAAAAAACCCAGCAGGGCGCATTGATCGGCGGGTTGGCCGGGGCCGGGCTTGGCGCTATTGTCGCAGACAAATCCGCCAAGGGGGCGATCATTGGCGGCCTGGCCGGGGCGGCGGTTGGCGGCGCGATCGGCTATTCGCTGGATCAGCAGGCCGCCGAATTGCAGCGCGATATTAACAATGACGATGTACGGATCACCAATACCGGCGATCGCCTGATCGTGACATTGCCCGATGATATCCTGTTTGCCACCGATAGTGCCGTGGTCAATTCCTCCCTGCGCCGTGATCTTCTGACGGTTGCCGACAGCCTGCAAAACTATCCCAATTCAACCGTGCAGGTGATCGGCCATACCGATAGCACCGGCGAGGCCTCTTATAATCAGGCCCTGTCCGAGCGCCGGGCCAATTCGGTTGCCGATGTGCTGATGAGCGGCGGTGTTGCGTTCCGGCGGATTGATGCCTATGGCCGCGGTGAAGATCAGCCCGTTGCCTCCAATCTGACTGAACAGGGCAAGGCGCAAAACCGCCGGGTCGAGATCGTGATCCTGCCCAACGCGGCCTGACACAACAACGCTTTTACACCACGGGTCTGAGCCCGGCAGGTTTTTATATCTGCCGGGCTTTGTTTTGCGCCATGCGCCTGACGTAATTGTTATCGGCTGTACTCCTTGCAATCACAGTTGCCCAACGCATGTTTTGGGGTATTGTATAGGCACAGATCGTGCATATCCCGGGCTTGACCCGGGATCTCCTGGCGGGCCGGGAGGCCCCGGCTCGGAGGCCGGGGCGAGGGTGAGAAAATGAAGAGAGGTTGCTGATGAAATATCATAAATCTGAGGAAGCCATCGCCAGGCTGACACCGGAACAATTCCGCGTCACCCAGCAAGACGCTACCGAGCGCCCCTTTAGCGGTGCGCTGGATGATTGTTTCGAGCCGGGGCTTTATGTCGATATTGTCTCGGGCGAGCCTTTGTTTGTCTCCGCTGACAAGTTCAATTCCGGCTGCGGCTGGCCCAGCTTTTCCAAACCGGTTGAGCCTGCTCATGTTGCCGAGCGCCCTGATACCAGCGGTGGCCGTATCCGCACCGAAGTGCGCAGCAGCCACGGCGACAGCCACCTTGGCCATGTCTTTACCGACGGCCCTGCGGATATGGGCGGCCTGCGCTATTGCATAAATTCCGCAAGCCTCAGGTTTATCCCCAAGGGTGAGATGCAGGCCGAAGGCTACGGTGATTATCTGCATCAGGTGGAGGAAAAATCATGACAGAACACGCGATACTGGCCGGCGGGTGCTTTTGGGGCATGCAGGGTTTGATCCGCAAATTGCCCGGCGTTCATGCCACTCGGGTAGGCTATACCGGCGGCGATGTGCCCAATGCCACCTACCGCAATCACGGCACCCACGCGGAAGGCATCGAGATCGAATTTGATCCCGGCACAATCAGCTACCGGCAGATCCTGGAATTTTTCTTCCAGATTCACGATCCCACCACTGAGAACCGCCAGGGCAATGATCGCGGCGCCTCTTACCGTTCGGCGATCTACTATAGAGACGCGGTGCAAAAAGCCGTGGCCGAAGAGACCATCGCCGATGTGAACGCCTCTGGCCTCTGGCCCGGTAAGGTGGTGACGGAACTGGAGCCCGCAGGCGATTTCTGGGAGGCCGAGCCCGACCATCAGGATTATCTTGAAAATCATCCCGGTGGCTATACCTGCCATTTTCCCCGCCCCGGCTGGGTTCTGCCCCGGCGCGACGCGGCCGAGTAAAGCCCGGTGGCCCCTGCCCCCTCACCAGCGCCCGAATTGCGTGTCAGCAGGTGGATTGATGGCGAGGGCCAGGATATTGCGCCCGTGAAGCTTGCCGATCTGGGCGCGGGGTTCAAGATCATCTATTGCTTTCAGCATTGGTGCGCCGGCTGCCATTCCGGCGGTTTTCCGGCTTTGAAACAGCTTTATTCGGCCCTGAACGATAAGGATTTCGGCTTTGCCGTGATCCAGACCGTGTTTGAAGGCTTTGAGGAAAACACCTTTGACAAGCTGCGCATGACACAAAAGAAATATGATCTGAATTTACCCTTTGGCCATGACATCCCCGATGAAGAAGCGCCAGTTTCAACCTTCATGATGGATTACCGCACCGGCGGCACCCCGTGGTTTACGGTAATCGCTCCCGACGGGCAGATAATATATGCCAATTTCCATATCAACCCGGCGGAATTTTTACAGGCGCTTTCAGGGGCGGCCGCACCCCCTCAGGAGGCGTAACATGGATCAGCCCCCGGACAATTCCGGCCAAACCCCCTCAAATTCCGATCAGATGGCCGCCCTCACCGATGAGCTGCACCGGCTCAATCAGCACCGTTTCGTGCGCATTCACAATTCCCCCCTGCGGTTGATCCTGTTTCAATTCACCCGTGGGCTGGCATTTGGGCTGGGCTCGGTTATCGGGGCCACGATATTGTTTTCCATGCTCGCCTGGTGGTTGTCGCAGTTTGAGTTTTTACCGCTGATAGGCGATTGGATAAGCCAGCTTGCCGATCAGGTCGAAAAAGCGCGAAATCAATAGGTTAATAGGTTGCGTTAACCATATATTAACCATTTTAATAAGATATATTTGACCTAAGAGGCTAATCATGCCCTATTGCAAAATGGGTCGTATCGGGTGGCAGAGTTATGTTTTTAGCAGGTATTCTTGGAATCTTTGCCATTGGCGCATCCGCCTTTGTTGGCATGGATATGGGGAATGACCCCGATGAAGACCCCGACAATCAGACAAATAATCCGGATGTTGGCCAGAATGACGGCCCCGGCGATGGCCCGCAAGTCCCTGATATTGCGGAAAATCCCCCGCCGGGTGATGCAGGCATCAACTATCAAAGCGGCGATGGCGATGATACGGTTTCCGGCACAGCAGGTGATGACACGCTGAACGGCAATGCCGGCGATGATCAGATGAACGGCTACGAAGGCGATGATCTGGTGATGGGCGGTGATGGGAATGATCTGCTTTACGGCGATATTGGCAACGATACCCTGCTCGGTCAGGACGGCGATGATACGCTGCATGGCGGCGGTGACGTGGATATTCTGGAAGGCAATGCTGGGGATGATCAGCTTTTTGGCCATGGTGGGGATGATACCCTTTTCGGCAACGAAGGCGATGACAGCCTTGTCGGCAGCGCCGGCAATGATCTGCTCTTTGGCGGCGCGGGCGATGATGCCCTGCACGGCGATATCGGTGATGATACGCTCATTGGTGGCGAAGGGTCTGATAACCTCTTTGGTGGCTGGGGTGATGATACCATCATCGGCGTGACAGACGATCCCGACACCGCCGGGATTCAAGATACAGACGGACAGGATTTCCTCAACGGCGGCGGCGGTGATGATTTCATTGTTGCCGGGGCCGATGACATCGTAACCGCCGGTGAAGGGGCCGATACCATCGCCCTTGGGGATTGGCTCACACAGGAACATCAGGCCGAAATAATGGATTTCTCGGCCACCGAAGATAACCTGATGGTGGTGTTCGATGATAATGCCGATCCCGATCCCGAAGTCACGCTGGAACAGGACGAAAATAATCCATCCACACAGCATGTTGTCTTGAATGGCGAAAGGATTGCCGCGATTTTCAATGCCGAAGGGCTGACCCTTGATCACATCACACTGATCGGCGAAAGCTCGGTTGATATGCTGTTGGCGGGTTAAAGCGTTTCGCCACATTGCTGGATCACAACAATGAGGCGAAACGCGCGGAACCTGTTGATGTTGTGGGCGTTTCAAGATCAGGTTGTGAGTCAACTAAATTTTGAGGCGCTTTAATCTCACGGCTGCGGCCCGATTTCGCTTTTCTTTTCCGCTGAACCCTCCTATACGCGCGCATCCCCTGAGAAACTCTCATCGGATAAGCCTCCACGGACCTTGCTGGACGACATCCCGGCACGCGCCCTGAACCCTTAACTTTAAAGGAGACCCCGATGTCGATAACCGCCGAAGAAAAAACCCGCTTGATGAAAGAATTTGCAACCAAGGAAGGCGACACCGGCTCGCCCGAAGTACAGGTTGCCATTCTGACCTCGCGGATCAACACCCTGACCGAGCATTTCAAAACCCACAAAAAAGACAACCACGGCCGCCGTGGCCTGTTGAAAATGGTTGCCCTGCGCCGGAAGCTTCTGGATTACACCAAAGCCAAAGACGACGCCCGCTATACCGACCTGATCAAACGTCTGGGTATCCGCCGCTAAGGTTTTTGATCCCTTTTAGATCATGAAAACGCCCGCTCTGATTCAGAGCGGGCGTTTTTTTAGTAAAGCGACGGGTTTGCGATCAAACTTGTTTAAGTAAGAGTGGTTTTTTTGGGCAATACCCACTTTAACTCATGCCGTTCCAAGACGCATGATAAAGTTTTTCACTGACATCACGAGCGCATTCGCCTTCCTCTGTTGGCCGATCCTGAACTATTCAGTCAAGATAAGACAGAAATGTAGATTTTTGAGGTTCTGACATCCTCTTCCAAAGCTTTCCGAACTTTGAAGTATGGCCAAAAACCTTTTTGCCCGGAGCAAAGCGCCAATCCAAATCCATAAGCAATCTGTCCATTGCATAAGACCAATACTGTTTGGAAACACATTCAACATACATGTTTGCACCGAGATAATAGGATGCCGCACTATCGGGAAAGAACGAATGACAGCAGGTATAATTCTCAAAATCTAAAACAGAGAGATCAGCCCACGTTTTACCCTCAAAATAGCCTGTTTCTTCGAAGGCTTCGGTCAATTTCCAATTGGGACCATGGTCGGGAAATTCGGGTGGTTGAGGTAAACCAAAATGCGCTTGAATATCTACAACCAATTGATCCATTGGCCAAACATAAGCCAGACATTCCTTTATGGTCAAATAGGAAATTTCTATTCATTATTGCTCTTTAGTGTATTCAAACATCAAGGTTCCATCCCAGCCCGGAATCAAGGCGCATCGCGCCGCCGGGCAGCGCCTGCCCGTTCCGTCGGGCTGGTGCTTTGGTGAGGCAGGTGCTTCGTTCAGATGGAGGATGTGCTGGGCGACGATAAAGCGTCAGATCACAAATGTTGCGGCACCATCCCACGGGCAGGCGCTGCCCGGCACTCAGGCGGTAGCTTTCCCACACGCAGTGGACACCACACATATCACATAACCCCAACTCACCCACCCCCAAACTATCGTGGCTTCCCAATCGCTCAAAACTCCTGTATGGCCCGGCCCATCTGAGACGTGATGCCTTTGACCCCGGGCGCATGATGATGGATTGGGGTCGGCGGCAATGCGGCCGCCATTTTAACGGGAGACCCGGGATGGGCCTGGGAGTGCTCCCAATTAGGAAACGATACATGTTTAAAGAAGTGAAAAAATCAATCGCGTGGGGCGAAGAGACCCTCACATTGGAAACCGGCAAGGTTGCCCGTCAGGCGGATGGCTCGGTCATTGCCACGCTGGGTGAAACCAGCGTCATGGCCAACGTGACATTCGCCAAACAACCCAAACCGGGGTTGGATTTCTTCCCGCTCACGGTTCATTACCTCGAGCGTTATTATGCCGCCGGCAAAGTCCCCGGCGGCTTTTTCAAGCGCGAAGCGCGGCCGACTGAAAAAGAGACCCTGACATCGCGCCTGATTGACCGGCCCATTCGGCCGCTGTTCGTGCCCGGTTTCAAACATGAAACCCTGGTGATGTGTACGGTGCTGAGCCACGATCTGGTGAATGATCCCGATATGGTGGCGATGATCGCCGCCTCTGCCGCCCTGACCATTTCCGGGGCACCCTTCCGGGGGCCGATTGCAGGCTGTCGCGTGGGCTTTGAGGATGGCGAATACATCCTGAACCCAACCGTTGATGACATGCACGATCTGCGCAACAACCCCGAACAACGGCTTGATCTGGTTGTCGCCGGCACCAAAGACGCCGTGATGATGGTTGAATCCGAGGCTTATGAGCTTTCCGAGGATGAAATGCTTGGTGCCGTGACATTCGCCCACGCGCAAATTCAGCCGGTGATTGATCTGATCATAGATCTGGCCGAAGACGCCGCCAAAGAGCCGTTTGATTTTCAGGCCCCGGATTACAGCGAACTCTATGAAGCCGTCAAAGCCGCCGGTGAAACGCAGATGCGCGCGGCCTTTGCCCTGACCGACAAGCAAGAGCGCACAACCGCCGTGTCCGCCGCCCGTGAGGCCATTCGCGAAGCCCTCACGGACGAGCAGCTTGAAGATGCCGATCTCGGTTCGGCGCTGAAAAGCCTTGAGGCCAATATCGTGCGCGGGGATGTTGTCAAAACCGGCAAACGCATTGATGGCCGCGCGCTGGATACGGTACGCCCGATTGTCTCGGAAACCGGCCTTTTGCCGCGCACCCATGGCTCGGCCCTGTTCACCCGTGGCGAAACCCAGGCTCTGGCGGTGACCACCCTGGGCACCGGCGATGATGAACAATTCATCGACGCCCTCAACGGCACCTTCAAATCCAACTTCCTGCTGCATTACAACTTCCCCCCCTATTCGGTTGGCGAAGCGGGCCGCGTGGGCCCTCCGGGCCGTCGTGAAATTGGCCATGGTAAGCTGGCATGGCGGGCGTTGCAGGCGGTTCTTCCTGCGGCAACCGATTTCCCCTACACCATCCGCGTAGTCAGCGAGATCACAGAATCCAACGGCTCAAGCTCGATGGCGTCGGTCTGTGGCGGCTCACTGTCGATGATGGATGCGGGCGTGCCATTGAAAGCACCGGTTGCCGGTGTGGCCATGGGCCTCATTCTGGAAGAGAGCGGCGAATACGCGGTTCTGACCGACATTCTGGGCGACGAAGATCACCTTGGTGATATGGATTTCAAAGTCGCCGGTACGGAAAAAGGCATCACCTCGCTGCAGATGGATATCAAGGTTGCGGGCATCACGCCCGAGATCATGAAAACCGCCCTGGCGCAGGCCAAAGCGGGCCGGTTGCATATCCTGGGCGAGATGGCCAATGCCCTTTCTGAGGCGGGCGATTTCTCAATCCATGCGCCGCGGATTGAAACCATGAACATCCCGACCGACAAGATCCGTGAAGTGATCGGCTCGGGCGGTAAGGTGATCCGTGAGATTGTTGAGGTCTCCGGTGCCAAGGTTGATATCAACGATGAAGGCGTGATCAAGATTGCCTCGCCCGACGGCGAATCGATCAAGAAAGCCTACGACATGATCAACTCGATCGTGGCCGAGCCGGAAGAAGGCAATATCTACGATGGTACAGTTGTGAAAATCGTTGATTTCGGTGCTTTCGTGAACTTCTTTGGCAAGCGCGACGGGCTGGTGCATGTCAGCCAGATCGAAAACCGCCGCCTCAATCATCCCAGCGATGTGCTGAAAGAAGGCCAGGGCGTGAAGGTCAAGCTTCTGGGCTTTGATGATCGCGGCAAGGTACGCCTGAGCATGAAGGTTGTCGATCAGGAAACCGGCGAAGAGATCAAGAGCGAAGATTGAGCCGGGCCACAACCCCAAACTTTGATCATAAAAGGCCCCGGCACAGTGCCGGGGCCTTTTTACACCCGTTTGTGACGCAACGTCACGCCATAAATCCGCCCAAAGGTATGGATTTACATACCCGACAATCTGGCGGTTGCAGTTCATTTATCCGATGGGTTGCGACTGGCAATAATGCTGGCATCGCACCATCACGAATACCCCATGACAAGAACGACCAGGGCGCACCATCACTCACGGTAATACCCGCGCCTTAAGGCCCCGGCATCTGTGCCGGGGCCTGCATGGGTAGGGCTCAGCCCACATCGAATTCGAGCGCGCGTATCTGGCGAAACTTGCCGGTGGCCTGCAAGGCGGCAATCACGTTCGCATCAATAGGCTCATCGACATAAAGCACCGCAATCGCCTCGCCCCCTGCCGCCGCGCGGCCAAGGGTAAAGTTGGCGATATTCACCCCGGCCTCGCCCAGAACCCGGCCCAGGGTGCCGATGATGCCGGGCTCATCCTTGTTGGTGGTATATAGCATATGCCGCCCGATATCGGCGTCGATATTGATGCCCTTGATCTGGATAAACCGCGGCTTGCCATCGGAAAACACCGTGCCGCCGATTGAGCGCTCGCGCTGATCCGTCACCACGGTCAGCTTGATATAGCCCTCAAACGCGCCGGATTTATCCTGATGCGTGGTCGAGATTTTCACCCCGCGTTCCTTGGCAATCACCGGGGCCGAAACCATGTTGACCTCGGGGTTGACCGATTTCATGATCCCCGCCACGGCGGCCGATGTCAGCGCCGCAAGGTTCATCTCGGACACCACCCCGTCATAGAGGATATTTATCGCCTTGATCGGCTCATCCGTCATCTGACCTATGAAACTGCCCAGATACCCCGCCAGATCAATCCACGGGCCCATGATCTTGGCTTCTTCGGCGGTGACCGAGGGCATGTTGAGCGCATTGCTGACGGCCCCGGTCAGCAGGTAATCCGACATCTGTTCGGCCACCTGAATGGCGACATTTTCCTGCGCCTCAGTGGTGGCCGCGCCCAGATGCGGCGTGCAGACCACATTGGGCAGGTTGAAAAGCGGGTTATCGTTGGCAGGCTCTACCGCGAATACATCAAACGCAGCCCCCGCCACATGGCCGGATTTCAAGAGTTCCGCCAGAGCCTCTTCATCCACCAGACCACCTCGGGCACAGTTGATGATGCGCACGCCGGGCTTGGTTTTTGCCAGATTTTCACGGCCCAGGATATTGCGGGTCTGATCGGTCAGCGGCACATGCAGGGTGATGAAATCGGCGCGTTGCAACAGCGCCTCAAGCTCTACCTTTTCCACCCCCATCTGATCGGCCTTCTCCTGACTGAGATAGGGATCATACGCGATCACCTTCATCTTGAGGCCCCGCGCCCGCTCGCACACGATGCCGCCGATATTGCCGGCGCCGATGACGCCCAGGGTTTTATTGGTCAGCTCAACCCCCATGAATTTGGATTTTTCCCACTTGCCCGCATGGGTCGAAACGCTGGCCTCGGGTAGCTGCCTTGCCACGGCAAACATCATCGCAATGGCGTGTTCGGCGGTGGTGATCATGTTGCCAAAGGGGGTGTTCATCACGATCACACCCTTTTTGCTGGCGGCCTCCTTGTCGATATTATCGGTGCCAATGCCCGCGCGGGCGATCACCCTGAGCTTATCCGCGCGGCGCAGGATTTTCTCGGTCACCTTGGTGGTCGAACGGATGGCAAGGCCGTCATAATCGCCAATTACCTCGGCAAGTTTTTCCTTGTCCTTGCCAAGCTCGGGCTGAAAATCCACATCAATGCCGCGATCCCGGAATATCTGCACGGCGGTTTCGGAAAGTTTGTCGGATACAAGTACTTTGGGAGCCATTTTTAAGCGTCCTTTATTTTCAAGGGGGGCCGGGCTGAAGCCCGGCTTACAGATGATAATTGGCGTAGGCCGGGCTTCAGCCCGGCACTGCCTGCAAAAGTTCGGCGTGATATGCCCATTCGACCCACGGCATCAAAGCTGCCACATCCGAAGGCTCAACCGTACCGCCGCACCAGATACGAAGCCCCGCAGGCGCATCGCGATAGGCACCGATGTCATAGGCCACGCCCGCATCCTCAAGCCGTTTGGCAACAGCCTTGGCAAATGCCGTACCATCGGCGATACGGGCATCAGAAAATGTCAGGCACACGGATGTGTTCGACCGGGTCGCTGGCTCTTGCGGCAAAAATGATAGCCACTCATGATCAGCCACAAAACGCTGTATCACCGCGAAATTGGCGTTGGCACGATCTCGCAGGCCCTCAAGACCGCCGATCGAGCGCGCCCAATCCAAAGCCATCAGGTAATCCTCAACTGCCAGCATGGATGGAGTGTTGATGGTGGCCCCTTCAAAAATACCCTCGATCAGCTTGCCCGCCTTGGTCAGCCGGAATATCTTCGGCAAAGGCCAGGACGGCGTGTAGCTTTCCAGCCGTGACACGGCCCGCGGGCTGAGCACGATCATGCCATGCGCCGCCTCTCCGCCCAGCACTTTTTGCCAGCTGAAAGTGGTGACATCCAGCTTGTCCCAGGGCAAATCCTGTGCAAACGCCGCCGAAGTGGCATCGCAAATCGTCAGCCCCGCGCGATCCGGCCTGATCCAGTTGCCATTCGGCACCCGCACGCCTGAAGTGGTGCCATTCCAGGTGAAAACCACGTCATTGTCACAATTAACCTGCGCCAGATCGACAATCTCGCCATAATCCGCCGTCTTGACAATTGCATCGAGCTTTAGCTGTTTGACCACATCGGTAACCCAACCCGCACCAAAGCTTTCCCAGGCCAGCATTTCAACCTTGCGCGCGCCTAAGATGTTCCACATCGCCATTTCCATCGCCCCGGTATCCGAGGCCGGCACGATGGCAATCCGGTAATCCGCCGGAATTTCCAGCACCTCACGGGTGCCCTCAATCGCCGCTTTAAGCCGCGCCTTGCCAACATCCGCCCGGTGCGATCGCCCCAAAGGCGCGCCCGACAAGGCAGAAAGATCAAATGTGGGATATTTGGCACAGGGGCCAGATGAAAAACGCGGATTTTCCGGCCGCGTTGCCGGTTTACTCATAGCCATTACTGCTATCCTTCCAGATAAATGCCCCTCGTTGGGGAGGGGTGTCCCACGGGCCGGGATATTCAACTCCCGGGGAAATATCAATATCTAAAATGGCCTGTCGTGATGGTTCTCATTCCTAGCTGCGCAACTTGTCGGTAACTGGCTCACAGGAGCGGCATAAAATTGTCATAGCCGGTTCAGCTCTGCGCAAGGAAAACGCCGCTTAACATGCAAGCAACAACAACCTGAAACAGCAATCCGGCCCCCGCAATTCGTTCTGATATTTGCTACTGATGCCGCATAACGATACAGATGTGCAATTTCCCTTCAATCAACTGCAAAACCAATACAATTCCGCGATTTTCCAGGTGCCCCGGCATTTGTAATCTGACATATAGTCTTTGATTAGGAATCTGTGAACTTACGAGCTGGTAACCATGTCATTTTGGAAACGTAATATCCCTGCAAAAATCCCCCCGCAGCCGATCGCTGACCGTGAAGCAGATATTAGCTCCAAACTCCGCATGATCGAGGATCACGAGAAGGATGATCCGCTGATCCGCCTCAGGATCACAGGCCAGGACATAACCGCGAAAATACTGGAAATGACCCAAGGCTCCAATGGCATCAACATGGAAGATGCAATGGGCATACTCGGCGCGCTGGCCGGCTTTTCAACCTCATACGCGATGATGACAAAGGTTGTTGCCGGTGATCTCGAGGCCGAAGCGCCGGAAGTTGTCATTGCCAGGCTGAAATCCGGCGGCAATGTCATGTTTGGCGATTTCATCAACCGCAAGCTGATTGAGGGCGAAGAGCACGCCGGGGAAACCTTGTCTCTTTTGCATGTAGTTTACGGCAAGGCAAAGCTCATGGGTGACGTGGATCCCTGGGATGCGGATGAGCTGTTCGCGCGTGTGGCAAGATCGGTTGGAACAGCGGAATTTGGCATCCCGGATATAGCTGCGGAACATCAGCCGGGGGGCGCGCTGCAAAAATTCGTCACCTATCTGTTTCCCAGGTTTCAGCCAATACTGGAGGGCTATGAATTGCCCACCGATCACTATCACCTTGCATTTGCCATCAGCGCACAGGAGGTCATGGAAATGGGCAAGGATGTGCTACCCCCGCGCATTTCGGCAAAATTATTCATGGAATGCGCCGTCCCGATGTCCTGCCTCGATCCGGGGTTCCTGATGCCCCAAAACCCGGATTAACCTCGCCCCGGTCAGCTCTCCACAGCGGAGCCAGAGGCTTTGCCGTCACGATGATTGCGGCGGCGGCATCAGGTGAATGCCACCGGGGTCTGCTTCTTCCGGTTTACGCTGAGTGAGAACACATCAGGCCGGGCATAGTGGCCACTGGCATCAAACTTACGCCGTGAAGACCGCGCGGCCTCAACATCTATCTCTGAATAGAGAATGCCTTTTTCCTGATGCATCGGCCCGGCATGAACGCCGCCAAAGGGCTTATAGATCACCGCGTCTCCGGGGTTGACCCATTCATCCTTATTGGGGAAAAGCTCGTCGTAATAAGGAATGTCGGTCGGTATGTCCGACGATTCCAGCGCCGTTGCACAACCAATCACCCAGCATCCGCCCTCGCGCGCGATATGTTGCATCGTGGCCAGCCAGGTATCGCCACTATCCCATGTGGGTGCGACATAGATATCAATGTTCTGGGCATAAAGCGCATAGCGCGCCAGTGGCATGTAGTTTTCCCAACACAGCAGCGCCCCGATATGCCCTACGGCAGTTTCAACCACGTTCAGCCCCGAACCGTCGCCAAATCCCCAGACCATGCGTTCGGGATTGGTCGGCATCAGTTTGCGGTGGTTGTTGGCAATCTTTCCATCGGCGTCTATGATGATACAGCTATTGTACAATGTGCTGCCACTCACCGCCCCGTCAAGTTCTTGATATCCGGCGACAATAACCACGCCATGTTCTTTTGCGGCCTCCTGAAGCGGGGCCATCCCACCCTGGCCAAGATCAATCGAGCTGGCTTGCAGGCGGGAGAAAAGCACGTCCGTCTTGCCCATGCCAGCGCCGGGTGCCATGCGCCAGATAAAGGTCGGATAGCCCGAAAACCATGCTTCGGGAAAGATCACCATTTCCGCGCCTTCACGCGCAGCTTCCCCGATCAAGTCAATGGCACGCGCCATCGTCTTTTCCAGATCCAGATAGACGGGTGGGTGTTGTATAACGGCAATTTTGGTCATGGGGCCTCTCCTGAATTTCGTTCAGTTTAACGCAGGCTTATTTAATCGCCGACGCAACCAGCATCTCACAGGGGCCTTCAAACTGCCCGTCTTTGTCAAACGCGCCAAGCGCCTCTTCAATCTCGGCCCAGGCGTCGTCCTGCTCCTCATCGCTCAACCCGCCCAGCATCTGGTGCAGAGCACCAAAGCTTTCCTGTTCAAACTGCAGACATTCCAGCGCCGATCCAAGACGCACCGGGGCGGGAACCCGCTCGATCTGAATGTCGGAAAAGCCCGCCTCCCTGAACCGCTGCACCAGCACATCAGGATCGCCCAGACTAAATGGGCCGGGCTGGCCGGGAAGCGGTGCAGGCAGGGCAGCCCGACGCCGGATGATACCCACTGGGATCGAAAAGAACCCATTCAGATCTGCCGCCGCATAGGTCATCGCCCCGACATGCCCGCCCTCACGCAACTGGTCGCGCATTCCGGTCAGGGCTTTCACTTGATCCGGGAAATAGATCAGGCCAACCCGGGAAATGACCGCATCAAACGGCTGCGTTTCAATCTCGGAAAGGGCTTCGCCGTCTTTTACCATCGTATCGACATGGCCGTACCCGGCCTGCTTGGCATTGGCGGCGGCATGATCAAGGATTGAGGGCGACAGATCGGTAGCCAGAACATAACCGGTCGGCCCGGTGCGCCGGGCGATGGCCATGGTCTGCTCACCAGCTCCGGCTGCAACATCCAGCACACGACTGCCCTTTTGAACATGGGTCATATCCAGCATCAGTTCCGTTGCCGGTCCAAGCCAGCGCGACAAAAGCGGCGACCAGCGATCCCAGGCTTCGGCGGCCGAATTCCATTGATTGCGGGTGGTTTCCTTGAAGGCGGCGGGGTCAAAAACCTTTGGCTTAATGTTCATCTTGAATTCTCCAAATGTGCAAATTTTATTGTCAAAACTGTGCCAAAGGTCCAAACTCAATACAATTCGCAGAATTTCGACGCTGAATTTGCAAAAATGCACAATTTTGGGGCTGCCCGTGCAATGGGATGATCTGAGAATATTTCTGGCAATCGCGCGCGCAGGCTCGATCAGTGGCGCCGCCAACCGGCTTGGCGTTCAGCATTCCACCGTGTCCAGACGCTTGCGATCTTTGGAAGATCAGCTTGGCACCCGCCTGATAGAGCGTAAGAAATCTGGATATGAAATGACAGAGGCCGGCGAAGAGCTGCAGTTGTCGGCCAGACGGATCGAGGTTGAAATTCTTGGGTTCGAAGGCGCGCAAGCGGGGCATGACACCGACGCCGCCGGAGAATTGCGTGTATCTGCCATCAACAATATGGCATCAACCGTTCTGATGCCGGCGTTCACCCGGTTCAGCAAGGCCTATCCGAAAATTGAATTTCATCTGGTGGTCACAAACAAGTTTGTAAAACTCGCTGAACGCGACGCAGATATCGCCATCCGTCTGACAAACACCCCGCTCGACACCCTGATTGGTACAAGGCTCACCACCGTGGCATCGGCTGTTTACGGGTCGCAGGACTATTGCGCACAAGTTCAGGCGGGCACGGCGGCGGAAAAGTGGCTGGGCATCGAATGTTGTGGCTTTCATACCTCCTGGACCAAAGACGCCTGCCCGGACAAGGACCACAATTTCTATGTTGACGACACCCTGTTAACGCTAGCTGCCCTCAAGGCCGGGGCCGGCCTGGCCTATCTGCCGTGCTTCATGGGCGACAGCCAGCCGTCCCTGTCCCGCTTTCGCCCGCCGGATGCAAAACACGATCTGGGGCTCTGGCTGGTCTATCACCGCGATTTGCGGCGCACCAAACGCGTGCGGCTGTTTCGTGAACACATGCAAAGCGAAATAGCCAATCTGCGCGATTTGTTCGAGGGCAACTCAGCCCCCCAAACGAATTGCCCCTCCTGACCCCCGCAAAAAGGTCAGGTTTTCCTGACTATCTATTTCCCCAAATATCCCCACACTGAAGCCGGAAGCATTGTAGTAAATGTCACGAAGGTTCTCCCTGAGTTCAATGCTTCCTGGGTGGCGGGGCTGTGATTGGCGGGCGGGCGAACCGGCCCTTCACGGCCCCGGCCCTGCGCGCACGGGGCTTGCCCCCTTGCAACACGCGGCCAGCTACGCCATGTATCCTGCAACCATACCCCGATGTTTCAGGATAGGCACGATATGATAGAACTTGGCGCTCAGCCCCCCGCAACAGACCTGATCAAAGATGTCACCGAGGCCAATTTCATGGCCGATGTCATCGAATTGAGCAAAACCGCCCCCGTGATCGTGGATTTCTGGGCCGATTGGTGCGGCCCGTGCAAAACCCTCGGGCCGGTGCTGGAAGCGGCGGTCACCAAAGCCGGTGGTGCGGTGCGCATGGCCAAGGTCAATGTCGATGAAAATCAGATGCTCGCCAGTCAGCTACAGGTGCAATCCCTGCCCACGGTCATGGCCTTCTGGCAGGCCAAACCGATTGATGCCTTTCAGGGCGCGCTGCCGCCCTCCGAGGTTGACGCCTTCCTCAAACGGGTGATCGAGGCCTCCGGCGGGGATGCCAGCGGCGGGCTGGATGAGGCGATTGAAGCGGCCGAGGAAATGCTGGCCGAAGGTGCTGCCACCGATGCCGCCGAAACCTTTGCCGCCATCCTTCAGGAAGATCCTGAAAATGCCCGCGCTTACGGCGGCATGATCCGCGCCCATATCGCCATGGATGATCTGGATCAGGCCGAGGCCATCCTCAACGGTGCCCCCGCCGCGATCAGCACAACCCCCGAGCTGGAAGCCGCCCACGCCCAGCTTGAACTGGCGAAACAAGCCGCCAATGCAGGCCCCCTGGCCGAGCTGCAGGCGGCGGTCGAGGCCGATCCTGCCAATCCGCAAGCGCGGTTTGATCTGGCGCAGGCCCTACAGGCCAATGGCGATACTCAGGGCGCGGTTGATCACCTGCTTGAGCTTTTCCGCCGCGATCGCGACTGGAATGAAGACGCCGCCCGCAAACAGCTTTTCATCCTGTTTGACGCCCTGAAACCGAACGATCCCATCGCCCTCAACGGCCGTCGCAAGCTCAGCTCTTTGATCTTTGCCTGATACATCCAACCCCCCGGTTCTGAATGACAAGTTCCATTCAGAACCGCCCGTTTTCCGCCCCGAAAACCTTTTGCGGGAAGGGCGGCGGCAACGCGGCCTTGCCAAGGGAAAAATCCCCGAAATCTGCCTGCTTGATCCCGATGGCGATATCCTGCGCTGGCTGATCCGTCAAAACCGTGCCAAGCGCAGCCCCTTTTGGGCCTGCTACCACACAAATCTTTATGTGTTTGAACAGGCCGGGCGGCAGTTTGGCATCATCGGTAACGCGGTCGGCGCTTCTTTTGCGGTGCTTCTGGCCGAACAGCTCTTTGTCTCGGGATGCAATCTTCTGATCAGCATCACCTCAGCCGGCCAAATCGCCGAAGGGTTGAAAACCCCCTGTTTCGTACTGATTGACAAGGCCCTGCGTGACGAGGGCACCAGCTATCACTACCTGCCAGTCTCTGATTATGCCGCCGCCCCGGCGGGCTTGCTGGCACAATTGAGCGATGCCTTTACCCACCTGCCGTTTCCCGTTCTGCGCGGCCCCAGTTGGACAACCGACGCCCCCTACCGCGAAACCAAAACAGCCATCACCGCCAACCGCGCACGCGGCATTCTGGCGGTCGAGATGGAAGCCGCCGCGCTTTACGCCTTCGCCCAGGCGCGCGACAAACCGGTTGTTTGTTTTGCCCATATCACCAATCAAATGGCACAGGCCGGCGATGATTTTGATAAAGGCGAGGCCGATGGTGCCACCGCAAGCCTGGCCGTTTTACAAGCGCTTGCTGGTGTTTTGAAATCCTGAACCCCTGTCGAATACACACGACATTATTTTATAATTCAAACCGCAAATAAAACCGTCTAAGCTTGGCCAATGACCAAAACCCCCGATCTGCCCGAAACGATCCCGCTCTTTCCCCTGCCGGGGGCATTATTGCTGCCGCGCTCGCGCCTGCCCCTGCACCTGTTTGAGCCGCGCTACCTGATGATGTTCGATGACGCCCTGAAAACGCCTGAGCGCCTGATCGGCATGATCCAGCCGCGCCAGACACCCGAGGGCGACGATCACGCCCTGCACAGCATCGGCTGCGTCGGCCGCATCACGCAATTTTCCGAAACCGACGACAACCGCTATATGATCACCCTCACCGGCATCTCGCGCTTTCGCATCCTTGATGAGGTCGAAGGCTTCCCGCCCTATCGCCGCGCCAATGTCAGTTGGCAGGGGTTTGAGCGTGATCTCGGCCCCAAAGACGTGGATCCGGGTTTTGACCGGCCCGCTTTCATGCAGTTGCTTGACCGTTATTTCTCTGACTCTGAGCTCAAAACCGACTGGAATGCCCTGAAACAGGCCGATGATGAATTGCTGATCAATTCGCTTTCCATGCTGTTGAAATTCAGCCCCGAAGACCGGCAGGCCCTTCTGGAATCCCCCGGCCTCAGCACCCGCCGCGAAACCCTGATTACCCTGATCGAATTTGCCATCCACAGCGGCCCCAGCAAGGAAACACTGCAATGAATGATGCCCCGCAATCCCCCGGCTTTGACCGCCGCATGCTTGAGGCCCTGATCTGCCCGCAAACCCATGCATGCCTTGAATATGATTCAGGTTCGCAAGAGCTGATCAGCCCAGGCGCCAACCTCGCCTACCCCATTCGCGACGGCATCCCAATCATGTTAACCGACGAGGCCCGCCAACTTGAATGAAATCGCAAGTTGGGTTTCAAGCCGAATAACACAGTTATGCCCAATATAAGGAAGGCCTGCAATACGGGTTCAGGGAGCCGTATTGCCATACTAAAGCCTTTTGCGTGTCACCTCTATCAGGGAACATGCAAAACACCGTAATACACAATAACAGCAGATTGGAAAAATGGTGCAGTTGAGAGGACAAATCTAGAACCTTTATCCGCCCTGTCTATCTTAGATGAATTAGAGAAATGGGAGGCGTATCTCAAGGCCGAACCGGAGGTTATCCACAAGCTGCAGGCGTTTGAGGATGCTGCCGTTGGCAAGGAAGATGAGCCGCAGAAAACGCCACGCCCGCCTGCCCGGCCTCGGGGGCCATCGCTATGACGGCGCTTGGTCAGGAATTTCGACTGGCTGGGCAGTCAAAGCCTGTTGGTGACAAAACCGCAAAACGGAATAGGCCCCGCCATAAGACCACGCGGGATTGTCCGCGTGTGACGTTGCGGTTGTCGTTGGAGGATCACGCGCAGTTGAAAGAGCTGGCTGACGGGATGGCGCTCAGCACTTATATTCGAGCGCAGGCGTTGGGAGAGGCCCTGCCCCGCCACAAAGCTCGCTCATCAGCTTCGGTTGTCGACAAGCAGGCACTGGCACAAATCCTCGGGCTGTTGGGGCAATCACGGATCGCCAATAACCTCAACCAGCTTGCCTATCACGCCAATATTGGCTCTCTGCCGATGGATGAGGCGACCTGTGCGCAGCTTTCCGAAACCTATGAGCATGTGCTGTTTCTGCGCCAGACGTTGATCAAAGCCTTGGGGCTCAGGGGATGATCCTGAAGGGCAATCAACGGGCGAGCGGGCAAGATCTGGCGCGGCATTTGCTGAATGTTGACGACAATGAGCATGCGGTGATGCATGAGCTGCGTGGGTTTCTGGCCGATGATCTGTTTGGCGCGTTTAAGGAAGCAGAAGCGGTTTCGCTTGGCACGAAATGCCAACAATATCTGTTTTCGCTGAGCCTCAGTCCGCCGCAATCGGCGAAAGTGTCGATTGAAGAATTTGAAGCGGTGATTGCTGATATCGAACGTCGCCTCGGTCTGACCGATCAGCCCCGCGCGATTGTCTTCCACGAGAAGAAAGGCCGACGCCATGCCCACTGCGTCTGGTCCCGGATTGATGCCGCCAAGATGCGGGCAATCAACCTGCCGCATTTCAAGCGGCGTCTGACAGATATCTCACGCGAGCTTTATCTGGAGCATAGCTGGGAAATGCCCGCTGGTCTGCGCGATCACAACGAGTGCGATCCGCTGAACTATTCCGGCACCGAGGCCAGTCAGGCAAAGCGGGTTAAACGCTATCCGGCGGCCTTGAAAGAGTTGTTTAAGGCGTGCTGGGCGGCGTCAGATTCTCGGGCCAGTTTTGCAGCTGCGCTTTTGGAGCAAGGATTTTGCCTTGCGCGGGGTGATCGGCGCGGTTTTGTCGCCGTCGATGCGCAGGGCGAAGTCTACTCCATATCGCGTTGGTGTGGGGTGAAGGCCAAAGAGGTGCGTGCCCGAGTTGGCGACGGAGCTGATCTGCCAACAGTGGATGATGCAGTTGCCCTGCTGAACCCTGACAACGCGCAAAACAACGCCCGCGCAGCCCATGAATCTGACAAGCAATATGCCCGCCACTTGGCAGATCACGCCTCCAGACTATCCGACTTGGTGGCACGCCAGCGACAAGAGCGGCAGGCTTTGGCCGATGGGCAAGAAGAGCGCCGGATAGCTGAGATCAAGGCCCGTCAATCGCGCCTGCCAATGGGCCTCAAGGCGACTTGGGCACACCTAATGGGCCAATATCAAAGTCTTTGTCAGAAACTGGCTTTTGAGGCACAAGCCTGTGCCGCCCGTGATCGCGCAGAAATGCAGGCTCTGATCGACCGACATCTGGCGGAACGCCGCGCCTTGGATCACGAGTTGGCATTCCTTCAAGCGCAATATGATTTGGAGCAAGACCTCCACGACAGATCAGCGGCATCTCGTGGCCCGATCTATCAGCCCGATCCGCGCCAACCTTTGGTATTGCCGCGCGAGGATGTGCCCTTCACGCCAGAACAACTCAAGCGCCAGCCTGGCCTGATCCTTGGCCATATCTCGGACAAACAGGCCCGATTCACCCGAACCGATATTTTGCGCGGGTTGACTGAATTTATTGATGATCCGTTAGACCTGCGCGCCGCGTCAGATCGGGCTATGCTGTCTCCAGAATTGGTGCGGGTCGGCGATGGTGAACCAGAGGCCTTCACGACGCGCGACTACGTGGCGGTTGAACACCAACTCTCCGCCTGTGCGATGGAATTAGCGAAGTCAGGTGGCTTCAAGGTGAACACCCGCCATACTGATCGTGCCATCACACGCGAAAATGCAAAACTCCAACACCGCGTCGGCGCAAATCTCAGCGGTGAACAGATCGACGCCATCCAGCATATCCTTGCCCCCAACCAACTATCCTTAGTCGTCGGTCTAGCCGGAGCGGGCAAAAGCACGCTTCTGTCCGTGGCGCGCGAAGCGTGGGAACGCCAAGGACTTCGCGTCCACGGCGCGGCTCTGGCAGGCAAGGCGGCTGACAGTTTGCAAACCGCATCGGGCATTCCATCCCGCACTTTGGCCTCATTGGAAGCAAGTTGGAAAAGCGGCTATGAGCCAGTCGGCTGCGGCGATGTGGTGGTCATCGACGAGGCAGGCATGGTTGGCACACGGCAACTTGCGCGGGTTGCAGAACAGCTGCGCATGCGTGGTTGCAAACTGGTGCTCGTCGGTGACCCTGATCAACTCCAACCGATTCAAGCGGGAACGCCCTTCCGCGATATTGCGGATACAAACGGGGCCGCCCGCCTCACAGAAATCCGCAGGCAAACAGCCGATTGGCAGCGCAAGGCCTCTCGAGATTTGGCAAATGGCCAGACAGCACAAGCGCTGCAATGCTATGCGGATCATGGCGCTGTGCATGAAGGTCATGACCGAGATCACGCAATCGCCAAGCTGGTCAAAGATTACATTACAGATTGGCAAATGCACGGCCCCGACACATCACCCCTCGCACTCGCCCACCGTCGCAAGGACGTACATGCAATCAACCAGGCGATCAAAACCGCACGCATGGCAAATGGCGAAACAACGATTGAGACGCTGTTCAACACCGATCACGGCCCGCGCGCCTTCGCCCCCGGCGACCGCATCCTCTTCACCCGCAATGATCGCGATCTGGGTGTGCGCAACGGCATGCTTGGCACCGTGCAAACGATTGACGGCAACCAACTGACCGTCCAATTCGACCCCGACGAGATCGGAAACCGCCGCAACCTAACGTTCTCTCCGCGCGACTTCCCCTCCATCGACCACGGCTTCGCCGTCAGCATCCACCGCTCACAAGGCTGCACCGTGGACCGCAGTTTCGTGCTGTCCAGCCGAACCCTCGACAAGAACCTCACCTATGTAGCCATGACGCGGCACAAGGAAGAAACCAGCTTCTACTCCGCGCCGGATATTGCGCCGAAACGGAGCATTGCTGAACCGGAAGCGTTCGCACCAAATGACTTCCGAGCCCGCAAACCGTCAAGAACGCGGTGAGGCCCGACAAACTCCGCTGCACGCGTCGTCGAAACAATCTAGAAGGAAACAGCTACAGCAGACCTTCATGCAGAGCGCGGTGAAGGTGTCAAAAGAGCCCACTTTGCCGGATGCTGCGATATGAATGAACGGCTGCTTCTGTTTGAGCCAATTTGACTTTTCGATCAGTTGTTGCGTTGCATATCGACCAACGAACGGTCCGGAGAAGTTTTGTTAGAAAATCGAGACTAGAACCAAATCCGCAAATACGTGGGAGGTTCCATGCAACACACTTTCGGGAACTTTCTCCGGCACGGCGGGAATGGGCAATACGTTGTCGCGCGATGTGATGGTCAGGTTTACGGCTACCGTGCCGACATTTCCATCAAGTCGCATTTCCCAAACTTTGCAGCATTACAATCCGATTTCACCCGTCGCCTTGATCAGGTCATTGCCGAGAATACCCGGATGTTGCTGAATGCGCTGACGCCGCAGGATACCCAGCCGGTTGTGACAGAAGCCGACCTGCGCGATGTGACAGACGCGAAAGAGGAGACCTTGAGCCAATGGGACGCACGGCTTGAGGTGATCTTCGACGAATATCACGCGCATCCGCAGCGCCTGCGTCCGTTGCGAGCAAACATGGAAGAGCGTCTGCTTCGTGCTTTCGCAGGTCTGATCAATCAACTCCGGCAGGAAGACCTTGGCATCGAGCACTACATCTGGCGGTCGCGCGACGACGCCAAGGTCCGTGGCAGCCATCAGTAATTCGACGATCAGGTGTTTCGATGGGACAGCCCTCCGGAAGGCGGGCATCCAGGCCAACCGCATAACTGCCGCTGCATTGGCGAGCCGGTCCCACGAGGGCTCCTGAGTAGCATTGTGCTCGTTGATTTTGCGCCCACCGCAGACAGTTTTCCGACCAGCAATGGCACGGTGCGTCGTTTGGCCAACGGCCTGATCGCCAGATCACCGGCGGGTTTGGCAGCCTTTGCTGCACTGGAGGCCAGCAACCAGCTCCAGTCCTTCACACGCGCGGCAAATGAGCGGCGCATCCGCGATGCTGCGGATATCATGGGCGCAGACCTTAGCACGGTAGAGGGTATACTGGCGGCGCAAGCCTACGCATTGGCAAAAGAACTGGCGGAAAATGGGGTTTTGTCCGATGCGCCCGAACGGGGCGACAGGGCGCGGATTATCGCCGAAGCCATAGGTTTGATCGAAATGTCCCAGCCGGGGCTTTTCACTTTGCGCAGCGAAAGCGCCGCAGAAACGGTTGATCTTGCGCGGCGCATCGCAGCCGATGCCTTGGCCGCGCTTGAGGCGGGCCGGCTTCGCGTCACCGAAGGCGCATTGGCGGAGGGCTGGGTCGAAGTTTTCCCCGAATTGACCGAAGACGAGCGCCGGTTGGGTCAGCTACCGGGGTTCACGCCTGAGCGGATGGAAGAGTTCATTGAGGCCTTCCCAGCGGAAGACCTCGGCCTGCCAATCCACACAGGCACACCGGTTCCCGAAGACCCAACCGACAACGTCATCTCAACGCCAATCCCGGATGAAACCGGGCCGAATATTGTGGAAGCGCGTCCAGGTGAACCTACGCCCATAGGCCCCAACGATGATGAAGCAACCAGACGTGGGATTCGCCGCGAAAACGAATCCGCCGGGATACTTCGGGAGAACGGGTTTGACATTATTCAAAATCCAGTTGTCGACGGGCTAAAGAACCCAGACTATTTGATCAACGGTGAGGTTTATGATCATTATGCGCCGGATACCAATCGGGTTAGAAATATTTGGGGTGCGGTGAAGGAAAAAGTTGAAAAGGCCCAAGCAAACAACGTGGTCATCGGTCTGCAAGACAGCGACGTAGACGAGGAAGAACTCCGTCAACAGTTTGCGGACTGGCCAATCGAGGGCCTTGACGATGTCATAATTGTTCGCCCGGATGGAACGATTGGGAGATTCTGATGGCAATTGACTACAATATCCACACCGACTTGGACTTGGTCGACCTGCAACAGCGGCTTGACGAATATGCAGGGGATGTCGATGGGCTTTGGGAAATTTGGAGGGCAAGCGACGACCTCGGTCCATTCCATGAGGAGATCATGGAAGAATACGGCATCGACAAAGGCTTCAAATCCTACGTCTGGACGCGCCATTCAAAGGATCGAAGAACCGAAGCGCGTGCAAAGCTGATGGACTTTTATCACTCGTTGCCCGGACGCAAACTCATCCGAAAAGATGACACCTTTATCGATTATCAGGAGAGTTGAACATCAAAGAGCAGACATTGGGCCACCTGCAGCGAATTCACAGTTTGTCCCGCATCTTACCAGTTCGTCGATCCTGCCGCGAAAGTCGGCTTCATCTCCTTGGCAAAGCCTCAGATAGTACGATGGGCGAACAGTCAGATTGATTATTGAAACGGCACTGGTGCCGGGGCGGATGCTCCGGCGCTTTGCGTTTGTGCGGTTGGCATTGCCGTTGGCACACGGTGCTGCGCTGTGGGGTCTGGTGCTGGTTGGCTTGCTTCCAAACCGGGCACATGGGCGTGCACTGCGGGCGGCATGGCATCCAGCAAGTCAGCATCCAGCGCTTCGAGATCGGCCTCGGAGATATCACCGTCTGCGATTTGCTCACGGGCGGCGTCTAACTTCTCTTGAAACTCAAAGATGTCCGCGCGTTCTGCTTCCAGCGATTGCTCAAGATCGTTTTTGGCCGAAAAAGCTTCCCATGTCGGCAGGCTGTCATCGATCTGTAGCGGATCAACCTCGTCGGTGCCGACTTCCGCTCCGAATTCATCAAACACTTGCGTGCCGTCTTCGGTTTTGAACACGCGGCGTCCATCTTCCAAAACATAGGCCCGCGCCAGCATCGCTGCGATTTCGCTGCGCACCACATCCAATTGTTCCTGATTTTCCATCAAGGCGGCAACCGTCGCCTGATCGTAGCTGTCGAGCTTGATCTCAAACGCCTGAATTTGTGCCTCAGTCGCCATAATCACCTCACTAGCAAAAGCGGTGAAATTGTCTTCCTGTTTGGCCTGAATATCCTCGCGCCGCTGATGCTCGTGGCGGGACTTGATGAACCAGCGCTGTTGCCGCAGCCATTCCGGATGGCGGCTCCGATCTTCGCTTGCAAAATGTTCACCTAGTTGAACCATTTACTCTCCACATTCTTTTTTTATCAATACATACAACAAAGCCCCAACCGGCTTATCCAAATGTCTGCGCAACCAGCCATCAACCTGATTGCTGCGCGCTTCCTCGCCTTGGTAATACCAATCGTAAATGCAGGTCATGCCAGTGTCATCTGGCTTGTCAGCCACCCAACGGGAATAGGCCAACCCTTCAACGACACCGGAAATATAACCGAACCGTTGGTCTGCATTCATTTTGTTCAGCACATCATCTGCTGTCAGGGCTTTGGCTTCTTGTCCTAACGACGTAAAAGCCGCCACAGACAGTATCATCGCAGAAATATGTGAATAATTCCTTAATGTTAACGATTTCTTACCCCACATAATCGACCGTTTGTGAGATATTTGATTTCTAATACTTGAATTTGGTAAACTGAGTATAGATGAAAGGAATATCAAGGGTTTGGTCGAGGGCCTTCTGGAGCCAGTCAAACCAAAAGCCGCAACGCGGAAAGGGTCGTATTTGTTGAATGCGCCTGCATTCAACAAACCGCGTTAAGGCACTGGAATATCATGAAAATAGGATACTTACGCGTCAGCACAGAAGACCAACGACCAGATCGACAAATTGATGCGTTGAAACATATCTGTGATGAGATGCATGTGGAAAAGCTCTCGGCCACGGCCAAATGCCGCCCTGTCTATGAGCATATCGTCGACACCATGCGCTCGGGCGATATCTTCGTCATTCTAGACCTCGACCGCGCTTATCGCTCCGCCAAAGACGCCCTCATTCAACTGGATGCCCTGCGCGAACGCGGCATTGAAATCCAGATCGCCAGCTTGCAGGTCGATACCGCCACGCCGCATGGCAAGCTGCTCTACACCTTCATCAGCGGGCTGGCAGAGTTTGAGCGCAGTCTGCTCAGTCAACGCACCAAGCAAGGGCTGGAGGCTGCAAGACGACGCGGACAGCGCCTTGGGCGGCCCCCGAAGATGTCAGACAGGCAAATCCGCGCCGCACAGCGGAAAATCAAACATGGCAACGTCAGTATCGCCAAGGTCGCGGCGCAAAACGGCGTGCATCCGTGGACACTGTCGCGGTCGATCAAACGATTGGATGTTGATAAGGTGATGCGCGAAAATTGACAATCTTTGCCAATTTGTGCCATAATTGAAGTATGGAGGATCGAGACATGGCAACAATGAATGTATCCCTGCCCGACGGCATGAAAGTCTGGGTTGAGGCACAAAGCCAAACCGGGCGTTACAGTAACGCCAGCGATTACGTGCGCGATCTGATCCGCCGCGATCAGGAGCGCACCGATAAGATTGCCGCGATGCAAACGCTGATTGATGAAGGTTTGGCGAGCGGAATTAGCACGCTCTCAAAAGATGAAATATTCGAGATGGCGCGGGAACGTGCCAAGGCTCGCACTACAGAGGCATAATGCTTTACCGCCTCACGCAAGCCGCACAGGACGACATCATAACTATCTCGGATGCGGGGATCGCGCTGTTTGGCGAGCGACAGGCGCGCACCTATCACGACGCGCTTTTCGATATGTTTGACCTCTTGGCAGCTAACCCCAAAATGGCGCGGGAACGGGCAGAATTTACCACGCCTCTCCGCGTGCACAGGTTTCAATCGCATATGATTGTCTATCAGATTGAGGGAGACGACATTCTGATCGTCCGCGTCCGCCATGGCCGCGAGGATTGGATCAGCGAACCCGCCTGAGCGGCTGGCATCAAAACAGGCTGAGTTGCCGCCCCTTGGCTTCTTTCAATTTCCAGCTTTCCGCCTGCGCTTCATGATCCAGCCACGCCTGAACATAATCGGTCGGTGTGCCGTATTCTGCAATCCGTTCGGGCAGGATGAACAGCGATTTATAGCCCGTTGCCGTGATTGGCAAAGCGGCCCGCCCCGCGCTGACAACCTCAATATGATCCATGCCCGCAAAACGCCCCGCCAGATGGCGGATGGTCAAATCAATGCCACGCCAT
>JAJFIA010000025.1 GCA_021775255.1 Roseovarius sp.
TGAAGCCCGCCCTACGGCAGGTTGTGTAGGGCGGGCTTCAGCCCGCCACCCGTTCATCAGTCGGCAACCGCCACATCATAATTCAGTGGCATGCCGGCATATTCTTCAATCGCGCGCTTGAGCCATTCGTCATACGCTTTCTGACTCACAACTTTCACGGTGATCGGCATATAAGCATGATCCTTGCCACAAAGCTCGGAACATTGGCCAAAATAAATACCCTCTTTTTCGGCCTTGAACCAAAGCTGCGCCAGCCGCCCCGGCACCCCGTCCTGCTTCACACCAAAGGCCGGCATCGCCCAGGAATGGATCACATCCGAGCCAGTGACCGTCATCACCACAACCTTGTTCACCGGTACGACCACCGCCGTATCAGTGGCCAGCAAAAACTCATCCCGGCTGTACCCGGCCGCTTCCAGCTCGGCCACAACCTCATCGTTCAGCACCTTGCCTTCGCCGATCATGAAGCTGTCAAAACCAAACTCGTTATCGGTATATTCATAGCTCCAGTACCATTGGTTCCCTGTCACTTTGATGTGGATATCGCCATCCGGGATTTCCTGTTGTTTGAACAGAACCGGCAAGGAGAACGCCCCAATCAGCACCAGAATAACAATCGGGATCAATGTCCAGGCCACTTCCAGCGGTGAATTATGGGTGAACTTCGCAGGCTCAGGATTGGCGCGGCGGTTAAACCGGAAAATCGCATAAACAAGCAGCACCGTCACAAGAATGGTGATCCCGGTAATGATGACCAGGATCATACCATCAAGCCAGTGCAGATCACGCGCCAGTTCGGTTACTGCAGGTTGAAATCCCATATTTCCATCAACAGGCTTGCCGATGATTTCAAGGTTGTCCTGCGCTGTGGCAGGAAGGGCTAACATGGTGGCCATCGCGGCCAGCAGATAGGAAATGAGTCGCATAATACACCCTGATCGGTTGAAGCTTTTGTTGTTCGGTAACGGATATTCCCGCCAAAAAAGCAGAATCCCGCAGATTTTCATTGTCTCATGTCCGGTTAAAACCATATTCTTGAGCCTGAGACAAGAAAGACCACTGCGTTAAAGCGACGCTTTTTTGATTTAGATCAAATTAATGCCCCTGAAATCTTCAAAACAGGCCTAAACCGGATGACAAACACCCCCTTTCGCCCGTTAAGTTCCGCACTGGACCCGGATATTGCCCTCGCCCAGCTTCGCAAAGCCACAGATGGTGCCGATGATGGCGAGCTTTACATTGAGCGCCGCCATTCAGAATCACTGGTTTTTGATGATGGCCGGGTGAAATCCGCAAGCTTTGATGCCGCCCAGGGGTTTGGCCTGCGCGCCGTGCTGGGCGAGGTCACCGGCTATGCCCATTCCTCGGAAATCTCCGTGCCCGCCCTTGCCCGCGCGGTTGAAACTGCCCGCCTGGCCGTGGGCGATGGCGGCGGCACCATGGCCCCACCACCGCACAGCACCAATACAAGGCTTTATACTGATGCCGATCCCATTGCCGGGACTGAGTTCCCGGTCAAACTGGAAACCCTGCGCCAGATTGATGCTTTCGCCCGCGATCTTGATCCACGGGTGGTGCAGGTCTCGGCGGTGATTGCCGCGTCGTTGCAGGAAATAACCATCCTGCGGCCCGATGGCACCCATGTATCAGACAGCCGCCCGATGACGCGGGTGAATGTCTCGGTGATTGTTGAACAGGACGGCCGCCGCGAATCCGGCACCTCGGGCGGCGGCGGGCGTGTCGGGCTTGACGGGCTGCTTGAGCCCGCCGACTGGCAGGCCAAGGCGCGTGAGGCCCTGCGCGTCGCCTGCGTCAATCTTGAGGCCGTGCCCGCGCCTGCAGGCGTCATGGATGTGGTGCTTGGCCCCGGCTGGCCGGGGATATTGCTGCACGAGGCCATCGGCCACGGGCTTGAGGGCGATTTCAATCGCAAAGGCAGCTCGGCTTTTGCCGGGCTCATGGGTAAACGCATTGCCTCTAAGGGGGTGACGGTTCTGGATGATGGTACAATCCCTGATCGTCGCGGCTCGATCACCATTGATGATGAAGGCACGCCCTCGGGCAAGAATACCCTGATCGAGGACGGTATCCTTGTGGGCCTCATGCAAGACCGGCAGAATGCGCGCCTCATGGGTGTCGCGCCCACCGGCAATGGCCGCCGCGAAAGCTATGCCCACGCGCCGATGCCGCGCATGACCAATACCTATATGCTGGGTGGTGATGCCAACCCCAAAGATATCGTCGCTGATCTGCATGATGGCATCTGGGCCGTGGGCTTTGGCGGTGGTCAGGTCGATATCACCAATGGCAAATTCGTGTTTTCCTGCACCGAGGCCTACCGCGTCAAAAATGGCAAGGTTCTGGAACCGGTCAAAGGCGCCACCCTGATTGGCGACGGCGCCACGGCCCTCAACAAAATCCGCGCTTTGGGCAATGACATGGCGCTTGATCCGGGCATGGGCAACTGCGGCAAACAGGGCCAATGGGTGCCGGTGGGCGTGGGCCAGCCGACGGTTATGATCAGCGGGCTGACAGTGGGCGGCTCGGCGGCGTGACAGCCCCGGGCGGGATATTGAAACTGTTCTTTGAATGACCGGCTCATATGGGGCCGTTATTTCAGATATGTGTCGTACCAGTCTCGTGCTTCATTGGTTGCGGTCGACAGCCATGGTTCCTGGTAAACCCCAAAGTGGCCGATGGGGAGCATGACCATTTTCTTTGGCTCCGGCACCCGATCAAATGCGGCTTGCAAGATATCCGGCGGGATCAGGTGTTCCTTTTCTCCTCCGATCAGAAGATAGGCGACATCCGACATCATCTCGATATTCGACACCGGATCGAATTCGCGAAACTTTTCGAGCGATTCCAATGTGACCTCGTTGCGCCAGTTTGGGGCCATTTCCTGTGATCCGGTAAAGAAATCATAGGCTTCTGCACCGGGAAGTATGCAAGGGCCATCGCCTTGCGCCACGACGGGGATGGTCTTTACCTCGCCGGTTTCATACCGTGCTATCCTGTCCGCATTCAGAATATCACGCATCATGTCCCACTTCGCCGGATCAAGGCTGCGCCGGACGCTCGGGCTCATTATGACCGGCACCTGAATGGCAAGCGCTTTTACCCTGGGATCAACTGTTGCGGTATAAGTCGCCAATGCACCGCTCAATGATGTCCCCCAAATGCCAACGCGCTTTGCATCGACATTGGGTTGAGAGCTGGCCCATGTGATGGCATTCCGGTAATCCTCGACCATATCAAGCGGAAATATCTGCTGACGTGGCTCGCCGGTACTGTCGCCAAAATGCCGGAAGTCAAAAACCACCACGGCGTAGCCGGCAGATGAAAAAATCTCGGCCACTTCCCCAAGGCCCTGCTCTTTCACGCCGCTAAGCCCATGCGCCATGATGATGAGTGGCAATTCTGCCTTGCCTTGTGCCTCATCAGGCAGGTAAAACCATCCCGCACAAGTGTCCTGCCCTGACCCAAAGCTGATATCGCGACGCATTTTTGCCTCCAAACCGGCCTATCAGAACAGGCCCCGCTTTATAAGTCAAACCCAATTCCGGCTCTATGTAAAGCTCGGCTCATGAGGTGACCCTCACATGAACAACCGCACGCACCCCATCGATCCTGATACCCTTCGTGACTTTGGCAAAACCGTCGATTTCAGCCAGACCGCCACCGATTACGCCACCCACCGCGCCGGATTCCCACCGGCGTTTTTTGATCTCCTTGCCGCACGGGATTATACCAAACCGGGCATGTGCGCCCTTGATATCGGGACAGGCACCGGCACCGTGGCGCGCGGGCTGGCGCGTATGGGCCTTCAGGTCACAGGCCTTGATCCGGCTATGTCATTAATGGATCAGGCAGAACAGCTTGATCGCGCGGCAGGCGTTTCGGTTACATATCTGGAAGGCAATGCTGAAACCCTGCCCTTCGCTGACAGCAGCCTTGATCTGATCACCGCCGGACAATGCTGGCATTGGTTTGATCGCCCCGCCGCTGCGGCTGAGGCGGCCCGCATCCTCAAACCCGGTGGTCGGCTGCTGATCGCGCATTTCGATTGGCTGCCCCTGCCCGGCAATGTGGTGGCGGCAACTGAAAAACTGATCCTTGCATTCAATCCTGATTGGGCCGGGGCCGGTGGGGCGGGCCTTTATCCCGATTGGTTGAGTGATCTTGCCCATGCCGGGTTTGGCAGGCTGGAAACCGTGTCTTTTGATATCATTCAGCCCTATTCCCCCGCCGCATGGCGCGGGCGCATCCGGGCCAGCGCGGGCATATCTGCGAGCCTGCCCGCCGATGAAATTACCCGCTTTGATGCAGCGCTTGCCCGGATGCTGGCCTGCGATTTCAACATTGATC
This sequence comes from Roseovarius sp., assembly GCA_021775255.1. Lineage (GTDB taxonomy): Bacteria > Pseudomonadota > Alphaproteobacteria > Rhodobacterales > Rhodobacteraceae > Roseovarius. Next base: position 4,369 of record JAJFIA010000025.1, read on the forward strand.
CCCTGCCCGTGCCGCACCGCGTCTGGCTGGCCACCGGTATTTTGCCCATCATCTGAGGGCGAATCGCTCTGTTACACCTGCGCATTGCAGCCGTTGCTTCCCACTGTTGTTAAATCCGAGCCCTATCCAAAGCCAAATCCGTACCGGATCGAAATTTTTACCTATATAATTCAGTATCTTAATCTGAATTTTGCCCCTCCCCCAAATCAATCTCATTCTGGTTTACCAGCCGTTAACCATCTCAGACCAATACTGGCTTTGCAAGCAGGCGGAGCCATGATGTCCGAGGAAAACCATCCTTCCACTCACCCCCCACTCCCACCCACCACGGAAGATGATCGGGTGTTGTGGCTCCGTCTCTTGCGTTCCCGCCGGGTTGGGCCCTCCACCTTTTACCGGCTGATGAATGAACATGGCTCGGCCTCTGCCGCGCTTGAGGCCTTGCCAGATGTGGCAAAGGCCGCCGGGGCCAGCGATTACAAAATTTGCCCCGAAGGCGTTGCTTTTGCTGAGCTGAAGGCCGCCAAAGCCGCGGGCGCGCGGATGATCTGCTTGGGCGAGGCTGATTATCCTGACATGCTCATGCATATATCCGATGCGCCCCCCATCTTGTGGGCAATTGGTGATACAAGCATTATCCACCGGCCGATGATTGCCCTTGTGGGCGCGCGCAATGCCTCGTCTTTGGGCACGCGCATGGCCCGGGCGCTCACATCCGAGCTGGCGCAACAGGGGCTGGTCGTGGTTTCCGGTTTGGCCCGCGGCATTGATACCGCCGCACATCTGGCGGCCCTCAAGACCGGCACGATTGCCATCATGGCTGGGGGGGTTGATGTGCTTTATCCTTCGGAAAATGCAGGCCTTGCCCATGATATTGCCAAAACCGGCCTGCGCCTTTCCGAGCAACCCATGGGCATGACCCCGCAAGCCCGGCATTTTCCGCGCCGCAACCGCATCATCAGCGGCATGTCGCAGGCGGTTGTGGTGGTTGAGGCGGCGGCAAAATCCGGCTCGCTTATCACCGCGCGCAATGCCCTTGATCAGGGGCGCGAGGTGCTGGCGGTGCCGGGGCATCCGTTTGATGCCCGCGCCTCGGGCTGCAACATGCTGATCCGCGATGGCGCGCGCCTGGTGCGCAACGCCAGCGATGTGATTGAAGTGCTGCCCGATATGGTGCCCTCTGAAACACAGGTGGAAATGGCCCTGCCGGATATCCCCTCTCCGCCCCTTGAAAACCGCACCCTGCGCGACACCGCAAAACTGCACGCCTTGATCCTTGACCGGCTTGGCCCCTCGCCGATGGCCGAGGATCAGCTCATTCGCGATCTGGCAACGCCGGCCCATAATGTATCGCCCGCGCTGGTAGATCTTGAACTGGAAGGCCGGATCAAACGTCAGGCTGGCGGGCTTTTGTCGCGGGTCGGCTGATCAATCGGCCACCCCATCGCAATATTCCGCAAGCACAGCGCCATATTCGCGGCAAAACGGGCCATAGGCAAACCAGATATCCGTTGCCCCAAAGGAAAAATGCACTGCCACCCAGGTATCCCCCTCTTTGCGGTACAGCGCCTGAATTGCCGTTACATCCATGAATTCCTCGGCTTCACCCTGCTGCATGATCCGGGTGCTGGCCTGATCTATTGCCCCACCGCCGGGCCGTTGCGCATAAAGCGAGGCATAAGCCATATCACCCTCGCGGCGCAATTCATGCACAACAAACTGCACCGGGGCCCCAAGATTCCATTCCGCGTGCGGGCGCATCGCATCCATCAGGGCCGCGCGCGTCTTTGAGCCGCGCTCCGGTACTTCCCAGGCAGACGCCGCTGCCGGGCTGAGAAACATCGCAATCACCAACAACCAACGCATGATTTATTCCCTTTCCGCCCTATCCTGACCGCATTAATATCCACGATCAACCCTTTTCAAGAAGCCGCATTGACAAACCCGTCCCTCCCCGCACATGTTCCGCCGCCAATAGTGCTTCCCCGAGTCGTCAGGAGTTTTCATGCCAGTTGTCGTTGTCGAATCCCCAGCTAAAGCCAAGACAATAAACAAATATCTGGGGCCAGGTTACACGGTTCTGGCATCCTACGGCCATGTGCGGGATCTGCCGCCCAAGGATGGCTCGGTCGATCCCGACCATGATTTTGCGATGAAATGGGAGGTCGGATATGACAGCCGCAAGCATATCAAAGCCATTGCCGACGCCCTGAAAACCGACAATGCCCTGATCCTCGCAACCGACCCCGACCGCGAAGGCGAGGCCATTAGCTGGCACCTCGAAGAAGCCCTGCGCAAACGCAAGGCGATCAAGAAAGATACCCCCGTGAGCCGGGTGGTTTTCAACGCCATTACCAAATCCGCCGTGACCGAGGCGATGGCCAACCCGCGTGAGGTCGACGCGCCTTTGGTCGAGGCTTATCTGGCGCGCCGCGCATTGGATTATCTGGTGGGGTTCAATCTCAGCCCGGTCTTGTGGCGCAAACTGCCCGGTGCCAAATCCGCCGGTCGGGTGCAATCGGTCTGTCTGCGCCTGATCGTCGAGCGCGAGATGGAGATCGAGGCCTTCACCCCGCGCGAATACTGGTCTGCGCGCGCCACGCTCACCACGCCGCGCGGCCAGGAATATGAGGCGCGGCTCACGCAGCTCGCTGGCAAAAAGCTCGATAAATTCGATCTTGAGAACGCCACGCAGGCCGAAATGGCCGTGCAGGCGATCAGCGCGCGCGCCCTCACTGTGGCCTCGGTTGAGGCCAAACCCGGCAGCCGCAACCCTTCGGCGCCGTTCATGACCTCGACCTTGCAACAGGAGGCCAGCCGCAAATTCGGCATGGGCGCGCGGCAATGCATGTCGACCGCGCAGCGGCTTTATGAGGCCGGATTGATCACCTATATGCGCACCGACGGCATTGATATGGCCCCCGAGGCCGTGATGGCCGCGCGCGACGCGATCCAGGACCGTTTTGGCGACAAATACGTGCCAAAATCGCCGCGCATGTATAAAAACAAGGCCAAGAACGCGCAGGAAGCCCATGAATGTATCCGCCCTACAGACATGACCAGCGATGCAGCCGCATTGAAAATCAAGGATGCCGATCAGCGCAAGCTTTATGATCTGATCTGGAAGCGCACGCTGGCCTGTCAGATGGCCTCGGCCCGGCTGGAACGCACCACCGTTGATATTGCCAGTGACGATGGCCAGATCACCCTGCGCGCCACCGGTCAGGTGGTGCTGTTTGACGGGTTCATGAAGGTCTATGAAGAGGGTCGTGATGACAACGGTGATGACGATGACAGCCGCCTGCCGCAGATCACTCAGGGCGAACCCGCGAAATTTGCCAAAGGCGCGCTTGAGAGCCAATTCCGCAAGGCCGATGACAAGACCCGCGACGAGGTGATCGAGACGCCCCAAGGCAAACCCGGTGAGATGCGCCGCCATGATTCCGCGGTATTGTCGGCGGATGCCGCCACGCTGGCCTTGCAGCATTTCACCCAACCCCCGCCGCGCTATACCGAGGCCACGCTGGTCAAACGCATGGAAGAACTGGGGATCGGCCGCCCCTCGACCTATGCCAGCATCGTCACCACCATTCAGGATCGCGAATATGTCCGCAAAGACAAAAACCGCCTGATCCCCGAGGACAAGGGCCGGATTGTCACGATTTTCCTGCTCAATTTCTTCCGCAAATATGTCGGCTATGAATTCACCGCCAATCTTGAGGAAGAACTGGATAAAGTGAGCGCCGGCAATGCCGATTACAAAACCGTGCTGGCACAGTTCTGGCGCGATTTTTCGGCGGCGATTGCCGAGACATCCGAATTGCGCATATCCGAGGTGCTCACCGTGCTCGACAAGGCGCTGGAACATTCCTTATACCCGCCGCGTGAAGACGGCACCGATCCGCGCATCTGCCCGCTCTGCGGCGAGGGCCAACTGCACCTCAAATCCTCGCGCTCGGGCGGGTTTGTCGGCTGTGGCAACTATCCTGAATGCCGCTACACCCGCCCCATCGGTGGCGAAAATGCCGAAAACGGTGATCGGGTATTGGGCGAGGATCAGGGCGATGAAATTTCCCTGCGCTCAGGCCGGTTCGGGTCATATGTCCAGCGTGGCGAACGCACAGATGAGGTGCCCAAACCGCCGCGCGCAAGCCTGCCCAAAGGCTGGCAGGCCGAAGATATGACCCTGGAAAAAGCCCTTACTTTGCTCAGCCTGCCGCGCTTTATCGGCACCCATCCCGAGGGCGGCAATGTACATACCAATCTGGGCCGTTATGGCCCATATGTGATGCACACCACGGTGGATGAGACGGGCAAGGAATCCAACCTTTACGCCAATATTCCCGATGTGGAAGAGGTGTTCACCATCGGCATGAACCGCGCGGTCGAGGTGCTTGCGGAAAAACGCGCCAAAGGCCCCGGACGCGGGCGCACGGCGGCCAAACCCTTGCATGAATTGGGCGAGCATCCCGAACATGGCGGCCCGGTCAATGTGATGGACGGGCGTTACGGGCCTTATGTGAAATGGGACAAGATCAACGCCACCATCCCTAAGGAAACCAAACCCGAAGATGTGACCATGGCAATCGCCGTGGAACTGATCACTGAGCGCGCCGCCAAAACCGGCAAGGGCCGCAAGAAGGCTCCGGCAAAGAAAAAGCCTGCCGCGAAAAAAACCGCAGCTAAAAAACCGGCACAAAAAGACCCCTGATATCCGCCTTATCCGCTTCAAATCTTTTGGCGGAGCGTTGACTCTTATCTCGTGCCCAGCCCATATCGTGCCAAACGGGTTTTACGAGGGGTTTCACCATGAAAAAGGTTTACGCCAACGCCACCGAGGCCTTGGATGGCCTCCTGCATGATGGCATGTTCATCGCCGCCGGGGGCTTTGGCCTTTGCGGCATTCCGGAACTGTTGCTGCAGGCGATCAAGGACGCAGGCACCAAAGACCTGACATTTGCCTCCAACAACGCGGGTGTTGATGATTTTGGCATCGGGATTTTGCTGCAGACCCGTCAGGTCAAAAAAATGCTCAGCTCTTACGTTGGTGAAAACGCCGAGTTTATGCGGCAATATCTCTCGGGCGAGCTTGAGCTTGAGTTCAACCCGCAGGGCACATTGGCCGAGCGGATGCGCGCGGGCGGCTGCGGCATCCCCGGATTTTACACCAAAACCGGCGTTGGCACCCAGATTGCCGAGGGCAAGGAGCACAAGGATTTCAACGGCGAGACCTATATCATGGAGAAAGGCATTTTTGCTGATCTATCCATCATCAAAGGCTGGAAAGCGGACGAGACAGGCAACCTGATTTTCCGCAAGACCTCGCGCAATTTCAATCCGCCCGCCGCGATGTGCGGCAAGGTCTGCATCGCCGAAGTGGAAGAGATCGTGCCCACAGGCAGCCTTGATCCCGATCATATCCATCTGCCGGGCATTTATGTACACCGGATCATTCAGGGGCAGCATGAGAAACGGATCGAGCAACGCACAGTCAGAACCGCATAGGAGGCGCGCATGCTGACAAATATAACCGATGAAGAGCGCAGGGTTAAAACCGAAATACAGCGCGAGTTTCTGCAATGGATTTCCTATGCGCGCGATATGGTGGATGCGCATTTTCCGAATGATACATCATCCGCCCATAGCACAATGATCGTTGAGGCGGCTAAATCCATGATGCTGATGCATAAAATGGGCGAGATTGAAAAATCGGTTGACCGGATGTGCCGGGCACTTGAAAACATAGACGGGAATTGATCATGTGGGATCGCAATCAGATGGCCGCTCGGGCCGCGCTTGAGCTTGAAGACGGCACTTATGTAAATCTTGGCATCGGCATTCCGACGCTGGTGCCCAATTACATCCCCAAGGGGGTGACGGTGGTGCTGCAATCGGAAAACGGCATGCTCGGCATGGGGCCGTTTCCGCTTGAAGGCGAGGTAGATCCGGATCTGATCAATGCCGGCAAACAGACCATTACCGAGCTGCCCGAGACCTCCTATTTCGACAGCGCCACAAGCTTTGGCATGATCCGTGGCGGCAAGATTGCCATGGCCATTTTGGGCGCGATGGAAGTCGCCGGGAACGGTGATCTGGCGAATTGGATGATCCCCGGCAAGCTGGTCAAAGGCATGGGCGGGGCGATGGATCTTGTGGCTGGCGTGGGCCGCGTGGTGGTGGTGATGGACCACACCAACAAGCACGGGGATAGCAAAATCCTCAAGGAATGCACCCTGCCCTTGACCGGCAAGGGCGTGGTTGACCGCATCATCACCAATCTCGGCGTGCTGGATGTCACCCATAAAGGCCTGCATATTCAAGAGCTTGCGCCGGGTGTAACCCGCGAAGACATGATCGCCGCCACCGAGGCCACGATCGTCTGAACAGAAGCGTCAACGCCCACCATCTATACCTTCGTCTCTCTGTGCCGACTTCGGCCTTGGCAATCTCCGCCCCCTGCAATGCTTTGTCCGTTATTGCGTTTTATCCGGCGCGCAAGCCGTATTCTGTTCCGGCTTACCGATAATTTCATTCTCGGCCTGGGCTACGCCCAACGCGACAACGGAGCGCTCGTAAATACTCTTCCGCTAGCCAAAAGCTTTACCGTGATATTGCATAGCAAACCTTGTCCGGCTTACTTGTTGATCGTGATAACCTACACGACAATCCAGAAAGGAAATTACGATGCATTTTCTCAATAAAATTGCAATCTCGGCTCTTGGTGCAGTTGCAGCGATCATTTTTTCTTCGCAAACCGCCTTTGCGCAGCAAAGCTATGTAATGACCTGCCGCGGCGGAGGGGAAATGGAGTTAGCCATCCAACAGCTCAGCCGTAAGCAAGAAATACTTGTCGGTTTTTCCGCATCTCCTTTAAGTGCTACAGAACGGGCACCAGGCCCCGGGCAATGCGCCTGGGTTGATCGGCCATTATCTGAAGATGAGCCTAAGGCACTAAAACTTGAAACCCGTGGTTCATCGGAGAATATGATGATGACCTGCGATTCAACGGGCTGCTCATTGTTTCGGGCTGAAAGAGATATAATGGCTTTGTACACCGCCGTTAGATCAGGTGGGATATTTCATGTTCATGCCTACAACAATAACCGAGGTGTTATGATGGTTACCAATGTAGGCCCCTAAAGGCATGGCCCTGTATGCAAAGCTCTCTAATTGTTGAAACAATCTTTTGCCCCGCAGTTCATGAGGCGCGGGGCAAAACGCTTTAATACCTACCGATCCAATCGCCTTTTCTCGGCCTTTTCCTCGGCTTCGGCCCTGGCCGCATCCATATCCTTCAGCGCCCGCGTCCACATTCGGGTTTTCATCTGACGACGAAAGGCGCGCTCCAGCTCAAGCACGCCGTTTTTTTCATACCAGCGGCCATGCGCCAGAATGATCCGCCGGGGTTTCCACGTGATCATCTGCTCAATCGCATCCGCCAGCAATTCCTTGTTGCGAAAGCTGCGCGCCATATCGGGGGGCATCTTGCCATCGCTGTCATCAATGCCGAAAATCCACACAACCGGCCGCATCCAGACCGGCAGTTTGGCGGATTCGAAATTCTCGATCAGGTCGGTCAGGATCAGCGTTTTACTCTCGCGGTGAAAGAAAACCGCCTCGCGGTGTATCTTGCTGCCCTCAACGATCATCTGATCAATCTCGCCTGCCCAAGGCGCTTCGGTCCCGGCACCAAGATCATGATCAAAGCGGATCTCCATACCCTTTTTCGCCGCCCGCGCCGCAACACCGGGCGCGGCCCAGGCCGTTGCCTCAGGGAAAGCGGCCTGCCATTCGCTGATATAGGCATAGTGAATCCAGTTGGGTGCAATCAGATGCCGCACCGGCCCCAGCGCCTCCAGTTCAGCGCGCAAAGCCTCGGTCATTTTGGTGGGCGAATGCACCCACAGATCGCCGTTTTCCAGCCGCACAATCGTCGCCCGGGTGGAAAACGGCAGCCCGTAGAATTTGATCGCCGGGCCATCAATCAGCCACAGCCCGGCAGCCACGGATTTCAGCGTGTTCAGCGGCTCATAGCCGGTCATAAATCACATCCGAACCTTCGATCACTCGATCACTGTGACTTTTTCCATCACATCAGGCTTGCCACTCACAGCACCCGATTGCGGATCGCCGAGTTTGATTTCATCCACCACATCCATGCCCGAGGTGACTTTGCCCACAACCGTATAATTCCCGTTGAGAAATTCACCGTCCGCAAGCATGATGAAGAACTGAGAGTTGGCGCTGTCGGGATGGTTTGAGCGTGCCATGCCAACTGTACCGCGCAAGAAACGTTTCTGAGAAAACTCAGCCTTCAGATCCGGCATTTCACTGCCGCCCGTGCCGGCACGGCGCATATCCTGGCCCAGATGGCCAAATTTCACATCACCGGTCTGGGCCATGAAGCCGTCAATAACGCGGTGGAATACAACCCCGTCATAGGCACCCTCATTTGCCAATTCTGTAATCTGCCTGACATGATTCGGAGCCACATCCTCAAACAGATCAATTATGACAGTGCCATTGGCCTCGCCTTCGATGTCAATTTCAAGGCCGGTGGCAAATGCGGGGCTGGCCAGCAGGCTCAGGATAAGAATAAGTTTACGCATCTGCCGCCACCTTCACGCTGATCATCCGGTCGGGGGCTGCGGGCGGCTCGCCCCGGGTGATCTTGTCCACATGCTCCATGCCGGAAATAACCCGGCCATAAACGGTATATTGCCCGTTGAGGAAATGATTGTCGCCAAAGTTGATGAAAAACTGGCTGTTGGCGCTATCTGGGTTCTGGCTGCGCGCGGCCCCGATGGTGCCCCGGTCATGCGGCAGTTTGCTGAATTCGGCCTTGAGGTCAGATTTGTCCGAACCGCCGGTTCCCGCCCGCATCAGGTTGAAATCCTGCTCCATATTGCCATGCGCCACATCGCCGGTCTGGGCCATGAAGCCGTCAATCACCCGGTGGAACACCACGTTGTCATAGGCACCCGCACGGGCCAGCTCTTTCATCCGGTCCGAGTGGCCGGGGGCCACATCGGGCAACAGCTCGATGGTCACAGTGCCGTCTTTCAGCTCAATCAGGATGGTATTTTCAGGGTCTTTGATCTCGGCCATGGGGCCCTCCTTATAAAATCATTCCCCCGATACCTAGGCGCTTGCGGCCTGAATGCCAAGTATCATGATAGGGCCACCGCACCCCGAACCTGATCCGGGGCCTCCAGGCCATGGCAGAGGCCCCGGATCAGGTCCGGGACGTGGCCGTCATCCTAACAAACACCCGTTGACCTTCAACAATGATCACGCCATGACGGGGCACAAATACGGTAGATAAGGCAATGGAATGAGCTGGAAAACCCTTGACGATATGGATCTGAACGGCATGCGCATACTTGTGCGGGTCGATATCAACGTGCCGGTTGAAAACGGTGTTGTCACCGATTCCACGCGGATTGAGCGCATCAAACCCACGGTTGATTATATCCTTAAAATGGGCGGCAAGCCGATATTGATCGCCCATTTTGGCCGCCCCAAAGGCAAGGTCGTGCTGGATCTTTCCCTGCGCGTGATCCGGCCCGCGCTGGAAGCCACGCTTGGCCGATCGGTCACCCTGCTGGAAACGCTGGAAGGCGCGGAAAACCTTACCGATGAGGCCAAAGCCGCCGAAGTCCTGCTGCTTGAAAACATCCGCTTTCATCCCGGTGAAGAGGCCAATGATCCCGGCTTTGCCGCCCGCCTTGCTGCTCTTGGCGATATCTATTGCAACGATGCCTTTTCCGCCGCGCACCGCGCTCATGCCTCAACAACGACACTGGCACATCTGCTGCCATCCTGTGCCGGACGCCTGATGCAGGCTGAATTGCAGGCGCTCGAAGCGGCCCTTGGCACCCCAAAACATCCGCTCATGGCCGTGGTCGGCGGGGCCAAGGTTTCAACCAAGCTCGATCTGCTGGGCAATCTGGTGGAACAGGTCGATCATCTGGTAATCGGTGGTGGCATGGCCAATACGTTCCTCGCCGCTCAGGGCCTGAATGTCGGCGCCTCGCTTTGTGAGCATGAAATGGCCGATACAGCCCGCGCCATCATGGCCAAAGCCGTCAAAACCGGCTGTGAAATCCTCCTGCCCGCCGACATCGTGGTGGCCCGCGAATTCAAAGCCGGGGCTGCGCATGAAACGCTTGCGGCGGATCAATGCCCCGAGGATGCCATGATCCTTGACGCAGGCCCGCACACCGTGGCGCGCATCTCGGCCGCTTTGGAAAATGCCGGAACCCTGATCTGGAACGGGCCTTTAGGCGCATTCGAAATCCCGCCCTTTGATACCGCCACCAACGCCGCCGCTTTAAAAGCCGCAGCCCTCAGCAAGGCGGGCAAACTGATTTCCGTGGCTGGCGGGGGTGATACGGTGGCGGCGCTCAACCAATCGGGGGCCGCCGGGGATTTCACCTATATCTCCACCGCGGGTGGCGCCTTTCTGGAATGGATGGAAGGCAAAGACCTGCCCGGCGTGGCCGCATTAAAAACAGGTTGAGACCCTAACAAATTCACGTAGGGTGGGTGAAACCCACCCTTGTCAAACGGGGGGTGGGTTTCACCCACCCTACGAGCAATCACAACAGGTTGGCCCAAACCATGAAAAACTGGACACTCATCACCGGCGCATCCGAAGGCCTTGGCGTGGAATTCGCCCGCATTGCCGCCTCCGAGCGCCGCAATCTGATCCTGACGGCGCGCTCTGAGGACAAGCTGAATGCCCTTGCGGATGAATTGCGCAGCGACATTGTACAGATCGAGGTCATCCCCGCCGATCTCAACAATCTGGCGCAGGCCGAAAAACTCTGGGCTGAGGCCAGCAAAAACCGCCGTATTGACATCCTGATCAACAATGCGGGCCTTGGGCGGTACGGGCGCTTTGACACCCCCGATGGATGGCAGCGCGAGCTGGCCACGCTCAATGTCAATATCATCGCCCTCAGCCTGCTGATGAAACGCGCCATCGCCCATATGCAGGAATTGGGCGGCGGGCGGATCATGAATCTGGCCTCCACCGCCGCCTTCATGCCCGGCCCCAACATGGCCGTGTATCACGCCAGCAAGGCTTATGTTCTGTCGCTCTCCGAGGCGGTGGCAGAAGAGCTGCGCGGCAGCGGCATCACCATCACCGCCGTCTGCCCCGGTGCCACCTCAACCGCGTTTTTCGATGCCGCCGACATGCGCGGGATCAGCCTGCTGAAGATCGGCAAACCGATGGATGCCGCCCCCGTGGCGCACGCTGCATGGCGCGCCATGCTCAAAGGCCACCGGATCATCGTGACCGGAATGACCAACAAAATTTTCGCCTTTCTGCCACGCATGTCGCCACGCCCCATGGTGACCTATATCGCCAGCAAGATCATGGGAAAATAATCACCGGATTTGCCTGACTGATAGCGTTAGCATAATTGCAACCATCGCCCCACTCGCCTATGAGCAGGAGATCAAAAATCACGCAGACCCAGTTCAACAAGGTGGAAATCACATGTCAAAAGCCACGCAACAACGGCAAATGAGTTCGGGCCATGGCTTTGTCGCCGCGCTTGATCAATCCGGCGGCTCCACCCCCAAGGCGCTTGGCCTTTATGGGATTGAACCCGGCGCTTACAGTAATAATGCCCAGATGTTTGACCTGATCCATGCCATGCGTGCCCGCATCGCGCAATCGCCCGCCTTTACCGGCGACCGGGTGATCGGGGCAATCCTGTTTGAAATGACAATGGAGCGCGAGATTGGCGGCAAACCCGCTGCCACCTATCTGTGGGAAGACCGCCATATCGTGCCGTTTCTCAAGGTCGATCAGGGCCTTGCCGACGGGGCCGATGGTGTGCGCCTGATGAAACCGATGCCCGATCTGCACGGACAACTGTTGCGGGCAAATGATGCGGGCATTTTCGGCACCAAAATGCGTTCGGTGATCGAGGCCGCCTCACCTACCGGTATTGCCGCCAATGTGGCCCAGCAATTCGAGATCGGCCAGCAAATCCTCGAGCACCACCTGACGCCGATCCTTGAACCCGAAGTGGCCATCTCGATCCCCGGCAAAGACCGCGCAGAAAACATCCTGCTGGCCGAGCTGACCAAACAGCTCGACGATCTGCCCGGCACCCAACAGGTGATGCTCAAGCTGACCCTGCCGGAAAAACCCAACCTTTATAAACCGCTTGTGGATCACCCCCGGGTGATGCGGGTGGTTGCCCTTTCGGGCGGCTACAGCCGGGACGAGGCCAATGCGCGTCTGACAAAAAACACCGGCGTCATCGCCAGCTTTTCACGCGCCCTGACCGAGGGCCTCAGCGTGGGGCAATCAGATGCGGAATTCGATGCCATGCTGTCTGAAACCATCGACAGCATTTATGCGGCATCCATCGCCGGTTAAGGCCTGCCGCCGCGAAACGCGCGGGGTGATTGCCCATAGCACAGCGTAAACGCCCGGGTGAAAGCACTGCGGCTTTCAAACCCCACCATCTGCGCGATGCGCTTCACCGGGGCGCGACGTTCGGTCAAAAGCTGCGCCGCCCGCGCAAGCCTTAACTGGCGCAGGAATGTCATCGGCGGCGCGCCGTAAGCAGCTTGAAACCGCTCGGCAAACCGCGAGCGGCTCATCCCCGCAACCTGCGCCAGATTTTCCAGCGAATGCACTGCACCGGGCTCCTCCAGCATCGCCCTCAGGGCCTGCCAAAGCCCCGGATCCGCCAGGGCCGAGATCCACAAAACCGCCGGATCACCCGCCTCAAGCCGCACCCGCAGCATCTCGATCACGCATTGCAGCAACAGCACCCGGATCATCGCATGGCGGCCCATGCGCGGGGTCGACATCTCGGCCATCAGTGCCTGCATGGCCTGCTCTGCCACCAAATTTCCGGTGACATCCAGACAGAGCGGCGCGCGCAGAAGATCAATCAACCCATGAGTGCTTTGCAACTCCAATGAGATGTTTGAACACAAAACCACCATATTACCCGGTCCATCGCCCTGCGCCAGATGCTCTTCAATGTTAAGCCCCGCCGGTTTGCAAGCCGGCAGGCCGGTCTGCCCGCCGCCCTCATTGCACAGGCTATGGCTCATGCACGACGGCACCAGCACCAAACGCCCCGGTTCCAGCAAAAGCGGCGCGTTTGACTGAAACGATAATTTCCCACGCCCGCCCAGCACATAATGCAGCGTCGCACCGGGGTTGCGCCCCAGCCCCATGGTGCATGTCCCCTGCAGGGCGCAGATCGCGAACGGCTCGGCCCGGATATCCAGTTCGGCCAGTATCCGGTCATGTGAATTGGTGTTCTCCATCGGTTAATACTGCCATAACTTGGCGGAATGGGCACATAAATAATCAAATATGCCACAATATTGGGACGAAAAGGCACCTTGAGGGTAACACACTCAAATCAGTTGAACCTGACAAAAGAGGATATTCAGATGTGTAACTGTCCCAATCATAATGATCCAAAAATTAACCGCCGCCAGGCCCTTTTGGGCACTGCTGCCGTCGGCGTTGCCACAGCAGCCAGCCTGACAGGCAGCCAGGCCAGCGCACAGGAAGCTGACCCTTACGCGCCTCCGGCCAAACCGGCCCTGCCGCCCAGCGACATGCAACTTGACCCCAAGCGCGCGGCCCTTGTTGTCACCGATCCGCAAAATGATTTTCTCAGCCCCGATGGTGTCACCTGGGGGGTGGTCGGCGCCTCGGTCACCCGCAACAACACGGTTGCCAATATCGACAGCCTGTTCCAAGCGGCCAAAGCGGCCGATATCACCGTTGCTGTCTCACCGCATTATTACTACCCCACGGACAAGGGCTGGAAATTCGAAGGTGCGCTGGAAAAACTGATGCACAAGATCGGCATGTTCGATCGCAAGGACGCGCTGAGCCTTGATGGTTTTGAAGGGTCGGGCGCGGATTTTCTGGAGCAGTACAAGAAATATATCAACGACGGCAAAACCATCGTGACATCGCCGCACAAGCTCTATGGCCCCGAGCATAACGATCTGGCCCTGCAACTGCGCAAGAACGGCGTTGATCAGATCATTCTGGCGGGCATGTCTGCCAACCTCTGTACCGAAAGCCACATGCGTGAATTGCTGGAGCAGGGTTTCGAGGTGGCCGTGGTTTCCGATGGCACCGCCGCCGCGATGCTGCCCGAGGGCGATGGTTATCTCGCCGCTCTGACCAATTTCCGCTATATGGCCAATGCGGTCTGGACCACCGATGAAGTGGTAAAAATGCTCGCCTGACCCGGATTTAGGCATTTCCATTCCGGCCCCTGCTTTGTATTCATAGCCCTGAAGGCGATATGAAGGGCAGGGGCCAGTTTCATGAATACACCCAAAATCGGCGTTATCGGCGGATCGGGCATTTATGACATCGAGGGGCTTGAAGGCGCTGAATGGGTTGAGGTTGAAAGCCCCTTTGGTGCCCCCTCCGATGCCATTCTCACCGGCAGGCTGAACGGCGTTGAAATGGCGTTTTTGCCGCGTCACGGGCGCGGCCATGTGCATACGCCTTCTTCGGTGCCCTACCGTGCCAATATGGATGCCCTCAAACGCCTAGGCGTCACCGATGTAGTCAGCCTCAGCGCCTGCGGCTCGTTCCGCGAGGAAATGGCCCCGGGTGATTTTGTCATCATAGATCAGTTCATCGACCGCACCTCCGCTCGCGAGAAATCCTTCTTCGGCCCCGGCTGCGTTGGCCATGTGAGCATGGCCCATCCCACCTGCGCCCGGCTTGGCGATGCCTGCGAAGCAGCCGCAAATGCGGTTGGCGTCACCGTACATCAGGGCGGCACCTATCTGGCGATGGAAGGCCCGCAGTTTTCCACCCTGGCGGAATCAAGATTGTACCGCGAGGCATGGGGCTGTGACGTGATCGGCATGACCAACATGCCCGAGGCCAAACTCGCCCGCGAGGCCGAGCTGTGTTATGCCTCGGTCGCGATGATCACCGATTACGATAGCTGGCACCCCGATCACGGCGAGGTGGATGTGACCAGAATACTCGCCACCCTGAGGGGCAATGCGGATCACGCCCGCACCATGGTCAGCCGCCTGCCTGCCCTTCTCGACGCGACCCGCGCCCCCTGCCCCCACGGCTGCGACCGCGCGCTGCAATTTGCCATCCTCACCGCCCCCGAAGCCCGCGACCCGGCCCTTGTGGCCAAACTTGATGCGGTGGCGGGGCGGGTTTTGACAATTTGATAGGTGAGATTTATGTATTTATACAAGCTTTGGGATTCAGAGATTACAAGAAGCCCTGATGAATGGTTGATCACTTACCCTCCCACTCGTCGGGGGGTAACTAGCCCAAATGCTGGAGATGTTGCCTTCATTTGGACTCACGAAGCCGGTCTAATCGCAGAATGCATGATAACAGGTTATCCTGAGGATGACCCTTCATTAACCTCCGCAGTTCCAATTGCTACATATTTCCTAAACATACTTGGGCCTGATTGGCTATCTGCCGCCGACCGCGAGAAAACCACTATTCGCTCAAAATTGCATTGCGCGCGCCATTCAAATATTTGGTCATTGACGACTGAGGAAATTATTGAATTGGACAATTCTCGTCGCTTATTATCTTCTTAGGACAGGTAAGTAACCTGTGAACAATCCCAACTTTGACATTTTGCAAAAATGTCAGCCCCCGCCCGCCCCATGGCGGGGGCTTTTGAAACAGTGCATCACATTGAAAGTGTGGATAATTTTGCAATGCCCTACAATGCTTAACCCTCATCTCACGCCCCCACCCGGGCGGGGACTGACATTTTTGCAAAAATCTCTACTTAATCAGAGGTTCCTTAAGTATCATATTTTAACTGCCAAACTCTTCAGAAGGAAATTAAATGCCCCTTGATCTCTGGCTCACCTTCGTCGCCGCCTCCACCGTCCTTCTCATGATCCCCGGCCCCACGATATTGCTGGTGTTGTCCTATGCCCTATCCCAAGGCCGCCGGGTGGCGCTGGCCAGTGCCGCAGGCGTGGCCCTGGGCGATCTGATTGCCATGAGCGCGTCGCTTCTGGGCCTTGGCGCGCTTGTGCTGACCTCGGCCATCCTCTTCACCACCCTGAAATGGGTGGGGGCGGCCTATCTCATCTGGCTCGGCATCAAATTGCTGCGCTCGGCCCCCACGGCAGGGCTCAGCATGGTGGACGCCCCCGAGGGGATGCGCCCCCGAACGGTCTTTGGTCACATGGCTTTGGTCACGGCGCTCAACCCGAAATCCATCGCATTCTTCATCGCTTTTGTCCCGCAATTCATTACCCTCAACGCGCCGCTCCTGCCGCAATTCACCATATTGATCAGCACATTTGTCGGCCTTGGTGCCCTCAATGCCCTCGCCTATGCCCTGCTGGCCAGCCGCCTGCGCGCCACCATAAAACGCCCGCGTGTGGTGCAATGGATCACCCGCAGCGGCGGCATGGTCCTGATCGGCATGGGGCTTTTGACCGCCACCATGCGCCGGGCTGCATGATCCCAAACCACACATCTGGTAACATCTGTCCACGACCGCGCGAGCAGGCCTCGCATCGCTGGACAGGCCCCGCGCAAACGTGATGATATGCCACCATGCTCAACATGCTTGAAAAAATGTCCGACAAAGATCTGCGTGCCCGCATCGGAGCCCGCATCGAGACCCTCACAGAAGAGGCGTTTCAGCTTATCCGCTGGGCATTCATCGTGGGCTTTGCCCGCTACCTCTCGGATTCATTTCCCCAGCGGATATTCGATCTGCTCTACTGGGGGCTGGCAAGCCTGCTTTTTGCCTATCTGGTGTCGCGGTTTTTGCTGCGCCCCGAGCTACGGGTAATGCCCAACCCCGGCAAGCGCTGGCAGCGGATACTGCAATCCATTTTCAATCTGATGATCTGCATTTTGGCCTTTGCTCTGGCGCTTTGGGGGATCGGGCAGCTAACAGGCGCAATTTCCCAATACCGCGCGTCGTTTTAGGGCATGACCCAACAACCCTGCCCCTTGCGCCCCGGCCAGTTATAAGAGAAACAATCCCCCGAACATAATCAGCCCGGAGGCGGCCAATGGCACCCGCAAAAACGGTCAAAGACTATATCCGCACCATTGTCGATTTTCCCCATGAGGGCATCCTGTTTCGCGATGTCACCACGCTGTTTTCCGATCCGCGCGGTTTTCGCATGGCGGTGGATCAGATGCTGCACCCCTATGCCGGGCAGCGGATTGACAAGGTGGTGGGCCTTGAGGCGCGCGGCTTCATCCTTGGCGGGGCGATTGCGCATCAGCTTACCCTTGGCTTTGTGCCGATCCGCAAAAAAGGCAAACTGCCCGGCGCGGTGATCTCGGAAGAATATCATCTGGAATATGGTGAAGCGGTGATGGAAATCCATGATGATGCCATCCAGCCCGGTGAAAAGGTGCTGATCGTTGATGATCTGCTGGCCACCGGCGGCACCGCCGAGGCCGGGATCAAACTGGTCGAGCGTCTGGGCGGCGAGATTGTCGGCTGCGCCTTCATCATCGACCTGCCTGAGCTTGGCGGGCGCAAAAAACTCGAAAATCTCGGCATGGATGTGCATATTCTATGCGAATTCGAGGGCCTTTAAAGGAATTCCTAACCTTCTTCGGCTAAACCACCCCTGTCGTTTGGGAACGACCCTGCTTGCAGCAATCAAATCTGGTTGCACACGCCTCACCCTTCCCCAAAGGGTGGGGCGTTATACATATCCAACCCTATTGCGCATCCCGACATGTCCCTGTGATTGCTTGACAGCCTCGGATAAAATATTAAGTTCTCCTGTATTACATGGCGTGTAACTTAAGGCGTGTGAAAAATTGGCCATCAAATTAGAAATGCTGCGATGCTTCCACGCGGTGGCAAAACATGGCAGCCTTGCCGAAGCGGCGGAAACCCTTGGGCGCACACCCTCAGCCATCTCAATGATGCTGCGCCAGTTTGAGGATCACATCGGCGCGCCCCTGTTCGAAACCGCGCGCAAATCAAAGCTGACCCCGCTTGGCAGGCAAATTCAGGCGGAAACCGCCCGTGAGCTGAACCATTTTGACCGTACCATCGCCAGCATAGAAGGCCTGTCGCGGGCCGAAATGGGCCATATCCGCCTTGCCGTTACCCCATCGGTTGCACAAGCGGTCATGCCGCCGATATTGCAAGCCTATATCAAATCACACCCCGGCGTGCGGATCGAGATGCGCGATGCGGATTCAACCACCATCCGCGATGAGCTACTGGCGGATCACGCCGACATCGGCATGGGAAGCCTGCCGCCCCTGCCCGGATTTGACCGCCACCTGATCTTTACTGACCGGTTTGGCGTTGTCTGCCCGACCGGTCACCCGCTCGCACGCCACTGGTCGGCGCTGACATGGGACGATCTGAAAGGCATTGCCTTCATCGAAAACGGCCTTTGCGCGCATATCCGCAATGAAGAATTCCAACCGATCCTGAATGCCTCGCGCCTGATGGTGCCCAATACCGCCTCCATCCTCAGCCTTGTGCGGGCGGGCAGCGGCATTACCATCCTGCCCGAACTGGCAGTGCCCCCCGATTTCATTGATCTGGAATTTCTGCCGCTTGCCGATAAATCCGCCCGCCGCGAAGTGTGGATGCTGACACCACAAGCCCCGATGCTGACCCCCGCCGCACAGGCCCTTGCCGAGGGTATCCGGCAGGCGGAAATTTCAGCCCGCCGAGGCTGATTTCAATTCCCCTGAACTAAATTCAATTACTTTGCGTTTGATTGAATCTTTGAAGAATGCTCAGATAGACCGGATATTTTCTGACATCAAGGTTATCGGGCATGAGCATCCACACTCAAAACTACATCGCCGGTGAATGGTGCGCGGGCGCGTCAACCATCGAAAACCGTAATCCATCGGATACCAGTGATCTCATTGGCATGTTCGCACAGGCCAGCAGCGACCA
The DNA here is from genome assembly GCA_021775255.1 of Roseovarius sp. Taxonomy (GTDB): domain Bacteria; phylum Pseudomonadota; class Alphaproteobacteria; order Rhodobacterales; family Rhodobacteraceae; genus Roseovarius. The sequence continues at coordinate 23,298 of JAJFIA010000025.1, forward strand.
GTTGGAAAACGCGCTTGATGCCGCCGCGAAGGCGCAAATCGAATGGGCCGGTTATGGCATGGAGCGCAAACAGGCGGTGCTGACGCGCATCGGCAATGAAATGATCGCCCGCGCCGAGGAACTTGGCCATCTGCTCAGCCGGGAAGAGGGCAAACCCCTGGCCGAGGGCAAGGGCGAGGTGTTTCGCGCCGGGCAATTGAATGAAAACCTCGCCTATGTTGATCTGGGCAAATCCGAGGGCGCCGAGCTGGCCTGCGGCGGCACGCGCCTGGACCGCGAGACCGAGGGCTATTTCATGTCGCCCGGCGTGTTTCTGGGCACCAGCAATCAGATGCGTATCAACCGCGAAGAAATGTTTGCGCCGCTTACCGCCGTCATAAAAGTGGACAGCTATGAGGAGGCGCTGAGCACCGTCAACGACACCCATTTCAGCCTCACCTCCGGCATCGTCACCCAAAGCCTTGCCCGCGCCACGCATTTCCGGCGCAATGCCCGCACCGGTGTTGTTACCGTCAACCTGCCCACCGCCGACACCGATTATCATGTGCCCTTCGGGGGCCGCGGCGATAGTTCTTATGGGCCCCGCGAACAGGGCAAAACCGCGTCGGAATTCTATACCAGCGTGAAAACCGCCTATATCTCGGCAGGGGCACCGGCATGAGCCATCTCGTCGACAATCTGCAATATGCAAACTGGTCGGAAAAGATATTCCGCCAGATGCGTGAGGGCGGCGTCGATGCGGTGCATGTGACGATCTCTTATCATGAAAATTTCCGCGAAACCGTGCTGAATTTTGAGCAGTGGAACCGCTGGTTCGAGCAATTCCCCAATCTCATTTTTCACGGTGAATGGGCCAGCGATGTGCGCTTGGCAAAGCAAACCGGTCGCACCGCGATCTTCTTTGGTTTTCAGAACCCCGCTCCCATTGAGGACGATATCGGGCTGGTCGGGATTGTCCACAAGCTTGGCGCGCGCTTCATGCAACTGAGCTATAACAACCAATCCCTGCTCGCCACCGGCTGTTACGAGGCCGAGGATCCGGGCATTACCCGCATGGGCCGTCAGGTGATCAAGGAAATGAACCGGGTGGGCCTTGTGGTTGATATGAGCCACTCGGCGGATCGCTCCACTATCGAGGCCGCAGATATATCCGAGCGGCCGATTGCGATCACCCATGCCAATCTGCATTCCTGGCAGCCCGCGCTCAGAAACAAGCGCGATGATGTGGTGCGCGCGGTCACACAAAATGGTGGGATGATGGGGTTTTCCATCTACCCGCATCATCTCAGGGATAAATCCGACTGCACCCTGCAAAGCTTTTGCGAGATGATCGCCATTGCCGCCGAGCGCTTTGGGCCTGAGCATTTTGGCATCGGTAGTGATCTCTGTCAGGATCAGCCCGACAGCATCGTTGAATGGATGCGCGTTGGCCGCTGGTCGAAGGAAATTGATTACGGCGAAGGCTCGGCTTCCGCACCCGGTTTTCCGCCCCAACCCAACTGGTTCAAAGACAACCGCGATTTCGGCAATATTCGCGCGGGGCTTATAAAAACCGGCTTCAACAAGGCCGAGGCTGACGGGTTGATGGGCGATAACTGGCTGCGGTTTTACGAGGAAAACTTCACGCCAAAGCCTTGATAAAACTGGGGATAACAATGTCTGACGCCCAAACACAGCCCATTGCCCCGCGTGACCCTGCGCAGGTCATGCGGCTGGCGCGTATGGGGTCAATGCACCAATGCAGGCTTTCCTTCATGCGGGTACTTCTGCGCCGTCTGGCCTTTGAAAACTGGCAGTTCACCCGCCGCGAATTTGAGATTGACGCGCAAGGCGTCGGGCATGCGATCTATACTGCAAAGGGGCCGGAGCGCAGCTATTCCCTCGTCGCCTTCGCCCATGATCTGCCCGCCGATCAACGCTCGGACCGGGTGATTGCCACCGCGTGGGATGCCACGTTTACCCTGTTTGACGGCATCCCGGATACCGATGACATCGCCCGCCTGCGCAGGAATATCCCGCTGCAGGAAGCTGGCCGCGTGACCCAAAGCGAGCTGTCGGTCTCGCGTGCCAACCGCTCGGTGCGGATGTTCGAGCATGTGGTTGAATGCCTCAGCGAAGGCCGGCAACCTGATAGTGACCTGATCAATCAGGTTGGCTATCTGATGCGCACCACCGCCGTATATGGCTCGGGCAAACTCGGGGCATCGGACCGTGAAGCCATCGCCGAGCGAGCCGAATTCAAAGCCCCGTTTCAGCTTGAAATGCTGTCGGTCTATCTCACCCGCGCATTCGTCGCTGATCTGGTCGAGCATCTGGCCCATGCCCGCGCGCCCGACACCGCCGTAAGGATTGACCCGGCCCTGCGCCGCCGTTTCGGCATCGGCAATGCCACCGGCCTCGGCATGGCGCCCTTCATGATCAACCACCCCATTCTGATCAACAACTGGGTCATGGCGCGCGAGACCGCTCTGGCGCGGGTGCGCAGCCTGCCGCGTGCCGGCGCGAAGGCGGCAAAGACGTTCCTGAGCCTGCTCGACCGTGCCATCCTCAACGCCGATCTGTGGCGCTCCGAGCATCCGATGCAGGTTGAAAAACTCAGCCTTCTCAAGGCCGATTTGAGGCTTTTGCAAACCCATCTGAGCGGGCTTGATCTATGCGCCGTGAACTCCCCCTGGAACGCGCTTTATCTCTGGTCTGAAAACAACCTGACGCCGGAAGGTCAGGAACAGCTCGTGTCATTGATGCTGGAACCTTATGGCGATCTGGTGGATGCGCTCTCGGATCAGATGAGCGCTGATGAGACGGCAAATTTCGCAATTGACGGCGCCATGCAAGTGGCCCGCCTGTGCGACATTCTAAAAGACATCTACGGCTGGGCGCTCAAGATCGACTGGCAGGAAAAAACCGCGCAGGCGCGGGTCTGGTACGTGTCCGAGCAAAAGCTTGAGCCCCGCCTTGGCGAGCGCTTTGCTGAGCCCATCGCCGATTATGAACAACCCCTCTCACCGGGGCGCGATGCGGCGCGGCTCTATGCCGATTTGCTAAATCATGATGCCAGAACACCGGTTTCAGCCTTCCTTCTGGCGCATCCCGAACACCGCCATATGCTGCGCCGGGCACAGATTGCCGCCGCCTTTCCCTATGCGGAAATCCGTGACAATACCATTGCCGATACGGTCATGCCCATCGACATGCTGCGCTTCAAGCTGGGCTTCTTCGGGGCCACGCATTTTGATCCCCGCTCAGACCGCTGGGTCAGGATCACCATGTTTGGCGGCGCGCCTTACCCGGATGAATTAACACCTGACAATTCCGATATCTGGCCCTACCCGGCCCTGACCCAGGGGGGCGCATCATGAGCTATTCCCTCAATGAAATCACCGCCATCTGCAAACGCGCGGGGCGCGGGGCCGGGCTGAGCTGGGGCCTTGCGGAAGAGGCCGGATTTGCCGCCCGCTGGCTGGCCGAACGCAGCCTGCCGGGGCCCGAAATACTGGCGCATCACCTGAGCGAAATCGACGGCGTTGCCTATGATCAGCTTTGCCCGGAAGACATATCAGACATCTGGCAGGCCAAAGGCACGGCCCTCAGCCCGCTGATCACCGGCGCCGCAATCAGTGATCTGGCGGCCGAGCTGGCGCGGGGCCGTGAAATCACCCTTGGCCGCATCTCTTATCCGCTATTGCTCTTGCCTTTCATCGCGGCGGCCTCGGGCTCGGGCGGTGTGCCGCTCATCCTCACATGGCCGGGCCTCACCGCAGGGTTTGATCCGCAACTACGGCTGGACAAGCCTGACCGTACGCCCCTTGAATGCAGCACGGCACCCAGCGTGCAGATAAAACTCGGCCAGGGGTTTTCAGGCGATAGGATCCTGCCTCGAAATCGCGCGGATATAAGCCCCGAGGCCCTGCGCATTCTTGCCCCCCTTGGCCACCGCACCTATGCCCCCGACACCACCGAAAGCCGCCTTTCCGGTGCCGGGGCCGGCCTTTCAGATAATGACTAAGCGTTTCGCCTTAAACCGGAGGCAGGGTTAAGGCGAAACGCCATGCAACATATCAGTGTTTCGCGCGTTTCACGACAAACCCGTGAGTCGGGTTTATCGCGAAACGCTTTTTTGCCCAAACAGATCAGATAAATATTATTCAATTTCATAAAGTTACGCCTTGCTCCGCTGAAATCCCGAAAATGTGAGAAGAATGACGGCAAAAACCTGCTACCCTATCCTCATACTGGCATCGTAGCCATAATTCCGACGGCTCCGGTTCTTGCAGTGATCACAGGAGGGCATCATGGCCAAAACCATAGGAAATCCGCTGAGCTGGGCCGCCAGCGCGATCTTTGGCACTGGCAATTCCATCGGCACCGCCACCGGGGCGATGACAAGCCCGGATGCAGGCCCGATAGAAACCCGCCCGATCACAAATGCGGATATCCGCGCGGCCCTGCGCAAAGGTTATGAGGATTTCAAGGCCTTGCGCACCGATGTGATGTTTCTGGTGGCGATTTACCCGATCATCGGCATCTGCCTGATCACCACATCCTTCAACATGGCATTATTGCCGCTGTTGTTCCCGCTGGCCGCCGGGTTCACCCTGCTGGGGCCGATTGCCGCCATCGGCCTCTATGAAATGAGCCGCCGCCGCGAGGCCGGGGAAGATGTGACCTGGGGGGCTGCTTTATCGGTCTTTCATGCGGATATCATCGGCCCGGTGCTGGCGCTTGGGGTGTATCTTTTTGGCATGTTCATCCTCTGGATATTCAGCGCCATCATTGTCTACAGCTTCACCCTTGGCCCCGAAGCACCAACCTCGATCAGTGCCTTTGTCATGGATGTGCTGACCACCGGTGCCGGCTGGGCGATGATCCTGATCGGCATGGGCGTGGGTTTTGCCTTTGCCGCCGTGGTTCTGGTGACCAGCCTGATTTCATTTCCCATGCTGGTCGACCGACGCGCCGGCGTGCCCCAGGCGATCTCGACCTCCCTGCAAGTGGCCCGCCAAAGCCCGGCCACAGTGGCCAAATGGGGGCTGATCGTGGCAATGGCCATGGCGCTGGGATCCGCGCCGTTCTTTCTGGGGCTGGTGGTAATCCTTCCGGTTCTGGGCCACGCCACATGGCACCTTTACCGCGCAGCGATCGTGCCTGAATAAGGGCAGATCGCAGACCGACATTCTGTCCATGGCTTGCTAAATGCACCGTTTTCGATTTATCTGATTTTTCCCAATACATTTTCATACGGGCACGCAATGAGTTCTCAGGCCGAAGAGGTTTCCCACAGAAACATATTTGTCCGTGTGTTTGCAAAAAACCGCCTGTTTCTGGCATTGGTCACAGCACATTTTGCGATTGCCTATGTCCTGAGCCAGATTTATCACCAACCATTCATCTTTCAGGCCCTGCCTGTCGCCTTGATGTTTGCGCAGGTATTGATCCCGCTTTTCCTGATCTTTTTGTTTCTATGGCGTGTTGCCTGGATGATCTTCATCCACAAGCCGCAACATCCGTTTGAATTTTTCATCAAGGATTTACGCGCAATCATGTTTGATTCTGAGCGCCTGCTCAGCGGGCTTTTTGCGATGCTGCTTGTCTCGGTATTTTCCAGCACCTTCGTCATCATCAAAGATCTGATCCCGGTGATGAACATGTTCGCGTGGGATCCACAATTCGCAGCCCTTGACCGCAGCCTGCACGGGGGCACCGATCCCTATCTTCTGCAAATGCCGCTTTTTGGCACGCCCTATGCAACCACCTTTATCAATCTGGTTTATAACCTGTGGTTCATCGTGCTTTATTTCGTTGTCTTCATGGCCAGCTTTGATCGCAAACATACCGTGCGCCGCAATACGCTGCTCATATCCTTCGTGCTGATCTTTACAATCGGCGGTAATTTTCTGGCCACGGTTTTTTCATCCGCCGGGCCGGTTTATTATCAGTATTTCGGCTATGGGGATCATTTTCTGCCCCTGCTTGAAACCTTGAAGGATTTCTCGGCTTTCAGCCCGGTCTGGGCGCTGGATACACATGAAATGCTGCTGGACGGATATATCAATAATGGCCCGATGAAAGGCATCTCGGCGATGCCAAGCATGCATGTGGCCATCGCCGTGATGCTGGCGATATATGGCTTTCACTGCCGCCGCTGGGCCGGGTGGCTGCTTGTGGTTTACGCGCTGCTGATCCAGCTTGGTTCGGTTCATCTGGCATGGCATTATGCGATTGATGGCTATGCCGGTGCTGTTCTTGCAGCAGGCTGCTGGATGGTTGCAGCCCGGCTGGCGAAGCGCTTTTGATAATGTGCAAGGGGATAGGGTAAAGTCGAAGGGCATGACAAAGCAACATGACATATCAACAAATCAGACCTATGGCACCGGCATTAATGTTTTTACCAGCGCCCTTGGCAAAAACCGTATTCTGATTGCCCTCACCCTGTCCTATATCCTTGCCGGTGAGATCGTCAGCCTCATCTACGCGGTGCCCTTCGATACCCTGACCCCGTTAAATATCCTTCGGATGGGGGGGGCCATACTGCCGATCTTTCTGGTTTCAATGATCGTCTGGCGATTTGCCCACATGCTGTTCACCACACGGCCCGAAAAGCCCGTTAAATGGCTGATGCAGGATCTGCTTGATGTAATGATCAGGGATAAGGAAAGGATATGGGGCGGTATCATTTTGATCATTTGTCTCGTTCTGATAACCGGAACCTTCACTTTTCTCAAAACCGCGATCCCGGTGATCAATCCATTTGCCTGGGATGAAACATTTGCCTTGATTGATCGTTACTTCCACGGCGGGATTGATCCCTATGTGTATCTGACCCCGATCTTCGCCAATACAATCATGACAAGGATTGCAGATGGCACATACAGCATCTGGTTCTCATTATTCAGCTTTTTTACATTTATCGCCGCAATGGATTCTGAACACCCCCTCCGGCGGAACAGATTTATTCTTGCCTTCTTCTTGTGCTGGATTTTTGGCGGCAATGTTCTTGCCACCCTGTTTTCATCCGTTGGCCCGGTTTATTTTGAAGAATTCGGCTATGGGGACCATTTCGCGCCATTGTTGACCATATTGCATAATATCAACGAGGTGCAGCCGATATTGGCAGTCGAATTACAAGCCGCCTTGCTGGATGGCTATTACAATGGCGGAGATCTGACAGGTATCTCCGCCATGCCAAGCCTGCACCTGGCCATAGCCTGGCTGATGGTGTTTCAGGCCTTCCTCTACAGCAAAATACTTGGCTGGCTGATGATCGGTTTTGCGCTCATGATACAGCTCGCTTCGGTATATCTGGCCTGGCATTACGCGATAGATGGGTATTTCGGCTTTGTCATTGCCCTGTTCTGCTGGAAACTGGCAACCCCGCTGGCCCGGCTTCAGGTGCGGTTTGATCGCCATTCTGCCACGTAGATCACCCCGCCTCGGCCAGCCGCGCCACATAGCGCGCCAGCGTGTCGATCTCAAGGTTGACCGCATCCCCCACGCCCACATCCCCCCAGGTTGTCACCTGCATGGTATGCGGAATGAGATTGATGCCAAATTCACAGCCCGTCACATCATTCACCGTAAGCGACGCGCCATTCAACGCGACCGATCCTTTGGAGGCGATGAACCGGGCCAGTTCCGGCGGCGCAGTTAGCGTCAGACGGGTGCTATCGCCTTCAGGGGCAATCGCCACAACCCTTGCCAATCCGTCCACATGCCCCGAAACGATATGCCCGCCCAGCTCATCGCCCACCTTCAAGGCCCGCTCAAGATTGACCCGGGCACCCTGCGCCCAGCGCCCAAGGTTGGATTTTGACAGCGTCTCACCCGAGACATCCACATCAAACCAGTCCGCCCCGGTTTCAACCACCGTCAGGCACACCCCGTCACAGGCGATCGAGGCCCCGATATCAATGCCGCCTGTATCATAGCCCGTGCCCATCCGCACCCGCAGATCCCCCGCCTGCGTCAGCTTTGCCACCCTGCCAATATCCGTGATGATGCCTGTAAACATTGCTGGCCTTCCCGTGAACCTCATCCAATCGCGCCCGGCATTCCCGGACGTCCTAGGATAAACATCATCCGGCGCTGCTGGACAAGTTTTAGTTCCCGCATCCGGGGGCTGCAATCTCCATGCCCGGCAGAAATGCCCCGCTGGTTGTGATAAATTTATTCTTTTTTACCCTCCCTGCTATATTCATCACTCTGAACATTGCGCGCCAAAGGGCTTGCGCCCCCAGATATATGGTAATTTCGTCAGTGATACGGCCAACCCTAAAGCGTTTCGCGATAAACCTGAATAACGGGTTTGTCGCGAAACGCGCGAAACACTGATATGTTACATGGCGTTTCGCCTTAACCCTGTCTCAGGTTTAAGGCGAAACGCTTTAGCCAGATTAGCCCTCCCGGACAAGATAGCCCCAGTGCGGCTTTATTTTTGCCTGATTTCAGCATTACATACCCCCAGTAAATCCTCGATGTGAGTGCGCATGACAAATTCAACCGGACAAGACAGGGTGTTTTTATTCCTGCAAGGCCCCCACGGGCCATTTTTCCAGCAGCTTGGCCGAATGCTGCGCCATACCGGGGCGCGGGTGTACCGTGTGGGCTTCAACGCCGGGGATCAGGCATTCTGGCGCGATAATTCAAGCTATATCCCCTATCACGGCCCGGCCGATCAATGGCCTGAAACCCTCACCAACCTGATTGCCGATAAAAACATCACCGATCTGGTGCTTTATGGCGATACCCGCCCGATCCATGCCCGCGCGATAGAAGGCGCCCGTGCGGCAGGCCTGCGCATCCATGTCTATGAAGAGGGCTATATGCGGCCCTATTGGGTGACCTATGAGCGCGGCGGCTCAAACGGCCATTCGCGGCTGATGCAGATGGATGTGGCGCAGATGCGCAAGGTGCTGGATACATCCCATGCCGAGGCGTCCATCCCCCCGGCCAGTTGGGGTGATATGCGCCACCACATCTTTTACGGCGCAGTCTATCATGGGTTTTTATTGCTTAAAAACCGCCGCTACCAAAATTTCAAACCGCACCGCGATCTTGGCGTTGCCGATGAATTCAGGCTTTATCTGCGCCGGCTTTTGCTGATGCCTGCGCAAGCGATTGAGCGGCGCATCAGCACACGGCGCATCCGGCGCGGCGGCTTTCCCTATCATCTGGCGCTTTTGCAGCTTGAGCATGACGCCTCATTCCAGGCCCATTCACCGTTTGCCACGATGACGGATTTCCTCAAAACCGTGGTTGAAGGCTTTACCGAAGGGGCGCCGGGGCATCACCACCTTGTGTTCAAGGCGCACCCGCTTGAAGATGGCCGGGTGCCGATCCGGCGTATCTTGAAACAACTGGCGCATACCCACGGCGTGACGGGCCGGGTGCATTATGTGCGCGGCGGCAAACTGGCGCGCCTTCTGGATGAAGCCCGCAGCGCTGTCACCGTCAATTCCACGGCGGCGCAACAGGTTTTATGGCGCGGCATTCCGCTCAAAACCTTTGGCGCAGCGGTCTATGCCAAGCCGGAATTTGTATCGACAAAACCACTGGTTGATTTTTTTGCCGGTGCCGAACGCCCCGACCGCGAGGCCTATACGGTTTATCGCCGCTACCTGCTGGAAACCAGCCAAGTTGCGGGCGGGTTTTACTCGGCCCGGGGGCGCAGGCAATTACTGCGTCAGGCGGTGGATATGATGCTGGCAGATGAAGATCCGTATGAGGCGCTCAAATCCGGCACAGCGTCCCCCCGGCAACAGTTGCATATCGTTCCCTGAACCAGCAATATACAAGTGCTGGATTTCTCATTTGCCTTCCTTTAGGTTGCGGATAATGCCCGATGGCACATAAAAACCAGGTCGAGGAAACCGCACAGTGAAATCCCAATACTGCCTGTGGGCAAAACGTATCCTACTCATCACCCTTGTCTCACTGACAGCCGCCTGCGCCATGCCGCGCGTCGGCCCCAACAAGAACGAGATCAAATCAGGCTCGGTTGAAAAATCCGGCAATGCTTATGTTGTCACGGTCGATGACCGGGTGTCACGCCTGACAAATGTGCAGCCCCCCCTTGGTTTTTCCGATGAATTCAAACGGGCGGGGCGGCTGGCATCCGATACAATCAATCCCGGTGACCGGCTTAGCCTGACAATCTGGGAAAATGTCGATAACGCCCTGTTTGAAACGCGGGTGACCCCGCTTGAGGAAGTACAGGTTGACGGCTCGGGCTTCATCTTCATCCCCTATGCCGGCCGTATCCGCGCGGCGGGCAATTCGCCCGATGCCCTGCGCCGCATCATCACCCGCAAACTCGAAGATCAGACACCCGAGCCACAGGTCGAAGTCCGGCGTCTGGCCGGCAATGGCTCAACCGTCTCGCTGATCGGCTCCATTGCCGCACAGGGGGTGTACCCGATTGAGCGCCCGACACGCACCCTTTCGGCCATGATCTCGGCCGCAGGTGGCCTTACGATCGAACCTGAGATTGCCCAGATCACCGTGATCCGGGGCAAACACAGCAGCAAAATCTGGTTCCAGGATTTGTTCAATAACCCCAGCTATGATATCGCCCTGCGCGGCGGCGATCGTATTCTGGTGGAGCAGGACACCCGCACCTATACCGCCATCGGTGCCACCAACGGCCAGTCGCGGGTGCAATTCAGAACCCAGACCCTGAGCGCCATCGAGGCCATTGCAACCGTTGGCGGCCTGAGCTCGGCCACGGCGGACCCAACCGGCATATTCGTGATGCGTGAAGAAACCCCCGAGGTCACAAATCTGGTTCTTGAACGCGACGATATTTCAACGCCTCAGCGCGTAGTCTATGTGCTTGATCTGACCGAGAAAAATGGCATCTTCATTGCGCGTGATTTCAAAATTCGCGATGATGACACGATATATGTCACCGAAGCCCCCTTCACCCAATGGAGCAAGGCCATCGGCGCGATAACCGGCACTCTGGGTGCCGTGGGGTCCATCTCAACCGCAAATAATACGCTAAACACCATCAGCGGCAATTGACCAAAACGCACCACAAATCTGACTCCAATACCGCTGATTCACGCAAGGTTTTCTATTTCAACGCAGGCTTCCTGCGTCAGCGGCAGGTGCGCCGCATCCTTGATCTTGCCGGTTATCGCCTCAAACTTGGCAGGCCCGGTGCGGATGATCTGATTGCCGTCTGGGGCCACAGCCCCTATGCCAAACGCGGCGAGGCCATGGCCGCGCGCACCGGCGCGGGCCTGATCCGGGTTGAGGATGCCTTCTTGCGTTCCTTGCATCCCGGTCGCGATGGCGAGCCGCCAATCGGCCTTGTGATCGACACGCGCGGCGCGCATTTCAACAGCGGCACCCCTTCGGATCTGGAACATATCCTCAATACTGATCCCCTCGATGACACCGCCCTGATGGATCGCGCCCGCGGCTGTATTGCCCGCCTGCAAGAGGCGCATCTCAGCAAATACACCGGCTTTGACCCACAACTGCCCTGCCCCGATCCCGGCTATGTTCTGGTGATCGACCAAACCCTTGATGATGCCAGCGTGCGCATGGGCGGGGCCGATGCCAACAGTTTTCGCGAAATGCTGTATTACGCGCAAGAGGATAACCCCGGTGCGCGCATCCTGATCAAAACCCACCCCGAAACCCGCGCCGGGCACCGTAAGGGGTATTTCATGCAAGCGGATGAAAACGACCGGGTTCAACTGTTTACCGATCCGGTCAGCCCGTGGGCGCTGCTTGAGGGCGCGGTTGCCGTCTATACCGTCAGCTCGCAACTTGGCTTTGAGGCAATATTTGCCGGCCACAGGCCGATCACGTTCGGCCAGCCATTTTATGCCGGATGGGGCCTGACCGAAGATCGTCATCCCGTTCCGCTCGCGCGCCGGGGCCGCAACCTCAGCCGGGCACAGCTTTTTGCCGGGGCGATGATCCTCTATCCCACATGGTATGATCCCTGCACCGATCAGCTTTGCCAACCGGAACAGGCCATATCCCTGCTTGAGGCCCGCACACGAGGCTGGCGCGAAGATCGGCAGGGCTGGCAGGCCTACGGCATGCGCCTATGGAAGCGCAGGCCCCTGCAAAAATTCTTTGGCCGGTACAAGCGCGTGACATTCCCCAATAAACCGCGTGGCGATCAATCCCGCCCGGCTATGGTCTGGGCCTCGAAATCAGATGACGCCCCCGCCGGGGCCACCCGCATAGAAGACGGCTTTCTGCGCTCGCGCGGCCTTGGGGCCGGGTTGATTCCGCCGCTGTCGCTGGTCTGCGATGATCTTGGCATCTATTACGATCCCGGCCATGAAAGCCGCCTTGAGCACTGGATTGCCAAGCGCGCCGATCTGCGCCCCGATCAGGCCCGCCGGGCCGAGGCGCTGATGGCGCGCCTGATCCAACTGGGCCTGAGCAAATACAACCTTGGCGGCCCCCTGCCCGATCTGCCACCGGGCCACCGCATTCTGGTGGCCGGTCAGGTTGAGGATGACGCCTCGATCCGCCTTGGCGCGGGTGACATCTCAACCAATCTCGCCCTGCTGATGCGCGCCCGCGCCGATAACCCCGATGCGGTGATCCTTTACAAGCCCCACCCGGATGTTGAGGCCGGTCTGCGCGCGGGGCATATCCCCCCTGATGTGATGGCAAATCTCGCCGATCAGATGTTAGAGCACTGCGATCCGGCCCAGCTATTGCCGCAGGTCAATGAAGTTTGGACCATGACCTCGCTGATAGGTTTTGAAGCCCTCATTCGCGGCATTCCTGTCACCTGCACCGGCGCGCCTTTCTATGCCGGTTGGGGGTTGACCCACGACATCGGCCCAACGCCCGGGCGCCGCACTGCCCGGCCCTCTCTCGAAGGGTTGGTGCATGCTGCATTGATAGATTATCCGCGCTATTTTGATCCCATCACCGGCACTGCCTGCCCGGTTGAAACCGCGGTTGAGCGCCTCGCCACCGGCCATGTACCCCACCCCGGTGCCGCCAATCGGGCGCTGGCCAAACTGCAGGGAATTTTCGCCTCCTATGCCGGGTTTTGGCGTTAAGGAAAAACAGAACACGCCCCTTTTGACATTTTTGCAAGATTCTGTAGCTATTCAGGGATTCCCTGATACATCTCGCGCCGCCAGCGGTGCATCACATCCCCGCCCAAGGCCCGCGTCTCGACTAGCATAAACCGGGGCGCTTCACCTAGCTGCGCCAGCCCCATCGCCGCAACCCCCGGCAATCCATCGCCGCCGATCATCAGACCGGCGGTATAGCCCACCACCTCATCCACCAGATCCGCCTTCAACAAAGACGCGGCCAGCCCGCCGCCGCCTTCGCAAAACACCCGTGTCAGCCCCTGATCCCCCAGCGCCTTCAACACTGATTTCATATCGAGATGTTGACCCTTAAGGGCGCAAGCGATCAGCCGCGCGCCAATCCCTTCCCAGGCTTTGACCAGCTCGGCATCAGCATCCGGCCCATGGCATAGCCACAAGGGCACCTCTTTGGCACTCAGCGCCAGTTGCGACATCATCGGCAAATCCAGCCGCCTTGAGGCAACAATCCGCACCGGCTGCTGCCCCTGCCCCAACTCGCGCACCGTCAGCATCGGGTCATCCGCCCGCGCCGTGCCCGCGCCAATCATCACCGCATCATGACAGGCGCGTAGCCCATGCACATGCCTGCGCGCCTGCGTGCCGGTAATCCATTGGCTCTGGCCTGTTGTGGTGGCAATCCGCCCGTCAAATGAACTGGCCAGTTTTAACGTAACCTTTGGCCTGCCCTGCTCAAGGCGCAGAAAAAACCCGCGCAAATCCTGTTCGGCCTCTTTGGCCGTCACGCCGGTCACAACCTCAATCCCCGCCTGCCTTAACGCGGCAAAGCCTTTGCCACTCACGCGCGGATCCGGATCCCCGCAGGCCGCCACAACCCGCGCCACCCCGGCCTTGATCAGCGCATCGGCACAAGGCGGCGTTTCGCCATGGTGGGCACAAGGCTCCAATGTCACATAGGCGCAGGCCCCGGCGGCCAGATCCCGGGCCTGCTCAAGGGCTTTGGTTTCCGCATGTGGCCTGCCGCCCTGTGCCGTTCTTCCCCGGCCCACGATCCGCCCGTCCTTGACGATAACGCAGCCCACAGCCGGGTTGGGCCAGACCTGCCCCAACCCCCTGCGCCCCAACATCAGGGCCAATGCCATATAGCGATAATCGTGGCTGCTCACCCGTCCGCATCTTCGTCGGAGGTTTCTTCATTTGGGCGTAACTCACTGACAAACCTGTCAAAATCATCCGCCGCCTGAAAATTCTTATACACGCTGGCAAACCGCACATAGGCCACCGTATCAATCCGCGCCAGGCTTTCCATCACGATCTCGCCCACGGTTTTTGACGGGATATCCGTCTCGCCCATGCTTTCCAGCCGCCGCACCACGCCCGAGATCATCTGCTCAATTCGCTCCGGCTCGATGGGGCGCTTTTGCAGCGCAATCCGGATCGAACGCTCCAGTTTATCACGGTCAAACGCCTCGCGCCGGCCATTGGATTTCACCACCACCAGATCACGCAGTTGCACCCGCTCATAGGTGGTAAACCGCCCGCCACAGGCCGGGCACAACCTTCGCCTGCGGATCGAGACATGCTCCTCCGCCGGTCGGGAATCCTTCACTTGAGTATCAATATTTCCACAAAACGGGCAGCGCATTGACCGTTCCCCTTTTTCCTATCTGCCTCACATCATGAGGTTTATCCCCATTTATACGCTAGAGGTATAGGAGATGCGCAAGGTTTTGGGTAGCCTTAATTGCTCCCCACCATATGCAGGCCCGCGAAGGCTTCATTTTCGCCACACTCTTATGCGGGCATCACCCCCCTAACCGCCCCTCTTTTAGCAATTTTGCAATGTCTTCGTGCCGCCAGACATCACAGGTCGCGCCGGATTCCCCAGTCATGAACCAATCGTACCGTCGTTAAGCCCGGGCACATTGTCTGAATCGTCAAAAATCCGCTTTGTACAAAACACATGTACAACTTGTACAACATACCACCCCGAAATTTTTCGCATTCATACCGAAGGGTCGCGCCCGATCCTGGGTGGGCGCAGCAAACCGAGTGGCAAGTTAGGACACTGCAAAATCACGAAACACCCACGCCAGATGAAAGGTTGCAAAAGCACCCTCCCGGGGGGAGGATCGGGCGCGACCCGGGCTTTCAGCCCGTGCCAAAAGGTGGTGAAGTAAATCCCATAGGGTGTGTGAAACCCACGCCTAAGCCGGTTTATTTTGTCAACGGCGCGTGGGCTACATCCACCCTTGTTCATTTATCGCAGTCTCAGACTGTGGCTTCTAAAACAGTAAGGAAATTTAACATATCGTCTAAGGTACGGATGGGGATGGATACTACCTTATCTTTACGGTTCGCTGGTTTGCCAAATACATTCTCAATTTCATTAGTATCAACTTTTGCACTCGGCTCAAAATATCCTTTCAGGCCCGTCTGATTTACACTGATCGCCGCGAACCAATGATTATCCCGCCGAACACCCAACGATTTGAAGTCGCCTTGAGGCTTTATTGCACATGTTAGCCCATCCATTCTTGGTACACGAAGAAGCGCCATTAGCATTGCAAGGCGCATTTCGTCTGGGGCAGACTTTAACAATTCGTCAAGATCTTTGACCTCTTTCAAATAGTCATCCAAATTTTTGCCTCGTGCTTTTCGCCTCATCAAACGCTTCACTGATCCAGAAAGCTCCGCAGCTTCCGGCTCCGGCTTGGATGCTTCAGCTTCCGCAAGGCCTTGGCCTCAATCTGCCGGATGCGTTCGCGGGTCACGCTGAATTGCTGCCCCACCTCTTCCAGCGTGTGATCGGTGTTCATGCCGATGCCAAAACGCATGCGCAGAACACGTTCCTCGCGGGGGGTGAGTGAACTCAGAACCCGCGTGGTGGTTTCTTTCAGATTGTCCTGAATGGCGCTATCCAACGGCAGAACCACATTTTTATCCTCAATGAAATCCCCAAGCTGGCTGTCTTCCTCATCGCCAATCGGGGTCTCCAATGAAATCGGTTCCTTGGCGATCTTCATCACCTTGCGCACCTTGTCCAGCGGCATTTGCAGCTTGGTCGCCAGTTCCTCAGGCGTCGGCTCGCGGCCGATCTCGTGCAGCATCTGCCGCCCGGTGCGCACCAGTTTGTTGATGGTTTCAATCATATGCACCGGAATGCGGATGGTGCGCGCCTGATCGGCAATGCTCCGGGTGATCGCCTGCCGGATCCACCATGTGGCGTAGGTTGAGAATTTATAACCCCGGCGGTATTCAAACTTGTCCACCGCTTTCATCAACCCGATATTGCCTTCCTGAATGAGATCCAGAAATTGCAGGCCCCGGTTGGTGTATTTCTTGGCAATGGAAATCACCAGCCGCAGATTGGCCTCGACCATCTCTTTCTTGGCGGTGCGGGCCTCTTTTTCGCCCTTCTGAACCTGCTGCACAATCCGGCGAAACTCCGAGATATCAAGCCCGATATATTGCCCGACCTGCGCCATTTCGGAACGCAGCTCCAGCACGTTCTCAGGGGAGCGCTCCATGAACATTTTCCAGCCGCGCCCGTCTTTCCTGGCCATGTCATCCAGCCAGTTGGGATCCATCTCACGGCCGCGATATTCGTCAATAAATTCGCGCCGGTTGATGCGCGCCTGATCGGCCAGCTTCACCATTGCACTGTCGATCTGCATGATCCGGCGGTTGATGCCGTAAAGCTGATCAATCAACGCCTCGATCCGGTTGTTATGCAGGTGCAGCTCATTGACCAGCTCAACAATTTCCGAGCGCAGTTTCTGATAGGTGGTTTCCTGACGCTTGGTAAAGCTGTCATCCTCATTCAAAGTCGCCGAAATACGGTTGTCCTGCATCTGCGACAGCTTGACATAATCGTCGGCAATCCGGTCAAGAGTTTCCAGAACGCCGGGTTTCAGCGCGGCCTCCATCGCCGCAAGGCTCATATTGGCCTGCTCATCCTCATCCTCATCCTCATCTTCGGCTTCAATCGGGTTACCATCGGCATCCAGATCCTGCTTGTCTTCCCCAGAGGCAGCCGTTGGAGCGGTGCCCACATTGGCCGCCGCTACCGGGGTTTCCCCTTCCTCACCCATCTGATTGCCAAAGGTGGTTTCCAGATCAATCACATCGCGCAGCAGGATATCCTCGCTCAGAAGCTCATCCCGCCAGATGGTGATCGCCTGAAATGTCAGCGGGCTTTCACACAGCCCCAGGATCATGGTGTTGCGCCCGGCCTCGATCCGCTTGGCGATGGCAATCTCGCCCTCGCGGCTTAATAGCTCAACACTGCCCATCTCGCGCAGATACATCCGTACCGGATCATCTGTGCGGTCCAGCTTTTCGGTCTTGCCCGAGCCAAGAACAATCTCGCCGCGCTTGCCGACATTGGCCAGCGCCGTACCCTTCTGCTCTTCTTCCTCGGCCTCTTCGTCTTCGATAATGTTGATGCCCATTTCTGAGAGCATCGACATCACATCCTCGATCTGCTCGGATGAAACCTGATCAGGCGGCAGCACCTCATTCAACTGATCATAGGTGATAAAGCCCTTTTCCCGCGCCTCCGCGATCATCTTCTTGACCGCCTCCTGGCTCATATCAAGCGAGGATTCACCTTCCGCATCGCGGGATTTCTGATCGTCGGTATCTTTGGCGGCCATGAGGGGCTCCTGAAATATGATGCCTGAAGCGTTTCGTTAAAACCCGAATTTCAGGTTTGACGCGAAACGCCCCGAACCCTTTGAAGTCATGAATGATTCGTTCTAAAACGAATCAGAGGCGCGGTACAGTGATTCGCACCCACGTTTACCCTGTTTTCTTTACTGATTCCTCACCAAACTGCGCTATGGACGCTGTTTTGAGAAGTTTATCTTGTCGAGAAGCGCCTCAAATTGCTCGCGCTCACCGCGATTGATTCGCGCGCCGTTGTCGCCCATATCGTATTCCACTGTATCCTCGCCCTGACAGCGCACCGCCTTGTTGCGCGCCTCCGCCGCCTGGCTCAGCCGCCAGGTTACCGCCTCATCTGCCTGCCCCGAGATGTCTTCCGCCGCTTCTGATATTTCTTCACTCAGGCCGCGTTCCGCCTCCAGCTTGGCCAGTTCTTCGGCGATGGTCATGCGCGCGATGTCCTCATCTTCGGGGTGGCGCAGCGGGGGTGCCAGCGCCACATGGGGAAGGCGCATCAGGTTTTCAAGAGCACCCGCCCCAAGCGCCGCCTCAATCTGCGCGCATAATGTTTCCTTGCCGGCAGGCGCATGGGCCAGGATAAGATTGCGCAGCCGGGCATGGCCGGGATTGGCACAATGCATGTTTTCAAGCGCTGTTTCAAATTCTTCACAAACGCCGGGCGTTGCAATGACCGACGCCAATATAACCGCCACCCGCACCTGCAGTTGCGCCCCATCCCCGGCAGAAACCAACAGCGAAGTTTTGGTGCTGGCGCGCGCCGGTTCCGGGGCCGCCTGCCATTTGCCGCCCTTGCGCCGCTTAGGCGTGGCCCGGCGCGGGCTAAAGAGGGCCCAGCGCATTTCCTTGATCGCCTGTCCGTAATGCCCCCGGATTGACGGATCACGGATGGTTTTAATCTTCTCGCGCAGGGTTTTATCAAGTGCTGCCTTGCGCTCGGGGCTGTCAAAATCGCGGCCCCCGGTTTCGCGCTGCCACAGAAGCTGCACCATCGGCAGCGCCTTATCCACCAGTGCCTGCATTGCCTTTTTGCCGCCCGAGCGGATCAGATCATCGGGGTCTTTGCCCTCGGGCATCAAGGCAAAGCGCAGAGATTTGCCCGCCTCCAGCAGCGGCAGCGCCAGATCAATCACCCGGTGCGCGGCGCGCAATCCGGCGGTATCGCCATCCAGCGCAATCACCGGCTCATCGGCAATCCGCCACATCATCATCAGTTGCGTTTCCGTCACCGCCGTACCCAAAGGCGCCACGCTGGCCCCAAAGCCGCCCTCGACCAGCGCGATCACATCCATATAGCCCTCGGCCACGATCAGCGGCGCCCCCTTGCCCGCCGCCTCACGCGCGGGGCCCTGGTTATAAAGCGTGCGGGATTTATCAAACAGCTCGGTTTCCGGTGAATTGAGGTATTTGGCGTTGTCATTCGGGTCCATCGCCCGGCCGCCAAACGCCACGCAGCGCCCGCGCGCATCGCGAATGGGAAACATGATGCGATTGCGGAACGTGTCATAGGGCTTGCCACCCTTGGTCGAGGGCTTGGCCAGACCGCAGCCAAAGATCAGATCATCGGCGATATTTTTTGCCTTCAGATGATCCCACAGGCTCTGCCAGCCCTCGGGCGCAAAGCCAATTTCAAACCGCTCCTGCGTGGCCTCGCTTAGCCCGCGCGCCTGCAGGTAATCGCGCGCCCCGGCCCCCGCGGCGGTTTTCAGATGCAGGCGAAAATGCTGCGCGGCGATTTCCATGACATCCGCCAGCCCCTTTTGCGCCTCGGCCCTGGCCTGCGCCTGCGGGTCGCGTTCGGGCATGGTCATCCCGGCCTCGGCCGCCAGAATGCGCACCGCCTCGATGAATTCCACATTGTCGGTTTCGCGTATAAAACTTATGGCATCGCCCTTGGCATGGCAGCCAAAGCAATAATAAAAACCTTTCTTATCATCCACATGAAAGCTGGCGGTTTTTTCGTGGTGAAACGGGCACGGCGCCCACATATCGCCCTTGCCCTGATTGGATTTGCGAGTGTCCCACATCACCTTGCGCCCGACGACCTGGCTCAGCGAGGTACGGGTGCGCAATTCGTCAAGGAAACCGGGTGGCAGACTCATGCCTTATTATATAGGCAGCGCCTCGGCCCAAGTCTATTGCTGATAATCAAACCTTGCGGGCGGCCACCCTTTCCATGGCGCGGCGCAGATCATGCACCAGCGTTTTGGCAAAGCTTTGAAACACCATTATCTGCCAGCTTTGCGCGCCCGTCCGGGTGATCGAGGCCATCATATGCGCCAGTTCCGTGCGTGCCGTATGGCCGCGCTTGAAAACGCTCTCGCGCAGATCAATCGGCGTGAGCCGCGCCAGCACATCGCGCGCTTCTGCACCGCTCAACCGGACCACGGCCCAGCCATCCGACTGATCGGTCAGCGCGGCGTGCCTCATAAGCGCTTTATCCGCCTTCGGCCCCTGCAACAGGATCATCCCATGGCCAAACCAGATCGCCCGCGCGCCCGCCTTTCCCAAGGCCCGGTTCGGCCCCGGCGCGGCCATGCCATGGGCCTTTTTCAAGGCTGTTGAAAGGGCTTTCTCCTTGCCCTTATAGGCGGCGATCCCGGTCATCACACCGGGGTCATCTTCGCTCAGCGTCACCGTGCCAATGCTCAGCGGCAGCAGCCCCTCAAGCGGGGATATGGCAATCAGGTCAACCACGCACACGCCCTCCTTCAGGATCAAACAACACCGGATCAATTACTTCGCACAGGGCCTGTAGCTCCCGCAGATGATCGACCATGCGCACCACCTCGCCGTGGCGCGCGCGGCCGCGCTGCAAAAATCCCATGCCCATGAAATGCCCCAATGTGGGCGAAAACCCCGCCGATGAAATATACCCCTGGCTATTCACCCGCACGGCCTCATCACCCTCGGCAAAAAGATGCGCCCCCGCCGTCAGCTCCTTCACCGCACCCACCGGCTTCAGCCCGATCAACTGCCCGCGCGCCTCATCCATCAAGCCCGGACGCATGGACGCCGCTTTGCCAATACAATCCTTCTTGGCGCTCACCATCCGGCCCATCCCCAGATCAAACGCCGTCACCCGGCCATCAATTTCGGCATGGGTAATGAACCCCTTCTCGATGCGCAGGATATTCAGCGCCTCCATCCCGTAGGGCCCGCCGCCCATGGCTTCGGCCCGATCCAGCAACACCCGAAACAGGCTATTGCCAAACCGCGCAGGCACCGCCAGCTCATAGCCCTGCTCGCCGGAAAACGAGATCCGAAACAGCCGCGCCTGAACCCCGCCAATGGCCACCTCCCCGCAGGACATGAACGGCCAGCTTTCATCCCCAACCGGCTCATTCAGCAGATCATTGAGCAAATCCCGCGCCTTTGGTCCGGCCACGGCGAACTGCGCCCATTGTTCCGTTACTGAAATCATTCGCACATCCATCTGCGGCTGCAAACACTGATGGGCAAATTCCAGATGCCGCATCACATCACCCGCCGCCGCCGTGGTGGTTGTCAACAGATAATGCCGGTCGCCCAGCCGCGCGGTGGTGCCGTCATCCATCACATGCCCGTCCTCGCGCAGCATCAGCCCATAGCGCACCCGGCCGGTTTTCAGCGTGGAAAAATTGTTGGTATAGACAAAATCCAGAAACGCGCCCGCATCCTTCCCCTGAATATCAATCTTGCCCAGGGTCGAGACATCCGCGACCCCAACCGCCTGCCGCACCATGTTGACCTCGCGGTCGCACGATTGCCGCCAGGTGGTTTCACCCTTCAGCGGGAAATAGCTGGGCCTGTACCAAAGCCCCACCTCGATCATCGGCGCGCCGCGCGCAACCGATGCTTTATGCGAGGTCATGTAGCGCTGTGGCGCAAACCCCTTGCCGCTGCCGCCCGCGCCCATGGTGGCAATCGGCACCGGCACAAAGGGCGGGCGAAACGTGGTCGTGCCGGTTTCCGGAATGCCCTGCCCGGTGGCCTCGGCCAGCACCGCCAGCGCCACAACATTCGAGTTTTTCCCCTGATCCGGGGCCATGCCTTGCGTGGTGTAGCGCTTCATATGCTCAACCGAGCGGAAGTTTTCCGTGGCCGCCTGTTTTATATCCTTGACCGTCACATCATTCTGAAAATCCACCCAGGCCCGGCCCCTGCCAGGCACCGCCCAGAGCGGCGATATATCAAAAGCATTGTCCCCGGCCTTGGGGATCACAACACGCGCAGGCCTGATCCCCAGATCCTCCAGCACATTCCTGGCCGTTTGCGCACCATCTTCAAGGCAGGCGCGGGTGGAAAACTTCCCCCGGCAGGCACCTGCGGCCCGCATCCCCGGCACCATGCCCTCAACCGGCAAAAACGCCTGCACATCCGGGTTCCATTCCGGCCGCCCGCCCATGTGGCAGCTCAGATGCAGCGTCGGATTCCACCCGCCCGAGATAGCCAGACAATCGGCCTGAATTTTCTCGCTCCCCGAGGCCTGCCTGATCGTGATCGCCTCAAGCCCCTTGCGGCCATGGGCATTGCATACCATCGCACCGGGAAAAAACGGCACCTCCAGATCACAGCTTGCGTGGTGACGCGCATCAATCAGCGCGCTCACATGCACGCCCGCCGCCTGTAAATCCGCCACCGTCTGATGCGCGCCATCATTGTTGCCAAACACCGCCACACTGCGCCCGGGGCTGACCCGCCAGCGATTGATATAGGCGCGCACGGCACCCGCCATCATGATCCCCGGCCGGTCGTTATTCTGAAACGCGATGGGCCGCTCCAGCGCCCCTGCCGCCAGAATGCTGCGTTTGGCCACGATCCGCCAAAACGCTTCATCCGGCGCGCCCTTGCGCTTGGCCACATCCGGCGCCAGCCGTTCCAGCGCCCCATAGGTGCCCTGATCATAAGCCCCTGTCACGCTGGTGCGCGTCATCACCCGCACATTATCCATGGCGGATAATCTGGCGGTGATTGCGCGCGCCCATTGATGCCCCGGCTTGCCGCCAACTTCAAACGTCTCGGCATTGAGCCGCCCGCCCGTCCGCGTATCTTCCTCGCAGATTATCACATCCGCACCGGATTTTGCCGCCATCCACGCGGCCATCAGCCCCGTGGGCCCCGCGCCGATGATCAGCAGATCACAATGGGCAAAACCGCGCTCGTTCCTGTCATTGTCGGGCTTGCCTGACAAGGCCCCCAACCCGGCCGCCCGGCGGATGACCGGCTCATAGACCCGCTCCCAGAAGGCGCGCGGCCACATGAAGGTCTTGTAATAGAACCCGGCCCCCAGAAACGGTGCCGCCAGATCATTGAGCGACAGCAAATCCCAGTTCAGCGAGGGCCAGCGGTTCTGACTGCGCGCCAACAGGCCTTCATAAAGCTCGGCGGTGGTGGCGCGCACATTCGGCTCCTGCCCGGCCTCCAGACCCACAGTCACCAGCCCGTTCGGTTCTTCACTGCCGGCAGTCATAATCCCGCGTGGCCGGTGATACTTGAATGATCGCCCCACCAGCCGGATATCATGGGCCAGCAAGGCCGAGGCCAATGTATCGCCCTCAAAACCCTGATAGGGGCGGCCATCAAAGGAAAACCCGATGGGTTTATCGCGGTTGATCAGGCCCGCGCCCTCGATCCTCATGCCCCGCCCGCCTTCACATCACAGGCCAGCTCAGCCGCAAGAACCGCGTGGCTTGCGGTATCGCGCCGCACCACCACCCAGGCCGAACAGCCGCTTTCATGATACCAAAGATCGCGCGCCTCGCCTGCCGGATTGTCGCGGTTATGCAGGTAATCATCCCACACTTCAACGCCCGCATCCTCCGCAGGCCGGTCCAGCGCAGCGGCGAACCCGGCATAATAAAATTCCCTCACATCACGTTCGCCGCAATTCGGGCAGATCAGTCGCATGGTTTTCCCCTCACATTCCCTGGCAATTTTGCGGATCAACCCGGCCCAACCGGTATTTTACCGATTCACGCGGCTTTTCCGCCAGATTGATCAGCCCGCCGCATTCTTCGGTATTGCCAACCATCAGGTAATCGGTCTCGAATGTCAGACCGGTCTTGTCCTGCCGGGTGATGCGGAATGATCCGCCATCGCATTCCACCGCACAGATCGGCGTGCCATCACTCTCATCAAAGCACAACAGAAACTGATCCAGAACCTGCGCCCCGTGCCCGTCGCGCCGCACATGGCCCTGATTGGCAAATGACACAATCATCCGCGCAAAGCGCCCGCCATCCTGATCATAAATTTTCAATTTCATCGCCGCGACCACCTGATCAGGCTGCGATTGCAAATGCGCGGCTGAATAGTTTCGTGAATAACATCCCGGCTCGGGCCCTGATTGTGCCCATGCACCGCCCACGCATAAAATCAAACCTGAGGTCAAATATCCAAATGCTTTCATTTTTCCATAAATACTCATTCTAACACTCTCCCCTCAATGCAGATTATGCTGACTGCCGGTGCCCTCTTCATCCATCAATCCGCGCCCGGTTCTGAACCGGTCCAGCCGGTATCGCGCGGCCGACGTATGATGCGTATCCGTCGCCAGCAGATGCGCGGTCGAGTATCCCGATCCCGGCACCGCCTTGAAGCCGCCATAACACCAGCCGCAATTCAGATAGAGCCCGGCCGTATCCGTCTTATCAATAATTGGCGCACCATCGGGTGACATGTCCATGATCCCGCCCCAGCTACGCAACACCCTTGCCTTGCCGATCGCGGGCATCAATGCCATGGCCGCCTCCATCACATGCTCGGCCATTGGCAGGTTGCCGCGGGCCGCATATGAGGCATACATGTCCAGATTGCCGCCAAACACCAGCCCGCCCTTGTCGGACTGGCTGATATAAAAATGTCCCATGCCAAAACTGACCACATGGTTGATGCAGGGCTTGAGGCCCTCTGTGACAAACGCCTGCAGGATATGGCTTTCAATCGGCAGCCGTATGCCCGCCATCGCCGCCACCTGAGACGAGCGCCCGGCGACGATAATGGCCACTTTTTTGGCCCGGATCGCGCCGCGTGTGGTCTGCACCCCGCGCACCATGTTGTTTTCAATATCAATCCCGGTGACCTCACAGTTCTGGATGAGGTCAACCCCGCGATCACTGGCCCCGCGCGCGTATCCCCAGGCCACGGCATCATGGCGCGCGGTGCCGGCGCGGCGTTGCAGCAACCCGCCATAGATCGGAAAACGGGCATTCTCATAATCCAGATAGGGCAGATGTTTGCGCACGCCTTCGCGGCTCAGAAGTTCCGCGTCATCGCCCTGATTGCGCATAGCATTGCCGCGCCGCACCATGGCATCGCGCTGCCCGTCGGAATGGCACAGCACAATCTGCCCGCGCCCGGAATGCATCACGTTGTAATTCAGCTCCTGCTCCAGCCCTTCCCACAGCTTCAGGGAATGGCTGAAAAACTCGGAATTGCCCGGCATCATATAATTGGCCCGCACAATCGTGGTGTTGCGGCCAATATTGCCACCGCCAAGATAGCCCTTTTCAAGCACCGCCACATTGGTAATGCCGTGGTTTTGCGCCAGATAATACGCCGTGGCCAGCCCATGCCCACCACCGCCGATGATGATCACGTCATATGCAGGCCTGGGTTCAGCATCGCGCCAATGCGCTTTCCAGCCCTTGTTGCCGGTCAGCCCTTCTTTGAATACACGCAACCCGGAAAACCGCATGAACTGATCCTTCCCAACAGGTTTTGAAGTGAACCAAAGCACCGGCACAATAGCAAGAGGGGAGCGTCACCGCTCCCCCCGTTTTCCGACATTTCCAGGCCAGCGCACGACCATAACGCAGGAACAAAATTCTTTTGAAGAATTTTGCCAAGAAAATTTAGTAATTTTCTTGTGCCCGCCCTATAGCCCCATGGCGCGATAACTGGCGGCAACCTTCTCAATCGATACCAGATAGGCGGCGGTGCGCAGATCTTCCACTTCCTCGCGGCCATGCCAGAGCTCACGCATCGCCTGATAGGCCGCGCGCATGGTGTCATCAAGGCCAGAACGCACCAGTTCAAGCTCACCGGCGCCGCGCAGATACTTGGATTTGAAATCCGGGGACATCACCCATTTATCGCCAAGATGCGTATCCAGCCGTTCCAGTTCATCCACGATCAACTGGTGACGCGCCTCTTCCTGACGACGACCCAACCGGCCAAAACGGATATGGCTCAGGTTCTTGACCCATTCAAAGTAAGATACCGTCACGCCACCGGCATTGGCATACATATCCGGTACAATGACACAGCCTTTTTCGCGTAAAATCTTGTCTGCACCTGCGGTAATCGGGCCATTGGCCGCTTCAATAATCAAAGGGGCCTTGATATTCGCCGCGTTCGAGAGGTTGATCACGCCTTCCATGGCCGCCGGGATCAGAATATCGCATTCCAGCTCAAGAAATTTTGAACCATCCCGCACATAGCGGCCCTTTGGGTACCCGTCGACACCGTCATGACTAGCAATCCAGTTACGCACAGCTTCCACATCCAGCCCGTCTTCATCATGCAAGGCACCATCACGCTCGATAATGCCGACGATTTTGCAGCCATCCTCTTCCTGCAGAAACTTGGCCGCGTGATAGCCCACATTGCCAAGGCCCTGAACGATCACCCGTTTGCCATCAAGCTTGCCCGACAACCCGGCGGCTTTGATATCCTCAGGATGGCGAAACAGCTCATGCAATGCATATTGCACACCGCGGCCCGTGGCCTCGGTCCGGCCCTGGATACCGCCGCCATTGATCGGCTTGCCGGTAACACAGGCGCGGCCATTGATATCGGTTGTCGCCATGCGCTTGTACTGATCTGCGATCCACGCCATCTCGCGCTCGCCGGTGCCCATATCGGGGGCGGGCACGTTTTGCGACGGGTTGATCAGATCACGTTTGATCAGCTCATAGGCAAAGCGGCGGGTGATCATTTCCAGCTCATGCTCATCCCACTCACGCGGATCAATCGTCAGGCCGCCTTTTGATCCGCCAAACGGCACATCGACAACCGCACATTTATAGGTCATCAAAGCCGCCAGCGCCTCTACCTCATCCTGGTTGACGCTCATGGCGTAGCGGATGCCGCCCTTGACCGGCTCCATATGTTCCGAATGCACCGAGCGATAGCCGGTAAAGGTATGAATTTGCCCGCGCAACCGAACACCAAAGCGCACCGTATAGGTGGCATTGCAAACGCGAATTTTCTCTTCGAGCCCCGGCGGCAGCTCCATCAACGCCACCGCGCGGTTAAACATTAAATCAACGCTCTCGCGAAAGCTTGGCTCTTTAGCTGCTGACATTGTGGCGATTCCCCTGTCTTGTGGAAGGTGATGATAGGTGCGGCCCTGTTACTACTTCAGGTTTATACAGTAATGGTTAATCAAACCGGAGCAATTGTCCAGTGCTGTCAGATTTGCCTTGTTTTCATATTGGTTTGGCCATCTGGAGCCCCCATCATTATCCCCTATTTGTGCACAATAAAGTTGAACCAAGCGTATTATTTCCACTAAAAGGTTAATTCGCTGACTCTGAATATTTGCAATTTACCCCATTCATGCCATAGTGATGACACAGAATCTATGCATAGCTTTATGATTCTATTACTTATAGTTTGATGCAAATTGCATCCATGCTCGGGACCGGCTGCCTTAATGAGGTGTTGATATGAATGGTTTGACCAAAATCTGCTTGCGGAAAATCAATGGGTTTACGCGCACGGCTCCACGCCTGCCAGGCAAGATGAAACAGCATTTGCAGGCCTATCGCCGCGATGATGAGGGGGCCATGTTAATCCTCACGCTGTATTTCTTCATCATATTTCTGTTCATGGCCGGGCTTGGTCTGGCGGTGATGCGCCACGAGATGAATCGCGCCAAGCTTTCCGTCACCACCGACGCCGCCGTGCTGGCCGCGGCCGGCATGCCCGCTGGTTCAACAGTTGCCGAGATCAAGGCGGTGGTTGAAGATTACTTTACCAAAAACGATCTGATCAACAATCTGAATGCTATTGATACGGATGGTATTGGCGTGGATGATATCGTCACATCGCTGAATTCAACCGAGGTAACCGCCAGCGCCAGCATGACCATGCCCACCACACTGTTGCGGCTGGTTGGCGTGGATACTTTGATTGCAAACACAGGGGGCACAGCCAAGATTGCCACCCCGAAACTCGAGGTTTCGCTTGTGCTTGACGTTTCGGGCTCCATGAGCGGCAGCAAACTTTCCTCCCTCAAAGTGGCCGCCAAGGAATTTGTGACCACCATTCTTGACAGTGGCCCTCCGGGCGACATCTCAATCTCACTTATTCCCTTCAGCATGGGGGTGACGCCATCTGATACTATTTTCACCGCTCTGAATATCGACCAGACGCATAATTATTCCACCTGTATTGCGTTTTTAGGGAACGAATTCAGCAATACTGCGATTGATCCGGCCATACCCTACCGGCAGCAGATTTACACCTTGATGCAGAACAGCAACAGCATTCCCTTTAATGATGCAAATCAGTTTTGGCGCGATTGCTATACGGATGCGTATATGAAGGTGCTGCCCTATTCCATGAGCGAAACCGCTCTGCACAATAAAATTGACAGCCTGGTAGCAAGGGGCAATACGTCTGGTCACCTCGGGATCAAATGGGGCACGGCCATGCTTGATCCATCGTTCCAATCGGTTGCAGCCGCATTGAAAGGCACCGGTGAGATGAACTCTGCGCTGGGGAATGTACCAAGCAACTGGGGGGAGCCTGAATCCCTGAAAATCGTCGTGATGATGGGCGATGGGGCAAACACCACAACATATTATTTCAATGATCCCAATCAACTGATGAATGAATCGGTTGTTGAAACCCATGTACTGCCAGATTTCCGCGGGCCGGGTTCCGATCTTTATCGGATAAGCCGGGTGAGCCTATCAGACCGTTACTATGTCAAAGACCCGAATGAATCCGACCCGACTGAAGATCAGTTCTTCGACGTCTCTAACGGTAATTGGATCACGGGTGTTGAATTTGCAGCGCTTCCAACCACTTTGGCCGGGTATGACCTGAGCGATCCATTGAATGGCACCCCGATGAGCTGGGAGCTTGCCTGGGGGCTGATAACCCCTCAAAGATACAGCAATATCATTGGTGATTTCAGCGCCTGGAATGATTATGTAGGTCAGGAACGGATCACCGGCAGCATGAAAAACACACGTATGCGGTCACAGTGCACTGCTGCCAAAAACCGCGGTATTGTCATCTACACAATCGGATTTCAGGTTCCCGCAGGTGGCACAGCCGAAACAGAACTGAAAAATTGTGCGCAATCTGTCGCGAATTACTTTCCCGCTGATACAACCAACATCAGTGCGGCCTTCAGTTCAATCGCCTCGAATGTGCAAAACCTGCGGCTGACCCAATGATACGCCCCCTGAAACACCTGTTTTCAAGGCTGAGACACGACGAAAGCGGCTCTCCTACGGTTGAGTTTGTTCTGGCTGTGCCTCTCTATATCGCGCTATTGCTGATGTCGGTCGAGCTTGGCATGATCACCATGCGCCACGCCCTGCTTGAACGCGGGCTTGATATTGCAGTACGCACTGTCAGGCTGAGCACGAACAATGTCCCTCAATATGCGCAAATCAAAACCTTGGTCTGTGCCAATGCCGTGTTCCTCGATAATTGCAATACGACTTTGCGGCTTGAGATGAAAAGAACCGATATCCGCAATTACACGCCTCTGGGCCCTGTTCTGTGCGAGGATGCCGCCTCACCGACCACGCAAGGGCAGATTGCTGGCTCTTTCGACACCTCTGGCTTGCCCAATCAGCTTATGCAAATTCGTGCCTGTTATCGTTTTAATCCGCTTATTCCTTCAGGGTTACTTGGTCAGGCTTTGAGCAAAGATGCGAATGGTCAGGCGGCGATTGTATCCACCTCGGCCTTTGTGCAGGAGCCTTTGTGATATGACACTTTCACCCCTGAAAAAAATCATGGCCCGGTTTCGCGAGGATAACAGCGGTGTCATTGTCGTTGAAATGGTGATTACCCTGCCACTGCTGATATTGGCGCTGGCTTTTACTTACGAATTTTTTGAAATATTTCGCTATCAAAGCATCCGCGACAAAGCCACATATGTCGTTGCCGATATGATTTCGCGGGAAGCCGTGGTTCCGGGGTTTGTCGATGACACCTACATGAACAACAGCCTCACGTTATTCAATGATATTGTTACGGATAACGGGGTAAACCAAATTCGCGTCACCATGGTAAAATTTGAGAATTCTAATGGCTATACCGTCCCGTGGTCACAGGTCCGCGGCTCCGGGTCAATGCAACAAATGGTAGATGCCGATATCCAGGGTGATCTGGCCCATATCCCCAATCTGGCTGACGGGGAATGGGTTATTCTGGTTGATGCCACATCCGCCTACACACCGTTTTTCAATGTGGGTTTCGGAAATAATATCCCCATGGCATCACGAACTTTTACCAGTTTCCGTGAAATACCAAAAATTTGCTATGGGCCGAACCCCTGCTAGGCCGGGCAAGGCATTTCAACTGATCCGATTATCAATACAGCATGAGCGCAGGGCTATTCCTGCCGCTGGGCAATCATCGCCGCGATGATCTCGGCCATGGCCTTGGTTTGCGCCGCAGATGTGACCCCGCCTACCCCCACACGCCGGCTCAACCGCCACCACAGCCCCGGATACCAGGCCCGCGGGGCTTTATCGCTCAGCCGCAGCATAAACCCGTTTGAGGGCTTGAACGCGAATGTCCCGCGATCCAGCGATCTGATCTGATCGACCCGGGCAATCACCGTACCATCACTGCATCGCAGCTCAGCCTCGGTAAGCTCAATCACCGTGCCGGTTGCCCGCCACATCCTGTGAGCAAGCCACAGCACAAGCCCGCCAAACACCAGCAGGAAAACCTGCCAGCGCAAATCGCCCCCCGGCAATCCCAGTGCAACATAAATCAAGAATGCCCCCAGCAAGCCCAGCACAACCACCCCAAATGCCCGCCTCGGGCCGGAAGCCCTTATGGTGGTCAGTATTTCATCCTGCATCGGCATATCTCCTTCGCCCCGGTCCTAACGCGAAACTCCGGCGGATGCGAGCCCGGTATGCCTTCAGGATTTTGGATGAATTTCCGCGCCGCGTTCCTCTGGCTCGTCATCCATCATCTCAGACGGAAAGCCCGGCGCTGTGATGTCCAGCCCGGTCGCCTCTTCCAGCCGCCGGATGATGTTGGGGCTCAGCTCTCTGGGGCCATATCGCGCGATCCCGTCGCGGAATATCTCGATCAACAGCGGGCTCAGCTCCAGCGGCACTTCGGCCCGGTCGGCCACTTTTTGAAACAGGCCAATATCCTTGGCCACCAGATCCATGGTGAAGGATATATCGCGGCTGCCATTCAGGATGACCTGACTTTCGGTTTCATGCACGAATGAAGTGCCCGATGAGATGCGTATCGCCTCATAAGCCACATTCAGATCCATCCCCGCCGCCTTCGCCACGGTCAGCGCCTCGGTGCAGGAAACCAGATTTGCAGTGGCCAGATAATTGGTGATCACCTTGAGGATGCTGGCACTGCCCAGATCGCCGGTATGCAACACCCGCCGCCCCATGATGGTCAGAAGCGGCAGAATACGCTCAAACGTGGCCCGGTCGCAGCCGGCAAAAATGCTGATATTGCCTGTGTCCGCCCGGTGGCAGCCCCCCGATACCGGGCAATCCACCGCCATGCCACCCCTGTCAATCACCTGCGCCCCCAAGCGCCTGACCTCGGCCTCGTCGGTGGTCGACATTTCCATCCAGATTTTACCCTTGGTCACCTCGGGCAGCATTTCCTGCATCACCGCATCACTGGCCGCCGGGCTGGGCAGGCAGGTGATCACAATCTCACACGCGCGCATCAGAGCGGCCGCACTGCCGCCCGCCTTACCGCCCTGCTCCACGAACGCCGATACCAGATCCGCATTCAGATCATAGGCGCGGATATCAACACCATTGCGCAACAGGCTGCCAGACAGCTTGCTGCCGACATTTCCCAAACCAATAAAGCCGATTTTCATGCATAATCCCCCTGATTTTTCGCCAGGCTGACAGCCATTAACCGACATGTCTTTTCCCGCAGCGACCAATCTGAGATACCCGTATGAATCGGGATCAGGCCGCAACAGCCTTGCGCACCATGCCCCAGTAGATTTCTTCCACCTCTGCAAGGCTCAATCGCCCCACAGGGCTGTACCAGGTATTGACGCCCGTGAGCATCGCAATCAATGCCATCGCCGTAATCCTGGGCTCGCACATGTCAAACACCCGCGCCTTCATCCCGGCGCGCAGGATCTCTTCAAGCTGATTCTCATAGGCCCGGCGCAAACGCTCGATGATTGCAAAATTATCCGGGCTGAGATTGCGCAGCTCCATATAAGAGATAAACACCGCCTCGGGCCGTTTGGAATGAAACCGGATATGAAAGCGGGTAAACTGCTCCAATGCCTGCACAGGCCCGTCACCCCCCGTCAACCCCGCCCGATCCTGCAACAACTGATCCATATGGTCTTTCATCAGATCAAACAGCAGGCTTTGCTTGTCGGGCGTATAATTATAAAGCGCACCCGCCTGCACGCCCACCTCACCCGCAATCTGCCGCATTGAGACCGCCGCAAAGCCGTGGCGCGCAAAAAGCGCCAGCGCCGCCGCGCGCACCCGCGGCCCGGTAATATCAGAATGTGATCCCTGGGTACGTGCCATGGGGTGAATTTAACTGAACAAATGTTCAAATCAAACCCCTGCTTGCCCTATCCGGGTAAAAAATGCCATGAAGGGTCAGCAACCACATCCCGGCGGAGCCCGATCATGCGTGCATGGCTTATCCTTCCAGTGCTTTTCGCGATACCCGCCTGCATCGAATACCCCGAGCTTGACGCCAAGGTTGATGCCGCCGCCCGCGCCGCGCCCTATCCTGATCTGATCCCGGTGGAAGAGATCAGGGCCTCGGTGGCCGCGCCGCAGATTGAACCAACCACCAGCAGCGATGTGAATGCCCGCGCCGCCCGGCTCAAAGCCCGCGCCGCCCGGCTACTCAAAACGCCGATCAATTAGGGCGGAATATACCGCTCCTGCCGATCACCCGCTTGCTCGGACAAGCCCCTGCCGGGCCTGAAGAAAGCGGTTTACAGCAAGGGTTTTTGCGCGAATAAAACCCCGGGTTACCCGGTTAAAACTTTGATCCTACCAAGGGGCCTGCAAATAAAACCGCCATGATCGGGGCAAGCACAATTCCGGCATTCCCCATGCAATGTAATACCATGAAGACCATGGCACTCTGCGCCACCCGGATTGAAATCTGACAATGTCCAAATAATGAAATGGCAGTGCAGGCAGTCTTTGGCTAACCGGTCTCAGTTCTGTTTCCCTGGAAACGGGAATTTACAGGGAATTTTTGCGGCTTTAGCCTGAAACCGGCCGTATCGGGCGATTTCTCTCCTGATTACAGGCTGATTTACAAGGGCTTACGGGTCAAATCCCTGTTCATTTGATAACAGGGAATTTATTCAATCAAACAGGGAAGCTTCAGGGATTAACAGGGAAAGGCCGTGCGGTAACAGGGAACGTGCCGGGTTTCATCGAAACCCCGGTATGCCCAGTTCTTTCAATCCATCTTCTTCTTCGGCGTCCCTATCGGGCAGGTCGGCCCAAAGCAATGTGACTGCATGGCCATTGCTGGCCACACGCGTCTGTTCGAACAAGTCGAAATCGGACCGGCTTGTCCAGGCGAGCGGGTTGGTTTCTGTAGCGCGGCTGAACCCTATGACACCGTTGGCGACGAGTTTGCTGGCCAGGCTCAGTTGCGGTAACCGGTCGCGGGCATTGCAGGTTAGCCATGAAAACTTGCCACTTTTGGCGGAGTATCTGACCTGTCCGTTTTTTGACCAGACCGCGGCGAGGCATTCCTCTCTGCGTTCAATCATACGTCGGAGCGTCGCTTCAAGGCGAATATCGAGGTGATCCCGCAGACGCTGCGCATCCTTGAGATCGGGATACGGCGACAGCAACGGATCGAACAGGTGGATTGGCGCCAACAGGTTGATCGCGAATGTGTTCGCCTCTGCTTCTTGCCGAAAATGTTGCTTGTTCAGGCGTATCTCACGCATGTCCTGCGCTTTGCACATAAAGCCTGTTTCACCGAACAACTTGTGCCGTTCCATCAGAAAGTGCCCGAGCTCATGTGCAATCGTGAACCGGGTTCGTCTGGAACTATATTTTGTGTTGGCCAGAATTGATCCATGGCTGCGTACTGTGTCTGTCAGTAACATGCCTTCGAAACCATCAAAGTTCTGAGCTTTGATGTCGATGACATCGAGGGTGCGCGCAATTTGACTGACAGGCACCGGCGCTTCAATTGACCCAAGCTGCTTGAATACTACCCGCGCGATGGCTTTGGGCGCGTGCAGGTCTGCCAGATCGATGCGGCTCAGCTGCAATCTTTTAGCATTGTGCCTCGGTCCGCGCTTTCATAGCCCGGATCGTATCTTCAACCACGGCACGATCCCGCACTGAAAGCTCCTCCAGTCCCCGGTGAATGCGCGCAATCTGTAGAGCGTCTGCGCCAGGTTCTTCTGCTTCACCCACCAGTGCATCGATAGTGACCCCGAAGTGTTTTGCCAGCTTTTGGACAAGCTCAAAAGATGGATTTTTGCTGTGGCCCTTTTCCATTTCCCAAATGTGGGCTTTGGAAATGCCAACGGCATCTGCCACGGCTTGTAAGGATTGCCCACTTTTTTGGCGCAGGCTGTGCAGTCGCTCTCCGATATGCATGATCGCCTCCCGTACGATGTGTCGAACCTCTGTGTACGACTTTACTTTACCAAAAGCCAGCAGTAAGATACATCTTACTACAATGGCTGATGGAATGATTCTTTCGGCGGGCAGCAATAAGGAGGCCGGAATGGCCCGACAGAACATAGAACAAATCGCAATATCCGATCTCTCGCCGTGGACCCGCAATGCGCGGACGCATTCGAAGAAACAGATCCGGCAGATTGCGGAGAGCATTGAGACGTTCGGGTTTACCAATGGGAATGCCTATCTCTGCCGCGCGATACCGACCAAACTGATCCGCAAGTGGCCCCCGCAACAAATTGCAGGCTGGCTGATGCGTGAACATCCAGAAGATGAGAGCAAGCGCGTCTCACACGAGACGATCTATCCAAGCCTGTTTATCCAGGCGCGGGGCGTACTTAAGAAGGAGTTGCTGGCACATCTGAGAACCACCAGGTCCATTCGGCGATCTCGTCACGCTACCTTGAAGCGCAGCGGATTGTTGCGCTGCTCAATCTCGGTCGCCTCTGGCATATAGTTGAACGCATGACGCGCCATTTCCATCGACGGATATCCACCTGATTTGGCGCCTGCGGCGATCAACACGGTAATCAGTCAGGCCGAAACTCTTCTTAAAGCGTTTCGCCTTAAACCTGAGACAGGGTTAAGGCGAAACGCCATGTAACATATCAGTGTTTCGCGCGTTTCGCGACAAACCCGTTATTCAGGTTTATCGCGAAACGCTTTAGATGGTCTACTTGAAAAATAGCGAGTGATTTGTTTCTAAGACGACACAGCCCGCCTAACAGCGCTCAAAGGTGGTTTAAGGGGGGTTAAAAACAAAGCCCGCAAGCCAATATGCTGAAAATGTTCCATAATCTTTGTTAAAATGGTGCCCTGTAAACGGCGGAGCAATACTAAGCCACAGTAGCGACGGCATAATGCTGTCGCGGGCGGCGTAAAAGTCGGCCACTTTGGCCCTTTCGAAGTTTCGGGAGGGTTTGGGGATTTATACTGTGGAATTGTATTTGAAGGTAC